>CAWJYL010000001.1:0-1828795 GCA_963847075.1 uncultured Acidobacteriota bacterium
TGCCGCCGACCTCCTCGTCCTCGTTGACCGCGTAGCTGAAGATCGTGGCGATCTTCAGCGGCATCAGTTGATCCGCAGCCGCGCGCTTCAAGTACTCCGGCGAACTCGTCATAATAGATTCTCAAGGCGGGGATTGACGCGGACGCCAGCATCGAGTTAAAGCCACGTACTGGCTTCACTCAGGCTGTACCCTTGGGCGCGCATAGTCTTGGTATCGAAGTGGTCGAGGACATACGCCACGATCTTCCGAATTCGCTCGGGATGGCGCAGCACTTCTTCGATGTCGATCCCGGCGACCTGCTTGTCTTCGACGTCGTCTGCCGCCTGCACGGTGTTTTGGTAGGAGGCCTCGAGGAGTAGACGATCTTCTGGCCGTCGGGAGACCATGAGGGCCGGCCGTTGGAGCCCTCCCCCGTCAGCTGAATGGTCTGGCCGGTCGCGAAATCCATGACGCAGATGTTGAAGTCGCCTTCATTGCGGCAGGCAAAGGCGATCTTCGAGCCGTCGGGCGACCAGGTGCCCTCGTCGTTCCAATTGCCCGCGAAGGTGACGCGCCGCGAGCCCGTTCCCTCGGCGTCCATCACGTAAATCTGGGGCGTGCCCGCGAGATCGGAGGTGTAGAGGATCTGCCGCCCCGTCGGCGACCAGGCCGGCGATGCCTCCAGGGCGCGCGTGTTCGTCAGGCGGTGGAGGGAACCTCCATTCATGCCGATCGTGTAGATGTCGCTGTTGCCTTTCATCGAGCCTGCGAAGGCGATCTGGGTGCCGTCGGGCGAGATGGAGGGCGAGGCGTTCAGCTCGACGCCCGTCGGCACTTCCTTCTTGTCGCTGCCGTCGAGCGCCATCGTCCAGATCTGCGGGAAGGTGTGGCCGTAGGAGGTGTACGCGACCCGCCCCTCCGCGGTCGGGCTGATGGACATGGTGCGCTGGGACGTCAACTGCCGCACGTTGCGGCCGTCGAAGTCCATCGCCGCGATCTCCTTGCTGGTGCCCTGCTCGGTGACGAAGAGGATGGTCGACAGGAAGAGGCCGGGTTTGCCGGTAAAGTACTTGACGATGTCGTTGGCGAGGGTGTGCGCGATGCGCTCGACGTAGGAGGCGCCCCCGGAGTAACGCCGGCCGAGGATGAGCTTGCGCGACTTCAGGTCCCAGACGCGCGCGTCGACGGACACGCGGTCGCCGGAGACTTCGGCGCGCGTGTCGACCAGGACCTCGGCGCCCGTGCCGAGCCAGAGGTCCGCCGACTCGGGGGTCAGCGTATCGCGCGAGCCCGACGGATAGTGCGCGGGATCGGCGATGGTGAACGCGCCGGCGTACTCGAGGTCGGATCGCAGCGTTCCCGTGAAGGGGTCCGCCACGCGGGCCTGCAGCGCCGACGTGCCTGGCGCATAGAGCGCGGGCACGGCGACCGCGAGGCGCCTCTGCCCGCCTCCCTTGATGACGATTTGGATGTCGTCGGCGGGGCCGGGAGTCGCCGGCGCAGGCGCCTGCGCCGCGAGCGGCAGGCTCGAAAGAGCCAGCGCGGCGAGGACGCGAAGCGTCGGAAAAGCTCGATGCATGGGCTACCTCCGATGTCTCACTCGAAGACGACCTGGATGCCCAGGCGAGGCCCCGCGTAGTCGGCGGGCAGTGGCGGCAACGGGGAGGAGGCGATGACGGCGCGAAGCGCCGCCCTATCCACGAAGGCGAGGCCGCTCGAGGTCACGATGCGGGGATCGGTGACCGTGCCGTCGCGTTCGATCTGGAAATGGACGATCGGATTCGTCTGCACGGACTGAGAGGGCCGGAACCAGTTGAGGCTGATGATCAGAACCAGGCGCTCGATGTAGACGGGATACTTGAAGTCCGCCTGATCGAGCTTGAGCCCGCCGATGCCGGCCGTGCCGCCCGCCCCGGCGGCCGGGCCCGGTGGCGCGTTTGCCGCCGCGTCCTCGCCTGGGGAGGGCAGGCTGACGGCGGGAGTGGCGGCGGGGCCGGGACGGCTCACCGGAGGAGGTGTGGGCTTCTTCTTGTTTTCCTTGGCGGGCAGCAGGAGGGCCTTCTTCGAGGGCGGCTGCGGCAGCTCTTCGGGGGGCTTCTCGATCTTCGGCCTCGGCGCCGCGGCCGGAGGCGCCGGTTGAGTGTGGGCGGGTTCTCGCACCGCGATGGATCCCGCTGCGATCAGGCGAACCGCGACCGCCCGGGGCGGCGCGTAACGCATCGGCCGGGAAAGGGTCGACAGGATCAAACCGCCTATGACTCCCGCGTGGAGCACTGCCGCGAGCATTGCTGCGGGCGCCCAGGGAAGCGAGTCCTCCCGGCGTTCCGCGAGGATGTTGGCGACAGCGTCCATGCGGAGCTCTCAGCCGTCAGCTTTCCGACGGCGGCTCGGAGACGGCCTCCGGCCGGTGCGCGGCGCAGAGCTGTGAGCGGAGAGCGGAGACCTGCGCTCTCATTTCGACCTCGTGCTGCCGGAGGTGTCGGTGATCATGCCGAGACTCTCGATGCCCATGCGGTTGAGCAGGTCGAGGGTCTCGATCACCGTGCCGTAGGACAGGCTGCGGTCGGCCTTGAGCAGGACGGACTTTTCCTTGTGCCCCCGGAGGATTGCGCGGAGGCGGTCGCGGAGCATTCCGCGCGCGACGGGAGTCTCGTTGATGTAGTAGAGCCCGTCCTTCGAGATCGAGAGAACGATTGGATCCTCCAGGGTCGAGCGCAGGTTCGTCGTGGCGGTCTTCGGCAGGGCCACGGAGATGCCCTGGTGAAGCATCGGCGCCGTGACCATGAAAATGATGAGCAGGACGAGCATGACGTCCACAAGCGGAGTGACGTTGATGTCCGCCAGGTGATCGAACTCGTCGCGCGATTGACGCTGGAAGGCCATTCAGGCGGGTTGCGAGTTGCGAATGGTGAATTGTGAGTCGTCGTGAACGTCTCGATCGCTCAGGGTGCACACCGCAAGACTCAAGACCGTCCGTCCTAGGTAAAGTTGCGCTCGGCCAGATTGATGAACTCCAGGGAGAAATCTTCCATTCCGGCCCGCTGCTCACGGACCTTTCCCATGAAGTAGTTGTAGAAGATCATGGCGGGGATCGCGGCGGCCAGACCGGCGGCCGTGTTCACGAGGGCCTCGGAGATGCCGGGCGCAACGGCGGCGATGGACGTCGAGCCGGTCTGCCCGATCGCACGGAAGGACTGCATGATTCCCCACACCGTTCCGAAGAGCCCGATGAAGGGACAGGCGGAAGCGGTCGTGGCGAGGAACGTCATGGACCGCGTGAGCCGGGACATCTCGACGCCGATGGCCCGTTCGAGAGCACGCTCGATCCCCGAGATGTTCTTGATCAGGAGCTTGCCCTGGGAGCCTCCGGCCGTCGTCGGCGCGTCGTCGGCGCGGATCGCCTTGACCTGGGCGTCCAGTTCGGCGTAGCCGGCCTTGAAAAGGGTCGTCAGAGGCGTATCGGCGAGCTCGCCCGCGAACGTGTTCACCTCGGAGAACCGCTTGGATTTGCGGAAAAAGGTGACGAAACGCTCCGACTGGCGGGCGACCCGCCGCAGCCGGATGAACTTGGCGAAAATGATCACCCAGGACACGAAGGAGAAGAAGAGGAGGATGCCGAGGACGACCTTCGCCGTCGCGCCGGTCTCGGCGAAAAAGGAGAGGATGGATGTCGATCCGGGGAGGTTTTCGGAGGTAACGGCTTGAAAGGCGGATGCCACCATCGGTTTCGACCGTAACATAGGCTCCGAAGAGGGTCAAAGGGAATGGAGCGGCGAACCGCTGGCGTTGTGCCTGCCGTGAGGCAACGGATGGGTCGAGCTCTGCTGGCCCTGGCGATCGCATTGGGGGCCGGCGACGTGCTTGCGGCGCCTACCGAGACTCTTCCGGCGGGCGAGCTCGCACCCGGGATGCGCGGCTATGGGCTCTCGGATCTCGGCGACGGCAAGGGGGTCCAGCGCTTCGAGGTCGAAATCATCGGTCTCCTGAAGAGCTATGCGCCCAAACAGGACCTGATCCTCGCGCGCATCCTGAGCGAGGCGCTCGACCGGACCGGGATCATCGCGGGTATGAGCGGCAGCCCGGTCTACGTGAACGGTAAGTTGATCGGAGCGCTCGCGTACGGATGGCCGTTTTCGCGGGAGGCGATCTGCGGAATCACTCCCATCCAGAGCATGCTCGATATCCGCAAGGCCCCGGCCTCGCCGCCCGTGCCCATCGGAGGTGCCGCGACGCGCGCGGCCGCGTTCGTCGCGACTTTTCGAGACCGGAGTTTCGAGGATTCGCTGACGGCGCTCTGGAAGCCTTTTCGCGCCGAGCAGTCCGCTTCGGGCCTTTCGCCGTTGCCGCTGCCGGTGTCGTTTTCCGGTGCAGTCGGGCCCGGGAGGCTGTTCGGGCGAGTCGCGGAGGCGGCAGGCTGGGTGGTCGCGCCATCGGGGGCATCGGCGCACGCCGCGTCCGTGAATGCCCAGCCGGCGGTGTCGAGTCGGCTCGAGCCGGGTTCCGCCGTCGCGGCGGTGCTGCTGTCGGGAGACATGGTTCTTTCGGCGACCGGGACGGTGACCTGGGTGGACGAGAAGTCCCTGCTCGCCTTCGGCCACCCCTTCCTCTCGATGGGACCGGTGAACATGCCGATGGCACAGGCGGACGTGCTGACGGTCCTGCCGTCGCTCTACCGCTCTTTCAAGTTCTCGACGACCGGTCCGGTCCTCGGGTCGGTATCGCAGGACCGGTCGACCGGGATCCTCGGCAGCTTCGGGAGCGCGCCCACGATGGTTCCGGTGACGATCCGGATCTCTTCCGAGGAGCTTCCGACCCAGACCTTCCACTTCGAGGTCGTCCACAACTCGATGCTCACGCCGATTCTGCTGGCGATGGCGATCGACAATGTGGTGACGACGCTCGAGAAACGCGCGGGCGAGCGCACGATCGTCTGGAAGTCGACCATCCAGACGACGGAGCGCACGGTCCGGTGGGACTCCGTCTTCACGGGGCTGGCCGCCAAGGACGAGGCCGTGGCTTCGCTGGCGGTGCTGACGAACTTTCTGATGGCGAATGAATTCCGCGACCTTTCCATCCGGGGCGTGGACGTCGAGATCGCGCACTCCGATCGGCTGCAGAGCGCCCGGATCGTGCATGTCGAGGCGGCGAAGGAGAGCGCGCACCCCGGCGACGCCGTGCCGATCTGGGTCGATCTCGAAGACTTCCGCGGCGGCCCGCGCCGCGTCGTGATGACCGCCCACGTGCCGGAAGACGTGCCCCCCGGTCCCCTGACGATTTTCGTCGGCGACGGCAGCGCGGCCACGGCGTACGACCTGTCGCTCTTCCCGCCGGACCCGCACTCGCTCGACCAGGTTCTCGACTTCCTCGCGCGTGTGCGTCCGGCGAACACGCTCAACCTCATGGTCTATCGAAACGCCCCGGGCGCGCTCGTCAAGGGCGAGTCGCTCGCTGGCCTGCCTCCCACTCGGGCGGCTCTGCTGAGGGAGCGGGGTCCCGGCGACGGAACGCCGAACCTCGGGTACCTGAGGCTGCAGGGAGAATCGATCGAACAGCCGGTACCGGTCTCGGGATCCGCGCGCCTGACCCTGGAAGTCCAGGCGAGGACCTGGTGAGGCGGCGCACCCCGGGGGCGGTCATCGCGCTCGCTCTCTGCCTGCGGCCCGGCGCCGCGGCCGGCGCGGCCGTGAAAATCTGGGTCTGCGACACGGCGGCGGACTTCTCAGCCGGCGAGGCGCGGGGGATTTCGGTCGCGGCCAGCGGAACCCTGCGCCTCGGCCGGCCACTCGTGAGAATCGAGGGTGTTTCGGAGCCTGTTCTCTTCGCGGCGGCGCAGGGCTCGTCGGGAGACCTGTTCGTCGCGACGGGGGACTCGGGAAGAGTTCTCCGCGTTTCGCCATCGGGCAAGGTCGAGACGGAGGCTACACTCGAGGAGCAGGAGGTGACGGCGCTGGCCGTCGGCCCGGACGGCGCGGTGTACGTGGGCGCCTCGCCCGGAGGCAAGGTGTACCGCATCGATCGGGGAAAGACCTCCCTGTACTACGACACGAAGGCCCGGTACGTCTGGGCCCTCGCGTTTTCGGGGCCCACGCTCTACGTCGGAACTGGTCTGCCGGGCGAGATCCATCGCGTGACTGCCGCCGGGAAGGGCGAGCGCGCGCACGTCACGCCCGACGAGCACGTGAGGGCCCTCTTCGCCGACGCGAAGGGCCGCATCTGGGCCGGGACGTCCGGATCGGGCCTCGTGATCCGGATCGAGAAGGACGGCCGCGTCGAGACGGTCTACGACTCGTCCAAGCCCGAGATCACCGCGATCGCGGCCGACCGTTCCGGGCGGGTCTGGGCCGCCGCGGGCGCGGCGGAGATTCCCGCGGCCGGCTCTTCCGAGCCGATCTCGATTCCCGTCGCCCTCCCGGCGCCGAAGGCTCCGAAGAGCTCGGGGCCGTCGGAGGACGAGGACCGCGGGAAAGGCGAGGTCTCCGTCTCCGTCTCGTCGGCCCGTCCGGCGCCTCCGCGATCCGGGCCCCGCGGGGGCTATTCCTCTGAGGTCGTCGTCTTCGAGGACGCAGAGCCGCCTCGCACGGCGTGGACGAGCAGCGACGAGATCGTGTTCGACATCGGGCCTGACGAGGATGGCCCCGGCGTTCTCGCGGCGACCGGCCCGAAGGGCAGGCTGTATGCGGTCGCGCCGGACTCCTCGGCCCTCGTCCGAACCTTCGACGAGAAGCAGGTCACGCTGCTCGCCGGCTCGGACGTCGGAACGAACGCATCGAGCGCGCTTTATCGCGGGCGGGATGGTGCCGCGACCGGCGAGTACGTCTCGGCAGTCAAGGACACCGGGAGGACGAGCCGCTTCGGCGCATTTCGTTGGGATGGGGACGCGCCGGCCGGAACGCAAATCGAGTTCTCGTTCCGGTCGGGCGGGTCCGCGATTCCCGACTCCACGTGGAGCGCCTGGTCGGCCTGGGCGGGCGGGGACCGCTCGCTCGGCGTGGCGGCGCCCGAGGGGCGCTTCCTCCAGTGGCGCGTCAGGATGGCCTCCGACGGCACGCACGTGCCGTCGGTGCGGCGGACGGAAGCGGCCTACCGCAATCGCAACACCGCGCCGATGATCGATAGCTTCGCAGCGCTCGAGCCGGCCGAGGTGCTGGCACGGTCGGGATCCGGCGGTTCGAACGTTTTCGAGACCTCGACCCCGGACGAGCGCGGAATCTTCACCGGCCTCGAGGAGTCGCGCTCGGAAGGCTCGCCTCGAAAGCTGTACCGGAAGGGCTACCGGACGCTGCAGTGGAAGGCTTCTGATGCGGACGGGGATGCGCTCGTCTACGAGATCGAGTTTCGGCCCGTGGCAAGCGCGAAGTGGATCCCGCTGAAAAAGGAGATCCGCGAGACCTACTATTCCTTCGACGCCACGTCCCTTCCGGACGGGGAATACGTCTTTCGCATAACGGCCTCCGATGCCGACGCGAATCCGGGCGAGGGGAAGACGGGGACGCGCGAGTCGGCCCCGGTCCGAGTCGACAACACGCCGCCCGTCATCAAGCCGCTGCGCACATCGCCGGGGATCTTCGAGTTCGAGGCCCGCGATCTCGGCTCGCCGATTCTGGAGGTCGAGTACAGCCTGGACGCCCGCAAGTGGGTTCGGATCGAGCCGAAGGACGGGCTCTCGGATTCGCTCATGGAGACCTACGCGATTCGTCTCCCTCCGGAGTCCCGCGGCGGGTATCTCCTCGTCCGCGCGACGGACGCGTCGCGCAACGTGGCGGTCGCCTCGCTCTCGGCGCCGTAGCTCGGCCTCCGGGCCTTCGAGGCGCACGGCGCGCGCGTAAGGCGTCATAATCCTCGGCGCATGAAGAGAGGCATCGCGGCCTGGGCGCTCGGGCTGGTGTGGCTGGCCATCGCCTGCCGCGCGCGGGAGGAGCCCGCTCCAGGGCCGACGCTGCGGCCGAGGCCCACCGCGCCGGCGAGCCCCTCGCTCGGATTCCTGGACGAATCGCGCGATGGCCAATCGGCCGACGGCGGGACGCTGCGGCGGCGCCTCGACGGGGAGCCGACGACTCTGAACGCGGTCCTGCAATCGAGCGCCCCGGAGGCGCAGGTACTCCAGTACGTACAGCGCAACCTGTACGACTTCGATTCCCATTTGAACCTCGTTCCCGGTCTTGCGGAGGGCTCCGAGATTTCTCCGGACGGGCTTTCGTACACGATCACCCTGCGTCCGGATGCGATGTGGGAGGACGGGCGCCCGGTCGCCGCGAGCGATGCGCTCTTCACGATCCGAAAGATCGTCGACCCCAAGGTTCCTGCCAACGTGTTCAAGCCGCTCTTCGACGACTTTGATTCGGTCGAGCGGTTGGACGCACGCCGGTTCCGGGTGCGCTTTCGCCGTCCCTATGCCTTCCGAATGATGGCGTTCGTGCTGCCGCTTCTTCCCGAGCATCGGTTTGCCGGGAAGAACTTCCTGAGGGCCGCAGACAACCGGGCTCCGCTCTCGAACGGCCCCTACCGTGTCGTGTCCTGGAAGGCACAGGAATCGGTGGAACTCGAACGCAACCCGCGCTATTGGGGCGCGCGCGGACACTTCGATCGGATCGTCTTCCGGATTCTGCCGGACAACACGACCGCGTACCGCCTGCTGACCGCCGGTGAGCTCGACGTGGACCAGCTCGACCCGGGACTTTCTCGGAAGGCCGCGAGCGACCCCGATTTCGTGGCCTGCTGCCGGGCGGTCGAGTTCTACAACCTCGACTACAGCTACATCGCCCTGAACAATCGGTCGCCGCTGTTCGCGGATGCGAGGGTTCGCCGGGCCGTGACGATGCTGCTCGATCGGGCGTCGATCGTGCGCAGCCTGTATCGCGGCGCGGCGCGCATCGTATCGGGGCCCTGGGCTCCCGATTCGCCCGCCTACGATCCCGCCGTGCCTCCGCTGCCGTTCGATCCGGCCGGCGCCGTGCACCTGCTGGAGGAGGCGGGCTGGAAAGACACGAACGGCAACGGGATCCGCGACCGCGAGGGACGGGAGTTCGAATTTGACCTGCTCGTGTCCGCCGGTTCGGAGACCGGGCGGCAGATCGACGAGATGCTCGCCACGGAGCTCGGGCGTGTGGGCGTCACGGCTCGCGTGCGCGCCATCGAATGGGCGGCCTTCGTCGAGAGGGTCGATGCCGGAGATTTCGAGGCGGCCTCCCTGGCCTGGTCCGCCGTGGATCCCAACCCGGACCCCTATCCCTACTGGCATTCGTCGCAGTGCCCGCCCAACGGCATCAACGACGGGTGCTACGCGAATCCCGAGACGGACCGGCTGATGGAAGAGGCGCGCGGCGAGATGGACGCCGCTCGCCGCATCGTGCTTCTGCGCCGTCTGCACCGGATCCTTCGCGACGATGCGCCGGCGGTCTTCGTCGTCAATGCCGCGCAGCGTTTCGGGTTCCAGCGCCGTGTGCGCGGGCTGGTCGCCTCGCCGCTCGGGTTCTTCGGCATCTGGCCGGGCCCGCTCGGCTGGTGGCAGGCGCCGGGCGACGGCGCGCCGGGGAGAGCGGCTCCGTGATCGGCTACGTCTTGCGCCGGCTGCTCCTCGCGATCCCAACCCTGTTCGGCATCTGCGTGATCGTGTTTCTGCTGCTGCATCTGGCTCCGGGCAGCCCGACGTCGGGCGGCCCGGATTCGCTGCGCCGGTCCTCGGGCCGGGCCGCCGAGGAAATGCGACGGCTGTATGGCCTGGACCGTCCGCTTCCCGAGCAATTCGGGCGTTGGATTGGCAGGGTCGCCCGGCTCGACCTGGGCGAATCCTTTGTCGACCATCGGCCCGTCTCGCAGCGCATCCGGGAGGCACTTCCGCACACGCTCGTGCTCAACGGCCTCGCCCTCCTGCTCGCTTTCGGGCTGGCGATCCCGATCGGCGTCATGGCGGGCGGAAATCCCGAGGGCGGTTTCGACCGTCTCTCGGGAGCCGCGCTGTTCGGGCTGTACTCGTTGCCGACCTTCTGGGTGGCGCTGCTCCTGCAGACGCTTTTTTCGGTGAAGCTGCGCTGGCTCCCGCTCTACGGAGTCGCGTCGGACACCCCGGCGTCGGGACTGGTGGGGATTTCGGATCGCCTCGCGCACCTGGCGCTTCCGGTGACGTGTCTGACCTACGGGACCCTGGCCTTCGTCGCGCGCCTCGTCCGGTCGGGAGTGGCGGAGGCCCGGGCGAGCGATTACGTCCTCGCGGCTCGCGCCCGGGGAGCCTCGCGCCGGCAGGCGCTCTGGAGGCACGCCCTTCGCAACGCGCTCCTGCCCGTCATCACGCTTTTCGGCCTGCTGCTGCCGGCGGTGCTGTCCGGGAGCGTCATCGTCGAAAAGATCTTTGCCTGGCCGGGGCTCGGGCGCCTGTACTTCGACTCGATCCTCGCCCGCGACTACCCGGTGATCCTCGGACTGTCGCTCGTCGCGGCGGTCGCGATGCTGGCTGCCACTCTGGCCTCGGACATCGCGCTTGCGGCAGCGGATCCGCGCGTCCGCGACGGCGCGGTGGGATAGACAGCCGTGCAATTTGCCTCGACCTTGCGTGCCCGATTGCCGACGAGTGCCCGGGCAGGGCTTGCCCTCGTCGTTCTGCTCTGGGTCGTGGCCGCTTGCGCGCCGCTCTTTGCGCAGCGCGCCCGGGAGATCCGGCTCGAGCAGCGGCTGCTCCCGCCTTCGAGAACCCATCTCTTCGGCACGGATGATCTCGGTCGCGATCTGCTGTCGCGTGTCGTGACCGCGACGCCGATCTCCCTCGCGATCGGGCTCGTGGCGGCGGCCGTGTCGCTCGGCGTTGGCTTCGCGGTCGGCGCTACGGCCGGGTACTTCGGGGGAGGCGTGGACCTCGTCCTGTCGCGGCTGATCGAGGTGATGCTCTGTTTCCCGGTGTTGTTCTTGTTGCTGGCCCTGGCAGCCCTGCTGCCGCCTTCGCCGTTGACGGTGATCCTCGCCATCGGATTCACGACGTGGGCCGGTGACGCCCGCTACGCCCGGGCCGAGATCCTGAAGATCAAGGAGCTCGACTACGCGCGCGCCGCCCGCGTGGCCGGAGCCTCCACGCCGCGCATCCTCGTGCGGCACCTGCTTCCGAACGCGTTGCCGCCGCTGATCGTCTCGGCCGCTTTCGGTGTGGGCTGGGCGATTCTGGCGGAGGCGTCGCTCTCCTTTCTGGGCGTCGGGCTTCCTGCTCCGGCGACCTCGTGGGGCGGCATCCTCTCGGCGGCGCCGGGACTGATCGAAGAAGCCTGGTGGATGGCGCTGTTCCCGGGCCTCGCCCTCTTCCTCACGGTGTCCGCCTATAATCTGCTGGCCGAAGGCCTCCGTACAGCGACCACCGAAGCAGGGAGAAGATCATGACGGAGCGCATTGCCGTCTATCCCGGTTCCTTCGATCCCCTGACCAACGGACACCTCGACATCCTCGCGCGCGCACGCCGTCTCGTCGATCGCGTCATCGTGGCGATCCTGGAGCAGGACCAGAAGACGCCGCTGTTCTCGGTCGAGGAGCGAGCGGGCATGATCGGAGGAATCGTGGGGGGAGACCCGTCGGTGGCCGTCGCGTCGTTTTCCGGGCTGCTCGTGGATTTCGCGACGCGCTCGGGCGCTACGATCATCGTGCGGGGGCTGCGCGCCGTGTCGGACTACGAGTACGAGCTGCAGATGGCTCTGATGAACCGGCGCCTGGCTCCCTCGATCGAGACGGTGTTTCTCATGGCCAAGGAGGAGTACTCCTACGTGTCGAGCCGTCTGGTCAAGGAGCTCGCGCGTCTGGGTGGAGACGTGACCGGCCTCGTGCCCAACGTCGTGCGCCAGCGGCTGGCGGAGCGCTTCTAGCAGGCCACCGTGCGCGCCGTCGATACCGATTTGCGCGTCCGCTACTCCGAGACCGACCGGATGGGTATCGTGTACCACGCGCACTACCTCGTGTGGTTCGAGATCGGCCGGACCGAGTGGTGCCGGGCGGCTGGCCTTCCATACGCCGACATGGAACGCTCGGGGCTCTACATTCCGGTCACGCGCGTCGAATGCATATTCCGGAGGCGTTCGAGCTACGACGACCCGATAATGGTCTCGACGCGAATGATCGAGCTCGGCGTCCGCGGCTGCACGTTCGCCTACGAGGTCCGCAGCCCCGCCCGGGCTCTGCTGGCGGAGGGGTCAACCCATCACGTTTTCACCGACCCGCACGGCCGGGCGGGTCGCGCCCCGGCCGAGGTCGTCGCCCGGCTCGAGGAATTCCGCGGCTTGCCGCGGGGAGGCGCAGCGTGATCGCTCGCCTGTGGCATGGTGCGGTCGCTGCGGAAAGGGCGGAGGCATATGGCGCATATCTCGAGAAGACCGGTATTCCCGGCTACCGGGGCACCCCGGGGAATCGCGGTGTCTACGTCCTGCGCCGGACGGAGGGCAGTGTCGCGCATTTCCTGCTCGTCTCGCTCTGGGAATCTCGCGAGGCGATCCGCCGATTCGCGGGTGAGGAGCTGGAACGCGCCCGCTACTATCCCGAGGACGCCGAGTTCCTGCTCGAGCTCGAGCCGACGGTCACGCACTACGACGTGCTGACGGGGCCCTGATCGAACGGGAGCTGGTCCTTGCCCGTCGCGGCAAACGCGATTAGAGTTGGCCCCCGTTTCCCCGCGGTATCGAGAACTGAGAGGAGGAGTCGCTCATGCCCCTCGGCAAGAGGACCGTCGCGGAATTCATCGGTACTTTCTGGCTGGTTCTGGGAGGATGCGGCAGCGCGGTTCTGGCTGCGGCTTTCCCCGGCCTGGGGATCGGATTTACCGGCGTTGCCTTTGCGTTTGGCCTGACACTCTTGACCATGGCGTACGCGATCGGACCCATCTCAGGCTGCCATATCAATCCTGCAGTCACCGTAGGTCTGGTGGCGGGGAAGCGGTTTCCCGCGGCGGAACTCGTGCCCTATGTCATCGCTCAGGTTCTGGGTGCCATCGCCGGGGCCGGGGTTCTGTACCTGATCGCCAGCGGGAAGGCCGGTTTCGATCTCTCCGGGGGCTTCGCTTCCAATGGCTATGGGGAGCACTCGCCAGGGGGCTACTCGCTCCAGGCGGCGCTCGTTTGCGAAGTCGTGATGACGTTCATGTTCCTGGTGATCATTCTCGGATCGACGGACAAGAGAGCGCCTGCCGGGTTCGCGCCGATACCGATCGGCCTGGCGCTGACACTCATCCATCTCATCAGCATCCCCGTGACGAACACGTCCGTGAACCCGGCCCGCAGCACCGGACCGGCGATCTTCGTGGGCGGCTGGGCGATCGCCCAGCTCTGGCTCTTCTGGGTGGCACCGATCCTGGGGGCCGCGATCGCGGGTGCCTTCTACCGCTGGTTGGGTGGAGGCGATTCGGCCCCCGCATGAGGGTCTTCGTCACCGGCGCGACGGGCTACGTCGGTCAGGCCGTGGCGACGGCCTTTCGACGCTCAGGCCACCAGGTCTGGGGCCTGGCGCGTACCGACGAGAAGGCGCGAGCTCTTGCCCGGGAGGAGATACGGCCGGTTCGGGGCTCCCTGGAGGAGCCGGGCACCTTTCTCGGCACGGCCGAAGCCTGTTCGGTGCTCGTGCACGCCGCGAGCGTGGCGGGTACCGACCCGTTCGCCGCGGACCGGCGGGCGATCGAAGCTCTCGTCTCGACCGCCGGTCGAGGAGCGCGGCCGAAAACGCTTCTCTACACGAGCGGCGTCTGGATCTATGGCGACACCGCGGGCCGCCCGGTGGACGAGACCTCGCCGGTCGATCCGGCACGCGCGGTCGCGGGGCGGCCGGAGAGCGAAAAGCGGGTTCTGGGCGCTCCCGGCGTTCGGGCTCTGGTGCTTCGGCCCGGCTGCGTTTACGGGCGGCAGGGGAGCCTTACCTCCATCTGGTTCCGGGACGCAGCGCAGAGGGCGCTTCGGATCGTGGGAGACGGAAGCGCGCGGTGGGCGATGGTCCATCGGGACGACCTCGGTGACGCCTACGTCCGGGCTGCCGAGAGCGGCCTGTCCGGCGAAATCTTCAACGTGACGGACCGCTCGCATGCAAGCGTTCTCGGAATGGCGCAGGCGGTGGCCCGCGTCACCGGCTACGCCGGGGCAATCGAGAGCGTGCCTGTTGCGCGGGCGGCCGAGACCCTGGGAGACTTCGCCCGGTGCCTCGCTCTCGACCAGCACGTGGATTCGCGCAAGGCCGAACGACTGCTCGGCTGGCAGCCGAGGCATGCCGGCTTCGTGGATGAGGTCGAGGAATGCTTCGAGTCCTGGAAGGCGTGGAGCGGGACGGACTAGGGTATGGGCCGGGCCGGAAGGCGTCCGCCGACGAGCGTGACGCCGAGTCCGGCGAAGATGAGCAGAGCGGCCCAAACCGTCTTGACGGTGAGGCCCTCTCCGAGGACGAGGACCGCCAGAACGGTGGCAATCAGTGGCTGCAGGAACACGTAGAACGCCACGCGGGATGCGTGCGTGCGCGCGAGCGCCCAGGAATTCAACAGATACGGGACCACGGTGCACACGAGGATGACGCCCGCCAGGCAGATCCAGGCGAGCGCCGAGACGTTCGCCGGCTCGAAACGGCGCAGCTCGGGCAGCGCGAGCAGGACGATGGGGGCGGCCCCGTAACGGAAGACGGCGGCGGTGAACGTGGCGACCCGGTAATGGGCCAGCACCGGCCGGGAGAGAACGAGGTACAGCGAATAGGACGTGCAGTTGGCCAGGATCAAGAGGTCCCCCCGAAAGGACGTGCTTCCCCAGTCGAAGCGCTGGGCGTTCAGCAGCGCGAGCGCCCCGGCGCCGGCCAGGGCGAGACCGAGAGCGGATCGCTTCGTCATCCGCTCGCGGCGGAGGAGCACGGCCGCGGCAAGCGTGAAAACGGGGATCGTGGCCGTCAGGATCGTCGTGTTGATGGCGGTCGTGAGGAAGAGGCCCGTGATGAAGAGAACCTGATTGAAGGAAACGCCGAGGAGCGCATAGAGCAGCATCCGCGGACGGTCCTTCGCGCGAATCGCCTCGGGAGAGCGCAGTCGCCGTATCCCTTCGAGGAGAATCGCGGCGGCTACCACGCGAAAGGCCGCAAAAAGGAAGGGCGGCACGGCGGCGAGCACGAGCTTCCCGAGGATCGGAAAGAGCGCGAAGCCTGTCTGCGCGCCGGCCAGAGCGAGGTGGATCTCGAAGCGTCGGAGGGCCGGGTGCGCCCTCACGCGAAGGGCAGCGGCGCGAGCACGGCCAGGCTCTCCGGTTGGCCCGCGTTGGCGAGTGCGGCGCCCAACGCGACGTTGCGAAACGCGAAGCCAAGCCCGATCGGCCCGAACCGCGGCGAGCGGGCGCAGCTCGTTACGCGACCGAGCTCGAGTCCGGGTTTGTCGGCGTCCGGGTACACGGTCCCCGGCGGAACCGGAGCACCCGGAAAGCGAAATCCGACGAGCCTTCGGTTGACGCGCCCGTACGTCCGCAGGCGCGCGACCACTTCCTGCCCCACGTAACAGCCCTTCGTCATCGAGATCGCGGCCGACAGTTGAATCTCGTCGGGCAGCGTGTTCTCGTCGGCCTCGGAGCCGAATCGCGGCCGCCCGGCCTCGATACGCAGGATCTCGCCCGCCGCCTGGCCGAGGGCTGTCGATCCAGCCGCGACGAGAACGAGGCCGAGCTCTTCCCGGTGGCGGGCCGGGGCGAGGAGACCGGCGGCGAACTCTCCCTCGGCCGGCAGGCGGTGCGCG
Source organism: uncultured Acidobacteriota bacterium (assembly GCA_963847075.1). GTDB lineage: Bacteria > Acidobacteriota > Thermoanaerobaculia > UBA5066 > Gp7-AA6 > DAHUXD01. The sequence continues at coordinate 15,681 of CAWJYL010000001.1, forward strand.
TATTCGGGCGTCTCGATTTCTGCCACGGCGGGGCCATACAGGCCGACCACGCAGAACTCATCCGTGGCATCCGAGATCGTGACCTTCTGGAAGGCAGCGTACTTCGCGAGGTGCGATTGGACGAACGGGCGGGCGACGCCGGGCCCGATGATGAGGAGGCGCTCGGGCAGCGCGACGACCCTTCCGAAATAGAGGATCTTTCCCTTGGGCGAGAGGCCGGCGGCCGGTAGCGAGGCGCCGGGCACGAGAGTGCGCACGTCCTGGGTGAGCTGGCCCTGAAGGAAGGCGACGCGGTCGTCGCCGCCCGCCGCCAGGATGCCGACCTGCCGGAAGCGATGCGCGGCGCCCGACAGGGCTGCGGCGTAGTCCCGGGGAGGCTCCGGGCGGGTGAGGTCGGAGCTCATCGGATGCGGGCGCTATTTCGGGATGATCTCGGCACGCAGGCGCACCTTCGGAGAATCGGCGGCGTCGAGAGTCCGCATGCGCGTGGAAACCCGGAACGACTCGTCGACCTTGCCCGCCTCCACGGCGGCGCTGCGGTCACCGTCCTTGACGACCTTGCCCGACTTGTCGAGGATTTCGACCCACAGGTGGAGCTTGCAGTCTCGCGTGCCGCGGTTGTCGACGTCGAACTGCCACCAGAGCCAGGAGTGGTCGCCGGGATCCTTCGTGCGTGCCTTTTCGATGTCTTCCGCATTGGGATAGTTATTGACCTGGACGCTGCGAATCGTGCACTTCTGGTACGTCCAGTCGAGACGAGCCGGGCGATCTCGCGGAAACGGGACCGTTTTCTCGAACTGACCTTCGCCCGGGGCGGCTCCTGCCGGTGTCGCGAGGAGTAGGGCCGCAAGCAATGCGAGATGCCTCACCATCGTCACCTCCCGCTGGGCGGCACAGCGTATCATTGGGCCGTGACGACCGAGGATCGCCCCGAGCTCCACGTCATCGACATCTTCATGATGTCGATCCGGTGCGGTAACTGCGACGGGTATCAGACCATCGTCAAGTTCCGCAAGGATGCCGACAAGAACGTGTACACGTACGAATGCGACAACGCGGTGTGTGATCCGAATGTGACGAGGACGCTCGTCGAGGTCCCCCGCCACCTGGACAACTCGACCCGCCGCGCCGAGGAGCTTCCGTACTATACGGCGGAGGTCGCTCCGGAGCCTTCGGAGTAGGTTTGTCCGGATCGCGTACAATGGGAAATTCGTGAGCCTGCAACCGGCCACGCAGGACCGGGCGGGAGTTACCCCCGACCTCCTGCAGCGCCTTCGGAAACGCCTCGCCGACTCCCCCGCGCTGGGGTGGCTGCGCCCGAGCCTCGAGGAGCTGTCGCTCGACCGTTGCGTGCTGCGCCTGCCGTACCGCGAGGAGGTCACGAACGGCTCCGGGACCGTTCACGGCGGAGTTCTTGCGACGCTCGCCGACTCCGCGGTGGCCTTCGCTCTGGCAACGAATTTTGACGGAAAGATGGGATTCGCGACGACGGATCTGACGATCCATTTCCTGCGACGGGCCCGGGGCGAGGTGCTGGCGCGGGCACGAATTCTCAAGAAGGGACGACGCGTGAACGTGGGGGAGGTCGAGATCGTGGACGGGAGCGGGCGCGAGATCGCCCGGGTGCTCGCGACCTTCGTCTTGACGACATCCGCGTTTGATTACGCGCCAGAAAGGACATCATGACCGACGAAACCGTTCCATTTCCCGCGGCCGAGTCCGCGGAGGGAGACCGAAAGCCCCGGCGGCGCCGGGGCGGCGCCCGGAGGCACAAGGCCTTCTCGGGGCCGGCCGAGGAGGCGAGCTCGCCGCCTATCCCCGCCCCGACTCTGCCCTCGAGCGCGCCGATGAGCGTGGCCGGAGCGCCGCCCGCGCGCGTCGGGGTCGACCAGCGGCTTTCGCTCTTCATCGACTTCGAGAACATCGCGCTCGGCGTTCGGGACGCCCAGTACAAGAAGTTCGACATCCACCTCGTCCTCCAGCGGCTGATCGAGAAGGGGAGGATCGTTTTCAAGAAGGCGTACGCGGATTGGACGCGGTACTCTGAGTACAAGCGCGAGTTCCACGAAGCGGCCATCGAGCTGATCGACATCCCGCAGCGCAATTACTCGGCGAAGAACTCCGCCGACATCCGGATGGTCGTGGACGCCATGGACCTGGTCGCCTCGAAGGGGCACATCACGACGTTCGTGATCTGCTCGGGCGACTCGGACTTTTCGCCTCTCGTCTCCAAGCTGAAGGAGAACGACAAGAGCGTGATCGGCGTGGGCGTGAAGAATTCGACGTCGAACCTGCTCATTTCCAATTGCGACGAGTTCATCTTCTACGAGGATCTCGTTCGGGAAACGCACGCGATGCCCTCGATCGACAACCTGCCGAAGAAGAAGCAGGACGTCTTCCGGCTGGTCCTCGACTCGGTGCAGGCGCTGCTGCGGGAGAACTACGACGTGATCTGGGGTTCGATGATCAAACAGACGATGCAGCGCAAGCAGCCCTACTTCAACGAGTCGTACTACGGATACAAATCGTTCTCGGAGCTGCTTCAGGACGCGGAGCGTGCGGGGCTGCTGACGATGAAAAAGGACGTCAAGAGCGGCGGGTACGTCGTCTCGGCCTAGCAGGGTGCCGACGAATGGATGCGGGCGTCGTCTCCGGCGCTCGTAACGCCATCCCTTACCCTTTTTCAACAGCCTGCTGGACGCGCTACTGGCGGTGGAGGATGAGGCGGTCCTCACTGCCGGCGGGCTGAGAGATCGTGGCGCGGACCTGGAGGGTGACGAAGTCGGCCGCGCCGGAGAGGTCCCACACGAGGTTGTGAAACCCTCGCAGCGAACTTCCGGGCCCCGGATGGATGACCCGGGAGAGGGCATCGGCCCCGCGGCCGGACACGTAGTCCTGCGACAGGAAGAGATAGGAGAGGAACCCGCTCGCGTTGACGCCGGCCTGGACGAGGAAGTCCGGCTCCAGGGACTCGAGCAGGAGGTATGTGGGCTCTTCTGCGCCGCGGCGTTGCCCCTCGACCGCGCGCCAGAGGCGGTCGCGGCGGGGCGCCCAGGGAGGCAGGGGAATGAAGGCGAGGTTGAGGGCGACGCCGTGCGGCGAAGCGGCCAGCGCCGTGCTGATTTCGCGGATCCGGCTGCGCCCGTCGGGGACGTTGAGATAACCCGCGCCGGCGCCACCGTGGCCCGGATCCGTGAGCACGGCCCCCGCGGCCACGATCGCGCCGGAGCTGTCGGTCTCGAGGAAGATCTCACGCAGGGCGGGCCGCGTCGGGGGCCCCGCGATCGTCGTCGGGACGGACGACTGCCAGCGGCCGGTCAGGTCGAGCGCCCAGGGCTCCGGAGTCGGTTGTGCCGCCGCGGCCGGAGTCTCGGAGGGTATGGGATTGCGGGCCGCCCAGTAGAGGACGCCCGCGACGACGAGCAGCGCGAGACCCGCGAGCGCCAGCAGGTACTGGCGGGGCACCGCCGGGTCGGCGCTCTCCTGCGGGGTCGGCGGACGCCGGGGCGCATCGTCCTTCGGAGCGGATGGCGTCCGTTCCAGCGTCTTGTGGCACTTGAGGCAGCGGGCGGACGGGATCTGCGTGAACCCGCAGTGTGCGCAGGTTACCCAGGCCATGTTCTCCATGGTAGCAGGCCCGCTCCGGCGTCGGGCGTGGAGCGTCTTGCCGCAATCGCGGGCGGCGCAGGTGCGACCCCGGACGCGCGTCTTGCGGGCCCTGCTAGATCTCCCGGAAGAAGAAACGGTCCAGCACCGACATGCGGTCGGCGAGCTGCTTCGGGTCGGGATCCATCAGCCAGAGCGCTGCGTTGATGGAGGAGGCGAGCGAATTCCCGTCCTGCGGCGTGAAGCAGAAGCCGATGATCTCGTTCTCGCCCTTGACCGCTACGGTCGCCGAGGCGATCACGGCCTGCGAGAGGATGCGCCCGTAATACCCGTGGTCGCGGCCGAAGGAGAAGATCTGGTTGGCCGAGCGGCGCTCGGTGAGCGCGATGCGGCGATTGGCGCGCAGACGCTCGAGCACTTTCTCCTTCGTGGTCGGCGTCGAGACTTCCATGTCGAACCACAGCGAGTGCATGTACTGGGTGTTCAGCTTCATCGCCGACGAGAAGATCGGAGGCTTCCAGCCGATCGTCGAGAGCAGGGCGGACGCGTCCCGGGCGTGGTGGGTGCCGAACTCGGGGTCGTCGTGCTTTCCGGCCGAGGGCGCCGGGGCGAAGCCCGCATCCTGCGAAACGTCGTTGGCGCGGCGCATGCACACGAACCGTCCCCGGGTCAGGATCCGATGGCCCGCTTCGTCCGATCCGAGCGTCTTGATGAGGCACGCGATGTTGTGCGTGTTGCAGGAGACGATCTGCAGGAAGCGATCCTGTCCCGGCTTCAGCGCCTCGTCGTTGATGCCCATGGCGTACATTTTGCCGAAGCCGAACTCGCTACCCTGGGCGAGGAACCCACGAGGGCCCGAGATTTTCTCGTACTGCTTCTTGTTCTCGTTTCCCGCCGGGGTGCAGTCGATGACGACGGTCGCCCGTTCGAGGGCCGCCTGGGCCTCGTGCGAAACGCGGTGCCCGAGGGCCTCGAAGTCGGCGGTCTTGTCGGAGTCCACGGCCAGCTTCGCTCCGCGCTCGAGAAGGTGGTTGACCTTGGCTCGCTCGGTCGTCATGGGCGTGCGCTTGTGGAAGGTGACCTCGTCGACGCCGAGGTGCTTCCCGAAGTCCGTGAAAAGACCGATCAGGGGCTCGCCGATCGTGCCCGTGCCGACGACATGGATGATTCTCTTCATCGCGTTCTCCTCTGCCGCGCGGGGCGGCCCCGGGCGCTCGTTCGGGACGGCGGGAAGGATACGATGAGAGAGGCGTTTCGCCAACCGGAGGAGGGGATTCCTGACGGGGACGTTGCAGGTGCGCATGTTCCGCGGGCCGGCAGGGGCGCTCGAGGGCCTCTGGAAGGAGCCCGAGCGGCCTTTCCGCGGCTCGGCGGTCTTCGCGCACCCGCATCCGCTCCACGGCGGTACGATGCACAACAAAGTCGTGTACCGTGCCGTCCGATCCCTGACCCGCTCCGGCTACGGCACGCTGCGCTTCAACTTTCGTGGAGTCGGCCTGTCGCAAGGGCGCCACGACTCCGGCCGTGGCGAGGTGGACGATTTCCGTGCGGCCCTCGATGAGGCCGAAAGGCTGGGGGGGCGCCCGATCGTGGGGGGCGGGTTCTCTTTCGGGTCGTCGGTCGCGCTGCGGGCAGCCGCGGGGGAGCCGCGCATCGCGGCCCTGATCGCTCTCGGATTGCCGCTCGGGGCGGAGTCGGGGCGAGGCATCCCGAGGCCGCGCGTGCCGACGTTTTACGCCATGGGTGAGCGCGACACGTTCGCGTCCCCCGGCGAGCTCGCGCGCTTTGCCGGAGACGGAGCCGCGATTCTCGTTGTGCCGGGCGCCGACCATTTTTTCGCGGGGGGCCTCGCCACGCTCGGCGATGCCATCGCGGAATTTCTCGCCAATCTGGTCCTTCGACAGAAGTCGGCGGCGGGCGGGAGTCCGGCGTGACGGGCTCGGGCGCGTTGCCCGAAAGTGCTCGCACGGAGCTGCTGCGACTGTCTCGTGCCGCGCTCGAGGCGCACTTTCGGGGCGAAAGGCCGCCGCGGCTCGGTTCGGACCGGGCCGCGACCTTCGGGGAGGCACGCGGCCTCTTCGTCACGCTCAAGCGCGAAGGGCGGCTACGCGGCTGCATCGGCACCCTCGCTCCGACGGGCGACCTGACCCGCGCGGTGACGGAGTACGCCCTGCGCGCGGCGTTCGAAGACCCGCGGTTTGCACCGCTCGAGGCGGCGGAGCTCGAGGGATGTACGATCGAGATATCCGTGCTGGGGGCCCCGCGAGAAATCGGGGGCCCGGAGGACATCGAGATCGGCGCGGACGGCCTTATCCTGGAAACGAGCGGCCACCGCGGGCTGCTGCTGCCGCAGGTGGCGGCCGAGTGGGGATTCACACCCGAGCGGTTCCTTGCCGAGGTATCGCGCAAGGCGGGCTTGCCGGAGGAGGCTTGGCGCGGGCCGGAGACGCGGGTGTGGGCGTTTCGGGCGGAGGTTTTTTCGGAATGAAAGGGACGGGAAACCGGCAGAAGAAGGTGGTGGCGCCGCGCAAGGTCCGCAGCCCTCCTACGCCCGACCGAGTGCCGGCGAATACAGCAGCAGAGCGGTGGCGACGGCGGCGTTCAAAGAGTCGACCGGCTTGCGCATCGGAATCGTGAGCTTGCGGTCGAGATAACGGTAGGCGCCGGCTGGCAGGCCGGCGCCTTCGCCGCCGATGACGAGCACGGCGTTCGGCTCGAGCGCGGCCGAGAAGGCGTCTTCGCCACCACCGGAGACGGCACCGCAGATCGGGCGACCCGACGCCTTCGCGTCGGCCGCAAACGGCTCGAAGGAGACCTTCCCCGATACCGGTACGCGCAGGACGCTTCCCGCGCTGCCGCGCACCGCGCGAGGGTGGAAGAAGTCGGCCGTGCCGGGTGCGCTGACGACACCCGCCCCGCCCGCGGCTTCCGCGACGCGAACGATGGCGCCGAGATTGCCGGGGTCCTGGATTCCGAACACGAAGACGATCGGGCCCGCACGCGCGAGGATCTCCGCGACCGGCACGTCGCGGCGGCGCGCGACCGCGAGCAGGTGCTGCGGTGTGCGGGAGTCGGCGAGCCGCTCGAGGACCGCACGCGAAACCCGCCGCGGGTGCGCGGCGGTCAGGGCGGCGAGACGGCCCGGGCGGATGCTCTCGTCGTGAAGCACGTGCACGAGGGAAATTCCGGCCGCGACGGCATCGAGGATGCTCTTCTCTCCTTCGAGCAGCAGGAACGTCTTCTCCTCGAGGCCTCGCGCGATTTCGCGGACCAGTGGATTGGAAGGCGACGCGATCGCGGGCACGGCCTCCATGCTATAACCGCGCGCGATGAAAAAGCCTCGCGGAAGGGGCGCGCTCGCCGTCGTCGCGCCGCATGCCGCGGCCGGCTCTGCACTGTCCGCACTCTGGACCTTCCCGGCGATGATCGGCGCCGCCTTCGTCGTGGCGTGGGGGGCGGAGGCGGCGGAGTTCCTGGTCTCCCAGGGTCTCGCTCTCGCGATGCTGGCGCTGGTTCAAACGATGCCGGAGTTCGCGGTGGAGGCCGTCATCGCGTGGAAGGCGGGCAAGAACCCGGACATGGTGCACCTCGCAATCGCCAACTTCACCGGGAGCCTCCGCCTCCTGACCGGATTTGGCTGGCCCATGATCTACGCGGTCGCCGCCTTCTCCTCGCGCCGCCGGCGCGGCAAACCGCTCGGCGCGATTCGTCTGGCGGACGACCACGCGGTCGAGGTCGTCGGGCTCCTTCCGCCGCTGTCGTACTTCATCGTCGTCTGGGCCAAGGGGAGCCTCTCACTTGTGGACTCCGTCATTCTGGTCGGCGACCTACGTCGTCTATCTCGTCGTTCTGCTGCGCCTGCCCCCGCGCGAGGAGACGGTCGAGGAGGAGGAGGAGATTCCGGCGCCCTCGCGGTGGGCGCTTTCCTTCTCAGGATGGAAGCGCTGGGCCGCGGTGGGCGGTCTCTTCGCTGCCGGCGGCGCGATCATTTTCGTCGTGGCCGAGCCGTTCCTGAACTCGATGATGTCCCTGGCGCTGAGCCTCGGCATATCGCAATTCGTGTTCATCCAGTGGGTGGCTCCCTTCGTGTCGGAGTTTCCCGAGAAGACGTCGGCGTTCGCCTGGGCGCGTCGCATCTCGCGAGCTCCGGTGGCCCTGATGAACATGATTTCCTCGAACATCAACCAGTGGGGCGTCCTCTCGGGCCTGCTCGCCGTCATTTACTGTGTGAGCCACGGCGATGCATCGGCCCTGCCGTTCGACGAGTTCCAGAGGTTGGAGATCCTGCTCACGATCCTTCAGGCATTCCTGGGCTGGATCTTCCTGGCGTCCATGAGCTTCGAGGCCTACGAGGCGGCGGGCCTGTTCGCCCTATGGCTGGTGCAGTTCGCCCTGCCCTCGCTGCGGCACGACATGCTCTGGGTCTACGCCGCGTGGATCGCCGTGGAGCTCGTCCTGGTGGTTCTGGGAAGGAAGCGAATCGTGGCATTCTCGGCGTTCAAGCGGTCCTGGAGGTCCCGACGATGACCGACCTGAGGCTCTCCCATCGCATCGCGGCTCTGGCGCCGTCCTCGACGGCCGCCGCGGGCAAGCGCGCCAAGGCGCTCGCGGCCGCCGGCGTGGATGTGGTCGACTTCTCCATCGGGGAGCCGGATTTCGCCACGCCGGATTTCGTCGGGCGCGCGGGTGTCCGAGCGATCGAGGCGGGCCGGACCAAGTACACGGACGTGGCCGGTGAGGCCGAACTGCGGGACGCCGTCGCGGCCAAGTACCTTCGGGAACAGGGTGCGCCGGTCGCTCGCGAGAACGTGATCGTCACCGCGGGTGCCAAGCAGGCCGTCTTCAATGTTTGCCAGGCCCTCTTCGACGAACGCGACCAGGTGGCGCTCTTTTCGCCCTATTGGGTTTCGTTTCCGGAGATGGTTCGCCTGACCGGGGCACGTCCCGTCTTCGTGCCGACCGAGCTGGGCTCGGGTTGGCGTCCGACGGCCGAAGCGCTCGAGCGCACGGTACCCGGGCCCGTGCGCGGCGTAATCCTGAACTCTCCGAACAATCCGACGGGGGCCGTCGTGGACGCCTCGGAGCTCGAGCGGATCGTCGCCTGGTGCGAAGCCCGCGGTGCGTGGCTCATCTATGACGAGACCTACGACCGCTTTCTCTATGATGGAAGGCGGCACGCTTCCGCTGCGGCCCTGCGCCCGCGCTACGAGAGGATCGTTATAACCGGAGCGGCGTCGAAGACCTGGGCGATGACCGGCTGGCGGCTGGGATGGGCGGTCGGTCCATCGCCGCTCGTGGTCGCGATCACGTCCTACCAGAGCCACACCACCTCGAACGCATCCTCGATCTCGCAGGCCGCGGCACTCGAGGCCCTGACGGACGTGGCCGGCACGACGGCAGCGGTCGCCGCGATGCTGGCTCAGTACAAGGCGCGGCGAGAGCGGATGGTTACCGGCCTGGCCGCCGTTGCCGGAGTTCGATGCCCGAGCCCCGAGGGCGCCTTCTACGCGTTCGCCGACATGTCGGCTCTCTACGCGAGGAAGGCCGTGTCGGGATCGGCCGCATTCTGCGACCGACTGCTTGCGGAGGCCCACGTCGCCGCCGTACCCGGGGAGGCCTTCGGCGCGGACGCCTGTGTTCGGTTCTCGTTCGCGACGGCGCTCGAACAGATCGACGAGGGGCTGCGCCGGATCAGGCGGTGGGCGGAGCGGCCGATATAGGGCCTGGCCTGGCGCATGCCGATCGCATTTCTGACTGGCGCCACCGGCTTCGTCGGAGGGCATTGCGCCCGGGCGCTGGTGGCGAACGGCTGGAGGGTTCGCGCGCTCGTGCGCAAACGCGGCCGCGCGGCCGCGGGAATGCTGGCGGGCACACCCGTCGAAGAAGTCGCCGGCGACCTCGCGAGCGCCGACGCACTTGCTCCGGCGCTGGCCGGGGTCGACGCGATCGTGCACGTGGCGGGCCTGGTGAAGGCCCGGACCTTCGAGGAGTATCGCGAGGTCAACGTCGCAGGCACGGAACGCCTCATCGCGGCCGCCACCCGATCGGCTCCCGCGGCACTTTTCCTGCTTGTGTCGAGCCTGTCGGCAGTCGGGCCCGCTCGGCAGGGTCGCCCGGTCGGCGATCAGGACCCGCCGATGCCGGTCTCCTGGTACGGCCGCTCGAAGCGGGAGGGGGAGGAGGCCGTCGCCGGGCTCTGGAGGGGGCCCTGGGCCATCGTGCGGCCGGGGGTCATCTACGGGCCAGGCGACCGGGGGCTCTTCGAGTACTTTCGCATGGCAGCGCGAGGCTGGATCCCCGTACCGGCGGGGAAAGCACGCGTTCAGGTGATCGCCGTCGAGCAGGTCGCCGTCGCGCTCGCCAGGCTGGCGTCTCGGCGGGATCTTTCGGGTCGGACGGGCTTTCTGTGCGAGCCGAACCCCGTTCGCATCCGTGACCTGGCCGGGACCATAGCTCGCCTGCCCCGGCGGCCCGCCCGGTTGATCGACGTTCCCGACGCCGTGGTCAGGGCCCTCGGGGCAGCGGAGACCATGCGGGAGGCGCTGACGAGAAAGTCCAGGCCCTTCAATGCCGACAAGGCCCGCGAGGTCCTGGCCGGGGACTGGCTTTGCGACAGCAGGCCCCTGCGCGAGGCTCTTGCCCTCGCTCCCGGGCCTTCGCTGGAGGCCGGTCTCAGGGCGACCTGGGACTGGTACAGGTCGGAAGGCTGGATTCCCGGCGCGAACTTGTAAAATTTGCTAAGATCCCGCCGCCGGTTCAAGAACTGCAGGGTGGGGGAGAAGATGACCAGAGTCGCCCGGGCACTGAGACCGGAGGCGGTGGGAACCGCACCGTTCTTCGAAAAATGCTATCGCTACGAGGACGCAGCCCGCGTCCGGCAGACGGGTTACTACTCCTTTTTCCGCGTCATCGAGTCCGCCCAGGACCCCGAGGTGACCATCGGTGGCCGCCGTCTGATCATGCTCGGCTCCAACAACTACCTCGGGCTGACCAACGACCCCCGGGTCAAGGAAGCCGCGATCGCGGCAATTCGGAAATACGGATCGGGCTGCGCCGGCAGTCGATTCCTGAACGGGACGCTCGACCTGCACGTGAAGCTCGAGAACCGGCTCGCGGAGTTCATGCGCCAGGAAGCCGCGGTCACCTTCGCCACCGGCTTCCAGGTCAACCTGGGCGCGATCTCCTGCCTCGTGGGAAAGGGAGACACCGTCTATCTCGACAAGCAGGATCATGCCTGCATCATCGACGGGGCGCGCCTGTCCTTCGGGGACGTCAAGAAGTTCAAGCACAACGACCCGGCGGACCTGCGGCGGCAGATGCGCAACGACAGCGAGGCCAAAGGGAGGCTGGTGGTCGTCGACGGTGTGTTTTCCATGGAGGGAGACATCGCGCCCCTGCCCGAGCTACTCGCGGTCGCCCGCGAGTTTGCGGCCGGAATGATGGTGGACGACGCCCACGGCATCGGCGTCCTCGGGCGCACGGGCCGCGGCACGGCGGAACACTTCGGTCTCGAGCACGACGTCGACCTGATCATGGGCACCTTCTCCAAGTCCATGGCCTCCGTCGGAGGGTTCATCGCCGGCAACGCGACCGTGATCGACTACATCAAGCATCGTGCTCGCCCCTTGATCTTCTCGGCCGCGGCCCCCCCTGCTTCCACCGCTGCCGCGCTGGCGACCGTCGAAATCATGGACACCGAGCCGGAACGTCGCCAGAGGCTCTGGGACAACACGAAGTTTTTTGGCGAAGGCCTGCGGTCGCTCGGTCTGAACACGGGCGAGTCGAAGAGCCCGGTCGTGCCGATCGTCGTGGGCGAGGACCTGACGGCGCTGCGCATGGTGCACCGGCTTCAGGAGGAGGGCGTCTTCGTCAACTGCGTGCTCTCGCCGGCGACTCCGCCGGGCCGCGCGCTGATCCGCACGTCGCTGATGGCCACCCATAGTCGCGAGAACCTGGCCCGCGCGCTCGAGGCGTTCGAATTGGTCGGCCGCGAAGTCGGCCTGGTGCGGACGGGCGCCTAGTCGGCCGCGCGGCGAAAGGCTCAGCGTTGACCGACTCCTCCATGCCGGTTGCCATCGAGCGCATCGGGCGCGATGGCTCCGACCTCTCCCGTTTCTTCGACGTCGCGGAGCCGATCTACGCCGGCGACCCCAACTGGGTCGCCCCGCTGCGGTCCGATGTGGCCAAGGTCTTCAAGGACGAGAACCCGTTCTTTCGCCACGGCGAGATGCAGCTCTTCATTGCTCGCCGCGGAGGCCGGGACGTCGGGCGGATCGCCGCGATCCTGGACCGAAACCACAATTCCTTTCACGGCGAGAAGGCGGCATTCTTCGGCTTCTTCGAGTCGATCGACGACCCGGAGGTTGCGGGGAAACTGCTGGATGCGGCGGCCGTCTGGGGCCGGGAGCGCAAGATGACGCTCCTGCGCGGGCCGATGAATCCGACGCTCAACGACGAGGCCGCCTTTCTCGTGGACGGCTTCGACTCGCGGCCGGTCGTGATGATGACCTACAACCCAAGGTACTACCCGACCCTGGTCGAGGCCTGGGGGCTGCGCAAGGCGAAGGATCTTCTGGCCTACTGGTTCCCGCTCGAGGAGAAGCCGCTCGCGCGGCTGTCGCGAGTCGCCGATCGGTTGCGGAAGCGGGAGACCGATCTCTGCGTTCGCAACGTGTCCAAGGGCAGCCTGGCGCGGGACCTGCCCAAGATGCGGGAGGTCTACAACGAGGCCTGGGAGAAGAACTGGGGCTTCGTGCCGATGACGCCCGAGGAAATGGACTTCATGGCGGCGCGGCTGAAGCCGCTGCTCGTTCCGGAGTTGCTGTGGCTCGGGGAGGCGAAGAGGCCCGACGGGAGCCTCGAGCCGATCGCCTTCATGCTGATGCTGCCGGACTACAACGTTGCGATTGCGCCGACGCGAGGGCGCCTTCTGCCCTTCGGGTGGCTCAAGTTCCTCCTCGCAACGCGCAAGATCAAGACCGTCCGCGTGCTGGTGCTCGGGATCAAGCGCGAGTACCGGCTGCGCGGGATCCAGTCGATCATGATGGCCGACTCGCTGCGCTTCCTGCTCTCGAAGGGCTACACCGGCGCCGAGGTATCGTGGCTCCTCGAGGACAACGATCTGGTCATCGGGGCCGTGAAGCTCTGGGGCGGAAAGCTCTACAAGACCTACCGGATCTACGAGAAGGCGCTCTGATTTCGCCGCGGCCCCGCAAGGCGGCGCATCCAGGCGTCGTAGATGCGGTCTCCGAGCGGGACCGAGACGAACGCGAGGACGGTTCCCGCGATCACGTCGATCACGTAGTGGTAGCGGCAGTAGACCGTCGAGATCACCAGGCCGGTCGCCACGGGCAGCAGGAACCAGAAGGCGTCTCGCGCCCGTTTCCAGGCGACGAGGAGAACGGCGACCGAGATCATGGTGTGGCCCGAGGGAAAGACGTCGAACTTCGTCTTCTCGAGGCTGTTGATCGTGTCGTTGATCATGCGCGCGATCGGTGTCGTCGTCAGCGAGACCGTGTATTGCGAGGCTTGCGCGAAACGGGGGCCGAGCGCCGGGATCATGAAGTAGCCGGTCCAGGAGACGTAGTAGACGACCATGAGGGTGAAGACGAAGCGCCGGGCCGTGGCCCGGTCGCGGAGCCACAGGACGGTGCCGAGCGTGAGGGAGATGAAGTAGTAGGTGGCGTAGAACATGTAGAGCAGGTCGTTCAGGCGAGGGTGCACCAGCCGCTGCATCCAGATCGTGACGTCGACGCCGAAGATGGCGCGATCCGCCGCGATGAGGAGGTCATCCCGCGCACCGCCCCGCAGGGCCTGGATCAGGGGCTCCAGCGTGTTGAAGAGGAGCGGCAGGAAGGCCGCAGGATAGAAGTCCAGGCCAAACACGACGGGCGAGGGGAGGCGGTCGATGCGCCGCACGAGGGCCGCCACGAGGAGCAGGCCGGCGGCGAGCCCCGCGTACCCGAGGAGCATGGCCGTGGGATCTTCGAGGCGAGGCCGCAGAAACAGGGCCATCACGGTGAGGACCGCAAGGGCCGCGAAGTGTATCGCTTCGGTCGGGCGAAGGCGCACGCGCCTTTATAGCAGAGGGCGGATTGGGGGGCGAGCCGGTGCGATAGAATCGACGCCTCCATGAAACGGCGGGTGCTGCTCGCGGCCTCGCTCCTCTTTGCGTCGGCAGGCCTTCGCGCGGCAACGGGCCCGCTGGTCGTCGTGGCCGCGATCGACACGCCGATTCATCCCGCGGCGGCGAACTACTTGAATCGGGTTCTGGCGGACGCGGACCGCGCGCACGCGGCGCTCGTGGTGCTCACGCTCTCCACACCGGGAGGACTGCTGGCTTCGACGCGGGAGATGAGCTCGGCGATCCTCCAGTCGCGGGTCCCGGTGGCCACCTACGTCGCGCCGTCGGGCGCGCAGGCGGCGTCGGCAGGTTTCTTTCTCCTCCTGTCCGGGGACGTCGCGGCGATGGCCCCGGGCACGAACACCGGGGCGGCGCATCCCGTCGGCGGTGAGGGTCAGGATCTGCCGAAGCGGCTCAACGAGAAGGCCGAGCAGGATGCGCGCGCGTTCGTCCGCGCCCTGGCCAAGGAACGGGGCCGCAGCGTGGCCAAGGCCGAGGCGGCCGTGGAGAAGAGCCTCTCGTACACCGCCGCGGAAGCCCGCGACGGCGGGCTGGTGGAGATCATCGCTCGGGACGTTCCGGACCTGCTGAAGCAGCTCGACGGGCGTCGGATCTCGCGCGTCGGCGGCGCAGACACGACGCTCGATCTCCGGGGCTGGCGCATCGAGGAGCGGGGCATGGGGAGGATGGAGAAAATCCTCGGCGTCGTCTCGCATCCCAACGTCGCCTACGTCTTGTTCCTGCTGGGCCTCGTGGGCCTGTACTTCGAACTCTCGACTCCCGGAGCGATTCTGCCGGGCATCGTCGGAGGGATCTCCCTGTTGCTCGCCTTTTACGCCTTCTCGGTACTGCCCGTGAATCTGGCGGGCCTCGCGCTGATCCTCTTCGCGATCCTGCTGTTTCTCGCGGAGGTCAAGGTGGCCAGCCACGGGCTGCTCGCGCTCGGGGGAGCGCTGTCGCTGATCGCCGGATCGCTGCTGCTCTTTTCCGGCCGCGATGGAGGCCCCGGCTACCGTGTCGACCTGTCCATCATCGTTCCGGGCCTCGCGATGACGCTGGCCATCGTGGGGCTGCTGAGCTGGAAGACCCTGCAGCTGCGCCGCATGCCCGTTCGCACCGGCCTGACGGCGATGGTCGGCGAGCCCGCCCGGGTGGTGGAGGGGTTCGGAGACCGGGGCCGCGCGGGGCGAATCCTGGTTCACGGCGAGTACTGGGAGGCGGCCGGGCCCGCGGATCTGGGGCCCGGAGACGTCGTGCGGATCGTGCGTGTCGAGGGAAGGACGCTTCACGTCGAACGGAGGAATCCATGAGGGAACTGTTCTCTGCGCCCGGGGTGCTGGTGGCGGCCTTCGTCGTCATCCTGTTCTTGTTCAAGTGGGTCAACGTCCTGAACGAGTACGAGCGGGCCGTCACGTTCTGGCTGGGGCGCCTCGGCAAGCAGCCGAAGGGCCCCGGCCTCGTGCTCATCTTCTGGCCCTTCGAGCGGATGGTGCGCATGTCGCTGCGGACCGTGGTCCACGACGTGCCGTCCCAGGACATCATCACGCGCGACAACGTGTCGGTGAAGGTCAACGCCGTCGTGTACTTCCGGGTCGTCGAGCCCGAGAAGGCGGTCGTGCAGGTCGAGAACTATCTCTATGCGACCTCGCAACTGGCGCAGACGACGTTGCGAAGCATTCTCGGCCAGGCCCTGATGGACGAGCTCCTGTCGGAGCGGGAGAAGCTCAACAGCGACCTCCAGAAGGTGATCGACGAGCACACGCAGCCCTGGGGCATCAAGGTTTCTCTGGTCGAGGTGAAGCAGGTGGACCTTCCCCCCGAAATGCAGCGGGCGATGGCCAGGCAGGCGGAGGCCGAGCGCGAGAAGCGGGCCAAGATCATTCACGCCGAGGGCGAATATCAGGCCGCGACACAGCTCTCGCAGGCGGCGGAAATCATTTCGCGGCAGCCCGCGACCCTGCAGCTGCGCTACCTCCAGACGCTGACGGAAATCGCCAACGACAAGAGCTCGACGATCGTGTTTCCCCTGCCGATCGACTTGATCGAGATGTTCCTGCCGAAGAAGAAGGAGTAGGCGCGCCGGCCGGCAGCGATCCTCCTCGAGCCGACGGCTGGTAGACTGCCGCCCATGGCGGAGTCCCGGACGCACTATCAGATTTCGCTGACGGCCGGGCAGGCGGTCGGTCTGTTCGTCGGGCTTCTCGGTGCTCTGGGCGTGGCGTTCTTCTTCGGGTTGATGGCGGGGCTCTCGGGCCGGCCTGCGGCCGGTGCCGAGAAACCCGGCCCCGCGGAGGCTGCCGAGCGGACAGAGGTCGAGGCCGGCGAGCCGACGCCAACGATCATCGCGGCTCCCGCGGCCTCCTCGGGGCCTTCGCGCACCGAGCTCGCCGGCGGCCCCCCGGCCGCCGAGCCGACCGTGCCGGCGACACTGCGGCCCTTCGAGGACGGAGCGGGAGACGAATCGTTTCCCGTGCCGGTCGCGGGCCGGACGGCTGACTCCGCGACGCCCGGAGGGTCCACGAAGGCGCCCCCGCCCGCCGCCAGGCCTCCCGCGCCCGCACCCGGCAAGGTCTGGGTGCAGGTCGCTTCCCTGTCTTCGCACGACGAGGCGACCACGCTCGGCGCAAGGCTCTCGAAGCACGGATTCCATGCCGTCGTGCTCGCGGGGTCGGGCTCGAAGGGCAAGGTCTACCGCGTGCGGGTGGGGCCTTACCGCACGGAGGAGGAAGCCGGAAAGGCGGCTTCCCGCCTCAGCCGGAACGAGAAAATCAAAGAACCCTGGATCGTGCCGGAAGGCAAGTGAGCACGCTCGCTTCTCGGAGAGCTCCGCCCTGGATCCGGCAGCAGAAGCTGCGGCTCTCGGAACTTCATGCCGTGCGCAGACTCATGCGCACCCACGGGCTGCACACGGTCTGCGAGGAGGCCCGCTGTCCGAACCGCGGGGAATGTTTCGCCCGCGGAACCGCGACGTTCCTGCTTCTCGGGGACGTCTGCACGCGGGCCTGTGGGTTTTGCGACATCGCGACCGGGAAGCCGAAGCCCCCGGATCCTTCCGAGCCGGCGCGGGTGCGCGCTGCGGCCGAGGCGATGGGGCTGCGGTTCGTCGTGCTGACCTCCGTGGACCGGGACGATCTTCCCGACGGCGGTGCGGCCCACTTCGCCGCGGCGATCCGCGCCGTGCGGACTCTCGAGCCTCCGCCCGGGGTCGAGGTCCTGACGCCCGACTTCCTCGGGCGATTCGATTCGCTGCGGGTCGTCGTCGAGGCGCGCCCGGATGTCTTCAACCACAACGTCGAGACGGTACCTCGCCTGTATACCCGTGTGCGGCGCGGGGCGCGGCTGGACCGGTCCCTCGGCCTGCTCGCGGCGGCCCGGATCCTGGATCCGGGCCTGACGACAAAGTCGGGATTGATGCTGGGCCTCGGCGAGCGCGAGGACGAGGTGCGCGAGCTCCTCGAGAGGCTGCGCGAGGCGGCGGTCGACATCGTCACGATCGGGCAGTACATCCAACCCTCGAGCGAGAGTCTGTCCGTCGTCGAGTGGGTGCACCCCGAGATCTTCAAACGCCACCGCGAGTTCGGCGAGAGCCTCGGTTTCCGGCATGTGTTCGCGGGCCCCTTCGTGCGTTCGTCGTACCGGGCCGAGGAAGCCCTGGCCGCGGCCGTCCGGGCGTAGGGCGTGCAGGCGACAGCCGCTGTCGGGCGCGCAACGGTGATGCGGCACCGCTGGGCCTCGGCGGTTGCGGCGCTGCTGTCGGGGCTGCTCTTCGCCCTGGCGTTTCCACCGATCGAATGGGCGATCCTTCTACCACTCGCTCCGGTGCCCTGGCTCGTCGCGCTCGGGCGCGAGGAGAGTCGCTGCCGGGCCTTCGTATCGGGCGCCGTCTTCGGCCTCGTCTACTGGTGCGCGTCGATTCCGTGGATTTTCTACGTCGTCACGCACTACGGCGGACAGGGGAGCGCGATGGGCGTCGTTTGTCTCGTCATCCTCGCCGGGATTCTCGCGGAGTGGCCGGCCATCGTCGCCTGGGCAACCGTGGCGTGCGCGCCCGCGGCCTCGCCGCGCCGACTGGCCGCTTTCGTGATTCTCTGGACCGCGACCGAGCATTGGAGGACGGTTGCCTACGGCGGTTTTCCGTGGAATCTGACCGGCCACGCACTCTACCGGCATCCGCTCTGGCTGCAGACTGCCGCTATCTGGGGCGTCTTCGGCGTGGGCGCGCTCGTCATGGGCACCTCGGCCCTGCTCGCGGCGGCCATTTTGCGGCGACGCGCGCAGACCCTCCTGTTGGCGATCGTTCTCGTATTCGCCGTCGGGGCCTGGGGCGCGTGGCGGTTGGCGGCCGCTCCGAGCGATCGAGCCGGGGTACCCGTCGTGCTCCTGCAGCCGAACCTCACGGAAGAGATGCGGGCGACGCCCGAAGGGGCGCTGGCCTCCTACGAGGCGGTCATTGCCCAGGTCTCCAGCGCGGCGCGCTCCCGGCCCGCGCTCATCGTGGTTCCCGAGTCGGCGCTACCGGTCTACTGGGAACGCAGCGAGACGCTCCGGCGGGATCTCGGCGCGATCGCCTCCCGGGGGCCGGTCATCCTGTTCAACGACGTCGAGGAGCGGGAGGACGGCCGGAACTACAACGTGGCGCGACTGCTCGGCCCGGAGGGGCTCGGCGGCCAACCCTATCGCAAGGTCCATCTGGTCCCGTTCGGGGAGTACGTGCCGCTGCCGAGTGTCTTTTTCTTCGTCCGGCAGATCTCGACCGAGATCGGTGAGTTCACGCCGGCGGCTGCGCCGACCCTCATCCGCCACGGCCCCTTCCGGATCGGGATGGCGGTCTGTTACGAGACCATCTATCCCGCGCTCGCCAGGCAGGAGACAGCGGACGGGGCGAACCTGCTCGTCACGATCTCGAACGACTCCTGGTACGGCCGCGCCGGCGCTCAGGAGCAGCATTTCGCCGGCGCGGTCCTGCGCTCGGTGGAGAACGCGCGGTTCCTGCTGCGCGCCGCCATCACGGGCATCTCCGGCATCGTGGACGAACGAGGCCGCATCCTCGCGATGAGTCGTCCGAACGAGCGCGGCGAGCTCCGCCGTACCGTCCGGCTCGCGACGGAGCGCACGATCTGGGTCCGCTGGGGTTACCGGATTCCCGTCGTCGCCGACGTTCTGGCCGGCGTCGTGCTAATCTTCGGACTCGTCCGCCTCCGGCCGCAGCGCACGCTGAGAGCGGAGAGCTGACGGCTGAAAGCTCGCCATGACCGAACGCGACGATCTCGTCTCCGCCCTCGCCGCCGCCTCGGAGCGCCTCGTGGCGCTTCGGGGCTATCTTTGATCTGGACGCCGCGCGGAGCGCGCTGGCTGCTCTGAGGGAGAAGGCCTCCGCGCCGGACTTCTGGTCCCGGCCCGAAGAGGCCCAGGAGACGCTGCGTCAGACGAAGGGGTTCGAGCGAAAGGTCGATACCGCGGCAAGGCTGGACGAGTTGCGCGGCGAGCTCGAGACTCTGGCCGAGCTGCTCCGCGAGGGCGAGCCTGCGGAGGCCGAGGCCCGCGAATCGCTGCGCGCAGCCGGTGTCTTCGGTGACGAGCTCGAGCTCGCGGTCAAGATGGGGGCTCCCGAGGACGCGAACAATGCCTGGTTCTCCATCCACGCCGGGGCCGGCGGGACCGAGTCTCAGGATTGGGCAGAGATGCTGCTGCGCATGTACATGCGGTTCGCCGAGTCCCGGGGATGGAAGGCGGAGCTCATCGAGCGCCAGGACGGGGAGGAGGCGGGCCTGAAGAGCGCCACCCTGCACGTGGTCGGAGACCACGCCTACGGATACCTGAAGAGCGAGATGGGGGTGCACCGGCTCGTGCGGATCTCCCCGTTCGATGCGGCGCAGCGACGGCACACCTCGTTCGCATCGGTCTACGTCGCCCCCGAGATCGACGAGACCATCGATATCGAGATCGCGGACAAGGACCTGCGGGTGGACACGTACCGGTCGAGCGGTGCGGGAGGGCAGCACGTCAACGTGACCGACTCGGCGGTGCGGATCACGCATCTGCCCACGAACATCGTCGTCACGTGCCAGAACGAGCGCAGCCAGGGGCGCAACCGGGAGATGGCGATGCGCGTGCTCCGGGCGCGCCTCTACCAGCGTGCCCTCGACGAGCGTCGGGCCGAGGAGGAACGGCGGGTCGGCGAAAAGAAGTCGATCGAGTGGGGGAGCCAGATCCGGTCGTACGTCCTGCACCCCTACCGGATGGTGAAAGACCACCGGACGGGCCACGAGAGCGGGGACACGGATCGCGTCCTGAACGGAGACCTGTCCCCGTTCATCGAGGCGTACTTGAAGTCGGAGGCCGGAGCCGGCCGCGAGCATGCGTCCTGACCTCTCTCCGCGGCCCGGTATGCCGTGGATGGAGGAGGTCCGGGCGCGCATCGAGGCGCGCGAGCCGGAACCCCTGGAGGCGGCGCAGGGACAGACGCGTGCGGCGGTCCTCGTCCCCCTCTTCGTCCGGGACGGAGCGCTGAGGGTCCTGCTGACCCGGCGCACGGAAACGGTCGAACACCATCGCGGGCAGGTCTCGTTCCCGGGCGGAGCCGAGGAGGAAAAGGACGAGTCGTTGCTGGCTACGGCACTGCGCGAAACGGAGGAGGAGCTCGGCATTGCGCCGGGGGACGTCCGCTTTCTCGGGGCGCTCTCCCCGTTGACGACCGTGACGGGCTTCTACGTCGAGCCCTTCGTCGGCGCGATACCGCATCCGTATTCGCTGCGCCCGGCCGAGGCGGAGATCGCCGAGGTCATCGATCCGCCGATCTCGGCCCTGCTGGATCCGCGGTTGCTCGAAGTGCGCCTTCTCGCGGGACGCACCGAGCCCACTCTGTTCTACCACTATGGCCCTCACGTGATCTGGGGAGCGACCGCGCGGATGCTGAAGGAGCTGCTGGACGCCTTGCGTTGACGCCTGTCATCCCGAGGAGCGTGAGCGACCAGGATCCCTTTCAGAGCTGAACCAAGGCTTCAAAGGGATTCCTCGCTGCGCTTGGAATGACGGGAGGGGTACACTTTCTCGCCGGCCTCGACCCGTATTGGCAGCCTGTTTCCTGGCGGCGGCAGCGGGCACGTCGAGTAGGGCGTGAAGACGCACGGCGGGTTGTAAGCCTTGTTGAAGTCGAGGATCGTGCGCCCGCCCGCGGGAGGCGGGACGTACACGAATCGGCCAGCCCCGTACGTATCGGTGCCGTTGGTCTGGTCGCCGAAGATGATCCAGTAGTCGGTTTCGCCGCGCTCGAGGATGGGGGTCAGGCGATGTGTTGCGCCGGCGACTTCAAAGGCGACGACGCCGGGCGCGATCTCGTCCTCGACGTTGCCGAGAATGCCGGTAACCTGGATCTTCCGGGGCGGGGCGTAGGGCTCGAATCGCGCGTCGAGGCGCCAGCGTGCGTCGACGGGAAAGTGCGCCACGCGTCCCCCAAACGCCGCGCGCGCGGGGCTGCCCGGGTCGCTCACGCGTGCGGCAAGACGCCCCGATCGCCAGACGAGATGGAGACGCGTCGGGCCAAAAGCGAGTCGCGTGGGACCGGCGGATGCGTCCGACGCGAGGCTGACCGACTCGTGCTCGGATCGTCCGTCGGCCAGGTACCCGACTCCGGGCGCGGGTAGGAAGGTCGCCACGCTGCCCTCGACTCGGATCACTCCGGCCGCTGCGGGAGCCCGGCCCTCGGCGAAGCGCACGCGGCT
Source organism: uncultured Acidobacteriota bacterium (assembly GCA_963847075.1). GTDB lineage: Bacteria > Acidobacteriota > Thermoanaerobaculia > UBA5066 > Gp7-AA6 > DAHUXD01. The sequence continues at coordinate 37,131 of CAWJYL010000001.1, forward strand.
GCGCGGGTCGCCTCCGACCGTGTTGTCGCCATCGTCCAGCCAATAGAGGCCGATGAGGGAGAGCCAGCCATCGTCGGCCGTAAGTCGCGCGATGCGTCGCCGCCGCCAGGCCTCGATTTCCGCCGGATAGTCCACCCTGCGGGGCGGGGCTCTCGAAAACCGTGCCGGGATCTCTAGGAACCGGCCTTCTCGAGCGCCCCGAGCTCCGCCGCTCGAGCAAGGTTCGAACGGGCGGCGTCGAACGCAGCGTCGAGGGCCAGAGCCCTCTGAAAGGCATCGGCTCCGGAGGCATAGCTGCCCTGCTCGACCCGCACCACACCCAGGTTATTCCACAGGGAGGGCGATTTCGTGTTGTTCTCGATCGCCTTGCCGAGAGCGGCCTCGGCCTCGGCGAGCTTGCCCGCGGCCGCCAGCGCTGCGGCGAGGCCGACCGCCGCCTCTTCGTTCAGCGGATCCAGCGACAGGGCCGTCGAATAGGCGATGGCGGCCTCGTCGAGCCGCTTCTGCTCGGCGCGCGTGGCACCCAGAGCCACCCACACGGCCGTTTCGTTGGGAGCAAGGCGCGCGGCGTCGGCGAACTCGCGTTCGGCTTCTTTCCACATGCGCTTCTTCCGGAAGACGCGGCCCAGGTTCTCGTGGAAGGCTGCCGCCGCGGGATCCAGCCGCACCGCCTCGATGAGCTCTTCGAGAGACCGGTCGATCTCGTCGGAGCGGAACAGAAAAACTCCGAAGTCGTTGCGCGCTCCGGCGGAGGCCGGATCGATCTCGATCGCGCGCCCGAACGCGATGCGTGCCGCGCTCTTGTCGCCGACTTCACTCATGGAGCGGCCGAGGCCGCGGGCGGCGGCGGCGCTCTTGGGGTTGAGCTCGAGAGCGCGGCGATACTGGCTGGCCGCCGTGTTCCATTTCCGCTGGTATTCGGCGACGATGGCCAGGCCGAGCTCCGCCTTGGCGTTGGACGACTCGAGCACGATGGCGGCGGTGAACTCCCGTTCGGCATCGACGTCCTGGCCGCCGGCGAGGGCGGCGTCGCCGAGCAGACGGTGCGCCTCGGCGTTCTTGGGATCGGCCTCGGAAGCCTGTCGGGCGGAGAAACCCGCCGCCCGGAAGTCTCCCGAAGCGAGCGACCGCTCGGCGGCCTCGAGAAGGAGCGTCACGGACCCGGGAACCGCGGGTGGCGGCAGGGCGGTCCCGTAACCTTCCGGCGTTGCGCCGATCGCGACGGAGCTGACGAGGCCCTTCTCGAGGTCGGCTGCGCGCTTGCGAGCCGCATCGGCATCGGCCGTGCGCCCGAGGCGATCGTCCGCCTCGGCGGTGAGCCGGAACACCTCCGGGTCCGTGGATGCGGAGCCCCGCTTGAGGTCGTCGAGCGCGTCCTCCACCTTGCCGTCGGCGAGCTTGGCCCTCGCCGAGCGCTTGAGCTCGTCGACGTCGATCGCGGGAACGCTCGCTCCGGCGACCTCGGCGCGAACCGTGGCCGCCAGATTGGCAAAGTCCGGGCTGTAGAAATCCGGGATCACGCGCAGGTCGGGCCGCTCGGAGAGCGCGGCCTTGAGCTGCTCGCGCGCGCTCTTCGAGTTGCCGGCAATGTAGTAGGCCCACGCACTCTGCAGGTAGAGATCCGCCTTCTTGTCGGCGGCAAGTCCCGGGGCCTCGGCCGCCTTCGCGTAGCGTTCGCCCGCCTCCTTGAACCGCCCGGCGTTGAAGGATTGCTTGGCCTCGGCCTCGAGCTTCGCGGTGTCCTGCGCGGCGGCCGCGACGGCCCACAGCAGGGCAAAGGCAACGGGAAGAAGCCGTTTCACGAAGCCCCTCCCGGCCCGGCCGGTGACGGCGGAGGTGGCGTCCAGGTCTGCGGAGACCCCTGGGGAACGGTGATCCTTTCGGTCACCGGGTTCATGCCCTCCCGCGAGAGGGTCACGTTGTAGGTTCCGGCGGCGAGCCTGAGGTGCGCGGCTTCAGGGAGGGTGCCGCGGAACCTGCCGTCGACGAGGACGCTCGCGCCGTTCCATCCCGGAGCTTCGATCACGAGCATGGAGATCGGGAATTGGTAATGGATCCGGTCCTCGGACTTCGGTCCCACGCGAATCTTCGTCTCGTGGGCGGGGAAGCCCGCGGCCTCGAAGCGCACGACGTGATCGCCTTCGGAGAGCCGGATGCTCCGGGCCGGGACGGATGGCCCGATCACCTTGCCGTCGATCGAGAGCGTGGCGACGGGCACGGAGGAGAACTGTATCTTGAATTTTGGCGGCGCAGCGGGAGCCGCGTTCTCGGTCGCGGGCTCTTCCGATGCGGGAGCGGTCGCCGGCTGGACCACCGGCGCCGCGGTCGGCGCGGCCGCGGGGGGTTCCGGTGCCGCCGGGGACTCTCCCGCGCCGAGTTTCGGCACCGGGAACTCGAGCGCCGCAGTGGGCACCGCGGGAACCGCAGCGGGCGCGGCGCGGGCGAGCGGCTTCGGAGCTTCCTCGCGGCTCAGGATGCGGTAGATCTCTGCGCCGCCCGCGGCCAGAATGAGAATGCCTGCCAGAATCGTCACGCGGGTCTTTCGGACCGACGGCTCCGGGCGTTCCGCGGGTCGCGGCACCGCTACGGTCTCTTCGGCTGCCGTATCCGCCGCGGGGTCGCGGAAGTTGACCAGCTCGAGGGGCGCTCGGGGGCCCGCCCGCAGGCTGGCAGATGTGGGCGTTGGATCCGATGGAGCCGGCACGCGAGCCAGGGCGCCCGACGGAGGTGTGATGTGGATCGGCGACACCCCGCTCGATGGTGTGGCCATCGTCGCTTCCATTTCGTCGGCCGGCCCCTCACGGATCGTGCGGATGGTGTCCGACACCGGTCTGAGGGCCGCGTACATTCCCGAGGCACCAACCAGCTCGCGATGAACTGCGTGCAGGTCCTTGCGCAGCTCTTCCATCGTCGGATATCGGTCGGCCGGGATCTTCGCGAGGGATCGATTGACGGCCGCGACGAGGGCCGGCGGCACGTCCTGGACGATGGCTTGGATGGGCTCGGGCGTCTCGTTGAGGATCTTGTAGAGGATGGTCGAGAGGTGTTCGCCGCGGAACGGCTTGCGGTACGTGAGCAGCTCGTACGAGAGCACGCCCATGGCGAACACATCGGTTCGGCGGTCGATGGCCTCGCCGCGGATCTGCTCGGGGGCGAGGTACGCGGACGTGCCGAGCGTGATTCCGGTCTGAGTGAGGTTCGAGTCCGTCTGGAGCGACTTGGCGATCCCGAAATCCATGACCTTCACGGTGCCGTCCTCGAGGACGCGCACGTTAGCGGGCTTGACGTCGCGGTGGACGATGCTGGCGTTGTGCGCATAGCCGAGGCCGTCGGCGATCGACATCAGGATCTCGATCTTTCTCGCGACCGCAATGGGCTCACCGCGCTTGATCTTCTTGTCGAGGTCCTCGCCGGTCAGGAACTCCTGAACGATGTAGGGAGTCCCGTTCTCGACGCCGAAGTCGTAGATCGTGGTGATGTTGCGGTGGTGGAGGTTACCGGCGAGCTCGGCCTCGCGAAAGAACCGGTGCTTGATCTCCTCGTCGTTGACCTGGCAGGTCTTGATGGCGACCGTGCGCTTGATGAAAGGGTCCCGCCCGCGATAGACGGCCCCAAAGCCGCCCACTCCGATCTGCTCGGAAACCTCGTACTTGCCTATCTTGTCGAGCACACACCTTCCCCGATGGTCCTAAGTGTAAACGAACCGCGGAGCGGCGGAAACCGTTTCCCATGAGAGGCTTGGGGTCGGTAAACTCGGGGCGTGCGGCGCGCGGCGGTATTGGGAGTCCTCGGCGCGGTCTTGCTCGCGGCCGGTTGCCGCAAGCTGCAGGCCGGAGCCAGCAATCCCGTCCAGGCGATCCGTCGCCGCGTGGAGCTGCGGTTTCGGCCGCCCGCCGACGGACTCCTCACCGACGCCCAGCTCGATCTCTTCGTTCGGTCCGCAAGGGAGGGAGGCGGGCAGCGGGCTGGCCAGGCGGGGAGCGCGATCGATCCGGTCGAGCTCGAATGGGTTCGCGGCCGCATCATCGAGGCGCTCATCGCGCTCGACGCAAAGCGCGTGACCGGCGCCGCTCTCGAGGTGGACGCGAAGGCGATCGCGGATCTGCAGGCGGCGCGGCGCGGGGCTCGCGATCCCCGGACCGCCGCGCGGCTCGACGTGGAAATCGCCGCCCTCGAACGTGAGAGAGCTTCGCTTACCGGCGGCGGCGGTTCGCCCACGATCTCGAGCAACGCCGCCCGCATCGCGCCTCGCCGGGCCGAGATCGAGTCGCTCGGCCCGTGACGGCGCTCGAGGCTTTCCTCGAAGAGGAGATCGCGGCGGGTTCCTTCCCGGGCGGCGTCGCTCTCGTCGGCTCGGCCGACGGGGTTCTGGGGCTTGCCGCCGCGGGGCACGCCTGCCTCGAGCCTGACCGCGTCGCCACCTCCGAGGAGACCGTGTTCGACCTGGCGAGCTTGACGAAGCCCCTCTGCACCGGCGCGCTCGTCGCGGCGACCGGCGAGCGTCTCGCGCTGGAGAGCGTCCCGGGACGTTTCCTGCCGGAGTGGAAGCGGAGCCGTTTCGATGGGATCACGCTCGAGACGCTGCTCACGCACACCTCGGGTTTGGCGGCGTGGTATCCGCTCTATGTCGCCGGGGAAGGGGCGCAAGCGTACCGGCACACGCTGTCCGAACTCGAGCCCGAGGCCGCGCCGGGCGAACGGATCATATACAGCGACCTCAACTTTCTGCTGCTCGGTGACATCCTCGAACGGGTGCATGCGGCCCCCCTCGACCGCTCCTTCACCGAACTGGTCGCCAGGCCAGCGGGGTCCACCGCCCGATTTCTGTCCGGCCCGGAACCGGCCGCGGCCGCCACGGAGAGGGGCGACCGATTCGAGCGGGCCATGGTGGAGAGTCGGGGCCTGCGCTATGCGAGGTTCCGCGATGGCGTGGTTCGGGGGGAGGTGCACGACGGGAACGCGTGCCGCCGCGGCGGCGTTGCCGGGCACGCCGGTCTGTTTGCGACCGCGCGCGACGTCTGGGCCCTCGCGCGGACCTGGATCGGGACGCGGCTATCCGGATTCGGGTCGGACCGCACGCCGCTGTTCTCGGAGGCGCGAGGGCTCGCGTGGCAGGGCCGACGCGGCGCGGGGTCCGCGATCGCGCAGATGTCGCCACGCGCATTCGGGCACACGGGATTCACGGGCACCTCCGTGTGGATCGACCCCGAACGTGATCGGATCTACGTGCTGCTGACCAACCGCATCCATCCGTCGGTCCGCGAGATCCCCTTCAACGAGGTGCGCCAGCGCTTCCACGGCGCGGCCAACGCCGCGTTTCCCTGAGGTAAACTCCGGCGGGCATGGCAGGTAGCGGCGAAGACATCGTCATTCTGGACGGCGCGCGGACGCCGATGACGGAGTACAACGGAGCGTTTTCGGACACCTCGGCGATTGACCTCGGAGTCCTTGCTGCCCGGGAGGCAATGCGCAGGAGTTCGGTCTCGCCCGACGAAATCGGTCACGTCATTTTCGGCAACGCCCTGCAGACTTCGGGCGATGCGATCTACGGAGCGCGTCACGTGGCCCTGAAGGCCGGCGTGCCGAAGGAGGTGCCGGCGCTGACCGTCAATCGGCTTTGCGGCTCCGGGTTCGAGGCCATCGTGCAAGGCGCGCACCGGATTCTCCTCGGTGAGGCGAGCACCGTCCTGGCGGGGGGCATGGAGAACATGTCGCAGGCGCCGCACGTCATTCGTGGGGCCCGCAAGGGCCTTCGCCTCGGCCAGGGACAGCTCGAGGACTCGCTGATGGTGGCGCTGCTCGACTCCTATTGCGGTCTTTACATGGCGCAGACCTCCGACCGCGTCGCCGCCAAGTACGGCATCACGCGCGCCGAACAGGACGCCTACGCTCTGTCCTCGCAGCAGCGCGCGGCCGCGGCATGGGATGCGTGCCGCCTCTCCGAGGAGGTGGTGCCGGTGGAAGTGAAGGCCGGACGCAAGACGATTCGGGTCGAGCGGGACGACCACCTGCGACCGGACTCGACGCTCGAGGGTCTCGCGAATCTTCCACCCTCCTTCGGCAAGGATGGCTCGGTGACGGCGGGAAACGCCTCCGGCATCGTCGACGGGGCGGCCGCGGTCGTCGTCACGTCGGCCGCAAACGCGAAGGCGAGAGGGGCAAAGCCCCTCGGCCGTCTTGTCTCCTGGGCGGTCGTGGGTGTCGAGCCGGAGTTGATGGGCCTCGGGCCCGCCCCCGCGGCCCGTGCGGCGCTCGCGAAGGCCGGGCTGCGAGCCGAGGACATCGGGCTCTGGGAGATCAACGAGGCCTTCGCCGGCCAGATTCTGGGCGTTGTCCGCGAGCTCGGGCTCGATCGCGAGAGGTTGAACGTCAACGGCGGAGCAATCGCCCTGGGACACCCTCTCGCGGCGACCGGAACGCGATGCACGATGACGCTTCTGAAGGAAATGCGACGCCGCGGGGTCGGGTACGGTCTGGCCGGCGCGTGCATCGGCGGAGGACAAGGGATTGCGGTGGTCGTCGAAGCAATGGGGTAGAGTTCGTCGATCCACCAAATACATTTAAGGAGGCCCCGATGCGTTCGCGCCGTGTCTCTTCGTTCTGCCTCGCGCTGTTCTGCCTTGCCGCGGCCGGCGGCGCGCAGAACCTGGTTGCCAACGGGAACTTCAACACGGATCTGCTCGCCTGGCAGGCATCGAGCAGCAACGGCAGCGCGGCTTTTTCGTCACTCGATTCGAGCGGCTCGCCGAGCTCCGGGTCGGCCTTCCTGACGGGCACCAATCCGATCAACGGCGTACTGGATACGTTCCTGACACAGTGCGTCTCGGTCGCGGCGGGAACTCCGTACGCGATCTCCAACCGCGTGCAGTTCTCGACCGGCGAAACGACGACGGGTTGGGCCGAGATCGCGATCTACTGGATGTCGGGGAGCAACTGCGGCGGGAGCTACATCAGCGGCGCCGGCCTCCTCGCCGCGAAGACCGCCTCGGGAGTCTGGTCGTCGTACGCAGACACTGCCACCGCGCCGGCTGGCGCCCTCTCGGCGTACCTGCAACTCGGTATCGACAAGATCGACGCGGGCGGGAGCCTCTCGGCGTACATGGACGATGTCGTCTTCGCTCCCGTGGGGACCCCGGCGGAGGCTCTGGTCGGGTACCTCACGGTCGCGAGCTCGACGCCCGGCGTCGGGGGGTCGTTCTTCAAGACCTCGGTCCAATTGCTGAATCCGAACTTCGGGCCGATATCGGGGCATCTGGTTTTCCATCCTGCCGGGGTTTCGGCCAGCGCGACCGATCCGACGATTGGCTACTCCCTGGCGGCCGGGCAGACCACCTTCTGGGTCGACATCGTCGCGGCCATGGGGCGTGTTGGCGTCGGCAGCATCGACGTGTACGCGAGCGCCGGGAACGCGCCGATCGTCCTGACACGCATCTTCAACGACGCCGGGGCCGCGGGGACGAGCGGGTTCACGGAGCCGCTCATCCAGCCCTCCGACGTGCAGGGTGGACTGGGCGTCGCCGTGACCGGATTCCTCCTCGGTCCATACGACACCGCCGCATTTCGCTACAACATCGGCATCCGGACGCTGGATGCGCCCGTCTCGGTGACGGCCACCGTGATGAGCGCGAGCGGGGCGACGCTCACGTCGGTCACCCGGAGCTACCCGGCCAACTACTTCGAGCAGAGATCCTCCGGGGACTTCCTCGGCGGCTTCGCGCTGGGCAATGGTCAATCGATCCGGATCACGTTTTCCGGCGGCGGCCTGATTGTCTACGGCGCCACCGTCGACAACGTCACACAGGACCCGAGCGCCCAGTTCATGCCATACGTGTTTGCGATCGCGTGAGGGATGAGGCCATGAACTGGACGGAGCGAATCGTCGACTTCCCGGTCCGGGCGGCCGCGGTCGACGACTTTCTGCGCGACTTGCGAGCCCGCGGTGCCGGCGACCTGAACGCGGTTCTCACCACGCTGAATGAGGGCGGCCTCTGCCGGGAGGCGGTGCGCAACTGGACCGAGCGCGGCTGGATCGAAGTGGCACCGAACGCGCCGACCGTGGCCCTGACCGGACCGGCCTTCGCCGCGCAGCTGACGTTGCGCGAGTTCTGTGGCGAGGCCCCGGAGGGCGACAGCGGCGATGCAGACGTTTCCTTGATCGAGGGGGGATCGCAGCGGCATGACAATACGTAAAGTTGGCGTTCTCGGCGCCGGACTCATGGGCTCGGGCATCGCCGAGGTGTGCGCGAAGGCGGGCTACGACACGCTCGTCCGCGAGGTTACCGACGACCTCGTGAAGAAGGGGCTCGCCCGCATCGAGGGCTCGCTCAACAAGGCGGTGGACAAGGGAAAGCTGGCGGCGTCGGACCGGGACTCGGCCTGGAAGCGGATCGCCTCCACTACGCGGCTCGAGGATGTCGCCGACTGCGACATCGTGATCGAGGCCATCGTCGAGAACCTCGACGCGAAGAAGGAGACCTACGGCGCCCTCGACAAGCTGTGCAATCCGTCGACCATCTTCTGTTCGAATACATCCTCGTTGACAATCACCGAGATGTCGGCCGCCACCCGGCGACCGGACCGATTTGCCGGCCTGCACTTTTTCAACCCGGTGCCCGTGATGAAGCTGGTCGAGGTCGTGCGCACGATCGCGACGTCCGAGGAGACCGCGGCCGAGGTCTTCGAGTTTGCGAAGTCGCTCGGCAAGGAGCCCATTCGGACGCACGACAACTCCGGCTTCATCGTCAACCGGCTTCTCGTGCCGTACCTGCTCGACGCCGTGAGGGCGCTCGAGGAGGGTGTCGGAACGCGGGAGGACATCGACAAGGGCATGGAGCTCGGGTGCGGGCACCCGATGGGGCCGTTGAGGCTGCTCGACCTCGTGGGCCTCGACACGACCTACGCGATCGCCGAGATCATGTACGATGAGTACAGAGAAAAGCGCTTCGCGCCGCCGCCGCTGCTGAAACGGATGGTTCTCGCGGGCCGGTACGGCAAGAAGTCGGGCCGCGGTTTCTACGAATACTGAGGGCGGGCGCATGGGCGAATTCGTTCGGACCGAGGATCGCGACGGCGTGCGTGTCCTGACCGTCACGCGGCCGGAGAAACTCAACGCGTTGAACGCCGCGGTACTCGACGAGCTCGGGGCGGCGGTCGCAGCGGCCGAGCGCGCGGCGAATTTGAGATGCGTCGTCGTGACCGGAGCGGGCGAGAAGGCGTTCATCGCGGGTGCGGACATCGGCGAGCTTTCGAAGCTCTCGCCGCTCGAGGGACGGGAACATGCGCGCCGCGGCCAGGCGACCCTGGATCGGATCTCGGCGCTCCCGGTCCCGACGATCGCCGCGATCAACGGGTTCGCATATGGGGGCGGGCTGGAGCTCGCCATGGCCTGCACGCTGCGCGTGGCTTCGGAAAATGCGCGCATGGGCCTTCCGGAGACTTCCCTCGGGATCCTTCCGGGGTACGGCGGAACGCAGCGCCTGGCCCGCATCGTGGGCCCGGCGCGGGCGCTGGAGCTCGTGCTGACTGCCGAGAAGGGCCTGACGGCGGCGGAAGCGGAACGCATCGGTCTCGTCAACCGGGTGTTTCCGGCAGGGCAGGCGCTGGAGGGGGCGCTCGGGATCGCGAGGAAGATCGCCGCAAACGGGCCCGTTGCCTGCCGCTATGCGATGGAGGCGATTCTCCGCGGACTCGAGATGTCGCTCTCCGAGGGTCAGCTCTTCGAGGCGACGCTCTTCGGCCTCTGCGCCGCTACCGCCGACATGAAGGAGGGCATGACGGCCTTCCTCGAGAAGCGGCCGGCGAAATTCCGCGGCAACTAGACGGATGAGGGGCGGACTTGGGGACTGACCTCGTCAGCGCTTGCATTTTCTGTGCGGGCCTGGTGCTCGGCATGGACCTGTCGCCGCGCGACGGCCTCGGCGGCGAGATGGGTTTTTCTTACGCCACCCTCGCACGGCGCTTTCCGGTCCTCGGCGACGGGACCGATACCTCCGATGTGACACCCAAGTTCGTTCTCATCGGGCTCGGCAATGCGCGTCAGCCGGCGAACGGGCTCGGGGCAGGTACCCCGGCCTTCCAGTGGGCGTTTCGCGTCGCCTTCGCCACGTCGCACGACGAGCAGTTCCGCGGAGACATCAACAGTCGCGTCATCGCGACCGGCACGGGTCGATACGAGAACTTTGCGCTGCTCGGGAGGATTCCCGTCGGCGCGGCCGACTCCTTGGAACTGGGGATCAACCGCCGGGCCGAAAGCGCCACGGACCTGGTGAACCTCGGTGGAGGCGACCGGGCCTTCAGCGAGCAGCGTTCGCTCTCGGCCTCGCGCGCCGACCTGGCCCTCGGATGGCGGCACCGTTGGAAGGGGCTCGAGGCGCAGGCGGCCTTCCGGTGGACGAAGCCCGACGGATACAACGCGACGGCTCGCTACTCCCTGAACGCTTCGGGCGGGGGACTGTTCGGGGGCGAGGCCGAGGTCCGTTGGCGCAGTGGCCCGTGGACGGCGCTTTTGCACGGCGAGGCCATCGGTGGGTCGCTCAGCCTGCGGCGCTCGCACTATCCCTTCGAGCAGGTACGCGAGGACTCTCTGCCCGCATCCTTCTCGGCCGTGCGCGGGGGAGTGGGGTATTCCTGGCCCTGCACCGAGCTTTTTCTCACGGCCACGTACGACACGCAGAAGTTGCCGTTCGTGTCGCTGGCGGTCCTCGGGGAGGAGACGATGGCGCTGGACGGGGGATTCGATGCGAGCTCTCTGAACAAGGAGATCTACACGAACCTCGCCTTCCGCTATCGGATCAACCCGACTATCGCGGTACGCGTCGGGCTGGTGCTCGCCTGGGGCGACGAGACGGTCACACTCGCCGATCCCGTCGGATCGCAGCCGTCACGTCAGATCGATGTGATGCGGCGCGGCGTTTTCGGTGGCGGGCTCTCGAGCGCGATCGGCCAGCCCGAGCTCGCCCTCTACATCGGGGCCGATTTCTCGATCGGGGCTCCTCCGTCGACGCCCGGCCGTTAGGCCCGAAGGTTGATATGACCGGTTCGCGGGTTTAGACTCAGCCGGAAAGAAGACGACGTTGCACCCTCCGGACTCCGATCTCATCTACGACTGGAACCGCGCCGGCGGCACCGTGTCCCCGGCGCGGGGGAAAGTCGAAATCGACGATGAAACCCTCCGCGACGGTCTGCAGTCGCCGTCGGTCAAGAGCCCGTCGATCGACCAGAAGCTGCGGATCCTGCATCTGATGGAGTCCATCGGCATCGACTCCGCCGACATCGGGCTTCCCGGCGCCGGGCCCCACGTGGTCGAGACCGTGACGCGCCTCGCTCAGGAAATCGTCCGCGGGAAGATGAGGATCCGGCCCAACTGCGCCGCCCGCACGGTGGCGGCCGACATCATTCCCATCATCGAGATTTCCCAGAAGGTCGGCATTCCGATCGAGGTGTCGTGCTTCATCGGCTCCTCCCCGATCCGCCAGTACGCCGAGGACTGGGACTTCGACCGGATGCTGCGGCTCTCGGAGGACGCCGTATCGCTGGCCGTCCGCGAGGGTCTCCCGGTCATGTATGTCACCGAGGATACGACCCGTGCGCACCCGGAGCACATCCGGCGGCTGTACGAGACGGCCATCCGGGCCGGAGCAGGCCGCGTGTGCGTGTGCGACACGGTCGGGCACGCGACGCCCAACGGTGTTCGCAACCTCGTGCGGTTCGTGTCGGACTTCGTCGCCGAGATCAATCCGGAGGTCAAGGTCGACTGGCACGGTCACCAGGACCGTGGTCTGGGCGTCACCAACGCGCTCTGGGCCCTGGAGGCCGGGGCGCATCGGGTCCATGCCTGCGCTCTCGGCATCGGCGAGCGCGTTGGCAACACGCCCATGGACCAGCTGCTCGTCAACCTCCAGCTGCTCTCGTGGATCGATCGCGATCTGTCGAAGCTGGTCGAGTACTGCGCGGCGGTGTCCGCCGCCACGGGCGTGCGCATTCCCGACAACTATCCGATCGTCGGCCGGGATGCGTTCCGCACCGGAACGGGGGTCCATGCTGCCGCCATCATCAAGGCGCGCAGGAAGGGCGACGAGTGGCTCGCCGACCGTGTCTACTCGGGCGTGCCCGCGAGCATGATCGGCGGCCATCAGGTCATCGAGGTCGGGCCCATGAGCGGCCTGTCCAACGTGCAGTGCTGGCTGGAGGACCGCGGCCTCGAGCCGCGCCAGGATCTCGTCGATGCGATCTTCCGGAGGGCGAAGGAGAGCGACCACGTCCTCGACGACGGCGAGATCCTCGAGATCGTGCAGCGCTTCGCGCCCGCGGCGACCGCGCATTAGCCGCCCTCGCCGCGGGACCCCGGTTCCGGCGGAGGCCCGCCCGACCTCGCGCTTGCTCGATCGAGAGTTGCCGACGTACCTCGATCATCTGGCCGTCGAGCGGGGCCTGTCGCCCGCCAGTGTGGCCGCCTACCGCAGCGACCTCCAGAGCTTCGGCGCCTTCCTGCGACAAAGGCGGGTCCAGGCCTCGGCAGCCACTCGGGCGGATATCGGTCGTTACCTCGGTGCGTTGCGCGCCCAGGGTCTCTCGGCGCGCTCGGCCTCGCGGGCCCTGTCGGCCGTTCGCGGGTTCTACCGATTTGCGGGGGCGCACCTCGGATTCGGCGAGGATCCGACGGCCGATCTCGTGAATCCGAAGACCGGCGTGTCGCTGCCGAAGGGACTCGGAGAGCGCGAGGTGGAGGCGCTCCTCGACGCACCCGACACGAAGACGCCGCTCGGCCTCAGGGACCGCGCGATGCTGGAGCTGCTGTATGCATCCGGCCTTCGTGTTTCGGAGATCGTGGGGCTGCCCAGGGACGCGGCCGACATGGCCGCCGGGATCCTGCGTGTGTCGGGAAAGGGAGGCAAAGAACGGCTCGTCCCGTTCGGGCAGTCGGCCGCTCGCTGGCTCGGTCGATACCTCGAGTCGGCGCGCCCGGTCCTGGACCGCAAGCGCTCGCCGTTTCTCTTTCTGTCCGCTCGCGGCTCGGCCATGACGCGCCAGCGGTTCTGGCAGCTCATCCAGGCGCACGGGCGCGCCGCCGGCATTCGCGGGCGCCTGACACCGCACGTGCTGCGGCACGCGTTTGCCACGCACCTGCTCGAGCATGGCGCCGATCTGCGCGCCCTCCAGATGATGCTCGGGCACGCCGACATCGCGACGACGCAGATCTATACGCAGGTGTCGCGATCTCGCCTGCGGCGTGTCTACGACGAGTTCCACCCCAGGGCGCGGAAACGGCCCGTGCGAAAATAGCGGTGTGAACGCGCTTGGCCCGGAATTCCCCGTCCCGCCCGGCGGTTTCCAGTCCGACATGCGCCGGACGGGACTCGTGGTCGTGCTTTGCCTGGCCGGGGGCCTTGCGTCGCCCCCGGCGCGCGCCGAACTGGTCGTCTTCGAAGACGGCCGCGTGGTGAAGGCGTCGGGCTATCGGCTCCTGGCCGAGGAGCTGGAGATCTCGCTTCCGGGCGGCGGGAGCTACCGCGTCGCGCTGTCCCGCGTCGACCGAATCGTGGACGACGAGATCCTGGTGGACGCGGTCCGGGTGGAAGGAGGCTCGCCCCCTCCGTCGCCGGTCTACGACCTGTCGTACAAGCCCGGTCGGAGCTCCGCTTCGGGATCGACGTACGAGGAACTGATCGAGCGCGAGGCGAAAAGGCAGGACATCGATGCCGCGCTCGTGTCGGCCCTGATCCGTGCCGAATCGAACTACGAGCCGCGGGCCGTCTCCCGCAAGGGCGCGCGGGGCCTCATGCAACTCATGCCGGCCACCGCGAAGCGGCTCTCCGTGCAGAAGCCCTTCGACCCGGCGGCCAACATTCGTGGCGGTGTGGCCTATCTGCGCGAGCTGGTGGACCGCTTCGGCCCGCGCCCGCTGCTCGTGCTCGCGGCGTACAACGCCGGAGAGCAGGCGGTGGAGGCGTACGGGGGCGTGCCTCCGTACCGGGAGACGATCGCCTACGTCAACCGCATCATGTCGTGGTGGCAGTCGGGCGGTGTCGAAACATTTCGTCCGGGTTCGGCGACGGTAGCGGCAGACCGTTAGTCGGCTGCCGCGATCGTCTTCACCAGGATCGTGTCGCCTTCGACGCGCCCTTCGATGCGGACCCTCTCGCCGGCGAGCGGGGCCGGCGATTCCTGGTCGTCGAGCTGGTAGAACTTTCCGCTCGACCCGTCGACGAATCCGAAAGTGGCTCCCTTGCGGACGCAGGCCAGCGTGCATTCGTGGTCGTCCTTGCCCATGTCGCCCTTGGCGAGCATCGGCCGATGATCCGGGCCGCACTCCGTATCGGTGATCACGCCGACGAATGTCTGTTCCTCGCCGGCTGCGGCGCCGGTTGCCGCCGCGACGAAGGCCAGCACCGCGACAACCGCAGCGGCGCCGAGCGGAAAGGCTGGACGGCGCCAGACTCGATAGGATGGGCGCATGCGCGCGCTAAGAATACTCGGTTTGGCGGGCCTCATGGGCGCCGCCCCGGGCGCCTTCGCCGTGAATGGTCCGGACTTTCAGGCGGCCGGAAAGGAGGCGGTCTCCCTCCTGCAACAGTACCTCCGGGTGGACACGACGAATCCCCCCGGAAACGAGCGCCGCGCCGCCGACTTCTTCAAGGCCATCTTTGATGGCGAGGGGATCACCAGCCGCGTCTACGACCTCGGCAACGGCCGGGCGAACATCCTGGCGCGGCTGCCCGGGCGCGGAGGGAAGTCCCCGATCATTCTCCTCAACCACATGGACGTCGTGCCGGCCGACGCGCCGCGGTGGACCGTGCCTCCCTTCTCGGGAGAGGTGCGGGACGGCTACGTCTGGGGGCGCGGCGCGACGGACATGAAGGGCACCGCCATTTGCCAGCTCATGACCGTCCTGCTCCTGAAGCGGGGCGGCGTGCCCCTGGAACGGGACGTGATATTCCTCGGCACGGCCGACGAGGAGGACGGGAAGCAGAGCGGCCTCGGCGCGATGGTGTCGCAGCACGGGGACGACCTCGCCAACGCCGAGTTCGTACTGACCGAGGGGGACACGCTGACCGTCGAGAAAGGCCGCACGACGGCCTGGAACGTCGACATCACGGAGAAGGCGCCCCTCTGGCTCCGGATGACTTCGAGCGGGAGGGCCGGCCACGCCTCGATCCCCGAGCCGGACGGCGCGGTCGCGCGCTTGATCCTCGCGCTCTCGCGGATCATCGCCCACGAGCCGCCTCCGCGGGTCGTCCCCGCCGTGCGTGCCTACTTTCGCGAGCTGGCGAAAACCCAAACGGGGCCGCTTCAGTCGGCGCTGCGGGATCCGGACGCTGCACTTCGGGATCCGGCGCTGCGGAAGCTGCTGCTCGGTGACCCGGAGCGCAACGCCGACCTGAGGGCGACGATCTCCGTCACGGGTCTCTCGGGCAGCGAAAAGGTCAACGTCATCCCGGCGGAGGCGACTGCCACTCTGGACTGTCGGCTGCTTCCCGGCGACGATCCCGAAACTTTCCTGGCGACGCTCAAGCAGGTCGCGGCGGAGCCGTCGGTCCGCTGGGAGGTAATCGCCTCCGAAACAGCAACCGAGTCGCCGATCGACACCGAACTCTTTCGGGCGATCGTCCGGGCGCGGGACCGGTTCGACCCGGGAGTGCCCTTGCTCACGGCGCCCCTGACTTCGTCCACGGACGCGACGCGCCTGCGGCAGATCGGGATGGTCGTCTACGGCTTCGAGCCCTTCGGCCTGGGCGAGGGCGACGACCGCAGCCACGGCGACGACGAGCGTCTCTCGGTCTCCAACCTCCGGCGCGGCGTCGAGATCACTTACGCCGTGGTGTCGGACGTGGCCGGGGCGCTGCCGCTCCGCTGATCTGCCGGGCGGCCGCGGTGGCGGCGTCGAGCCGCTTGCCCAGGCGCTCGATCTGAGCCCGGGCCACGTCGGGGCGCTCGGCGACGACGGCCTCGCGAATCGCCGGGAGAGTTTCGGCCATGTAGGAGGGCAGGGGAGCGTAGATGAGGTGGCGAAACCACGGGCGGCCCGGGATGCCTCCGCCTTCCACCATCGCGCGCTCGAGAGAGAGGAGCCAGGCGTTCGCGTTGCGCAGATCGGCGGCGCCCGCCTGGCCCGCACGCATCTTCCCGGCCAGCGCCTTTTGGGCCGCGCCCGCGACGGCGCTCCATTCTCGAGCCTTTCCGGCCAGGTTTCGCAGCTGCGGCGCAACGGCGCTCGACCCGGGGGCTGCCGCCAGCTCCTCGGCATAACCCGCGATGGCCATGCCGTAGGCGGCCGCGTCGAAGGGCAGGAGACTCGCATTGGCGAATCGCAGCGCGAGCAGGCCCGCGTACTTTGCCATGGCCGCGTGGTACAGGAAGCCCGGATCGCCCTCGGTCGCCATCCAGTGGTACGAGTCGTAGACGGAGTGGTACACGCCGTATGGGCCGTCGAAGACGAGGTCGGTGGAGGCGACGCCGAGGTGGTTGAAGAACACCGTGTAGTCGGAGCCGCTACCGAGGATTGCCACGGGCAGCTCCTCGCCGCCGCCGGTCGCCGTGGCGTAGCTGCCAACCCCGATGAAGCCCGCGTTCGCCTGCCACGAATCGGCCACACTCCGGCCCGGCGCGCCGGGATCGGGCAGATCTTGCGCCGCCTCGCGGATCGCCGTGAAGAGCAGCGGAGACGCCGAGGGGGAGAAGATCCGTCCGTGCGTCGCCTCGTCGACGTTGATGCAGACCACGGCGTTGCGCCGCAGGTCGGCCTCGTTCTCCTCGCCCCACTCGGTGGACCCGGTCAGCGTGTACTCCTCGGCATCCCAGGCCGCGATCACGATCGACCGGCGCGGCCGCAGCCCCTCGCCGGCGAGCTTTCCGAGCGCCCTACCGAGAGCGAGCAGGGCCGCGGTGCCCGACGACGGGTCGACGGCGCCGTACACCCAAGCGTCGTAGTGGTTCGAGAGCAGGATCTTCTTCTCGGGATCCTCGGTTCCGCGGAGCGTGGCGATGACGTTGGTGATGGTCCTCTTCTCCCGGCTGTTGTCGATCCTCACATGGAGCCGGACGGGGCCCGGGCCCACGCGAAACGTGTCGGCCATCGCGAGCCCCTGCCAGGACTCCTCGGGGACGGCGGGCCCCTGGAGGCGTCGGAGGATCTCGGCGGCGTCGCGCCACGAGAGGGGCATCATCGGCATCTTCGGCAGGATCTCGGACTCCGAGATCGGAATGCGCCGCGCCGTGGGTGTCGAGGCCCATCCAGGCGTCAGGGGATCGCCGGGAACGATGAAGTCGTAAACGTTCGCACCGCGCTGGAAGTGTGAGGCCGGGCCCCACGGCCCTCCCGGGTATACGGGGCCCTTGAACCAGCCGTCGTCGGCGGGGTCCGAGTAGACGAGCACGGCGGCCACGCCTCGCTTCTCGGCTTCGAGCGACTTGCCGCCCCGGTAGCCCCCGTAGTAGCGAGCCAGTGCGATCTTGCCCCGGACCTCGACACCGAGCTTCGCGAGGCGGTCGTAGTCCGCCGCGCTTCCCCGATTGACGTAGACCACCTCGCCGACGACGTCGGCCGTCGGCGCGTAGGCGTTCCACGCCACCGCCGCCTCCGGGACGGCCGAGTCCGGGTCGGAGGCGATTGGCTCTTCGCCGCGCCCGAGGGGGACATCGGGTTCCCCGACGATCTCGATGCGCGCGCTGCGAGGATAGGAAAGCAGAACCTCGTAGCTCGGGGTCTCCACCGCGAACCCCGCCTTCCGGTACTCGTCGGCGAGCCAGGCCGCCAGCCTGGCGTTTCCCTCGGTGCCGGCCAGGTGTGGCGCCCGGGTCAGCTCGCGCAGGATCGCTCCGCAGTCCTCGGGCTGCGGCAGAGCAAGCAGGCGCCGCTCGTACTCCCGCTCCCTCGCACTGGAGTCCGGAGAGAAACCGGTCAGCGGCTCCTCCGGCCGAGAGGCGGCAGTGGCGGCGACGAGGGCGAGAGCAACAGCGGCGATCTTCATGGCGCGGTCTCCTTGGAGCCTTGTCGCATCCAGAAATAGACGGGCAAACCGAGAAGCAGGATTCCGATGCCGGAGAGCGTCTCTCTCGGCTGCTCCCGAACCGTGTTGATTGCGAGAGCCACGGAGCTCGCCACAAAGAGAAACGGGACGACGGGGTAGCCCCAACAGCGGTAGGGCCGCGGCAGGTCGGGGCGGCGGCGGCGAAAGACGAAGAGCGCGATCCCCGTGGCCGCGTAAGCCAGGATGACGAAGAACGTCGCGTAGGTGTAGAGCTGGTCGTAGCGCCCCGACAGGCACAGGAACGACATCCAGACGGCCTGCACGACGATCGCGAACGCGGGCGTCCGGAATCGCGGGTGCACGCGCCCGAAGGGCTTCGGGAAGAGGCCGTCGCGGGAAAGAGCGTAGACGATACGCGGCGCCGGAACGAGACCGGCGGAGGTGCAGCCGATGGCGGCCGCCGTGATCGCGAGCGAGATGAGCAGAGCCGCTGCGCCGCCGAAGAGGCGCTGCGCCGCGACGGTGCCGGGTTGCGCGACGGTGGCCATTTCCGCTACCGGGATGGCCTTGAGAAATGCGGCGTTGACGCCGACATAGAGGGCCGTGATGACACCGGTTCCGAAGATGAGCGCGACGGGCAGATTGCGCCTCGGGTTGGCCACTTCGCCCGCGACTGCGACGATCTCGTTCCACCCGTAGTACGTCCAGAAGATCGCCACCAGCGCCGTTCCGATGCCGGCGAAAGTGACCGCTCCGAGCTGCTGCGCGGCCGGAGCCGCAATCTCCCGTCTCGCGGCGAGCGCGCCTCCGGCTGCGATCCAGAGAAGCGCGACCAGAATGAGAGCGGTAAACGCCCCCTGGATGCGGGCGCCCTCGCGGACGCCCACGTAGTGCGTGGCGGACAGGACGAGCGTCAGGGCGACGGCCACGAGCTGCGCCGCGTTGATCGGGACCGGCCCGAGAGCGAGGATGACATGGTCGCTTCCGAGGCCCGGAAAGAACACCGAGAAATACTGCGCGAATCCGACGGCAACCGCCGCGTCTGCGCCGATGATGATGACCCAGAAGGCGACCCATGCATAGAGGAAGGCCGGCAGCGGGCCGAAGGCCTCGCGGATGTAGACGTACATGCCACCGGCCTCCGGCAGCATCGCCCCCATCTCCGCATAGACCAGTCCGCCGGCGATGGCGAGCAGGCCGCCGCCGATCCACAGCCCGAGGATCCAAGGGCCCGAGGGAACGGCCTTCGCGATCGAGCTCGGGGTCAGGAAGATCCCTCCCCCGATGACGAGCCCCAGGACCAGAAGGCTCGTGTCCCAGAGGCCGAGGCCTCGGGCGAGCTCCTTCGAGTCGACCGCGGCTTCGGCGCTCAAGCGGCGGCGGGCAGGCGCAGGATGTGCCGGGCCTCGGGAATCGAGGCGGGCTCGCGGCCGACTTCGCGGGCGATCCGAACGACCCGCTCGACGAAGCGAGCGTTGGAGTCGGCCAGCTCGCCCTTGCGGTAGTAGATGTTGTCCTCGAAGCCCACCCGCACGTGCCCGCCCATGGCGATCGCCATGGTGGCCATCGGAGTCTGGCGGCGGCCGATGCCCGCCACGGTCCAGGTACAGCCCGCTGGAACGGAGCGCGCGAAATGCACGAGGTTCTCGGTCGTGGCGGCCGCTGCGCCCGGAACGCCGAGAACGAAGTCGAAATGCGAGGGCGCGGCGATGAGACCCTTGCCGAAGAGGACGTCGGCGGTTGCGAGCATGCCGTCGTCGAAGATCTCGAGCTCGGGAACGATGCCGTACTTCCGGATTCGATCGAGGATCGTTCGGATCGTGGGCAGCGAGTTCTCGAAGACCTCGTCGCCGAAATTGCACGTGCCGAGCGTCAACGTTGCCATGTCGGGCTTGAGGGCCAAAGCGGCGATGCGTTCCTCGACTCCCATCCCGACCGCGCCGCCCGTCGAAAATTGCTGGATGATCTCGCACCGCGAGCGAATGGCGGCGGAGTACGCGCGGAAGGTCTCCAGGTCTTGCGTGGGGACCCCGTCCGGTTTGCGACCGTGGATGTGCCCGATCGTCGCGCCCGCGTCGAAGGCCCGCCGGTACTCCTCAGCCACCTCGTCGGGCAGCAGGGGAAGGTGCGGCTGTTGCGAACGCATCACCTCTGCGCCCACCCCGGCTACCGTGATCACCAGGGCGTCGCTCAGGGCCGGCTCCGCTGCTTCTCCAGGGGGACGACGCAGGTACCCGTCGCGCGGGCCACGACGAGCGGCGGTTCGAGAAGATCGGCCGAGGAGCCCTCCCGGGGAGCGATGACCTTGCGGGCCTCGAAACGCATTTCGCGGGAGGTCTTGCCCACGCGCGTGATCTCCCCCTCGACCTCGAGGTAGTCGCCGCCGCGGACCGGCGCGAGGAAGTCGACCGACGAGTAGGCGCGGAACAGGCCTTCGTCGCCGTCGTGGCGGATCAGGAGCTCGGTTGCGGCGTCTCCGAAGAGCTTGAGAACAAACGCACCGTCCACGAGTCCGCCTCCGTAGTGCGCCTGCTCGGCTCCAACGCGAAGGCGCAGCAGCACCCGCTCGCTCACCTCCGCGCTCCGGCGACCCCGCGGCGGCGGGAGAGCTCCTCGAGCAGGAATGCCGCCACCCGCGAGGCCGTCGTCCCGGGGCCGAATCCCGCGTCGTAGCCGAGCTCCTTTGCCAGCGCGTGGTCGACGCGAGCCCCGCCAGCGATCAGAACCACCCGATCGCGCAGGCGCTCGGCTTCGAGAATGTCGACGAGATCGGTCAGGTGGCGGATGTGAATCTCGTTCTGCGTCACCGTGGCCGAGACGAGGACCGCATCGGCGTTGGTCTCGCGGACCTCTCGTGCCACCGTGGCGACCGGCACCTGGGCGCCGAGGTTGCGCGCGTCGAAGCCGTGATAACGCTCGAGCCCGTAGTCGCCGGCGAAGCCCTTCATGTTGAAGATGGCGTCGAGGCCGACCGTGTGGGCGTCGGATTCGAGCGCGCAGCCGAGAACGACGATCCGCCGTCCGAATCGCCGCGTGATCTCGGCGTCGATCTCTTCGCGGTCGAGGGCATCCGCCGGCGCCTCCTCGGCCGTGATGGTGGAGATGTCCACCTCGTGCGTGGCGCGTCCGTAGACGACGAAATACGTGAACTCCGGAGCGATAGCCTCGGCGAGGGTCACGTAGGGCTCCCGGATACCCATCTTCGCGACGTAACGCTTGGCGGCCTCGCTCGCGATGGCCGACTTGGCGATCGGCAGCGTGAACGAGATCTGGACCGCCCCGTCGTTCTTCTTGTCGCCATACGGCCGGATCGCCCGCGGCTGGGTCATGCGCGGGCCCCGGCCGGCTCGTGCGTCCACGCCTCGAGGAAGGGATTCGCATAGCTCGGGTCGCGTCGAATCACGCCCTCGTACCCGCGGCCGCCATCGATCTTCCGCCGCGTGTCCGCGAAGACCCCCTCGGCGAGCGCGGCGAAGAGACCCTTCTCGGCAACGGTTTCGAGGATGCTCTCGGCACCGGCGAGCACGTCCTGGGCGCGTCGCACGATGCGCCCGTTCGGGCGAAACGTGATCTCTTCGGAGAGGTGCCGGGCGTTGCGCCGGATGGTCTTTGCCTGCTCGATGGCGAGCCAGCGGTCGTGCAGGAAGGGCGTGTGAAGGGCCTCGGTGAGCATGCCGAGCAGGTGAATGGACTGTCCCGTTGCGACCGAGGTCAGCATGAAGAGCGCGTTCTGCTGGTAGCCGCGGAAAACGTTGCCGGTCATATGCTTGGTGGGAGGCATGTACTTGAGCGGCGCGTCCGGAAAAATCTCGCGGGCGGCTTCGGCCTGCGCGATCTCGTGGAGCAGCCCGTCTTCGAGCTCGGGGTCGATCTCGAAGGCGTGCCCCAGGCCGATCTGCCAGTCCTCGAGGCCGGCGTTCTTCGCGAGGCGCTCGTTGATGAACTGCGAGGCGAGGACGGCCGGGGCCTGCTCGACGGCATTGGCGGTGGTGAGGTAGTTGTCTTCCCCGGTATTGATGACGACGCCCGCCACGGCGTTGATGCGGCGCGAAAAGTTCTGGTCGATGAGCGTGCGAAGCGGGTTGATGTCCCGGAAGATGATGCCGTAGAGGGCGTCGTTCAGCATCATGTCGAGGCGCTCGAGAGCTCCCATCGCCGCGATCTCGGGCATGCAGAGGCCGGAGCAGTAGTTGACGAGGCGCACGTAACGGCCGATCTCGGGTTCGAGTCGGTCGAGCGCGGCGCGCATCAGGCGAAAGTTCTCCTGCGTCGCAAACGTGCCGCCGAATCCCGACGTCGTCGCGCCGAAGGGAACGTGGTCGAGCAGCGACTGCGCGGTCGAGCGGATGACCGCGATACACTGTGCGCCGGCCCGCGCCGCGGCGTCGGCCTGCACCACGTCCTCGTGGATGTTGCCGGTCGCGACGATGGCATAGAGCAGGGGCAACTCCTCAGGCGGGTGGGCCGCCATGCGGCGCTCGCGCTCGGCCCGGTTCTTCTGGATGCGGCCCAGCGTGGCGCCGACGTGGGGCGCGAGGGCTTCACGCCAGCCTGGATGCTCCGCCAGCGCAGCCGTCCGGCCGGGGTCGCAGAGCACGATGGCGGCCTCTGCGGGTCCCGCGGCTCCCCGCGCGAGGGCGCTTCCCATCCACACGCCGACTCCCCGGGAGAGCCTGCCGGAAGCCTGCAGGGTGTCGACCACGCGATTGGGAACGGGGACCTCGTCAGCATCCACCCCGTCCACGCCGAGAAGCCGCAGGACCGTCCGCTCCGTCGCCACGGTCGTGTACTTCGCGGTCTCGTCGCGGACGCCGTCGGCAACCCGGCGGGCGAAGCCGCGGCAGCGCTCGATGCGCTCGGAGGAGAGGCCAAGTTTTCCGGCCATGAGCGCGGAAATTATAGCTTCACGCCCCCGGGGGCCGGAGGTCACCGACGATGTCGAAGAGCGGCATGTCGGGAAACTCGCTTCTCAGGGCTTCGAAGAATCTCGGCGCGGAAAGGGGAGGCCGCGCCGGAGCGCTCGGGTTGGCCGTAATGGCCAGAAGTCGGGCCGGGTGGCGCACCGCCAGCGCTATGCCTTCCTGGCGGAGCCGACGTCGCTCGCCGGGAGACAGGAAGATCGCGGAGAAGTCCTCCACGATGAGGGTCTGGCCCGGTCGAGCCGGTTTCTCCTTCAGGGCGAGATCGGTCAGGGCGCCCGACACGGGTCGTCCCGGCCGG
Organism: uncultured Acidobacteriota bacterium; assembly: GCA_963847075.1. Lineage (GTDB taxonomy): Bacteria > Acidobacteriota > Thermoanaerobaculia > UBA5066 > Gp7-AA6 > DAHUXD01. The sequence goes on from CAWJYL010000001.1 coordinate 60,317, forward strand.
TCGGGGTCGGGGAGGGGAAGTCGCATGAGCTCGACCATGGCATGCGCTGCCGCCAGGACCCCGTCGAGCGAGCTCGCCGCCGCCATTCCGACCGACAGAACGATCCCGTCGGCCACCCGCGCGGCCGCAAAGGCACGACGACCGATGGCGCCGTCGAGCAGGAGAGTCTCGGCCCCGGCGGCTTCGAGGCTGGCGGCGGTCTCGGCGATCTCGGAGGCGGTGGAAGGGCCGATCAACTCGATTTCGCCGTCGCCCTCCACGCGCCGGATCTCGATCGGCCCGAAGCGCGTGGAGAAGGGGAGCGTGGCGAGCCCGCTGGTCGGGAAGGAGGCGGACGAGAAGGTCGACGCGGCCGAGGCGACGAGCTGGCCGGGCCGGACGCGAAAGCGCGGCTTGGCCTCCCCGGTGATGGCGTCGAAGCTCTCGCCGTCGCGGCCCGCGGACGTCGTGCCGGCCACCACGCCCAGGCGGTGCATCTCGGCCAGGACCGCCACGAGGGCCGTCGTCTTGCCGACGTTCTTGGCGAGGCCGAGAAAGGCGATGCGCCGGGAGCCGGACCGGAGGATCGTGTCGGCGAGCGCCCTGGCGGCCGATGTCACCCCGGCGCGCTCCCCGAAAGCTGCGCAAACGCTCGGAGGAGTCCCGGATGCCGGCGCAGGATCGCGAGCGCGGTCTCGTCGTGGCCCGGGACGAAACCGTTGCCGATCAAGAGCGTCGTGGGCTTGGCGAGGCCTTCGGCGCCGAGCGCGGCTGCCGAAAACGAGGTCGCCATGCCGAAGAAGACGACGGTTCCCTCGTCGCGCGCTCCAAGCACGCTCGCGGCTTCGGTCGCGGCGGCGTTGGCGACGTTGACGACGAGGTCGGCGAGCCGACCGCCCGTCGCCCTCTCGACGGCTCGGAGCATCGCCACGGGGTCGCGCGCGTCGATCGCGAACACCTGGTCCGCAAAACCGAGGGAGCGAGCCCTCTGCGCCGCGGCCGCCGAGGGTTCCACGGCGAAGAGCCTGCCGTCGCTGCCGATCGCCTCGCGGGCCGCAGCGAGGCAAAGGAGACCGGCCTTGCCCGTGCCGATCACGACCACGGTCTGCCCCGGTTTCGCGAGCCGCAGGACGGTGGCCGGGGCGCCCGCCACGTCGAACGCGGCGAGGGCAACTTCTTCCGGGAGGTCGTCGGGAAGCCGCGCAAACAGCGTGCGCGCGAAGAGAATCGCCGTGCCCGTGACGTCGACCCGTTCGGTGTCCGGGTGGACCCGATGGATCGCCGCGAGGGAGAGCGGCGTCAGCGAGAGGGAGACGAGCGAAGCGATACGGTCTCCGCGCGACACTCGTCCGGCAGCGGGATGCCGTTCGCCGACCTCGGCGACCTCGCCGAGGAGCATTCCTCCGGAGCCCGTGACCGGGTTCTGCATCTTGCCGCGCTCCTGGACGATTCGCTCGATCTGAAGCGCGACCGGTTCGCCGGTGGAAGCTTCCACCTCGCGCAGCTGGCGAAAGGATGCGGAGTCGATCGACAGGGCCCGCACCGCGATCGCCAGCTCGTTCTCGAGGGCGCGCGGGGTGGCATCGAGACGCCGTGCAAGCTGCGGGAGGGCACCGGGCGGGTCGAGGGATCGGTGAAGGCCAAGCTCGTGAGGCGTCATTCCTCTGGTCCGCCGCCGGCCCGCGCGAGCTGTTCCGGCTTCACGGCGTCCGGCTTGAACTTCCGGGCCGACACGAGCATTCTCGCGATCGTCTCGTCGAAATCGGCCTTCGCACCCCGCTGGAACCGTATCGGGTTGATGCGGGCGACGACGAATGGCCGCAGATAGGGGCTCTCGAATCCCCGCTCCTTGAGGGCGGCCATGGCAGCGACGACCGCTGCGTCGAGCTCGAGCAGTCGCGCAGCGCGATCGGCCCGGACCTCGAGGGCCCGGGCGAGTGGCTTGCCGAGAAAGGCGTCGATACGCTTGAGGAGAGCGTGGTACGCGCCCCCGGCGAATCGGCCGCTCTGCTCGTAGCAGATACCCAGCGTCAGAAATGCCGCTTCCTCGAACTCGAGCGCGTAGTCCTTCTCGGTGGCTTCGTCGCGGCCGGCCAGATCGCGCGCCATGCGAATGACCTCGAGGGACTTCTCGCGGAGGTTGTGCGCCTTCTCGGTGTTGAGGGCCAGGATCTTGTAGGCGAGCTCGGGCTCGGGAAGCACCAGCGCGACCACGGAACGCGCTCCCAGGGAGCGCAGAGAGGCGAGCCGGTGGTTTCCGTTGGGCGTCCAGTAGCGGCCCTCCCCTCCGCGGACCACGATGATGGGGTCGAGGAAGCGATCCAGAGCCTCGAGGACTCCCGTCAGCCGCTTGACGTGGCTCTCCGAAAGGTCGCGCTGAAACGGCGTGGGCTCGACCCTCTCGATCGGGAGGGCTGCCAGCAGCTGCCAGTGCCCTCCCAGCGGATCGCGGTAGACGCCGAGGACGGAACCGCCGTCGTTGGCGATGTCCGCGGCGAGCGCCGTTGCCGGTATCGTCGGCGTTCCCGAGGCGACCTGAGCGGCGGTCAGGCCCCGTGACCGTTCGGGGGCGCCGGCACTCTTCTTTCTTGCCATGACGGCTGGGATGTTTTCACGGATCGTGGCGGAGGTCGAGCCGCGGGCACCCTCCGGCACGACCACGCCGTGGCTCCTTGCGTTTCGCGACGTGCTCTCGGCCGACCGCGGCTTCTCGCCCTCGACCCGGGGCGGTCCGGGTTTCGGAGTACGGGAAACGGACACCGTCCGGTACGGGAAGGCGAGACACCGTCGATGAGGTTTGTGGCGCAGGCGGCTGGATCAATCGAGCGTGAGCAGCAGGAGTGTGCGGTCGTCATCGGCCGGGCGATCTCCGGTGTGGGCGGCGACCGCAGCCAGTATGGCCGATCGAATGGCGGCCGCGCCCGAGGCGGCGTGCGAGCGCAGCACGGCCTCGAACCTGTCGAATCCGAAGGGCTCGTCGTGTGCATCCACCGCCTCGATGAAGCCGTCGCTATGGAACACCAGGATGTCTCCCGCGACGAACGTGATCTCCCGGGTGGGGAAGCTCTTGGCCGGAAAAAGGCCGAGGGGGAAGGACGGCAGCGAGAGCGCTTCGACCGTTGAGGCCGAGACGCGGTAAGGGGCGAGCTGGCCTGCGTTGGTCAGAGCTCCGCGCCGTGTCGCGGGATCGTAGGCGAGCACGGCGAGCGTCATGTAGTGACGCGGGTCGGTCGAGCGGTGGATCAAATCGTTCAACCGGGAGAAGAGCTCGCTGCCCTCGTGCCCGGCTTCGAGAAGCGTCGAGAGGGCCGACTTGGCCATGGCGACGAGGAGGCCCGTCGGCAGGCCGTGGCCCGACACGTCGCCGAGAGCAAAGGCGGTCCGGCCGTCCGGCATGGCCAGGTAGTCGTAATAGTCGCCGCCCATCTCGGCGACGGGGTCGAAGTGGGCATGGACCGCGGCGCCTCCCACGGACGCCTCGGGCGGGGGGAGGAGCTTGTGCTGGATCGTGCTGGCCATTGCGATCTCGCTCTCGAGGCGCTCCTTCTTCGCCGTGTCGAGCAGGAGACGTTCGATCGAGGCGGCCATCGCATCGAAGGAGCGGGCGAGGTCTCCGATCTGGTCGCGTGACTTCGAGTTCACCCGGACGGAGAAGTCTCCACGAGCGACTGCGCGTGTGGAGCGGGTGAGCCGATTGACGTTGCGCGCAATCGAGCCCACGAGGGTGAACGCGATTCCGAGGGCAACGAGGTACACGAGCAGGAGGGCGGCTCCGAGGCCCAGGAACGCAACTCGGAACACGCGGCTGATCTCGTCGACTCCCTGTGCGAAGAGTTGACGGGCGATGACCTGCGGCGACGTGCGCGCGGCGAGAACGGCGACATTTCGACCCGACTCGGCCTGCTCCTGTCGCGCGTTCAGAGCCGTTTCCAGATAGAACGCCCGCAGCCAGTGGCCCGCCCAGAGGCCGGAGCCGGCGGGCGGAGCACCCCGTGGCCCGCGCGCGTTGTCGGCATCGCGGCCCTCCAGGGCGCGCCGGCGAAGCCGGTTTTCGTCAGGGCCTCCGGTCACCTCGAAGCTGCCGTTGCGACTGTGCGCGCGCCCGGTCTCGACGGTCACCGTGTAACCCGTGCGATCCGCCAGTTCCTGGAGCCACGGAGATGCCGGGTCGGTGAGCTTGAGCAGCCGGACCGAGAGTCCGGCGCCATCGGCGACGGCCAGCCAGACCGCGTCGCCCTCGATCAAAAATCCGGGCCTATCGATGCGGGTCTCCCATGGGGCCAGGGCGCCCACAGGGAGGCCCGGCAGCGGGGACGTCATGATGCGCCGGTCAGGCCCGACGACGATCTCCGCCAGGCGACCATGGGAGCGGATCGCAGATTCCCCGACAGCGGTCGCTTCACGGCGCAGTCGGTTGGCCACGTATTGGTTGGCCACGAGGTAGGCGGCCAGGGAAAGCAGGGCGGCCAGAAGCGGGATCGGAACGATGCCGATGAGGAAGTAGGAGAACGCGAGGCGAAGGGCGAGGCGGCGGACGACGAGGCGAAAGGCCGCGATCACGAATCGCGCGAGCAGGATGCTCGATGAAAGGGCCCAGGCAATCCACACGCCGGCCGTGACGCACCCGCTGACTGCAGCGCTCCGGTCGAGGATCGCCTTGGCGACCGCGCAAGCAGCCCAGATCGCGATCCAGGCCCATGTGGATCTTCGCAGCGCCACGATGCCGCCTAGTCTATCGATCCGCGGATCGGGAAGTTCGGCTACAATCGATCGGGACGTGAGGTTCTTGCGGCAAGCGGCGCTTCTTCTCCCTTCCGCCTTCCTCCTGAATGTGCTGGTCTTCCTGCTAACCCACGGGAGAGGCGATCCTGGCTTTGGCGCATATCCCTTCTTTCAATCCTGGGCGGGGGAGGCCGCGGCCAATACCGCTCCGGAAGCCCGCTTTCTCGAGCAGGCCCTGGTGTTCTTCGGTCCCGCCTACGCCGTCGCGCTCGTCTTCATCCTGAGCATTGCCATCGCCGAGCGGGCTCTCTTCGGGGGCAGGCGGGCGGCGCGTCCCTCGACCTACCGTCGCGCGTTCGGTACGGCGTTCCCGGCGCTCTTTCTGGCGGCGAGCGCCGCGATCATGTGGCTCGGCGAGCGGGCGGCGCTGTCGCAGGCCCCCGGCTCGCTGGTGGCTCCCCTGATGGCGGCCGCGGCGCCCTTTGCCGCGGCGGGGGTCGCCGTGCTTCCTGCTGCCGCCGTGGCCGGGCCGCTCGCGCTGCTCTGGAAAGCTTCCGCCGCATGAGCGCCGCGCAGCGCGCGATCGTGATCGTCGACTTCGGCGGTCAGTACACGCAATTGATCGCGCGGCGCGTCCGGGAGGCGCGCGTCTTTTCGGTGGTCGTTCCGCCGTCCGCCTCCATGGAGGAGATCCTGCGATGGAACCCGGCCGGTTTCATTCTCTCGGGTGGGCCGCAGAGCGTCTACGCGAAGGATGCTCCCGTTCTGGCCGCGGATCCGCTGGCGGTTCGCGTGCCGGTGCTCGGGCTCTGCTACGGGATGCAATGGATGGCGCAGGTCGCGGGCGGAAAGGTTGCCGGGGCCGAGGGCAGGGAGTTCGGACGGGCTACGGCGCGGTTGGCGGTCGACTCGGCGCTCTTCCACGGACTCGACGAGAGTCAAACGGTCTGGATGAGTCATGGCGACTCCGTCGTGGCCCCGCCGCCGGGTGCGCGCGTGATCGCCGCGACGGCGGATACGCCCGTCGCCGGCTTCGAGAACCCGGATCGCGGCATCTACGCACTCCAGTTCCACCCCGAGGTGCGCCATACGGCACACGGCACCGAGATCCTGCAGAACTTCCTCTTCCGCGTCTGCCGGGTGAAGCCGGACTGGACGATGGATGCGTTCCGACACGAAAAGGTCGCGGCCATCCGCGATCAGGCAAAGACCGGCGCCGTCATCTGCGCCCTGTCGGGCGGCGTCGACTCGTCGGTGACCGCGATCCTGCTCCGGGAGGCGCTCGGTGATCGGGTCCATCCGATCCTCGTGGACCACGGCCTCATGCGGGCGCACGAGCGCGACCAGGTGGTCGAGGCGTTCGCCAACCTCGGCATCCGGGTGCATGCGGTGGATGCCGCCGACCTGTTCCTCTCCCGGCTTGCGGGTGTGACGGACCCCGAGGAGAAACGCAGGATCATTGGCCGTACCTTCATCGACGTCTTCGAATCCGAGGCGAAGGGGATCCCCGACGCCCGATTTCTCGCGCAGGGGACGCTGTATCCGGACGTGATCGAGTCGGTCTCGATCAAGGGTCCTTCGGCGGTGATCAAGACGCACCACAACGTGGGCGGCCTTCCCGAACGGCTGGGGTTCGAGCTGATCGAGCCGGTGCGCGAGCTCTTCAAGGACGAGGTCCGCCTCCTCGGCGCCGAGCTCGGTCTTCCCCGCGAGTTTCTTGCGCGACACCCGTTTCCGGGTCCGGGCCTCGCGGTGCGCATCCCGGGTGAGGTGACGCGCGAGAAGGTGGCGATCCTTCAGAAGGCCGATGAGATCGTCCTCGACGAGATACGTGCCGCCGGCCTTTACGACGCCATTTCGCAGGCTTTCGCCGTGCTCCTGCCCGTGCGCTCGGTGGGCGTCATGGGCGACGGTCGCACGCACGACTTCGTCATGGCCGTTCGCGCGGTCCAGACGACGGACTTCATGACGGCCGATTGGTTCCGCATGCCGCACGACGTCCTCGACGCGATCGCCCGGCGGGTCGTGGGCAGCGTCCGCGGCGTCAATCGGGTCGTGTACGACATCACCTCGAAGCCGCCGGCCACGATCGAATGGGAGTGAACGCCGGAGATTCTCGTCGCGAGAAGCGGAGCGACGAGGGGTCCCTGTCCCGGCCGGGTCGCGACTCGAATGGGACGCCTGCTTCGCTCCCGGCGGCATAAATGCAAAGGGCCCGCGCCTGCGGGCCCTTTGTCCGGTTCGTCCGAGGTCTTACTTCGCCGGCGCCGGCGCCGGCGCCCCGCCGGCCTGCATTCCGAGTGTGGCCATGACCTCCGTGGCCTTGTCCTTCACGGTCGTCGCTTTGGCGATCGCGTCGGTCCACTTGCCGGCCTTGAACATGTCCTGCGCCTCGGTCCAGGCCATGTTGGCCGCGGCGAGCCCGTCCTTGGCGGATGTCAGCTTGGCTGCGTCGAGTCCGGCGGGGAGCTTCTTCGACTGGGACAGGATGTCCACGCGGCTCTTGATAGCATCGAGCATCTTGGGAAGGCTGTCGCTCATCTGATTCCAGGTCGCCGTCAGCTCATCCTTCTTGGCCTTGGCCTTGGCGAGCACATCGTTGGCCTTCTGCTGGATGGATTGCGCCGAGGCGAGAGCGGTCTTGTAGTCGCCCTTCGCCATCGCGTCCTTGGCGACGTTCAGGTCGTCCGACAGCGACTTGAAGTCGTCGGGAACGAGGCCCTCGCCTTCTGCACGGGCGCCATTGACCGCTTCCTCGGCGAGCTTCATGGCGGCCTCGGCGGGGGCCTTCCCGCTATTGCAGGCGAGCGCGAGCGCGCAGGTCGCCGCCAGGGCGTACTTCCAGGATTTCTTCAGCATGTCTCCTCCTCTTTCAGTGTTTCGATCCGTGGGTGTGACGACTCGTCGGCCGCGGTCGCGCGGCCTTCAGGGAATCCGGAGCCTCTGGCCGACGCGGATCATGTTCGGGTCCTTGACGGTGTCCCGATTCGCCTCGAAGATCTTGGGGTACAGGCTGGCGTCGCCGTAGTAGTGCTGAGCGATCTTCGAGAGAGTCTCGCCGCTCTTGACCTCGTGCCACTGTGTGAAGTCCGACTGGGTCCCCGGCTTGTCGTCGGCCATGTGACCTCCTTGTGCTGAGAAAGAGCGAACCCTAGGATGGCGGGTCGCGCTTGTCAAGCCGAGTCAGCCCATCGGCCTGCGGTCGAGGCCGTGGGCGATGGCATCGAGGCCGGCAGCGACGTCTTCGGGCCGGCCGCCGAAGGCCATGCGGAAGTGGGCCGGGCTGCCGAAGAAATGGCCCGGCGCCACCGCCGTTCCGGTCTCCGTGAGCAGCCTTTGGACGAATGGGCCCGCGTCCGACACGCCCCGGAGCCGCGGAAACGCGAGTGTTCCCGTCGGAGGCAGGCATTCGAGGTCCGGGCGTTCCGCGACCCACTCGGAGACCCGCGTGCGGTTTGCCTCGACGATCGCCCGCGCGCGGGCGCCCAGGCGGTCGAGATTGCGGAAGGCCAGGACGGACAGGCGGTCGGCCGGCATGGGCGCCCACACGTCCACGACGTCCCGGGCGCGGCGGATCCGCCGGGTGATTTCGGGTGAGGCCAGCGCCCATCCGCAGCGCAGGGAGGCCAGCCCATAGGCCTTCGTCAGGCTGCTCGTCGAGATGAAGACCGGGGAAAGCGTCGCGGCCGGCGAGGGCCGCCCGGCAAAGACGGTGTCGCGGTAGACCTCGTCCACGACCACGTGAAAGCCGCCGCGCTCCGCGAGGCGGCCGAGGGCGCGCAAGCTCTCCTCGCTCGCCAGGGCGCCCGAGGGATTGTGGGGACTGGAGAGGATGACCAGGCGCGTGCGGGACGTAATCCCGGCCCCCACCCGATCCGGGTCGAGGGCGTACCCATCCTCGAATCGGCGCTCGAAGCTGGTGACGCGGGCTCCGAGGAGGCGGGCCGCGGCGGGCATCGGATCGTAGAAGGGGGTCTCGGCGAGCACCTCGTCGCCGGGGGCGAGCAGCGCCGCGAATGCCAGGAAGTTGGCGCCCGAACACCCCGCGGCCGTCGCGACGCGCTCGACCTCGACTCCGAGATGGCCCGCGATCGCTGCGAGAAGGGGAGCGTAGCCATCGGGGCTTTCCCCGGCTATGTCGACCGCCTCGCGCGCGCCCGGCAGATCGTCGAGGCTGCAGGCGAGCAGGTTGCTGCCGGCGAGGTCGATTCTTGGCCGCGGGCGCGTCTTGGCCCACTCCATGTACGCGGTGCGGGGAAGCGTCACGATGCGCCTTCCACCGGCACGCGCCCGCGCGACGATAGATAGACGGGAATTCCCGCGGCCATCAGGACGAGCCCGATCCCCGAGCGCAGCGGATTCGAGCGGATCACGCCGGCGAGTACGAGAACCGCCGCCGCGACGAAGAGCAGCGGGAGCAGCGGATAGCCCGGCGTGAGAAATGCTCCGGCCTCCCGTGACGCCGGCGGAATCCGGCGCCGGAAAATCAGCACGGCGATGACCGCCAGGGCGAAGAAGATCCAGTCGGCGAAGACGACCGAGTCCACGAGACCGCCGTACGTGCCGGTCGCCACGAGGACGATCCCCCAGAGTGCCTGCAGGAGAATCGCGCGATGGGGGGTGCCGAAACGGGGGTGGAGCCGGGCAAGCCCCGGAAAGAACACGCCGTCCTGGGCCATTGCGTAGTAGATGCGCGTGGGTGCGAGCAGGGTGAGGTCGAGGAATCCGAAGGTGGAAACGGCGATGGCTGCGGAGATCCAGCGATCGGCCCCGCCTCCGAAGATCCGGCGCACGGCGTCGGCCGCCGGCGTGGCGGTCGCTGCGAGGCCGTCGCGGGTCAGTGTCATCAGATAGACGAGATTGACCAGCACGTAGACGACCACGACGAGCAGCGTTCCTGCCACGAGCGCCCTCGGGAGCGTGCGACGCGGGTCGCGAATTTCCTCGGCGACGCTGTTGGCGCTCTGCCAGCCGCCGTAGGAGAACAGGATCGGCACGAGCGCCGCCGCGAAGGCCAGGACCGACATGGGCGGGCGCGTCGCGGGCGCCCTGGGTTGCGGAGCCGGAGGCAGCGATCGGGCGACCCACAGACCGCCGAGGATCAGCACGGCCAGGGCGGCGACCTTCAGAAGCACGAGAACGTTCAGGAGGCGGCTGCCGGGCTTGACCCCGACGTAGTTCACCAGAGCGACCACGATCAGGGCGAGCACTGCCAGAGGCTTCGGGTCCGCGGGCGACGCGCCAAAGAGACGCAGCAGGTACTGCGCAAAGGTGATGGCGACTGCGGCGATTCCGCCTCCCTGGATCATCACCAGCGACGCCCAGCCGAAGAGGAAGCCGACGAGAGGGTGATAGGCGTTGCGCAGGTAGACGTACTGGCCGCCTGCTTTCGGAAACAGTGCCGCGAGCTCGGCGAAGGAGAGGGCTCCCGCCATCGCGACGAGGCCTCCGGCAGCCCAGGCGGCCAGCACCCAGCCGGCGGAGGGCAGGCGCTGGGCGACGAGGTAGGGGTTGATGAAGATTCCAGCGCCGATGATTCCTCCGACGACGACCATCGCGGCGTCGAAGAGGCCGAGCTCGCGGCGCAGGCTCACGGGCACTGGATCCCGCATGCCGACGCGGCGCGAGCTGGGGCGGCGACGAGACCGAGAGCTCTCCTCATGACGGGTGGCGCAGGCGGAGAGACTATCGCGTCCGGAAGAGGCTAGAATCGCTTCTCGATGCCCGGCGACTTCGTTCATCTCCACCTTCACAGCCAGTACTCCCTGCTCGACGGTGCAAACAAGCTGCCGGAGCTCTGCAAGCGCGTCGCCGAGCTCGGTATGCCGGCCGTGGCCGTGACGGACCACGGCAACATGTTCGGTGCCTTCCATTTCTTCCACGAGGCGATTCAGCATGGCTTGCGGCCCATCATCGGCGTGGAGGCCTACATCGCGCCTGCTGCGCGGCAGGACCGCGAGGCGCAGGCGGCGAGCGAATCGGGTGAGGGCTACGCCTACCATCTGACCCTGCTCGCGGCCACGCAGAAGGGCTACCGCAACCTGGTGTGCCTGGTCTCCGAGGCCTACCTCACGGGCTTCTATCATCGGCCCCGCATGGACAAGGCCCTGCTGCGCGAGCATGCGGAGGGGTTGATCGGGCTGTCGGGCTGTCTCAAGGGCGAGGTCGCGGGTTCGCTCTCTCGGGGCAACTACGGCGCGGCGAAGAAGGCGTTCCTGGAGTACGAGGAGATCTTCGGCAAGGGGAACTTCTACGTGGAGCTCATGGACCACGGTCTTCCCCAGCAGACCGCCATCGTGCCAGACCTCCTGCGCCTGGCGACCGAGACGGGTGCGCCGGCGGTTGCGACGAACGACAGCCATTATCTCCGGCGGGACGACGCCTTCCCCCACGAGGTGCTCCTGTGCATCGGGATGGGCAAGACGCTCGAGGACGAGCGACGGATGCGCTTCTACAACGACGAGTTCTACGTGAAGGACCCCGACGAGATGCGGGAGCGGTTCCGCCCGTGGAGCCTGGAAGCCGTCTCCAACACGGTCGCTGTCGCCGAGCGCTGCGCGGTCTCCTTCGACACGGACGGGCTCCATCTTCCGACATTCACGGCGCCCGACGGGCGGCCCCCCGCCGACTTCTTCCGGGACCTCGCCCGCGAGGGTCTGGACCGCAGGCTCGGCGAGCGCTCCGCGGAACCCGGAGGGACGGCCCCGGGAATCCCCGACGAAAAGTACCGGGAACGGCTCGAGTACGAGATCGGCGTCATCGAAAAGATGGGCTTCCCCTCGTACTTCCTGATCGTTTCCGACTTCATCCGGCACGCGCGAGAGAAGGGCATCGCCGTCGGCCCCGGGCGAGGCAGCGCGGCCGGCTCGATCGTGTCGTGGGCCCTCCGGATCACGGAGATCGATCCGCTGCGCTACGACCTGCTGTTCGAGCGTTTCCTGAACCCCGAGCGAATCTCCATGCCGGACATCGACATCGACTTCTGCCAGGCCCGGCGGGGTGAGGTCATCGAGTACGTCACGAAGAAATACGGCCGCGAGAACGTGGCCCAGATCGTGACCTTCTCCCAGCTCAAGCCGAAGCTGGCGGTGCGCGATGTTGCCCGGGTCCTCTCGCTGCCGGTGGCCCTGGGCGACCGCATCGCCAAGCTCGTGCCGGACGGTCCCGATGTCAATTTCGAGCGGGCGCTGCGCGAGTCGCCCGGCCTCAAGGAGGCGATCGCCTCGGACGATGCCGTCGCGCGGGTCGTGAAGATCGCCGAGCGGCTCGAGGGGCTGTCGCGGCACGCGGGAATGCACGCCGCGGGCGTGGTCATTGCGCCCCAGCCCATCACGGACTTCCTGCCGCTGTACAGGACGAGCAAGGACGAGATCACGACCCAGTTCGACATGAACGCGGTCGAAAAGATGGGCCTCCTCAAGATCGACTTTCTCGGCCTCATCACTCTCGACATCCTGGAGGCCGCGGTGGCCGCCGTGCGGGATCGGCTGGGCGTCTCGGTGGACCTCGACCATCTCCCGCTCGACGATGAGCCGACCTACGAGCTCTTCCGTTCCGGGAAGACGGCGTGCGTGTTCCAGTTCGACTCGGGAGGCATGCGCGATCTGCTGCGGCGCGCCAAGCCGCGCGTCTTTGCGGATCTCGCCGCCTTAAACGCCCTGTATCGTCCCGGGGCTCTGGACGCGGGCACGGTCGAGGACTACGTGCGGCGCCGCGGCGGGACGAAGGTGACCTATCCGCTCCCGGAGCTCGAGCCGATCCTGTCGGAGACTCTCGGCATCCTCGTCTATCAGGAGCAGGTGATGCGGATCGCGCAGCTCGTGGCGGGCTACTCGCTGGCCGAAGCGGATCTGCTCCGCAAGGCGATCGGCAAGAAGAAGCGCGAGATCATGGTCGCCGAGGGGGAGAAGTTCATTCGACGAGCCGGGGAGCACGGCACGCCCCGGAAGAAGGCGCTGGAGCTCTGGTCTCTGATCGAGCCCTTCGCGCGGTACGGGTTCAACAAGTCCCACGCGGTGGCCTACGCGCTGCTCGCGTACAAGACCGCATACTTGAAGGCGCACTTCCCCGTGGATTTCTTCGCGGCCAACCTCTCGGCCGAGATCGGATCGACCGACGGGATCGTGAAGGTGATCGGAGACTGTCAGGAATCGGGCATCCCCGTGCTCCCGCCCGACATCAACGAGTCCGGCACGAGCTTCTCGGCCGTGGGCGCCTCGATTCGCTTCGGTCTGGCAGCCATCAAGGGCGTCGGCGAGGCCGCGGCACACGCAATCCTGGAGGAGCGCCGGTTGAAGCCGTTCGCTTCGTTCACCGATTTTGCGGCGCGGCTGGACTCGCGGCTCGTCAACAAGCGGACGCTCGATGCCCTCATCGCGGCGGGCGCGTTCGATTCACTCGGGAGCAACCGGGCCACGCTCGCCGCGGCCTGCGAGAAGGTTCTCGCCAGCGCAGCGCGGCGTCGGGAGGAGGCCGCTCTCGGTCAGTCGAGCCTCTTCGGTGGAGGCGCAGCCGACGAAGGCCCCCCGACGGACGAGTTCGCGCAGCAGCCCGAATGGGCGCTCGACGAGCGGTTGAAGGGCGAGAAGGACACCCTCGGGTTCTACGTGACCGGCCATCCGCTGACGCGGTTCGCGGGGGAGATCGAACGCTTCGCGGAAGCGCGCGTCGCCGATCTCGCGACGCGCGTCGACCAGTCGGTCCGGATCGCGGGCGTCCTCGGCAGCCTGAAGAAGCAGAAGATCAAGAAGGGTGTCAACGAAGGCAAGACGATGCTCAAGGCCGTGCTCGAGGACACGAGCGGTGGCGTGCCCATCACGATCTTCGCCAGCCTTTACGAAAAGGTGCAGGGTTGGGTGTGCGAGGACTTGCCGGTGCTCGCCACGGCGACGGTCCGGGAGGCCGGCGGCGCACTCGAGCTGACCGTTCAGGATCTGGCTCCCCTCGAGGGCATCCGGGAGCGCCGCGCGCGGGAGCTCGCCATCAAAGTCAACCTCGCATATGCCGACGAGAGCGTTCTCGCCCGGCTGCAGGAGCGGCTGCGGCTGCATCCGGGCACCACGCCGGTGTCCATCCGGCTGATTCGCCCGGGAGAGTTCGAGGCGACTCTCAAGGCGGCCGACTCCATGCGCATCGCCCCGTCGGCCCGTCTCACGAGCGAGATCCAGGCGCTGGCGGGGGAGGGGTCCGTCGAGTACGTCTTCTAGCAGCGGCTCGCCTCCGGCTTCGAAACCTTCGCTCGCGCGGCTGCCGGCGGTGCTTCGCCCGGCGATGGCCGCGGCCCGGACGGTCGCCCGGCGGCGCGGCGCGAGGGTCTATCTGGCCGGTGGCGCCGTGCGGGATCTGTTGCTGGGCGCGCCGATCCGGGACGTCGACCTCGTCGTCGTCGGTGATGCGGCCGGGTTTTCACGCGACCTCGCCGAACGCCTCGGGGCAGTCTCGCGCGTCCACGAGCGGTTCGGGACGGCGACACTGCGGTTCTCGAACGGAAGCGCGCTCGACGTCGCCGGCGCGCGCTCCGAAACCTACCCGCACCCGGGCGCGCTTCCGACCGTCACGGCCGCGAACTCGATCGAGGCGGACCTGGCGCGCCGCGACTTCACCGTCAATGCCATGGCGAGGGAGCTTTATCCTGGCCGCCGTTTCTTCGATCCCTTCGGCGGTCTGCCGGATCTGGCGCGCAGAAGAATCCGCGTCCTGCATCCCGCCTCGTTCTGCGACGATCCGACGAGGGCCTTTCGCGCGGTGCGTTACGCCAACCGCCTCCGGTTCCGGATCTGCGAGGCGACGCGCGGAGAGATCGCGGCCGCGCTCGAAGCCGGGGCCTTCGGCCGGATCTCGGGCGAGCGGCTCTGCCGCGAACTGCGGCGGATCTTCGAGGAACCCCGTCGGGCAGCCGCCCTCCGACTTCTTCGCGCGAACGCCCTCGACGGGGTAGTCGACGTCTCTCTTCGCGGATCGGCCCGGGCGGCCGCCGTGGTACGCGCTGCGGAGGAGATTTCCGTCCGGCACCCGGGCAGGACCAGCTGGCTCTGCTACCTTTTCTGCTGGATGTGGCCTGCGGACGCGGCTGTAGCGCGGCGCGTGGCAAATCGGCTCTCTCTGCCCGAGCCGCAGAGCCGCAGGTTGCGCGCGTGGCCGCAGATTCGAGAGCGGTTGACGGGCGGGCCGCCGGCCCTGCGGCCGTCGGGATTGAGACAACGCACGGCGGGGCTCGATCCGGACGAGGTCGTCGCCGCCGCGGCGGGCCTCGGCCCGGGAGCCGCGCGGCGCGCACTGCTGCGTTACGGCGGTCTGCGTCCCGGCGTCGCGTTGCGGATCCGCGGCGCGGATCTGAGGGCGGCCGGCCTGCCCGCAGGGCCCGTGATCGGCCGGGCGCTCGCCGCGACCCTCGCGGCGAGGCAGGACGGGCGTATCGCGGCGCGCCAGGAGCTGGCCTTCGCGTTGCGGTCCGCTGCGGGGGAGGGAGGTTGATTCTTGCCGGCTTCGCGTTCGTCGTGGCAGTCGTTGCCGACCCGACGCCGACCCCCGGTCCCGAACGGGGGCCCACGTTCTGTGCGGAGTGGATCGCGCAGTCACGCGAGGGATACGAACGGCTGACGCTCTTTCGGGATCGCACGCTGGTCTGGAAGACGAGTCAGGGAGGAAAGGACCGGGTGCGCCGGGAGACGCTGCCGGCGGACGAAACCGAGTACTTCTGCCGGTTCTTCGGCCGCGCGGAATTCTGGAGCATCCCGGCCGATCTGCGAACGGGGCTCGCCGGCGAATTTGCGGTCCAGTCGGCCGTCACGCTTGCCCGGGCGGATGGATCCCGGAAAACGATCCGCTTCGATGAGCTCTCGACCTTCACCAATGAATCGGCGGCCGTCCGGTCCGCGCTCGAGGGGCTCAAGAGCGTTTTCCTCACCCCGCTCGCCCCGGCCTCGCGCTTTGCGCCCGACCTGCTCTCGCCGGGAATGCTCCTTCGGCGGTTCGACGGCCACCTGTTTCGGATCGCGAGGGTCGAGAAAGCGACCGGCTTCGTCGAGATCGAGGGCGTCAACGAGCCCTACTCCCAGTTCATCAAGATCGAAGAACTGCGCTTTCAGTTCGGGCCGCCCGAGCCGCCGCGATGACGGCCGCGGCAAGATCCGGGATCGTCTCCGTCCGCATCCTCGGCGGCCGGTGGAGAGGCCGGCGTCTCGAAGGGCCGGCCTCCGCCCGGCCGACGTCGGGGCGCGCGCGACAGGCGCTGTTCAACGTTCTCGCGGGAAGGATTCCGGGCGCGCGCGTGCTGGACCTCTTCGCGGGCACCGGTGCGATCGGGCTCGAGGCCGTCTCCCGCGGGGCCGCGACGGCGGTGCTGGTGGAGACCCGTCCTGGTCCACTCTCCCGGACTCTCGAACGGATCGGTGCGGCGCCCGCGGAGGTCCGTCTCGTCACGAGACCGGCTTCCGTCGCCCTCGACGAACTGGCGCGCCGCGGCGAGAGATTCGACGTGGTGTTCGCCGATCCTCCCTACGACATCGATGCCGAAGGCAGCCTGGCCCGCGTCGGCGAGGTGCTCGGGTCCGGGGGGATCGTGGTGCTGCAGCAGGACAGGGGAGCGCGGACCCCCGATCTGAAGGGCCTCGGGCTCGTGGATCAGCGGCCCTACGGTCGTAACGTCTTCCGTTTCTTCGGGATGCTTTGACGATCGGGGTGCGAGATGTTAGGCTTCGCCGTTCTCGGGAGGGGCCCGAAACCCATCTTCTAAGGAGTGGATCCGATGCTTCAGAGCGGCAGGCACTTCTTTACCTCGGAGTCGGTGACCGAAGGGCATCCCGACAAGATCGCCGACCAGATCTCCGATGCGGTCCTCGACGCGGTCCTGCGCGACGACCCGACCGGGCGTGTCGCCTGTGAAACGCTCGTCACGACGGGCCTCGCCTTCATCGCCGGGGAGATCTCGACCAAGACTTACGTGGATCTGCCGTCCATTGTGCGCCAGACGATCAAGGAAATCGGCTACACCCGGGCCAAGTTCGGCTTCGACTACGAGACGTGCGCCGTCGTTTCCTCGATCGATCCGCAATCCTCCGACATCGCGCAGGGCGTGGACACGGGCGGCGCCGGCGACCAGGGGATGATGTTCGGCTACGCCGTTCGCGAGACGGAAGAGCTGATGCCGCTGCCGTTGACCCTCGCGCACCAGCTCGTGCAGCGCCTCTCGGAGGCCCGGCGAAAAGGCGACCTCGACTTTCTGCGGCCGGACGGCAAGTCGCAGGTGACCGTCGAGTACGACGGAACCCGCGCCATTCGCGTCGAGACCGTGGTCGTGTCCACGCAGCACGCCGAGGCGATCAAGCACGCCGCTCTCAAGGAGGCGATCATCGAGGAGGTGGTGCGCCCCGTGATTCCGGCGGCCCTCCTGACGCCGGACACGAAGTACCACATCAATCCGACGGGCCGGTTCGTCATTGGCGGACCGCAGGGCGACACGGGCCTGACCGGCCGCAAGATCATCGTCGACACGTACGGCGGCAGCGCTCCTCACGGCGGCGGCGCCTTCTCGGGAAAGGATCCCACCAAGGTCGACCGGTCAGCCGCCTACATGGCCCGGTACGTGGCCAAAAACGTCGTAGCCGCCGGAATCGCCGAGCGTGCGCTGATCCAGTTGGCCTATGCCATCGGCGTGGCAGACCCGGTCTCCGTGCACGTCGAGACCTTCGGCACGGGCAAGGTTCCCGAGACCCGTATCGTCGCGCTCATCCGGGAGCATTTCGCCCTGACCCCGAAGGGCATCATCGACACGCTCAACCTGCGGCGGCCCATCTACAAGGCGACGGCGGCCTTCGGGCACTTCGGCCGCCGGTTGCCCGAGTTCACGTGGGAACAGACCGATCGGGCGGAGGCGCTGGCCAGGGCGGCCGGCGTCGAAGTCGCGGCTCCGGTGGGAGGCTAACGATGGCCACAGAGGTTTCGACCGGGGCAAAGTCGGACGTCCGGGATCTCTCTCTGGCCGCCCGCGGCAAGACGCGTATCGAGTGGGCCGACGCGAGTATGCCGGTGCTCCGCCAGATTCGCGAGCGCTTCGAGAAGGAGAAGCCGCTGCGCGGCGTGCGGATGTCGGCCTGTCTGCACGTCACGAGCGAGACGGCAAACCTGGCGCGGACCCTCCAGGCCGGCGGCGCGGAGCTGGTGCTCTGTGGGTCCAACCCGCTGTCCACGCAGGATGAGGTCGCGGCCTCCCTCGTCGCCGACTATGGTGTGGCGACGTACGCGATCAAGGGCGAAGACCACGCTACGTACTACGACCACATTCGGGCCGCGCTGGCGCATCGGCCCAATCTCACCATGGACGATGGCGCCGACCTGGTTTCTTCGCTTCTCTTTCTCGCGCTCGGCCGCGACGCCGACGTGGACCCGGTCATCCGCCAGTGGGCCCGGGGACTCTCCGCGGAGGATCGCCGAGCGCTCTTCGACGGCGTGATCGGCGGGACCGAGGAGACGACGACCGGCGTGATCCGCCTGAAGGCCATGGAGAAGTCCGGCGTGTTGCGCTTCCCGGTCGTGGCCGTCAACGAGGCCAGGACCAAGCATTTCTTCGACAACCGGTACGGCACGGGGCAGTCGACGCTCGACGGAATCGTGCGCGCGACGAACCTGCTCATCGCGGGGCTCCACGTGGTCGTCGCCGGATACGGCTGGTGCGGCCGGGGCGTGGCGCTGCGGGCTCGGGGACTGGGCGCCCAGGTCATCGTCACCGAACTCGATCCGACCAAGGCGATCGAGGCGGTCCTGGATGGCTATCGGGTCATGACGATGGCGGAGGCGGCGCCGATCGGCGACATCTTCATCACCGTGACCGGCAACAAGGGCGTGCTCCGGGAAGAGCATTTCCAGGCCATGAAGGACGGGGCGGTGGTCTGCAACTCCGGTCACTTCAACGTCGAGATCGACATTCCGGCCCTCGAGAGACTCGCGGCCGCGCGGCGGCCGATTCGCGAGTCGGTGGAGGAGTTCCGCCTGCGCAGCGGTCGAAAGATCCATCTGCTCGCGGATGGGCGGCTCATCAATCTCGCGGCGGCCGAGGGCCACCCGGCCTCGGTCATGGACATGTCTTTCGCGAACCAGGCGCTCGCTGCCGAATTCATGGTCAAGAACCACGCCACCCTGGAGAGGAAGGTCTACGCGGTGCCGGAGGAGATCGACCGGGAGATCGCGCGCTTGAAGCTCGCCGCGATGGGGATTACGATCGATGCCCCGACGGCCGAGCAGCAGAAGTACATGAGCTCCTGGGAGGAAGGAACCTAGCTCCCGGGGAGTCGCTCCGGCGGTCCTCCGCCTAGCTGCGCAGCCGCAGCACGAGGTAGGTCGCGGTCAGGCCGAACAGGATGTTGGGGGACCAGGCGGCCAGCAGGGGCGGCAGCGCTCCCACGTCGCCGAGCTTGGTCAGGAACGCCGTCGCGATGAGCGCGGCGATGCCGAGCAACAGGCCCACGCCGATGCCCGCCAGTGTTCCGCGGCGGCCGACGCGGAACGCGAAGGGCACAGCCAGCAGGGCCATCACCGGAATCAGCGCCGGCTGGGCGAGCTTGGCCTGGAGCGCGGTTTCGAGGCTTGCCGTGGCGTAGCCGCTCGCCCGGAGGTGGCTCGTCAGGCGCTGCAGCTCTCGAAATCGCATCTCCTCCGGCCGACGACGGCCGGCCGCCAGGGCTCGCGGGGGGTCGCCGTCCATCGCTGCGTCGGCGAAGGAACGGTAGGCCACCGTCGCGGACGGGTTGAATTCGCGGGTCCAGCCATCGCGCAGCTTCCAGTGATCGCCCGCCCAGACCGCACGGTGGGCGGCAGTGCGGCTGCGCAGCTCGAAGCGGGGCCCGAAGGCGAAGACGGAAAGCCCGTAGAGCTCGTTCGCCGAGGAATTGGCGTCCTCCCGGTGCCAGATCTCGCCCTTCTCGCTCAGGTACCAGTTGCGCTCGCCGGGCGGTTTCACGCCGGCGTCCTCCGGCCACCCGAAGATCACGTTGCGATACCGCTGGGCATTGCGCTCCGCAAAGGGGAGGACGTATTCGCTTACGGAGAAGCACAGCGCGGCCAGGGCGCAGGCGAGCAGGAGGACGGGCGCGGCGAGGCGGGTCAGCGGCACGCCGGAGGCCCGGAACGCCGTGTCCTCATTGTTCTTCGAGAGCGTCCCGAGGCCCGAAAGGGTCGCGAGCAGGACCGCGAAGGGCGTCAGCTGCAGGGTCAGCGAGAGCAGGAAGTAGCGGTAGTAGCCGATCACGACGGCTGTCGGCGGATGGTTGCGCGCGACCTCGTCGAGCTTGTCGGCGTAGTCGACGACCACCCCGAGAAGGACCGAGGATACCAGCACGAGGGCCAGCGCTCCGAGGAACCGAGCGACGACGTAGCGGTCGAGCAGGGAGAGGAGCTGAAAGGGGAAGCGTCCGGGGGAGTCGGACTTGTGGACGTGGCCCCGGGCATCGGCTGCCACGGGTTCGGCGAGAGGGCGCGGTGCGGCAACCGGTCGTCGGCCGGACGGAGCGATGGCGGCCCCGATCCCGAAGAGGACGAGAAAGAGGTTGGGAAGCCACATCGCGAGGGCGGGCGGCAGACGTCCCTGCTCGGCCCAGGTCTCGCCGCCGGTGAGCAAGACGTAGTAGACGAGCAGGATTACGAGCGACAGGGCGAAGGCGCTGCCGCGGCCGCCGCGCCGCAGGCTCTGGGCGAGCGGGACGCCCGCGAAGGCGAACGCAAGGCACGCGAAGGGGATCGCGAGCTTCTTGTGGATCTCGACCCAGGCCAGCCGACGATCCGAGGGGGGAGCCCCGGTCTGATGGGCCAGGCTCCAGAGCTCCGGAAGGCTCCTCGCACGTACTCCACGCGAGGTCACCGCGTTCGTGCCCGCGGGGTTGGCAGCAAGTCCCGCGAGAAGCAGCCGCTGGGCGGCGTTCTGGCTGGTGCGATACCGCGAGGGGTCGGCCGGGTCGATCTCGTGGACGGTCGAGCCGTAGAGATCGAGCCAGAGGCGATCGCCTTCCAGAGTCAGCCCGCCGCGGCGGGCGACGATGACCCGGTTGGGCGCCTCGGCCTCCTCGCCGAGCTTCAGGAAGATGCCCTCGAAGCTGCGCCCGTCGGGCGCGAGCCGATCGAAGAAGAATGTGATCCCGGGGCGCGGCTCGCGAAAAGTCCGGGGCGATACGAGGTTCACGATGGAAGTTGCGGCCACGCGAGCCATGGCGCGCTCGAGCTCGGCGTTGGTCGCCGGCAGGATGGCGTTGTAGATGGCGAAGACGAAGAGGCTCAGGGCGGCCGCGGCGCCGAGTGCCGGACGATAGAGGGCCGCCGGGCCCACACCGCAGGCCCTCAGCGCGACGACTTCGGAGTCCGCCGACATCCGACCGAGGCCGATGAGGACGCCGAGGAGAAAAGCCATCGGAAGCGTCAGGACGATGATCCACGGCAGCGAGAGGGCCACCAGCCGGGTGACCTCCAGAAAGGGGGCGCTGCGCCGGACCGCGAAATCGGCAAGAAAGAGGATCGTTCGAATCAGCAGAACGAAAGTGTACGCGGCAAAGCCCAGCAGGAAGGGCGGCCAGATCTCGCGGACCACGCTACGGGACACCAGGCGCATCGGAATGGATAGTGAACAGGGCGGAGGGCCAAGTAAAGGCCCCGGTGGCGCACCTTCAATAAGACTTTACATAATATATGTTATCGGACACTGTGCGTGACCTAACGAGGCCCGGCGATCGCCCCGGGTTTGCCGGACCTATCGGGATTTACGACTTCTTGCTGAGCGGAAGATCGCCCGACTCGAGCTCCTTGAGCACTCGACGGAGAGCGTCGATCACTTCGTCGCGATTGACCCTGGATTTGGAGAACTGGATGTTGACCCGGTACGGCCGGTCCTTCGGTTTGTAGACGAAGTGAAACGGGCGGGCCTTCGCCTTGCCGGAGGCGGCGGACTTCTTCTGCTCGCGAAGGTCGTCGCGCGTGGAACCGCTCGCCACGAAGGCGATGGCCTCCTCCATCTTGCGCCGGTCCTCGAGGCGCGCGATCTCGAGAAGAACGGAGCGCGCTCCGATGTCGGCGCGCCGACATTTCTCCCGGAGGTCTTCGGGGATCTGGAGAAGCGACATGGACTCGGTGACCGAGACTCGCGACTTGCCGATCGTCGATGCGATCTGCTGTTGCGTATAACCGTGAGTCTCGGCGAGGGAGGAGTAGCCCATCGCCTCCTCGAAGGGATGGAGGTCCCGGCGGTGAAGATTCTCGATCAGGGCGATCTCCATGACCTCGTTGTCCGGCACCTCGAGCTCGATGCAGGGCACTTCGGCCAGACCCGCCTCGAGGGCCGCGCGAAACCGTCTCTCCCCCGCAATGATTCGGAAGCGGCCGTCGGCCTGCGGGCGGACGAGGAGCGGCTCCAGAACCCCCTTGGATTCGATGGAGGCCTTGAGCTCGGACAGGTCGCCGACGCTTCTTCTCGGCTGGTCGGGGTTGGTCTCGATCTCCTCGATCGGGATGAGGCGGCCGAGTGCCGCCCCGAACCGCTCGGACAGGGAGTCGACGAAGTGGGAGTCGTGGCGCATCTGGGATGAGTTCGGCAGGCCGCGGCGCTTAGACACGGGAAAGCACCTCCTCGGAGAGTGAGTAGTACTCGGCGGCGCCGCTCGAGCGCGGCGCGAATGTGAAGATGGACTCCTGATGTGCCGGGCTTTCCTCGAGCCGTACGCTCTTGGAGATCGTGGTCTTGAAGGTCTTCTTGCCGAAGACGCTGGAGATCTGTTTGTAGACGTCCTTGCCGAGGACGGTCCGCTTGTCGTGCAGGGTGATGACGACACCGAGGATCTGGAGGCTCGGATTCGGCCTGGCCTTGATCTTGTCGATCGTCTCGAGCAGGTCGTCCGTGCCCTCGAGGGCGAAGTAGGAGGACTGGATCGGAATCAGGATGTGCGTTGAGGCCACCATCGCGTTGACCGTGATCATGCCGAGCGTGGGCGGGGTATCGATCAGGATGGCGTCGTAGGCGCGGCGCGCAGCGTCGATCTTGTCCCGGAGACGGAAGTGTCCGTCGATTTCGCCGAGCAACT
This sequence comes from uncultured Acidobacteriota bacterium, assembly GCA_963847075.1. Lineage (GTDB taxonomy): Bacteria > Acidobacteriota > Thermoanaerobaculia > UBA5066 > Gp7-AA6 > DAHUXD01. Next base: position 83,071 of record CAWJYL010000001.1, read on the forward strand.
TCGACTCGAGCTTGGCGAGCGAGATTCGGGCGGGGGCGATGTCCAGGTGCTTGAGACCCGACGGGCGAATGATGTCCTTGAGCTTGACGTCCGGATCGGTCAGGACGTCGAACATGGACTTCTCGACCGTGCGCCGGTCGAGGTAGGACATCGTGCTGTTCCCCTGAGGGTCGAGGTCGATGAGGAGGGTCTTCATCCCCTTCTGGGCCATGGCCGCCGCCAGGTTGATCGCCGTCGTGGTCTTTCCGACTCCGCCCTTCTGATTCGTTATGGAAATGATCACGAGCCGGAGTGTACAACGCGCGAGCCCCGCGGACGGGACGACCTTTGCGGCCGGCCGCAGGACTACATGCGGTACTTGCCGAGCTCCTCGGGAGTGGCTTCTTCGAGCCACTTTCGCAGCCGGTCAGGGTCCTGGTCCGAGCCCTCCGCGCGCAGGTTGCGGCTCTTCTCGAGGACTTCCTCCTCGACGAAGATGTCGGCGCGCGAACGAAGGGCGAGTGCGATCGCGTCGCTGGGACGGCTATCCACGGACAGCGAGGAGTCGTTGCGGGTCAGGTGAATCCGGGCGAAGAACGTGTTTTCGCGCAGGTCGTTGATCACGACCCTCTCCACCCGGGTGTCGAGTTCGGCGAGGACATTCTTGAGCAGATCGTGGGTCATCGGCCGCGGAGTCGTCACCTTTTCCATCTCGAGAGCGATGGCGTTTGCCTCGAAGATCCCGACCCAGATCGGGAGAAAGAGCCCGTTTTCGGTGTCGCGGAGGATGACCACGGGCATGTTGGAAACGGGGTCCATCAGAAGGCCCTTGATCTCCATCTTGATCATCTCCGGCTCCTTCCCCGTTACCCCTCGAGCGATCCGATCAGGGAGTTCGGCAGTCCCCGCGTGATCCTCACCCTCGTGTAGCTGCCGGCCGGGACCGTGCCCGCGGCCGTCTCGATGTGGACGATCCGGTTGCAGGGCGTCCGTCCGGTGCTCTGGCCGCGCCGGTCAGGCCCTTCGATCAGGACGTCGAAGACGCGTCCAACGAGGCTTCGGTTGATGTCGACCTGGATCTCGGATTGCATTCCGAGAAGGCGCTCGAGGCGTCCGGCCGCAACGGACTCGGGGATCTCCGACTCGGCGCCCCATCGCGCTGCGGCGGTCCCGGGGCGCGGCGAGTAGCGGAATCCGAAAAGGCTCTCGAACCGGACCTGCCGGACGAGCGACAGCGTCTGCTCGAAGTCCTCCTCGGTCTCTCCCGGGAAGCCCACGATAAAGTCGGAGGACAGCGCGATTGCCGGAACACGCGCACGGATCTGCCCGACCGTTTCGAGGTACTGCGCGGCCGTATAGCGTCTCTTCATCCTGCGCAGGACCGTGTCGGACCCGGATTGGGCTGGAAGATGGAGATAGGGGGCGATGCTTCCCCCCTCTGCCAGGGCCTGGACGAGATCCGCGTCCATCAGTCCGGGGTGCGACGTCAGGAATCGGAGGCGGCGGATGCCCTCGATGCACGCCGCTCGGCGCAGCAATTCTCCGAGCCCGAACCCCTCCAGGGGATCGCGATAGGCATTGACGGTCTGCCCGAGGAGCGTGACTTCGGTAAATCCCAGGGCGGCCAGGTGGGATAGCTCGCGGAGGATCTCCGAGGCTCGGCGGCTCCGCTCGCGGCCCCGCGTGAAAGGGACGATGCAGAAGGTACAGAACTGGTCGCAGCCCTCGATGACGGTCACGTAGGCCTGGAAGGCGGAGTCGCGCGAGATCTGTCGAAACTGATAGACGGGGTCCTCGACCGGAAGAGCGATCTCGAGCGCCTGGCGCCTCTGGCGCCTCGCCTTCTCGACGAGCTCGCCGACGCGCTCGACCTGTCCCGTGCCGGCAACAAAATCGACCCAGGGCGCCCGCTCCAGGATTTCCTGTCCCGAGACCTGTGCGACGCAACCGGTGACGCCGACGACGAGGTCCGGGTCGAGCTGCTTTCGCCGGGCGATGACCCCGAGCTCGCTGAACACCTTGGCCTCGGCCTTCTCGCGCACCGAGCAGGTGTTCAGAAGTACGACGCCGGGATCCTCGCCGGCGGCAGCGGCCCTGAGCCCCAGGGCCTCGAGTTGTCCGGCCATCCGCTGCCCGTCGAGGACGTTCATCTGGCAGCCCCAGGTCTCCACGCGGAACGCGTCGCGCCGCGTTGGCCGGAGGGCCTCGACACCGGGGCGAGCCTCCCGCTGAGCCGTGCGCTTCATTCGCGAATCCATCCGGGCAGTGCGCCCGCCCTTCTGGCCTGTTCGGGCAGGTCAGCGAGCTCCTTTTCGGCCTTCGCGAGGTCCTCCTTCGCGGTTTCGAGCTCGGCTCGCGCTCGATCCCAGGCCGGCTTGATGACCCGGTCGCGATACTGGCCGTCGTCCCACGCGTAGAAGTCGTTCTCGAGCTTCCTGGCCGTCGCCGTGAGCTCGGCCACGCGCGCGCGGTAGTCGTCGACCCGCTTCCGGTCGCTCTGGGCCCGCTCCTTCCACTGCGCCTCAGTCCCTCCTGTCGCGGCTCCGGGGCCCGCCGTGGGCGTCGCTGCATTTTGTACCGCCGCCGGGGCATGGGTCTCCCCCGCTGCCCGCGGCGCCGCAGTCGGTTTCGGCGACGGCGGGGCCTTGCTGGTCGAGACGCGGCCCTTGTCGGAGTCCTTCACGAGCGAGCGGTTGTTGATGGTCAGCGAGGTCTTTCCGGCCGGAGCCACCTCCCGCGGCTCGCGGGCGGCTTGCACGACGTCGGCGAGGCTCTGTCCACCGGAGGGTACCGCCGGGGTCGGAGCCGTATCGGCCCTCGGTCTTCCGAAACCGCCCGAAAGGCGGGGCGCCGGAGTCGGCGTTCGGGTTGCCTGTTGCGCGACGGCTGCGCTGGAAATTGCGAGGAGCAGGCTTCCCGAAATCCGAAATCCGAAGTCCGAGATCCGCACTTTCTTCACGGTTCCTTCGTTCCCGCCCTTCCATAGGCGTCCTCGAGACGGACGACGTCGTCGAGTTCCGGCGAGGAGACCTCGACGATCACACAGCCCCGGTCCGAGCGCAGCCTGTGGCGGGTTCCCGGAGTGATCCTGTGCGCGCATCCCGGGCCGAGCGTGAGCTCCCGCATCTGCCCCTCGACACCCACCAGAAGCCGCATCTCACCTTCCAGGACATAGAGCGTCTCGTCCTTGGTCTCATGGTACTGCAGCGAAAGGCTCTGGCCGGCATTCAGAAACAGGAGCTTGCCCGCGTAGCGCTCGGTTTCCGCGAAGATCTCCTCGCGCCCCCATGGCTTCTGGACGGTTCTCATGGACCACCTCCGAATATTCGCTCCACGTCCTGCGCCTCGGCAGTCTGGAGGGCCCGAGCGACGAGGGTCCTGGCCCGTGACGCATCGATGGTCGAAATGTGCTCCTTCAGGCCCGGGATCGCGACCGGCGTCACGGAGAGGTCCGTGATGCCGAGGCCGATCAGCACCGAGGCCCCGATCGGGTTTGCGGCCAGCTCGCCGCAAACCGCCACCGGCCGTCCCCGGGCGCGCCCGGCATCGACGACGAGCTGGATCATTTTCAGGATCGCCGGGTGGAGCGGCCGATAGAGGTTCGAGACGTCCGGGTTCGCGCGGTCCACCGCGAGTCCGTACTGCGCCAGATCGTTGGTCCCGATCGAGAAGAAGTCGGCGCCCTCCGCCAGTCTATCGGCGAGCAGCGCGGCCGAAGGGACCTCGACCATCACGCCGAGCTGCGGCGCGGCGGAGCCGGCGCGGGTGGCCGCCCTGTCGAGCGCCTTGCGCGCCGCGAAAAGCTCCGACAGGGACGTGACCATCGGCAGCAGGATCTTCAGCACGCCCTTGCGCGCCGCCAGACAAAGGGCCGTCAGCTGCTCGTCGAACAACTCGGGATGAGCGAGGCAGTAGCGCAGACCCCGCAGGCCCAGTGCCGGATTGTCGCCCGGGGCGGGACCGATTCCCTTCTCTCCCCCGAGATCGTAGGTTCGCACCACCACGGGATGGGGCGAAGCGGCGGCGAGAAGGGTCTCGTAGGCCGCGCGCTGCTCCTCGATCCCTGGCGAGCGGGGCAACGCGCGGAGGTAGAGGAACTCCGAACGGAAAAGTCCCACGCCCTCAGCCCTCGAGCGTTCGAGCGCGGAGATCTCCTCGGGCAGCTCGAGGTTCGCCCGCACGGCGATCCGCAACCCGTCCGTCGTGACCGCGGCCCGCACGGCCCGGCCCTTGAGCCTGCGGCTCCTCTCCCGTCCCTCGCGGACGGCGGCGAGGCTTCGGCGCAGGCGATCCCGCGAGGGGTGCTCGTCGACGAAGCCGCGGTCTCCGTCGACGACGATCGGCCTGTCGGGTGACACGGCCTCGCAGAGGCCCGCGATGCCGACCACCGCGGGAAGTCCGAAGGACCGGGCGATGATCGAAGCGTGCGAGGTCGGACCGCCGCGTTCGAGGGCGAGAGCGCGCACCCGCCGCGGGTCCAGCCGCGCGGCGTCCACGGGCGACAGCTCGTCGGCCACCAGGATCGAACCGCGCGGCAGCTCCTCGGGACCCGGGCGCTCGCCACCGGAGAGCTGCGCGTTGACCTCCCGTGCGACGTCGGCGATGTCGGCCTCGCGCTCCCGCATCGCCGCGGAATCGGCGGCGGCGAGGCGTGCCCCGAGCTCCCGCGTGACTTCGGCCAGGGCCCACTCGGCGTTCACGCGCTCCCGGCGGATGCGCTCCACGATCGCCCCGAGGAACGTCTCGTCCGTCGCAATGAGGCTGTGCGCCTCGAGGATTGCCGCGAGTTCGGATCCGATGTCTCCCTTCGATTCGCGGGCATGGCGTTCGAGCTCCTCGCGCGCGCGGGCCGCGGCGCGGCGGAGGCGCCGCTCCTCCTTCTCGAAGTCCTCGGGCGCCACCGCCCGGCGAAACGCGGGAAGCCGGCCGAACCGAATGATGACGGCGCGTCCCACGGCGATGCCCGGAGAGACGGAAAGGCCCTGAAGCATTTGCGATTTGTGACCTGTGATCTGTGATCCGTTCACCGATCACAAATCTCCAATCACCAATCTCCTCTCATTCTTCCTCGTCGAAGCTGCGCGCGATCAGGTCTTCGACGGCGGCGAACGCGTCCTTCTCGTCCTCGCCCGAGACGGCGAGGGTGATGCGGGTGCCCTGGGAGGCCGCCAGGAGAAGGATGCCGAGAATGCTCTTGCCGTCCACTTCCTCCCCGTTCTTGCGGATCTTCACGTCGGAACGGAAGCGACTGGCCGTCTGCACGAACTTGGCCGCGGCGCGGGCATGCAGACCGAGGCGATTGCGAATGGCAAGCTCGCGTTCGATCACGAGCCCTGCTTCTCCGCTACCTCGGCCGGCGAGTACTCCTCGGCGAGCAGGTCCGAGGCGACGTAGATCGAGCGCTGGCCGCGATCCTTGGCGACGTGGGCAATCTCGGTCACCGGCCGTCCACTCTTCTGGAGGGAGGCGCACTTCAGGACCATGGGCAGGTTGACGCCCGTAACGATTTCGACGCGGTCCTTGCGAAGGAACGGAAGCGTGAGATTGGTGGGCGTGCCGCCGAACATGTCGGTCAGAATGATGGCGCCGTCGCCCGCATCGGCCTGAGCAAGGCCCTGCCGGATCTTCTCCCGGGCGTCCTCGCCGGTCTCGCTCCACTCGAGCGCCACGGCGACGATCCGCTCGAGCCCCGGCTGGATCGTGAGGGCGGCGGCGCGCAGCTCTTCGGCGAGCCTGCCGTGGGTGACGAGAAGAATCCCAATCATGCGAGGAGCGCCATTATCTCACTCGCGGGTGGCATCGCGGTGCGACACGCGAACGGGATACCCGCGCTCCTTGAGCAGGCCCGCCAGGCGCTCCGCGACGTAGACGGAGCGGTGCTTGCCGCCGGTGCAGCCGATGCCGATGGACAGGTAGCTCTTGCCCTCGCTGTCGAATCGGGGCAGGAGGTAGTCGAGAAACGCGACCAGGCGATCGAAGAAAGCCTGTGTCTCGGGGTCCTTTTCGATGTACGCGGCCACAGCGACATCCATGCCGGTCTTGCCTCGCAGCTCGGGCACGAAGTGCGGGTTGGCCAGGAACCGGACGTCGAACAGGAGGTCCGCGTCGTGAGGAATTCCGAACTTGTACCCGAACGACGTCGTGGAGACGATCATGCCCGCGCTCTCCGCGCCTCCCACGAAAGTCTTCTGCATGAACGACCGCAGCTCGTGGACGGTCATCGACGACGTGTCCAGCACGACGTCGGCAACGGACCGCACCTCCTCGAGCATGGCGCGCTCGCGGCGCAGCGCTTCGAGCAGCGAGTGATTGCCGGCCAGGGGATGGGGCCGCCGCGTCTCCGAGAACCGGCGGATCAGAGACTCCTCCGAGGCGTCGAGGAAGAGCAGTCGGGTTCCGGGAACGCGGCCGCGCAGCCTGGCGAGGATCTCGGGGAAGCGCGTGGAGAAGTCGGGATTGCGGACGTCCAGGATGATGCCGACCCGGTTCTTTGCCGAAATCTGGTCGAGCAGAGGCTCGACGAGCTCGAGCGGAAGATTATCGACGCAGAAATAGCCCATGTCCTCCAGACACTTGTTGACCCAGCTCTTTCCCGAACCGGACAGGCCGGTGACCACGACGAGGCTCTCGGGCGCCTGCCGATCGTTCACGGCCGGCGTCCGCTCTCCGGCACCGCGTTGCGTGCGATCTCCTCGTCCACGCGGCGCGCGAAGTCTTTGGCGGCGTCGTAGCCCTGGCTCTTCAGGAGTTCGTTGCGCGCCGCGATCTCGATGAGGAGGGCGAGATTGCGTCCGGAGGCGACCGGCAGCCGGAGCAGCGGCCTTTCCCGCCCGAGGATGGAATACGTCTCCCCGTCGAGCCCGAGCCGATCGTACTTCTTGGACGGGTCCCAGCGCTGAAGCTCGATGACGAGCTCGATCGACTTGGACGAACGCACGGCCGAGACGCCGAAGAGATGCTTGATGTTGATGATCCCGATGCCGCGCAGCTCCATGTGGTAGCGGATCATTTCGGCCGCCCGGCCCACGAGGGCGCCGCTCGGGTACCGCCGTATCTCGACCGCGTCGTCGGCGACCAGCCGGTGGCCGCGGTGGACGAGATCCAGCGCGCACTCGCTCTTGCCGATGCCGGATTCTCCGAGCAGCAGCACGCCCATGCCGTAGACATCCACGAGGACTCCGTGGAGCTGGGTCGACGGGGCGAGCTCGTCCTCGAGCACGCGCGTGATCGACTGGATGACGACCGAGGTCGTGCGATCCGAAACGAGCAGGGGGATTTCCCGGCGGCGGCACTCCCGGATGATGTCCTCGGGGGGCGTCTGCCCTTTGGTGATGACGAAGGCGGCAATCGGCAGGGCGCAGATCGCCTCGATCCGCTCGCGGCGCACGTCGGCGGGCATCGTGTCGAGATAGTTGAGCTCGCTCTCCCCCAGGATCTGGATGCGCCCCGGCTTGATGTAGGGGATGAAGCCGGCGAGAGCCAGGCCGGGCCGCTGGATGCGGCCCCACGAGATCGCGCGCCCGAAGCCCGCTTCCCCGGCCGCAACACGTAGCTCGAGGTCCGCGAGCAGGGGTGACCTCAGGATGTCCGCGGAAAGCGATTGGCTGTGCATGTCGCCCGAGTCGCTGCTCATGGGGACACGGGCCAGGCTGCGCTCGCCTCGCGAAGCGCCTCGACGAGGGCCGCCGAGGTCACTGCGCCGCGCAGGATCTCCACCACGCCGGGCGTCCGCAGCAACCGGGACACCCGGGCAAGCGTCTGCAGATGCGCCGCGGCGGCATCCGGCGGCGATGCGACGAGGAAGATCAGGTCCACGGGCTGGCCATCGGCGGCACCGAAGTCGATCGGAGCCTCGGTGGTCGCTACGGCGAGGACGACGCGGTCGAGATCCCGGAGCTTGCAGTGCGGGATCGCAATGCCACCCCCCAGGCCCGTGCAGCCGAGTCTCTCCCGGTCGAGCAGGCACCGCACGAGTTCTCCCGGCTCGCGAACGGAACCGGTCGCCGCCATCCGCGCGGCGATCGCCTCGAGCGCCTCCTCGCGCGTGCTTGCGGGAATCCGCGAGAAGACGAGGCGGGGGTCAAGCCCCGGCTCGGGTGGAGCGGTCGTTGCGCCCGGGCTGCCGGTCGCCTCCATGCTCACTCCGGCACGATCAGGCCGAGATCTCCGTCGCGTCGGCGGTAGAGCACGGAGACACGTTCGTTTGCGGCATCACGGAACACGAGCACTTCCTGTCCCGAGGATTCCATGGCGAGGGCGGCCTCGTCTACCCCCATCGGCTTGACCGCCGGTGCAGGCGTCCGAACCACGCGTGCGATGGAGGACCGCGCCGCGGGTGCGGCCGCTGCAGCCGCCCCCGACTCCGCCCGCCAGCCCTTCGGCAGGAAGCGGGCCCAGCTGCGATGCTTGCGGTCGCGACGCTTTTCGGTGTCCCGCATGGCCTGCGCGTCGATCTTCTCGAAGGCGAGGGCGAGCGCCGCCCGCGGATCCCCGGTTTCTTCTTCGGCCTTCCATCGCCGGCGTCCGTGGATCGCGAGGATCTCGGCGCCGAACCGGTGCTTCTCGTGCGAGAGAACGATGCGTACGTCGGCCGGTCCGCCGAGATGGCGCTCCAGCCGGTTTGCGCGCTCCTCCGCGAGCGCTCGGACGGAAGACGTGATGTCGACGTTTCGACCCGTGCATTCGACGGCCATGGAACCTCCTAAAAACTCCGTTTTCTCTGGGAGGACGAGGGGATGCGCAGCTCCTCGCGGTACTTGGCCACGGTGCGGCGGGCGATCTGGATTCCCTCGGCACGCAGACTCTGCATGATGCGCGCGTCGGAATGCGGTCGCCGCGTGTCCTCCTCCTGCACGATCCGCGCGATCTTGTTCTTGATCGAGAGCGACGACACGTCGTCCCCGGTCGAGGAGTCGATCCCGCTGTGAAAGAAGTACTTCATCGGGAAGAGGCCTCGCGGCGTGTGGATGTACTTGTTCGATACGACGCGCGAGACGGTGGATTCGTGCATCCCGATGTCGTTGGCGACGTCGCGCAGAACGAGTGGGCGCAGGTGCTCGATGCCATTGTCCAGGAATGCCCGCTGATGGCGCACGATCGAATCGGCCACCTTGTAGATCGTCCGCTGCCGCTGGTCGAGGCTCTTGATCAGCCACACGGCCGAGCGCATCTTGTCCCGGAGGTAGTTGGCGGCCTCGGCGCCGATCGCCCCGGTGCCGCCGCGCAGCAGCCGGCGGTACGCCGCGGAGATCCGCAGCTTCGGCAGGCCGTCCTCCGAGAGCTGGATGATGTACTCGTCGCCGATCTTGCGCACGAAGACGTCGGGCTCGACGTAGATGGTCCTTTCGCTCGAGTATTTCCGGCCGGGTTTGGGTTCGAGGTTCTTGATGATCTCAAAGGCGGCCTGGAGCTCGGACATCCCGACGCCGAGCGTCTTTGCGAGCGGCGCGAATTGCCGGCTGAGGAATTCCGCCCAATGCTCCCGGATGATCTTTTCGATCAGAGGATTCTCGACCCCGAGCGCTCGCAGCTGCAGGAGCAGGCAATCCGGCAGGTCGAACGCGCCGACCCCCGGCGGATCGAAGCCCCGCACGAGCGCGATCGCGGCCTCGACGTCCGCCGCGTTGTCGAAGTCCGCCTGGCGGATCTCCTCGCGCGAGACGCGTAGGTACCCGTCCTCGTCGATGTTACCGATCAGGTAAGCGGCGATCTCCCGCACGGCGTCGCCCGGGCCGGCCATCGCGAGTTGCCAGGTCAGGTGCTCGGGAAGGCCCTCGGGCTTCGTCAGGACGTTTTCGAGCGAGAATTCCTCGGGCTGCTCCTGGTACTGGCGGGGGTTGTATGCGGCGTCCAGGTAGTCTTCGAAGTAGGAGTTGAAGTCGATCTCCTCGAAGGAGTCCCGCTCCTTCTCGGCGGCCGGCGAGGCCTCGGGCGTCGTGACCGCGTCCTCCGCGTCCCGGGCGGCGTCCAGGCGCTCGGCATCCGTGGTCTCTTCCTGCTCCTCGAGGATCGGATTCTCGACCATCTCCTGGGTGAGCGTTTCCTGCAGCTCGAGCCGCGACATCTGCAGCAGCTTGATGGCCTGCTGCAGCGACGGCGTCATCACCAGTCGCTGTGAGAGTCGGAGATTGAGTTTCTGTTCCAGGGCCATAACGACGACGGGGCTTACTGCAGCCGGAAACCCTCCCCGAGATAGATCTTCCTGACGACGGCATCGCTCGAGAGAGCAAGGGGCGTGCCGGAGCGAAGGATTTCTCCTCCGCTGATTATATAGGCCCGCTCGACGATGCTCAAAGTCTCCCGCACGTTGTGATCCGTGATGAGGACACCGATGCCCGAGGAAGCGAGCCGGCGCACGATCTTCTGGATGTCGAGCACCGCGATCGGGTCGATGCCCGCAAACGGCTCGTCGAGCAGGAGGAAATAGGGGGACAGGACGAGGCTGCGCGCGATCTCGACGCGCCGCCGCTCGCCGCCCGAGAGCGAGTAGGCGCGCCCGCGGCGCAGCGCTTCCAGGCCGAACTCGGCGAGCAAGGCATCGCAGCGCTCCTGTCGCTCGGGCGCAGACAGGGCGAGGGTCTCGAGGATCGCGAGCAAGTTCTCCTCGACGGTCATCTTGCGAAAGACCGAGGGTTCCTGGGGCAGGTACGAGATACCCGCACGTGCGCGGCGGTACATCGGCAGATCGGTTAGGTCCTGGGAGCCGAGGCGCACCACTCCCGCGTCGGGACGCACGAGACCGACCACGATCGAGAAAATCGTCGTCTTCCCCGCTCCGTTCGGGCCGAGAAGGCCTACGATCTCGCCGGCGGCGATCTCGAGCGCTACGTCGCGAACGACGGTCCGTCCGCCGTAGGCCTTGACGAGACCTTCGGCGGAAAGGACTGGCCGGTCGGCGGGTCGCGAAAGGTTCTGGCTCAATCCTTCTCGGTCCGGTGAATCGTCTCGGTCTTCCCGCCTTCCGGCGCGGTGATCTCGACGCTACGCCCGCGGTCGAGGATCGTCAAGATGGCGCCGGCCACCTTGTTGCCCGATGCATCCGTCACGCGGGCCGGGCTGCCCCAGAGCAGCGTCTTCCCCTGCCTCGGGTAGTCCAGGGCCTTCTCCGCCTTTGCCGTCCGCCCGACGGTGTGATCCTCGAGGTCGACGTTTCCGGAGATCTCCATGCAGTCCACGCCGCCGTCCTTGTCAAGCCACGCCGTGGACTCTCCCCCGGTGGCGCGCCAGTTTGCGCCGCGCGTCACGACCACGCCGCCCTCGAAGCGGCCGCTGCGATCGGTCTCGTGATACACGAGGCGCTTTGCCGTGACGACGGAGGGTGCGCGCTCGCCCGATTTCGGCGTCTGCTGTGGCGTGATCACGGCCCGCACGTTCTGCACGGCCGTGACGCTCCTGTCCGAGTCCGATAGCGTGATGTCGTCGGCAAACAGGGCGGAGTTCCCCTGCCAGAGCGAGGCGCCGCCTGAGAGCGTCGCGTTCTGGCCGGACTCGTCCAGGGAGATCCGGTCGGCGCGGCCGTACGTCGGGCGCTTCGGGTCGCCGACGAAAGTTGCCGTGCGCGTCTTGCCCTTCGGGTCGGGGCTGAAGATCGCTCGCGCCCGACCCTCCCCGACGACGATGCCGTGCGCGCGATCGACCTTGATGCGATCGGCCGAGAGGCGGGAGCCGGCGCTCTCTGCGCGTGCCGACCGTCCGGAATCGCCGGTCAGCACCCACACACCGGGAGCCTCGATCTCGACGGCGCGTGCCGCTTCGCCCTTGCGTCCGTCCGCCTCGACTTGAACCTCGCCTTCGAGCACGATGTTGCGTGCCGAGCCATCCGGTGCAATTCCGAGGCTCCCCTGAGCCGCCTCGGCGCGGCCGTTCTCGCCCTCGAGGCGGAGTCCGCCGCTGGCCCGTGCCGAAACGGCGCGGCCGTCCACGAAGGTGATGTCGATCTGGCGTGCAGTCAACCGCTGTCGAGGCTCGGAGAGAATGGCCGGAGCGCCCGAAAACGTGAGCGAGCGGGTCTTGCCTGCGGAGTCCAGGGCGAGCAGGCTCTGGTCGGCCGCATACCGCCGGTCGACGCGCGGGCTTCCGGCGGGCGGTTCGGAAGCGAGGACCCCGCGGACGTTGCCTTCGCCGCGGATCCACTCGGCGCGCCCGCCGGATGCTCCCGTCTTCACGGTAACGTGGTCTGCCGCGAAGCGATCGCCCGAGCGCGACTCGCCGTCCGCCATTTGGAGCTCGAGCAACCCCTGGTCGCGGCGGAACAGCCCCTCGCGGGCCGTGAGTTTCGAGAGCCCCCCGGCGTCCTCGCCGCTCGCTGATCCCGAGATGGGCCCGGCGAGCCGGACACCCCGGTCCCGGAGGTCGTAGCGGGCAGACGGCGCCACGAGATCGATCGAGCCCTGCGTGAAGTGAACCGGGTGAGGCGCCTCGAGGACGTGCGCCGATGGGTGGAAGCGAACCTCGTCGGTCTCGGCCAGCGAGCCTTCGGCGTCGGACCAGCGCACGTTGCCCTGAAGCTTCGATTCCCGGGTCCGTTCGTCGTAGTCGCCCCTCTCGGCGTTGACCGTCACGGGAGCGCCGTCGTCCGGGTAGACGGTGAGCGTGACGTTCTCACCCGCGTAGAGATCGGGTGCCAGCCCGGCTCCGGGGCCGTATCCCACGGTGCGGGCTGCCTTGATGCGCAGGAGCGGCTTTCCTCCGACCGTTTCGGTGAAGTCGAACCCGTCGAGGAGGGTCGTCGCCTCGCCGGTGGAGTCGGACGTCGCGGCCGGCGGCTCGCGGAGAAGCCGTCCCGTGGCTGGCCTCCTGGCCGCACGGAAGGACCACACCAGAAGCAGCACGAAGGTGAGGCCTCCGGCCAGCACGACGAGCTCCGAGCGGCGCAGGCTCACGGCGCCCCGGCCGCCGGCCGGGCTGCGACGATCTCGACCTGGAGGCCGTAGCCCCGGTCGGGCGCGACCCGATAGTGCATGTCCATGCGCCGACCCGATGACGCCAGCTCCTCGAGCATCCCGTCGGGTTGCCATGCGATGCAAGCGACGCTGCCGCCGGGCTTGCGGAGGCGACCGCGCAGTCCGCTCGCCCCGACCGGAAGAAACGGCGCGCTCGCCTCGAGGCCGCGTGCGAGGAAGACGGGCCGCGGATTTCCCGCGCCGTGTGGTTCGAGGGCGGTCAGCTCCTCGACGAGCTCTGCCGAGAGTTTCTCGAGCGGAAGTTCCGTCTCGGCATCCTCGCCCCGGACGAGTGCCGAGGGCTCGATACGGGCCGCGAAGAGGGCGCGCGCCTCGGCGCGGAACGCCTGGAAACGATCCGCGGGGAGCGTGGCCCCCACGGCCTGATCGTGGCCGCCGAACTCGATGAAGTACGCGGCGAGCTCCTTGAGAATCGCATGCAGCGAGACCCCCGCGATGCTGCGTCCGGATCCGCTGGCCCTCTCCCCCTCCAGACCGAAGAGCAAGACGGGGCGGTGATATTCCCGGGCGAGTCGCGACGCCGCGATGCCGAGCACGCCCCGATGCCAACCGGCGTCGCCCTCGAGGATGAGCGCCGAGTCCGCGGGGTCTGCGTGGCGCTCGATCCGCTCGCGAGCCTCGGCCACGACTCTGCGTTCGAGACTCTGGCGCTGTCCGTTGCGAGCCGAGAGCTCCCTGGCCGTTTCCTCGGCCCGGCCGGCATCGCGCTCCTCGAAAAGAGACAGTGCGAGATGGGCCGTGTCGAGGCGGCCGGCAGCGTTCAACCGCGGCGCAACGCGAAACGCGACGTCCTCCGCGGTCGGCGAGGTCCCGGGTTCGAGACCGGCCTCTGCGAGCAGAGCCCGCAATCCGGGGGCGCGGGCCTCCGCCAGAGCCCGTAGCCCGAGCGCGGCGATCACCCGGTTCTCGCCCGTCAGGGGAACTAGGTCGGCGATGGTGCCGAGGCATGCGGCGCGCAGCAGCGAGTCGCGGGACAGGGAGACGGCGGCGCGTCGCGCCACCGACTGCGCGATTTTCATGGAGATGGCCGAGGCCGCCAGCTCCTTGTAGGGGTACGGGCATCCTGGCTGCTTCGGGTTGACGACGACGGCACCGGCCGGCAACGCGTCCGGGACCAGATGGTGATCCGTCACGATGACCTCGACGCCGGCCTCCCGGGCGCAGGCGACGCCCTCGGCGGCCGTGATGCCGCAATCCACGGTGACGATGGTTGCGGGCGAGAGCTCCGCGATGACCCTTCGGACGGTGTCCGGCTTGAGGCCGTACCCGTCGCGCAGGCGATGCGGGATGAAGGCCGCGGCGTCGGCCCCGATGCGACGTAGCGAGGCCGAGAGCTGGGCGACCGCGGTCACCCCGTCCACGTCGTAGTCGCCGAAGACGACGACCCGCTTGCCGCGGCGCGCGGTGGACACGAGGAGGTCCGCGGCCGATTCGGCGCCGAGCAGCAGCGACGGGTCGTGGAGTCCCCCTTCGTCCGGGACGAGGAACCGGCGCGCCGCCGCGGCGTCTTCGATGCCGCGCCGCAGGAGCAGGTGCGCGAGGGTCGCCGACACCCCGGCGGCCGCGCGCAGCCGTTCCACTCCCGCGGCATCGCGCGGCTCGACTCTCCACGGCGCCGCAGACCGACTGGCAGCGCGGGCACCGGCCGGGACCGGGACGCCGGCCGCGGTGCGCCTCGCGGGCGGCGCGGTGCTCACGGAGTGCCGACGGTCTCGAATCGGCCGAGGGCGCGAAAGCGACGATACCGCCGCTCCCGCCGCTCCTCGGGGGTCAGGTCTGCGACCTGGCCGAGGTGCCGCTCGATCGCCTCGCCCAGCGCGGCGGCAGCGCCCGCGGGGTCCGCATGCGCTCCCCCCGGTGGCTCGGGGACGATCTCGTCGATCACGTCGAGGCTCGCGAGGTCGCCCGCCGTCATCTTCATCGCCTCGGCCGCGTCCTTCTTGCGTGCGGCGTCCTTCCACAGGATCGAGGCGCAGCCCTCCGGGGAGATGACCGAGTACGTCGAGTGCTCGAGCATCAGGACCCGGTCGCCGATGCCGAGCGCGAGCGCTCCTCCCGAGCCGCCCTCCCCCGTCACCGTGACGATGATCGGGACGTGAAACGCGGCCATCTCGCGCAGGTTCAGGGCGATCGCCTCGGCCTGTCCCCTCTCCTCCGCGTCGATTCCCGGATAAGCGCCAGCCGTGTCGACGAAGGAAAGGATGGGGCGCGAGAACTTTTCGGCAAGCTGCATCACCCGCAGGGCCTTCCGGAATCCCTCGGGTCGCGGCATTCCGAAGTTGCGGCGAATCTTCTCCTTGGTGTCCCGGCCCTTCTGGTGCCCGACCACGGCCACGCTGCGGCCTCGAAACTGACCGAACCCGGCCACGATCGCGGGGTCTTCCGCGAACCGGCGGTCGCCGTGGAGCTCGACGAAGTCCGTCATGAGCGCCTGGACGTAATCCAGGGTGTAGGGGCGGGCGGGATGCCGCGCGACCAGGGCCTTCTGCCACGGGGTGAGCGTGGAGTAGATCTCGCGCGACACCCGCTCGAGCTTCTCGCGAAGCTTTTCGATCTCCCGCCGATGGGTTGCGTCGTCGGGAAGCGCGGAGAGCTCCTCGACCCGCCGGCGCAGGCGAAGGATCGGCTCCTCGAAGTCCCCGTTGTCCGTGGTCACGCGCCAATTGTACCGGGGTTGTCCCGAAGCGATCGTCCGAGTCCGCGATCCGCGGCTAGAGGAGGTCCTGCGGGTCGACGTCGACGGCGATCTGGACGCCCGGCGGCGTCCGTTCCGGAATGGTGGCCGCCAGGGCCGTGAGAAGTGATCGGCGCTGCGCGGCACGCAGCAGGATCTGAAATCGCCAGCGCCCCTGAAGCCGCTCGAGTGGTGCGGGCGCGGGGCCCGAGAGTCGCAGGGCCTCTGCGCCTTGCCGCAGACTCGTGCCGAGATCACGGGCGGCCTCTTCTGCGCGATCTCGGCTGTCCGAAGACACGAGGATGGCCGCGAGCTCGGAGAAGGGCGGGTAGAAGAACGCACGACGAAACTCGAGCTCGGCCGCGGCGAAGCCCGCGACGTCGTGATCGGCCGCGCGGCGAATCGCCGGATGCTGGGGGTGGAACGTCTGCACGTGCACGGTCCCCGGCTCGGAACCGCGTCCCGCGCGCCCCGCCACCTGGGCGAGCAGCTGAAAGGTCTTCTCGGCCGACCGGAAATCCGGGAAATGCAGCAGCGTGTCCGCCGACAGCACGCCCACGGCCGTCACCCCCGGGAAGTCGTGCCCCTTGGCGACCATCTGGGTTCCGATCAGGCACGACAGCCGTCCCGACTGCATGTCCTCGATCACCGCGGCCGCGCCTCCCCGCCGGCGTGCCGTATCGCGATCGAGCACGGCGTGCACGACTCCCGGAAAGAGCGCAGCGAAACGCGCCGCGACGCGCTCGGTACCTGCGCCGATCGCCTCCAGCGTCGGTCCGCCACAGTTCTTGCATCGCTCCGGCCGGCTGCGCCGCTCTCCACAGTAATGGCACAACAGCGACCGGCCGTGGTCGTGGACGGTCCGGGCGACGCTGCAACGGGTACAGCGAAAGTCATGGCCACAGTCCCGACACAGCAGAAACGGCGCGAACCCGCGCCGCGGCTGCAACAGGATGGCTTGCCCGCCGGATCCGAAGACTTCCCGCAAACGCGCGACGAGCGGCCGCGAAAAGAGGGGCACGCCCTTCTCCTCCGCGAGCGCCGTTTCGTTTCGAAGATCCACGATGTGGACGGTCGGGAGGGGACGCGCGCCGATGCGTTCCGGAAGACGCAGCAGAGCGAGTCGGCCGAGCGTGGCGGCATGGCGCGCCTCCATCGAGGGCGTCGCCGAGCCGAAGACGAGCGCGGAACCGTTCTGCATGGCGCGCAGGGCGACGATCTCCCGGGCGTCGTAGCGCGGCGCCTCGCGCTGCTTGTAGGAAGCGTCGTGCTCCTCGTCGACGACGAAGAGCCCCGGATCCGCGACGGGGGCGAAGGCGGCGGACCGGGGTCCGATGACGGCCCGCGCCGCCCCGGATCGAACGCGATCCCAGGCCTCGCCGCGCTCCCGCTCGGAGAGCGCCGAGTGCAGGACGGCCGCATCGGCCGGGAACTGGCGTTTCAACTCGCGCGCGAAGACGGGTGTCAGGGCGATCTCGGGAACTAGCCAGATCGCTCCGCGTCCGGCCTCCAGCGCCGCCCGGATGGCGCGCAGGTACACCTCGGTCTTACCGCTGCCGGTCACACCCTCGAGAAGGGCGGGGAAATAACGGCGCTCACGGATCGCGCGCGCGATCGCCTCGATCGCGACCCGCTGGTCCGCAGTCGGCGACACGACGACCGAGCGACCTGCGACCGGCACGTCCGTGGGGCGCCGTGCCTGCTCGAAGCTGCGCAGCACGCCCCGCGCGACCAGGCTCCGCAGGAGGGCGGGTCCGGCTCCCAAGGCGAGACGGATTTCGGCTGATCCGGCCGGCCGACCGAGCTCGGCGAGAAACGCGACCACCGGACGGCCCTTCCGGCTCCGGCCGAGCCGGGAGGAGAGCTCCGCCGCGTCGAGTCGCACGGGCTCGTAGGCGAGCTCGGAGTTCGATCCACGCGCTTTGGATCCGGACACGGGGCGAATCCAGCGGCGCTCCTCGAGCGCGCGGACCAGCGCGCCGCGCGCCTTGCCGTCGCCCGGCATCTCGATGACGCGAACTGCCTCCCCGCCGCTCATGCGGTCGAGAATGGCCCGCTCGGGCCCCCCCGCGGACTCCCGGCCCAGGGCTCCCCTCTCCGTGAGCCGGTATCGGACCGCGCCCGAGGCGGGAAGTCGGGCCGGCAGGGCACTCTTGAGGACCTCCCCTGTCGACGCGAAGAAGCGTTCGGCCACGCGGGCCGCGGTGAGGAGCAGGTCTGCCGGACACACCGGCTCGGCATCGAGGATCTCGAGGATCTCGCGCACCATTGCCGGCGCTTCCCCCGGCGTCTCGGGGACCACGATACCCGTCAAGACTCTCTCACCGAAGGGCACCCGCACCCGGGCACCGGGAGGGGGCGGGTCGAGCGCGGCGGGTACCGCGTAGGTGAAGTTACGGCGCAGGGGAAGCGGCAGTGCGACGGAAACCGTGCGTGTCGCGACGTTCAGATCTGTGACGGGGGGGGCGATGTTGGTTCCTCGGAGTCGTCGTCGCGCACGAAGACGTGACGCTGCTTTGCGGCGTCCCATCGGTAGCGCCGCGACAGGTCCTCGGCGACGTCCGGCGTGACGACGACGGCATCCCGGTCGAGCGACAGGTCACCGTCGGCCAGAGAGACTTCCCGCTCGAGAAAGCCGCCCGGTGAGAACGTTCCGTCGGCGCGTCCGGAGAAGACCACGACCGAGAACCACGCGGCCTTGCGGTCGGAGTCGCGCCTCACGAAGGCGATGACGAAGTCCAGGAGACCGTCGTCGTTGGCGTCGCCGCGCACGAAGTAGGGGTGATAGATCCCGTACAGGGCGCCGACGTCGCTCGCCTCGGAGCTCTCGCGATGGTCCGCGTCGACGGCGGGCCGCAGGTCCGGATTGCGGTGCAGGAATTCGTCGACGGCCGTCTTCTCCGCAGGCCGCAGAGCGTAGCCGGCTGCCTCGGCACTTGCGGGCAGATGCGTCGCCGTTGCGGGAGGCGGAGAGGACGAGGCAGGCGGTGCGCTCGCTGCCCTCGGGCGGCATGCCGCGGCGAGCACGGCGAGAGCGCCGAGCACGGCAGGCGCCAGGAGCCGTGCAATCGGCGGGAAGGGGTCCTCGGGCAAACCGGGCGGCGTCTTCATCGCGTTCGAAGCGCAGATTCTACGGCAGCGGCGCTGGCCTGTGAGAAGATTGCGCCGCTTCCATTCGAGAGGAGGTCTGGATGATCAACTGGCCACAGGATTTCGCGACCAACTTCCAGTTTCTGCTGCGCTGGATTCACTTCCTCGCCGGAATCACCTGGATCGGAATGCTCTATTTCTTCAATCTCGTCAACGTCCAGTTCCAGAAGGAGCTCGACGCCGCGACCAAGGCCAAAGTCGTTCCGAACCTCATGCCGAAGGCCCTGTTCTGGTTCCGCTGGGGAGCGATGGCCACGTGGCTCTCGGGCTTCACCTATTACTACCTGCTCGTGGATTCCGAGAAGGCGGGCCACATGGCGCTCGTCTACTTCCTCGTAGGCTGGTCGATCGCCTTCGTGGTCCTTTCCGCCCTCTTCCGGGCATCGGTCGCCGGCGGCCCGCTCAAGGACGGCCGCCTGCTCGCCGTCGTCATCACCATCGTCGTCGCCTTCATGGCCTATGCGACCGCCCTGATGGCACAAAAGGGCGGTTCCTCGAGCCGGACCATCTCGATCATGGTCGGTGGCGGGCTCGGCACGATCATGCTGCTCAACGTCTGGATGATCATCTGGCCACTGCAGAAGCGGATCATCGCGGCCGTCAAGGCGACCGCCGAAACGGGAGCCGCGGCTCCGGCCGACCAGGCCAAGTGGGCACGACGCGCGTTCCTCGCCTCGCGCGCCAACACCTGGCTGTCGATTCCGATGCTGTTTTTCATGGGCGCTGCGAGTCACTTTCCGATCTTCAACACTCTCGAGAAGGTGGCAACGCCGTAAGGGGCGTCTCGCCCCGGAGTGTCACGAGGGCGGCCTTGCGGCCGCCCTCGTCATGTCCGGGCCAGAAAGTCGCGCACGAGCTTCATGTCCTCCCAGACGTCCTTCTTCCGCTCGGGCGAGCGCAGGAGGAACGCGGGGTGGAAGGTCGGCATGACGCGCACGCCGCGCATCTCGCGCCAGCGGCCGCGCATCCGGCCGATGGGTTCGTCGGTCTCGAGGATTGCCTGCGCCGCGAAGGTTCCGAGCGTCACGATGACGCGCGGCGCGATCAACCGGATCTGCTCGTCCAGGAACGGGCGGCAGGACGCCACCTCGTCCGGCTCCGGATTGCGGTTGTTGGGAGGGCGGCATTTCAGGACGTTGCAGATGAAGACGTCCTCGCGTTTCCTGCCCATCGCCTCGATGATCTTCGTGAGAAGCTGCCCGGCCTTACCCACGAAGGCGAGGCCCTGCTCGTCCTCGTCGCGGCCGGGGGCCTCGCCGACGAACATGAGATCGGCTTTCGCGTTGCCCTGGCCGAAGACGATGTTCGTCCGGGTCTTCGACAGCTTGCAGCGTGGGCAGCCCTCGAGCGATTTTGCCAGGGCTGCCAGGTTCGGTGTCGAGCCGGCCACGACCGCGGGCGACGGAGCGCGATCGATGAACACGTCGGTCACACCGATGTCGCGGAAGAATTCGAGCTGATCGCGGTCCGGCGTGTGGTCGGGCACGGGGCGAGTCTATCGCCGCGCGGGCGAGGGGGCTCTACCCGGTTGCCGGGGTCGGGTGAGGCGCCGCCGCGCCGCGAGCGGCCAGGAATGCGTCCCAGATCCGCTCGGCGATCTCGCGTTTGCTGCTTCGCGAGACCTCGTTTCTCGCGCCATCCCGGCCCAGAATCAGAACCTCGTTCTCTTCCGCTTCGAAGGCGATGTCGCTGCGTCCCACGTCGTTCACGACGACGAGGTCTGCGCCCTTGGATTCCATCTTGTGTCGGCCCCGGAGCTCGAGGTCTTCGGTTTCCGCGGCGAAGGCGACGATCGTCTGGGCTCGGCGCAGGGGGGCGAGGCTTGCCAGCAGGTCGCGCCCCGGGCGCAACGCGAGGTCGCGGGGCCCGTCGTCGCGATGGAGGCGGCGGGAGCTCACCGCGGGAATGAAGTCGGCCACGGCGGCTGCCATGACGAGACCGTCGCTTTCGGGAAACTCGCTCAGGAGCAGGGCGTGGAGGTCGTCGGCGGTCTCGAACGCCAGGACCCGCACGCCCTCCGGAGCCGGGATCCCGACGGGCCCGGACAGCAGCGTCACGCTCGCTCCGCGGTCGCGAGCGGCCTCGGCCAGGGCATAACCCATCCTGCCGCTGGAGCGATTGGAGAGGAAACGGATGGGGTCGACGGGCTCGCGCGTTGGGCCGGCAGTAATCAGCAGGCGAAGTCCTCCGAGATCCCGGCGCCCGGTCGTGGCCAGCCGCCAGGCCTCCGCGGCGATGGCCGCGGGTTCCGCCATGCGCCCGATGCCTTCGTGGCCGGAGGCGAGCGGCCCGGCGGCGGGCCCGACGTACCGGACACCGCGCGCGGCCAACCGTGCCACGTTGGTCCGGACGGCCGCGTTGCTCCACATGGCCGACTCCATCGCCGGCGCGATCAGGACGGGCCCGCGATGAGCGAGGAAGTACGTCGACAGGAAATCGTCGGCAAGGCCATTGGCGAACTTCCCGATCGTGTGGGCGGTCGCCGGCGCGACGAGAAGCAGGTCAGACCAGTCCGCGAGGGCAACGTGGTCCACGGCGGGCTCGTTTCCGAGCCCCCAAACCTCGGTGTAGACCGCCTGTCGCGAGAGCACGGAAAAGGTCAGCGGGGCGACGAACTCGCGGGCGCCCCGCGTCATGGCCACCCGGACCGTGGCGCCGCGTTCCGTGAGGTCGCGGAGCAACTCGACCGCCTTGTACGCGGCGATGCCGCCGCTGACGCCGAGCAGGATCCGCGGGGGGCTGTGCATGGCTGCCGGACGACGGCCCGGGAATCAGCGGGCGGCTTCTTCCTCGACCAGGTCCTCTTCGAGTGCCTCGGTCTCCTCTGTCGGCGCCTCGAGCACACCGCCCTCCGAGCCGAACCCCCACCGCACCTGGTTCTCCTCAAATTCCGCCGCTGCCAGCCGCGTGGGCTTCAACGGGCGTTCGGTCTCCAGCTTGGGCCGAGCGCCACGCATCAGCTGCTCCGCGCGCCGGGCGATGAGGAGCACGAGGCGAAACTTGCTGTCCACCCCTTCCGGAATCGACTGAATCATGACTTCAATCCCTTCTAACGAAAGTCCTTACGCAGACGCTCGAGGATCTGGGCTTGCCTGGCCGGCGTGAGCCGGCAGGCGCGAACTACGGATTCTAACTCAAGACCCGCGCGTTCGATATCGTCATTGACGATAAGGTATTGAAAAGTCTCGGCTTGTGCAATCTCCTTGGCCGCGTTGATGAGCCGTTTTCGGATTGCGTCTTCACCATCGAGGCCCCGGGCCCGTAGTCGGCGCTCGAGCTCGGCGGCCGAGGAAGGCACGATGAAGATCGATATTGCCTCGGGGTAGGCTGCCCGCACGTCGCGGGCGCCCTGCACGTCGATGTCGAGCACGACGTCCTCCCCCGCCGCCAGGCGCGACAGCACCTCGGACTTGGCGGTGCCGTAGAAATTGCCATGGACCTCGTTGTGCTCCAGGAATTCGCTGTTTCTGGCCATCTGCTCGAACTCGCCGGCGGTCACGAAGTGGTACTCGCGCCCGTCGACCTCTCCGTTGCGGCGCGTGCGCGTCGTGTGCGAAACCGAGAACCGGAGGGGCCGGCCCGGAGGATTGGCGAGCAGGCGGCGGATGAGTGTCGTCTTGCCTCCTCCGGAGGGTGAAGACACGATCAGGAGGGATCCGCGGGGAGCTCCGCTCATTCGACGTTCTGGGCCTGCTCGCGGATCTTCTCCGTCTCGGCCTTCATGGCGAGAATCTCCCGGGTCGAGGCGAGGTCGCGGCTCTTCGATCCGAGCGTGTTGAGCTCCCGCAGGATCTCCTGGGAGAGAGAAGTCGAGGGTCTTGCCGACGGCCGAGCCCCCCTTGCGAAGAATGCCCTCGAACTGGTCGAGGTGGCCCTGGAGGCGCTGGAGCTCTTCGGCAACGTCGGCGCGGTCGGCGGCAATCGCCGCCTCTTGTTCCAGGCGTCCCGGGTCGAGGGGGATGTCGGGAAAGAGGGCCCGGATGCGCTCGCGCAGGGTCGTGGCGAGGTTGCGGGCGATCTCCTCGCGTCGGCCCGCGAGACCCGCGGCAATCTGCCGGAGAAGCGCGATGCGCGGCGTAAGCTCGGCCGCGATCGCCGCGCCCTCCGCGCAGCGCATCGCCACCAGGGCGGCGACGGCCTCCTCTGCCAGCGCCTCGACCGCGGCGATCTCCTCGGGGGTGAAGCCGTCGGCACCCGTGTCGACCGTGAGGATCTGCGGCATGCCCAACAGGTCGCGGGCAGAGACCGCGCCCTCGATCGGATACTTTCGGGAGAGCGCGGCGATGCGCGACAGGAGGGCCTCGAGCAGACCTTCGTCCACCACGATTTGCTGCACCGAGGGCGCGACACGTTTCAGACGCAGAGCGACCTCCACCTTTCCTCGCTGGACCTGGCGTCCGATGACCCGGCGCAATGTGGGCTCGAGCGGGGCCTCCGCCTCCTTGGCCTTGATGGTCACGTCGAGGAACCTGCTGTTGACGCTTCGCACCACGACCTCGCCCGTCCAGTCGTTGCCGACCGGGCCCCGCGCGCGGCCGAAGCCCGTCATGCTGCGCAGCATCACGGTTCGGAGGGGGCGGGCTGGGCCTTCTCGGCCTCGGCGAAGTACTGCATGTCGTGCAGCCTGCGATAGAGACCGCGGCGAGTCAAGAGCTCGGCGTGCGTGCCCTCTTCGACGATGCCGCCCGACCCCAGCACGACGATGCGGTCCGCCCGGCGAACGGTGGAGAGTCGGTGCGCGATCACGAGTGTCGTGCGCCCCCGCATGAGGTTCGCGAGGGCGCGTGCGACGAGGGCCTCGGACTCGGTGTCGAGCTGGGACGTGGCCTCGTCGAGAATCAAGATCGGCGCGTCCTTGTAGATCGCCCGCGCAATCGCGAGGCGCTGACGCTGACCCCCGGAGAGCCGGGCGCCGGCCTCTCCGACCCGCGTGTCGTAGGCCTGTGGAAGCCGGGTGATGAACTCGTCGGCGCAGGCCGCGGCCGCGGCCGCCCGGACCCGATCCTCGGGCGGCGATTTCTCTCCATACGCGATGATTTCGCGGACCGTCGTGTCGAACAGGATCGTCTCCTGAGTGACGAGCCCGATCTGGCGGCGCAGGGACCGGAGCGACACGTCCCGCAGGTCGACGCCGTCCAGGGTGATGCGGCCCCCCGTCGGATCGTAGAGCCTCGCGAGGAGGTTCACGAGCGTTGTCTTGCCCGCCCCGGAGCTGCCGACGAGCGCCACAGTCTCGCCTCGACAGATCGTCAGGGTCACGCCGGAAAGCACGGGCTCGGGGCCGTACGCAAAAGACACGCCCTCGTAGCGCAGGCTGGAGGCGAAGGGTGCGAGATCCGGCGCCCCCGGCTTCTCGACGATGTCGTTGTCGCCGTCGATCACCTCGAAGAGCCGTCCTGCGGAAGCGAGCGCCACCTGGAGCACGATGTTGGTCTTCGTGACGTCCTTGAGGGGTTTGTAGAGCATCATGATCGCTGTCAGAAAGGAGAGGAGACCGCCGACGCTCATCTGGCCGTTCCGAATCTGGCCCGCCGCGTAGACAAAGACGAGCGCGAGACCGAAGCCTCCGAGGATCTCCATGAGCGGCGAATTCAGTGCCTGGAGCCGGATCGTCTGTCGGCTCGCGCTGAAATAGCGGCGGTTCGCCTCGCCGAAGCGCCCGGCTTCGAAATCCTCCATGGCGTAGGTCTTGATGAGCCGGTGGCCGCGCAGCGTCTCTCCGAGCAGCGATCCCATCTCCCCGATGCGCTCGCGCGCCGCGAGTCCCGACCGCCGGAGCTTGCGAAAATTGCCGACGATCGGTACGACGAGCAGAGGCGCGACGACGAGCACCGCGAAGGCAAGTCGGAAGTTGAGCGAAAAGACATAGAGAAGGACGAGCGCCATGGTCAGAACGCCCTGCACGAAGTCCGCCAGGCGTGCGCCGAAGGCCGCCTGGATCTGCTCGGCGTCGCCGAGCAGGCGGCTGATCAGGTCGCCCGAGGAGCTTTCGGAAGAGAACCGGGTGGACTGCTCGAGCAGCGCCCGGTATGCGTCTGCGCGCAAATCCCGCACCATCGCGAGCCCGATCGAGTTGAGCGCGAATTCCGAAAAGTACGCGAAGACGTTCTTGACGACGAGGGCCGCGACGAGCAGCAGCGGGACGGCGTATCGCGTCGCGAGGCCGGCCCGCACGGCCGCGTCCCGAGCGGCTCCGTAACCTGACTCGAGCGCGTGAACGAACGGTGCCATCCGCGCCGAGCCCGGCCCGGGGCCGACCCCGGCGAGGGCGCCGGCCGCTCCGGCGCCGAGCACCTCGTCGACGACTTTCTTGAGGAGGAAGAGCAGGGCCACCGTGGCGAGCGAGACGATGACCATCGCACCGAGCGACAGGAGCGCCCGCCCCTTGTACCGGGCGAAGTAGCGGAGGAGGCGCGGAAGGGGTCTCATCGGGCGACTCGCGAATCGGCGACCGGGATCTCCGGGGAACCCGGAGTCAGGGCCGACAGCACGTAGTCCGCGGCGCGGCCGCTCGCTCCGGGCGGGCCGAGCTCACGGGAGACCCGTTTCAGGCCGGCCTTCATCTGGGAGATGAGTTGCGGCGAGTCGAGGAGCCGCTCGGCGGCCTGCACGAGCTTCGCGACCGTCAGTCCCTGCTGGAGAAGCTCCGGCACGAGTTCCTCGCGGGCCACGATGTTGACGAGGGAAACCCAGCGCACCTTGACCAGGCGGCTCGCGATCGCCCAGCTGAACGCCGACGTGCGGTAGACGACGACCATCGGCGTTCCGCAGATCGCAGCCTCGAGAGTCGCCGTCCCCGAGGCCACGAAGGCGAGGTCCGCGGACGTCAGCAGGGCGTGGAGGCCGGTCTCGACGATGCGAATTCCTCGCGCCGATGCGTTGGGATATGCCGACTCGGGAAGTCCCGGCGCCCGCATCACGACGACTTCCAGATCGAGCCGTCTCGCCAGGAGCGCGGCCGCCTCGGCCATCGGTTCCCAGTGCTGGTCGAGCTCCATGTCGCGGCTTCCGGGCAGCAAGACGAGGCGCCGCCGTGTCTTGGGAGGCAGGGGCGAGGCAGCGGCGAGGCCCTCCTGCACGTCCTCGACCAGGGGATGCCCGGCGCACACGGCGTCGGCCCCGAGCTGGCGGTAGATTCCGGTTTCGAAGGGAAAGAGCGTAATGATGCGCCGTGCCCGGCTGGCGATCGTCCGCGCACGCCATGGGCGCCAGGCCCACACCTGCGGGCTGACGTAGTAGATGACGGGGACCCCGTCGCGCCGGAGTCGCCGGGAGAGCAATCCGTGGAAGTCCGGAAAGTCGATCAGTACCGCGGCATCGGGCCGGCGCCGCCGGGCCTCGACGTCCAGTGTCCGCAACGCGCCCACGATCAAGGGCAGCTTTACGACCACCTCGGAAATCCCGACGACGGCGAACGCCCCGGATCGCACGACCGACTCCAGGCCCGCCGCCGCCAGGCGCTCACCACCCATCCCGAAGGCGGACAGATCGGGCCGCCGCGCCCGCAGGGCCTTGAGTAGCCGCGCGCCGTGGAGGTCGCCCGAGGTCTCGCCGGCCGAGATGAGCAGGTTCACGGAGTCAATTAGTCGACAGTCGACAGTCGACAGTCAACAGCGAATCGGCGTGCTCGCTCACGGTCGACCGTGAACGGTCGACGGCTAGCTCGGGAAGGGATACATCAACCACGCGACCGCGAGGCCGCCGAGCACGAGGGAGGCCATGAGGATTGCGAAGAGCTTCCAGCGCTCGCGGCGGCCTTCCCGCCACAGCAGCGCGAAGAACCCCGAGACCAGCAGCGCGTACAGGGTCATGATCAGGAAGTGATCCGCGGGAAGCATGGCGATCATGGTTTTCGCCCGGTCGCCAGGTCATGCGCATCGAGCACGAGCAGGAGATTCATCAGGCCGGCCGTCAGCAGGTAGGCGCAGCCGTACTCGTACGTCGGAGAGAGGATCGTGCCGCCGGGATTGTCCGAGACCCATCGCGCCGCGAGGTTGAGTACGCCCGCGCCGTAGACGGCAAACGTCGCGAGCAGAGTGAGAGGCTGGCCCGATTCCACGGTGTAGAGGCGACCCTGCAGCGAAAGGCCGGCGAGAAAGGTGGCGGTGACGATCGCGCCGAAGGCGATCGCCGTGCGGCGGCGCCCGAGGTAGAAGTGCCCCAGCCCCGGAACGAGCCAGGCCAGAACCATGGCCGCGACCGCGGGTCGGCCTGCGGTGCTCCGGTCGCTCAGGCGGGCCTCCCGAAGAGGGGCGCGAGCCGCCGTCGGGTCACCGCGAGCTCCTCGGGGACCACGCGCACGGAGCCGGCGACCGTCATGAAATTCGTGTCGCCCGCCCAGCGCGGGACGACGTGCACATGGTAATGGTCGGCGACGCCGGCGCCGGCAGCCGAGCCGAAATTGACGCCCACGTTGAGGCCGTCGGTCCGGAACTCGGCGACGAGGATCTTCTGGGCGCGCGCGACCGTCGCGATGAGCTCGCCGAGCGTCTCCCCGGCGGAGTCGGAGAACCACGCATCGTGCGCCGTCGGCGCCACCATGACGTGACCGTTCGTGTACGGGTAGCGATTCAGGAGCACGAAGACCCGCTTTCCGCGAAACACGACGAGCGACCCTTCGTCGTCGTGCGAGGCCGCGGCCTCGCAGAATATGCAGCCGCCCGACTTGTCCGCCACGAGGTAATCGTAGCGCCACGGGGCGAAGAGAACATCCGGCATTACCGGTTGATCAGTTCCTTCAGCTCCTTGCCGGGCTTGAAATAGGGGATCTTTTTCGCCGGGACCGACACCTTCACGCCCGTCTTCGGATTGCGGCCCATGCGGGCACCTCGCTCACGAAGCCGGAAGGAGCCGAAGCCCCGCAACTCGATCTTCTGGCCCTCCTTGAGGGAACGCACGATGGCTTCGAACACCGTATCGACGATGGCCTCCGCCTGCTTCTTGGTGACGTCCGTCGCGACCGCCACGCGCTCGATCAGTTCGGCCTTGGTCATCGCCCGTGTCTCCTCGCGAAACGACGCGGAGGGTTCCATCCGGCGGCCACCTCTTATCCCTTGGCGGCGTCGTCGGCCTTCTTGCGCGACCGCTTCTTCTTGGGAGCGGCTTCCTCCGGCTCCGGGGCTGCGGCCTGTGCGACTTGCGCCTGCGGCGCCTCGGCCTCGGCGGGCGCAGGCTCGGCATCGAGGTTGAGGCCCGAGAGGCCGACCTTCATCTCCGGGTCCTCGATCCGAAGGATCCGGGCGCGGACGGGGTCCCCCTCCTTGTAGTGGTCCTGGGGCTTCTGACCCCGCTCGAGCGTGGTCTCCGAAACGTGCATGAGTCCCTCGACGAGGCCCTCGATCTGGACGAACACGCCGAAGTCCGCGACGCGCGTGACGATTCCCTCGACGATCTCACCCGCTTGATGCTTGTCCTTGAAGGCCTGCCAGTCGTTGGGCTGAAACTCCTTGATCGAGAGGGAAATGCGGCGGTTGTCCTGGTCGACCGAGGTGATCATCGCCTCGACGTCGTCGCCCTTCTTCAATACCTCGGAGGGGTGTTTGATGCGGCGGGTCCAGGACATGTCCGACACGTGCACGAGACCGTCGATGCCTTCCTCGATCTCGACGAAGGCGCCGAAGTCGGTCAGGTTGCGGACCTTTCCGGACACGCGCGTTCCCACGGCATACTTCTCGGCCACGCTCTCCCATGGGTCCGGCAGCGTGTCCTTGAGCGAGAGCGATATGCGGCGGGCCTCCGGGTTGACGTCGGAAACGATGGCCTCGACGGTGTCGCCCGGAGACACGACCTTGGCCGGGTTCTTGATCTTCTTCGACCACGACATCTCGGAGACGTGCACGAGTCCTTCGACGCCGCCCTCGAGCTCGACGAACGCTCCATAGTCCGTGACGTTGGTCACGCGCCCTTTCACGCGCGAGCCGGCCGGATACTTCTCGGGCACGTGCGCCCACGGGTCATCCGTGAGCTGCTTGGTGCCGAGGGAGACGCGCTCGGTCTCGCGGTCGAACTTGAGAACGACCACCTCGATCTCGTCGCCGACCTTCACCAGGTCCGACGGATGGTTGACACGGCCCCAGGACATGTCCGTGACGTGCAGCAGGCCGTCCAGGCCCCCGAGATCCACGAACGCACCGTAGTCGGTGAGGTTCTTGACCGTCCCGTGGAGAACGCGGCCCTCTTCGAGCAGCTGGAGCGTCTCCTTCTTGCGGGCCTCCTGCTCGACCTCGACGACGGCCTTGCGCGACAGGACGATGTTGCCTCTCTTCTTGTCGACGGAAATGACCTTGAAGTCGAGGTCCTTGCCGCGGAGGGCCTCGAGGTTCTTGACCGGCTTGACGTCGACGAGCGACCCGGGCAGGAACGCCTTGACCCCGATATCGACGGCGAGTCCACCCTTGATGCGATCGATGACGCGTCCGCGGACGGTCGAGCCCGAACGATAGGACTTCTCGACTTCGTCCCAGACCTTCATCTTCTCGGCCTTGTCCTTGGAGAGCACGACGTAGCCGTTCTGGTCCTCGGTGCGCTCGAGCAGAACGTCGACCGGGTCGCCGGCCTTGATCGTGATCTGGCCGGAAAAGTCGGTGAATTCGGAGAGCGGGATCATGCCCTCCGACTTGTAGCCGATGTCCACGATCACCTCGGAAGGCGTGATCGTCAGGACCCGACCGCGGATGATCTGCCCCTCCTGCAAGTTCTTGAAGGAGTTCTCGTACTGTGCGAGGAGGTGTTGATACTCCTGCGGAGTCAGTTCCTGTTCTGTTTCCATCGGCTCGGTTTCCCGACCTCCCTCTTTACGCTGATCTGCCCCCATCGGATGAGCGGTCCCCTCTCTTAAGTCGCTGAGACGCAAAGCAATATCCTATGTTGAGGGGTCCGGCGGAGTCAAATCGCCTGGCGAACCCGCCTCTCGATCTCGGCCACGACGGCCTCGACGGGCCAACCGCTCGAGTCGATCAGCACGTACCGATCGTCCAGCGTGAGGGGGGAATCGGCCCGGGTCCCGTCGTCACGGTCCCGCCGTTCCATCTCCCGGAGAACCTCCTCGTAGGGCTGGGGAGTGCCTCGGGCCGCGAGCTCGCGGGTCCGCCGCTCGGCACGGATGGCCGGGTCGGCGGTCAGGAAGAACTTGTGGGGAGTATCCGGAAAGACCCGCGTGCCGATGTCGCGGCCTTCCATCACGCCCCCCCGCTGCCGGCCCAGACGCTGCTGCTGGGGGACGAGAAGCCGGCGCACGGCCGGTATGGCCGACACGGCCGAGGCGTAGAGGGAAATGTCGGGCTCTCGGATCTGCTCGGTCACGTCGTGCCCGTCGACGAGGACGCGAACGCCGGTCGTCGACGGGACGAGCTCGATGTGCGCGGCTTCCGCGATCCCCGCCACGTCGCCCGGGCTGGCGATCGGGAGTGCGACTCCCCGGCTGCGGGCGGTCAACCCCACGGCCCGATACATCGCGCCCGTATCGATGTACGGGACCTCGAGCCGCGCCGCGAGCGTCCGGGCAACGGTGGATTTCCCGGCGCCGGAAGGCCCGTCGATCGCGACGATGAGCGGCCCGCTCACCGTGCGAGGCCGAGCCCCTTCAGGGCCGCGACCTCCGAGACGCTCAGTCGGCGATAGGCCCCGGGGGGAAGGTTCGGGTCTCGGACGGGCCCGATCGCCACGCGCTTCAACTTCGACACGGGGTGTCCGATGAGCTCGAACATCCGCCGGATTTGCCGCGTGCGGCCCTGGCGCAGCGTGACCCGGAGCCAGGTGTTTCCCTCCTCCCCGCCCTTGCGGGGAGTTCCCGACACCCGTTCGATGTCGCAGGGGCGAGTCCGCTCGCCCTCGAGCGAGACGCCGCGCCGCAGTTTTTCGAGCCGGGCGGGCGCCGGCTCTCCCGATACCTTGACCAGGTATTCCTTGGGACAGCCGGTCGACGGATGGGTGATCGAACGGGCGAGCTCGCCGTCGTCGGTCAGAAGCAGGAGCCCCTCGGTCTGGACGTCCAACCGCCCGACGGGCTTGACCCCCCGTCGCAGCCTTCCGGGGATGAGATCCAGCACCGTGTCGCGCCCCTCGGGATCCGAAATCGTCGTGACGAAGCCCTTCGGCTTGTTGAGCAGGATGTACGTTCGCGGCCCCGGCTGCGGGCGAATCCTCCGGTCGTCGACCTTGATCGAATCCGTCTGCGGATCGGCGCGGTCGCCGAGCGCGGCCAGCCGGCCGTTGATGCGGACCCGCCCCTCGCGAATCCAGTCCTCCGCGGCGCGTCGCGAGGCGAGTCCTGTCGCGGCGATGATCTTCTGGATCCGCTCGGGCGCCAGACTCACTCCTGCGCGCCCGCGTCCTCGGACGCCGGGCCTTCCTCCAGGTCCGTGTCCACGTGGATCGCGGGGGCCTCGGCGGTCGGGGCCGCTATCTCGCGGGCTTCGACGGTGGCCGCCAGATCGGCGTCGAGGTCCTCGGGTTTCGGCAGCTCGGCGAGCTCGTTCAGGCCGAACCGCATGAGAAAGTCGGGCGTCGTCTTGTAGAAGAACGGTGTGCCGACCACGGCCTTCTTCCCGGCCGTCGTGATGAGCTTCTTTTCGAACAGGGTCTTCAGGACGCTTGCGGAGTTCACGCCCCGAATCTCCTGGATCTCCGGCAGCGTGATTGGCTGGCGGTACGCGATGATCGCCAGCGTCTCGAGGGCGGCGAGCGAAAGGCGCGCCCGGTCCGTGACCTCGTGAAACTTGCGCAGCAGCGAATCGAACTCGGGCCGGGTCACGAAGCGCCACCCGCCGGCCACTTTTTCCACGCGGACACCGCGATCGGGCGCGTCGGCGCGGCCGGCGAGCAGTCCGAGTGCCTCGAGGACCGCGGCCGGAGTCGCCTCGAGCAGGTCGGCGAGGTCCTTCTCCTTCACGGGCCTCGGAGAGGAAAAGAGGACTGCCTCGACGGCGCTGAGAATCTTCTCGGCCGACGTCTCGCGCGCCGGCGCGGTTGTCGTCCCCGCCACGACGGGGGGCGCAGCGCTCTCGCTCATCGTCTCACTCGGCGTAATTATCGCGTATCTGCTCGGCGGAGAAGGCGAGCTCCGTGCGGCTGGCATGGATCTCCCCGAACGGCCGCGCCTGGAACGCACGCACGACCCCGAGTCGGATGAGCTCGAGGCAGGCGAGAAAGGCCGTCACGGCTTCCGCCCGGTACCGCATCTGCCCGAGGAAGTCGAGCAGCGGCAGAGTCCGCGCCTCGTCCAGCCTGCCGAGCAGCTCGAGCATCTTGTCGCGTACCGAGAACCGCAGGTGGTGAATCGCGAGGGCCGGCGGATGGGCCAGGCGGTACTGCTCGCTGACCTTGCGGAATGCCTCGATGATGTCGAAGAGCGAAATCTCCAGATTCTCTTCCGCGCCCTCGGCGCGGGGAATTTCGGTTTCCGGGCGCGCCCAGAGACCCCCCCGCAGGGTATCGATCGCGTGGAACGTCTCCGCGGATCGCTTGAACCGCTCGTAGTCGAGCAGCCTTTGGGCGAGGTCCGCGCGCGGATCGACCGGCTCTTCCCCCGGCAGGCGCGGGAGAAGCATTTTCGACTTGATGTAGATGAGCTCGGCCGCCAGGGCAATGTAATCGGAGGCGATGTCGAGGTCGAGCTCGCGCATCGCGTCGAGGTAGGCCGTGTACTGCTCCGTGATCTCTCCGATGGGGATGTCCGTGATGGACACCTCGTTGACGCGGATGAGGTGGAGGAGCAGGTCCAGCGGCCCGTTGAAGGCCGCGATGGCGACGGGGGGAAGCGATCGCTCGGCCGATTCGTCGGGCATCAGGGCTCGGGCGAGAGCCGCACCGCGGCGCGCACCCGCTCCATGGTTTCCGCCGCGGCCGCACGGGCCCGCAAGTCGCCCGCGTGGAGAACGTCGCGCACGACGTCCGAGGCCGACGCGACGAGCGAGGCGCGCTTTTCCCGGAACGGCTCGAGCGCCGCATTCAGGTTGCCGATCAGATGCTTCTTGCAGTCCACGCAGCCGCGGCCGGCCGTCCGGCACTCCCGGTCGACGACGTCGACTTCGGCCGGGGGCGAGAAGAGCCGGTGAAAGGGAAAGAGGTTGCAGTTCTCGGGGTTCCCCGGGTCCTGCCGGCGGGCCCGGGCCGGGTCGGTCACCATTGCCATGACCTTGTCGCGCACCGCGTCGGCCGCCTCGGTGATGCCGATCGTGTTGCCGTAAGACTTCGACATCTTCCGCCCGTCGATGCCGTTGACCTTCGGCGTCGGCGTGAAGAGGGCCCTGGGCTCGGGAAACACGTTCCCGTAGAGGCTGTTGAAGCGGCGAACGATCTCGCGACAGATCTCGAGATGACTCGCCTGGTCCTCCCCCACCGGCACGAGCTGCGCGCGATACACGGCAATGTCCGCCGTCATGAGGACCGGGTATCCCAGGAACCCGTGCGTGCCCAGATCCCGAGTCCGGAGCTGCTCGATCTGATCCTTGTATGTGGGGACGCGTTCGAGCCAGCCGAGCGGCGTGATCATCGAGAAGTACAGAGCGAGCTCGGCGTGCTGCGGGACGCGCGACTGGAGAAAGATCGTCGCCTTCTCGGGGTCGAGACCGACCGAGAGCCAGTCGAGAACGGCCTCGCGCGTGTTCGTCGCGAGCGCCTGCGTGTCGGCGTAGTCGGTCGTCAGCGCGTGCAGGTCGGCGACGAAGAAGAAGCAGCGGTACTTCCCGCTCCTCTCGAGGTCCACCCAGTTCTTGACGGCGCCGAAGTAGTTGCCGAGGTGGACCCGGCCGGTCGGCCGCAGGCCGGAGAGAACGATCTCGCTCATGTCAGGCTCCGAAGACGAGCCGCAGCACGAGGTGCTGCACGGGGCGAAAGATGTTTCCCAGCACCGGCGTTGCGATGAGAGCAATGAGGATCAGAAAGCCGAAGGGGCGGATGGCGGCGAACGCGCGAGCGACGCTCGGGCCTCCGATGGAGAGCAGGATGCCGCTGCCGTCGAGCGGAGGAATGGGGATCAGGTTGAAAACGCCGAGCATCACGTTGACCATGGTGAAAAAAAACAGGATGTAGGTGACCGGGGCGAGGGCCCCGGGGGCGAACCGGCTTCCCTGGAGCGCCTCGATCAGGTCGTTCATGGCCTGGGGCTGGGCGTGGCGGATGATCGCGAACAGCACGAGCCCGATTCCTGCGAGCAGGAAGTTCGAGAGGGGGCCCGCGGCGGACACCACGAGGTTCGCGAGCCTGGGGTTCGGGGTGTTGCGCAGGTCGACGGGTGTCGGCTTGGCCGCGCCGAAAATGAGGCCCGAGAAGATGTACAGCAGGAGTGGCACCAGTATGCTGCCGACGGGATCGATGTGGCGCATGGGATTCAGGCTGATTCGGCCGAGGTCTCGGGCGGTCGTATCGCCGAACTGGAGCGCGGACCAGGCGTGCGCCGACTCGTGAAAGGAGATGGCAAACAGGACGACGGTGAGTTGTATCGCGAAGTCGACGACCTTGTGTTCCAAGCAGCCGGACTATACCAAGCGGGTTTTTCAGGTCCGATCGCCGGGTCGAGGGCGCGACGATCTGTTGGATCGGGCATCGCCCGGGCGGCAAAAGGCCGTAGATTCTGCCCCGTGGACCCGAAACCTTCCCCGTTCGCGGCCGTCTCTCTCCATGGCCAGGCCGAATGGAGACGACGGTAGCAAGCGAAGACGTCAGCCTGCTCGACCGGATCCGTCGCGGAGACACGGACGGGGCGGGCGAGTTGTTCGAGCGCTATGCCCCTGCCCTCCTTCGGTTCACGGACCGGATGCTGTCCGACCGGGCCGCGGCCGAGGAAGTGACCCAGGAGGTGTTCGTCAAGGTGATCTCCCGCGCGCATCAATACGACGGCCGGGCCGGCGTGGCGTCATGGCTCTTCGCCATTGCCGCCAACGCCTGCAGGGACAGACGCCGCCGCGACCGCAGGGCGACCGTCGTGCCCCTGGAGTCCGTCGCGGAGCCCCGTGCGAAGGGGGAAGGCGTCGAGGCGGCGATGGCCTCGCGCGAGCGGCGCCGAGCCGTGCGCGAAGCTCTCGCGGACCTGTCCGAGGAGCAGCGTGAGGTCCTGATTCTCGCCCGCTATCACGGCATGCCCTATGCGGAGATCGCCGAAACCCTGGGCATCACCGTGGGTGCCGTCAAGACTCGCATCTTCCGGGCCGTCGAAACTCTGAAGGCCCGGTTTTCCGAAGGAGAAAGCTCATGGACTGCCGCGACGTAGCTACGTTCGGAATCGACCGCCTCGCCGGGGAAGCCGACGGAGCGACCCGACGCGAGCTGTCGGCGCACCTGGCCGGCTGCGAGGCCTGTCGCCGCGAGATGGCAAGGCTCGAGGACGTCTGGACGACGCTCGGCCAGGATCCCGACGCTTCGGTCACGCCGGACTTCCGGCGCCGCACGCTCGAGCTGCTCGAGCAGGAGGCCCTGCGAAACCGCGTCCGCACCTTCCGGGCCCGGCCTCGTCTGGCGCGCGGCCTCGCGCAGGCGGCTGCTCTCCTGCTGGCCGCGGGACTGGGTTTCGTGGCGGCGCGCAGCCTGCCCAATGGCGCCCCACCGTCGGCGGCCGCCGCGACGACCGCAACCCCCGCGGCCGTGCCCGACTTCGCCGCCAATCCCCGGCTCTCGAACGTCTCCTACCGGACCGCCGACAAGGACGGACGCGTTGCCATCGGCTTCGACGTCACTTCCCGGCACGAGCTCGCGGGCCGCCCGAGCGATCCCGAGGTCGCGAAGCTGCTGGCCTACCTCGTGGCCCACAACGCCGAGACCGCGGGTGAGAGATCGCGAGCGATCGAGCTCGTCTCCGAGCACTTTGGCGCGAGCAACGCGGCGGCTTCGCCCGAGATCGTCGCGGCGCTCTCGGCGACCCTGCGCAAGGACCAGAACCCCGGAGTTCGGAAGAAGGCCGCCGATGCGCTGGCCTCGTTCCCCGTCACGCCCGAGATCCGGGCGGTGTTCCTCGAATCTCTGCGGTCGGACACGAACCCCGCCGTGCGACTGGTTGCCGTGGACGCGCTCGCGGCCGCGGCGAAGCAGTCGCCCGACGCCGGCACGATCCAGTCTCTGCGCGAGAAGGCGGCGGACCCGGAGGAGAACGGCTTCGTGCGCGCCAAGGCTGCCTCGGCCCTCAAGGCGATGTCCTTTTGAGAACGGACGCGAAACTCCGATGCTTGCACAACGTCTCTCTCTTACGATGAACACGACCAGGACCCCCAGGACCGCCTCGAGATCCGAAGGCCCGTCCGCGACCGCGGATCGGCTCGCTGTTTGGATTCTGCTCGCCCTCGGCCTGCTGCTGATGCTCGTATCGGCGGGAAAGGCGGAGCAGCCGACGGCAACCCGCGTCGACCGCTTCCAGGGCCCTCTGCCGCCGGGCCAGACGCTCCACGTCGAGAACATCACCGGCGACATCGTCGTCTCCGCCGGGAAGGAGTTTTCGGCCGTCGTTACCGTCACCGTGTCCGCCGCGACGCGCGAGAAGGCCGAAGAGATCCTGGGCAAGACGCGGGTGGTCGGCGATCACGAGGACGGCTGGTCGCTCCAGACACGCTGGCCGGGAATGCGCCAGTCGGGCCGGCGCGAGGGCCGACACGCGTCCCTCTGCTCCAGCTGCAAGATCGTCGCGCGCTACGAGATCGTCGTGCCGCCCGGTATCACGGCCGAGTTGCAGACTGTGAACGGGGACGTCCGGGTCGCCGACTGCGACGGTACGATGACGTTGACAGCCGTCAACGGATCGATCGACGTTCGCGGTGTGCGCCGCTCTCTCGAGGCCCAGACGGTCAACGGAAAGATTTCCGCCGCAGCCGGTGCCCTGGCGCGCGACGCCAGCGTGGAGCTCAAGTCCGTCAATGGCAACGTGACGCTCACGCTGCCGCCCGACGCGAAGTTCGACCTGGCGGCCTCGACGATGAATGGCTCCATCGCGTCGACATTCCCTCTGCCCGTGCGTGCCCCGCAGACACTTCCGGAGGAAACGTTGCACCGGGAGGTCAAAGGCGCCCACGCGCCACGGATCATCGTCAGCGACGAGGACGGCGAAACGACGGTCATGGACGTCCGGGAGTTCGAGCACGAGATGTCCGAGTCCATGAAGGAGATTCGGGTCCAGATCGAGGAGGGAATGCGGGATGCCGAACAGGGCATTCGGGAGGCGGAGAGGGGCATCCGCGAGGCGGAGCGAGAGCTGCGGCGCGTGCGCATCGACACGCCCGGACGCCAGTACAGCGGTTCGATCGGCAAGGGCGGCGTGCGCGTCCAGCTCTCGACGCTCAACGGCAATGCCCTCCTGCTCGCCGCCGGAACCAAGGAAGCCGACGCGAAGCCGCTGGTCACCGAGCGCCGGTCCTTCGTCGTCACGATTCCGAAGGTGGAAGTCCACGTCGGTCCGGGAGCGCCGCACGTCGCGCCGGTGGCCCCCGTTCCGCCCGTCCCCCCGGAGCCGGCGATCGCTCCCTTGCCCCCCCTGCCGCCCTTCGAAGGCGAGGTCATCCGAGGCGACATCTCGGGCGACTTCGTCTCGACCTCGACGGGAGGCAGCTATCGGGTCGGCAACGTCAGCGGCCGCGTCACGATCCTGACGCAGTCGGGCGAAATTCACGTCCGCTCGGCCGGGGCGGGGGCCGACTTGAAGAGCCTGGGCGGCGACATCGTCATCGGCCCGGTCAACGGGGACCTCAAGGCCTCGACCATGGCGGGCGACATCCGCGCCGGCGCCGTGACCGGCTCCGCACTCGCGGACACGGCCGGCGGCGACATCCGCATCGATCGCATCGCCGGCAACCTCGACGCGAAGACGGCCGGTGGCGACGTCGTCGTGCCTCGGGTTGGCGGAGGCGTGCGTGCGGCGACGGCCGGCGGCGACATTCGGATCGGCATGGCCTCGCGGGACCTCAAAGGCGGCGTGACGATCCGCAATTCCGGGGGCGACGTTTCGATCTGGCTGCCAGCCGACTGCAAGGCGGACGTGGAGATGATCGTCGAAGGGGCCGACGAGGACGACACGGCGATCCGATCCGATTTCGGGAACCTCACCGTTTCGAAGCGGCCCGGCTACCAGCGGGCGACCCTCTCGTTGAACGGTGGAGGCGAGCGCGTGGTGATCCGCACGTCCTCGGGGACGATCCGCTTGAAGAAGGGGACGCCAAGCCAGTAGCGCCAGCCGCGGGAGGCGCCCGCGTTCAGCGGATTCGGAGAACCGCTCTTCGCTCGAGCTCGACCTCGCCGCCGATTCCGCTCCGGGGATCGTGGTGGCCGTCGGCCAGGTATTCGCGGATTCCCGGCCCGAAACGCCGCCACGCCTCGCCGAACATCGCCCGCGTGGCCGATAGCTCCGCGACGTTGTCCCGCGAGAGGCTGCGGAGCTGGTCCCGCGTCAGTGGCGGGGCCTCGAGGACGCCCCTGCTCGCGAGCCATTCGAATGCGCCCGCCAGGAGGCGCCCGTACCAGAGCGGAAGGTGCACGAGCGGCTTTCCGGGCTTCCCGACGGCCCGGGCGACCTCGCGATAGATGTCGTTCAACGTGAACACCTCGGGCCCGCCGACCTCGAAACTCTTCCCGCTCGTCTCGGACCGCTCCAGGCACTCGGCGACGAGCCTTGCCACGTCGTAGACCGAGACCGGCTGGAACTTCGTCGTTCCGGGCCCGATGACGGGGATGAAACCCGGATTGCGCCGGACGATGGGAGCGAGCAGAGAGACGAAGCCGTCGCCAGGTCCGAATACGATCGAAGGGCGAAGGACCGTCCACGCGAGCCCGGATGCGCGCGCCGCATTCTCTCCCGCCGCCTTCGTGCGGCCGTACTCGGAAGGCGCGTCTTCGGCGCTGCCCATGGCGCTCATGTGCACGAGGCGGGCCACCGAGGCACTCCGGGCAGCCGCGATCACGTTCTCGGTAGCCTCCCGGTGCATCCGGTCGAAGGTCTGCGCCCCCCTCTCGTGGATGATGCCGACGAGGTGGACGATGGCGTCCCGGCCCTGTGCCGCAGGTGCGAGCGTGCCGGGCTCGAGAACGTTTCCGACTGCCGTCTCGACCGGACGGTCGTACCGGTTCCGGGTGCGATCCGGGTTTCTCGCCAGAACGGCGACCCCGTGGCCCCTCTGCAGAAGCCGGTTGACGACGTGCGTCCCCACGAACCCGGTGCCTCCGGTGACCAGTACTCTCAAGCTTGCCTCCGCGGCTCGTCTTGTATCACGCGCACAATTTCGAAATTGTGTTCACGGGTACCCGAAGAGGTCGCTCTCGATCCGCTTGCCAGCCCGCCGCATCGCGACGACCGCGCGCCTGGCCTCGCCGAGACGCGCGAGATCGCGCGCGGGATCCGCGACGCGCATCGCGGGCAGCCCCGATTGGCGGGTGCCGAGCAGATCGCCCGGGCCCCGCGCTTCCAGGTCCTTCTCGGCGATCAGAAAGCCGTCGGACGTTCCCTCGAGAACGGCGAGGCGCAGGCGGGCCTCGGGGGTCGCTCCCGGCCCTGTGATGAGCGCGCACCACGAGGCGCGCGCGCTGCGGCCCACTCTGCCGCGCAACTGATGGAGCTGCGCGAGGCCGAACAGCTCGGCATTCTCGACGATCATGAGCGTGGCTTCCGGCACGTCGATCCCGACCTCCACCACGGTCGTCGAAACGAGCACCGGGCGGCGCCCGATTCCAAAGTCCCGAAGCGCCACGGCGCGCTCGGCGGGAGGCATGCGACCGTGCAGCGTGCCGATCGACACGCCCGGCAGCGCAGTCTGGATGCGGGCGGCGGTCTCGCGTGTCGCGGCGATCTCACGCTCGCCCTCCTCGATTGCCGGCACCACGACGTAGACTCGCTCACCGGCCTGAACGCGCTCTCCCGCGAACCGATAGACCTTTTCGCGCGCGGATTGGTCCCGGACCCGGGTCAGGATCTCCGCCCTGCCGGCCGGCTTCTCGTCGAGCACCGACACGTCGAGCTCGCCGTATATCGCCCAGGCCAGCGAGCGCGGAATCGGCGTTGCGGTCATGACGAGTACGTGCGGCGCCTCGCCCTTGCGAAAAAGGTTGACCCGATGGGCGACGCCGAAGCGGTGCTGCTCGTCGATCACGATGAGGCCGAGCCGACGGAAGGCAACGGGGGCCTCCGCGAGGGCGTGGGTGCCGACGAGCACTTCGATCGTCCCGGCGGCGAGTCCCTCCAGAAGCCGCCGTCGCTCCACTCCGCGCACGCGCCCGGTCAACAGGGCCACGCGCACGCCCGCGGCCGTCAGCCAGCTGGCCAGGCTTGCAGCGTGTTGTTCGGCGAGGATCTCGGTCGGTGCCATGAGGGCGGCCTGAACCCCGTTCTTCGCCGCCAGCATCATCGCAAGGCCGGCCACGACCGTCTTGCCGGAGCCGACGTCGCCCTGCAGCAGCCGAGCCATCGCTCGCCCCGAACCGAGATCGGCCGCGATCTCCCGGACGACTCGCTTCTGTGCGCTGGTCAGCCGGAACGGGAGGACTTCCCGCGCGCTGCGGCGAATCTCGTCGGCCGGCGCCAGGACGACGCCGCGGCGCTCGCGCAGGCGTGCCCGGCGATCTTCGATGCCGGCGGCGAGAACCCGCAATTCCTCGTCGGCCAGGCGTCGCCGCGCGGATTCTGCCGCCACCGGGTCCGGCGGAAAGTGCGCCTGGGAGAGGGCGGCGGCGATCTCGCGCGCCGGGCCCGTGGCCGCGGCGAAGTCCTGCTCGAGCATGTCGAGGCAGCGGCGCACGAGCGACCGCCGGAGCCGGGAGGCGATGTCCGCCTCGCGGTGATAGATCCCCACGACGCGCCCGGTGTGGATCGCGTCCGACTCCTCGCCGGGCTCGAAAAGCTCGGTCTCCGGGTTCTCGATGCGCATCTCGCCTCTCGGTGTCGCGACGGGCGTGCCGAAGAGCGCAGCGTGACTCCCGGCGAGCGCCTTGACGAACGAGGGGTAACGGTTGTGCCAGATCACGCGCACCGCGCCGGTCCCGTCGTCGGCGACCGCCTCGATGCGCAGGAGGCCGCGGCGCATGCGAACGGCGCGAACGCCGTGAAAGGCGACCCGAAGAGTCGCCGGCTCGCCCCAGCAGAGATCGGCCACGCGGGCGTAGTGGCGCCGGTCCTCGTAGCGAAAAGGGAGGGCCAGCAGGAAGTCGGCCACGCTGGCCTTTCCCGCGGCCGCCAGGCGCGCGGCCCGGCCCGCGCCGACCCCCGGGATGCGGGAGACGGGATCCCTCAGGCGTAGGACCGCGGCCGGGGAAGCCGGGCCCGGCGTCAGTGGGCCTCGGGAGCCTGAAACGTCAGGGAGACGAGACCGAATTTGAGCACGTCACCGTTCTGCAACGCGATCGGGACTCCCGTCATGAGGCGATTGCCATTGACGTACGTGCCGTTCATCACCCCGATCTCTTCCATGACATAGAACGTTTCACTCATCTGATAGAGCTTCGCGTGACGCCGCGAAGTGGACCGCTGCCCGTCCAGAGGCGTCAGGTCCACGTCCGGCGTAATCCCCGTGACGGGATCGCTGCGACCAACCAGCGTGTCGCCTTCCTCGTTCAGGAAGAATTCGGCCGGAGGATCCTCGCTGGTGAGCCGGCATGCGTTGTGTTCGGGCTCGACCTTGCGTTGGACCGGCTTCTCCTCCTCCTGGATGCGGCGCCCCAGGGACTCCTCCAGCATTGCCGTCACCTCGCGCAAGCGGCGCGAGAGCTTTCGCATCATCCGCACGGCGATCTCGGTGTTGCTCTTCAACATCGCGTCGAACGTCGCGCCGTTGATCTTCACGAGCTCGACGTCGGTCTTTGCCCTCGCGGAGGCCGTGCGAGGCACATCCTCGAGAACGCTCATCTCCCCGAAGAAATCGCCCTTCTCGAGCGTGGCGAGGACCCGGGTCTCGCCGCCGATCACCTTGAGCAGCTCGACCGTTCCCGCCTGCACGATGTACATCTCGGTGCCGATGTCGCCCTCGGAGAAGATGATCTCCCCCATCAGGTGGTTCACGAGGTACTTCTCGTAGGGATTCTTCCCGGTCCCCCCGGGCCCCGACTTGAAGACGGCTTTCACGGACGGCATGGGCGACTCAAGCGACTCCCGGTCCCGAGAACTCGATGCGCCGCCGGTCTGCGTCGACAGTCACGCGGGTCCCGAGAGGCAGGGTGCGGGCCCCGCGCC
The DNA here is from genome assembly GCA_963847075.1 of uncultured Acidobacteriota bacterium. Lineage (GTDB taxonomy): Bacteria > Acidobacteriota > Thermoanaerobaculia > UBA5066 > Gp7-AA6 > DAHUXD01. The sequence goes on from CAWJYL010000001.1 coordinate 124,961, forward strand.
GATGCCCCGCCGGGAACCCGAACACGACAGGAAACGGCGAGCCCGCGAGACGGTCCCGAAGCCAGGCTTCGACGGCTTCCGGAGACTCGCCGCCGCGCACGCCGGGCGAAATCGAGCCGATGACCATGGCTTGCAGTGCATCGAATGTACCCGACCGCTCGAGCTGGGTCAACATTCGATCCAGCCGGTAGGTGTCCTCTGACACGTCTTCCCAGAAGAGGACGGACTGCCGCCCCGAAACCGCCTCCCCCGTCCCGGCCAACGAGGCGAGCAGGGAGAGGCAGCCGCCTTTCAGAGGCCCCGAGCCGATTCCCCCGGCGACGACGTACTGATCGCCAAATTCGTGCGCTGCGGGGGTCTGGCCGGCGAGCACGCTCTCCCAGTCGAGCTCGGGCTCCTCGGCCATGGACACGGCGACCATCGGGCCGTAGAAACATGCCAGGCCAGCCTCGCCCTGAAGGAGAGCGAAAAGAGCCGTCAGGTCGGAGCCGCCGAGGTGAATCCGAGGGCGGGCTCGAATCTCTTCCGGGTCGAGCAGGCGCAGAACGCGCGACGCCCCGTAGCCTCCCCGTGCGAAGAAGATGGCTCCCACGGACGGGTCGCGCAACAGCTCGCGATATCCCTTCGCGCGCTGCTCGTCGGAGCCTGCGAGGAAGCCGGAGCGGGCGTGCACGTTGGAGGCGAGGGCAACTCGGTATCCGCGGCTCTCGAGCAGGCGCACGCCGGCAGAGAGCCGATCCGGATCCACCGGCCCGGAGATGGCGGCCACACCGATCGTGGCGCCGGGTTGGAGCCGCGGAGGGAGAACGAGAGGGAGTTGCGAATTGCGAGTCATGAGTTGCCAGTCGTCATCCGGCGTGACGAGTCGGTGCTCCCGACTCGCAATTCACAAAGCGCAATTCACAACTTCTCAAAAGTGGCCCCGAGCGGGTCGGTAAGCCGAATTCTGTTCCCCTGCGGTTTCCCGCCGGGGCCGCGATCATTCCTCTGGGCCCGAGGTCGCCCTCGGGCTCGAGCAGCCGACCCGGAGGCAGCTCACGGTGCGTGAGGCGGGACGGGCGCCCGCTGCCTCCCTATTTGGCCTTGCTCCGCATGGGGTTTACCGTGCCCCCGCCGTTGCCGGCGGGGCGGTGCGCTCTTACCGCGCCGTTTCACCCTTGCCGTCCTTTCGGAAGGCGGTCTGTTTTCTGTGGCACTTTCCTTCGCGTTGCCGCGACCGGGGATTACCCGGCATGCCGCCCGTGTGGAGTTCGGACTTTCCTCTCCGATTTCTCGAAGCGATCACGTGGCCCGCTCGGAGCCACACAGAGATTAGCACGGGGTCAGGGCCTTGGCTCGCTATGGGTTCAGGGTAGAAACGGAGACCGCTGAGGCCGCGGTGATTTGCGGGGTGCCCTGACCGTCTCCTACCCTGGCGCAGTCGCTTTCCCTGATCCCGTCTCCGAACGCGATGTCAGCCCCGGTTCCTTTCGTCGCCGAAGTAGCGTATCCAGTCTTCGAGGTCCACGGGTGCGCCGCCCGCGCGGCCGGGGGCCGGGCCGTGAGCGGCCTGGCCAAAGCGCTCGAAGAACTCGGAGGGCGGGCAAATCTTCGCCCCCATGTCCCGGGCGCGCCGGGCCAGATCCCGGTCTGCCGTGACGACGATCGCCTCGCGCGGTGTCCGCATCCGTCCGAGCGCGGTCAGGATCGCATCGTCGGCTGTGCCGGCGGCGGGCACGCGAACCGTGAGACTCCCGAGTGATGCGGTCCTCTCGCCGGCGGGGCCGTCGAAGAAGATCGTGGCCCGGGCCTTCGTCGCCCGCAATCTCTGCGCGACCTCGGCGATCAGAGCCGAACGATCGGCCTCCGACGGGCGGGAGGTTCTGCGCGCGATGCCGATCAGGTTGTTCCCATCGAGAAGGTAGGGCATCTTGCGGTTTGCGATTTGCGATTTGCGATTTGCGATTTTGGATTCAGGTTTCTCGCAGCACGCGGCGCGGATGCTTGAGGCGAAAGAACATGACCGCGAGACTGTGGAGGACGCGCTTGCGGTCGATGATCAGGAGCGCGAAGAGCGCGCCGACAAAAATCGCCGAGAACCAGGGCACGAAGAAAACGAGCGCACCCAACGCGAGGGCGACGGCGTCCTCGGCCAGCGACAGGGCGAACTGCGCAAGGCCACGGGTCGCCGCTGTCGAGGTCAGACGGGTCGTGGACTTGGCAAGGTGAGCCGCCAGCGTGGCCGTGGCTCCCGCCGCCGCCAAGGCCAGGCGTAGAGGCATCGATGCCGCTGGAACGGCCGCCAGCATCAAGAGCGCCCCGACCACCGGCCGCAGCAGGGTCTGGGCGAGATTCCAGAGATGGTCGACGAGCGGGATCTTGTCGGCCACGAATTCAGCGAGGAAGAGGACGAAGGCCACAGTGACTGCGGTGTGACTGGAAAGCATCGTGGCCGCGGGGCCGGGGAACTCCTGGGGCAATACGAGGATCAGCCCGTTGAAGAGGAGCAGGACCACCCAGGCGTTCAGACCGGCGGCAGCAGACAGGCCGAGGCCCGTGAGGATCGCGGTCAACCGCGGTGCCGGAAAAGCCGCGAGAGAAGGCCGGCCGGTTGGGCCACCGCCGGCGCCTCCCCCGGAGGCACGGGCTCGCCCCCGGCCTGCGCTTCGCCGCCCGGCAACGCAAGGCCCGCCGCCGCGTCGAGTACCCGCTGGAGAAGCTGCTCGTGCTCGGGCGAGGGATCGAGCGACACGGCCCGCCGGGCGAACGGCTCGGCCTCGGCCGGCCTCTTGTGCTCGAGCAGAGCGCGGGCAGCCTCGGCGGAAAACGCTACACGACGGCTGTCGAGCCGCGCGGCCTCTTTGAGGTTGGCCAGGCCCTGATCGATCCAGTTCGGGTTCTTCAGCTCGACCTGAGAGAGGACATATCGGAACTCCGCGTTGTCCGGCACGAATCGCACGGCTTCGCGCAGCATTTCGACGGCCGGGTGGTAGTCCTTCTCCTCGATGAGCTGCCGGGCGCGGCGGTAGTTCTGGGTCGCCTGCTTCTTCCTCATCTCCGGGTCGGCAGCAGCCTCGGCCATGACCGGCGGGGGCGGAGCGGCATCGAGGCTCGTGTCGTAGAGCGCCCGCTTCTCGGCATCCGAGAGGGTCTCGTAGGCCTTCTTCATGCGCTCGAAGACCGCGCCGAGCTCCTTTTCGAAGCGCGCGAGATCCTCGCGATGGCGCAAATCGGGGTGAAAGAGCCGGCTCCGTTCGAAGTAGGCCTCGGCCACTTTCTCGGGCGTGGCGTCCCGGGCAACGCCAAGCAGCTCGTAGTGCGTCAGCCAGTCGATGCGGCGGTAGGTGTTCTTGACGAGTTCGGCGTGGCCGGGCGATCGGTCCGTCGGTTCCGCGGAGACCTCGACGTTCAGGCCGTGGAATCCGCCGCGGCCGCTGACGGGCCGTTGCGCCCCCTCCTGTTTCCACTCCACGATGCCGCAGGAGACGAGGGCGTACAGGATCTTCGCCATCGCGGCCCGCGAGGTTCCCGTGATCTTGAGCAGCGAGTCGACGTCGAGGATTCCGTCCACGCGCGACAACAGGTATGCCTCCTGTGGCGCGAGCGGCAGATACTGGTACCGCGACATGGGGTCGGTTGCCAGGATGGGGATGCGGTGTCCGGCGCCGAGGCGCTCTCGGAACACCTCGCTCTCCGGGAGGCGGCGGATGCCCTCGACGATGATCACCGCCGTCGACAGAGTCAGCGCCACGTCCGGGTCGAGCACGCCGGCCGAGGCCTGGAACTTGTATTCGCCCGTGTCCCAGGCGAATGTCGAAAAGACGATCTCTTCGACCAGGCGACGCATTTCGGCATCGAGCACGGTTCGCGAGACCAGACCGCGTTCGACGAGGATCTTCCCGAGGCGCGCACGGCCCTGCTTGGCGATCGTGTCGAGCGCCCAATTGAGGTCGGTCTCCGTGATCCAGCCGCGCCTCTTGAGGAAGGCGCCGATCCTCTGGCCCTCCCGCGAGGAGGTCGCAGTCCGGATCTCGCCCTTCTCGAAAAAGAGATGCCGCGTCTCGTCGCCGTGGACGAGCGAAAGGGTTCCCTTCAGCCCCTCGAGAAAGATCCGCCGCAGCACCTGCGGCAGGGGTGTCTCGGAGAGGGATCCGCGAAACCCGGCCGGTTTCCCCTGAGTCGTCATCGGAGGCTCTTTGCTGGCCATTCAGGGTAACAGAAAGCGGAGCCTCAACGAACGGCGGTAACGACCGGCCGGTTGCGCGGCGTCGTGAAGAACGCAGGGGCTCCGGCGAGCGCCTGGTGCGCCGCCTCGCGGCTGCCGTATCGACCCCACAGAACGCGGAAGCAGGGTCGGCCCTGGAAGGTCGTCGCGAGCACCCACATCGTTCCGGCAGGCCGGTCGTGCTTCCAGGCCTCCACGAGCGAACTCACCTCGCAGGCGAGCTCGAGCTGGATCGTGTAGCGAGCCTTGCGGTCCGACTTCCAGCGTTTCGCGTCGCGCGCCGCCCGGTCGGCCCAGTACTGGTGCGTTGACTCTCGCGCAGAGCTCGAGGTTTCCGCAGCGCCCGCTTCGGGCGTCGCCGGGGCAGGAACCCGTGTCGGGCGCGCGACAGGCGCTGCCCCTCGTGGCTTCGTCGCGCTCGGTTGGGTGGTCGGCTGCGCGGGCGGCGTGGTCGCAGCGGCTCCGGTTGCGGAACCGGGTTCAGCGGGCGTGGAACTCGGTTCCGCGGCGGCTTGCGCAACGGTCGGCGTCGGCGCCGCAGCCGCAATCTGGGTCGGGGACGGCCCGCGGCCGCGCAACCACATGACTGCGCCGACGCCGGCGATCAGGGCCACGAGCACCCACACGAGGGCAGAGGAAGAGCCATGCCGCGGCCTGTCGAGCGCTCCGACTCCGGTCGACAGATCCAGCGGCGGTTCGGGCTCGCCTTCGCGGTTGCTCCAGCCCTCCGCTTCCGGCGTCCGAGCATGCGCCTCCGCGCCTTCCCCGATGTCATGGGTGTCGATGCCCGTCCCGCGGTCGTCCCCGTCGTGCAGACGCGCGTCGGCCATGGGCGAGCCGGTCCACGACTCCGACGCGAGTTCGTCCGCCGAGGGCTCGAACGACTCGGGCTCGAGCGCGTCCAGGTCGGTATCCGGTTCCGCGGCCTCTTCCGGTTCGCCATCGGGCGCCACGGGAGTCTCTTCCTGGCTCAGGATTTCCTCCAGACTTTCCACGGCGGCGGGCGTCTCGGATTCCGAGGAGTCCCCCGATTCACGACCCGGTTCGACGGGATTCTCGCTCGGACGGTCTCGCACCGCCTCCGCGGGAGCCTCCGGCGGCGGTGCGCCCGGAGTTCTCGAAAACTCCGCGTGTACGAGTCCCAGGGTGACGAGGGCCGCCAGCAACTTTTCCACGGCGAACGCCTCGGCCGGGGCTTCGCTGGAGATCTCGGCGGCCGTCGAGCGCCCGTCGATCAGGCGCACGACCGACTCCGCGTCGGCGGTGAGCCCGAAGGTTGCAAACTCGGAATCGAACGTCTCGGAGCGCGCGAGCGGCACGTCGGCCCCGCCGAGGTAATGCAGGACGAGGCTCCGGTCCCGCGAGCGCAGGAAGAGCTCCAGGATCAGACGCGGCACGGGGAGTCGGAATTCGTCGGGTCCGGCCGGCGAAGTTCGAAAGACCAGGTACTCGCCCTCGATCCAGCCGAGCAGATCCGAGAGGATTTCGACGGCGCGGATCTTTTCGCCCCAGCGCCATTCGCGGCGCGTCAGAACGCCGGCCTGGAGGGCAACCAGCGCCCGATCCGAGCCCTCCGGAAACGCGAGTCGCGAGAGCGTCCCCTCATCGAGCTTGCCGGCCCGCACCAGGATGGACGCTGCCTCGAAGCGTGCGTCGGAGGACCGGGTAGCGGTCAGCTCTCCTTCGGAGAGCTCGAACCCCGCCGTTTGGCCGGAGCGCGAGAACTGGAGGCTGGCGCTCGCCCCCTCGCGCCACAGCGCAACGAGGCCGGCCAGCACATCCATGCTCCGGACGTCGCCCTCGCTCTCGAACTGCGTTCTCATGCGGAACCGGCGCTTGCGCCGGCCAGATATTGCGCGACGGCGCGTGCGGTCGACGGCCCGACCGCGGCGACGATCTCGGCCGGCGCGGCCCCGCGCACTCCCTGGATCGAACCGAAGCGCCGGAGCAACGTCCGGGCCCGCACCGGACCGACGCCCGGGATTTCGGTCAGTCCCGTCTGTCGCATCCGGCGGCCCCGGCGCTGGCGATGCCGCGTGATAGCGAAGCGATGTGCCTCATCGCGCACGCGTTGGACCAGCTGGAGGGCCGGATCCTTGCGGGAAAGGCGGAGCGGCTCGGGGCGCCCCGGCACCCAGATCTCCTCGTCGCGCTTGGCGAGCCCGACCACCGACAGGTCGAGGCCGAGCCGGTCGAGCGACGTGAGGGCGGCCTGCAGCTGCCCCCTCCCGCCGTCCACGAGCACGAGGTCGGGCATCGCGGCCTCTTCGGCCTGAAGGCGCCGGTAGCGCCGTTCGACGGCCTCGGCCATGCTGCGAAAGTCGTCCGGCTGGAGCAACTCCTGCGACGCGATGTTGAAGAGACGGTATTCGGCCTTGCGCGGCTTTCCGTCCTCGAACACGACCATGGAGGCGACGCTGTCCGTGCCCTGGGTGTGCGAGATGTCGAACGCCTCGATGCGATGCGGGGGCAGGGGTAGTCCGACGGCCCGGGCCAGCCGCTCGACCGCGATCGCTTCGTCCCCTCCCGAGCGGCGGAAGCGAACGCGGTGACGTTCGCGCGCATTGACCTCGGCCAGGCGCACGCGCTCGGCGGCAGGTCCGCGCTGCGGAGCGCGGACGGCGACCCTGGCGCCGCGGCGGGTGGCGATGTAGTCCTCGAGAAGATCCGTCCCGGCGATCGCGACCGGCAGGTGGACCTCGGTCGGGAGAAAAGGGTTGGCGTCGTAGAACTGGGGCAGGAAGGCCTCGAGAAACGCCGCCGGATCGTGCTCCTGGGCCTTCTCGAAGAAGAAGTCCCGTCGGTCCTGCAGGGCCCCGCCGCGCACGATGAGCACGCAGACCGCGACATCCTGGCCGGACTCGAAGAAACCGAAGACGTCCACGTTCTCGCCCTTCAAGGACTGGACGACTTGCCGCTCGGCCACGTCGCGAACGGTTCGCAGGACGTCGCGGTAGGCGGCCGCCATCTCGAAGTTCTCGGCATCCGATGCCGCCTGCATCTTCTGGGAAAGGCTGGCCTCGAGCTCCCGGTTTCGCCCCTCGAGAAAAAGGACGACGTCGGAGACGGCCTCGCCATAAGCCTCCTTCGTCGTCAACCCGGCCACGCACGGTCCGAGGCACGCGTGGAGGTCGTAGTAGAGGCACGGCCGAGGCAGCTTGCCGTCGATCTCCAGGGTACAGGTCCGGATCTGGAAGTGCCGCGTGATCATCCGCATGATCCGCCGCGCGAGTCCTCCCCAGAAGGGGCCGTAATACGCGTGACCGTCCTCCAGCACCCGCCGCGTCACGAGCGCCCGGGGCCAGACTTCCCCGGTCGTGATCTTGATGTAGGGATAGGTCTTGTCGTCCCGGAGGCAGACGTTGTACCGGGGCCGGTGCTTCTTGATGAGGGTGTTCTCGAGGAGCAGCGCCTCGAGCTCGGTTCGCGTGGAGATCGTCTCCACTTCCCGGTGCAGGCGGCGCAGGGCCTCCTCCTTCGCGCCTCCGGCGGCGGGATTGAAGTACGACGCGACCCGCTTCCGCAGCGACAGGGCCTTTCCGACGTACAGGATTTTTCCCCTGTCGCCGCGGAAGAGATAGACGCCCGGGGAATCCGGCAGATTCTCCGGGCCGCGGCGGGACTCGACCACGGCGCCAGTGTAACCCGAGCGGGCGCGCCCGAGGGAGCCCCCGCGGGCAGTATGATGACGGCATGCCGATGTACGAGTGCCCCTACTGCTACTCGCCGGTGGAGCCCGGCACGCCGGTGTGCCCGAAGTGCGGACGGGAGCTCGAGCGATGGCAGACCGGGTTCTACACGCGCCAGCGCCCCCTGGCCGCGCGCTCCCGAACCGCGGTCTGGGCAGCCGCGCTCGCCGCGCTGCTTCTGCTTTTATTGGGGTTCGCCCGCTCGTGTCACTGGATATGAGACGCGCCGTCTGGCTGACCGGCGCTCTCTCCATAGCGGTCGCCGCGGCGGCCGCCGGGCAACTCGTCGAGTTGACACGCTGTCATGCCGCCACCCCCTGCTCCATCCCCTTCGGCCTTCGTCCGTCCGGCTCCGTCGCGAACAACCCCTTTGCGAACACCGGTCCGGGCAACGCGGCGATCGGCGTGGGCACCGGCCTCGACGGGGGGTTCAAGCTGCACTGGATTCGGGCGCCCGTCTCGCAAGACCCCGTGGAGAGCGCCGCCCGGCTCTACGTCAAGAAGAACCCGTTGAAGCTCCGCACGGTTTCGACACCGACGCCCACACCCCGGGCACCCTGAACCCGCGGGCCCGCCGTCAAGAGCGGAAGATCTCGAGCTCCCGCAGACCCCGAATCTCGTCCCGTAGCGCGGCCGCCTTCTCGAAGTCGAGGTCCTTGGCCGCCGTCTTCATCTCCTTTTCGAGGTCCGCGATGCGCTTGCGCAGAGATGTCGCGTCCGGCAAGTCGGGCCGCGCGCCCTTCGGCTCGAGCTCGTAGTAGTCCAGGTTCGCCATCCGGACGAGCGGCGAGTTGACCTGCTTGACGATCGAGGCGGGCACGATCCCGTGCTCCGTGTTGTAGGCCTCCTGGATCTCGCGCCGCCGCCGCGTCTCCTCCATCGCATGGCGCATCGAATCGGTCACCGCGTCGGCGTAAAAGAGAACCCGTCCCCGAAGGTTTCGCGCGGCCCGCCCCGCGGTCTGGATGAGCGACGTGGCGCTTCGCAGGAACCCCTCCTTGTCCGCGTCGAGGATCGCGACCACGGCGACCTCCGGTAAGTCCAGCCCCTCGCGCAGCAGGTTGATCCCGATCAGGCAGTCGAAGACGCCCCGCCGGAAGTCGGAGAGGATGTTGACCCGATCCAGGACCTCGATGTCCGAATGGAGATACCGGCAGCGGACTCCCACTTCGGAAAAGTAGTTGGTCAGCTCCTCGGCCATCCGCTTCGTCAGGGTGGTCACGAGCACTCGATCGCCTGCGGCCGCCGCGTCGCGGACGACGGCGAGCAGGTCGTCGACCTGGCCTTTCACGGGCCGCACCTCGATCGAGGGGTCGATGAGGCCGGTCGGCCGGATGACCTGCTCGACGATCTCACCGTCGGTGCGGCCGAGCTCCTCCGGACCCGGAGTCGCGCTGACGGCGATCACCTGGTTGATGCGCTCACGGAACTCCTCGGCCGTGAGCGGTCGGTTGTCGAGAGCCGACGGGAGGCGAAAGCCGTACTCGACCAGGACCTGCTTGCGCGACCGGTCGCCGTGGTACATCCCGCGGACCTGCGGGAGGGTCACGTGGGACTCGTCCACCACCAGGAGGAAGTCGCGCGGAAAGTAGTCGAGCAGCGTCGGCGGGGGCTCGCCCGCGATCCGTCCGGAGAGGTGGCGTGAGTAGTTTTCGATGCCGTTGCAGTAGCCGAGCTCCTTCATCATTTCGAGGTCGAACATGGTGCGCTGGTGGAGCCGCTGGGCCTCGAGGAGCCGGCCTGCCCCGGACAACTCGGCCAGCCGCTCGTCGAGCTCGACGCGGATCGAGCCGATGGCCCGCTCCAGCGTCTCACGCGGTGTGGCGTAGAACGTGCGCGGGTAGAGCGCGAGGCGCTCGACGCGCTGGAGCGGCGTGCCGCGGATGGGGTCGGTCTTCGTGATCTTCTCAATTTCGTCCCCGAAGAACTCGACGCGAACCGCGGTGTCCTCGTATGCGGGCTGAATCTCCAGCACGTCCCCCCGCACCCGGAAGGCCCCTCGGGCGAGGTCGAGATTGGTACGCTCGTATTGCATCGCGACGAGCCGCGCAAGCAGGGCCGGCATTCCCTGCGTGTCGCCGACCTCGAGATACGCCAGCATGTCGTAGTACGAATCGGGGGCGCCCAGCCCGTAGATGCAGGACACCGAGGCCACCACGATCACATCCCGTCGCTCGAAGAGGGCCTTCGAGGCGGCCAGGCGAAGCTTGTCGATCTCTTCGTTGCGGGAAGTCTCCTTCTCGATGTACGTGTCGCTCTGCGGGATGTAGGCCTCGGGCTGGTAGTAGTCGTAGTAGGAGACGAAGTATTCGACGCTGTTTTCCGGAAAGAAGCTCCGGAACTCCTGGTAGAGCTGCGCCGCGAGCGTCTTGTTGTGCGAGAGGACGAGTGTCGGCCTGTTGACGGTCTCGATCACCTTCGCGATCGTAAACGTCTTGCCGGAGCCCGTGACGCCGAGCAGCACCTGGTCCCGCCGGCCCTCTTCGAGGCCCGCGACGAGCCGGGCGATCGCGGCGGCCTGGTCCCCCTGCGGAGTGAAATCCGTGACGAGGCGGAATCGCCCCGACGCTTTCGCCTGCGCCTCCGCGTACGAGGCCGGTTTGCCGGCGGCGGGAGACGAACGGGATGGGGACGTGGGCGCCATGCGGTGAGGAGCCGCTTATAGCATAACCCTGCGGAATGCCTCACAATCGCTCCGTGCGCAAGATCCGGCGCGCCGCCGCCCTCGTCGTGCCTCTGGTGGTCGTGGCTTTCCTCGGCTCGGTGGCCGGGTCCTTCGCCACGAACTTCGTCCGGGTTCCGCGGGTGTCGGAGCTCGCGACGTACCGGCCGGACATCGTCACGCAGATCACCGCGCGCGACGGTTCGACGATCGCCCGCTACGCGATCGAGAGGCGGACGCTGGTGGCGCGGACGGAGATTCCGGAGGTCGTCCGCAACGCGATCGTCGCCACCGAAGACAAGAACTTCTTCCGCCATGGCGGCATCGACGTCCGCCGAACCCTCTCCGCGCTGGTCGCGAACATGCAGCAGGGAGGCTACGCTCAGGGCGGTTCGACGCTCACCCAGCAGCTTGCCCGGGCCATCTTCCTGTCGCCCCGCAAAACGCTCTCGCGCAAGGTGAACGAGGCGCTCGTCGCCTTCGAGATCGAGAGGCGTTATTCGAAGGACCAGATACTGACGATGTATGCCAACGAGATCTACCTCGGGCACGGCAACTACGGCGTCGAGGCCGCCTGCCGCTACTACTTCGGCAAGAGCGTGAAGGACGTGACGCTCGCGGAAGCCGCGCTTCTGGCCGGCATCGTGCAGCGGCCCGAAGACCAGTCCCCCTTTCGCAATCCCTCCCTGGCGCGGGCCCGTCGGGCCACCGCCCTGCGCCGCATGCGCGCGGAGGGCTACATCACCGAAGCCGAGCGCAAGGCCGCCGACGCCGAGCCTCTGCCCGCCGCTCCCTCGCTGCCCGAGTCGATCGTCGGCCCGTACTTCTCGGAGGAGATCCGGCAGTACCTGGAGAAGACATACGGAGAGAAGGACCTCTATCGACGCGGCCTGCGTGTCGAGTCGACGCTGGACCCCGAGCTCCAGGCCTGGTCCGAGGAGGCGCTCTCCTGGGGCCTTCGGCAGATCAGCCGTCGCCACGGGTTCCACCGGCCGCGGAATCTCGCGGAGCAGGGGTATCGCTCTCTCGAGTCCTACGTCGATCCGTCCTGGGAAGGCGCGAAAATCGAGGAAGGCGCCAGCATGAAGGGAGTCGTCCTGCGCGTCGGCGCCGCCGGCGCCGAAGTCCGCGTCGGCCGCCAAACCCTGCCGCTGCCGAACGCGTCGGTGGCCTGGACGGGAGCGGCGACCGCAGCAAGGATCCTCCGGCCGGGCGACCTCGTCACGGTCGCGGTGCAGAAAACCCGGGATGGATCGCTCTGCCTCGCGCTCGACCAGGAGCCCCGGGAGCAGGGCGCGGTACTCATTCTCGAGAATGCCAGCGGAGCCGTGCGAGCCATGGTTGGCGGCTCGGACTGGACCCAGTCGAAGTTCAATCGCGCGACGCAGGCGGTCCGCCAGGCCGGTTCCGCCTTCAAGCCGTTCGTGTACCTGACGGCGCTCGACCAGGGCTACACCCCGGCGGACACCGTGTTCGACGGCCCCTTGTCGATCGTGTTCGACGAACACCAGCCGCCGTACCGGCCGAGCAATTACGACAGCAAGTTCCACGGCATCGTCACGTTTCGCAAGGCGCTCGAGCACTCCTACAACATTCCTGCGGTTCGGGTGGCCGAGATGGTTGGGCTCTCGAACGTGATCGACACGGCCCGGCGCCTTGGCGTTCGCCAGACCCTCGTCCCGTATCCCTCGCTAGCGCTCGGGGCGTTCGAGGTCAGCCTCGCGGAGCTGACCGCCGCGTATTCGGTCTTCGCCAACCAGGGGCTGGCATTCACGCCGTACCTGATCGAGCGCATCAGCGACTCCGAGGGCGACCTGCTCGAGTCCGCGCACCCCGATGCCCGCGAGGTGGAAAACCCGCAGACGGCGTTTCAGCTCCTCCAGATCCTGAAGGGCGTCACGCAGCGCGGCACCGCCGCCTCGGCCGCACGTCTCAAGCTGAACATCGCGGGGAAGACCGGCACGACGAACGATTTCACCGACGCCTGGTTCATCGGGATGACGCCGCGGTACACGATAGGCGTGTGGGTCGGCAACGACCAGAAGACGCAGACGATCGGAAAGGGCGCGGACGGCGCGCGCACGGCGCTGCCGATCTGGATCCGGATCCTCGAGAAGATGAAGGACCACGGGCGCATCGACCCCCAGGAGGATTTCGAAGCGCCTCCCAATATCGTGCTCACGCCGGTCGACTACGAGACGGGACTGAAGGCGACGGCGGACACACCGCTGCCCGTCCTCGAAGCCTTCGTGAGCGGGTCACAGCCCACCGAGGAGTGGAGCGCGCGATCCCAGGAGATCGCGAGGCTCCCGTGGTCTCTGCAGCAGCCCTTCTACGTTCCCAAGAAGGGAGAGCTTCCCCAGGAGGCAACCGCCCCGCCCCTCCAGCCTGCTTCCCCGCGCTGACGCTGGCGCCTGCTCGGGCCGATGGCTCCGACCGGGGCGCTCAAAACGCCCCGGTCGGCTCGGGCTCTCCGCGCGAGCCAAGCGCGTAGCCGCGCCCGATGGCCACGCAGTACCAGGCGAAGAAAGCGAACGAGAGGGGGTAGCGAGCCGGCCCGATTCCGAAATGCGGGCCGTCGGCAAAGAGCCTACGTGCCAGCACGCGGTAGCGGCCGATCCCGTCGCCGAACGCCCCGGCCCGGCGCGCGCCCAGGTGCCGATCCATCGTCGCGTAATTCCAGCCGAGCGCTACGCAGTGCATCCAAAGCTCCCCGGGGTCGTGCGCGTAGTTGTGCGTCATGCGAATCTCCGGCTCGTAGAGCACCCTGTAGCCGGCCGCCCGCAACGCCTCGACGAGCAGAGTGTCGCCGCCGTGCCGGATGTGGGCAGCGCCAAATTGTGCGCGGCGCAGCGCCTCGACGCGCATCAGCAGATTGTGGGCCAGTATCCGGCTGGTCTCGCCGCGGGCCTGCGCCAGGTGCGGCCACTGCGCGAGCGCCATCTCGGGCGCGAAGGGTCGGGGTGGATAGCGCGTGTGCCCGGTCAGGCCGGCCACGTGCGAGGGCGCCGCCGAGAGCCGTGCGAGGCCGCGCTCCAGCCAGTCGGTGTCCGGCCGCACGTCGGCGTCCGCGAAGGCGACGTACGGTGTGGTCGATGCCAGGGCTCCGGCGTTCTTCTGCTCGTAGTAGCGGGCGCCCGGTTTCTCGATCCAGCGCACCGAAAATCCGGCAGCGCGAGCGGCGCTCTCGACGACGGCGTTGCGCTCGGACACGAAGATGACCTCGCGGATCCTCGCGGCGCTCGTTTGCTGCCTCCAGGCCTCCAGGACTTCGGCGAGCCGGATCCGATGTCCCCCCTGCTCGTTCTCGGTTTCGACGACCAGGGTGACGTCGGGAGTGTGCGTGCTCATCGGGCGAAGCCGCCCGGGCGCCGACCCGCGCCCCAGAGCCTTCCGGCGAGGTGGGCGGCCCGGTGGAAGCGCGAGAACGCGCGATAGCCGATCTCTCCGGGAATAACGGCGCTCGCAGCTCCGAGCCCGCCAGCCGCCGCGAGGAGCGCCCCGACGGTTGCTTCGCGGGCCAGTGGACGTCCGGGCGCCGCGCGCGCGAGCCAGGCGCCCGGGCCATGACGCGGCAACCCTTCTGACTCGCCGAAAAGATCGAGTCCCTCGGTCTGCCACAGGGCGCCCTGCCGCCCCTGCTCGAAGGCTGCCCGTCCCTCCTCCCACCGGGAGTGCGGGTGGCGGTGGAAGACCTCCCATTCCGGCGCGTAGCGAATCTTGACGCCAGCCCTCTCGAGGGTGAGGCCGTAGACGCCGTCGCCGCCGCGTGGAAAGCTTTCCGGAAACGGCGATCGGAACGCCAGACTCCTCCTCAGCCCGAAGTTCCGCGTGTTGCAGAAGCGGCGGTAGCCGGCTGCGGCGTGCGAGGCGACGTACCGGTCGTACTCGCGCTGGATCCAGCGGGAAAGGCGCGTGTCCTCAGCCGCTTTCGACGCTCCCTGAAGCGCGAGCAGGGTTGGATCTTCGAAGGCCGCGGCTGCGATCCGAACCCACCCGGGCGGGCAGAGGCAGTCCGAGTCCGTTAGGAGCAGGACGTCGCCCCGGGCCGCTCCGATACCCCGATTGCGAGCCGCGTAGGGCCCGGCGCCGGGGCCCGGAAGCACCCGGCCATCGAGCCCGGGGGGCCACCGGGGCGAGCGGGTCGAGCCATCGAGAGCGACGATCACCTCGAAATGCGGAGCCCCGCGCTGTGCGCCGAGAGACTCGAGAAGGTCGTCAACGCGCCGATCGTCCCGCACGGGAACGACGATGGACAGGCGGGGAGCGGCAGAGCTCACTGGCCGAGCCCCGGCACCAGCTCGCGGCTCCGTTGGAACACCAGGATCGTGGTCGCACCCAGCACGCTATAACTCACGAGCGAGGCGCCGGCCGCCCCAAGGGCGCCCAGTCGGGGAATCAGCGCGAGGCACAGACTGACGTTGAGCGCAACGGATGCGAGCTGGCAAAGGACCATGGGCCCACCCCGCCCTGCACGGTAGAGGTACGAGGACGCCGGCCGCGCCGCTCCCCAGGCCGCGACCCCAAGAGCGACGGGTGGCAACAGGACGCCCGCGGCCGGATACTTCGACTGAAAGAACACGAAGAGCACGGCCTCTCCCGCTACGAGCAGCAGCCCGCACGCGAGGGCGGACAGTCGTGCGAATCGGGTCAGGGCTGCCGCTGCGATCGCCCTGGCTTCTACCGGAGACCGGGCTGTCAGTTCCACGAAGAGCGCGGCCTCGAGGGAATCCGTCAGGATCCAGAGCGACTCGGCGAGCGCGTAGGCGATGGCGTAGGCCCCGATCTCCGGGGCCCGCCCGAGGCCGGACAACAGGAAGACGTCGGCCCTCCGGTGCAGGGCCGCCAGTGCTCCGGCCAGAGCAACGGGCGCGCCGAAGCGCAGGGCGGGCCCGGCCAGCACGGAAGCGTCGCCCCATCGCAGGCGGGCTCCCGTGGCGGCCATGAGCGCGGCGACGGCGGCCCCGCTTATCGCGAGTCGTCCCCAGAGAATCCAGCTCAGCCGGTCCGACGAGAGGAGGCTCGTCGCCAGCACCGCGCCGGCTGAGAGAGTTCGCCCCCACAGGAAGAACGCGTACAGCTTCTCTCGCCCCGAGGCAAGGAGAGTCGCCGAGAGTGAATCGGCGAAGAGGAGAAACGGCAGAGGCGCGACGCCGACCCAGAAGAGACCTGCGGGTATCGATCCGAACCAGAACTCCCGCAGGCCGGGCCAGAGCGCGAGCGCCAGAGCGCCCAGGGCGCAGGGTACCGTGGCCAGCACGAGGAGGGCGGCGAAGAGTGATCCGCGCTCGTGCTGGCGATGAAAGAACACCGCGACGCGCGGGCCGCCCAGAGCGAAGAGGGTCTGCCCCGTCGCCAGCGCCGCCGTCAGCAGCGCGTAGCGCGAGAAATCGGGCGCGGCGAGAACGAGCGCGGTTGCCGGGAAAATCGCGAGACGTAGTGCCGTATCGGCCCCCCGGCCGAGGACGATCTTGAGCCCCCGCCGCTGCCAGCCGGACGGCGCGGCTCGGGCCGTGCTCATCGCAGCTCAGGCGTCGGAACGGCGCGGATCGAGAAATCCGCGAAAGAAAGCGCGACGCGCCATGAGGTCCCAGCGATCGGTGTCGCGCGCGCGCCCTGTCAGCCAGCGGACTCCGTGACGCGCGGCGATCGCCGCCCCGACGGCCAGGGGCTGGAGGACGGTTCGCCCGATCATCGCCGGGTGCCGTTGGACGGAATATCGAGCCGCCTGGCCGGCACGGTGCTGACGCTGAAGGAACGGGCCGATGGTGTCGTACATGTGGCGATGCCGGCAGACTGCGCCGTTGGCGAAGATCACGCGCCGGCCTTTTCGCTTCCAGCGATACGCCAGCTCCGTGTCCTCGAATGCGGCGGAGGCGAACCGTTCGTCGAAGGGATCTTCGAGCAGCCAGTGCCTCGGAACGGAGAGATTGGAGCCGAGAACGGCCGTGTAAGGAATGGTGCGGCCGGCCCGCAGGCCCTTGAAGTAGAACTGGGGCCCGGCGGGAGCGAGGAAGCTCATCACGGGCGTGACCTCGCGCTCCGGATCCCATTCGATCGGGCCCTGCGTCCCGACTTCCGCACCGGCTGCGGCTTCCAGGTGGGCGCGCAGCGTGTGGGGGTATGGAGGGGTGTCGTCGCCGAGCAAGAGCACACGCTCCGCTCCCGCCATGGCCACCGCTCGATTACGAGCGGCGGCCGGGCCGGATCCCGCGAGCTTGATCCAGCGAAGCCGAAACGTGGCAGGTCGAGCCGCCGCGAGCAGACCTTCCGTGCCGTCCGAGGAGCCGTCGTCGGCGACCACGACCTCGAGTTCGCCGGGAGCGAACCCGCTCTGTTCGGCCAGGGCCTGCAGCGTGGATTGGAGCAACTCGCGCCGATCGCGTGTGGGGATGACGATCGAGAGGCGCAGATCCTTCACGGCTCGAGGTCGACGAACCCGCCCCTATGCTCCGCGGGGTCAGGAGGCCGCGGCGCCGAGCGCCTGGACGTCCACCGTCATCGTGGCCACGACGTCGCGATGCAGACGCACGTGAACCGTGTGAGAGCCCAGGCGGCGGATGGGCTCGGCAAGCTCGATGCGGCGCCGGTCCACCTCGATGCCCTTGATCGAGAGCGCATCCGCGATCTCGGAGGCGGTCACAGACCCGTAAAGGTGGCCTTCCTCGCCCGCCTTCTTCACGACCGTAACCGAGAGCCCCTCGACCTTGCCCGCGACGTCGGCGGCCACGGACTTCTCGCGCAGCATCTTCTCGTCGTACTTCTTCTTCTCCTCGGAGAGCCGTCGAACGTTTGCGTCGGTCGCTTCGTAGGCGATTCCCTGCGGGAGGAGGAAATTGCGCGCATAGCCGGGCTTGACGGCCACCGTGTCGCCGCGGTGACCGAGCCCGCGGACGTCGTCGGCCAGAATGACCTTCATGATTTCTCCACTCCCCCCTCGCCCCGTCGGCGAAAGTCCACGTACCAATCGAAGATCCCGAGAAGCGCCACGCCGAGGTTGATCGGAAAGTAACCCGCCAGGGCGTACAGGCCCCCGCGGAGAATCCGCACCCGGAACCATCTCCGGAAGAAGTGGCAGATGATAGAGAGGCCAGCCACAAAATACAAGGCCAATAGGGGCAGCAGCAGATTACCCGCGACCCGTCGACCCACTCCCGGGAGGAGCCCGAAAGCCGCTCCGGAGGCCACGAACAGGGCCGCGGCGGCCGGCGGGACGCGCAGAGCCTCGAAGGCAACTGCATCCGCGGTGGGACCGGGCCGGGCCAGGCGCGCGCCGAGGTAGAAGGCGACCGCTCCGCCGAAGACGGCGAGCGCCCCGAAGATCCCCACCAGGTAGGCCTGGCCGAATTCCCGGGCCGCCTCGAGGGTGGCTCGCATGCCGGCCACGGCTTCCGGGTCCGCGCCCGAGCGGGCGTAGGAATCGACGGCAGCGGGAATGAGCCGGTCGAAGCTGGACGCGACTTCGGCACCGGGTGAGGGGCCGGGTCCGCCGGTCCCGACGGCGAACGTCGCGGCGACGAACGCGCAGGTTGCAAGGCAGAGTCCGAGGTAACAGCGTGAAGGGTCGGCGCCCGCTCGCAGGAACCCCACGGTCGCCACGGGCAGCGCCGTGGCCCCCGCCGCCATGAACGCCAGCACGACGGCGTTGCCTGCTCCGCCGGCCGCCCAGCCGAGGCCGAGGACGATCGCGACCGTCGTCCCGCACGCCGCGAATCCCGCGACAAGCCCCTGCCGGTGGGCGAGCCGGACTGGCGGCACCGCGCAGAGCGGCAGCCCGATGACTCCCACGAACGGAACCACGAAGATTGCCGAGAACGCCGCCGCCGACAGGAGCGCGGCCACGGGTACCTCGAAACGCCCCAGAGACGACTCCGAAGGCGCGGCGCCTTCCGGTTGCGACGTCATGGGAGCCGGGCGGCGAGGGTCGCGTGGCGGGGGCCATTCCGCACGGGCCAGCGGGGCGACGAATCGCCACCGGCCCGCGCGGTGCTGGCGGCCACGGCCCTTCTCAATCCGTTGCGTAGGGCAAGAGGGCGATCGACCGGGCCCGCTTGATCGCCGTCTGGAGCTTGCGTTGGTGCAGGGCGCACGTGCCCGAGATGCGGCGCGGCAGGATCTTGCCGCGCTCGGGGATGAAGCCCTGGAGGAGCTTGACGTCCTTCCAGTCGATGTGCTCGAGCTTCTCCGCGCAGAACTTGCAGACCTTTCGGCGGCGTACGAAGAACTTCTTGCGTGGCCCGCTCTTTGCGTCGCGTCCGGCCGCCGCGCCGCGGCCTCCGGAACGGCCTCCGCCCGGCCCTCCCATCCTCATGAGTCGCTCCTTTCGGCGGGCGTCGCCGGGGCATCCGCGCCAACGGCCGGAGGTGCCGGCGGACGGGGAGGCCGCCGCAGGGCCTTCTTCCGGATGCGCTCGGCCATCTTGCCGGCGCGCTTCAGCTCTTCGTCCACCCGGACCGCGAGGTGCCGCAGCACCTGGTCGGACAATCCCATGCGCCGCTCGGCCTCGGCCACCACGGCCGGCGCGGCCTCCACCTGCCAGTACACGTAGTGCGCCTCGCGCTTGCGCTGGATCGGGAAGGCGAGCCGCCGTCTGCCCCACGGCTCTTCCTTGACGACGTTCGCCCCGCCGTCCACCAGGATCTTCTTGTATTCGCCCGCGACCTTCGCCGCGTCTTCGTCGCCGAGGTCGGGCGTGACCAGGACGACGATGTCGTACAGCCTCATGGGTTCCTCCTCATGGATTTCAATCCGGATCGAGGCCGTCCGGAGAGGAAGGTAAAACATTCGCTCGCCGCATCGCGGCGTCGATTCCTTGCGTCAACCAGAGCCGGAGGGCCTCGGCGGCCCGCACGACGCTGTCTTCGAACTGTTCGCGCTCGGCCCGGGCGAAGGGCTCGAGGACGTAGTCCGCGAGGTCCCGCTGCCTCGAGTATCGCTCGCCCCGAACCCCCACGCGCAGTCGCGGGAAGTCCGAGGTGCCGAGGTGCGCGATGACCGATCGGAGCCCGTTGTGCCCGCCCGCCGAGCCCCGCGCGCGCATGCGCAGGGCACCGAGCGGAAGCGCGATCTCGTCCACGACGAGGCACAGCTCCGGAGGGTCGACGCCATGTTTCTGGCAAAGAGCTCGAACCGCCTCGCCCGAGGCATTCATGAACGTTTGCGGAAGGGCGAGGAGCACCGCGGTCTCCCCCACTCTTCCACGGCCCACGCGCGAGGAGCACTCGCGCGACCGGATCCGGATTCCCTCCTGCGCCGCCAGCGCCTCCACGACTCGAAACCCCGCGTTGTGCCGGGTCGTCTCGTAGTCGTCCCCCGGGTTTCCGAGGCCGACGATCGCGCGCAGGGATTACTTCTCCTTTTCCTTCTCCTTCTTCGGCTCTTCCGCGCCCTCTTCCTCCGACACGGCCTTGCCCTTCTTCAGGACCTCGGGCTCGGCGGGTTCGGCGGCGGCCTCGGCGGCGGCGACCGGCTCCTCTTCCCGCGTCGGGTGGGCGACGTGCGCGACGACCTTTTCGGGGTTGTCCACGATCGCCACGCCCTCGACGGCCGGAATCTGAGAGACGCGGATCGCGTCGCCGATGCCGAGCTCCGACACGTCCACGGCAAGGTGAGCCGGGATGTTCCCGGGAAGGCACTCGATCTCGATCTCCCGGGTCACGAGATCCAGAATGCCACCGTCGGCCTTGACGCCGCGGGCGACGCCGACGATCTCGACGGGCACCTTGAGGGTGATTCTGACGTCCATCAGGACGCGGACGAAGTCGATGTGCAGGGGCGTGCGCGAGACCGGGTCCCGCTGCATCTCGCGGATCATGGCGTGGCGGCTCTGGTCCGACCCGGCGAGCTTCAGGAGGAAGATGGCGTTCTCGCCGGCTCCTTCGCGAAACACGTCGGACAGGGCCTTGCGGTTGACCGAGATGGGGACGTTGGGCTTGCCCGCGCCGTAGACGACGGCCGGGATCCGGCCCGCGGCGCGATCGCGCCGGGCCTCGTTCTTTCCGATCGTCGAGCGTTTCTCGACGGCGAGCTCGATGGTCTTCATGGCCTACTCCGCGCGGAAGTCCCGCGCAAAGAGGCGGATTCTACACAAAAAGCGACGAAACGGAAGTCCCGTCGTGAATCCGCTGGATCGCCTCCCCGAGCAGGGGGGCTACGGAAAGGGCCCGAATCCGGCTGCAGCGGGCCATGGCAGCCTCGACCGGAATGGTATTTGTCACGAAAAGACCCTCCAGGCCGGACGCCTCGATCCGCTCGAGGGCGGGGCCCGAAAAGACCCCGTGGACCGCCGCGGCGAAGGTGCGCCGCGCCCCCTTGCGCCGGAGCGCCTCTTCGGCCTGGACGAGCGTCCCCGCGGTGTCGATCATGTCGTCCAGGATCAGGACGTCGCGCCCCTCGACCTCGCCGACGACGTTCAGGATCTCGGTTTCGTTCTTGCCCGTCCTCCGCTTGTCGATGACCGCCAGGGACGCCTCGAGTCGCTTGGCGATGGCCCTGGCCCGCGTCAGCCCGCCGACGTCCGGTGAGACGATCACGAGATCCTGGAGTTCGGTCTTGCGGATGGCGTTGAGGATCACGGGCGCCGCGAAAAGGTGGTCGACCGGAATGTTGAAGAACCCCTGTATCTGGGCGGCATGCAGGTCCATGGTGAGAATGCGGTCCGCTCCCGCCGCCGTCAATAGATCCGCCATGAGCTTGGCGGCGATCGGCACCCGCGGCTTGTCCTTCTTGTCCTGCCGGGCGTAACCGAAGTACGGCATGACCGCGGTGATCCGCGAGGCCGAGGAGCGGCGAAATGCGTCGAGCAGGATCAGCAGCTCCATGACGTGGTCGTTGACCGGGGAGCAGGTAGGTTGAACGACGAACACGTCCGCTCCCCGAACGTTCTCGTCGATCTGGCAGTAGTCCTCGCCGTCGGAGAAGTTGTAGAGCGTCAGCTCGCCGAGCGGAATCTTCAGGTAGGCGCAAATCTCGCGGGCGAGCGCAAGGTGCGCGCGCCCGGAAAAGATTTTGAGGTCGCCGTAGTTGAAAGCGTGCGCGGTCAAGCGAGCGCGATTCTACGCGGGATTGGCGCAGCTGTCAGTATCCACTTTCGAACGCGCCGGCTCTTCTCGATCAGTCGGGCCAGTGGAGGCCCAGTGCCGTTGCCAGAAAGACGGCCGTCTGCCCCCGGGTGATGGGGTCGTCGACGCCGTAGCGTCCGTCAGAATAGCCGGCCGTGATGCCGGCAGCATGCAAGGCCTCGACGAACTTGAAGAACGGATGCGAGGTTGCTACGTCCGTGAACGTCGCGACGGGCGGCCCGGGCGAGACGACTCGGTGCCAACTGATCTGGACGTGACCGAAGAATTCGAAGTCGGGCGGATTCGGCAGAATCTCCACGTCCAGAATGAGCACCGTACCCTCGTGGGAGGAGAAGGTGGAATTCAGCGGGCCGGCGGAGTAGTCGGTCTTCCAGAACTTGTGCGGCGTGCTCGCCACGGAGGCCAGGGCGACCTTGCTGCCGTCGGCATGACGCTCCCACAGCGTGGCCCTCATCACGCCGTCCGTACCGTCGTTGACGTTGTTCAATCCGATGTCGTCCACGATGACGCCGGCGGGAAGCTCGATGCCGGCATAGTTGTGGTCCCCGTATCCCAGGTCGCCATATCTGCCGAGCGTGGAGCTGGTCGAATACCCGAAGTTGCTTTGTTCCGGAAAGAATGCCGTCGCGGTCACGATCGTCGTCGAGTCGCTCCCGGTCCCGTAGCCCGGCGCCGGGGCCTCCGGCCGGGTCATCGCGTCCGGCGCCAGCGCCTGCCCGGCGCCTCGGGCTGCGCCGAGCACCGCACAAATGCTGATCAGGGCCCCGCGGAGGCCGAAACTCAACGCGAACGTCGTGGCCCTCGAGGCGGCGCCTGCCCCCGCGTCCATCAACCCGGCCAATGCAGGCCCAGGGCAGTCGCGAGAAATACCGCCATCTGGCCTCGGGTAATGTGGTCGTCGACGCCAAATCGACCGTCGGAGTAGCCGGCAGTGATTCCGGCCGCGCGCAGAGCCTCGACGAACCGGAAGAAGATATGGCCTGGCGGAACGTCCGTGAAGGTGGCCGTCAGCGGCGGGGGCGACACGACCCGCCGCCACGCGATCTGCACGAACCCGAAGTACTGAAGGGCGGAGCTCGGCGCGATCTCCACGTCGAGAATCTGAACGATTCCGTCGTGCGGCAGGACCTGCCAGTTGTACGCGAACAGGTTGGTGTCCGTTGCCCAAGACGTGTGCGGCGAGCTGGACAGGCCCGCTCTCAGTTTGTTGACGCCATCGTAGTAGCGATCCCACAGGGCGACACCCATGATTGCATTGGTGCCGTCGTTCAGGTTGTTCAGTCCGATGTAGTCGACGATTGCGCCCGCCGGAAGATCGACGGGTGCGTAAAAGTGCTGGTCTGCGTTCGTGGTGCCGTAGCGGCCGAGGCTACCGGAGGTGTAGTACAGCTGGCTGCGATCCCCTGGCAGGAACGACGTCGCCGGAATCGTGGTGATCACCCAGCTCGTCGTTCCGTAGGCGGGAGGCTGAACCTTTCCCTGCTGCACCTGCGCGATGAAGGCCGTCTGTGCGGCCGAAAGACCGGCGGTGAGGAACAGCGGGATGCAGCAGGCGATAGCCCGGTTCGCCGAGCCAGTGCGGATCATGTGACCCCCCCCTGAACTGGGGAAAGCATACTCCTCCGGGGGTCTCAGTCCGCCGCGGCCAGGAAAATGGCTGGGGCGCTTGGACTCGAACCAAGAAATGCCGGCTCCAAAGGCCGGTGCCTTACCAATTTGGCGACGCCCCAACTGCTCTGATTTTACTCGGGGTTGGTGCGCCTGCCGTATGCATCTCGCGAAAGGGTTCGGCAGGGCAAGACGCGGCAGTCGGGATGGCGGCGCGCGAGCTCCTCGCGGGCCTCGGATCCCGCGCAAAGCACGATCGTGGCCCCGGATCCGCTGATGGCGAAGTCATCGGTGATCCGTCCCGCGGAGGCGAGGTAGGCGGCCATCCTCGGCTCCACTTCGAGCACGGCGGCGGCCAGGTCGTTCGGTCCGAGATAGCCCGGGCGGGACGCATCGGCGACCTCCAGCCGGTCCGGCAGGGTTCCTCGCCCCGCGTAGGCGCGGTAGACGGCGGCGGTCGAGACCGGGAAGGGCGGCGCCAGGAGCAGCAGCTCCGCTCCCGGGCCATCCTCGACCGGCGTCACGATCTCTCCGCGGCCCGTGACGTCCGCCTCCCCGCCGACGAGGAAGAACGCAACGTCGCTGCCGAGAACGGCCGCCAGTTCCGGCAGCCAGCCGCGGCTCTCGGCATCGAGCCCCCAGAAGCGCGACAAGAGGCGAAGCGTCGCGGCGGCGTCCGCGCTCCCGCCGCCGAGGCCTCCACCGACGGGAACCCGCTTTTCGAGCCGTAGTCGAGCGCGCGGCCGAACGCGTGCTCGATCGGCGAGAAGCTCCGCCGCACGGACGACCAGATTCTCGCGGCCCGCAGGGATGGTGGGGTCGTCGCACGAGAATTCGAGAGTCTCGGAGGGTTCCGCGACGAGCCGATCCGAGAGGTCGATCGAGACCAGGCGGGAGAAGACCTCGTGGTACCCGTCCGGCCGCAGCTGCCCCACGCGCAGCTCGCGGTTGATCTTCGCTGGCGCGGTGATCGCGAGTTTCATTGGCGGGAGGCCGTGCCGTCCTCCACCGGCTCGACTGCAACGAGCTTGAGCGCAAGGCCTCGCCCCGTTCGCGCGTCGCGAACGGCCACGCCCGCTGGCCACGGTTCGCGCGCTCCGGAGTACTGGATGTCGAGGGCGTCGCTGCCCCGGGACAGCTCCATGGAAACCACGGCGCGGCTGGCGAGATCCAGGACGGCGTCCACGCGTCCCTCGCTCCCGTTCCATGACAGGAGGCATTCGCTCCCGTCTCTGCCCGCGACGACCGGATCGGGGCCGCTCCAGACTCCGGCGAGAACGGCCCGCAGTGCCTGCGGATCCACCACGAGGGCCTTGCGGTCTTCGCCCGTGATCGCACCGCCTCGATACTCGGCGATGTGCGACCCAAACGGGCCCGTCAGCGATGCCGTGACGATGGCCGCGCCGTCATAAGTGACGGCCAGAGTTCCCGAAATCGAAGGCGTGCCGCTCGTCGAGAGCTTGGCATCGTAGAGCAGACGAGACGGAGGCTGCTTTGCGGCGCGCTCCGTCGCCGCCGACCACGATGCGAGCGCCTCGTCCGCGTCCGCCGCCGTGGCCGGGGGAAAGCTGCGTTGGGCCGTCCGCGTCGTGGCGCACCGGGCGGACGCAAGGAGAAGGACGGCTACGGCGAGGGCCCCGTTCGCGCGCTGGCTCAATGCGCCGGAACGGATGCCCGGGCCTGCCGCAGCTTCTCGCGGACCCGATCGGGCTCCTCGTGCTTGAGCTCGAGCGCCTTCTCCCAGTGCTGGATGGCCGCGGCGGAGTCGCCCAGCCGCAACTCGAGATCGCCCAGATGCTCCTGGATCGTGGGATCGCCAGGCTCGCGCCGGCAGGCCTCGCGCAGCTCCTTCTCGGCGCTCGCGAGCTGCCCGAGGCGGAAATACGCCCAGCCGAGGGAATCGAGGTATGCCGCATTGCGCGGCTCCCGCGCGACGGCCTTCTCGATCATCTCCCTGGCGCGCCCGAGCTGGGTGCCCTGGTCCGCCCACATGTATCCGAGGTAGTTCTGTGTCGCCGCGTCGTTCGGGCGCAGGACGAGCAATTGCAGGAACACCTTCTCGCCCTCAGCCGGATTGCCGCCGCGCTCGAGGCTCGAGCCCAGACGGAAGAGAGCGTCGGTCGACTCCGGATACTTCGCAGCGATCTCGCGCGCGACCCGGACTGCGGCGTCGTAGCGCTTCAGGCGCGCGTAAGCATCGGCGGCCGCCATCGCCTTCTCGAGCGATCCGGACGCGGCGAGGGCGTCGAGGCTCGCCTCGGCGGCCTTCGTTTCGCCGGAGCGGTATCGGAATTCTGCCGCCGAAGCCGCCCACTCCGCCTCGGAAGGGTCCGCCGCCGCGAACGCGGCCGCGCGTCGGGCCCCGTCGGCCACATCGTCGCTGTCCCGGTCGGTGGCGAGAAGGATTCGCGCGGCGCGCGCCTGCACTTGAGAGCCCGAGATCGCGGCCGGGCCGAGGATCTTCCGCGCTTCGGCCCAGTTCTTCTCGAGGTACGCGATGAACCCGAGCTCGGTGGTGGCGGCGTTGCGCAGGTCGGCCTTTCGCGGGTCGTCCCCGGCGCCACGGGCGAGCTCCTCGTACATGGCCCGCGCTTCGTCGAATCGACGTTCGCGCACGAGCTCTGCGGCGAGCGCCCTGCGCGTGACCGGGTCATCGGCATCGGCCTCGATCAACGCTCGCAGGATCTTCTCGCCCTCGGCCGTGTTTCCCTCCTCGAACAGCACGGTGGCCAAAAGACGCCGTGGGGCTCGATTCTCGGGGCGCTTGGCGACGAGGTCCCGCGCCTTTGCCTCGGCCTCGGCAAAACGGCCGGCGCGGGCCAGGTCGAGGGCGATACGCTCGTCGATTGCCGCGTTCTGAGGATCGCGCCCGCCGAGGGCCCGGAGCACGACGAGCGCCTCGTCGAGCTTGTCCTCTTCCTCGTACAAGTCCACGAGCGCGGCGGCAATCTCCCGATCGGCCGGATCCGCCTCGTACATTGAGCGGTAGATTCGCTCGGCCTCCTGGTACCGGCCGCTCTTGGCCTTGGCCTCGGCGGTCAGGCGCTGAATGGCCGGCTGGTTGCCGAGCTCGGGCAAGTCGTCCAGGACCGCGGCGGCCTCGGCGGCACGGTCGGCTGCCAGGAGGGCCCGCGCGAGGTTGAGGGACGTCGCGACGTCCGAGGGGGCCAGTCGCCTGGCGGCCGCCAGCTCCTCGACGGCGAACGGCAAGCGTGAGGGATCCTTTTCGGCCGCGACGAGCTCCATCGAACCGAGTAAGCGCCTTGCCTCGGCGAGGTTCGGGTCCAGCCGGACGGCCTCCCGCACCTGCTTGAGCGCCTCGTCCGTGACGTTGAGGTCTCGCAGGAGTTGCGCGTACTCGAGGCGCACGATCGGGTCCGCGGGCAAGGTTTCAAGGACCTGACGGTAGAGCGCCAGGGCCTCCTGATAGCGCCCGTCGGCGATCGCCGTGTGTGCCGCGAGGAATGCCCGTCGGCTGGAGGCCAGGGGATCGCTCGCGGGGGCGGGGGCGGCAAGCGCGACGGCCAGCAATAGACACGCGGGCGTTGGCGTCACCGCCGCAATGTAGCACGATCGACTCGGCCCGTGACGCAGCCGGACAGGGTATGTCCGCCTGCACGGCAAAGCTTTGCAGGCGAGGAAGATCGGCGCCTCCCAATTCCGTGGCGCCTACGCGATAATCAAGGGGCCAAATGCCTCGACTCGGTCTTCTGCTCGTTCGAGCCGGCGCGCTCTCCGAGGACAGCGTGAATCGCGCCCTTGCGGTCCAGGGCTTCACGGGAGGTCGTCTCGGCACGCTGCTTCTCGAGCGGGGCTCGCTCTCCGAGGACGACGTGGGAGGGGCGCTCGCGCAGCAGCACGGTTGCGAGTATGTATCCTGGCGCCAGCTCGCCGCCCTCCCGACCTCCTTGATGGCGTCGCTTCCTCTCAAGTTCGCGATTCGCCACGCCGCCATACCGGTGGAGGCGGGCGAGAGTTTCCTGCGCGTCGTCCTGCGGGACCCCTCCAACCTCCGCATTCTCGACGAGCTCTTCTTCGTCACCGGCAAGAAGATCGTTCCCGCGGCCGCCCCGGAGGTTCGGATCTATCAGGCGCTCGAGAAGTTTTACGGTGAGCGCCGCACGCCGCGGTTCGCCATCCTGGCCGAAAAACTTTCGCGGCCAACGGCGCCTTCCGTGATCCAGAAGCCGCTTCCGCCTCCCCCGGATTTCTCTTCGCCGATCCTCGTTCTACCGGGTGCTCCGGTCCAGGTCGAGCGGCCATCCGATCTTCCGCCCGTCCAAGCCTGGAAGGCTCCCGACCAGCCCCCGATCGGATGGGGTGGCCTGGCGCCCCCACCCGCGGAGCCGAAAGAAGAAGAGGATGTCGAGTCGATCCCCTGGGAGGAGCTCCCCCCAACCGGATCCTGGTCCACGCCCGCGCCGGAGGCTTCGTCTCCGGCACAAACCACGGAAGCGATACCTCCCCGTTCGTCGCCGGCGCCGGCGCCGGTGTCGCCGTGGCGACAGACACGGGCCCTCGCGCCAACCGATCGAGAAGGACCAGAGCCGCCCGGCATGCCAGCGCCGGCTGACTTCGGGGAGATCCTGGCGGCGCGGCAGCGAGACCGGATCTTCGAGGCGTCCCTGAGGGCTCTGCGCAGGCGTTTCCCGACCAGCGCGATCTTCGTGGCGCGGGCTGACGGCGTGGTCGGGCTGGCCGGGGCCGGCGAGAAGGTCGACCTCGGGGCTCTTCGGGCCCTCGACATACCGTGGTCCGAGCCGTCCGTCTTCCTCAACGTGCGCCTCAATCGGCTCTTTTACCTGGGACCGATTCCCCCGCTGGCCAGCCACGGGCCCCTGGCAGACGCCCTGGGCGGCTGGCCCGCCGAGTGCATCGTCCAGCCGGTCCTGATGCGGGAGAAAACCGTTGCTTTTCTCTATGCGGCCTGCTCGAGTGCCCAGGGGGCCACGCCCTCGGATCTGACGTACATCCGGGAGCTGGCCGGAGCCACCGCGGCTGCGCTGGCGGCTTCCATCCGATTGAAGAAAAAGCAGGTTATATAATCGGAGCCATTCCCGGAGGAGCCATGATCAAAGCCGACATCGTCGACCGAGTGGTGGATCTCGCCCAGATCCCGCGCGCGAAGGCGGCTACCGCCGTGGAGACCGTCATCGAGGCGATGCGCTCGGCACTCGGGGCGGGCGAGCGCATCGAGCTGAGGGGATTTGGCGTCTTTCAGGTGAAGCGCCGCAAGCGCGGGATCGGCCGCAACCCCAAGACCGGGGTGGAGGTCTCCATCCCCCCGGGGAACACGATTCGCTTCAAGCCCGGAAAAGACTTGCGGGACCTCCCGTAGAAGTAGAATCCAGCCATGGCGCGCATCGGGGAGCTGCTGGTGGCCGAGGGCGTCCTTTCGGACGTCGCGGTTCAGAGCGCTCTCGGTTTTCAGCGTCACACGGGCGAGCCCTTCCGGCTCGGCACGATCCTGCTCGACCGCGATCTGTTACCCGAGGAAAATCTGCTCCGGGCCCTCGCGTCCATCCATCGCTGCGACTACGTCACCTGGCCCGACATTCTGAAGTCCCCGCCGCAGGTCGTGCGCCTGTTGCCCGAGCGCACTGCCGTGCGGCTTGGCGCAGTCCCCTACGCGCTCGAAGGCCGGGGCGTGCGCGTTGCGTTCAAGAACCCGTCCAACCTCGCGGCCGTGGACGAGGTTTCGGCCGTGACCAATCGCCCCGTCATCCCCGCGGTCATCTCCGAGGTGCGCCTGTTGCAGGCGTTTCACCTGTTCTACGGGCGCCCGATCCCGATCGAGTTCCGCAACGTCCTGCTCAAGCTCGAGCGCAACGAGGAGCGCCGGCTCTACCGCAACCGGGCGACGGTCCAGACGCCGATTTCGGGTCGCTTCGTCAATCCGCGGCTCGCCGCGACAGCGCTCGACCGGGTCCGCGAGATCCCAATCCTCGGCGCGGAAGCCGAGCAGGCTCCCGCTTCGGCGAGCTACGCGGCGCCGTTCGCCTGGTCGGAGCTCACGACCGACGAAGCGGCGGAGACGGCGGATTTTCTCCCCGACTTCTCGCCGCCCAACATCCCGACCGACGACGAGATCGCCAGCGGAATGTGGAGGGGCGAACCGGATTCTCAAGCGGCCGATGCCACAGGAGCGGGTACGATGTGGTCCTCGCAGGAGGCCGCGCCGGTACCCGTCGAGGAACATTCGCCGGCGCGTGATCGGATCGCGGAGGCTGCGCTCGACTCACTCTCCTCGCGCTTTGCGCACGTGATCCTCCTGATGTCCGGGCAGGAAGCGATCCAGGGTTGGACCGGACGGGGCGCCGGCCTGTCTCGCGAGCGCGTCGCCACCGCGCGAATCGCCTGGGGGGAGCCCTCCGTCTTCGCCTTCGTCAAGCTGTCGGGATCGCCGCATCGCGGCGGACTGTCCCGGGTTCTCGCGCCTCCGGCCCTCACGGCGATGGTTGGAGCGAAAGGCGCGAGCCGATGCGCCGTCTTCCCGGTGCGGATCAAAGACCGGCTCGTTGCGTTCCTCTACGCGGACCGCATGGGCGCCCCCCTCTTCGAGGATGACTATCGGGCCCTCGAAGTGGCGGCAAGCTCGCTCGGTAGCTCGCTCGCCCGCCTGCTCCTCGACCTTCGCAAGGCCGTCTCCTCGTAGTGGAGGGAGCAGATCCCTTCGCGGAACCGCAACCGCGACCCCGGGGCTGGCGGCGCGCTGTCGAGCACCCTCTGTTCCATCTCGCGCTGCTCTGCGCGACCTTCGTCACGACGACGCTCGCAGGCGGGTTGGCCTTTTCGAAGGGGGGCGGTCCGCTCGCCGGCGGTCGTTTCGGAGACGGGCTCTCCTTCTCCATTCCGCTGCTTGTCATCCTCGGCATCCACGAGCTCGGGCACTACGCCATGTGCCGCCGGCACGGGCTCGCTGCGACGCTCCCCTACTTCATTCCTTCGCCGTTCCTGAACCTCATCGGCACGTTCGGCGCGCTGATCCGCATCAAGGAGCCCATCCGCAGCAAGAGCGTTCTGCTGGACGTCGGGGCGGCGGGCCCGCTGGCGGGATTTCTGGCGGCCCTGCCCTGCCTGATCTACGGTGTCGCCCACCCCCGGCCTTCCAACACTCCCCTGACTTCGGGCACGATCCTGTTCGACTATCCCCTCATCGTGCGGTGGTCGCAACACTGGGCGGGCATGGTGCCGTACTCGAGCGCGACGGTTCACGAGCACCCGATGTTCATGGCCGCCTGGTTCGGCCTGCTCGTGACCTGCCTCAATCTGCTCCCGCTCGGCCAACTCGACGGCGGCCACGTGCTGCGCGCGGCAGTGGGGCGCCGGCAACCCCTCGTGTCCGCGGTGGTGCTCGGTCTGGCCGTCGTCGCCGGAATCGTCGGGTCCGCCGTGTGGGCGGTGTTCTCCGTGATTGCCGTCGCGGTGACAGGCCTCGTCCACCCCCCCGTCGAGGACGACGCCGCTCCCCTCGATTTCGCCCGCACGGTCGTCGCACTGCTGTGCGTCGCGGTATTTCTGCTGTGTTTTACGATTGCGCCGTTCCGGGTTCTTTAGGATCGAGCGGAATCGATGCGGGATGCGGGATGCGGGATGAACTATTAGTCGTGGCTTATGTATTCCATCTCGCATCGCGATTTCTAATCGCCGCCCGGCACATTTAGCAGAAACGTCGCCGGGCCCTGGTTGACCAGCTCCACGTCCATCGTCGCTCCGAAGACGCCGGTGGCGACGGTCAGGTCCTGCTGCCGGAGCGCGCCGACGAAGTGCTCGTAGAGCGGCTCGGCCTCGGGCGAGCGCAGCGCGCGCTCGAAGCCAGGGCGCCGGCCACGCGAGAGGTCGGCCGCCAGCGTGAACTGGGAAACCGCGAGAACGGCTCCGCCGACGTCCGCAAGCGCGAGATTCATCTTTCCCGCCGCATCCTCGAAGACGCGCAGGCCCGCGACCTTTCGCGCGCACTCCTCGGCGATGGCAGTCGTGTCGCCAGTCTCGGCGCCGACCAGCACCAGGAGGCCGCGCCCGATTTCACCGGAAATCACCCCGGCGACGCGCACCGCGGCTCGCGAGACCCGCTGAACGACGAGCTTCATGCGTGGCGCCTCCGGGCGATGCGCTTGAGCTCGCCGGGCTCCGGCGCGCCGAGTAGCCGCGCCGCAAACCAGTAGGCGACGGCGGCGGCCGCGATGATCGCGGCGAGCAGGACTGCGCCGCTCCAGTGGGCGAATTCGGTTGGCGGGACCGCGCGGACGGCCACCCAGAGCAGCCCGCCCATCGCGATCGAGGCCCCGCAAATGCGGGCGAGCGATGCGCCGATGGCCCGCCCCCGCAGACGCCCCTCCTGGCGACGCAGCGCGAAGAGGAGTACCGTCACGTTGACGCTCGCCGCGACGGAAGCTGCCAACCCCACGCCGGGAAGTCCGAATTGCCGGGTCCAGACGGAGCAGAGGCCGACGAAGACCACCGCATCGCCGAGCGCCGCGAGGACGGGAAGTGTCGTCCTCTTGAGCGCGTAGAAGGCCGGAACGACGACCCGGACAGCCGCGAAGAAGAAGAGTCCCACCGCGAGGCCGGCGAGCACGCCCGCCGTGGCGTAGGTGTCGCTGACGCCGAAGCGCCCGCCCTCGAACAGGACCCGGACGATGGGCACCTGGAGAAGGATGAGGCCGACGCTCGCGGGCACCGTGACGAACGCGATCAGCCGCAGCGCGAAAGCGAGGCTGTCCTTGAACGGACCGCGGTCGGCCTCGAGCGCCTGGCGGGAGAGATGAGGAAGGATCGCGGTCGCCACCGACACGGCAAAGCCTCCGAGGACCAGCTCCTTGAGCCGGTTGGCGTAATAGAGGTGCGAGACGCTGGCATTGCCGAGCCCGGCGGCAAATCGCGTGGCGACGACCGTGTTGACCGTGTTGATTCCGTACGCGAGCAGTCGTGGCGACATCAGCAGAAGCACGGAGCGCACAGCCGGGTCGTGCCAGCCGAGAGCGGGTCTTCCGACGGCGCGCAGCCGGCGAAGCTGCGGGATCTGGATTGCGATCTGCAATGCGCCGCCGATCAGGACGCCGATCGCCAGGCCGAACGTCGGCTCGGCCAGGTGGGGCGAGATGACCAGGGCGGCGAGGATGAGCGCCACGTTGAGAAAGATCGGGGCGGCAGCGGCCGCTGCAAAGCGGTGGTTGGCGTTGAGGATCGCCTGGCAGAGCGCCGCCAGGGACACGAGGAGGATGTAAGGGAACATCCAGCGGTTCAGGACGACCGTCAACGCGAACTTTCCGGGGGTCTCCCGAAACTGTCCCGCGAGCAGATTCACGAGCCAGGGCGAAGCCAGGATCCCGGCGCCCGTGATCCCCGTCAGAACCAGCGCGAAGGTGCCGGCGACCCGGCCGACGAAGGCCCGCGCCTGCGCCTCGCCATGCTCCCTGGCGACTTCCGCGTAGACCGGGATGACCGCCGAGGACATCGCCCCTTCCCCGATGATCTCGCGCAACATGTTGGGGATGCGAAAAGCCACGAAGAAGGCGTCGGTGCGCATTCCGGCGCCGAGCGTCACGGCGATGACCTTGTCTCGGAGATAACCGGTGACGCGGGAGAGCAGAGTCAGGGGCGTGATGGTCGAGGCCGACCGGACGAGGCGCCCCTTCGTGTCGTCGATGCCTTCGTCGGACATGCCTGCAGGGATTCTAGCCGCTCGTTTCGCCCGGACATCATCTGTCCGCGGAAAAGTGGAATATCGTGTCAGCACCTGAAAGGAGGGCGAACACATGGCCAGCGTCAACAAGGTGATCCTGATCGGAAACCTCGGAAAGGACCCGGAGATCCGGACGACCCCCCAGGGAACCGCGCTCGCGCGATTCTCGCTCGCGACCTCGACGACCTGGAAGGACGCGTCGGGCGCGAAGCAGGAGCGCACGGAGTGGCACGACATCGTGGCCTGGGAGAAGCTCGCGCAAATTTGCGGGGAGTATCTCCACAAGGGCAAGATGGTCTACGTCGAAGGCAGTCTGCAGACGCGCAGCTGGGACGACCAGAACGGGCAGAAGCGCTACAAGACCGAGATCAAGGCGTCCAACGTCGTCATGCTCTCGCGCCGGGAGGACGGAGCCAGGTCGGCGGGCGCGCCGGCGCGCGAGGTCGCCGAGGCTCCGGAGCCGGCGCCCGCGGGAGGCTACGACGACGACGTGCCCTTCTAGCGCATGCCCGCGTACGTCGTCGTCGAAGTCGAGGTTCGGGACCCGGCCGTTTTCGAGGAATACAAGCGGCTCGCGCCGCCGTCGATCGCCGCGTACGGCGGCCGATATCTCGCGCGGGGCGGACGGACCGATCTTCTGGAAGGGGACGCGAAGCCCGAGCGTCTGGTCATCCTCGAGTTCCCGTCGCTCGCGCGAGCCCGGCAGTGGTGGGCCTCGGACGAGTACGGAGCAGCCAGATCGTTGCGGCAGTCGTGCGCCCGGGCGCGGATGGTGGCGGTCGAAGGCGGCTAGCAGGTTGCTGAAAAAGGGTGTGGGATGGCGTTACACGACACCCGCATCCATTTTTCAGCACCCTGCTAGCTCAGGCCAGAGCGAGGGCGCGCAGCTCGGCGCGGATGGCGTCGAGCTCGAATGCGGGAGGGCCCGCGGCGCAGCGGAGCGAGGCGAGGTGGCGCTCGTAACTCTGGAGGCGAGCGCTCGCTTCGTCGCGCCGGAGGCCGGGCACGGAGCGCTCGACGGCCTCGATGCAGGCCGGGTACTCGGCGATCCTCCGGCAGACGAGCAACAGGTCGCAGCCGGCCGCGCTCGCCCGGGCGCACCGCTGCGGCAGGTCTCCGAAGTCGGCGAGTGCGCCCATCTCGAGATCGTCGGAGAAAGCCGCGCCCTGGAACCCGAGCTGCCCCCGCAGCAGGTCGTTCGCAACCCGGTGTGAGAGCGACGCGGGAATGCCGTCGGACCCCGCGGCGTGCGAGATCATGACGGCACCCGCGCGATCCATGAGCGCGGCGAAGGGCTCGAGGTCGAGCGCCGCGCCCTTTGCGTCGCTCGGAACGATCGGAAGGGACGCATGCGTGTCCAGCCCGGCGCGCCCGAGGCCCGGGAAGTGTTTGAGGCATCCTCCCACTCCCCGGCTATGGAGGCCGTCGAGGAAATCGGCAGCCGCCGCGATCACGGAGGCAGGCTTCTCGGCGGCGCAACGCTCTCCGAGCACGAGGTCGCCGGCCTGCTCGACCGCGCGGTCCACGACCGGAGCGAGGTCCACGTCGAATCCAAAACGCGCCAGCGCCGCGCCCGCGGCGGCACCCGCGCGGCGTGCGATGCCTGCGCCCGCGGCCCGCCGCAGAGAGGGAGCCGGGCCAAGCAGGTCGCGCAGACGATCGACGGGTCCGCCCTCCTGATCGAGGAACAACCGGCGCACTCCCAGGTCCCGAAGCTCGCCGATGAGGCGGTCCAATCCCTCGGCCGTCTCGATGTTGCGCCGAAACAGGATGATCCCGAGGGGCGGTTGTGCCGCCAGCATCTCGCGCTCGGCTGGCTCGAGGGCCGGACCGGCGAGTCCCAGGCCGAACAGCCCCGAGCTCACTTGCCCCGCAGCCGCTCCTGCAGGGTGGCGAGGAGCGAGAGCGCCGCGACTGGCGTCATGTGATTGATGTCGAGGGCTCGCAGCTTGTCGAGCGCCAGCCCCTCCTCGGCCGAGAAGAGAAGAAACTGTCCCGAGCCGGCGCTCTCTCCCTGTTTGCGTGCGAGCACCGGCGCGCCCTGGACGTCGAGCTCCTGCTTCTCGAGATTCTCGAGCACTTCGCGGGCGCGCGCCGTCACCGCGGACGGCAGACCGGCGAGCTCCGCCACGTGAATCCCGTAGCTGCGGTCGGCCGCACCGGGGATCACCTTGCGCAGAAAGACAACGCGCCCCCCGATCTCCTTGACCGCCATCGTCGTGTTCACGACTGCGGGCTTGACGAGCGCGATCTCGGTGAGCTCGTGGTAGTGCGTGGCGAAGAGAACGAAGGCTGCCTTGGACGGAACGTCGTGCAGGTGCTCGAGCAATGCCCACGCGATCGAGAGGCCGTCGAAGGTCGAGGTACCGCGGCCGACCTCGTCGAGAATGACGAGGCTCTCCGGCGTGGCTTCGCGGAGGATCGCGGCCGCCTCGAGCATCTCGACCATGAAGGTCGACTCGCCCCGCGACAGGTAGTCGGCTGCGCCGACCCGAGTGAAGATCCTGTCCACGAGCGACAATTCCGCCTCGTCCGCCGGCACGAAGGACCCGGCCTGGGCAAGCAGCACGATCGTTGCGACCTGGCGCAGATAGGTGGACTTGCCCCCCATGTTCGGGCCGGTCACGAGCTGGATACGGCGTTCGGGCGCAAGGTCCGTGTCGTTGGGCACGAACGCCTCCTGTCGGCGCAGCCGCTCGACCAGCGGATGGCGCCCGCCGACGATCCGCAGCCGACGGCCGGTGCTCGGACGCGGGCGCGTCCAGCGTCCCCTGCGCGCCACCTCGGCGAGCGACGCAAAGAGGTCCAGGTCCGCGATGGCCGCTGCCGTGCGGGCGACCCTCGGGCCCGAGGCGGCGAGATCGTTCTGAAGCCGGGCATAGAGCTCCGCCTCGATCTCGCCGATCCGGTCCTCCGCGGAAAGGATCTTCTCCTCGATCTCCTTGAGCGCGGGCGTGACGAAGCGCTCGGCGTTGGCGAGCGACTGGCGGCGGATCCAGTCGGCGGGAACCTTGTCCTTGTAAGCATTGCCGACCTCGAGCGAGTAGCCGAAGACCCGGTTGAAGCGCACCTTGACGCCGGCGATGCCGGACCGCCGCCGCTCCTGCGCCTCGACCGCGAGCAGCGCGCCCTGGGCATCGCGCCGCAGGGCCCGCAACTGGTCGAGCTCCGCGTTGGCACCCTCGCGGATGACGCCTCCTGCCGAGGCGACGGCCGGAGGATCCGGTGCGAGCGTGGACTCGACGAGCGCCACGCAGTCCGCCGTGTCGGGGATGCTGTCGCAGAGTGCGCGCAGGCGCGGCGCGGACAGCGACGCGGCCGCCTCGAGTACCGCAGGCACGGCCTTGAGGCCGCCGGCCAGGGCCGCGACCTCGCGCGGAAACGCGTTTCCAATAGCCACCCGAGCGAAACGCCGCTCGAGATCTCCGACTCCGCCGAGGGCCGTCTGCATCCGCTCTGCGACCTCGGCGCTGCCGACGAGATCCTCGACCGCCTCCCAGCGCGCGCCGAGCTCCACGGCATCGCGCGAGGGGTGCGCCAGGGCATCGCGCAGCGCCCGCGCGCCGAGCGGTGTACGCGTGCGGTCCATGACCGCGACGAGGCTGCGATCCGTGGCGCCATCGGTCGACTCGAAGAGCTCCAGCGTGGCGATCGCGGAGGCGTCGAGGCCCATCCGCTCCCCGAAGCGCAGGGCCACGGGAGGGCCGACGTGCCCGAATCCCCCCGGCCGCACTTCCCGGGCGTAGGCGAGCGCGGCCCCTGCCGCACGAGATCCGGTTGTGTCGGTTTCCTTACCGCCGCCCGTTGCCGCGTCCCACCACGCCGAGGCGCGTCGCGTCAGTGTCGCGCGGCAGTCTGGCGCCGCGGCCCCCTCCGGAAGCAGGATTTCGCGCGGACGGAACAGAGCGAGGGCGTCATCCACACGGCTGACCGGAACCGTTCCTGCGTGAAACCTCCCCGTCGAAAGGTCGAGAAATGCGGCCTCCCACTGCTCTTCCCCCGGCAGCAGCGCCGCCAGATAGGAGGGCGCGCTCGGCAGGAGAGACTCCGAGTCCAGAACCGTACCGGGTGTGACGACACGCGTGATGTCTCGCCGAACCAGCCCCCTGGCCGCTCGCGCAGCTTCGACCTGATCGCAGATCGCCACTTTCCGGCCAGCGGCGACGAGCCGCGCAACGTGGTGATCGACGCTCTGGTGCGGTACCCCGCACATGGGGGCCTCGATGTCCGAGTCGCGATTCCGTGCCGTCAGCGCGATGCCGAGCAGGGGTGCGGCGTCGCGGGCGTCCTCGAAGAACATTTCGTAGAAGTCGCCCATGCGATAGAGCAAGATGGCGTCGGGAACCCGGCTCTTCATTTCGAAGTACTGCCGGAGCATCGGGGTCACGCGGGGAACGGCTGCGCTCACGCGGTGCTAGCATAATGCCCGGGGGCCGCCCCGGAGCCCGGCGCCGCCGCGACGATGAATGTTTTGTCCCTCGATACAGCAAGCCCGAGCCCGGCCGTCTCCCTTCTCGTCGAGGGCAGCCTCAGCGAGGAAGCGCTCGCCCCCGATCGCCGCGCTTCGGAGGAGCTCCTGCCGGCGGTGCGACGGCTCCTCTTACGGGCGGGCACGGACCTGTCCCGGATCGAGCGGATCGCCGTGTGCGCGGGCCCGGGCTCCTTCACCGGCGTTCGCGTGGGCCTCGCGACGGCGTGGGGCTTCGCGCGGGCCAACGCGATCGACGTCGAAGCCGTTTCGACACTCGAAGCGATGGCCGAGGCGAGTCGTTCGCGCGGCGCGAGCGAAATCGTCTCGGTACTCGAGGCCGGGCGCGGCGAGCTCGTCTGCGCGCGCTTTCGCCTCGACGATCCACGGGCCGCGCCCGTCGGGCCGATCGAGCGGCTGTCCCGGGACGAGGCGCGACAGTTCATTGGCGGCAATCTCGTGGCCGCGTTGCCGGCGACCCTGTTCGGGGAGAGCGACACGCCTTTGGAGGTCCTGCCCTCCTCGGCGCTCGCCCTGGCCGTGGCCCGTGCCCCGCGAGCCGGAGTCCAGGGCGCACTTGAAGCGATCTACGCGCGCCCGAGCGCCGCCGAGGAAAAGCATGGCTCTGCGTGAGCCCGAGGCCGGCCCGGCGCCCTACAGGCTCCGTCCGGCGGGCCCCTTCGACCTCGACGAGATCGCGCGAATCGAGGCGGAATCGTTTCTGATCCCGTGGAAGCGGGAGTTTTTCGCGAGCGAGCTGACACAGCCGCATCGCTACCTGCGCGTCCTCGCCCGCGACGACGGTGCCGAGCCACGCGTGGGCGGTTACCTCTTCGCCGTTTCGCTGTACGACGAGTTTCACATCAACAAGATCGCGACGGATCTCCGCGTGCGCCAGAGGGGCCACGGACGATGGCTCCTGGAGGACGCGATCTCGCGCGCGAGAACGGTGGGCACCGCGGCGATCACGCTGGAGGTGAGGGTTTCCAACACCGCTGCCCGCCGGTTCTACGGCTCGTACGGGTTCGCCGAGGCCTACCGGCGCCGCGCGTACTACCAGGACGGCGAAGACGCTCTCGTGCTCATCCTGGCCCTCTTGGCGGGGCCGCAAACCCCGGAATCGGGCCTCTCCGCGGGGCCTGGACGTCCCCGTTGAATCCCGCGAACCCCCGGTCTAGACTTGGCTCGTGGTTCGCCCCGCCTCTTTCCTCAACATTCAACACAAGGAGGTTTGACCCGATGGAGAACGGGAACAGGGAAGCGATCGCGCCCGATCCGGAGTTCCGTCGCCTGCACGAGGAGCACCGCAATCATGAGGAGCGGCTCCAGGTGCTGGCGGCAAAGTCCCGCCTCTCGGAGGACGAGGAGCTGGAGGAGAAGCGTCTGAAAAAGGAAAAGTTGCTTCTGAAGGACCGAATGGAAATCCTCTCCCGGCATCGCCGCGAAGAGGTTCCGAGCTGAGGATCCCCATTGCCCGGGAAGGCTGGATCTTCATCATTCCGCCACTCGCCGCCGCGGGCGTGGCCGGCCTCTCCGGCCACCCGCTGGCGGCTTGCGTCGCCGGAACCGTCGCCCTCTTTCTGATTCAATTCTTTCGGGATCCTGAGCGCCGACCCGAGGGCGGCGACGATGCGATCGTGTCCCCCGCCGACGGGACCGTCCTGTCGGTGGCGCCTGCACCGGAGTCGCCCGCCGGAGCGGCGCGGCGGCTCTCGATCTTCATGTCCGTCTTCAACTGCCACGTCAATCGCGCCCCGGCGGATGGGCGCCTGCGCGATTACCGCTACGTTCCCGGGACCAAGGCCGCCGCGTTCGCCGAGAAAGCGTCGACGGAGAACGAGCAGAACTACATCACGCTCGAATCGCCCCGCGGGAGCCTCGCGTTCAAGCAGATTGCCGGAGCGCTGGCGCGACGCATCGTGTTCTACCCCAAGGTGGGGGACGGGCTGCGCCGGGGGCAACGGATCGGGTTGATCCGGTTCGGATCGCGTGTGGACCTTTTCGTCCCCGATGGTGCCGACGTGCTCGTCGCAGCCGGAGACAAGGTGAAGGCGGGCAAGACCGCGATCGCCCGCTGGCCGCGGGGCGGCTGAGATGGCCCGCCTTTCGCGTGACCGCCTTTCCCGCGGCCTCTTCATCCTTCCGACCCTCTTCACGGTCGGCAATCTGTTTTGCGGCTACCTGTCCCTCTGGTGCTCGATCCGTGGAACTTTCGAGCTCGCGGCCGTGCTCATCATCGCGGCCGGCGTGCTCGACGCGCTCGACGGGCGCATCGCGCGCCTGACGCATTCGACATCGGAGTTCGGGGAGGAGTACGACTCGCTCGCGGATCTCGTGTCGTTCGGCGTCGCTCCCGCGGTCCTCGCCTACTCCTGGGGGCTCGCGGACTTTCACCGCCTCGGCTGGATGGCGTCCTTCCTCTTCGTCGTCTGCGGCTCCATGCGTCTTGCCCGCTTCAACATCCAGACCCACGTGGTGGACAAGCGCTACTTCGTTGGCCTTCCGATTCCGGCGGCGGCCGGCGTGGTCGCCGCAACCGTCCTGGCCACGCCCGAGCGCCTCGTGTCGCGGATGTGGATGGGCGGGCTCCTCGCTCTGACGATCATCCTCTCGTACCTGATGATCTCGACGATCCGCTATCGCTCGTTCAAGGACCTGGATCTGCGCCGCCGCCGGCCTGCGTGGATCCTGCCCGCCATTGCCCTCTTCTTCGCAATCGTGGCGTATCGGCCGGAGATCGCGCTCGTCTGCCTGGCGATGGTCTTCGCGGCATCGGGCCCGGTCGGCAAGTTCCTCAGCCTGCTCCGGCGCAAGGAACAGGATCCTGCGAGTAATCCGGAGACGCCCGCGAAGCCTTAGGAATCCGGTCCGACTCGCGGATCCCTGCTAGTTCTTCCTGTGCCGGACCGGCGCCTTGGTTACCACGGGCGCGGGCGGGGCGATCCAGTCCCCCGCGACCTCGGGTCCGGCCGCGGCGACGGTGTGCGTACGGAGGCGACAGCAGGGGGCGGGCAGCGTGCCGCGCACGACGATGCGGGCCGGATGGATCGTCTCGAGAGGGGCGACGAGCGTTTCGAAAAACCGAACGCGCGACGCCCTGCCGGGCGTTACCGGCTTTCCGGCCGCGTCGTACGTCTCGTAGCGGTCGAATCCGCCGATCTGGAGATCCGCCGGATGGGCCGGGGCGAGGTCGACCTCGACCCAGTTGGCCACCCGGGAC
This sequence comes from uncultured Acidobacteriota bacterium, assembly GCA_963847075.1. GTDB lineage: Bacteria > Acidobacteriota > Thermoanaerobaculia > UBA5066 > Gp7-AA6 > DAHUXD01. Next base: position 165,578 of record CAWJYL010000001.1, read on the forward strand.
GCCATCGAGGCGTGGTGGGACCGATTGACGGCATCGACGAGCAGGGCGTTGCGGCCGAGGACCTCGACGCTCGCGACAAGCGCGGGCACGAGCGGTCGCCCGAGAAGTACGTCCTCGAAGGCGCCGAGAGGGAAAAGGCGGTCCTCCTCCGTGGCACCCCCCACGACGATGAGCCTGCCGAGCGCAAACCGCTTTCCGGCGAGAGTGGAGCCGAGCCGAAAGATCATCTCGGCCACCGACGGAAGGCGGAACGCGACCCGATCGCCGGTTTCGAGGGACAATCCCTCCGCCCGAACGGGACCGCGTGCCGCCAGAGTGAACGCCGAGAAGCTCGCGTCGTTGACGGAAAGGTCGTTCTCGAACTCGATTCGGGCCTGGCCGGAGAGGCGATCGAGATAGAGCTCTCCGACGGCTGCGCCCGTGGATCCGTCGGCAAGGGTGACCACGCCGGTCCCGCTCACCGCATACGCAGCCCACCATGGGACCTCGAGCGCGTCGACGGCCGCGGCGTTCGAGATCGCCCCCGGGCCGAATACCAGGGCGACGAACCCCTCCGCGGCGCGGCGCAGCGGCTCGAAGAGCTTGCGCTCTGAGCCGGAGGCGGGAACGGTGCGCAGCATGACCGACACGAACGCCCGGGCACCGATTTCCCTTCGCAGCGCGAGGACGATGTCCGCGTAGCGCTGCGCCGCTGTGGACGGAAAAGGAAAGTCGAGAAGGATGCCGGCTACGCTGCCTCCCTGCGGCGCGGAGGCAAGCGAGCTCGCGATGCCGGCGGCGATGGCATGAGCGAACGCCGCCGGCTCGACACCGGACGGCTCCAGAGGACTCGGCGAGGCCGCGCTCGCGCGAATGACGAGAACGATTTTCGTGCCCTGCCCGGTCCGAGGCGGCGGCGGGCGCAGGGCCCATCGCCCGCCCTCGAAGGTGAGCTCGCCGCCGGGAAGAAAGAGCGCGCTGGTCCCCAGGCGCTGGAGTTGCGCCCCGAGGCCGGGTGCGTCGCTGGCTGCGGGATCGGTCAGCCAGATCGCGTCGCCGCGCGGCAGGGCGCGGGCGCCTGCGGCGCCAGGAGCAGGAGTCTTCCGGCATGCGGCGAGCACGAGGAATGCCGCGGCGACGCCTCCGAACCGGCGGATCACGAGCGGCCGTCCTCGACGGGCCCCGCGAGGGGAAGTGTCAGCCGCACCCGGAAGCCGCCGGAATCCCGGTTCTCCGCTCCTATTGTCCCGCCATGCTCCTCGACGATCTTCTTGGCGATTGCGAGGCCAAGCCCCGTGCCCCCGCTGCGCGCGGAGAAGTAGGGATCGAACAGTCGCGGGAGGATCTCGGACGGGACGCCCGGGCCATCGTCCTCCACCGTGACGACCGCGCGCTCCCCTTCTCGCACCGCGGCCGCGCGGATGCGTCCTTTGCCCGAGAGGGCCTCGACCGAGTTGCCGAAGAGGTTCGAAAGCACGCGAGCCAGCAACCGGGGGTCTCCGACGGCCTCGAGCCCCGGCAGCGCATGGATCTCGAAGGTTATTCCCGAGGCGCCGGCGTAGGCCGCAGCGGCGTCGTGAAGGAGCGCGGCCACGTCCAGGGAGCGCATCTCGGGCCTCGGAAGGCGCGCGTAGTCGGAGAACTCGGCGGCCGACAGCCGAAGCTCCTCGGTTTGACGCAACACGTTCTGCACGCAGTCCTCCAGGACGCGATCAAAACCGGGAGACCCGCGCCTCCAGACCTCCCGGAGATGTTCGACCGACAGACGGATGGGAGTCAACGGGTTCTTGATTTCGTGGGCGATGATGCGCGCCATCTCCGCCCAGGCCGACAGCCGGTTGGATCGCACGAGATCGGAGACGTCCTCGATCACGGCCATGCGCGCCCCGGCTCCGGCCAGGGGAAGGGGAACCGTCACCACGCGCCATCTCTCGCCCGGGCGCGGCTCGAGCTCCTCGGATACCGGATCCGGCACGAATCGCTGGAGAGCCTCCCGCACCTTCCGCATCGCGTCCCCGGGAAAGACCTGATCGAGTGTCTCGCCGTCCGCGCGGCCGCCGGTCAGGCGCGCGGCGGCGGGGTTGGCGAGCAGCACGCGCCGGTCTTCCTGGTATGCGACCACGCCGGCCGTGAGCCGGGACAGGAGCGTCGCGAGCCTCTCCTTTTCGCGGGAAAGCGCCGTGGTCTGCTCCTTGAGGCTGCGAGACATGAAGAGGAAGGCGCGCACCAGCTCCCGCAACTCTTCGTCCGGCGGCTCCGCCAGCTGCGGAGAGAAGTCCCCCCGGGCCACGGCTCGGGTTCCCTCGACGAGGTCGGCGACCGGCCGGGCCACGCGCACCGCGAGACGGCCGGCGATCGCCGCGGAGATGAGAAAGACCAGCAGACTGAAGGCCGACACCGCAGCCGTGAGTTGCGCCGCATCGGCCTCCGCCACGCGCTGCTGGGGCAGCAGGAGCAGTGCGAGCAGGATTCGCCCGCGAACTCCGGGCGGTCCCGGCGCGGACGATAGGGCCGTCGTGATCTCTTCGAAGGGGGTGCCCGCGATCAGCCGGGCGTCGCTGCGCTCGCGCGCTCCGCCGAGGCCGATGAAAGCGAATGTCGCTCCCGGAACACGCTCCGGGAGCAGACCGGCCGCGTAGAGGTCCCGCCGGGACGTCGCGACGAGCCGGGCCTCGGGAGAGTAGATCGAGAGGTCGTAGCCAACGGCGTTTGCGAGCCACGAGAGCAGGGCGTCGTCCAGCATGCCGAGGCGCCCGATGGCCGCGGCCGACGGCAGGTAGTCGTCGAGGACGCGGCGCGCCGTCTCGAGCGCCGAGCGCCCGTGGTCGAGCGTATCCTGCCGGGAACGGATCGCAATCGAGGCCCGCAAGAAAAATGTCACGGCCAGGAGCGGAATCATCACCGACAGGGCGAAGAGAGCGACGAGCCGCCCGCGAAAAGTCCGAGCGCCGCGCGGAAGCAGGCCTGCCACGTTGCGCCGCTCCCGGAGCATGCGCGCCGCCACCACGAGGCTGCCGAGCAGATAGAGCGCGGCAGCCGGGGCAAGCAGAAGGGCCGCCGTCAGAAGTCGCTGCAGAAAATCCGGTCCCGGGATGGCAACGAGCAGGAATCCGTCCCCGCGCGGGCGCACTTCGCCGCGCAACTCCTCTCCCCGGAATCGCATCCGCGCGCGCACCGGCTGGCCCGTCTGCCGGGCCCGCTCGCGCAGCGCGACGGAGAGCGCCGGGCCTTCGTCGCTGCGTGAGCCGTCCGGCCCGTAGGTCGCCAGAACGGGCCTGGGCCACTGATTGGGCGCCGGCTCTCCGCCCACGAGACGTCGATAGACCTCCAGGCGCGGTGGGAGCGGATCCCATCCGGGCCAGTCCGCCACCGACACGAGGGCCATCCCCCAGGGTTGGCCGCGGTCGTACAGCACGGCCTGCCTCCGGACCACCGCCACGCGATGCCGATCGATCACCACGGAGCGCGCAGCCCCGGACCCCCCGAAGTTCGACTCCGGGATCAGGGAGAACCTGCTGCGAAGCATTCCCCCGGCGTCGTAGACCTCGTAGGCGATCAGCTTGGAGGAAGGTGCCTTCTCTTCGCCCTCTCGCCACAGCCGGTATGCGAGGTCCGAAAGGTCGAGATTCGGGAGCGGCGCCGGAAGGTCGGTTGCCATGTCGAATGCTTCCACCCGGTCGACCGCGCGCCGAAGGGCGACGACGGTGCCCGCAGAGATCCGATCGGCATCCGGCAGGTGAATGGCGGAGGCGATGCGGAATGCCCGGGCCGCCCGCTCGTGCTCGTGTAGCGGCGCCGCGACGAGAACGAGCAGCAGCATCGCCGCTGCCGTGAGCCGAAAGGGGCCGAGCGCGCCGCTCGGGCCCGCGCCCGCGATGGAGCGCCGCCAGAATTCGTACGCGAGAGCCGCGCCGCCGGCCGCCGCCCACGGGAAGAGGGGCGAGGCCGAGACGAGCGCGAGCTCGACGATGACCGCTGCGGTCGTGACGAACACGGCCACGCCCGTCTGACCTCGACGCCTGCTCACCGGGGCCGCCGACGCGCCGATGGCCAGAGCGGCGCCGAGCAGCGCCGCGAGGGCGACGAGCGCGAGAAACGGCCCTCCCAACGGCGACAGGGGCGGCCCGAGTTCCGGCATCGTGACGTCCCGGGCGACGAAGAGCGCGAGACCGAGCAGGACGTAGCCGGCCGCGGAGCGGGCCCAGCTTCCCGCGGGAGATCGCAGGAGCCGAAGGCCGGTGGGTAGCGCCAGGACGCCGGCCGCGAGGATCCAGGGCGTCGACGAAGTCAGCGCATGACCGGCCGGGTTCCACCAGGCCTGAGAGCCGAGGAAGGAGAGCGCGAGACCGCCCCCGACGAGCCAGGACCCGCCGACCAGGCACGGCAGGCAGAGCGCGAGCAGAACGAGCAGGGCGACGAGCCGCCGCGTCCGCTCCGGCGGGGCTCCCCCCTGTCCGGGCCGAAGCGCGACCAGAGGCTCGCCGTCGCCGTTGCGCAGGACCACGGGCCGCGTCGCAAGCGGGGCCACCGGCTCCCAGCCAAACGCGGTCTCGGGCAGCGCCAGGGTCCGCGCGAAGTCTGCCGTTTCGACCGGCAGGGAACGCGCAGCGCAGATGACTCCCGCGTAGGGGCCGCTGCCCGCGACCCGCCAGTGGTAGAGCTCGAGCCTCGTCGCAGACCAGCGCGCCCCGAGCGAGCCCGCCGGCTGCACGGGCGGCACGATTGTCGGCGCGTCGCCCCACCACGCAAGAACGTCTCCGCTCGGATCGGCAAGAGCAATCCAGCTTCCTGCAGGCGCTCCGCTCATGGCTTCGCTGGCCGCCGAAAAGAGCGCCTGGCGGTGCACGGCGATCCCTCCTCCTTCGACTGAGCGGGCGACCTCGGCGTTGGCTGCCAGCGCCGCCGCGCGGCGAGCGAGGTCATCCGAAATTGTCGCGAGGGCGCGCGGGATGGCCGCTGGAGGTTGCCCCGAGGGCGTCGTCGAGGCCGGCCGACCGTACCAGCGATCGAGCCACAGCATCAGCGAAATTCCGGCGAGGAAGGCGGCCGCGTAGAGCGCCCGGCGTCGCACGTTGGTCAGCCGAGAAACGGCAGGTCCACTCCCCGCTCTTGCGCCGTGCGAATGGCCTCCGGGTAGCCGGCGTCGGCGTGGCGCATCACACCGGTCCCCGGATCCGTAGTGAGGACGCGCCGCAAACGCCGCTCCGCGCCCGCCGAGCCGTCGGCCACGACGACCATGCCCGCATGGATCGAGAATCCGATTCCGACGCCGCCGCCGTGGTGCACGGAGACCCAGGTGGCGCCGGCAGCGGTGTTGAGTAGTGCATTCAGTATCGGCCAGTCGGCGATTGCATCGGACCCGTCCCGCATCGCCTCGGTCTCGCGGTTGGGCGAGGCTACCGACCCCGAATCCAGGTGGTCGCGTCCGATCACGATCGGCCCTTTCAGCTTCCCGGTCGCGACGAGGTCGTTGAACGCGAGGCCGGCGCGGTGGCGCTCGCCGTAGCCGAGCCAGCAGATGCGCGCGGGCAATCCCTGGAAGGCGACGCGCTTCTCGGCGAGCGTGAGCCAGCGGCGAAGGCCCGCGTCCTGCGGGAAGAGCTCCAGCAGCGCGCGGTCCGTGACCCGGATGTCCTCGGGGTCGCCCGAGAGAGCGGCCCACCGGAACGGTCCCTTGCCCTCGCAGAAGAGCGGCCGGATGTAGAGTGGAACGAATCCGCCGACGCGAAACGCATCGGTCACTCCCGCTTTCAGCGCCTGCCCACGCAGGTTGTTGCCGTAATCGAAAACCACGGCCCCCCGGCGCTGGAGCTCGAGAAGGGCCCGCATGTGGTCGGCCATCGTGGCGTAGGAGCGCTCGATGTACCGGGCCGGGTCGTCGCGGCGTAGCCGCGTCAGGTTTTCGAGGCTGTCGCCGCGCGGGACGTAGCCGTTCAACTCATCATGAGCGGAGGTCTGGTCGGTGACCAGGTCCGGCGTGATCCCGCGGGCCAGGAGCCGTTCGAGCAGCTCTACCGCGTTGACCTCCACCCCGATCGACACCGCTTCCCGCGCCGCCCGAGCCGAAAGAGCCCGATCGATCGCCCGGTCGAGGTCTCTCTCGTGCTCATCGAGATAGCGCGTGCGCAGCCGCTTCTGGATGCGCTCGGGATCCACTTCCGCCACGAGCGCCACGGCACCGTTCAACGCGGCCGCGAGCGGCTGAGCGCCACCCATTCCGCCGAGGCCGGCGGTGACCACGAGGCGCCCGGTCAGGTCGCTTCGGAACTCGCGAGCGGCCGCCGCGGCGAAAGTTTCGAACGTCCCCTGCACGATCCCCTGGCTCCCGATGTAGATCCACGAGCCGGCCGTCATTTGTCCGTACATCGTCAGGCCGAGGCCCTCGAGGCGACGGAACTCGTCGCCGGTGGCCCAGGCGGGCACGAGCATCGCGTTCGAGATCAGGACCCGGGGCGCGTCCTCGTGGGTCTGGAAGACGCCCACGGCCTTGCCGGACTGCACGAGCATCGTCTCGTCGCCCCGGAGCCGCTTCAGCGTCTCGACGATCCGGTCGTAGCACTCCCAGTTGCGCGCGGCACGCCCCGTTCCCCCGTACACGATGAGCTCGTCCGGCTTTTCGGCGTTGTCCGGATCGAGGTTGTTCTCGAGCATCCGCAGGGCGGCTTCCTGCTGCCACCCGAGGCACCGCAACGTGGAGCCTCGCGCGGCGCGGACGGTCCGCGGCCCCGACACGACGGTCGTGCTCATGCCCGGATTATATGGGCTCCGTCCGCCGCGGCGGGACTACTCGAGGGCCCCGGCAGCCCGGCCCATGGCCTCTCCCGAGAGGAAGGCGCGCGCCCTTTCGAGGTCCCGGTGGAGCTCGCGATCGCGGTTCCATGGCGCCACGCTTCGGCGAAACTCGCGGCGGATCGCTTCCAGGGTCCCGGACGACTGGAGCGGTCGCAGGAATTCCATGGCCTGGAACGCCGAAAGCGCCTCGATGGCCAGAACACCCTCCAGGCAATCCACGATTGCCGCGAATTTGCGGGCAGCGATCGGCGACATGGAGACATGGTCCTCCTTGGCCGCGGAGGTCGGTATCGAGTCGACCGAGGCCGGATGGGCGAGAACCTTGCATTCGGAAACGAGTGCGGCGGCCGTCACCTGCGCCATCATCAGGCCGGAGTTCAGTCCCCCTTCCCGAACGAGGAACGCCGGCAGCTCGGACAGGGCGGGATTGAGCAGTTTTTCGACCCGGCGCTCCGAGATGGACGCAAGGTCCGCGGCGGCGATCGCTGCGTAGTCCAGCACGAGGCCGACGGGCGCGCCGTGGAAGTTGCCGCCCGAGACGATGTCGCCTCCACGGGCGAAGACGAGAGGGTTGTCCGTGGCGCTGTTCATCTCGCGCTCGAGCACGGTGCGCGCGTGGGCAAACGCGTCGCGCGCGGCGCCGTGCACCTGCGGCATGCAACGGAGCGCATAGTTGTCCTGCACGCGCCCGCAGCCGCGGTGCGACTCGCGGATCGCGCTCCCCTTCAAGAGCGCGCGCAGGTTCTTCGCGCTCGCGGTCGCACCCGGGTGTGGACGGGCGGCCATGATGCGCGCGTCGAATGCGGCGTCCGAGCCCCGGGAGGCGTCCAGGGTCGCGGCACCGACGACGTCGGCGATTCGGCAAAGCGCGAGAGCCCGGCCCAGGGCGAGCCCTCCGACCGCGACGGACATCTGCACTCCGTTGATCAGCGCCAGCCCCTCCTTGGCGACGAGCACGACCGGGCGGATACCGGCGCGTCCGAGCGCCCGGGCCGCCGGCTCCTCGCGGCCCCGGAAGCGGACCCTTCCCTCACCGATCAGCGCCAGGGCGAGATGGGCGAGCGGGGCAAGATCTCCCGACGCGCCGACCGAGCCCTGGCTCGGAACGACCGGCAGGATGTCGGCCGCGAGCATCTGGAGAAGCGTCTCGACGGTCGCCACGCGAATGCCCGAGTTGCCGCGGGCGAGCGCGTTGGCGCGCAACGCCATCATGGCGCGGACCGGCTCGTCCTCGAGCGGCCGGCCCACACCGGCGGTGTGGCTGCGGATGAGATTGCGCTGCAGCGTCTCGAGTTGATCCCGCGGGATCGCGACGTCGGCAAACTTGCCGAACCCGGTCGTCACGCCGTACACGCGCGCTCCGGCACGGACGGCTCTGTCGACGACACGCCGCGATGCTGCCATCCCCTTGCGCGCGGCGGGTGCGAGCGCCACGCGCGCGCCGCGCCGCGCCACGGCTTCCACGTCGCCGAGGGTGAGAGTCCTGCCGTCGAGTCGTATGATGCGCATCGACCGTGGATTCTAAGCCGGGCGCGGGATTGCCCTGACGGCCGTCGGCAACTCTGCTAGTCTGCCCTGCTTTTCGGACGTCGAGTGAGGAGTGTGAACGTGAAGGTCGTGGCCGTTCTGGGCGGGCAATGGGGGGACGAGGGCAAGGGCAAGATCGTCGACGCCCTGGCCAACCGGTTCGACATCGTCGCCCGCTACCACGGCGGCCACAACGCCGGGCACACCGTCAAGTTCGGCAATCGGCACTTCGCGCTTCATCTGCTTCCGGCGGGAGTCGTGCGCGGCAGGACGGGCGTCATCGGGCCGGGGGTCGTCGTCGATCTCGAAGCCTTGAACGCCGAGGTGGATGCCATTCGTTCGGCCGGCGTGACCATCGGCGACAACCTGCTCATCTCGGACCGGGCCGCCGTGATCCTCCCCTACCACCGCCTCCTCGACGCGGCCAGGGAGAGAGCCGCCGGCGATTCGAAGATCGGCACGACGCTGCGCGGCATCGGGCCCGCGTACGAATCCATGGCCGCGCGCAAGGGAATCCGGATCGCGGAACTCTTCCGTCCGGCCCTTCTCGCCGAGCGCCTCGCCGCCGTCGCGGAAGAGACCGGAGCGCTCCTGAAGGTTCTCGGTGCGGACGTTCCCTCGACCGCCTCGGTCCTCGAGGTCCTCCGGCCCGCGGCCGACCGCATCGCCTCTCACGTCACCGACACCGGTCGCTATCTCCGAAACCGGCTCAAGGCTGGAGCCACGTTGCTCGCCGAAGGCGCGCACGGCGCGATGCTCGACCTTTCCTCCGGAACGTATCCCTTCGTCACCTCGTCCCACTGCACGTCCGGCGCCGTCGCCAGCGGTCTCGCCATCGCGCCGCGGTCCCTGGAGGCGAGCCTCCTCGTGCTCAAGGCCTACTCGACCCGAGTCGGATCTGGCCCCTTTCCCACCGAGCTCAGCGACGCGACCGGGGAATTTCTCCGCAAGCGCGGGAACGAATTCGGAACCTCGACCGGCCGTCCCCGGCGCACCGGCTGGTTCGACGCCGTGGTTGCCCGCACGGCAGTCGAGCTCTCGGGCGCCTCGGCCGTCGCGTTGACCAAGCTCGACTGCCTCGACGAGCTCGACGAAATTCCGGTTTGCCTCGGCTACCGCCTCGACGGAAGGGCAGTGTCCGATCTGCCGCCGCTCGCGGAGGACGTCGCACGCCTCGAGCCGGAATACGAGCGCCTGCCCGGATGGAAGACGACGACGACCGGCGTCACCCGGTACGAGGAATTGCCAGGCGCCGCGCAGAGATACATCCGCGCGCTCGAGGACGCAATCGGCGCGCCCGCCGTTCTCGTCTCGACAGGCCCCCGCCGCGAGGAGACCGTCTGGCGCGCCGACATGCCATTTCTCGCTGCCCTGCCGCCGGCGAGTTGATTCGCCGGCCGTATACTCGCGGACCACGGTGGGCCGTTAGCTCAGCTGGTTAGAGCATCGGCCTTTTAAGCCGGTGGTCGTGGGTTCGAGTCCCACACGGCCCACCAAAGCCCCCTACCGAATTTCGAACGCACAGTTTTCGTCTGGTTGCAGTACCGAACGCCGGAGCGGAGGCTACTTTTCGAGCTTTCGCAGCCTCTTGCGCCAATCGGCCCGACCCGGCTCGAGCTCCAGTGCCGCGCGGTATTCGGCCACTGCCTCCTGCTTTCGCCCCAGGTTCTCGTAGACCGCAGCGAGACGGGCGCGGATCTCGGCGCGACTCGGGGCGTCGGGCCGCTCGGCCCGTATCAGTGCGCTTTGGAGCTCCCCGACTGCTGGAGCGAGCCCGTCGCCCGAAGCGAGCGCGATTCCGGCCAGCTCGAAATCCGGGGTCGGATCGGACGGGTCGAGCTCGCGTGCTTCGATCCACACCGAACGCGCGTTCGCGTACTGCTTTCGATCCAGGAAGAACGTGCTGAGCGCCCGTCGGCCGCGCAGCTCTCGCGGAGAGGCCTCGATTGCCTTGCGGTACTCGGCCTCTGCGGCTGCCGGGTTCTTCTCGCGTTCGGCGAGCTCTCCGAGCAGGACGTACCCGCGCGACGGGTCGAGTGCCACGACGGCTTCCGCCTCCCTCCGCGCCTTCGCCTTCCCGCCGCCCAGAATGCCGGGCGCCCGCATGTCGTAGGTCGCGAGATCGGCAAGCGCGTGGGCGTTGGTGGGATCGAGCTCCACCGCCCGGGCGAAGAACTTCCGGGCCTTTTTCGCGAGTCGGGCCTGCTCGAGAAGCTGCGAGTCCTGTGCCTTGAGGCCATAGGCCCTTCCGAGCAGGTCGTGGGCCTCGGAGCTCATCGGATCGGCTGCGACCGCCCTCTCTCCGGCCTCGATCGCCGCGTTGAATTGTCCGGCGTCGATGGACGCGCGCATCTGCCGGATCAACGTCTGGGTGTCGCCGGGCTGCGCGAACGCGAGCCCCGCCGGGCCCAGCAGAAGAGCGGCGAGGAGGGGTCTCATCCCGACGCCGGCGGGCGCGCTGTCAAACGCCGGGCATCGCCCGTTTCAAGGGCTTGAGCACGAGCAGCAGCAGGAACGCCGTTGCGAGCGACAGGGATCCCAAGACCGCGAAGAAGGTCGAGTGTTTCCATTCCGTCCAGTACACGCCGATCTGCGTGAGCTTGCCCCCGAGGCCCGTCGCCACGAACCAGCCGCCCATCATCAGGGCCCGGAATCGGCGGGGTGCGACCCGGGAAACGAGCGACAGGGCCATGGGCGAGAGCGTGATCTCGGCCAGACCCATCAGCGCATAGCAGCCGACCAGCCACCACGGGGAGACCTTGCCGGAGTCGCCCCCGGCTTTCCCCGCGAAGTACATGACGTAGTACGCGAGGGCCATCAGGAACATGCCGATCAGGATCTTCGTCGTCGTGGCCGGCTCCTTGCCGCGGCGGTCGAGCGACTTCCAGAGAAAGACGAGCGGAAGCGAGAACGCGATGACGAAGAACGGTTCGATGGCGTTGGAGATCACGCCGGAGAAGCTCCAGTTGGTGTTGTCGTTGGCCCAGTAGGTCAGCGTCGAGCCGTTCTGGAAGAAGACCATCCAGAAGACGATCGAGATCAGGTAGACGACGAGCAGCGCCAGGATCCGATTCTTTTCGGGCACCGCGTCGATCGCCGTGGGGGGGCTCGCGTCCTCGACGTCGTCCCGCGCCGGGGACCGGTCCCCCGGCTCCACGTCCTTGCGGAACACCACGAGGGTCAAGACCGAGATCACCATGCCCCCGGCCGCCACGGCAAACGCGGCGTGGAACCCGTACCAGCGCCGCACGAACTCCACGATGATCGGCCCGAGCATGGCCCCCGTATTGATCCCCATGTAGAAGATGTTGTACGCGCGGTCGCGCAGGTGGCTCTGCCGGGGATACAGGTTGCCCACGATCGTCGAGACGTTGGGCTTGAACAGGCCGTTGCCGATCACGAGGCAGACAAGCGCCGCGTACATCACTCGGACCGACGGGAACGCCAGCAGGAGGTGCCCGGCCACGAAGAAGCCGCCGCCGATCATTACGGCGCGGCGGTAACCGAGGAAACGATCGGCAAGCCAGCCTCCGACGAGCGGACTGAAGAAGACGCAGAGCAAATAGTTGGCCCGCAGCGTCGTGGCCTGCGCGTCTGTCCAACCGAACCCCTGCGCCTTGTCCTGCAGGTACAGGGTGAAGAGCGCGAGCATGGTGTAGAAGCTGAACCGCTCCCACAGCTCGGTCGCGAAGAGGACATAGAGGCCGCGCGGGTGCCTCTCGGGTGCCCCGGAGGGCGCCGTCGTCACGGCGGATTGCGACGTCATGATGCGCGCCGCGGAGGCTACCAGAGAATCGGAAGCGCGCATAATCGGCGCGATGCACGCACCCGCGTTTCTCGGGCCCCTCGCGCTCATCTTCCTCGCGGCGCTCGGCGCGGGCTACCTCCTGCATCGGCTCCGCCAGCCGCCTTTGATCGGCTTCCTCGTGGCGGGGGCGCTCCTCGGTCCATTCGGCCTCGGTCTGGTCGCGGACGTCGAGATCGTCGAGGCTCTCGCCGAGCTCGGCGTGGTCCTGCTCCTCTTCACGGTCGGCCTCGAGCTCTCGATCGGAAACCTCCGCCGTCTCGGGCGCATCGTCTGGATCGCCGGACCGATCCAGGTCGTGGGCACCATCGCCCTGGTCGTCGGCGTGGCCGCCGCCCGCGGCTATCCCCTGGCGCGCGGCCTCTTCTTCGGCTTCCTCGTCGCGCTCTCGTCCACCGCCATCGTTCTCAAGCTCACTCTCGATCGTCGGGAGATCGATTCGCCCCACGGCCGGTTTCTCCTCGGGATCCTCATCCTGCAGGATCTCGCCGTCGTCCCGATGCTGCTGTCGCTCGAATTCCTCTCCGGCCGCGGCGGCTCGGGGGCGGGACCGATTCTCGCGGCGGTCGGAAGGACGGCCCTCGCCGCGGCCCTGCTCGTCGTCGCGGCCCGCGTCCTGATCCCCCGCTTCATCGGCGCCCTGGCGGGGACTCGCCAGAAGGAGATCTTCGTCGTCGCCGTGCTCTTCCTCGTGCTCGGCTCCGCGCTGGCGACGTCGTGGGCCGGGCTGTCCCCGGCGCTCGGCGCATTTCTCGCCGGCCTCGTGCTTTCGGAGTCGGAGTACGGACACCAGGCGATGGCGGACATCGCCGGCTTCCGGGACGCGTTCAGCGCGATCTTCTTCGTGTCGATCGGCATGCTGTTCGATCCGCGCGTGCTCGTGCGGCAACCCGCCCTCGTCGGCGTGCTGCTCGCCCTCATCCTCGTGTGGAAGACGATTGCCGGAGGGGCGGCGGTCCTCGCACTCGGATACGGCCTGCGTATCGCGCTCGTGGTCGGCCTTTCGCTAGCCCAGATCGGCGAGTTTTCTTACGTGCTCCTGCGCCAGGGGCTCGCCGCCGGACTCATCGCGCCGGACTATTACCTGGCCTTCCTCGCCGCAGCCATCATCACGATGATTGCGACACCCTTTCTTTCCGAGGCCAGTCACGCGTTCGCCCTGAGAGTCGACGGCCGGAGAGCGCCGTCTCCCGCTCCAGCGGATGGGCTCCCTCCCAACGAGGATCACGTCGTCGTGATCGGCTTCGGCCACATGGGCGAGACGGTCGCCCGTCTCTTGAAGCGGGCGAGCCTGGCGTTTCGCGTGCTCGATCTCGATCCGGATCGGGTCCGGCGAGGTCGAAAGCGCGGCGTGCCGATCGAGTACGGCGACTCCACGAACGACGTCGTCTTGCGGCGCACCGGGCTCGAGCGAGCGAAGGCCGTCGTGGTTCTCCTGTCCGACTCCCGGGCCACGAAGCAGACCATCCGGCACTGCCGAAGCATCGCGCCCGGGTGCTTCCTCCTCGCCCGGACCCGCTACCTGGCGGACATCCCGGGCCTCGTGGCCGCGGGGGCCGACGAGGTCGTCGCAGAAGAGTTCGAGAGCTCGCTCGAGATCGCGGGACGCGCCCTCCACCGCCTGGGATTTCCGCTCCCCTGGGTCGAGTCCGAGACCGACGAGATCCGCCGGCAGCGCCATGAGGGCTTTCGGCGATTCCGCGCCCCCGGCGCCGACTAGACCTCGGTGAAGGTGACGGCCAGGCTCTCACCGGCAAGGCGGGCAACACGCCGCAGGTCCGCGTCCGAATGCGCGGTGGAAAGAAACCACGCCTCGAATTGCGCCGGCGGAAGGAAGACGCCCCGCTCCCGCATCGCGTGAAAGAATGCCGCGTACCGCTTCGTGTCGCTCCGACGCGCGGCGGCAAAATCGGTCACCGGCCCCTGGGTGAAGAAGAGCGTCAGGAGCGAGCCGAGCCGGGCAAGCCAAAGGAGGTCCTGGAAGCCCTGGCGCTCGATCTCGGCGCGAAGAAGCGACTCCAGTAGCGACCCCTTCGCCTCGAGGGCCTCGTAGGGCGGCCGCCTCGCGATCTCCTGGAGCATCGCGATTCCCGCCGACATCGCGAGCGGATTCCCCGACAGCGTCCCGGCCTGGTAGACGCCGCCGGACGGAGCCATCCTCTCCATGAGGTCGCGGCGCCCTCCGTAGGCTCCCACCGGCAAGCCCCCGCCGAGGATCTTGCCGAGCGTCGTCAGATCCGGGATGACTCCGTAGAGCTCCTGAGCACCGCCCGCTGCCACTCGAAATCCCGAGATCACCTCGTCGAACACGAGCAGCGCCCCGTGCTCCCTTGTCAGCGCTCGCACTCCCTCGAGATAGCCCGGGGCCGGGAGAACGAGCCCCATGTTCGCGGCGACCGGCTCGACGATGAAGGCGGCGACCTCGCCGCGGAACTTGCGCAAGACCGCCTCGAGCGCCGAAAGGTCGTTGTACGGCACTACCGTCGTCAGCGCGGCCACCTCATCGGGCACCCCGGGGCTGCCGGCGATTCCGAGGGTTGCCACGCCGGAGCCCGCCGATACGAGAAAGCAGTCCGCGTGCCCATGGTAGCCGCCATCCACCTTGACGAGCCGCTTGCGCCCGGTCGCTGCGCGCGCCAGCCGCGCCGCGCTCATCGTGGCCTCGGTGCCGGAGCTGACGAAGCGCACGACCTCGACCGACGGCACCAACTTGGCGACGCGCTCAGCGAGGCGCACTTCGAGCTCCGTGGGCGCTCCGTAGGAGGTGCCCTTGCGGGAGGCGCGGTTGAGCGCACGCCGCACGAACGCGGGCGCATGGCCAAAGAGGTGCGGCCCGTAGGACATGACGAAGTCGAGATACGGGCGTCCGTCGGTGTCCCGGACCCGGGCGCCTCGTCCCGAGGCCACAAAGAACGGATCGCCGCCGACCGACGCGAACGAACGAACGGGTGAGCTCACCCCTCCCGGCATCACGGCCTTCGCGCGGGCGAAAAGGCGCGCGGAGTTACGTGTCTGTGGCCGGGGGGGACGGGGTCGGCGGGGCCCTTTCATCTGCTCGTGGTTTCCGATCCGAGATCAGTCGCCCTGCCGAAGCCAGCCCGCCGCTTCCCGCGCGTGATACGTGAGGATGAAATCGGCACCCGCGCGAACGATGCCGGTCAGGATCTCCAGCACGGCCCGCCGCTCGTCGATCCATCCCCGGGCGGCCGCGGCCTTGACCATCGCGTATTCGCCGGAGACGTTGTAGGCCGCGATCGGCGCATCGAATCGGTTCCTCGCCTCTCGAATCACGTCGAGGTATGCCAGCGCAGGCTTGACCATGACCGCGTCCGCGCCCTCGTCCAGGTCGAGGGCGATTTCGCGCATCGCCTCGCGCCGGTTGGCCGGATCCATCTGGTAACCCCTGCGGTCCCCGAACTGGGGCGCCGATCCGGCGGCCTCGCGAAATGGCCCGTAAAAGGCCGACGCCGCCTTCGCCGCATACGACAGGATCGCGACGAGCGGAAAGCCACCCTCGTCGAGAGCGCGCCGGATCTCGCGCACGCGCCCGTCCATCATGTCCGACGGAGCGACCACGTCCGCCCCCGCCCTCGCCTGCGACACCGCGACGCGGGCGAGCAGCGGGAGCGTTGCATCGTTGTCCACCTCGCCGCCGCGCACAACGCCACAGTGGCCGTGGTTGGTGTATTCGTCGAGACAGACGTCGGTCATGACCAGGGTACCCGGCGCACGCTTCTTCAGGAGCCTCACCGTCTCTTGAACAGCTGCTCCATCGTCCCAGCCTTCGCTCCCGGTTTCGTCCTTGCGGTCGGGAATCCCGAACAGGATGACAGCGGCCACGCCGAGGGCGGAGAGCTCCTGGGCTGCGGCCAGAGCCTCGTCCGGCGACACCCGCAGCACCCCGGGCAACGACGAGATCTCTTCGCGCACGGCCGTCCCACGGCGCACGAAGAGGGGGGCCACGAGCTGCTCCGCGGAAAGCCGCGTCTCGCGGACCAACGCCCGTGAGGCCGGTGTGCGCCGAAGGCGGCGCATGCGAACGCGAGGGAACCGCGTCATGCCGCCTGCAGCCTATTTCCCGGGCGACTCCGTGGCAAGCACATCCAACGCATGCGCCGCCGAAGCGAAGGTCGGCTCGGTGGCTGTCTCGACGCGCCTTACCCCGAGCGCCTCGAGGGTGCGGCGCGTCGGCGGGCCGAGGGCCAGGGCCGGGGTGCGGCGCAGGCGCTCCCCGGCCGGCACACCCAGGCCCTCGAAGAGCCAACGCGCCGCGGCGGACGACGTCGCGCAAAGGGCCGCAAAAGGCCGCTCGAGGATCTCCCGCTCGAGGGAGTCTTCGCGCGGGTTGGGTCGCTTCCGGTAGACCACCGCTCGTCGGACGATGGCGCCGCGGGCGCTGAGACCCTCCTGGAGAAGAGCCGTCGCATCGTCGCCGCACGGGAGGATCACGGCAACGCCCGCCAGAGCCGGCCCGAGGGCATCGAGAATCGACTCGGCGGAGCCCTTCGCCACGAGGTCTGCCGGCCGGCCGGCCGCCGCAAGAGAGGCTGCGGTGGCCGCGCCCACGGCCACGATCCGGGCCCGGGAAGCGCAGCGCGCAAACGCCTCGGCGAGCGTGCCGCCGAGCACCCGGCCCACCGCCGCCCGGCTGGTGAATATCGCCAGATCGACCGGCTCGGCAAAGATCGACGAAGGCGGCTCGATTGCCTCGATGGAGTGGCTGACCTTCTCGACGTACTCGATGCCGCTGCCCGACGGAGCCGGAAATTCCCTTTCTCCAGAACGGACGATGAGGGCGCGCCGCGGATTCAAGGCCGGGACTCGGCGATCAGGGCCCCCGCGCCCCGCGACAGAAGCCTCTGCGCAAGGGCGCTTCCGATCGCCTCGGCATCCGTAACGGATCCGCTCTCCGTATCGCGCAACGCCCGGCTTCCGTCGAGCGAAAAGACGCCCCCGGTCATCTGCAGCGATGCGCCGACCACGCGAGCCCGCCCGGCCACGGGCGCCCGGCAACCGGCCTCGAGCACCGAAAGAAAGCTGCGCTCGGCAGTCACCTCCGCGTGCGAGCCGCCGTCGTCGATCGCGGCGAGCGCGGCGAGGACTCCGGAATCGGAGGAGCGGCACACCAGGCCGAGAGCACCCTGGCCCACGGCCGGCAACAGCACGTCTTCCGAGAACTCCTCCGTGATCTCGTGGGTCCGACCGAGCCGCGCAAGCCCCGCGCGTGCCAGGACGATGGCGTCCCAGCGTCCTTCGCGCAACCTCCGAACGCGCGTGTCCACGTTGCCCCGGGCCTCGACGACGGTGATGTCCCGTCGTGCCAGAAGCAGCTGGGCTCGCCGTCGGGGGCTCGCCGTCCCGAGCCGCGCGCCTGCCGGCAGCTCCCGGAAAGTCCGAGCCGGGTGCGCGATGAGCACGTCCCGAGGGTCTTCCCGCGGCGGCACCGCCGCCAGGACGAGCCCGTCGGGAAGGGCCGACGGCACGTCCTTCAGGCTGTGCACGGCGAAGTCGACCCTCGCTCGGAGAAGCGCCTCGTCGAGCTCCCGGGTGAAGTCTCCCTTCCACCCGATCGGGGCGCCCGCGGCCGACAGGCGGTCGCCGGTTGTCTGCACGGTGACGATTTCGACACGTTCCTCCCCCCCGAGGGCTCCCCGGACGAGCGCCGCCTGCGCCAGGGACAGCTTGCTGCCTCGGGCTCCGAGCCTGAGTTTCATTCCTCGAGGTCGAAGAGGTGGCGCACGGCTTCCACGCGGTCGAGCTTGCGGGAGGGGTCGGCCTCCGCCTTCAGCCTCCGCATCGGCTCGTGCAGCAGCTTGGCGGAGATCGCGTCTGCGAACGCGCGAAAACGCTCGCGCTCGGCCGCCGGGACGCGCTCGAGCTCGGCGTCCCGCAACCGGTCGATCCGCGCCCTCAGCCCGGTCAGTGTGGGGATGACGGCCAGGCTTCCGAACCAGGCGAGGAAGCGCGCGAGCTCCTCCTCGAGGATGGCCTCGACCAGCGGAACCTCCCGGGCGCGCCGCCGCCCGTTCTCCTCGGCGACCTCCTTCAGGTCGTCGAGCCCGTAGGCGTAGACGTTGTAGATCTCGGCGACGGCCGGCTCCACGTCGCGCGGCATCGCGAGATCCAGAAAGAACATCGGCCGCCCGCGCCGCTGGTGCATCGCGAGTTCGACGTCCTCACGGCGCACGACCGGGACCGGACTCGCGGTCGCCCCGACCACCACGTCGGCCTCGCCCAGGGTGCGGGGAACGTCTTCCCAGGGGACCGAGGCGCCCCCGATCTGCCCCGCCAACTCCGCGGCTCTATCCGCGCTGCGGTTGGCCACGCGAACATCGCGCACCCCCGCCTCTGCCGCCTGGCGGGCGAACAGAGCACCCGTCTCTCCGGCGCCGAGGACGAGGATGGTGCGCGTCTCCATGTCGCCGAAGACCTTGGCGGCCAGCTCGAAACCAATCGAGGCAACCGAGAGCGGATGACGACTGATCGCGGTCTCCGTCCGCGCGCGTTTGCCGGCTGCGACCGCGCTCTCGAACAGTCGATGCAGCACGGAGCGGGTGGCGCGGGCTTCGCGGGCGACGCGAAGCGCGCTGCGCACTTGCCCCAGCACCTCGCTTTCCCCCAGGGCCATCGAGTCGAGCCCCGCGGCCACACGGAAGAGGTGGCGAGCGGCGTCCGCGCCCTCGCGGTGGAAACTCTCCCGGGTGGCCTCCTCCACGTCGAGGCCCCGCCACTCGGAGATGACGTGCATCAGCTCCACGTCGGCCCCTTGGCCATCCGCCAGCCCGTAGATCTCGCTGCGGTTGCAGGTCGCGACGATGACGCCCTCGCTCACGACGCCCCGCCCGCGCAGCCGGTCGAGCGCCTCGCGCACTTCGTCGGCCGTAAAGGCGACGCGCTCGCGCAGCGACACGCCCGCCGTGCGGAAATTCCAGCCGAGGAGCAGGAGCCTTGCTTCGCCGGAAAGATCGCTCATCGAAAGCTGTGGGAGCGGCTGAAGTACATGTTCACGACGGTGTAGGAGAAGAGCACGACGCCGAACCCCAGAATGGAGAGGATGGCAACGCGCGGACCTTCCCAGCCCCGGCGGTCCATCCAGAGGAGAAATCCGTAGACGATGGCCGTCACCAGGGCCCAAACGATTTTCGCGTCGGCAAGGCTCGCCCAGAAAAGCTCGGCCCGGGCGATTCCGATGACGAGCGAAAAGGTGAGCGATGCGAGTCCGATGGACACGCTCGTCCTGTTCATGCGACCGATCTCCTCGAGCGCAGGGAGCCGGGCGAAGAGCAGCCCGGTCCTGGCGGCGGCGGATCTGGCGGCTCTGGATGAGATACAGCAGGGAGAGAACGAAGGAGAACGTGAAGGCCGCGTACGCGAGGATCGCGAGGGTGACGTGAAGGGCGAAGAAGGAGCCCCGGGTCCCTTCCGCCGGCACCGACCCGGCCTCGGGAAGAAGCAGGCCGGCGACGGTGGCCAGAATGACGAACGGAATCAGGAAGGGGCCGATCGCCTGCCCGCGATGGCGCGCGAGCAGCATCAGAAGCGCCAGGCCCAGCATCCACCCGAAGAGGGAGACCGACCCGCCCAGCGTGCGGTAAGGCACGGAGTCGAGCAGCCGTGCGCGCTGCATCAAGTCCGCGAAATGAAAGGCAAGCCCCGCCCCGACCAGGCCGGGAGTCAGCCGGCCGATGCGCTCGCGCGGAGCCACGAGCGAGAAGATCGACAGGCCCTCGGCGCAGACGTACAGGCCAACTGCCACCCAGCCGAGCGCGTGCAACCCCATGGCAGCGTCGAGTTTAGCAGGCCGCGGGGAGCCTGCCGTCTGGCCGCGAGGGCCGTAATACGATAGTCGCGTGAAGGATTTCGAGTCGACGCGCAGGCGGTTTCCTCTGGGCTCGGGAGCCGAGGGCAGCCTGTTCTCCCTGCCCCGGCTCGAAATGGAGTCGGGCGAGGCCATTTCCCGCCTCCCGGTGAGCCTGCGGATCGTCCTCGAGTCGCTTCTGCGCAACTGCGACGGGAAGCGCGTGAAGAGAGACGATGTCCGCGCTCTCGCCGCGTGGAAAGCGCGCGCCGAGCGCACCGCGGAGATTCCCTTCGTGGTTGCCCGCATCGTCCTGCAGGACTTCACCGGCGTCCCGCTGCTGGTCGATCTGGCGGCGATGCGTTCCGCCGTCACGCGCCTCGGGAGAGACCCGAGGGTGATCGAGCCCCTGGTGCCGGTGGCCCTCGTGGTCGACCACTCCGTGCAGGTGGACGAGTGGTCCACACCCGACGCGCTGCAGGCGAACATGGCAATCGAGTTTCATCGCAACCGCGCACGGTACGAATTTCTGAAGTGGGGCATGCAGGCGTTCCGGGGCTTCGAGGTGGTGCCTCCGGGGATCGGTATCGTCCATCAGGTCAACCTCGAGTACCTCGCTCAGGGCGTCCTCTCGCAGAACGACGTCTTCTATCCCGACACGCTCGTCGGCACCGACTCCCACACGACCATGATCAACGGACTCGGGATCGTCGGCTGGGGGGTCGGTGGCATCGAGGCCGAGGCCGGCATGCTCGGCCAGCCGGTCTACTTCCTGACGCCCGACGTCGTCGGCGTGCACATGACCGGCGGGCTCTCCGAGGGAGTCACCGCGACCGACCTCGTTCTCGTCGTAACCGAGCTGCTGCGAAAGGCCCGGGTCGTGGGCAAGTTCGTCGAGTTCTTCGGTGAGGGCGCGGCGACGCTTCCCGTCACCGACCGGGCGACCGTGGCGAACATGGCTCCCGAGTACGGCGCGACCATGGGATTCTTTCCGGTGGACGAAAAGTCGTGCCGGTATCTGCTCGCGACCGGCAGGAGACGCGAGCACGTCGACACGTTCCGCAATTACTACCAGGCCCAGGGGCTCTTCGGCATCCCGCGCAAGGGCGACTGCGACTATTCGGAGACTCTCGAGCTCGACCTCGCCACGGTGCGGCCGAGTGTCGCCGGCCCAAGGCGACCGCAGGATCGTATCGATCTGCCGGACCTCAAGGCTCGTTTTCGAGATCTCTTCGGGAAGGCGGTGGCCGAGAACGGGTATGGCAAACAGCTTGTCGCCCTTTCGGAGCGCTTCCCGGCTCGACTCGGGCGCGCGGTTGCGGGTGGCGGAAGCCAGGGGTCCGTCAATGCCGGAATGGCCCTCGCCCGCGGGACCAGCGTCTGGACGGAAACGGAGATGGCCAACAACCGCCCCACACCCGACCGGGTGCCTCCCCCCGACGGGAAAGCGGGCATCGTGGACGTGGGCCACGGAGACGTCCTGATCGCTGCCATCACCTCATGCACCAACACCTCGAACCCGGCCGTAATGCTCGCCGCGGGTCTTCTCGCCCGCAAGGCCGTCGAGCGCGGGCTCTCCGTTTCCCCGAGGGTCAAGGCGTCGCTGGCGCCGGGCTCCCGCGTCGTCACCGAGTACCTCGCCCGGACGGGCCTCCAGCCCTACCTCGACCGGCTCGGCTTCCATCTCGTCGGCTACGGCTGCACGACGTGCATCGGAAACTCGGGGCCGCTCGACGCCGGGATCGAGGAGGTCGTCACGAAGCACGACCTGATCACGGCCGCCGTGCTCTCGGGCAACCGAAACTTCGAGGCCCGGATCCACCAGAACATCAAGGCGAACTTCCTGATGAGCCCGCCGCTCGTCGTGGCATTTGCCCTGGCCGGCCGTGCCGACATCGACATGGGAAGCGAGCCCCTCGGACGCGGCCGCGACGGACAGCCGGTGTACCTGCGCGACATCTGGCCCTCGACGAACGAGGTCGAGCAGACCCTGCTTGCGTCGGTCGACGCGGAGACCTATCGCCGGCTCTATGCCGACCTGGCTGGAGCCAATCCCCTCTGGAAGGAGATTCCGAGCACGACCGGCACCGTGTACGCCTGGGACGCGAACTCGACCTACGTCCAGGAGCCTCCGTTTTTCGAGGCTTTTTCGCTCACGCCCGCCCCGCTCGCCGTCATCCGCGGCGCGAGGCCGCTTGCGATCTTCGGCGACTCCGTCACGACCGACCACATCAGCCCCGCGGGAGCGATCAAGCCGAGCTCGCCCGCGGGCACCTACCTCCAGTCGCTGGGCGTCGCGCCCGCCGACTTCAACAGCTACGGCTCGCGCCGCGGCAACGACCGGGTGATGACCCGCGGCACATTTGCCAACGTCCGGATCAAGAATCGAATGGTTCCCGGCGTCGAAGGCGGCGTGACTCGGCACTATCCCGACGGCGCACAGATGCCCATCTTCGACGCGGCCTCGCGGTACCAGGCCGAGGGAGTGCCCCTCGTCATCATCGCCGGCTCCGAGTACGGCACCGGCAGCTCGCGCGACTGGGCCGCCAAAGGCACACGCCTGCTGGGCGTGCGGGCCGTCGTCGCCCGCAGCTACGAACGGATCCACCGCTCGAACCTGGTCGGCATGGGGGTCCTGCCGCTCCAGCTCCCGGAGGGAATCACCGTGGACAGGCTCGCGCTCGACGGCACGGAGACGTTCGACCTCCCCGACCTCGACGGAGTGCTCGCCCCGCGTCAGGACACGGTCCTGACCATCCGAAGCGTCGATGGGAGCGCGAAGATGGTGACCGTGCGCTTGCGCATCGACACCCCGATCGAGGTGGACTACTACCGCCACGGGGGCATCCTTCCTTACGTGCTGCGCCAGCTCCTCGGATGATGGATCCGGACGCCCCCTCGGCCGAGCGCCTCCTTTCCGCCTGCTTCGGCCGGCCGGTGGACCGGCCCCCCGTCTGGATGATGCGCCAGGCGGGTCGCTATCTGCCCGAATACCGGGCCGTGCGCGAGAAGGTCTCCTTCCTCGAGCTCTGCCGATCGGTCGATCTCGCCTGCGAGGTGTCGCTCCAGCCGTTTCGCCGCTTTTCGCCCGACGGGGTGATTTTCTTCTCCGACATTCTCGTTCCCGTCGAGGCGATGGGTGTGCGCGTCGAGTTCGGCGAGGGGGGCCCCGAGCTTCCCGAGCCGATTCGGGATGGCTCGGGAGTAGCGAAACTCCGGCGTTTCGATCCCGCAGATTCCATCGGGTTCACGGGAGAGATCCTCGGTCGAATCGCGCGGGAAGTCGGGCCCCGGGCCGGCGTGCTCGGATTCTGCGGCGCGCCGTGGACTCTCGCCTCCTATCTCATCGAGGGGGGCGGCTCCCGCAGTTTTTCCGTCATCAAGGAGATGATGGGCCGCGACCGTGGGACGCTGCGGCGCCTGCTCGAGCTGCTCGCGGACGTGGCCGCCGACGTCTTGTCCTTTCAGATTGCCTCCGGTGCACGCGCGGTGCAACTCTTCGACACCTGGGCCGGGGAGCTCGCGCTCGAGGACTATCGTGAATGGGCGTTGCCCGCAGTCGTACGCGCGATCACCGGAATCCGGCGGTCGGGGGCTCCGGTCATCCTCTATGTCAACGGCTGCGGCCATCTGCTCGACGCCATGGCCGCCTCGGGCGCCGACGTCCTGTCGATCGACTGGCGTGTCGAGCTGTCGGAGGCCCGGCGGCGCGTACCGGGGCTCGCCCTTCAGGGGAACCTCGACCCGGGAGCCCTGCTCGGTACGCCGGAAGACGTCAGGCGGCGCACCCGAGCGCTGATCGAGGCGACCGGGGGCGCCTCGCACATCGTCAATCTCGGCCACGGTGTGACTCCCGGAGCCCGTCTCGACTGCGTCGAGGCCTTTTTTTCCGAAGTGCGGCGCCCCGTCGCGTTCGAGCCGTCCCGTCCGGTGCCGGCGCTGCGATGAATCCTTCCGCCGTCTCTCTCGAGCTGCTGCGCCGGTACAACGTGCAGGGGCCCCGGTACACGTCGTATCCCACGGCGCCGGAGTGGAAGGAGACGTTCGATGCCGCCGACTACGGGCAGATACTCGCCGAGGCCGCCTCCGCTGCCTCGCCGGCTCCCCTCTCGCTCTACTTCCACCTGCCGTTCTGCGAGAAGCTCTGCTTCTTCTGCGGCTGCACGGTCGAGATCACGGGAAGCCACCACGGGCCCGAGGAGCCGTACTTCGAGGTGCTCGCTCGCGAGATCGACTGGGTGGCCGAACGCGCCCACGGTCGTCCCGTCGTGCAGATTCATTGGGGCGGAGGCACGCCGACCTACTTCCCTCCGGCCCTGCTCGAGCGGCTGGGTCGCCACGTCTTCGACCGATTCTCCATGGCCCCCGACGCGGAGCTCGGCGTGGAGGTCGACCCACGCGTCACGACGTCGGAGCACCTCGCCACCCTCTCCCGCCTCGGCTTCAACCGGCTGAGCATGGGCGTCCAGGACTTCGATCCGCGGGTCCAGGCGGCGATCAATCGGATCCAACCGTTCGAGGCGACCCGCCGCCTGGTGGAAGAGGCCCGGGCCCTCGGGTTTCCGAGCGTGAACATGGACCTGATCTTTGGTCTCCCGCACCAGACCCCGGAGAGCTTTTCGGCGACGATCGACCGTGTCCTCGAAATCTCACCGGACCGGCTCGCCGTCTACTCCTACGCCAACGTGCCCTGGATGAAGAAGCACCAGAACGTTCTCCTGCCCTACCTTCCCGACGAGGCGACCAAGTTCGGGATCTTCCGCATGGCCCTCGAACGCTTCGGCGATGCGGGGTTCGAGTACATCGGGATGGACCACTTCGCGCGCCCCGACGACGAGCTCGCCCGCGCACGGCGGGACCGCACGCTCTACCGTAACTTCCAGGGCTATACGACCAAGGCGGGGGCCGACTTGATCGGCTTCGGGATGAGCGCCATCGGGTCGATCGGCAACTCCTACGTCCAGAACCGCCGCGAGCTCGCCGCATATCGCTCCGCGGTGACGGCGGCAGGGGCTGCAACCTTCCGTGGCGCGCGCCTGTCGCCGGATGATGCGCTGCGCCGCGTCGTCATTGGAAACCTGCTCTGTCACGGAGTGATCGTCAAGAGCGAGATCGAAGCCCGCTTCGGCATCGCGTTCGACGAGTACTTCGCGGGCGCGCTCGAGAAGCTCTTGCCGTGCGCCGAGGACGGCCTCGTGGACCTGTCGAAGCCCGAGGTGCGGGCGACTTCCCTCGGACGCGTCTTTCTGCGAAACCTCGCGATGCCCTTCGACGCGTACCTCGGCGAGACGCCGGACCGCCCTGTCTTTTCTCGGACGCTGTGAGCCGTCGCGCCATTCTCTTCCTGCAACTCGGGGGGCCCGAGACGCTCGACGACGTCCCGCTCTTTCTCTATCGCCTCTTCTCCGATCCCGACGTCATCCGAGTGCGGCCGGCCCTGTTGCGCAGGGGTATTGCGGCGGCGATCGCTCTGGGCCGCAAGAAGGCCTCCCGCGCCCTCTACGCATCGATCGGCGGAGGCTCCCCGATACGGCGACTCACCGAGCAGCAGGCCGCCGGAACGGAGCGGCTGTTGCGCCTGGAGGGCCGCGAGACGGCCGTGCGGGCGGCCATGACCTGCTCGGCTCCTCTGGTCGAGGACGTGGTCCGAGAACTCGCCGGGCAGGGTGTCGATCGCTTCCTGGCACTCCCTCTCTATCCGCAATACTCCCTGACGACCACGAAGGGCGCCCTGGAGAGAAGCCGTGCTGCGGTGCGTCGCTTTGCGCCTTCCGGCAGACTCGACGAGCTCGGCTCCTTCCCCACGGACCCCCTCTTCGTCGAGGCCCACGTCGAGGGTGTCCGCGAACAGCTCGCCCGATTCCCGGATCCCCGGCCCGAGGCTGTCCATCTCGTCTTCTCGGCGCATTCCATACCCAGGAAGCTCGTCACCCGGGACGGGGATCCCTATCCTGTGGAAGTGGAGGCGAGCGTCCGGACGATCCTCGACCGGCTGGCGTGGACCGGAGCCTCGACGCTTGCCTACCAGTCCAAGCTCGGTCCGATCGAGTGGCTGGGGCCTCCGACCCTGGAGGTCCTGCGAAGTCTCGGGCGTCAGCGCGCCCGGCAGGTCCTCGTCGTCCCCATCGCGTTCGTCACCGACCACGTCGAGACGCTCCAGGAGATCGACCAGCTCTTTGCCCAGGAGGCCGCCGATGCCGGAATCGCGCACTTCCGGCGGACGCCCGGCTTGAACGACCGCCCGACGTTTCTGCGAGCCCTTGCCGGGCTGGCGGGCTCCGCTGCCGACTTCTGGAAGCCGTGAGCTCCAGTACCGTCGTCATCGGCGCGGGTCTTTCCGGCCTCACTGCGGCCTGGACGCTCGCGAGCGCCGGGGAGGAGGTCGTCCTTCTCGAAGCGTCGCCCCGGCCAGGCGGCGTGGTGCGAACCGAAAGGCGCGATGGCTTTCTCCTCGAGACCGGCCCCAACACCGTGCGCCCGACGCCCCACCTCTGGCGACTCATCGAGGCGCTCGGGCTCGGCGGCGACGTGCTGCTCGCCGACCCGCGCGCGCCGCGTTTCGTCGATTTTCGCGGCGCGCTCCACTCGCTTCCGATGTCCGCGTCCCAGTTTCTCGGGACTCGACTCCTCTCGGCCGCCGGAAAGCTGCGCCTGCTGACCGAGCCGTTACGGCGGCGCGGTACGGACCCCGAAGAGTCCGTCGCGGAGTTCTTCGGACGGCGGCTGGGGCCTGAGGTCGCCGATCGCATCGTCGAGCCGTTCGTCGGGGGCATTTTCGCGGGCAGCGGCGCGCGCCTTTCGGTATCGGCGGCATTCCCCGTGCTCCGGCGTTGGGAACGGGAGCACGGCAGCCTTCTCCGAGGAGCCTTTGCCAGCCGACGCGCGGGGCCCGCAGGCCCACCCATGCCCCGCGGCCTGGTCTCTTTCCGGGACGGCCTCGAGGCCCTCCCCCGTGCCCTTGCGGCCCGCCTCGGAAGCGTCTTGAGGCCTGCGACTTCGGCGTCTGGCGTTGCGCCGGAGGCCGGCGGCTGGATCGTCCACGCGTCTTCGGGCGACATCCGAGCCGCCCGGGTCGTCCTCGCCGCGCCGGCCCTTGAGGCCGCGAAGCTGGTCGCCGGCTTTGCTCCCTCCGCTGCCCGGGCTCTCGAGGCGATTCCACATCCCCCGCTGGCAGTGCTGCATCTCGCATGGCCCGAGACGGCCTGCCCGCAGCCCTTGCGCGGGTTCGGCCACCTCGTGGCTCCGGAGCGCGGCCGGAGGATTCTCGGTGCCGTTTGGAGTTCGAGCCTCTTCCCCGGACGCGCACCAGCCGGTCAGGCCCTGGTCACGGTCTTTCTCGGCGGCACCCGCGATCCGGGCGCGCTCGATCTCGCGGACGACGAGCTCCACCGAATCGCTGCAGGCGACCTCCGCGCGCAGGGCCTTCTGCGTGGCGACCCGCAACGGGTGCTGCTGACCCGCTGGGGTCGTGCCATTCCCCAGTACGAGCGCGGGCACGAGGAGAGGATTTCCGAACTCGAGCGCGCCGAAGTCCGGTTTCCAGGTCTGCGCTTCCTCGGCAACTACCGCGGAGGAATTTCCGTTTCCGATGTCGTCCGGTCCGGAACCGAGATCATTCCGCCCCCGGGACCCCCTTCTTGAGCTCCTTCTGCTCGTCTGCGCCCAACTCGGGCAGATGACGCACGAACGCGACGATCTTCCAGATCTCCTCGTCCTTGTGCGTCGGACCAAAAGCGGGCATCCCGGTCATCCGGATTCCGTTCTGGACGATCCAGAAGATCTCCCCGTCGGTTCGGCGCCAGACTTTCGGGATCGTGAGATCGGGGGCCGGCGGGTTGAGCCCGTCGCCGACCTCGGAGGCGTCTACGCCGGGAGCGCCGTGGCAAGCGACGCACATCTGGCGGTAGTGCGCCATTCCGCCCCGCAAGACATCCGGCGTGGCTCGAAGCGGGTTCGAGGCTTTGGGCGCCCGGCGCGCCACCGAGCGATCGAGGGCCAGGCCGGCGAGCTTTTTCTCGAGCGCGCCCGGCGGCAGCGTTGCCGCGGTATTGAACAAGCCAGCCCAGAGCGCGCTCGCCGCGCCGAGCGCCAGAAGAATCAGGGCGAACACCATCCCGGCCAGAAACCGCATCGGTCACCTCCTCGGCCTCACGGCGATCGTACGCCGAACACGCCGGCCGAAAGACGGTCTTTCGGTTTTGATAGCCTCCCGGCGTGGAGGCCCGTCAGCACTACCTGGTCGCCGTGGACTTCTCGCCCGGCTCCCGACGCGCCCTCAGGACGGCGCGTGAGCTCGCGCGGCGCACCGGAGCCCGGCTGACGCTGCTCCACGTGCGCCCCTTCTCCGATGTGAAGGCCGCCGTCGTCGAAGAGCGCGGCGATCTGCTGCGCCGGAAGGACCGGACCCTGCGGATCGAAATGGCCCGGCACTTCGCCAAACGACTCGACGCCCTCCGTCGCGCAGGAGCCGACGAAAGCGGTTTGGTTCTCCGCGGCGCGGCGGATGTCGCGCTGTGCCGCGAGGTCCGACGCGGCTATGACCTGCTCGTCATGGGCAGCCGCGGCCGGGGCATCGTGGGATCGCTCTTTCTCGGGAGCACCACTCAGAGGGTACTCGCGCGGTCACGCGTCCCCGTCCTCGTCGTTCCGGTACCGCGACGCTAGCGGGCCCGACCCAGCACCGGGCGCAGCAGGCGGCGTTTGACCCGGTCGACGACGACGAGGTATGCGCCCGTCGTCACGCAGAGAAACGGCCCGAAGCCGGCTGGAAGCGGACGGAACCCGAGCGGAGTGGCCAGGGGCGTATACGGAAGCAGGACCGCCACGGCGACCACTCCAAG
This sequence comes from uncultured Acidobacteriota bacterium, assembly GCA_963847075.1. Lineage (GTDB taxonomy): Bacteria > Acidobacteriota > Thermoanaerobaculia > UBA5066 > Gp7-AA6 > DAHUXD01. The sequence continues at coordinate 194,319 of CAWJYL010000001.1, forward strand.
CGTCGTCGCGGCGAGTGGCCCGCTCGGGCGGCTTTTCCACGGATTGCCTGCCGTGCGTATGACGAAGAGCACGAGCGCCTGCGTGGCGAGAGACTCGACGAACCACCCGGTATGAAAAAGCACCTCGTCCGCCCGGAACACCTTGAGGAGCGCCCAAAACGTCAGACCGTCGAACACCGAGCTGATCGGGCCGATCCCGACCATGAAGTTGCGCACCAGCCGGATGTCCCAGTGCTGCGGCCCCGCGATGTACCCCGCATCCACCCGATCGGTCGGAATGCTGACTTGGGCGAGATCGTAGAGGAAGTTGTTGAGGAGAATCTGCGTCGCGAGCATCGGAAGAAAGGGAAGAAAAAGCGACGCAGCGGCCATGCTGACCATGTTTCCGAAGTTCGAGCTCGTTCCCATCAGCAAGTACTTCATGACGTTCCCGAAGGCCTTCCGGCCCTCCAGAATCCCGGTGTGGAGGACCGCGAGGCCCGGCTCGAGCAGGATGATCTCGGCTGCCTCACGCGCCACCTCAACCCCGCCCGCCACCGATATCCCGACGTCGGCGGCTCGCAGCGAGGGAGCGTCGTTGATGCCATCGCCGAGAAAGCCGACCGCATGCCCTCGTGCCTTCAGGGCAAGGAGGATCCGGTTCTTCTGGCCCGGGGAGACGCGGGCGAAGATCTCGGCCTCCTCGACGACCGGGCCGAGCGCGGCATCGCTCGTTCGCAGGAGCTCCTCGCCCAGCACGAGGCGGGAGGCGTCGATCCCCACCTGCGCGCACACGTGGCGGGCGACCAGCTCGTTGTCGCCCGTCACGATCTTGATCGCCACACCGTCCCGTCGCAGCGCGGCGATCGTTTCCGCGGCATCCTCGCGCAGCGGATCGGAGAATACGAGGAACCCGACGAGCGTCATGCCCGTCTCGTCCGACGGGCCATAGGCCGGCTGCCCGCCGACCTCGCGTACGGCCAGCGCCAGCACGCGGCGACCGGTTGCGAAGAACTCGCGACAGACATTTTCACACCGGGCGCGCCGCTCTGCATCGAGCGCCGCCCGCGTGCCGTCCTCCTCGCCGTCCACGCAGAGGGGCAGCACGCCTTCCGGCGCGCCCTTCGCGATCATGAGTGTGCGCGGTCCGTAGTCCACGACGACGGACAGCCGCCTGCGCTCGAAGTCGAACGGAATCTCGTCGAGCTTCCGGCAGGCCGCGACGTCCACGGCCGGCCCCTCCAGGATCGCCGCGTCGAGCGGGCTGCGGATCCCCGTCTGGAGCGCGCTGTTGATGTAGGCGAGCTCCCGCACTCGCTGCGAGGCCGTTCCGAATCCGTCGACTGCCACCTCGAGCGTCATCCGGCCGGCCGTCAGGGTCCCGGTCTTGTCGCTGCACAGAATGTCTATCGCGCCGAGGTTCTGCAGCGCGGCGAGATGTTTGACGATCACCTTCTTGCGAGCCAGCCGAACCGCGCCGCTCGAGAGCGTCACGGTGGTGATCATCGGCAGAAACTCCGGGGTCAGCCCGACGGCGAGCGCGGCCGTAAACAGCAGTGACTCGAGCGCGGGCCGGCGCAGGGCGAGGTTGACCGCGAGGGTGAACAGCACGAGGAACACGACCGTTCGGAGGATCAGCACGCCGAATCCCCGCATCCCGCGCTCGAAGGCGGTCTCCGGGGGACGCGCGGCCAGCTTCGCGACCACCTCCGCGAAGGCGGTGGATCTTCCGGTGGCCGTCACCACGGCCAGCGCGGAGCCACTCACGACCGAGGTCCCGAGGAAAAGAGTGTCGGGCCCGGAACCGTCGGCCGCCGTCTTCTCGACCGGGAGCGACTCTCCGGTCATCGCCGCCTCGTGGATGTGCAGGTCGCGAGCCTCGAGAAGGCGGGCATCGGCCGGGACGAGGTCGCCAGCCGAAAGGCGGACGAGATCGCCGGGCACGAGGTCCCGCGCGAGCACGTCGACCCAGCGGCCGTCCCGCAGCGCCATTGCGCGGGCCGCGACCGTGTCGCGAAGCGCGACGGCGGCCCGCGTGGACCGGTACGTCTGAGCGACGTTGAGCGCCACCGAGAGAAGCACCATGAGGACGATGAGCCCGGCTTCGAAGAATTCCCCGAGCCCGAAGGCGAGCCCGCTCGCGACGAGCAAGATCGCCACGAGGGGATTGCGAAGCTGTGCGAGAACCTGCCGACCGACCGTTTCGCGGCGGCGCGGCAGGACCTCGTTCGGCCCGAACTTCCGCCGCCGGGCGGCGACCTCTTCGGAGGAGAGCCCGCGGCGGGCCGATTCCGCCGCGTGAGAGAGCCGCCCCGGCGTTTCCGCGGCCATCGCCGGAAGGTTAGCCGACCGCCCGTGCGATGCCGAATGCGGCAGCGGCGGCAATTCCGCCGATCAGGGCGGTTTGCAGCGCGCTCCTCAGCGGACGCGCGCCGGTGAACCGGCCCTTGACGAAGCCGAAGACGAAGAGGGCGGCGAGTGTCAGCGCAACCGACAGGGCGAGGGCCGACGACGGGCTGGAGAGCAGCATGTACGGGCCCAGAGGAATGAGGCCTCCCGCCGCATACGCGCCCCCGATCGTGAGGGCGCTCCGCAGCGCCCGGCCGGGATCGGGCTTCTCCAGCCCCAGCTCGAACCGCATCATGAAGTCGATCCATTCGTTCGGCCGCTTCTGGAACGACTCGAGGATGGGACGGATCTCGTTGTCGGAGAGCCCGTACTCCCGGAAGATTTCGGCGACCTCGCGGGCCTCCACGGCAGGCTTCTCGCGGACCTCCCGGTGTTCGCGGTCCCGCTCGCTGGCGTAGTGGTCGGCGTCGCTGCGCCCGGCGAGATACCCGCCGAGGCCCATCGCGATGGAGCCCGCGGCGATCTCCGCCAGGCCCGCGGTCACGATGATCCCCGTCGATGCAACGGCCCCCGAGAGCCCGGCGGCCAGAGCGAAGGGCACGGTCAGGCCGTCGGACATGCCGATCACGACGTCGCGCACCGCGTCGCTCGCGGTGAAATGCTGCTCGATGTGAGGTGTCTGGGGCATGCGCAGGCCGTTACTGCCCGACCATGCTCGTCACGCGTGTCCCGGCGTCACGTGGCAGACGGTTTCCTCGCCCTGCTCGACCTGGATCGTTGCGTGGTCCACGCCCGCATCCTCGCGCAGCAGGCGCTGGACGCAGCGGAGCACCTCGCTGCGAGGGTTTCCGGCCGCCGCCCGGATGTGCACACTCGCCGAATGCTGGCCCGAGGTCAGCGTCCAGAAATGGAGATCGTGGATCGCCTCGACACCCGGCACCCCGAGAATGCGATGCCGCAGCGCGGGGATGTCGATGTCGTCGGGTGCTCCTTCGAGCAGGATGTGGGCGGCCTCGCGGAGGATCCCGATCCCGCGCGGCAGGATGAGGACCGCGATCCCTGCCGAGAGGATTGCGTCGAGCCCATACCACCCCGTTCTCGACATCACCGCCGCGGCGACGATCACGGCCACCGAGGCCAGGGCGTCGGTGAGAACCTCGAGATAGGCCGCCCGCATGCTCAGGCTCTCTTCCCGTCCCCCGTGGAGGAGGCGCGCCGCGGCGACATTGGCCAGCAGGCCGACGGCGGCGACCCCGAGCATCCAGCTCGTGTGGATCGGAGCCGGCGCGTGGTATCGCTGCCATGCCTCGTAAAGGATCACGGCGGACGCCACGAGCAGGAGTTGCGCGTTCACGAACGCGGCGAGCACCTCGGCCCGTGCCAGGCCGAAGGTGTGGCGCCGTGTCGGTGCCCGGTCGCCCAGGGCCGTCCCGGCATAGGCGAGCGTCAGGCCCGCGACGTCGGTGAACATGTGCGTCGCGTCGGCGAGCAGGGCGAGGCTTCCGGTTGCGAGGCCTCCCGCAATCTCGAACACGAGGACTCCGACCGTCAGGCCGAGTGCCGACCGGAGCCTGCCCTTGCGCCAGGACCTCCGTGCGGCGTCGCCCTCCCACTCCGACACGTGCGCGTGACCGCCTGCGCTCGTCACGTCACGCTCGCTCGCTCGACCTCCACGCGCGCGTCGTTGAAGCAGGCCCCGAAGCCGAGATCCGTGAAGGTGTCGGGCGCGAGAGCGTTCGCGGTCGAGCCGTTCTCGGTGTTATGGGACCAGATTCCTTTCGGAAGGAGCACGACCCCCGGCCGCAGGGCGGCATCGAGCCGAGCCTGGCACACCACGGAGCCGAGCGCGTTGAAGACCCTCACGCGGTCGCCCTCGCGAATTGCGCGCGCCGCCGCGTCATCGGGATGCATCTCCAGGGGAACCGGCGCACGGTGCAGCTCTCCCAGTGTCGAGCTGATCGTCCGATCGGTTCCCGGCGAGATCAGGGCGAGCGGGTGCCGCGCGTCGCCGGGGTCCTCCTGATAGGTGTACAGCCCCTTCGGCGTCTCCCGATCCAGGACCTCGGAAACGAGATGGATCTTGCCGTCGGGAGTGCGCGGGAACACGTCCTGAAACTGCACGGGTGCAAGGCCCTCCGCGAGAAAGGCGACCCGGTTCGCGTCGAGATCGCGCCGCAGGCTTTCGCCGCGGCCGCTCGAGCCGAGAATCGTCGATGCGATCGCATCGGCCGTCTCCGGATCTGTCTCCCGATGGACGCCCGTGCGGCGGCAGAGCTCCGCGAAAACCTCGTGGTTCGGCCGCGACTCCCCGACGGGCGGGATCACGGCATCTGCGTCCTGGAGAACGAAGGCGCCGTAGCCCCGCGAAAGCTCCCGGCGCTCGAGGAAGGTCGTGGCCGGCAGCACGACGTCGGCATAGCGCGCCGTATCGGTCATCACCGGATCGAAAACGACCGTGAAGAGGTCCTCCCGCGCCAGGCCCGCGCGTACGCGCTCCTGGTCGGGGATCGTCATCAGCGGATTGCAGTTGTAGACGAAGAGCAGGTGCACGGCCCCGGCTCCCCTCTCGGCGAGCGCGCGGCCGAGCCGGTTCATGTTTATCTCGCGCGTCGGCGGCGGAGGCTCGCCCGCGGCGGCCATGCCATCGAGTTCTTTCCACGCCCCGGAGTTCGACATCGTGTAGCCGCCGCCCCGAACGCCGAACTTTCCTGCTACGGCCGGCAACGCCAGCACGGCCGCCACGGCCGAGCCGCCGTTGCGGTTGCGCTCGAGGCCCCAGCCGCAGCGCAGGGCCGCGGGGCTCGCGTCGGCGTAGAGACGGGCGAGCCGCTCGATGTCCCCGGCCGGGACCCGTGTCTCCCCCGCCGCCCGTTCGAGCGTCCAGGGTTCGGCGCGCCGCGCGAGTTCCTCCGCGCCCCTGGCATGCGCCGAGAGAAAGGCGCGGTCGGCCCGCCCCTCCGAGAAGAGCCAACGGATGACGGCGAGCGCCAGGGGCAAGTCGGTGCCCGGATGGGGGGCGACGTGCAGATCCGCCCGCTCGGCCACGCGCGTGCGCCGCGGATCGACGACTACCAGCGCCGCTCCACGCTTCTGTGCCTGCTGGATGTAGGGCATCAGGTGGATGCCCGAGACGGACGGGTTGACGCCCCACACGAGGATGCACTGCGCATGCGCGTAGTCCTGGTAGGCGATGCCCGGCATCTTCCCGTACATTCCGGACGCCGCCCTTCCCGAAGGCGCCGCGCAGACCGTCCGTGCCAACCTCGACGCGCCGAGGCGATGGAAGAGCCGGGCATCGGTCGTGTCCTGCGAGATGTAGCCGTTGGATCCGCCGTAGGAAAAGGGCAGGATTCCTTCGCCTCCCCGCTCCTTGCGTACCCGCTGCATCCGCTCGGCCACGAGCCCCAGGGCCTCGTCCCATGTCGCCCTGCGAAAGCGACCCTCTCCCTTGGCGCCGACGCGGACGCCGGGGTGCCGGATCCGCGCCTCGCCGTACAGGTGTTCGGGGTAGCGGCGGACCTTTGCGCAGATGTAGTCCTGCGTGACGGGGTTCACGCTCGAGCCGCCGAGCGCGACCACTCGATCTCCCGCGATCGTCACATCGAGACTGCACGCGTCAGGGCAGTCGAGCGGGCAGGCGCTCGCGACGTGGCGGGAAGGCTGCGGCGCGGTGCTCACTCGCGCCAGCCGAGGATCCGGTCGATGGTTTCCACAGCAATGGGATGGTAACCCGGACGCGCACGTCGGTAGATCTCGAGAGCTCGCTCGCGGCCCCTCGGTGTCTTCAGCAGCTCTTCGTAAAGAGGCTTGATGAACTTGCGCCGGCCGATGGAAACCAGGAATTCGTCCAGCCGGGCCTCGGACCGCGAGTAGCCTTCCCGAATGCCCATGAGGAGCCACTGGAAGGCGATCTCCGCGTTGCCCGAGCGGGTGAGACCCAGCGCCGCGTCGAGCTCTTCCATCCGCGCCGCGGGGATCGGCGGCTGAATGTGCCGCAAAAACTGGAGTCGTTCGTGCGTGCTCCAGGTGCCCCAGGGCAGATCGATCGCTCCCCGGCGCCCCGCGGACCACTCCGCCGCGCCTGCGGCGACGCGCCGCAGCGCTTCGGAGGCGGGGCGGGGCGCGACCGCCGGCAGCCCCGGCTGCTCGATCCAGTCATCGAGAGCGACGGCGGCGGCCCGGGCGCCGTCTCCGGCGAGAAGGTTCGCTCGGAGGTATTCGACAAAGGTCGAGGTCGTGATGCTCTGAAAAGCGAATCGACCGAAGTAGCCCCGGAGGAATTCATCGAAGCGGGTTCGGCCGTAAAGGCCTTCGAGAAACCGGAGAAAGAGCGCACCCTTCTCGTACGGCAGGCGCGTAGCGCCGTCGTCGGGGTCGCGGCCGGAGAGATCGATGTGGAGGATCTCGTCAGAGTCGGGCAGCCGGGCGATTTCGTCATCGAGATCCTGCCGTCCGAGCTCCGCCTCCATGGCGGCCGTCTCCGCCCCGTAGACCTCCTCGACGATGCGGCGCTCGATGTACGTCGTAAACCCCTCGTTGAGCCAGAAATCGCTCCACGTGGCATTCGTCACGAGGTTTCCCGACCACGAATGCGCGAGCTCATGGGCGACGAGCGCCACGAGGCTCTTGTCCCCCGCCAGTACGGTCGGGGTGGCGAACGTCAGCCGCGGGTTCTCCATCCCGCCGAAGGGAAAGCTCGGAGGCAGTACCAGCAGGTCGTAGCGATCCCAGCGATAGGGCCCGTACAGTCGCTCGGCCGCTTCCATCATCCGTTCCGTGTCCGCGAACTCGGCCGCGGCCGCCGCGAGGATCGACGGTTCGGCATAGACGCCGGTCCGTGGGCCGAGCGGGGCGAAGGCGATGTCGCCGACGGCGATGGCCATCAGGTATGACGGAATGGGCTGCGGCATCGCGAAGCGATACTCGCCTCCCCGGGCACCGGTCGTGTTGCCCGCCGCGCCCATGACGGCCACGAGGTCGGCGGGGGTATGGACGACCGCTCCGTACGTGAGCCGGACCTGCGGCGTGTCCTGAATGGGGATCCAGCTGCGAGCATGTATGGCCTGCGACTGCGAGAAGAGAAACGGCCGACGCTTGCCCGCCGTCTGCGTCGGCGTCAGCCACTGGAGACCCGAGGCCTCCGGGCGCGTCGCGTAGGCGATGCGTACTCGGTCGGCTCCTCGCGGTAGAGTGACCGTCAGGGGCGAGCCGAGGATCGGGTCCGCAGCGCCCATCTCGAAACTCGTAGGCGACCAGGCTTCGTGAACATCCGCCGCATCGACGAAAAACACGTCGAGTGCGCGCGTGTCCAGGCGCAACTCCGCGGCCGCGGGATCGTCGCGTTCGACCAGGAGGGTCGCCGAGCCGGCGAGAATGCGGCGGTCGAAGTCCACGCGCAGGTCGAGATCCACGTGCCGCACCCGGACTTCGCCCGGATTGGCGTAAGAATGGAGGTCGCGCACCGCGTCGGGCCGCTTCATCGCGAGGCAGAGACTAGCAGAGGCCCGGCCCCTCAACGCGTGAAGGTCCAGCGCAGCTCGACGATGATCGGGTCCTCTCTCGGCGCGGTGACGGTCGAACGCTGTTCGGGGCCCTGAGCGGCCGGCCTGGTACGCGCGGGAAAACACAAGGCCGCAAGAGCGGCCAGGCGAGCAGGACTCACGTGCGCCGCGGGGTAGCACAGCGCACCGAGCCTCCCGAAAAGCTGAAACGGCGCGCCGGAAACCGGCGCGCCGCATGGAATCGATGCTCTGGCTCGAGGCCAGAAGCGACGTCTTACTGCTTGGGAGCGTCTGCCGGCTTCGCCGCGTTGGTCGACGTCGACTTCTTGGTGCTCTTCTTGTGAGCCTTCTTCGTCGACTTCGTCGTGGTCGTCTTCGGAGCATCGGCGGTCTTTGCGGCCGGGGCGGCAGCCGGGGCCGAAACGGCCTTTGGGGAATCCGCCGGCTTCTGGGACGACGCGGCGGGCTGCTGTGCGATGGCGGAGACCGGGAGCGCGAGGGCGAGAGCCAGACCGAGGAACTTCTTCATTCTTTTCTCCTTTCGTCGCGAGGCACACTTGCTTCGCGTCGACGGTGGAGAAGCTACGCCCTTCGAGATGAACCCAAGATGAACACCCCGCCTCCCTCTCGCCATGGCCGGCGGGAGGAGGCGGGGCGCGCCCGACATTCAGAAACGGTAGGTCAGCTGCGCCGTCACGCCCCGGGGCGGGGCAACGTAAAACTGACTGTCGCCGATCTCGCTTTCGGTCGCGTACGGGCGCGAATCCGTCAGATTGCGCCCGGCCACCGAAAGAAGGAAGTCGTGGAAGCCGAACGAAACGCCCGCATCGAGCACGTAGAAGGCCGGAGTGTAGAAGGTATTGCGGCGATTCAGCGGGCGATGGTTCTGGTGCCGCAGGGCCACGAACCCCCCCAGCCCCTCCGCCGGCGCCATGACGAACTTGAAGTTCCACAGATCTCGCGGATCGAGCTCCAGCCGTTTGCCGTCGACCACCCGATACTGCCCGTCCGGCGTGAAGAACGAGAAGTGCACGTACCGCGAGTCGTGATGCGCATAGCCGCCGTAGAACCGGAGATCCTTGAGAAAGGGCATCACATAGCCGAGCTCGAACTCGACGCCCTGGAATCGTTGCGTTCCGGCGTTGGTCAGGGCGGGCTCGCCACTGGGACTCTGGATGCTCACGACCATGTTGTCGAACAGGTAGTGATAGGCGGTCACGTTGAAGGACAGGGTGTTGTCCAGCCACGAGGTCTTGACGCCGATCTCTTCGCCCGTGACCGTCTCGGGCTTGAGGATTTCGGCGGACTCCGCCTCCGAGAGGTTCGGCGCCGCCGGCTTGAAGTTGCTCTTCCATGAGACGTAGACGTTGGCGGCGTCGAGCACGCCGACCGGATTCGGGATCGTGCGGAAGAGGCCTCCGACGTTTCCCGACCAGCGATCCGCGCCGCTGGTCTCGTCCACGACGTCGAGATTGGGGTCGCCGATTTCCTGCTGGAAGACGTGGAGGGTCTCCGATGTGAAGTCGTACCGCGCCCCCGCCGAAAGGGTAAACCACCAGACCGGCGTCCACTGGTCGTTTGCATAGATGCCGACGAACGTTCGCTCATCGTTGAAGTTGCGGTTGTCTCCGTAGGGGATGTCCCCGTAGTTCGGAACGACCGGGACGGGCGTGACCTGGAGTTCGAAGTCGAAGCCGTGACCGGCCGCGGTGGTCTTGCCCCAGGTGAGGGCTGCGCCGCCAACGAGCTTGTGCTGACCGGCCGCCTGAAAGTTTGCGACCACATGCGCGTCCTCGTACACGGTCGTCTCCGTCGGATACAAGGCAATGCCTTCCGCCGTCGCGGTGGCGCCCTCGTAGGAGTTCGTCCAGGATCGAATGGAATCTCCGGTGTCCTGCATAAACCCGAGGACGTTTTCGAATGTCACGGCCCGGGAGATCGGTGTCGAGAAGTTCGTGAAGACGCCGATCGTATGGTGGTCGATCCGGGCACCGCCAACCGCGTAGTTGTCATTCGGGAGGAACCCCGGCACCGGTTGGCCCGCCTCGACTGGCTGTGGCGAGCCCCAGAAATTCGTATCCCGGAAATACAGGACCGATACGCCGAGCTTGCTTTCGCCCCACTTCTGGTTGGCCGAGACGAGCAGCTGGTCGCGCTTCAGGTCGGTGCGCTGCTGCCAGCCGTCACCGCGCTGCAGCAGCCCCGAGATGTTCAGGCTCAGGTCCTCGTTCACCTGCATCCCCGCGTTGGCCTGCCCATACACCTGGTCGAACGCGCCGAAGCCGCCGAGCGTGGCGCTGCCCCAGGCTTCCCCCACGCCCCGGTTCTGTTTCGTGAAGACCTGGACCATTCCGGCAAAGGCCGACACGCCGTACAGGGTGCCCTGGGGTCCCCGCGTGATCTCGATGTGATCGATATTCTCAATGGGAATCTGCGCGAGGTTCGGGTTAAACGGCCCCCCCACCGGCACGCCGTCGACCATGAACATCAGGGCATCGAACTCCTTGATGCCGAAGAGCCCGACGTTCGGAATTCGCGGTCCGTTGTCCGAGCCGTCCATGGTGTCGAGGCCCACGACGTCCGTGAGCGCCTCGGCGAGCGTCGTCGTTCCCCGGCGCCGCAGCTCATCGCCGGAGACGACGGTGATGTCGCCCGGAATGTCGATCGGCTCCTGGGAAATCTTGGTTGCCGAGACGACGACCTCCTCGTTGACCGGTTCCAGTTGCGGTAGCGCGACCACCCCGGGAGCCGGTGTGGGGGATGGCGTTGGGCTCGGCGTTCCGGGAGTTTGAGCCCGAAGTGTTCCCGCCCAAACGCAGCCAGTGAGAAGCAGCGATGCGCCGGCGATGCGGCGCGAATTGATCCGCGTCATAGACCTTCCTTCCTTGACTTCCTTCGTTCAGAGCTTCCGGGCGAACGACCGGGAAGGAGGGAGGTCTACAAGCGAAGGGGCGCTGCGGCCGTACCGTTCGAGGCGGGGAGCAGGGCGCAAACCGCCCGGCGGCGGGCACGACCCTCCGGCACGTGGGCGGATGTCACTCGCGGGAGGTCCAGGGTCGGCGATCCCGGGTCGCTCACTTCGGGACAGGAATCTGGCGCAACGAGCTGTTCCCGGGCGCCGGCCATGGAATCTGCGGGCAGCTCCTCTGCCCCGACGCCGGTAAGAGCCTGGCGAGTCCACCATTCCCTCGAGCCCTGGACCAGGTCTTCGGGATCGTCATCCGGGTCGGCCAGAATCGTGAATTCCTCGCTGACCAGGTCGAGCCTTTCGTCCCCGCTCCCCTCGCCGCTGCCCGCCCGCAGAGCGATGCGGGCGCGCGAGGTTGGCAGGTTCGGTATCTGCCATCGGAAGCTCGCGGCGCATGCGGCCAGCTCCGGGGTGAGCCGGATCGGAAAGGTGAGCCCTCCGTCCAGAGACAGGATGAGCTCGGCCTCCGTCGCTCCGGAAGAGTCCGGGCAGGGCCCCGTCCAGCGCACCTCCAGCGTCGAGCCGGCCTCCAGAGCGAGCCCCTTCCGGATCCCGAGGAACCCGCCCTGCCCATACGCGCTCGCTGCAAGGCCCAGGACGGCAATCGCCATGGCCGTCGAGCGGGTGAGGCGGTGCAGGCCGCGCGTCAACACGGCCCGATTCTAAGCCACCCCGTGGCTATTCACCCCGTCGATCAAGCGTCCGTTCAAGTGTAGGATCCGAGTCGTGCGGCGGCCCATGCGAACCCTTGCGCGCGCCCTGGCGCCGATCGCTGTTGCTCTTCCGGCGTTCACGGTCGGCGCGGCGCAGCCGGGAGGCTTCCTCGCCCCTTCGGGAGGAGGCCGCGTCCAACCCGGCACGGATCTGGTCGCCTCGTGGACTCTCGATCGGATCGCGGACCCCGACATCGACGAGGCAGAACTGGTGCTCTCGCTCGACGGCGGCATGACGTTTCCCGTCCGGCTCACCGGTCGCATCCCGCCGGAGGACCGGTCCGTGCAGTGGCGTGTGCCGTCTCTGCCGACGGAAAATGCGCGGATCGGCCTGCGTACCGGGCACCGCGAGCAATGGGAGACCGAGGACGTCCTCTTCGTCAGTGAGGTCTTTGCAATCGCGTCGGCGCGAAGCTTCCCAAAAGAGGAATTGTTCTGCATCAACGGCGAGTGGCGCACGCGGGAAGCGATGGCGGGGGCCCCTGCCCGCCCCCTGGCGCAGGACGTCGCGCCGAGCGACGGCGATCCCACCCTCGATCCGATCGACGCGGACGATGCCGGGATGGACACGGGACCGGCGGCAATCGACATTCCGGCTGCTCCAAGCGTCCGATCCTCCTCGCGCCCTCCATCCGTGATACGCAGCGCGTTCTGTCCTTCCGGTTCGCTCACCGCCGCCGCCCCCCTGCGCCTCTAGCCGCCCTTCCTGTCCCGCGGAATCGTTTCGTTCCAAGTCTCTTCGCGGAAGAAAGGAAGGGTTGTCATGCTGTGTTTCTCTTTGCGACGCGCATTGCACGCGCAGGCGAGAACCGGGCTCGCCGTTGCCTGCCTCCTTGCCTCTCGGGGCGCCGCAGGCCAGCAGGCCTCGACGCCGCCTCCGCCCTCGCCCACACCGTCGACGGTCAACGAGCACGTGGTCGTTTCCGCGACGCAGGGTCCCGAGACGGAGCTGGAAATCCCGGGTGAGGCTACCGTCGTCACCGGCGAGCAGCTGCGCCAAAGGGGTGTCACAAATCTGGCCGACGGCATCCAGGACGTCATGGGAGTCGACACCGGCATGGGCAGCGACAATGGCCCCCGGCAGCCGAACGTCGGAATCTGGGGTCTGAAGGAATTCGACGCCCTGCTCTTCATGGTGGACGGTGTACCGATCGGCGGGCCGTTCCTGCCGCAGCTCGCCCAGATCGACATCGGGGACATCGACCGGATCGAGATCGTCAAGGGGCCGCAGGGCACCCTCTACGGTGTCTCCGCCTTCGCCGGAATGATCCAGGTCTTCACCAAGAGCGGGCAGGCAGGAACGTACCTCGCGGTCGCCGGAGGGTCCTTCAACGAGGGCCGCATCAACGGCTCGACGACGATCCCGCTCGGAAAGTCCACGCTGCGGCTCTACGGAAATTTCGACAAGCTCACGGACGGGTGGCAGCCCCACACCAACTACGAGGACACACGGGGCGGCATCCGCTTCGACACGCCCCTGGGCGATGCCGGCGGCTCGCTCTCCCTCTCCTACAACATGTTTCTGAACGAACAAGCGTTCGGCTCCCCCCTGCCCGTCGACCCGCCCAGCGGCGAGGTCATCCCGGGGTTCAAGCCGGACAACAACTACGAGCCCGTGGGCGCCCGCGTCGATCACCGCGTGTACGCGTTGACGGCGAGCGCGACTCTCCCCATCAACAAGTACACTTCGATCCAGAACGTCCTCGGCCTCACGCGAGACGAGGGCACGATCGCCCAGAGCTTCGTTACAGGCCTCGACTTTGTCGACCAGAACATCGCCAGCTCGACCGGCGACTCGCTCCACCCTGTCGAAAACGACCTGTACGACGACCTCCACCTCATCACCACGTTCGAGGCGGCGGGCACGCACCGGCTCGTGGGCGGTGCTGCGGTGACGACCGGAAAGATCAATTCAACTGGGTACAGCTTCGACTTCGACTTCCAGATCGATCCCACCATCGTTCCGAACCTGGCCGATCTGCCCAAGGGCCCGAGCCACTCCGTCCACGACCAGCGGACCTTCGTCGGCATCTATGCCAACGACCAGTGGACGCCGGTTCCCTATCTGACGATCTCGGCAGGCGCGCGCTACGACATCACCAACGAGACGCTCAACGCCGTCTCCGAGGAGGGTGTCAGCGAGGCGAAGAAGGGTGCCGACCAGTGGTCCGGCGGAGGATCGATCCTGGGTCGGGTCGTATCCGGCCAGGCCGGGCTGTTGAACGACGTCAACGTCTACTTCGCCGGCAAGACCAACTTCAAGCCCGCGGCCCCGGATCTCCGGGTGCTCCAGGCAGAGATCCTGTCTCCCGAGCGAACCACGAGCGAAGAGCTGGGCGTCAAGACGAACTGGCTCGACAACCAGCTCTCCTTCAACATGTCGTTCTTCCACATGATCTTCAACAACCTCGTGGTCTCGATCCTCGGGCCGGACGGTCTTCCGGTTCTCGTCAACGCGGGCAAGGAGCTCTTCCAGGGCGCCGAGTTCGAGCTCGCCTACCGACCGAAGTTTCTTCCCTACGTCACGTACGTCGCCGGCTACGGACACCACGACGCTCTGTACAAGGTCTTCACGTTCATCGACCCGGACGAGGGTCCCCAGGATGCGTCCGGCCAGCGCCTCGAGCTCACTCCTCGCGACCTCTGGAACATGGGCCTCAGCTACGGAGCACCCACCGGAATCGGCGGATGGTTCGCCATTCGCCATCAGAATCATCGCCCGTTCGACAAGATCAACCTTGCCTACACGCCGTCGTTCTTCGAATACGACTTCGGCCTCTCGTATACGTTCGACAAGTTCCGGTTCTCCGTCGTCGCAAGGAACGTGGGCGACAGCCGGCACTACGTGGGCGAGAGCGAGATCGGAGACGCCCAGGACTACGTCGCCTTTCCGCGACGATTCTGGGGAGAAGTTGCGGTCCGCTTCTAAACCCATGCCCACCGGCGGCCCGGCTCCTCGTTGAAGGGGCCGGGCCTCCTTCCTCACTTAGACGTACGGGAGGCGGCCGCCAAATAAAAAAGGCGGCCCGTGCGGACGGAGGGCCGCACGAGCCGCATGGAAACCGGGATGCGCTCGGCGACAGAGCGAGACATCATTCCCGGGAAAGCGTGCAACCGATCGTCGGGCAGCCCGATGGCGGCTGCCGACCGCTTCCTGTCCGGAGCTCGGTCTTGTCAGCGAGGGGCCGGAGGGCGGCCTAGAGGCGCAGCGGGGTCAGGGAGTCGATGCGCGCGCGCCGCGGGCGCGACGATGCCGCCAGGATCGGGGCGTTCTCGGGATCGAACGTTGAAACGGCATGCTCAGGCCGTACGGCTCCGGCGAACGGCGTCGGAGCGACGGCCTCCGGAAGCCCGTTCGGCAGCGAGATCTCTCCGCGCCCCGCACCCATGGTCTTCTCGAGAAAATCTTCCGCGCCGAGCCAGCCTGGATCGGCCGGCGTCCACCACTCGGCGACGCGACGGCGAAGCTGCTCCACCCGACCGTCCGGATCGGCGAGGATTCGAAACTCGGCGCTGAGAGTCCCGATCGACTCGGTCTCGCTTCGCTCGTCGGCACCGGTCCTCAGCGCGAGCCGCGCGTGGGTGGTCGCAAGGGCTGGAACCTTCCAGAGGAAGCGGCCTGCGCAGGGCGAGAGCTCCGGAGTCACGCGGATCGGAAAGGTTCGGCCGCCGTCCAGCGACAGAACGATTTCGGCTTCGTCGAGCTCCCGGCCTTCGCCGAGTCCGGAATGCGGAGCACACAGTGACGGCCACCGAACCTCGACGATTGTCCCGGGGGCCAGCGCCTCCCCGCTTCCCGGAGTCAGGAACTGCGGAGCTGCCGCGTTCACGCGGGCAGCTCCCAACGCGAGAAACCCCAGTCCGAGTGCGGCGGACGATCCCCGCCGGCGCAAGCCGGAGGCCATCGGGCCGCATAGTACAGCAGCCGCACGCAGGACAGACCGCGTCAAGGGGCCGCCGATCTGGATACCAGCAGGTTGCTGAAAAGGGTGTGGGATGGCGTTACGAGCGCCGTTGGGTCAGATGCAAGCAAGCGCGACGACGGCGATGCGAGAGCATCCTTCGCCGCCCCGGGCGGCTCAGGACCTCGGAGCGATGACGACGCAGATGGCCCGACGTCGCCGTAACCCGAAGGGTGGCCGGCACTTTGCCGGCGCCCGCTTGGAGTGCGAAACTGTGAGAGTTGCTGCAGGCCGGATCGGGCGCCGGATGCAAAGTGCCGGACACGACGCCCGCATCCATTTTTCAGCACCCTGTTAGTGGGGCGAATCCGAGGGTGCACCGTAGGGGCCCTTGAGGGTCCCGTCGGGGTTGAGGGGTCCCGGACCGCAGATGTACGCCTCCCCCGTCCGTCCTCTCACCACGACGGTATCGGCTCCCATGAGCACGGCCTTGACGCGGTAGTAGTCCGGCAGCTGGGAGTTCCTCGGAATGCTGACGGGGTCGTCGTCGGGCTGAATGCTGTGGACGTATTTGCAGGTGCCGACGACGGACTCGGAGTCCTCCGTCAGGCGAACCGCGTACTTCCCTTTCGTCGTGGCCTGTTCCTGAGCGATCTGGGCCTCTGTCGAGTGCGCGCAGCCGGACGCCACAACCATCGTCACAGCAGCGAGCAAGATGCCGCTTCGGGTTTTCAGCATGACCGGAGTATCGCATGCCCGGACTCTGTCGCAATGGGTCGGTGGGCGGCCCAATGCACGCGATCGGATGCGCTCTCCGTGGGAGCGCTACCGAGCATTCCCGCCGGCGCGCTGCGAAGCGCCCGCATCTCGCTCGAGGGAGTTGGTGGCCCCAACGGGAATCGAACCCGTGCTCCGGCCTTGAAAGAGCCGTGTCCTAACCGTTAGACGATGGGGCCGTCTTCCCAAGAAAAATAGCACGAGCGCGCGGCGGCCGAGGGCTCTAACGCTGGAGCGGGCCCAGGCCGAGGCGGCGGCGCAGGTCGTCTTCGGAGGAACGCTGGCGCACGGCGCGGAAAGACTTGACGAGGTAGATCTCGGCTGCCAGTCGCCACCGGGCCTCGTCCGCCTCCAGGCAGTCGTAGCGGAGAACCCGTCCGACGATCTCGAAATCCGAGGGCGCGGGCGGCTGCTCGCTCTCCTGCGCGTGGAATCGGGCCACCTCTTCGCGAGAAAACTCCCGGTCGAAGATCATGGCGCAACTCAGGCGGCCCTCACCGAAGCGGTCGATCCGCTCCCGCACCACCTCCGGGGGCTTTCCCAGCGGCATCTGGAAGGACGCTACCATAGGCGGCGCCGATTGACTTGGGGTGACCCCCCCAACATAATCCGCCGCGCCCCGCAGGGCCCACACCTTGCCCAACACGATCAAGACCATCCTGGTCGGCAAGGCCCGGGATCCGATGGATCCGCGGGTCTTTCACAGCGTCACGCTGGCCGCCTTCCTCGCCTGGGTGGGCCTCGGTGCCGACGGCCTCTCCTCCTCGGCCTACGGACCGGAGGAGGCCTTCAGGGCACTCGGCTCGCATGCCTATCTCTCGGTCTTCCTGGCGCTGATGATCGCCGCCACCGTTCTCATCATCTCGGCCTGTTACAGCAAGGTGATCGAGCTCTTCCCCGGCGGAGGAGGCGGTTACCTCGTCGCCACGAAGCTCCTCGGCCCGCGCTTCGGCGTCGTGTCGGGTTGTGCCCTCATCTTCGACTACGTGCTGACGATCTCGACGTCGGTCGCGGCCGGCGTCGATCAGGTCTTCAGCGTGTTGCCCGGGTCCTGGAGCCCGAGCCGCTTCTTCTTCAAGTTTCTCGTGCTCGGCATCCTCATCCTCCTCAACTTGCGGGGCGTCAAGGAGAGCGTCCAGATCCTCGAGCCGATCTTCCTCGTCTTCCTCGGCACCCATCTCCTGATGGTTCTCGTCGCCCTCGCAACCCACTTCACGCGGCTGCCGGCGATCTACACGGGGGCGGTGCACGAGGCGGGCGAGACGGCTGCGGCCATCGGTTTCGTGCCGATGATCTTCGTTCTCCTGCGCGCCTACTCGCTCGGCGCCGGCGCCTACACGGGCATCGAGGCGGTCTCCAACGGAGTGCAGATCCTGCGCGAGCCGAAGGTCGCCAACGCCAAACGGACGATGCTGTACATGGCCGTCTCTCTCGCCTTCATGGCGTCCGGCATCATCCTGAGCTACCTGCTCACGGACTCCCGCCCCCAAGCGCACAAGGTGATGAACGCCGTCCTCGCCGAGAAGGTCTTCGGTGGATGGACAATCGGCGGTTTTGCCGTCGGCGACGTGCTCGTCATCGTGACGCTCGTCGCCGCCGGCGCCATTCTCTTCGTTGCCGCCCAGACCGGCTTTCTCGACGGACCGCGCATTCTCGCCAACATGGCCGTCGACTCGTGGGCGCCGCGGCGCTTCGCACAGCTCTCGGACCGCCTGGTCACCAACAACGGCATCTGGCTCATGGGCCTGGCCGCGGGGGGGACCCTCTGGTACACCCACGGATCTGTGTCGAGCCTGCTCGTCATGTACGCGATCAACGTCTTCGTCACGTTCAGCCTCACGCTGATCGGGATGGCGCGCCACTGGCTCGCGGAACGCGGCCGCGACGTCGCGTGGAAGAAGGGATTCCTCCTCCAGGGCGGCGGAGCCATCCTCTGCGTGTTCATCCTGGTGATCACGATCTACGAGAAGGCCTCCGAAGGCGGATGGATGACCATCGTCGTGACCTCGCTGCTCGTCGCCCTGGCGTTTTCGATCAAGCGGCACTATGTTCGGGTCCGCGAGCAGCTTCGGAGGCTGGACGAGCAGCTGCTCGACATTCCTCTGCGCCCGCACGAGCGCGAATCCGGCGAAATTCGCCGCGATGAACCCGTCGCGATCATGCTGGTCAACGGCTTCTCGGGGCTCGGCGTTCACACAGTGCTGTCGGTCCAGACCCTCTTTCCGCACCAGTACAAGAGCTACGTGTTCGTATCCGTCGGCGTGATCGACTCCGCGATCTTCAAGGGCCAGACGGAGCTCGAGGCTCTCCGGAAGCACACCGTCGAAGACCTCGAGAAGTACAGCGAGTTTGCCCACAAGCTCGGCTTCAAGGCCGAGTACCGCTACGAAATCGGCACCGAAGCCGTTCAATCCGTCGTCGAACTCTGCGAGCAGGTCCACCGCGAGTTTCCGCGTTCGATCTTCTACCTGGGCCAGCTGGTCTTCGAGAGCGACCGTTTCTACTACCGCCTCCTGCACAACGAGACGGCCTTCGCGATCCAGCGGCGACTGCAGTTTGCAGGACTGCAGGCGGTCGTGCTTCCGATTCGGGTCCTGGAGCCTGTGAAGAAGGCGTCCTGACGGGACCTACTCCGAGCGCAACGCTCGCGTCATGAGCTGTTCGACCGCATCGCGCGGCGGCTCCCCCTCGTAGAGAACCCGAACCACCGCCTCGGCGATCGGTGCCTCGACGCCACCCGCGGCCGCAAGTCGCGGCACGGCCAGACAGGTGCGCGCCCCCTCGGCCACCTCGGGCATGTCGACGAGGACGTCGGCGAGCCTACGGCCCCGGCCGATCTGCTCCCCGACGAAACGGTTGCGCGACTGCTGGCCCGTGCAGGTCAGCAGGAGGTCCCCGATCCCGGCCAGCCCGTGGACGGTCCGATCCTGCCCCCCCTGGGTTCGCACGATTCGGCCGATCTCGAGCAGGCCGCGCGTCACCAGTGCCGCCAGCGTGTTGTGGCCGAAGCCGAGGCCGGAGACGATTCCGGCGGCAATCGCCACCACGTTCTTCAAGGCACCGCCGAGCTCCACGCCCACGACGTCGTCGGAGCGGTAGAGGCGGAACGTCGGGCTCGAGAGCGAGCCCTGAAGCTCTTCCGCGGCGGCCGGATCGGCGCTCGCGATCACCGCAGCGGTCGGGTCGCCCTTCGCCACCCCCTCGGCAAACGTCGGCCCGGACAGGGCCGCGACGGCCGCCTCCGGGAACTTCTCCGCCAGGATCTGCGACATCCGCTTGAGCGTGTCCGGCTCGATCCCCTTCCCGGTCGAAACGATCCGCAGACCGCGGCTTGAGCCTCCGGGCCAAAGCCCGAGCAACGGGCGCAGGGACGCGCAGGGAACCGCGACGAGCGCCGTGTCTCCGAAGGCGAGCGCCTGCGCGAGGTCCGCGCTGACGCGCACCGCCGACGGGATCGGGAAGTCGATCAGACGCCGCGGATGCCTGCCGTCTGCCTCGATGCGGGCCGCCACTTCGGGATCGCGGCCCCAGAGCAACACGTCGTGCCCGGAGCGCGAGAACTCGATCGCGAGCGCCGTACCCCAGGAGCCGGCACCGAGAATTGCGAGCCTCACTTCTTCCCCAGCTTACGCTCGGTTCCGGTCGAGAGGCGGGCGAGATTCTCCCGATGCTTCAGGACCACGATCGCCGCCGTTCCCGCTGCCGCGAGCACGACGGCGCGGCTCGCATGGAAGACTCCTCCGGCGATCGGGGGCAGCAGGACCATTGCCACGACCGAGCCGAGCGAAACGTAGCGCGTGAATGCAACGATGAGGACCCAGAGGGCCACGCACGAGAGTGCGGCCAAAGGCGCGAGAACCAGAAACACGCCAACGGCGGTGGCGACACCCTTGCCGCCGCGAAACCCGTAGAAGAGCGGGTAGACGTGTCCGAGGATCGCCGCAAAGCCCGCTGCAGCCGCGTAGCGGGGATCCCCGGTCACCAGCCGCACGAGGAGAACCGCAGCCGCGCCCTTGGCGATGTCGAGCGTCGCCACGAGCAGTGCGAGCCCCTTGCCGTGCGATCGAAGCACGTTGGTGGCGCCGGCGTTGCCGGAGCCCTCGGTGCGAATGTCGCGGCCGGTCGCCAGGCGCACGACCAACACCGCGAAAGACATCGAGCCGAGGAGGTACCCGACGACGACGAGGATCGCGGCCGCAGGATTCACGCCCTCGCCTCGTCCGCGGCCACGGCTTCCCATCGCCGCACCGGCGTGTGGACCGCCCCGGTCGGATCGAGGCGACTGCGGTAGAGAACGGAGGAAGTGACACGCCAGGGCGGGAAGGTCCAGGAGGCCGTGGCGCGCTCGAACGCCGCAACGGCGCCGGCCGGCCATCGGTTCCGGAGGCGCGCGAGCGTGACGTGCGGATGAAATGCGCGCCCGTCCTCAGGGCATCCGATGGCGCGCGCGGCGACCTCGGCGGCTTGTGCCAGTCGCACGATCGCCTCGAACATGGGCCCGTCACGAAACCCGACGCCCAGGACGCGCGGCCGAACACGCGATGGAAACAGCGCAGTCCCCGTCGCGATCAACGCACCTTCGCCGAGACCGCCAACCGACGGCTCCAGGGCGGCGCAAAAACGGTCGGCCTGCTCTTGCGTGATCTCGCCGAGGAACTTCACCGTCACGTGCCACGATTCGGGTCGCGTCCAGGAGGCGGGAGGCAGTAGGGCCCGGATCGCATCGCAGATCTCGCGGCCGCGCTCGATCCAGGCGGCGTCCGCGGGGATCCCGAAGAATGCCCTCACGCCGGCGCCCCGGTCAGGTGACGCCTCAGCAACTCGAGGGCCTGCAGCGATGCCGCGCGCCGGATCGCCGGCCGATCGCCGCCAAAGACACGCTTCCTGGCGAAGGCCGTTCCATCGCGCGAAGAGAGCCCCGTGAAGACGGTTCCAACCGGCTTCGCGACCGAGCCTCCTTCCGGTCCTGCGATCCCCGTCACGGAGATCGCGATGTCCGCATCGAACCGCTCGCGCGCGCCCCGCGCCATCTCGATCGCCGTTCGCTCCGAGACGGCTCCCTCCGACTCGAGTGTCTCGGCGCGAACGCCGAGCAGCGTCTCTTTGGCCGGATTCGCGTAGGACACGACCCCACCGAGGAAGTACTCGCTCGATCCCGGAACGTCGGTGATCAGGACGGAGGCAAGGCCCCCGGTGCAGGACTCGGCCAGCGCGAGCGTACGGTGCGATTCGCGCAGGAGGCGTCCGACCGCCTCGGCCAGGTCCTCGGCGTTCTGGCTGAAGATGCGATCGCCGAGCACCGCACGGAAGTCCGCTTCCATGGCGGCGAGGCGGCGGTCGACCTCGTCGGTCTGCCCGCGCACGGACAGATGGAGCTGGACTTCCCCCGGGGACGCGAGGATCGTCACCGGATCGTCCTTCCACTTTTCGTAAACCGGAGCCACGATCTGCTCGACGGCCGACTCCCCCATCCCGGCGATTCGCAGCACCCGCCGCCGCCCCACGACGCCTGCCGCGCGCTCCCGCAGAACAGGCAGGACGGACGCCTCCACGATCTCCTTCATCTCCGAGGGCACACCGGGCAGGACCACGATCTCGCTCTCGCCCCGCGTCCCCCAGTAGGCGGGCGCCGACCCCCGCGCGTTCTCGAGGACCCGCGCCCCGACGATGAAATCGGCCTGCTTCGCGTTGCATTCGGGCATGGCCCAACCGCGGCGCGCGAAGCGGTCGCGCATTTTCTGCAGGAACGCCTCATTGCGCTCGAGGCGCGCGCCCAGCCAACGCGCCACGACCGCGACGGTCATGTCATCGGCGGTCGGCCCGAGCCCCCCGGTCGTCAGGATCAGCTGCGCCGCAGCCGCCGCGCTGTCAAGCTCACGCAGGATCGCGAGAGGGTCGTCGCCCACGATCGACTTGCGGACCACAGCGATCCCGCACTCCTCGAGTCGGGCGGAGAGCCAAAGCGAGTTCGTGTCCTGCCGAAGCGGCCCCAGCATCTCGCTGCCGATGGCAACGATCGCCGCGGAGGACCGGGGGCCGACGCTGGTCATCGAGGCCCGGACGTCGCCTGCTCGGCGGCCTCGGAGAGCCGGGCCCACTCCTCGACGAGGCCGTCAAGCTCGTGCTTCTTCGCCGTCTTCTGCTTCGAGAGCTCGTGGGCGGCGACGGGCCCCAGCGTCAGTGCTTCCTCCCAGAGGCGGGTCTCGATGGTCTCGATCTCGTTCTCGCAGGACGCGATCTTCTCCTCCAGCGCCTTGATGCGCCGCCGGCGCCGCGTGGCCTCCTTCTCCTCGGCGGAACCCGAGGCGCGTCGCGGCGCAGGTGCCGCGGGCTCCACGGCGACCGAGCGAGCCGGCGGGGCCGGAGCCGATTGCTGCGCTGCGGCGCGGACGGCGGGTTCCGGGGACCGGCGGCGCTCGGCCCGAGACTCCGCCGTCTCGGTGTAGTTGCCGAGCATGAGCCTCGGCCCTCCATCTCGAAGGTCGATGACGCGCGTCGCAAGCCGATCGATGAACGCGCGGTCGTGAGAGACGAAGACGATCGACCCCGGAAACTCGTCCAGCGACTCCTCGAGGGCCTCCCGGGAGTCCAGATCCAGGTGGTTCGTCGGTTCGTCGAGCAGGAGCAGGTTGTGCCGCTGCTTCATCACGACGGCGAGCGTGAGTCGCCCTTTCTCGCCGCCGGACAGGCCCTCGATCCGCGAGAAGACGTCGTCTCCGCGGAAGGCGAAACGCGCCAGGTACGATCGCACCGACTCCTCGGTCTCGTTGGGGTGCTGATCCCATACGGCATCGATGGCGCGGCGCTTCGGGTCGAGGTCCCGCAATTCCTGATCGTAATAGCCGATGGACACGTCGTGACCGGTCGCGACGGTACCGGCGAGTGCCGGCAGGCGCCCGGCCAGGGTCTTCAGCAGCGTCGTCTTTCCCGTTCCGTTCTCGCCGAGAATCGCCATCCGCTCGCCGCGCAGCAGCTCGAAGGAGACTCCGCGCACGATGGGATGTCCCGCCGCATATCCCGCGTCGCAGTCCTTCGTCCGCAGGAAGATGCGCCCGCCGATCCGCGCGGCGTCGAACCGGAAGGAAACGGTCGTCAGATCGTCGGTCGGCTTCTCGAGCCTCTCGACCCGGGCGAGCTTCGTGCGGCGACCCTTGGCCTGCCGCGAGTTGACGCCCGCGATGTTGCGGCGGATGTACTCCTGTTCCTTGTCGATGAAATCCTGCTGCTTCTCAAACGCCCGCGTCGCTGAGAGAATGCGCTCGGCCTTCTGGTTCCGATACGCCGTGTAGCCCCCCGAGTACGCGGTCAAGCGCCCATTCTCCAGGTCCACGATCTCCTCGGCCACACGGTCCAGGAAGCGCCGATCGTGCGTCACGACGAGATACGCCCGGCGGGACTTCGCCAGGTATTCCTCCAGAAACTCCACCGCCTGGAAGTCGAGATGGTTGGTGGGCTCGTCGAGAAGCAGGACGTCGGGCGAGGCGAGGATCGCCCGGGCAAGCATCGCCCGGTTCTTCTGGCCGCCCGAAAGCTCGGAAAGGCTGCGCGGGAAGTCCGCGGCCGAGAACCCGAGTCCCGACAGCGCCTTGTCCACCTCCGCCACCATGTCGTAGCCGCCTTCGTTCTCGAACCGATGCGAGAGGGCGTCGTACTTGTCGTGCAGGGCCACCGAGTCCTTCCCCTCGGCCATCAGGTGCTCGAGGCGGCGCATCTCCGACTCCACCGCATGGAGCGAGGCGAAGGCCCCGGCCACGAAGTCGTGGAGCTTTTCCTCCAGATCCGCCGGGAGGGCCTGGTCGACGGTCGCAATCCGGACGGCGTTGGCCTTGATGAACTCGCCGGAGTCGGGCTCCTCGCGCCCGAGTGCAATGCGCAGGAGCGTGGTCTTGCCGGCGCCGTTACGGCCGATGAGCCCGACCTTCTCCCCCGGGTTGTGCTGCCAGGAGGCGTCCCGCAGCACTTCCTTGGGGCCATAGCTCTTGCGGACTCGGTCGAATCGGTACAGCACGACGCGATTCTAAGCTGCCGGCGGGACGGTCAAAAACGCGCTCGCGCCGCATCGTAGCGGCGGCCGCGCCAGTGGACCTCGCGGCGCACGAAACGGCGATAGAGCGAGCGCGCAATGATCGCGGCCCAGACCGAGGCCATGAGCGCTTGCGTCCAGGCCGTCCACAACGGCGCCCGAAGGTAGAGCGCGAGAAGACCCCGAAGGAAAACGGTCAGGCCGAGCGCCGTCGCGGCCAACGCCAGGTCGCCCCGGGTCACCGGCCAACCGACGATCGCTCCGCCAAGGGCGGCCAGCGGCGCGAGGGCGGCAACGATCGTCAGGGCTGTCGCGACGAGGAACACGAAACCGAACCAACCTTCGAAGACGTAGGAGACGTTCTTCGTGAACCCGTCGAAGATCTCGCGGAATCCCCGATACATGCGCACCCGGATCCGATCGTCGGCCTGTGCCGTCTGGCACCGGAAACCAGCGCGCTTGACGGTCATCGCGAGGCGGATGTCGTCGATGACGGAATCGCGGATCGCAGCGTGCCCGCCGATGGCGTCGTAGACGTCGCGGCGGATCATGTTTCCGGCGCCACCGCCCGCGGCAATCCACCGATGGCGGTCCGAGTTGGCGAGAAACCCGAGGCCCAGGAAGTACGACATCGGCACGTACGGCAGCAGGACGTTTTCCCAGAATCCCCGCGCCTCGAATCCCGGAAGGAGCGCGAGGAAATCGAGCCGGTTGCGCTCGAATAGCGCAACGGCCTCCTCCAGAGCGCCCGGGTCGTATCGCACGTCGGCGTCGGCGAAGAGCAGGATCTCCCCGGTCGCCGCGGCGGCGCCCTGCGCCAGAGCGTGGGGCTTTCCGAGCCAGCCCGCCGGGGGCTCCACCCCGTCCAGGATCCGCAGCCGCGGCGCCTCGGCGCGCAGCGCAGCCAGGATCGCCCTGGTGCGGTCCGTCGAGCGGTCGTCCACGACGATCACCTCGAAGTCGCAGTAGCCCTGCACAAGATGGGAGCGCACGGACGCTTCGACACCCCGCTCCTCGTTTCGAGCCGGAATCACGACCGACACGCGCGGGTGGGGCCCGGAGGGCGGACGCCTCCCGCGGGAGATGCGTCGGATCGTCCAGACGTTCAACGGAAAGACGATCCCGCCGAACACGGCCAATCCCACCGCCGCAAGCAGTGCCGCGTGGAGCAGCGGGCCTCCGCTAGGAAAGGGGGACCTTCTGCCGAGCGTCCGCGCGGTAGGGCGAGTTCGGGTAATCGGTGATGAGGCGCTGGTAGGTGGCCCGGGCGTCCGAAGCGGCGCCGCTCTGCTCGTAGATGCCTGCGAGCGCGAACAGCAGGGCGTCCTTCGGGGCTGGCGAGGACGGCGACTCGATGGCCCGCTTCAAGCGTTCGACCGCTTCCGTTGTCTTGCCTCCCGCCGCGAGCATCTTCGCCGCATCGATCTCGGCGGCAGCCGCGCTCTCGGACCGACCCTGTCGCGCCGCCTTCTCGAAGACGTCGATCGTCTGGCCCGGCTTGTCCGCTCCGTCGGCGGCGAGAATGACCTGAGCCGCCCGGCCGGAAGGCGTGGAGGTGTGCGATGCCGCCTGTGTCAGAAGCTTCTCGGCCGCGGTGCGGCGCTCGGCCGCGGAGGGAAATGTCTTCGGCGCCCCCGGTTGCTCCGATGCGAGCGGCGTGCCGAGAATCGACAGCGCCTGCGACAGGGACTTTCCGGCCGACCGCTCGAGCCAGGCGCGGTAGACGAAGAACCCTCCGATGAGCACGCCGACCCCGATGGCGATCGCGACCGCTTCGGTGACGCCGCGCCGATGCCCGGCAACGTAGTCCACCGTCTTTCCGACGGTGTCGGCCAGCTCGTTGCGCTTGAGGTCCCGGCGATTGATCTTCTGCGTCATGCCTCGCGGCTCTCCAAAAAACGGGGCATTATCTCCGACCGGGTCTACCCCGTCAAACCTGCGGGGGCGGCGCTATACTCCCGAACGCCGTGAATGACGAGATCAAGATCACCGGAGAGCCCTCGAAAGGCGGGGACCGTTGCACGTTTACGGTCGACCGGCCGCTCTTTTCCGGCGAATCGGCCCACTTCGCCGACGGCACGTCGGCCAGACACTCCCCGCTCGCTGGGGACCTTCTTGGCATCCCTGGCGTCGAATCGGTCCTCATCGCCGAAAACCTCGTCACGGTGGGGGCCGCCCACGCCGTCGACTGGCCCGCGCTCGGCATCGGCAACGTCATCCGCAAGCACATGCGCAGCGGCCAACCGATCGTCGCCGCGACGTATCTCGCCGGCTTGCCGTCGGAAGGCGACCTGCAGTGGGCCATCCGCGACCTGCTCGATCGCGAGATCAACCCCGCCGTGGCGCAGCATGGGGGCTTCGTGGAGCTCATCGACGTCAAGCGCAACAACGTCTACCTGCGGCTTGGAGGAGGCTGCCAGGGCTGCGGAGCCGCCGACGTGACGCTCAAGCAGGGCATCGAGAAGGCGATCCGAAGCCTCGCTCCCCTGGTCGGCGAGATTCTGGACACCACGGACCACGCCGCCGGCCGCAATCCGTATTACGCTCCCGCCAAGTGACCCCATCTCGCCTTCCTCGGACACGCTAATCAATCCGGAATTCCAGCCGGGCGTGGGCTTCGCGCAGCGCAGCCTCCGCCCTCTCCGGCGTATTCGCCCGCGAAAAGATGAAGCCGAGATAGCGTGAGCCCTCGGGAAGGGGAACGAGGCGCTGGCCCGGGTGCGCCGAGATCGTCACCTCCTCGATCTGCGGAATCGCCTTCGCCGCCTCCACACCGCGCACGCCTTCGAGAATGCCGGCCCGCGGAATCGGGATCATCATGACTCCCGAAGCGGGGTCCTGGCGATTCGCGGGCGCCGGCTCGAAACCGAGAGCGTGGCGCAGGATCAGCTCCTCAAGAGAAATGCCCGTCCCGAACCGCAGCGTCCGCGCGCACAGGCCGCCAATCGAGCGCGCCGCGATTTCGATCAGATGGACGCCGACCGCGTTCACCCGCAACTCGGCGTGGATCGGCCCGTCGCGAAGCCCAAGGGCCCGAGCCCCGTCCGCAGCCACTTTCCTGCAGCTCTCCTGGACGTCCCGCGGTAGGCGCGACGGCGTCACGTAAATCGTCTCCTCGAAGAACGGCCCGTCGAGGGGATCCGGCTTGTCGAAAATCGCGAGGACTTTCAGCGACCCCTCCACGAGGATCCCCTCGACGGCCAGCTCCGCGCCCGGGACGAAGTCCTCGACCAGGATCTCCTGGACGGCCTCGACGGGCCGGGACAGCAGATCCGGCGCATCGAGAATTTTTCCGATACGCTGCCACGCCGCCGCGAACTCCACCGGGTCGTCGGCCCGAATGACTCCACGGCTTCCCGCAAGAAACGTCGGCTTCAGCACGCACGGGTAGGAGACGGCGCGGCTCGCAGCGTCCTCCCCGTCCTCCCTCCGGAAGACCCTGTGCCGGGGGGCGGGCACGTGCGCTGCAGCGAGCCGCTCCCGCATGGTCGGCTTGTGCCGCGCGGCGGAGACCGCTTCGACCGGATTGTGCGGCAGCCCCAGGGCTTCTGCCAGGCCGGCGGCGATCACCACCGTGTCCTCATCCACGCCGACGACCGCGTCGATGGGAGTCCGTCTCGCAAAGGCCAGGGTCTTCTCGGCGCACCGCGCCGGGTCCCGGAAGTCGAGCGCGAGGAGACCGGAAGGATTGAGGTCCTGCACGGTGCTCGGTTCTTCCGAGGCAACAGTCACTTCCACCCCGAGTCGAGAGGCGGCCGCGAGGAAGTCCGGCGTTCGATAACTCCTGGTTGGAAGAAGCAGAAGGACACGCGCCACGCGGGCATGGTAGCCGAGCGACCGCACGCGTTAGGATCCCGCCATGAAGAAGACTCGAAAGCCCGCGAAAAAGAGCACCGGGAGGAAGGCGGCGGCGCGCAAGCGCGCGTCGCGGCGCAAACCCATCATGCGCCACTCCAAGGAAGGATGAACTCCGGGTCTCCGGAGCCCCGGGTGATCTAGGCCTGCAGCTCCTGGAAGTAGCCGTGGAGCTCGCGCAGGGCCTGGCGATTGATCTCCTGCCGGCGAACGGACTCGCGCACGAGCGAGAGGGCGGCCATGCCCTCCGGCGCCATCTTCAGCTCCGCGATCACCGGCAGTGCGGCCGAGATCTCGGCGAGCGCTTCGCGCGTCTGCCCGAGGTCCAGCAGAAGGTCCGCAACGACGAGGTTGAGCGCGGCGATGTCGGCCCGCATGCCGATCGCCGCGAACTCCTCCTGGGCCTTGCGATACGCATCGATGGCCTCCGCGCTGTGGCCGCCCTCGCGCAGCAGGATCCCAAGACCCCAATGCACCTTGGCCGTCGCGATGTTGTTGTTCAGCCGTTTCAGAATCGGCAGGGCGCGCCGGGAGGCTTCGATCGCCTCGCGCGCCTCCCCGAGCATTCCATGGGCGTGAATCAAGTTGACGTAGGCCTCCGACAACAGCCGGTCGCTCTGGAGGGCCTCCGCCTCGACGCAGATCCGGTTGAAGACGACGATCGCTGCCGAGGGCTCGTCCTTTTCGACGTGCGCCAGCCCCTCGAGGAATCGGCACTTGAGAACATCCTCGGGCATGCCGAGTTTTTGAAAGCTTTCGACGAGCGAGGGGAGCAGCTCGATCACCACGTCGAGTTGCCGCTCCTCGAATCGCTCTGCGAGCCGCTGGTAGGCAAGCCGCGAAAGCTCGCCCGGAGCGTTCATGGTGTGGCGAAATCCCGCTTCCGCGCGATCGAACCAGAGCCAGGCCTCTTCGCGGAGGGAGAGGTTGCGGCACGCGTTCCCGGCCAGAAGGGCCGCCTCCCCGAGGAAGTAGTCGCGCTCGTCGAAGAGCCCGATGTCCCGTTTCGGTGTCTCGATGAAGCGGTAGAGGAATTCCGCCTCATCCCGAACCGAGGCCGGCGAAGTACTCAGGCGCTCGCGCAGAATTCCGCACAGCGCGAGAAGCGTCTCCGGATCTTCCAGGTGCAGAGCGCGCGCCCGGGGCGCGCGTTCGCTGAACGGCGTAGCCATGAGTCTTTCTGCAGCCTTGAGACCGACCTCCGAGGAGAGCGGGCGGTGCGGAAAGCTCAGAACCTTGGCGCTCACGTCCGGTCCTGGTCAAAGCGGCGATCGAGGTCGCTGGCAACTTCGTCGGGCTCCCTGGAGAGGAGTGCGTTCAAGTCCGGGTCGTTGCACTGCTCACCGGCGAGCTTCCACAACTGAAAAGAACGTCCGTACTGGCAGGCCGCGGACAGTAGCGAGATTCGGAGGAGGGTGACAGGCATCTGGCCGGACCCTCCCCGTCTGGAGAGCCTCTGGAACCAGACGTAGAGATCCTCTTCCGCGCCGCATGCCTCTTCCTCCGTCAGTCGGTAGTAGGAGACGAGCGCGGAATGGATGACATCGAGGGTCCGGCCGAAAACCGAACCGACCTCGTCGGGCCTGCGGGACGACGGCTTTTCCACGGCTCTCCCAAAGGGTACACCACGCAGTTTTACGGGTCAAAGACCCGCACCGCGCGCGCTCGCGAAAGCCCTTCTTGCTGAGAGGCTTAGTTCGGAATCACTCCGCCGACCTTGATCACGAACCGGGTCGGCTTCTTCTCGGGCCGCCAGCCGGTCGGACGCGGGGCGGAATTCGGCTCGGCCTGCGGCTCGGGAGCACGGACGGGGGCGCTGGAGTTAGCCATAACCTCTCATCTCCTTACTGAAGCAGGCCAGGACCATCCGGGCCGAAATGAATCCCCCCTATTCGACCACAACCGTCGGCGGAGGGTGTGGTCTTTTTTCGAGCCCTTTTCCACCTTTTCTTTCAGGGAGATAGAGTCGCAGCCTCCGCATGGCCCTTCCCAAATCGCCGCCGCATGTCGTGATCGTCGGCGCCGGCTTCGGCGGGCTGGCCGCGGCGCGCGAGCTGGCGACCGCCCCGGTCCGGCTTACGGTCGTCGACCGGAGGAATCACCACCTCTTTCAACCTCTCCTCTACCAGGTCGCCACCGCCGGCCTCTCGCCCGGTGACATCGCCTATCCGATTCGCTCGATCCTGCGAACGCAGCGCAATACGACCGTTCTCCTCGCCGAGGTCGTCGCGGTCGACCCCGTGCGGCGTGAGGTCCGGCTGGCAGACGGAACGCTCGGCTACCATTTCTTGATTCTCGCCTCGGGTGCCGGACACGCCTACTTCGGTCACGACGAATGGGAGAAGTTCGCGCCCGGCCTGAAAACTCTCGAGGATGCCCTCGCCATCCGCCGGCGTATTCTTCTTTCCTTCGAAGAGGCCGAGCGCGAATCCGACCCCCGGCGCCGAAGTCGTCTGCTGACCTTCGTCATCGTCGGGGGCGGCCCGACGGGAGTCGAGCTCGCCGGCGCGATCGCCGAGATCTCCCGGCATGTCCTGGTGAGCGACTTTCGCGCAATCGATCCTCGCGAGGCGCGGATCGCGCTTGTCGAAGCCGGACCGCGCATCCTCTCGGCGTACTCGACCGAGAGCTCCGCAAGGGCAACGGCCGCGCTTCGCGAAAGGGGCGTCGAGGTTCGCGTCGACGCGTCGGTAACGGGGGTCGACGGAGAGGGCGTGTCTCTCGGCGCCGAGCGCATCGAGGCGCATACGGTCCTCTGGGCTGCGGGCGTCGCCGCCTCGCCGCTGGCCGCGTCGCTTGGCGCCCCCCTCGACCGCGTCGGCCGCGTCGTGGTCGAGGCCGACCTCAGCATCCCCGGGCACCCGGAGGTCTTCGTCATCGGCGATCTCGCGGCGTTCCTTCACCAGGGCGGCAAACCCCTGCCCGGCCTCTCCCCCGTCGCGATGCAGCAGGGGCGCGCCGCCGCCCGCAACGTCCTTCGGTCGCTGCAAGGCCGTCCACGCATCCATTTCCACTACGCGGACAAGGGCACCATGGCGGTGATCGGACGGGCTGCGGCAGTTGCCGAGATCGCCGGCTTGCGATTGTCCGGTCTGCTCGCCTGGCTCGCCTGGTGCTTCGTCCACATCTTCTATCTCATCGGCTTTCGCAACCGGTTCATCGTCATGATCGAGTGGGCCTGGGCCTACTTCCGCTACGAGCGTGGGGCTCGCCTGATCACCGGCGCAGTGGGCCCCGAGCCGCGATAGGATCCGCCCAACTCTCCGGAGGTGACATGGCTCTCGATCGCCGGACCCTGCTCGGTGGACTGACGGGTGCCGCGGCCTTTGCTGCATTTCGCGCCGACGCCATGGCGCGCGTACTCCAGGCCGGCAAGGCCGCGGCCGGAAAGCCGATGGCCGCGATGGCCGGCGACGAGTCCTACTGGTCCGAGATCGCGCTCGCCTTCGACGTCGACCGCACCCTGATCAACCTCAACAACGGCGGGTGCAGTCCGGCGCCGGCCTACGTGCTCGAGCAAATGATCCGGGACATCCGCTTCTCGAACGAGATGCCTGTGTACCAGATGTGGACGGTGCTCGAACCGCGGATCGAGTCGTGTCGGCGCGGCCTTGCGGAGGAGTTCGGATGCGATCCCGAGGAGATGGCGATCACGCGTAACGCCTCGGAGTCGCTCGAGACCCTGATCTTCGGCATCGACCTCGACCGGGGCGATGAAGTCGTCGTCACGAATCAGAACTATGGCCGGATGATCACCTCCTGGGAGCAACGCGCGCGGCGAGAGGGCATCGTGCTCAAGCAGGTCTCTTTCCCCGTGCCGCCCCGTTCTTCGGCGGAGATCGTCGACCGCTTCCAGGCCGCGATCACGCCGCGAACCCGTGTCATCGAGGTTACCCACATCACCAACCTGACCGGACAGATTCTGCCCGTGCGGGATATCGTGCGCCTCGCCCGAGACCGGGGTATCGAGGTATTCGTCGACGGCGCTCATGCGTTCGCGCACTTTCCGTTCAAACGGGATGACCTCGAGTGCGACTACTACGCCACGAGCCTCCACAAGTGGCTCTTCGCTCCCATCGGCACAGGATTCCTCTACGTGCGCAAGGCCAAACAGAAGAAGATGTGGCCTCTCATGGCTGCCCCGCCGGCGATGGACGAGGACGTTCGCAAGTACGAGGAAATCGGCACGCACCCGGCGGCCAACCACAACGCGATTGCGGCAGCGCTGACCTTCCATCGCGGCATTGGCATCGAGCGTAAAGCGGCGCGCCTGCGCTTCCTGCGGGACCGATGGGCGAAGCGTCTGGCCGCGACGGACCCTCGCGTCCGGATTCTGACGCCGCTCAATGACACGGAGTCCTGCGGCATCGGTTTCATCCACGTCGAGGGCATCGACACCACCCGGCTCCAGGCCTACCTCTGGGACAAACACCGCATCATGACCGTAGCCATCCTGCATTCCGAGTTCAACGGCCTCCGGGTGACTCCAAACGTCTACACGACGCCCGAGGAAATCGACGTCTTCTGCGAGCGCATGGAGCGGGTGCTCCAGAAGGGGCTTCCCGCGTAGCGGGCCGCGTCCGCGGCGACCCCCGGTCCGGGAACATCCGCACACTTGCGGTGTCCCCATGAGACAGGAGGACGCCATGATGCACCGATTTCGGTTCCTGTCCCTCACGCTACTCGCCGCCGCGCCGGTTCTGGGGGCAAGCCAGGCTTCCGGGGGATTTTCCGTGTCCGTGCTCGTGAATGGAGTTCCGGCGCCGGAATACTGCGGACGGGGTCGGATCTACATCGAAGCCATCCCGGGGAAGGACTTCGCGATCCGACTCGCGAACCCGACCGCGGAACGGGTCGCTGTCGCGCTCTCGGTCGACGGCCGCAACGTCGTCGACGCAAAGCGGACGACCGAGCTCGCGGCCACGAAGTGGATCCTCGGCCCGGGCCAGACTGCGGATATCCCCGGTTGGCAGGTGTCGGGATCGACCGCGCGAAAGTTCTTCTTCACCGAGACATCGCGCTCGTATGCAAAGTGGCTCGGAGACACATCGAACGTCGGGACGATCGAAGCCGTGTTCTTTCGGCAGAAGCGGCGACCGCCGGCGATCGCGGACAAGCGGATTGTCTCGGAAAACAGCGCCCCGGGAGAGGCCCCGCTCCTCGACTCGGGGCGCGCCGCCGGGGCCCCGGCGCCGGGCTCGCCCCGGCGCGAGAAGGCGAAGGACGCCGAGAGCTTCGCTGCAACCGGGATCGGCGACCGCACCGCGTTTCCCGTCGAGTGGGTGAGCTTCGACGAGGACCCCGACCCGGCTGCCCGGCTCGCCATCCGCTACGAGTTTCGCCCCGAGCTGGTCCGGCTGGGGATTCTGGCCGGGACGGAGGACCCGATGGCGCGGGACCGCGCAAGGGGATTCGAGCCCTCGTATGCGCCCGACCCGGGCCCGAGCCGCTGACCGCCCCGGATTCGCCGTAGAATCGCGTCCGCGCCGTGCGCGGCGCGATTCGCCTTTGAACCAGCCTGAACGGACCGACGAAGCGCTCCTCGCCTCGGCCCGCGAGGGCGACGAAGACGCATTCGGCGTTTTCGTGCGGCGCCACACGGCGACCGTCCATCGCTGGATGGCTCGCGCGGTCGGCGAGGACGATGCGGACGACATGACGCAGGACGTTTTCGTGAAGGCGTACCGCGGGCTCGCCCGGTTTCGGGGCGAGGCCCCTCCGCGCGCCTGGCTGGCCGCGATCGCCGACAACGCCGTCAAGAACCGATACCGCGCGCGCAGCCGTTTTCGGCGGATCTTCGCACCGAGCAACGACGACGACCCCGGGACCGAGCCCCGCTCCGTCGACGCCGGCCCCGAGGAGCAGGCGCGCGCCGGAGAGTCCCGGCGCGTGGTCACCGAGGCCTTGAGTCGCCTGCCCGCCGAGTTCCGCATGGCCGTCGTGTTGCGCGACATCGAGGAGTGGAGCTACGAAGAGATCGGCGCCTCGCTCTCCCTTCCGGTCGGTACGGTGAAGTCCCGGATCGCGCGCGGCCGCGGGCAACTCAAGGAGATCCTCGTCCCCTTACTCGAGGGACGCCGGCCATGAGC
The DNA here is from genome assembly GCA_963847075.1 of uncultured Acidobacteriota bacterium. Lineage (GTDB taxonomy): Bacteria > Acidobacteriota > Thermoanaerobaculia > UBA5066 > Gp7-AA6 > DAHUXD01. The sequence continues at coordinate 228,475 of CAWJYL010000001.1, forward strand.
GAAGCGGTGCATCCCGCGCGATCGAGCGAGTTTCTCTCGCGCCTCCACGACGGCGAGGTCGCTGGCGCCGAGCGTGCCGCGTTCGATGCGCACGCCCGGACCTGCGACGAGTGCCGCGCTTCGCTGGATGCGTTTGAGAGAGCCCTCTCGGCGTACCGGGGTGCCGAACCCCTGCCGGCCGCCGCCGACCTCTCCGCGCGCATCCTCCGCAGAATCCGCGCTCAGTCGCCGGCCCGCCGCCCCTTCGGCGTGGCATTCGGCATCGACCTGCGCTGGGTCGGCGTGTCCGTGGCAGCGGTGCTCGCGCTACTCGTCGCCGTTCCCCTCCTGCTGCGGCCGAGGGCGTCGCCGCTTTCGGCACCCGACACCCTGTCCTCGCACCTCGTCGTCGCCGAAACCGAGAGCGGTAGCGAGCCTAAGCCGGAGGCGCCGCCGGCTCCCCCCTTGCCCGAGCCCGCCTCCGGTGCCGCCCGTCCGAAGGAGGCCCCGGCCTCGAGGCAGAAGAAAGATTCCGCGCCGGCGCCTCCATCCCTTGCGCTGGCGCCGCCGGCTGCCCCTTCGGCTATGGCCGCCGGGAAGGATACCGCGACGAACGACCTCAGCGCAGAGGCCCCCGTCGTCGACAGCGGAGGCGCCGCCCCCAACGCTGCCCCGCGGGCGTTCAGCAACTCGTTGCGAGCCAGGGTCTCCCAGGACGCTTCCCCCCGCCTCTCCGTGCAAGCGGTCGATGAGGGCGGGCCCGCCCCGGCGGTGATCGCGATGCCTCAGCGCGAACGCCTTTCTCCGCTCCATGGCCGCGAGTTTCTCGTGGTCCTGGATGTGGCCGGCCGGGTCGCGACCCTGGAGGCGGGTCCGTCGGAGAAGAGCCGATTGGCGGAACAGGGCGCCGCGGCCGTATCCGACGCGGCCGCGCTCGAGATTCTGCGCACCGTGCGATTCGAGGCAGGTCAGGGGCCGAGACGACTCTTGCTCCGGATCGAATAGCTAGGGCATCTCCAGCACCGCCGCACCACGAACCTGCCCCCGCTGGATGCGAAGCAACGCCTCGTTGGCCTCCTCGAGGCCGTAGACCTCGGTCTCGGCCCGGATCGGAATCTGCGCCGCGAGCGCCAGGAACTCTTCGGCGTCGGCGCGCGTGGAGTTCATGACGCTTCTCGCGACGCGCTCCCCGTAGAGTGTTTCGTACTCGAAGGCCGGGATCGCGCTCATGTGAATCGCGTTGACCGCGACCGTGCCGCCCCGGTCGAGCCGTGCGAGCGCAACCGGCACCAACTCCCCCGCCGGCGCAAACGTGACGACGGCATCCATCGGCACGCCCGGACTGTCGAGGACGTCGCCGGCCCAGGCCGCCCCCATCGAGAGCGCCAGCTCGCGATGGACCGATTCCCGCGTGAAGGCGTAAACCTCGCACCGCCAGTGCCGCGCTACCTGGAGCGCCAGGTGCGCCGAGGCGCCGAACCCGAAAAGCCCCAAACGGCCGCCCGGGCGAATCCCGGAGAGCCGGAGCGAACGAAAGCCGATGATGCCCGCGCAGAGCAGGGGCGCGGCCTGGCGAGGCGCGAAACCCTCGGGCAGCCGGTACGTCCAGCTTTCCCGGACGATCATCCGCTGCGCGAATCCTCCGTTGCGATCGCGCCCCGTGAAGGATGCGCTCTCACAAAGGTTTTCGCGTCCCGCCATGCAAAAACGGCACTTCTCGCAGGTCGAGGCCAGCCATCCCACCCCGACACGATCTCCCGGGCGAAAGCCCTCGACGCCCGGGCCGACGGCCGCCACCCGCCCGGCGGCCTGGTGGCCCGGCACGATCGGCAGGCGCGCCGGCACCTCGCCTTCCACGATGTGCAGGTCCGTGCGGCAGACGCCACAGGCCTCGACCGCGATGGAGAGCTCGGCGGGTCCGGGTTCCCCCGCCTCCGTCTCGATCATGTGGAGCGGCCGCGCATCCGCCGGCCCCGGCCGATCGAGAAGCATCGCGCGCATCCCCGCAACTATAATCGGCGGGATGCGGCGCATCGATGCGCTCCTTGCCGACTACGGCTCCTCCCATCGCGCCCGCGGGAATCTCGCCTGCCACGCGGTCGGGATCACGCTGATCGTTTTCGGAACCCTCTCGCTGCTCCGCACCGTTCCCATCGCCGGCGGGTGGACCGGCAGCGAAGCCCTGCTCGCGGCGGCTTTCGTCTTCTACCTGACCCTGGACGGTCCGCTCGGATTGGCGGTCGTCGCCGCCGGCGCGATCCTCGATCTGGCCGCCCTCGCCCTCGGCGACTGGCGGGTCGGCGCCGCGGCCTTCGCCGCGGGCTGGATCTTCCAGGCAATCGGACACGCCGTCTACGAGCGGAACTCTCCGGCCTTCGTTCGCAACCTCGTCCATCTGGCAATCGGCCCGGGGTTTCTTCTCAACGAGGCGCTTCACCTGCGCCCGACCGGTCCGAAGTAATCTCGGCCTTCGCCGGACGCAACTCGCGATCCACCACGCGCCCGATGCGGGCCACGATCTCGGGTATCGCTGCCACGTCGGCCGACGACGTCCGGAAATTCACGATGCACGAGCGAAGCAGGTAGCGGCCGCGCACGACCGCGTTGGACAGAAAGGCCTCGCCCCCCTCCTGGAGGCGCCTCAGCAACTCCTCGTTCAGTCGATTGAGGTAGTCCTCGTGGGAGCCGCCTCCGGCTGCCAGGTCCGCAGGCACGAAGCGAAAGGTCGTGATCGAGAGGTCGACGCCCGCGGCTTCGAGCTCCGGATGGCGGGACACGGCGTCGTAGAGCTCGCGCGCGAGCGCCATGTCGTCGCCGATCATGGTCCGGTATCCGCTCCGTCCGGCCATGCGCAGGCCCAGCCAGACCTTGAGCCCGCGAAGTCCGCGCGAATTCTGCGGCCCGTACTCGTGGAAATTGATTCCCTGGTCCTCTCCTTCGTCGAAGCGGTAGTACGGCGGGTGGTACTCGAACGCGGCGTGCAGGCTCGCGCGCTCGCGGACCAGCGTGCACCCGGCCTCGATCGGCGTGTAGAGCCACTTGTGAGGATCGACCGCGACGGAATCCGCCAGCGTCAGTCCCGCGAGGTCCTCCGGAGCGCCCGGAATCCCGACGGCGAACCCGCCGTAGGCGCCGTCGACGTGAAACCACAGGCCTTCTTCCCGGCAGAAAGCGCCGAGCGCCGGCAATGGATCCACGGCTCCGGTCGAAACGGTCCCGGCCGTTCCCACCACCAGGAGGGGGACCTGGCCTTCCTCGCGGTCGTTGCGAACCCTTCGCCGCAAATCCGCCATGTCCATTCGCTGCCGGTCGTCCGTCTTCACCCATCGGATGGCGTCGGTTCCGAGGCCGGACAGGTCGGCCGCTTTCTGGATCCAGGTGTGCGTCTCCTCCGAGGCGTAAACGCAGAGCCGCTTCCCGTCGCGTGGACCTGCGCCGCCCGTCCGCACGTCCCACGGAGCCTTCGCGCGCCGGCCAGCGATGAAACCGATGAAGTTCGCCATGTTGCCGCCGCTCGAGAGGACCCCGCCGGCGCCGTCCGGGTATCCGAGTATCTCCCCGATCCAGCGGATCGCCTGCGCTTCGATCTCCGTGGCCATCGGAGAGATGTGCCAGGCGCCGAGGTTCGGATTGACGGCCGAAGCGAGCAGGTCGGCGAGCGCGCCGATCGGAGCTGCCGAGGACATGATGTAGGCGAGAAAGCGCGGGTGCCCGGACAGCACGGAATTGGCGATCAGCAGTTCCGCAGCCTCCTCGAGGAGGGGGACCGCGGGCGCCCCATTTTCCGGGACTCGACCGCTGCCCAGACGCGCCCGGATCTCGGGCGGCATCAGGCCGGGAGCGACGCGGTGCGATCGGAGCGCGCCGAGGAAGTCGGCGATCCGGTCGACCAGGCCATGGCCCGCGGCGCGAAACTCGTCCGCGGACATCTCGAGCGGGCTCCGGCGCCCGGTCGGCCGCTTTCCGTCGCCGGTCAACGCTCCACCATCAACAGAACGTCGTCAGGATGGCGTCCGGGTGATTGAGCCGATATCCCTCGCCCGCCGGATCCGGGTCGACCTCGAGAATCGCACCCCCGAGACTCCGAAAGGCGTGCGCATCCATCACCACCGGGATCCCGGAAGCTTGGAAGCGATGGCCCTCGTCCGGCGCGTTCTCCTCGACCGAGATCCGAAAGCCCGTGCCCCCGCAGCCGAGAAGATGGCGCACGCAAAGCACGGCGCGGGAAAAGTCGGCCTGCTCCCTGAGGCGTTTGGCGGCCTCCGGAGTGATGGTCAGCGGCGCGGTCCCGGGGGTCATAAGATGACCATTCTATGAAGAACCGTCTCCGAGAGCGGCGGATTCGTTGCGTCTCCGTCGTCTCGATCGGCGCCTCGGATTCCGGGGGCGGAGCCGGGATCCAGGCGGACCTGCTGACCTTCGCGGCCCAGGGCGTCTACGGAGCCACCGTGCTGACCGGGGCCACGGCGCAGAACTCGGTCGCAATCACAGCAATCCAGCGCCTATCCGCCCGCTTCCTGCGACAGCAGCTCGACGCGGTGTTCGAGGATTTTCGCCCGCGGGCCGTCAAGATCGGCGTGCTCTTCGACGCCGCCCGCATACGCGCCGTGGCCTCCGGCCTGCGCCGTCATCGCGCCCAGAACGTGGTGCTCGATCCGGTCCTCGCGTCCACCACCGGCAAGCGCCTGCTCTCGCGCGACGCGTTGGCCAGCCTTCGCCGCGATCTGCTGCCCCTGTGCGATCTCGTCACACCCAACCTCCCGGAGGCCGAGGCGCTGAGCAGCATGCGAATCCGAACCCCCTCGGACCGCCGTCTGGCGGCGGGCTTGATCCTCGACATGGGCGCGGGCGCGGTTCTCCTCAAGGGCGGGCACGGCCGCGGGAGGGATGTCCGCGACCTCCTCTTCGACGGCCGTTTCTTCACCGAATTCGTCGCACCCCGGATCCACACCCGCGCCACGCACGGAACCGGCTGCCGCCTTTCGTCTGCAATCGCGGCCAACCTCGCACTCGGGCGCGGGCTCGAGGCGGCGATCGTTGCGGCGATCGGCTCTCTTCGCGCCGGCCTCGCCGGCGGGCTCTTTCCGGGCCGGGGTCGGGGTGTGCCTGCGCCCTTGCGGGCGGCGGGAATTCCGAACCGGTAGGACCGAAACGATTCTGACGCTCGCCACATCCCGGCCCGGCGATGACTATTTGATGTAGTAGCCCGAGATCCGCCACGCCCCGTCGCTGTCCTTCATCGGCGTGATCGTCTCGATGGCGCCGGCGCGTTTGGCGAAGTCGGTGTCGTACTGGATGACGACGTACTCGCCCACTGGTGCCCCGGGAATCTCCGTTGTGAATTTCGCCCCCCGCAGCTTGCGCGACACGACCTTGCCGAGCGGGCCTCTCACCTTCTGCAACGCCTCTTCCCACTGCCGTCGACTCAGGGCCTGTCGGAAAACAGAGGCCGCGGCATCCCAGCTCTCGCCGTAACGGCCTGCGTCCACGAGACCGAGCCACGATCTGGCCGCAACCTCGGCGGCCTTTTCGCGATCCGCATCCGCCGCCGCAACCACATGGGCGGCCACCACGACGAGCAAGGCAGTGGCCACTACGAGCCGGCTCTTGCGCATCCCTACTCCCACAGCGAGAAGGCGTAGCCGAGCGACGCATAGGCCGTCTCGGAGATCGCCGTCTGCTCCGCATCACGGTTCTTGTCCATCTCCTTCAGATGTCCCACGATGCGATACTTGGCGCCTTCGACGAACGCCCTGGCCACGCGCGTCTCGGCCGCGGCCTTTTCGGACCCCTGCTTCGCGATCGACGCCGTCGCCCGCGACAGGACCGCAAGCGACGCGTAGAGGTCGATCGCGATGTTGGCGAGTCGCTCCTGGTGGTATTCCTTCCCGATGACGCCCTTGCCGTACTTCTTGAGCAGGGTCTCGGCGGCGCCGTGGGAAGCCCGGGCATAGCGAGCGACCATCTCGCCCTGCGTCGCGAGCTCCGGCGCGATCTTCGAGAGACGTCCGGGTGTGACCACGCCCCGTATCTTTCGCGCCGCGTAGTCGGAGAGGATCCCGAGAGACGACATGGGCGCCTTCAGCGCCCGCCCGACTTCCTTCAGGTCTTCGCCGACGTCGCGCATGCCCGAAAGCGCGACGAGCACGCGCAGGATCTCGTTGGTGCCCTCGAAGATCATGTTGATGCGCGAGTCGCGCAGGGCCTTCTCGTACGGGTATTCCTCCATGAAGCCGTTGCCGCCCGCGATCTGGAGCGCGTCGTTGATGTTCTGCCAGACTGCCTCGGTGCCGAAGATCTTGCAGCAGGCCCCTTCGAGGGAGTAGTCCTCGAGCCCCCGATCGATCAACCCGGCGGTCAGGTACACCATCGACTCGAGGGCATAGGTCGATACGACCATGCGCGCGAACTTCGCGCGGATCATCTCGAAGTCGGCGATCTTCGTCTGGAACTGCTTGCGCTGGGTCGCGTGCCGAGCGGCCTCGCGTAGCATGATCTTCGATCCGCCGATACACCCCGCGCCGAGCGACGTGCGCCCCGTATTGAGGATCTCGACGGCGATCTTGAATCCCTGGCCCCGCTCGCCGAGAACATGGGATGCCGGCACGCGGACGTTCTCGAGCTCGATCGGCACGGTCGAGGATCCCTTGAGGCCGAGCTTTCTCTCTTCCTTGCCGGCCGTCACGCCGCCGAGGTCCTTCGTCACGACGAAGGCCGTGATCCGCCGATGCTCGTCCTTCTCGGCCAGCTTTACGTCCTTGGCGAAGACCGTGAAGAACTCCGCCAGGCTGCCGTTGGAGATCCAGTGCTTCGTCCCGTTCAGCACGAACTCGCTCGTCTTCTCGTCGTACACGGCCGTCGTCCGGATCGACGCGGCGTCGGAACCCGCTTCCGGCTCGGTCAGGGCAAAAGCCGCGAGCATCTGTCCCGATGCGAGCTTCGGAAGCCACCGCTTCTTCTGCTCGTCATTGCCGTAGAGGATCAGCCCCTTCAGCCCGATCGACTGGTGGCCCCCGATCAGGATTCCGAGCGAGGCGTCCGTGCGCCCGATCTCCTCGGTGACGCGGCAATACGCGGACGCCGAGAACCCATAGCCGCCGTAGGCCTCGGGGATCGTCATTCCGAACGCCCCGAGATCGGCCAGTCCCCGGATCACCTCGGGCGCGATGCTGTGCTCGCGCTCGATCTTGCCGGAGTCGATGTGATCCCGCGCGAAGCCGCGGAACGAGTCGAGAAATGCGGCGACGGTCTCCTTCTCCGAAGGATCGACCTCGGGAAACGGGAAGACCGCGTCCTCGGGGATCTCTCCTCCGAAAAGCGACTTGACGACGGGAACGAGGGTCGCGGGGTCCGTCATGGGGCGATCTCCGTGGAGGCTCGCGGGCTGGAATAGAAGCCCGCGTGCGTGTTGGCGAGGCGCTGAATCGTGTCCGCCGGTGAGAATCGCGGGCCGAGCCGCTCGGCGAGGTCGTCGAGTCGCGTGAATACCCTGCCGAGGCCGACCGAGTCGGCATAACGCAGCAGGCCTCCGCGGAAGGCCGGGAATCCGGTTCCGAAGATCATCGCGAGATCGAGCCTGGCCGGCGCCGCGACGATGTCGTCCTCGAGGCAGAAGGCGGCCTCGTTGATCATCGGCAGCACGAGCCTTGCCTCCATGACCTCGTCCGGCAGGGGCGACTGGTCTCTCCGCTTTGCCCGCAAGGCCGAATACGCTTCGCGCGCGGGCGCTCCCCGCTTGCCGTCCGCGTATTCGTAGAAACCCTTGCCGTTCTTGCGGCCGAGACGGCCGGCGGCCGCCAGCGCCTCTTCGCCGCCCATCCTCAGCCTCTCCGGAAAAGCCGCCTGGAGAACCTCGCCGCCCTTGGCCGCCACGTCGAGGCCGACGTCGTCCAGCAGCGCGAGCGGCCCGACCGGCATTCCGAAGCGCGTCATCGCCGCATCCACGTCCTCGATCCGGCACCCCTCCTGCACCAGCCGGACGGCCTCGGAGAGATAGGGTGCGAGGATGCGGTTGACGAGGAAGCCGGGCGCGTCCCGAACGACGACCGGCGTCTTGCCGAGCGCCTTCGCGAGCGCGAAGACGGTGGCCACGGTCTCGTCGCTGGTGCGCTCGGCCCGGATGACCTCGACGAGCGGCATCCGATGCACGGGGTTGAAGAAGTGCATGCCCACCACGCGGCCCGGCTCGATCGCTCCGACCGCGATCTCGGTGATCGGGAGGGTCGAGGTATTCGACGCGAAGATCGCCGTGCGGGGCACCGACTCCTCCCATTCCCGGAGAACGGCCCGCTTGACGGCGAGCTTCTCGACGACTGCCTCGATGCTGACCTCGCAGCGCGCGAACCCGGAGTAGTCGAGGGTCCCCGAGAGCAGATCCATCTTCCGGCTCATCTCCCGGGGCGTCATCCGCCGCTTTCGGACGCTCGCCCTCCAGATCGCCGCGGCGGCCGCATACCCGTGGGCGAGGGCCACCGGGGCGACGTCCTTCATTCGCGCGGCCAATCCCTTGTCGGCAGCCAGCTGCGCAATTCCCCCTCCCATGACGCCTGCTCCGAGAACGCCGACCCGGGCCACTTCCCGCGGCCGGACGGCGGGATCCGAAACACCGGACTCCTTCTTGACCTCCTCGGTCAGGAAGAAGATGTCCAGGAGGTTCCGCTGCACCTCGCCGCCGAAGATCAGGCCGATGTGCCTCGCCTCGACCGCCAGGCCCTCCGCAACCGGCCGGCCGAATCCCTGCTCGATCACCTCGAGGGCCTCGAGGGGCGCTGGATAGTGGCCGCCGGTCTGGCGCATGACCCCTTCGCGCGCTTTCGCAAAGACGACCTTGCGTCCGACCGGAGTTGCCTCCATGGCCACGTCGGCGAGGGACCGGGGCCTGCGGCGCGGGCGGGGCTTCCTGGCGCCGAGCTTCGAGCGGGCTAAGCCGCGCGACCAATCGTCGAATATCGCGGCCGGCACCGCCTCGTCCACGAGGCCGATCTTCTTTGCGCGCCGCGCGTCCAGGGCCTTGCCCGTCAGGATCAGGTCGAGGGCGGCCGCCAGGCCTACGACCCGAGGCAGGCGCGTGCAGCCGCCCCAGGCGGGAAAGATACCCAGGCGCACCTCGGGCAGGCCGACCTGCGCCTTCTTCGCATCGGACATCAGCCGGTAATCGCAGGCCAGGGCGAGCTCGGTTCCGCCGCCGAGGCACACTCCGTTGATCGCGGCCACGGTGGGGTACGGGAGATTGGCGAGCTGCTCGAAGAGCGACTGCACGCGCTCCACACCCGGGCGGACCTGCTCGGCCTGGACTGCGACGAACTCCTTCACGTCCGCGCCCGCGATGAAGATGTCGGGCTTCCCGCTGCGCACCAGGAGGCCGCGGATCCGGGCCTCGCGGGCAAGCCGCACCAGCACCTCCCCGAGCTCCGCGATGACATCCCTCGAGAACTTGTTGACCTTCTCGCCGGGCAGGTCGAAAGTCAGGATCGCGAGCCCGTCCTCCTCGACCCGAAGATCGAAAGCGGTCACAGACGGCCCTCTTTCGTCCCGAGGGCCGCGGGCCCGCGAGATCCCTTTCCAGGCCCCGGCTCGGCTTCAAGGGGATCCCTCGCTGCGCTCGGGATGACAGCGGCAAGCGCAGGGATCTTCGGGGTGCCGAGCGGTCGGATCACAGGAGCTCCACGACCACGGCTCCGCCCTGGCCTCCGCCGATGCACATTGTCGCCAGGCCGAACTGGGTGCCGCGCCGCTTCATCTCCTTCAGGAGGGTCGTCACGAGCCGGTTCGCCGAGGACCCGACGGGATGGCCGAGAGCAATCGCCCCGCCATTGACGTTCGTCCGCTCCCAGTCGAGCTCGCCGATCGGACCACCGGTGCCGTACTTCGCGTGCCAGGCCGCCGACGGAAAGACCCGCGCGCAGGCCAGCACCTGCGCGGCGAAAGCCTCGTTGATCTCGACGAGTCCGATGTCGCTCCAGGCCACACCGGCGTTGCTGAGCGCCAGCGGCGTAGCCACCGCGGGCCCGAGGCCCATCCTTTCGGGCTCGAGCGCACAGAAGGCGAATCCGCGAATCCGCCCCAGGGGCGCGTAGCCCCGCGCCCGCGCCGCCGAAGCGCTCATCACGAGCGACGCCGCGGCGCCGTCGGTGATCTGGGAGGAGTTGCCCGCGGTCACGGTTCCGAACTTGCGGTCGAAGTAGGGCTTCAGCTTCGCGAGCGCCTCGAGCGACTGGTTCTCCCGCACGCCGTTGTCCCGCGTGGCAAGCGCCTCGTACCGCGGCGGTATCGGCACCGGCACGATCTCTTCCGCAAGCCTGGCGCGGGCCATCGTCACGCGCTGGTGCGACCGCAGCGCGAAGGCGTCCTGCTCCTCGCGGCTCACGCCGTGCTCCTTGGCCAGAACTTCCGCCGTCTCTCCCATGTTGAGGCCGCAGACCGCATCCGTCAGGCCCATCTGGAGACCAATGTCCGGCTTGAAGTGCTTCGGCCGGAACTTGGAGGCCGCGGCGATCCGCCCACCGACGTCTCGGGCCGTAAAGACTTCCGTGAAGATCTCCTGGCTCTCGTGCGAGTAGAGCAGGGGGATGTTGGACATCGACTCGACTCCCGCGGCCACGATCGCCTCCGCGTCGCCCGCGGCGATCCGGTACCAGGCGTCCACGATCGACTGGAGACCCGAGCCGCACAGACGATTCACCGTGAACGCCGGCACCCTGGCCGAAACCCCGGCCTTGAGCGCCGCCACGCGGGCCACGTTGACCGCGTCCGGAGGCTGGGCGATGTTGCCGAAGATGACCTGGTCGAGGCCCTCCGGATCGAAGTCCGTGCGCGCGAGCAACTCCGTCACGACGATGCGGCCGAGCTCGGCGGCGGACACGTCCTTCAACTCGGTGCCCGCGCGGGAATAGGGCGTCCGCACGCCCTCGACGACGACGACCTCACGGGACATGCGTTCGGTCCGCGGCCTGGTACATCGCGTCGATCAGGCCCTGGTAGCGGTTCTCGAGGATCCGCCTCTTCACCTTCAGAGTCGGGGTGATCGATCCGTCTTCGATCGTCAGATCCGCCGGAAGCAGGGCGAAGGCCCGCACCTGCTCGTGGTGGGGCCGGTCGGCGTTGTAAGCGTCGATCTCCCCCTGGAAGAGGTGGCGGATCTCCGGATGGGCGTCGATCGACTCCCAGTCCACGCTCAGTTTGCCGGCCCGCGCCCACTCCTTGACGCGATCGAAATTCGGGACGATGAGCGCCGCCAGAAACTTCTGCCGGTCGCCGATGACGATCGGCAGGCCGACGAAGGGCGACTTCTTCAGCTCGTTCTCGATCGGCTGGGGCGCGGCCTTCTTGCCCCCGGCGAGCACGATCAGATCCTTCTTTCGATCCGTGATGGCGAGGAAGCCGTCGCGAAGCTCGCCGATGTCGCCGGTATGGAACCAGCCGTCCGGGTCGATTGCTTCGGCCGTCGCTTCCGGCTTCTTGAAGTAGCCCTTCATGATGTGCGGCCCGCGGGACAGGATCTCTCCGTCGCCCGCGATCCGAACCTCGATGCCGCGCAGCGCCCGCCCGACCGTCCCCAGGCGCCATCGGCCCGGACCGTTGACGCAGATCACGGGTGAGGTCTCCGTCAGGCCATACCCCTCGTAGATCTGAACGCCCGCGCCGATGAAGAACTCCGCCAGATCGCGCGACAGCGGCGCGCCGCCCGAGACCGCGAAACGAAAGCGCGTGCCGAGGGCCGCCTGGATCTTCTTGAAGACGAGGACATCCGCGATCTTCGCGCGCCGGGCGAGCCCCGCGGGGAGGGCCTCGCCCCGTTCCATGTAGGGCACCCGCTCGCGCCCGACGGCCAGAGCCCAGCGAAAGATGCGGCGCTTGAGAGGACTCCCCGCATCGGCCTTCGCCATGATTTTCGCGTGGACCTTCTCGTACACCCGCGGAACGGCGCCGAAGCAGTTCGGGTTGACCTCGAGGAAGTTCGCCGCGAGCTTCTCGATCGACTCCGCGTAGGCAATCGACGCCGTCTTGTGCATGTACGCGTAGTCGAGCATGCGTTCGAAGACATGGGAAAGGGGCAGGAAGGACATCGCGACGGCATCGGCCGTGAACGGGATCACCTCGCAGGCCGTGACGACGTTCGACACGAAGTTGCCGTGCGTCAGCATGGCGCCCTTCGGCTCGCCTGTGGTGCCCGAGGTGTAAATGATCGTCGCGACGTCCTCCGGCTTGACCCGCGCCACCCGCTGGTCGAAGAGGGCGGGGCTCATGGCGAGGACCGGCCGCCCCCGATCGACGACCGCGTGAAACGTGGTGTAGCCCGGTTCGGCCGGCGGCCCCCCCTCGATCAGGATGACGTGGTCGAGCTCGGCGCACTGGGCCTTGATCGTGAGGATCTTGCCGAGCTGCTCGAGCGAGGACACGAAAATCGCCCGGGCTCCGCAGTCGTTGAGAAGCGGCGCGACCTGGGCCGCGGGCAGCGTCGGATAGATCGGAACCGACCAGGCTCCCGCGCACAGGATCGCGTAGTCCGCCATGGCCCATTCCGGCCGATTCTCCGAGAGGATGGCAACCCGGTCGCCGGGCTGGATTCCGAGCCCGTTCAGGCCGAGCGCGAGGGCGCGCACCGTGAAGCCGAAGTCGGCCGCCGCAATCGGCTTCCAGACACCACCCACCTTCGAAACGAGGAGGTCGGGCTTCCCGCAAGCGGCCGCGGCGACGAAGACGTCGCAAAGTGTGCGGGGCGTGCTGCTCATTGTCCCTCCGTCGCCCGATTGTGTCCCGCCCCCCCGGGCCGGTCAAGGATCGCGCTCCGCCGGCGCGCGTGGCCGACTGGGTTAGGCTTCGCGTTGATGGCGATCGCGCTGCTCGCGGGCACCGTGCTGGCCCTCGCCGGCTTCCTGTTGACGTCGGTGCAGGGCTTTGCGCTCGCCGCCCACCTCGGAGAGGCGGGCTCTGCCGCGCGCCTGCTCGTGACCAAGCACGTCGCCTACGCGATTCCGACCGTACTGCTGTCTCTCTTCTCGCAGTCCATGGTGATCTTCTTCTTCATCGGCACCGGGCGGCTCGTCAAGGACGAGATCGCGGGCCTGCCGGACCTCGACCGCCGCGCGGTCCTCGAAACGCTCCGGGGGTTCAAGCGGTCCACTTCGCCGCCCGCCACGTTCGCGCTGCTGTCCGCGATCGGCGTCTTCGTGCTCGGCGGTGCCGCGCACACGAAGGCTCTCCCCTCGTGGACCCACCTCGCAGCTTCCCTGCTGGCCGTCGGGACACATACCTGGGCGCTCGGCGCCGAGTGGCGCGCCTTCATCGAGAACGGCAAGCTGATGGCCGACCCGGAAGCGTACGCCCGCGGGTCCCGGCTACGGGCCCCGATGCTGCCGGTTCCCCGGAGCTGAGTCGGATGGCCGAGCGCCCGCTCACCGGCAAGGCGGCTCTGGTGACGGGAGCCGGCGTGCGCGTCGGCCGCGCGATTGCCCTGGCGCTGGCCGAGGCCGGGGCCGACCTGGCCGTACATCATCGGGACTCCGGCGCGGAAGCCGCCAAGGTCGTTCAGGAAATCGCAGCGCTCGGCCGGCGTGCCTTTGCGTTGCGGGCCGACCTGGCTCGGCCGGACGAATGCCGGGCCGTGATCCGGGATGCGATCCGATCTCTCGGAACGCTCGACCTCCTCGTGCACTCGGCGGCCAGCTTTCGCCGGGCCACGCTCGAGGAATCCGACGAGGCTCTCTGGGACTCCGCAATGAACGTCAACGCCCGCGCCGGGTTCCTGCTCGCTCGGGAAGCCGCCAAGACCCTGCGCCTGCGGGCAGGCCGGATCGTCCTCATCTCCGACTTTCTCGCGGCCGATCCCGCCCGCGGATATCTCGCCCATGGCGTCTCCAAGGCCGCCGTCGAGGGCCTGATGCGGGCTCTGGCGATCGAGCTCGCGCCGGAGGTCTCCGTCAATGCCGTTGCCCCGGGAACGGTCCTGATCCCGGACGGCACGAGCGCGGCCACCGCGAACCGCTGGGCGAAACGCGTGCCTCTTCAGCGAAACGGCGACCCCGCGGACGTGGCCGCGACGGTCGTCTTCCTCTGCGCCGGCCCGTCGTTCATCACCGGGCAGGTCTTGCGGGTGGATGGAGGCCGGATTCTCGGCTGAGCTGCGTGCGCGCGAACTCGGAGTGCTCCGCGCGCAGACGCCGTACGAAGTCGAGCATGAATTCCCGGCGCGGAGCGGCGAGCATCCGGCCCCGCGCCGTCCGAAAGTCCGCCCCGGCCGCCGCTTCGATCGTTTCCGCCATCTCCAGGATGTCCAGCCGTTCGCGGTAGGCCGCCGCGAGGCCGCGCGCAATGCCGTAGGCGCCCGTCGCCTCGAGACGCACGGCGTCATGGACGATCTCCTCCTCCGGCGAGGCGGGCGCCGTTTCGAACCGAGCCAGTCCCCGAAAAAGCCGCCGCACGGCGCGCGGCGGGACGCCGAGCGACGCGAGGAAAACCTCCGTACGGCTCCGGTGGCCCATGCGCGAGACCCATCTCTCCTGGCCCGAAAAGACGGCTAGCAGGAAGAGCAGGTCGGCGTCCACCCGCGCGTCGTCCTCCGCGATCCGCTCCGCTGCCGAAACCATCCGCGCGATGTCGCCGTAGTTCGTGACGCCGTCCAGGCCCACGGCCAGAGGCTTGACGTAGTCCTCGATCCGCCGTCGGGTCGCCCGGTCCACGGAGGGATACTAAACGCATGATCATTCGCCGCGACCCGAAGATCCGCTTTCCGAACCCGGACCCGACCCGCGTTCCGCCCGGCCAATTCGTCACGGTGCAGTGGCCGGTCCTCCACTTCGGCCCCGTGCCGAAGATCGATCTCGACCGGTGGAGCTTCACCGTGTCCGGCGAGGTCGAGCACCCGACGGTGTGGACCTGGCCGGAGTTTCAGAAGCTGCCCCGCCAGACCCGCCGCAACGACGTCCACTGCGTCACCCACTGGACCCGGCTCGACAACGAATGGGAGGGCGTCCCGGTCCGGGACCTGCTCGCGCTCGTGAAGCCTCGCCACGAAGCGCGATTCGTGGTGGAGCACGCCGCCGGCGGTTGGACGACGAACGTTCCCCTCGAGGACCTCGATCGCGACGAAAATCTCCTCGCCACACACCACGGCGGCGCACCCCTCACACCCGAGCACGGGGCGCCGATGCGCCTCGTGATCCCGCACCTCTACTTCTGGAAGGGCGCCAAGTGGGCGAGCGGGCTCGAGTTCACCCGCGAGGACCGGGCCGGGTTCTGGGAAGAGAACGGGTACCACATGCGGGGCGACCCCTGGCGCGAGGAGCGTTACCGGGACGGGTGAGACAGCCGCCGATCGCCGGCCGGCAAACGCATTAGCGTTTGCTAATGCGTTTCCTCACTCGTTCGGCGGCGGCGAAGGCCTCTGCCCGGGCTTTCGGCTCGGCGGAGGCGAATCCGCTCCGAGCTCTCCCTCGCGCAGGCTGCGTCGGCGGTCCATCATCTTCTGGCGGATCTGCTCCCGAATCTGCATCGCCTTCTCGCGCTGGGCCGGCGTCAGCACCTGCTTCATGTCGAGCTCCATCAAGGCGAGCTCTTTCTGCAGCCGCGCTCGAGCCTCTTCACGGGCCTCGATCGTCGTCTCGACGAGCTTGCGATCGACCGTTGCCGCCGTCATCGCCTGTTCGTACTCGAATTGCCGCTTCTCCAGGTCGGCCTTGAGGTCGATGAGCCTCGGGCGGCATTTGGCAAAGATCCGCTCGAGCTCCGCGCTTTGCGCCGGCGTCAACTCCAGGGCTTGCGCGATGCGCGGGCGCTTCCACCATTTTCCGTCGCCGAGACCCTGCGCCAGGGCTGCGCCGGCCAGAAGAAGCGCGGCGATCCCCAGGCCGGGCCGCCTCACAGGCTGTCGTCGCTTTCCGGATCGCCCAGCGTATCGCCCCCCTGAGCCAGATACGCGGCGTCCCGCAGAAGGGCGTCGTCCGCCCGATCGGCGGCCGTCATGGCCGGTTCGGCATCCGGGCGCGGAACCCGGCCGGCGGTCGATGCCGTGCGGGTACCGGGAACGAGAAGTGCCACGAGCAGCAAGGACGCGGCGATCGCAACGGCCCAGCGTACGGGGTGGGCGCGCCGCCCTGGACGCCCGGCGCGGTGGATCGCGGCCATGGTCGCCTCCTCGGCGGCGCGCCACTCCCGCGGGGTACGGCGGGAAACGGGATCCACCTCCTCCGCGGCAAGGGCGCGCACGGAGGCCTTCCATTCCTGAAGCCGGCGGCTGCAGGTCGGGCAGCCCAGGACGTGGCGAGGCAGGGCCTCGGGCTCGCCGGTCGCCGGAGCGGCCAGCGCGAGCAGTTCGGCTCCGGTCAGATGCGCCTCGGAGATCGTCTTTTCATCCATGCGTCGCCTCTAGGATCGAAAGTCGGCCAGGCGCTCACGGATCTTGTGAGACGCCCGAAACAGGTGGGACTTGATCGTCCCGGCGTCGAGTCCCGTCACCTCCGCGATGTCGGGGATCGACATTTCTTCGAAGTGCTTCATCACGAAGATCGAACGCTGGCGGGACGAAAGCGTCTCGATGGCCGCTGCCAGCCGCCGTCGAATCTCGCGGCCCACCGCACGCCGCTCCGGCGAAGGATCCTGGGCTGGGGCCGCGGCTTCCAGGCCCTCCCCGTCTTCGTGGCCGCGGGCCGGAGCCTGGTGGAAGAAGACGACCAGCCGGCGTCGCTTCAGGCGGTCCTTGCACCAGTTGATGCAGATGCGCGTGATCCAGGTCTCGAAGGTGGAGCCTTCGCGAAAATCACCGAGACTCCGATAAGCGCGCAGAAAGGTCTCCTGAGCCGCGCAATCCGCCTCTCCGGAGTCCCGGAGAAACCGGTACGCCATGCGTGTGATCTTCTTCTGATACTGCCGCACGAAGTACTCGAACGCCGCCGTGTCCCCGCCGCGAACCAGCTCGATCAGCCGCCCCTCGTCGACCCGGGGAGGCGTTTCGCTCAGCATCATGGCGAGGGTGGGCACTCCGCATAGACGATCGGAGGCACCGCAGGTTTACGCCCGCAATCGCCCGGCAGAGGGCCGCCTTCAGCCGGTTCGCCAGCCGCCGGGAAACCCGTGCCGCCCTTCCGCTCGGTGCCCAGTGTGCCTCCCCGAAGAGGGTAACATCCGGGCGTGGCCGGAGAGCAGGTGATCCTCGTCACGGGATGCTCGTCCGGCATCGGGCGCGCGACGGCGGTGGAGGCCGCCCGACGCGGCCATCGCGTATTCGCGACCGCGCGCAACCGCAACGACCTCACCGAGCTCGAGCGCCCCGACCGATTGGCTTCCCTCGCCCTCGACGTCACGGATCCCCAGTCCATTCACGCGGCGGTCGATGCGATCCTTGCCCGCGCGGGGCGACTCGATGCGGTCGTGAACAATGCTGGATACGGCCAGTACGGCGCCGTCGAAGAGGTGACGCTTCCGGAGTGGCGGGCGCAGTTCGACGTCAACCTCTTCGGCGCGATCGCCGTGGCCCAGGCCGTCCTGCCCGCGATGCGCAAGGCCGGCCGTGGAACGATCGTCAATGTCTCGTCGGTCGCCGGCAAGGTCGCGATACCGTTCGCCGCTCCCTACTGCGCGAGCAAGCATGCCCTCGAGGCCGTCTCGGACGCGATGCGGGTCGAGCTCTCCGCTTTTGGCCTCCGCGTCGTCCTCGTTGAGCCGGGCCCGATCGAGACGCGGTTCGGCGAGCGGGCCCGATCCGGAGTCGCGCCTCTGCTCTCGCGCCCCGGCCCCTATCGGGAGCTCTACGCCGGAGCCGAGCGCGCCATGGACGGGGAGTTTCAGAGGGGAAAGCGGTCCGCGGAGGTCGTCGCCCGCGTGGTCGTGGACGCGATCGAGGCCCGCCGGCCGAGACCCCGCTACCCCGTCACCCTCCTCGCGCGGGCGCTCATCGCGCTCCGGCGCGCCCTGCCCGACCGCTGGCTCGACGCTTTGATGCGCCGGTCGCTGCACGTGCCCCGCCGGCCCTAGGCACGGGATTACGCCCAAGCGCCGAAAGCGATACCATGAGCCTCCCCGGGAGGTGTGGATGACGCGGGCCGTCGAGGCGCTCGATCGAATCGCGCAGAGCGATGACGCCGTGTTTGCGTTCGACGGAAACGACCTCGTCATTCTCTGGAACAAACGGTGCGAGGAATTGCTCGGCAGGCCCGCGTACCAGGTGCTCGGCCGCCATTGTTTCGACGTGATGTGCGGCCGCGACGCATACGGCAATCGGTACTGCTGCCGCACCTGCCCCGTCAACGATCAGGCGCGCCACCATCCGGAGGACCCGGTCAGGAACTTCTCTCTCGACGTCAATGTCCCCAACGGCGGCGTCAAGCGCCTGACCGTTTCGACTTTCACGATTCCCGCGTTGCGCTCCTCGCCCGCGACCCTCGTGCACGTTCTTCGCGACCCCTCGGCAAAGCCCTCGTCCCTCGAGCGCGATCTCGCCGCGGCGGTCCAGGAAAAACCCCAGGCGCGGGGCCCCACTCGGCCTACCGATGGCGAACTCGGCAGGCTCACGGCCCGCGAGCAGGAGATCCTGCGGCACATGGCGCAGGGACTCACGACCTCCAAGATCGCCGAGGCCCTGTTCATCTCGCCCGTCACCGTGCGCAATCACATCGCCCGTATCCTGGCCAAGCTCGATGTTCACACGAAGCTTGCCGCCGTGGCCCACGCCTACCGGCACGGACTGGTGGGTCCCGAGACGCCCGAGCCGACCGGTCCACGCGGGCGAGAACGCAAATCCGGCCCCGAACAGATCCCAGCGCCGACGCGGGGTGCCAGGCCTTCCTCCCGCAAACGCTGAGCGGCGGCCACGATCACTCGGCTCGCAGAGCC
This sequence comes from uncultured Acidobacteriota bacterium, assembly GCA_963847075.1. Lineage (GTDB taxonomy): Bacteria > Acidobacteriota > Thermoanaerobaculia > UBA5066 > Gp7-AA6 > DAHUXD01. The sequence goes on from CAWJYL010000001.1 coordinate 247,279, forward strand.
TCCAGAGGATCGAGCCGTGCCGCGCGCCGGGCAGGCAGCACGCCGGAAGCCAGCCCGACCAGCAGGCTCACCGCGAGCGCGGCCAGGACGAACAGGGGTCTTGTGTAGAACGGAAGGCCGGGCACGGCGGTCCGCACGATCCATCCGACGCCGAGGCCCGCGGCCACGCCGATCGCGCCTCCCCCGAGGGACAGAAGCGCGGACTCGATAAGGAAGATCTGCAGAACCTGCCTGCGTGTCGCACCGATTGCCCGGGTCAGCCCGATTTCTCCCGTGCGTTCGCCGACCGATATCCACATCATCGTGAGGATCCCGATCGCCCCCACGACGAGCGATATCCCCGCGATGCCTCCCACGGCGCCGCTGACGACGGCGAGCACCCGGCCGAGGACGTCGAGCATCTCCGTCTGCGTTGTGATCGTGAAGTCTTCCTCTCCTCCGTGCCGGTCCATGAGGACGCGTCGGATGCCGGCTTTGACCCGGTCGGGAGAAGCGTCTCGCGAGAACAGAACGTCGATCTCGCTCAGCTCGTCCGTGTGGAACAGCGCCTGCGCACTGGCGACCGGAATGTAGACGGTGTCGTCCATGTCGAAACCCAGAAGCTGACCCTTTGGCTCCATGACGCCGACGACCAGGAATCGCGCGCCGCCGATTCGGACGTGTTCGCCGAGCGGGTTCTCTTCGCCGAAGATCTCGCGCTTCAACTTCGGCCCCAGCACGGTCAACGGCGCGCCGCGGCGCGGGTCTCCGCCGGCCAGAAACCGCCCCTGCCGCACTCGAAACTTCCACACGTCCGGGACCTCGGCCGTGACTCCGTAGACGATGACGTTGCGTCCCCGTTCGCCGGCCTCGACCCGCGCGGATCCGAACGTGACCGGCACCAGTTTCTCGACACCGCGGACCCGCCGCAGCGTCTCGGCGTCCTCGATCGTCAGCTTTCGGATCGTACCGCCCAGTGCGCCGGGCAGCCCCGTGGTGGCGGTCCGCCCCTTGTTGACCGCCATCAAGTTCGTTCCGAACTGGGAGAACTCCGAGAGGATGTAGCGCCGGGTCCCTTCGCCGAGCGAGGTCAGCAGGATCACGGACGCGATCCCGATGACGATGCCGAGAATCGTGAGGGTCGAGCGCAGCCGGTGCGCGACCACGGCACTCCAGGCGAATGCGGACAACTCCCGAAATTCCATCGGCTCAGCGCCTCGAGAGGGCCGCGATGGGGTCGAGTCTCGCGGCCCGCCGGGCCGGCATCGCCCCGAAGGCGAGACCGACCGAAACCGAAACTCCGACCGCGGCCAGGACCGCCCAGGGCGGCGGCTGCGCCGGGAAGGACGGAAAGGCCCCGCGCACCAGGCCTGCCAGCCCGAAGGCCACGGCAAGGCCGGCCGCGCCTCCGCCGGTCGAGAGAATCGCGGCCTCGACGAGAAACGCCGAGACGATCTGCCTCCGGGAAACGCCCAGGGCTTTCAACAACCCGATCTCCCGTGTCCTCTCGGAAACGGACACCAGCATCACGTTCATGATCCCGATTCCGGCGACCGTCAGCGAGATCGCGGCGATTCCGACCAGCGCCGCGGTGAGGATCGCGAGGATGCGCCCGAACGTCGCCAGCACCGAGTCCTGAGTCAACAGCGTCACGTCGTCCTCGCCGCCGTGGCGCTGCCGGAGGACCTCGCGGATGGCCGCCTTGGCCGAGGGGATCTCCCCGTTGGACCGGACCTCGGCGAGGATCCGGAAGAGGCCCGACTGGTTGAACATCCGGAGGGCCTGCGAGACCGGAACTTGCACGATGTCGTCGAGGTCCATGCCGATCGACACGCCGCGCGGTGCCATCACGCCGATGATCCGAAAACGCACGTCGCCCAGGCGCAGTACCTCGCCCAGGGGGTTGCGCGCTCCGAAGAGCTCCCGCTGGACTTTCGCCCCCAACACGCAGACCTTCTGCCCCCGCTCGGCTTCCCCCTCCGGAAGGTACCGGCCGATCCGAAGCCGAACGTTGCGAACACCGAGAAAGTCCGACGTCGTGCCGGCCACGACGACGTCGCGGCTGCGCTCTCCGAATCGCGCGGGCGCCGTCCCGATCGTCAGGGGAGCGAGCCGGCGGACCTGCCGTACCTGCCGGCGAATCGCACCGCAGTCGGAGAGCGTCAGGTCGTGCGGCGTTTCCGAAATGAACGGCGTGACGCCGGTCGTCTCCGTTTTACCCGGCAGGACGATCACCAGATTTGTTCCGAGCGAGGCAAACTCGCCCGTGACGTAGAGCCTCGCTCCCTCCCCCAGGCTCGTCAGGAGGACAACCGACGCCACGCCGATGGCTACGCCGAGCAGCGACAGAGACGTCCGGAGGCGATGACCTCGAAGCGCTCTCGCCGAGAACGCGATGAGATCGCGAAGGCTCATGCCGTCGCTCCGGCATCGCGCGCCTCCTCGACGATCGCACCGTCGACCAGGCGCAACCGGTGCCGGGCCCGCCGGCCGATCTCCGGATCGTGCGTGACGACGACGAGCGTGAGCCCCTGCGCGTTCATGTGCTCCAGAAGCCTGACGACCTCCGAGCCGGAGGCCGTGTCGAGGTTGCCCGTCGGCTCATCGCCGAGCAGGAGGGTTGGCCCCATGATGACCGCCCGCGCAATGGCCACACGCTGCCGCTCGCCCCCGGAGAGCTGGTCGGACCGGTGCCTCGCCCGCCCGGACAGGCCGACCTCCGTGAGCGCCCGGCGTACGCGCTCGGCACGCTCGTGGCGGTCGATCCCGGCGAAGACCATCGGCAGCTCGACGTTGCCCGCGGCCGTCAGACGCGGAACGAGATGATAGAACTGGAAGACGAACCCGATGCGGTGGCCGCGGATACGGGACAGGGCCTCGTCGTCGAGCCGCGCCACCTCCTCGCCGTCGAGCCGGTAGGAGCCCGCGGTCGGTCGGTCCAGGCATCCGAGGATGTTCAGAAGCGTGGACTTGCCCGACCCGGAGGGGCCCATGATCGAGCAGTAGTCGCCGTCAGGGATCGTGAGGTCGATCCCGCGCAGCGCGCGGACGGTCTCCTCGCCGACAAGAAAATCGCGCCGGATTCCCCGCAGCTCGATCACTGCGTCGCGACTTGGGCGATTCGCGCTCGAGCGCCTTCCTTCACGTCCACACGGTCGAGCGAGACGACGACCGGATCGCCCTCGGACAGCCCCTTCTTCAGCTCGACGAATTGCCAGTTCTTCAGCCCGGTCTGGATTCTCTGCGCCTCGAGCTTCCCGTCGACGACCACCAGGACCCGGTTGCCCTCCAGAAGGGCGTAGCTCGGGATCCGCAGGACGCCGTTTTGTGCGTCGAGAATGACCTCCACGTCGGCGGACGTCCCGGGCAACAGGTCCCGGGCGAACCGCGCATCGTCGAAATCGGCCTCGATCTCGAAAGTGCGATTCTGCTCGACGACGTCCGTGACGTACGGGGCGACCCTCGTGACGCGGCCCGCAAACGAACGGCCCGGATACGCGTCGAGCGTGATCCGCACCGGCTGCCCCGCGTGGACCTTGGCCACGTCCACTTCGTCCATCGGCGCGCTCACGTAGATCGCGTCGGCGTCGAGCAGTACGATCACCGGTGGAATCGGGAGCCCGGGAGGCGAGGGCGTGATCCATTCCCCGACCTCCGTCGTGACGTCGGCGACGACACCTTCGAACGGAGCCCGGAGCACGGTCTTTTGCAGGTTCACCCGGGCCACCTCGAGGGCCGCCTCGGCCTGCCGGATCTGCGCCGCGGCGGCTTCGCAGGCGGCCGCCGCCGCGTCCCGCTGGCTCTGCAGCTGGTCGAGCAGCTCCACGGAGACGAGTTGGTCGCGGGCGAGGGCACGGTTTCGCGCCAGCTGCCGGTCGAGTTGCTCGGACGTCTTGCAGGCCTCCGTGCGCGCCGCCCTCGCGGCCTCGACGGTGCTCTCCTGCACCTGCACTTGCGCCCGGTAGTCCGCGTCCGCGACCTCCATGAGTACGTCTCCCCGCTTCACGTGCAGGCCCTTACGCGCCGGGAGGTTCATCACGCGGCCGCCGACCTCGGATGACAGAGCCGCCCGACGCCGCGACTTGACGGTTCCGGCCTTGCTGTTGATAACGCTCTGCTCGACGCGCCCCCTGGCGACGCGGAAGACCGTGACCGGAACGACTGTTGGCCGCAGGACGGTCAGACGGAGGCCGACGCCCACGAGAGCGAGAACGACGAGCCCGGAAAACCAGCGCCGCAGGAGCGCGGACCGCCGCGGCGCGACCGCCCTCACGGCATGCTCGGCGCTACTTTCCAATCGTGATCCGCGGTTCAGCGGGCCGTTCGCCGCCGGGGGCTCGCGGGCTTGCTTGCGCTCTTCGCCTTCGCCGGCGGCTTCTTCTTCTCTTCGGCGTACTCCTTCTGGAGGAGAGCGCTCGGATAGAGCTCCTCGCGCCGATTCACGTACAGGGCCTTGCGCTTTCGCTGTTCACGCATGGCGGTCCCTCCTAATGGCCCCGGACCGTCAGCACCGGACAGGGCGCCGTCGCCACGACCCTGGCCGCGACGCTTCCGACGAAGAAACGTGCGACCCCCGTCCTGCCGTGCGTTCCGAGGACGATGAGATCGGCGCGGTGAGCGCGTGCGGCGCGAGCGATCGCTTCGTGCGGCGCTCCGCGCAGCAGGAGTGCCCGGGCCCGGACGCCGAGCTTTCGCGCCCGCCCGAGCATCGTCTTCAGGCGTTTCTGGGCGTCGCTCCGAATGGCCAACTCCATCTCCTCGTAGATCCTGGGCAGAACGTAGCCGTCCGGAGAAATCGGCCCCGGTGCGGCGGCGACGTGCGCAATCCACAGCGTGGCCTCGTTCGAGAGCGCCGTCTCCATGCCTCGGCGGAAGGCGGGCCTGGAGGCCGGAGAAAAATCCGTGGCGACCAGGACGTTGCGAATGGGCTTCATGGCTACCTCCGTATGATTTTTTTTCAACCACCGGGTCGGTCGGGCTCACGCGCCGCGGATGTACTGCTGCACGAAGTCGGCCTCGGTGAGGATTCCGACCAGGTGCGTCCCCTCGACCACTGGCAGGCAGCCGATCTTGTTCTCCAGAAGCATCTCGGCCGCAACCTTCAGGTCCTCATCGGGCTCGACCGTGTCGACCTCCGTTGACATGATCTCGCGAATCTTACGTCTTCGGAGCATCTCGCGCTGGACCGAGAGCGGCACGTCCTCCTGGGCGCCGAGCGCGCTGCGCGAAAGGTCGCGATGCGTCACGAGCCCGACGAGATCCTTCTCGCGATCCACGACGGGGACATGGCGTATGTGTCGGGAGTCCATCAGATCGTAGAGAGCCGCCAGATCGTCGTGCGGCCTCAACGTGTAAACGTGATCGGTCATCAGATCGCGAACCTGGCTGGGGCGCATGTCAAGCTCCTCCTTCTTCTGCCGGCGGAACACCCGGGACCGTGCCGCGGTGCGCTTTGACGTTCCCGCGCCGCCGGCGCATGCAGTCTTCGAGCTGCCGGCGGGCGGCGTCGAAGGCGTCGCGAATGACGACGTTCACGTCGTCGTGCTGGGGCTGGTCGTCCACGACGAGCTCCTCGTTGGGAAGCGTGAGGCGGATGCGGACCTCGTAGAGCCTCCCCTTGCGGTGGTGACCGTGGGGCGCCTCGACCCACACCTGGCAGCGCTGGATATCGTCGGAGTATCGCTGGAGCCGGAGGGCGCGCCTTCGGATCTTCTCCTCGATCTCGACGGCGTTGTCGACGTCGCGAACGCTGATCTGCGCGGGTATCTGCATTCGCCGAGTTTCACCGCCGCCGCGGCAGCCGGGTTGGTGTAAACGCATCAATTCCGGCCCCCGGGGCGTTCGCCGGGGTTCTCGAAACTTTTCGCGTTGCTTAACGCCCCCTTGATGCTCTTGAATCATGGTCTTCGGTGCGGGGGTCTGCGATCATCGGCGAGGAGAACCGAATCGGATGGGCCTGACGCGTTCCTCTGCGACCGGCCGCCTCTGGGGCGTTGTGCTCGCCGGGGGCGAAGGAAGACGTTTGCGTCCGCTCATCGCGCACATTCATTCCGACGGGCGCCCCAAGCAGTACGCGGTCATCGTGGGGTCGCGGTCCCTGCTGCGCTACACCCTCGACCGTGTCGCGCTCACCGTGCCGACCGATCACACCGTCGTCGTGACGACCAGGGCCCACTCCCGGTTCTTCGCCGCGGATCTGTCGGGGCCGGGGTCGCCCGCTACTCTGGTCCAACCCTACGACCGGGGGACGGCGGCCGGGATCCTTCTTCCGGTCCATTGGATTTCCTGGAGGGATCCGGCTGCGACGGTCGCGATCTTCCCCTCCGACCATTTCGTCGCCGACGACGCCGCCTTCATGCGGCACGTCGAAACCCTCGTCGGCGCCGCCGGACGTCATCCCGACCGGATCATGCTCCTCGGCGCCGAGCCCGACTCGGCCGAGACCGGATACGGATGGATCGAACCCGGCATGGAGCTCGAGAGACCGCCCCGCGGCAGCGACCTGCGGCTCGTCCGACGTTTCTGGGAGAAGCCGCCCCCCGAAATGGCACGCACCGTCATGGAGCGCGGCGGCCTCTGGAATACGTTCGTCATGGCCGGCCGGGCCTCCGCGTTCATCGAAGCGGGCCGCAAGGCGCTCCCTCTGCTGCACGAGCGTCTGCTCCGGCTGCGGGAAAACGCGGGAGATGCTCGCGTTTCCGACAAGGCCCTGGAGAGGGCGTACGCCCTGGCGCCGACTGCGGACTTTTCGCAGTCCGTCCTGATGGCGTATCCGGATTGCCTCGCGGTCTCGGCGCTGCCGCCCTCGACCTGGAGCGACTGGGGAACGCCCGAGCGCGTGATCGCGAGCCTGCGGCGCGAAGGAGTCGCGCCGAATTGGCTCCGAGAGCTCGCTCCCACCGCCTAGCCGGCGCCCCCGATCCCGCGCGTCTGGCTCAGGGCATCGCCGCGTAAAAGCGCTCGACGTCCTGCTTGCTGCACAGTGCGGTGCCCGGCCGAATCACCGAAGCCGCGGCGGCCGCCACCCCGTACCGTACCGCCTCGGCGACGCCCCATCCCGCGGCAAGCGCGTGGACGATGCCTGCGACCATGCTGTCGCCCGCTCCCACCCCGCTCGCGACGGGTACTGCCGGCGCGGCCACGCGCGCCGATGCGGTCGCGCTCGCCCAGAGGGCCCCTCCCGATCCGAGGGAGAGCACGACGATCTCGCATTTCCCGGAGGCCACGAGCTCGCACGCGAGCTCCTGGAGGCGCGGCTCCTCAGCGCCCGTGGCACCCGTGAGTTCCTCAAATTCCCGCAGGCTCGGCTTGAGCAAGTAGACGCCGGCCTCAGTCGCCAGCCGGAGCGCTTCGCCCGACGTGTCGAGCACGAGCCGCGCGCCCCACTCACGCGCCGTGGCCGCCAGGCCGGCATAGAAATCGGGAGGAACCCCCGGCGGGAGGCTTCCCGAAGCGACCAGGAACGCGGGCGCCGGACCCGGGCCTCGCACGGCGCGGACGCACCGCTCGACATCGGCGGACGAAAGCTCGGGGCCGGGCATGCAAAAGCGGTACTGTCGTCCGCTCGTCTCTTCGAGGACGTTGAGATTCTCCCGCGTCCAGGCCTCGATGCGCACGGGGAGCCGCGGAACGTCCTCGGCTTCGAGGAGACGTTCGAGCAGCTCGCCCGCGGGACCTCCGGCGGGGAAGACGGCCGGCGCGTCGTCGCCCAGTCGATGCAACACGCGTGACACGTTGATACCCCCGCCCCCCGGCTCACTCGTGGGCTGCCGACAGCGAAGCTTGCGCTCGGAAATGACGTAAGCGACCGACGTCGATTCGTCGATCGCGGGATTCAGCGTGAGCGTGACGATCGAGGGCATGGGCTCAGGCTGTCACGCCTCGGGGACCGGTTTTCCGGTCAACGCGTCTCGGAGCCCCTCTTGGCCGGGCCGCGCCCGACCGTACGAAAGCCGAGGATCGTTTTCATCCCGCCCTCCGACTCGATCTCCAGGGCCGCTTCCACGCCGTCCCCGAGCAGCTCCACCCAGACCTGCCGGGGAGCCTCGACCGGATGCTCGAGATGCGAACCCGACTCCGAGCCGAAGAAGAGCGTGATCACGCTGCTGCCCTGCTCGCAGGCGATCCCGGCAAGCGGAAGCCCTCGAACCTCGACCTGCGCGCCCTGGCCTCCCAGGACCTCCAGAGTCGCCGGCTGCTCCCTGTGGCGTCGGCTGAATCCCTCGAAGAACCTCGTCCACTCGACGGGTTCGATCCGACGGTTCGACGCCGTCATATCTTTCATGGCCGCCTCCTGCGACATGTTAGAAACTCCCTGTGCGGAGGAAGTGATGCAGTCGCATCAGCCAGTGTCGCTCCCGCAGGAGCCGGTCGGCGACCCGGCCGGATATCCGGCCGAAGAGGAGTCGGACGTCGTTCTGCGTTCCGGATCCACGATCCGACTGCGCCCGATCCGGCCCGCCGATGCCGAAGCGCTTCTCGTCTTCGAGCGCGGGCTGCCGCCGGAAACCGCCTACTTCCGGTTCTTCGGCTCGGGCGAGCCTTCCCGGAGTTCGGCGACCGCCGCATGCGGCGTGGACTATCGCGACCGTTTCGGCTACGTCGCGGAGGGCGGCGGCGGAATTGTCGCGGCCGGCCACTACCGCCGCGACCCGCGCGAAGCTGGCCTGGCCGAGGTGACTTTTGCCGTCGCGGAGAAGCTGCAGGGCCAGGGAGTGGGAACGCGCCTGCTCGAGCGCCTCGCCGAGATCGCGCGCAAGCGGGACATTGCCACCTTCGAGGCCCATATGCCCGATCCGAATCCCCGAATGCTCGACGTCTTCGCCAATTGCGGCTTTTCGATGACGCGGCGACTCGATGCGGGCGCCGCCCGGATCGCCGTCACTCTCGAGCCCACCGCAGCCCTCGTCGAGCGGTCCGCGGACCGGTCGGAGCAGGCCGCCGCCGCCTCCATGGCGCTCCTCCTCGAGCCGCGCTCGGTCGCCGTCATCGGAGCGAGCCGCGAACGGGGCAAGATCGGCGCCGAGATCTTCCACAATCTGGTCGCAACCGGATTCCGCGGGAAGACGTTTCCCGTCAACCCGAACGCGGCCGAGGTGGAAGGCGTGCCCTGCGTCCCCAGCCTCGCCGCCATCTCCGAGGACGTCGACCTGGCGGTGATCGCGGTCCCGGCTGCGGCCGTGCCCGCCGCGATCGACGAGTGCGTCGCCCGTGGAGTCAAGGGGATCGTCGTCATCACGGCCGGCTTCAGCGAGACCGGCGAAGACGGCCGGCGGCGCGAGGCCGCCCTGCTCGAGAAGATCCGCAACGCCGGGATTCGCATGGTCGGGCCAAACTGCATGGGCCTCGTCAACACCGATCCGGCCGTGCGACTCAACGCCACCTTCGCGCCGACCTACCCTCCCGAGGGACGAGTCGCTCTCTCGTCGCAGAGCGGCGCTCTCGGCCTGGCGCTGCTCGACTACGCCGCCCGGCTCAACCTGGGCATTTCGACATTCGTGTCGGTGGGCAACAAGACCGACGTGTCCGGCAACGACCTCGTGCAGTACTGGGCCGAGGACCCCCGAACCGACGTCATCCTGCTCTACCTCGAAAGTTTCGGAAGTCCCGGGGTATTCGGCCGCATCGCGCGACGCGTCGCGCGCCGCAAGCCCATCGTCGCGGTGAAGGCGGGGCGTTCTCGCGCGGGCGCGCGCGCGGCCTCTTCGCATACCGGAGCCCTCGCGGAAAGTGACAGCGTCGTCGACGCGCTCTTCCGTCAGGCGGGAGTCATCCGCACCGGCACGCTCGAGGAACTGTTCGATGTCGCCTCGCTGCTCGCCCATCAGCCGGTGCCCCGGGGCAGACGCGTGGCGATCGTGACGAACGCCGGCGGCCCGGGCATCCTTGCCGCGGACGCCTGCGAAGGACAGGGCCTCGAGCTTCCGGCCCTCGCTTCCGAGACCGTGGCAGCCTTGCGAAGGTTTCTGCCGGCCGCCGCGAGTGTCGCCAACCCCGTGGACATGCTCGCGGCGGCCCCTCCCGACCACTACGAGCGCACGCTCCGCCTGGTGCTTGCCGACCCGAGCATCGACAGTCTCCTGACGATCTTCATTCCGCCCATCGCCACCAATACCGCCGCGGTTGCCGCGGCGATCGTCGAGGGCGCCCGCGAGGCCGGGAGCAAACCGGTCCTGGCGATCTTCATGAGCTCGCGCGGGGCCCCTGACGTTCTGCGGCCGATTCCCACCTACGCCTTTCCGGAGCCCGCGGCCATCGCGCTCGCCCGCGCGGTCGAATACGGCCAGTGGCGTTCGCGCCCGGAGGGCTCCGTGCCATCGTTCTCCGACCTGCGCGCGACGGAGGCGCGGACGGTCGTCGAGGCCGCCCTGGAACGCGGGGGCGGATGGCTCGATCCTCTCGAGGCCGGGCGCCTTCTCGCCGCGATCGGCATCGCGGCGGCTCCCCTGCGTTACTGCCGGGACCCCGAGGCGGCCGTGCGGGCCGCCGAGACTCTGGGGTTCCCGGCTGCGGTCAAGGCTTTCGGACCGACGATCCTGCACAAGACGGAAGTCGGCGGCGTGAAACTGGGCCTCACGACGGCCGCCGAAGTCCGCGCGGCCTGGGCGGACCTTTCGGCGCGCCTCGGCGGAGCGCTCACCGGAGTCCTCGTCCAGGCCATGGTCCCGGGCGGCGTCGAGGTCATCGTCGGCGTCGTCCACGACCCCGTGTTCGGCCCGCTCGTGGTGTATGGAAGCGGCGGAACGCTGGTAGAGCTCCTCGCGGACGTGGCTTTTCGCCTTCATCCCCTGACCGAGACGGACGCCGCCGCGATGCTGGAGGAGGTCAAGGGGACGGCGCTGCTTCGCGGCTACCGCGGCGCGCCGAGAGCCGACGAAGCCGCCCTCCGGGGAGTCCTGTTGCGCGTTTCCGCGCTCGTCGAGGCCTGCCCGGAGATTCGCGAGATGGACCTGAATCCCGTCAAGGTGCTCGAGCGGGGCGCATGCGTGCTGGACGCTCGCATTCGCGTGGCTCGCGCCCCAAGGGCCTCGCGCTCTCGCCGAATCGTGTATTAGGTCCTCCGTGCGCTTGCCCGTTGCCGACCCCGCGAGCCTGCGCGCCTTCCACATCGGGGGCTATTGGCGCGGCCCCAACGACATGGTCCACCAGATGATGCTCGGGCTGCGGGCGGCAGGCGCAGACGTCCTCGAGTACTCGACGGATTCCCATCCCGAGGCACTCGACAGCGCCGGGCGGCCCTACGATCGCGGCACGTTCGGGCCCGTCTGGCTGCGCGCCGAGCACCTGCGCGCCCCCATCGAGCGGTTCGACCCGCACCTCGTGATCTGCAACGCCGGCGGCCTCTCGTTCCGGCCCGAGGAGGCAGCCGCGCTCCGAGCACGCCGCACGCTTCTCGGAGTCGCCCTCTCCGACCCTGACGTCTTCGAGCCCTCGACCAGCCGGATCTCGCCCCACTTCGACGTGTTTCTGACCAATGCGCCGACCTGCGTTGCCGGGCACGCGGCCCGAGGGGCCCGCGCCGCCCTGCTGCCGGTGGCGACAAACGCCGAGTTCTTCCACCCGGTCCGTCCCCGGGCCGAGCTCGCCTGCGAAGTTCTCGTCCTGGGGCGGGCCCATGCCGACCGCGTCGGTCCCGTTCGGGCGCTCGCCGCGCGGTTCGACACGCACGTGTACGGCGAAGGGTGGGAGGAGCACGGCCTGGCGGCGCGCGGCACGATCTACGGCGATGACGTGCTCGCGGCCCTGAGCTCGGCGAAGGTGACGATGGTGTTCTTCCGCACGGGAGCCGGGCACGCTCTGGTCAAGGTGGGGCTTTTCGACTTTGCCGCGGCCGGCGCCCTGGTCGTGACCAATCGGCACCCCGAAGCGGAGAGGTACTTCGAGTTCGGCAGAGAGATCGTCGGTTTCGAAGACACTCCCGACCTGCTCCTTCGTGTCGAGTACCTGCTGGCCCATCCCGAGGAGGCCGAGGCCATCCGCCGCGCCGGCCGCGATCGCGTGCTGCGCGAGCACACCTGGGTTCGGGTCTGGCCCCGAATCCTGAAGCAGCTCGCGGAGCTGCCGGCATGATCGCAAGCGGACCTCGCGAGATCGGCGATGCGCGGTTTCGGCTGCGCGAGATCACTCCTGCCGATTCTCTCCATCTCTACCGCTGGCGCATGGACCCGGCCAGCCGCCCCATGTTCCGCCAGACCGAAGAGGTGTCGTTCGCGGCGCACGAGACCTACCTGGCCCGTTACTTCGCTCAGGACAACGCCGATCGATGGTTCGTCATGGAAGCCGCCGGCCGTCCGGTTGGCGCCATTGCACTGCTCGGCCCGGACGCCACCCGGGGGGAGGCGGAGTGGGGGCGCCTCGTCGTGGCGCCCGAGGCTCGAGGCCGCGGTCACGGGCGCAAGGCGCTCTCCCTCCTGATCGAGTACGCCCGCGGGATCGGCCTTCGACGGCTTCGATGCGAAGTCCTCGCGGGAAACGCGCCTGCCGAGGCTCTGTACCGTGAGCTCGGGTTTCTCGAGATCGGTAGCGACGAGCCAGGCGCCCGAGTCTTCCGCTACCTTGCTCGCGAGCTCTGACCCCGCACGCTGCCGGTCCGCTTCTTTCGGGCCGATGTGTGAGCCCGCGATTTCAAAATGGTGAGATCGCATCACGACTCCCGCCGTGGCCACCGCCTATTTTTGAGGTTGTGGCTCGCCAAACGCCTGGCCGGGCGAAGAAGGTCCTGGTCGCTACCGATGGCTCTCGCGGCGGGATTGCGGCGCTGCGGTTTGCAGTCCGGTTCGCGTCTTGCCCGCATACCGCCCTCACGGTCATCACCGTCGCGACGAAGACAGGGCGCGGTGCCACCGACGAAGACCGTCGCGCTCGAGTCGCTCTGTCCTCCGCGGCAGCGACGCTCCGGCGACTGGGCGTCCCGGGAGATCTGCGCGTCATCGCGACTCGACCGCACGAGTCCGTGCCTGAAGCGATCGCCCGGGAGTCGGAACGCCTCAAAGCCGACCTGACGATCGTCGGCAGCGAGGGCCGCGACACCCTGCGCGAGTGGGTGGTGGGGGGTGTCGCGCTGCGCCTCATCTATCTGGCGACTCGCGCCGTCGCGGTTGTCCGTCCCCGACGATCCCGCCGAAAATCATGACGGCTGCCCCGCCGGGCCCCATCGAGACCTGGTCCCGCGAGGAAGCCATCGCGGGACTGCGGCGCCGCCTTCAGGAGCTCGGCGGCGAGGAGCACTCGATGTGCCAGGTCGCGGCCGAACGCGGAATCTTCTGCCGCGGCTTCCGGCGCTGGCATGACGCCGAGTTCCACGAGCGCTGGCGGGTTGTGCTCGGCCAGAGCACTCACCTTTCAAGGGCGCAAATCGAACAGCTCGCCGACCTGTGGCAGCTGAGCGAGCAGATCCGGTGCCGCGTCGGCCTGGCCTGCGACGCGCAGACGATCGCCCACGGCCCATGCCGCGGCTGGGATGAGTTCACCGATCGGTCCCTCGAGCAGTTCTGCGCCGAAGTGCTCAGCCGGCGCGTGGTCGTCGACGGGAAGCGAGATTGATGCAAACGCATCATCACGGAAAAGCGGGTTCCGGGTGATAACAGGCCAGGAAAAAAAGTGGAAGTCGGAAAGAGAATTTCATACGATCTGCCCGGCAACCGGCGAAACGTTCGGATCGGGGCTGGAATGAGCTTCGAGGAGGTAGCGTCATGAAGTCGCTGCGCAGCGGACTGGTGATGGCGATGACGGCCGGGGCTCTCATCGTTCTCCCCACCACTCGGACAACGAGAGTCGTGGGCCGAGGAGCGGTCCAGGATCCGAAGACGATCTACAGTGCGACCCAACAGGAGTTCTATCTCTCCGCCGACGAATTCGGCTACGTCCGGCCGGGTTTCCACATCACCGTCAATAGCATCACGATCGGCACCGACAACCGCCCCGTCGCGGACGTGTCCTTCACGGACGACCTCGGCCAGCCCCTCGACCGCGCGGGGAAGATCACGCCGGGGACGCTCTCGGCCAGCTTCATCCTTGCATGGTGGGATGCCGGCCAGCGCCAGTACACCTCCTACACCACGAGAAAGCAGACCAGCGCGCCAACGAGCCCCAACCCCAACGTCACGGTGACCCAGGCGGGAACCGATTCGGGAGGGACGTGGCAAGACCTCGACGTCGGTCATTCGAAGTACAAATTCAAGACGGTCCTTCCGGCCGGGTACGACGGCACCGTGACGACCACTCTCGGCATCTATGGGACGCGAGACATGATCAACGTCCCGGGCGGAAATTTCACCAAGAACTACTACGCCAACGTCGAGCACGACTTCCTGCCCGCCGGCGGCACCCCGACCCAGGTCTGGGACATCACGGGCAATGCAGCCTGCAATACCTGCCACAACCCGCTTTCTGCCCATGGCGGCTCGCGACAGGACGTCAAGCTCTGCGTCCTCTGCCATCAGCCGCAGACCGTCGACCCCGATACCGGCAACACGGTCGACTTCAAGGTCATGATCCACAAGATCCACATGGGCGAAAACCTCCCCAGCGTCCAGGCCGGCACGCCCTACGAGATCATCGGGTTTTCACCCGAGCCGGTTAACTTCTCGACGGTCGTCTTCCCGCAGGATGTGCGCAACTGCACGACTTGCCATGGCCAGACGGATCCCGAGAAGCCCCACTACTTCACTCAGGCCTTCAACTGGTACGCGTACCCCTCACGGGCCGCCTGTGCCTCCTGCCACGACGACATCACCTTCACGCCGGGGGGAACCCACTCTGGGGGGGCGCAGGCCGACGACAGCCAATGTGCCCACTGCCACGTCCCGCAGAGCGGAGGCGAATGGGACGCCTCGATCATGGGAGCCCACACGGTTCCCTTCAAGTCAACGCAGCTCAAGGGCGTGAAGGCCCAGATCGCCTCGGTGACCAACACCGCTCCGGGGCAGAACCCCACGGTACTCTTCACCGTCACACAGAACGACGGGACGCCCATCCCTCCTTCCGCCTTCACGACCGTTAATTCCAACGGGACCACGAGCAGCGGCCTGAATGTCGTCATGTCCGGTCCGACCACGGACTACTCGGTCCCTCCCCAGATCCGCGAGCGAGCCGACGGCGCGACGGCGAGCGGAGCCAACTACAGCTACACGTTCACAAATGCGATCCCCGCGGATGCGACGGGCACCTGGGGCTTCTCGATCGAAGCGCGGCTCACGGTGACTTTGAACCCGGCGCCAAAGGACACTACCACCGTGAGGGATGCGGCATTCAATCCGGTCGTCTATGCCCCCGTGACGGACTCGGTGGCGGTGCCTCGCCGCCTGGTCGTGGACATCGCCAAGTGCAACACGTGCCACGACAGACTCGCACTGCATGGCTCCAACCGGCTCAACCCGCAGGAGTGCGTCTTCTGCCACAACCCGAACGGGAAAGACGGGTCCGAGCCCCCCGAGTCGATCGACTTCAAGCGCATGATCCACCGGATCCACACCGGAGTGGAGCTGTCGCACGACTACAGCATCGGCGACACGAGTTTCAACGACGTCCGCTTCCCGGGCGACCGGAGAGACTGCCAGACGTGTCACACGGTGGTCAGCGGCGTCGGCACCGAGGAGGTCAGCGAGACGCCGCCGGACGGGCTGCTTCCGACGACCGCGCCGCGTGACTGGTACCAGACCACGCCGATGGGCCACTACACGACGGCGTGTCTGGGCTGTCACGACACCAAGTCTGCGGCGGCGCACGCGTTCTCGATGACGGCTCCCTTCGGGGAAGCCTGCGCGACCTGCCATGGAGTGGGCACCGACTTCGCGGTCGACAAGGTTCACGCTCAGTAGGAGCGGTCGCAGGACCGCTCCTGCCTTTTTGTTTCGGAAGGAGTGAGGTGTGATGAGGAGCCAGGGCTCACTTCCACTGGCCACCGCGGCACTGGCCGCGGCCCTCATCGGTTTCCCGGGCGCTGCGGGGGCACAGTCCCCGACTCCGGACCCCGCGCCTGCCCCGAAAGCGGCCCCGACCTCGAGCGACGCTCCCAAGTGCTCGGACTGCCACACGGAGCTCGTCCAGGCCTTCGCGAGCAATCCCCACGCCCGCTATTCGCACAAGGACAAGAAGCCGGATCCGAACGATGCGTGCACGACCTGCCACGGCGACGGCACGAAGCACATGGAATCCGGCGGCGACTGGAGGCTCATCTCGACTCTCAAGGGCGTGTCGGGATCCCAGGACTGCCTTTCCTGCCATGAGGCTGCCAAGGGCGAGCACGGCTCCTTCGAGACCGGGTTTCACGCCAACACGGCGTCGGTCAACTGCCTGAGCTGCCACTCCATTCACAAGTCGGCCCCGAAGAGCGAGCACCTGCTCGCCAAGATGCCGGGTCCCCTCTGCCAGACCTGTCACCCGACGGAGTCCGCGTCGTTTGCCAACAAGCCCTACGTCCACCGCCTGGACCGCGGCGGCATGACCTGCCTCGACTGCCACGACCCCCACTCCCGCCAGGGCAAGCCCGTCAAGATGACCGTGCAGGGCGAGCTCCCCTGCTTGAACTGCCACTCCGAGATGCGCGGGCCGTTCGTCTTCCAGCACGTGACGGGCTCGGGCGGGGACTGCCTCTCCTGTCACCAGCCGCACGGCTCCAACAACCCGAACATGCTGCAGTGGGCGCAGGTCAGCCAGCTCTGCCTCTCCTGCCATTCCCAGACCGGCGGGCCGAATACGTTCGGCTCGCAGCCGCCGTCGTTTCACAACATCTCACTGCCGCGATACCGCAACTGCACGAGCTGTCACGTCGCGGTGCACGGCTCGAACCTGTCGCCGCAGCTGCTGAAGTAGAGGCGACCGATGAGAAGCGCTCGATGGCTCCTGTCCCCCGCACTCGCGGCCGCGACGTTGCTCGGCGTTGCCGCTTCCCTCCGCGGCCAGGCCATCCCGATCGACATCGAGCTCGGCTATCGCTGGGTCGACGTATCGGGCAACGACCAGATGTACCGCACACAGATCAACGATCGCCCGGGCGTGCTCCTGCGCTCCTTGAACTACGCGTCCCAGGGGCCGCTCGGGGGCTTCGTCGACTATCTCCACATCGACGCCTCCGACATCGGCGCCGGGCCGGCCGGACAATTCCGCTTGCAGGCCGGCCAGGTCAACCTCTTCAAGCTCAACTTCGTCTGGCGCGACACGGATCTCTACAGCGCCCTGCCGGCGTTTGCCAATCCCTTCCTGTCCGAAGGGATCGTTCCCGGGCAGCAGACGTGGAACCGGACTCGCAACATCTACGACGCGACGCTCGAGCTTTTCCCCGGCAAGGTCGTAACGCCGCTCCTCGGCTACACGCGCAACGTCTACCAGGGCCCGGGTACCACCACGTACCACATCGGCGGAAACGAGTTCCTCCTCAACCAGCAGGTCCAGTCCATCGACGAGCTCTTCCGGATCGGACTCGGCTTCAACTACGGCCCGGTGCAGGCCGGCTTTACCCAGGGCTGGCGCCTCTTCACCTGGAAGGAGGTCTCGCGGCTCGCCCCGGGCGCTGGAGACGGGAACGTCACGACACCGATCCTCGGCCAGGACGTCACCGCCGACGGGATCGCCAGCACCCAGAGCAACCGGATCAACACGCCCGTGACCAACGCCTGGGCCACGGCGAACCTCTTCGGTCGGCTCAAGATCACCGGCTCCTACGTTCAGGCCGACGGGAGCAACGAGACGCAGTACGTCGAGGCGGACGCCGGAAATTTCGTCTCCTTCGAGATCGCCCGATTCTTCTCGGGCCTCGGCGAGACGGTCAACTCGAGGGCGCGCACCGACTTCTGGCGCGGGTCCGCCCGCGCGGAGATCACCGTCCTGTCGAACGTCGTGATCGCCGGCGGCTGGGTGGAGAACAGCCGGGTTCTCGACGGCCAGGCACTGATCAGCAGCCTCTATCTCAACACCGTGACCTACGCCGGCGTCCCGGCCGGCGACCTTCTCAAGGAGATCGACGCGAACACGTCCGTGGACCAGATGGACCGCGTCTACGACGCCAGCGTGACCGCGCGGATGCTCGGGCCCTTCGCCGTAAACGCCGGCTGGTCCCAGACGCAGCAGAACGTCACCGCCACGCCCGACGCCTCGGAGATCGTCATTCCCGGCGGCCAGGGCGGACGGTACCAGCGCCGGATCAACACCTATGGCGGCGGGGCGTCCTGGTCCCAGTATGGCTTTACCCTCACGGGCGACTACCACCACGACGATGCCGATCAGCCGATCTTCCGTACGGACTACTTGAGCCGCGATCGCTACGCGTTCCGCGGCCTCTGGAACTGCGGGAACCTCTTCCGGATCGGAGCACAGTATCGGGAGACGTTCGCACAGGACGACATCGTGCAGATCGGCTACAAGACGCACCTCCGCGAGTTCACAGCCGACGCCGAGGTCAGCCTCTTCAAGGACATGCTGACGCTGCGCGGCTCGGGCGGCGAGTTCCTGACGGACCGCCAGATCCTCATCCGCGTGCCGGAGAACTTCGACATCGTTCCGACCTACCAGAAGGAGCTCGGCCACACCTGGGAGGGTGGGGCCACATTCCACTGGGAACGACTCTCCATCCAGGCTGCCTATCTGTGGATGAACAACAACGGCTCGATCCCGTTCACCTTCAACCGCGGCCGGGTCCTCGCCGAGTTCTTCTTCCTGAAGGACCTCGGCGCGACGTTCGAATGGCTCGACGACAAGTACACCGAGCGGGTCGCCTTCGACCAGGCCGGTCCGCTGGCCAACTACAACGGTAACCGCTACTACGTCGGCCTCCACTGGCGGCCGTAACCCTGCTAGGATCTCCCCTTCATAAGGAGAGTACTTCGATGAAGATCACCGGTTTCCGGCTCGGCTCCATGGTCTCGCTGCTCGTCGCGTGCAGCTGGATCGCCCTCAGCAGCACGTCCTCGGCCACGATGGAGATCCAGAAGCAGGCCAAGGCCGCCGGCGTGGACGCGAAGAATTGCCAGTACTGCCACCTCGAAAAGCTCCCCAAGAAGGACCAGGGCCAGCACGAACCGAATGACGTCGGCAAGTGGCTCATCGCAGAGAAGGAAAAGAAGGGCGCCAAGGCGGTCGACGGAGCGTGGCTGAAGGATTACCCCGGCAAGAAGTGAGCGCGGCGCCCGAACCCAAGGAGGTCACTCCGTGAAGAGACCGAACTCACGCCTCGCCCTGGGAGCCGTCGTCCTGGCTTGGAGCGCGTGGATCTTCGTGGCGGCGCCGTCTTCCGCGACGATGCAGCTCCAAAAAAAAGCCAAGGAGCTCGGCTTGCCTGCGGAGAACTGCCTCTATTGCCACGCGGAAAAGCTCCCCAAGAAGGGATCCGTGACCTACAACGACCGGGGTAAGTGGCTGATGGCGGAAAAGGATAAGCGAAAGGCCAAGGAAGTCGACGTGGCCTGGCTCAAGGACTACCCCGCAGAGAAGAAGTAGTGCCGGCGGGGCGATTCCACGGCTCTCGGCCCGGAGTGGCCGGCGGAGCCGGAGAACGCCTGCTTCGCTGTGCCCCCTTCCTTCGGCTCATCGCGCCGGCTCTGCTGGTTGCCACGCTGCTCGGCTCTCCATCCGCGGCCGCGGTCGAAAAGCCGAAGCCGCCGTCCAACGAGGACTGCCTGGGCTGCCACGCAGACCCGGACGCGAAGCGGTCCGACGGACGAACGGTGGTCGTCCCCGAAGCCATGTTCGCGGCGTCCGTCCACGGTCAGGCGGGGCTGGCCTGCGTGGATTGCCATGCCGACCTCGCTCGGACGGCCGAGTTCCCGCACGCCGAGAGGCTCGCCCGGGCCCAGTGTGCGAGCTGCCACGAGTCCGCCGTCGCCGACTACGGCAGAAGCGTCCACGCGCAGGCCCGGTCCCACGACGGCGGAAGCCTCGCGGCCACCTGCGCCGACTGCCACGGAAAGCACGACATCCGCCCGATCAGCGATCCGGCCTCCCCCACGTACGCCCTGAATCTTCCGTCGACGTGCGCACGCTGCCACGGCAATCCGGACGTGATCCGGCGCGGCCACATCGCCATCGGCAACGTCGCGGCCCTGTACGAGGACAGCATCCATGGGCGCGCCGTCTTGAAAAGCGGCCTCGTCACGGCTCCCACCTGCAAGACGTGCCACGGCATGCACGACATCCGCCGCTCGTCCGACCCCGAGTCGCACGTCGTCCGCGCCCGGATCGCATCCACCTGCGGCTCGTGCCACGAGGGGGTCAAGCGCCTCTACGAGGAGGGCATCCACGGCACGCTTCTGCGAGGTGGCGATACGCGCGTCCCGGTCTGCACCGACTGCCATACCGCCCATCACATTCGACAGGCCGACGTCGAAGGCTGGCGCCTCGATGTGCTCAAGGAGTGCGGGAGCTGCCACTCCCAATCTCAGGAGACGTTTCGCGACACGTACCACGGGCAGGTCACGAACCTCGGCTTCGCACGCATCGCGACCTGTGCGGACTGCCACCGCGCCCACGACATCCTCCCGGCGAAGAACCCTCTCTCCTCGGTCTCTGCCGGCCGACGCGCGGCCACCTGCCAGAAGTGCCATCCCGGCACCAACGCGGCCTTCGCGCGTTACGACCCTCACCCGAATCCGAAGGACCGACGGCGCGACCCGCTGCTCTACTACGCGGCGATCTTCATGAAGTCGCTGTTGGGGGTAGTCATGCTGTTCTTCGGGCTCCATACGGTCCTTTGGTTCCCCCGCTCCTGGCGCGCTCGGCGCGAGGCCGCGGGCCCCCGAACGCCCTCCGGCAAGCGGGACGCATCGTGACGAGCGCCGCGCCCGTTCAGGTGCCGCCGCGGTTCATCGCGCGGTTCGACGCCTTCGACCGGTTCCTTCATGCCCTCATGATGACGACATTCCTGGGGTTGTCGTTGACGGGCCTCCCCCTCCTCTTCTCGACGCATCGATGGGCCGCGATGCTCGCACGGCTGGTCGGGGGTTTCCAGAGCGCCGCTTCCCTCCACCGGATCTTCGCCGTCGGAATGCTGACGTGCTTCGTTCTGCATCTGGCCCGCCTCGCCCATCGCCTTCTCGTTCGAAGGGACCTGGGAGTCCTCTGGGGGCCGCATTCGATGATGCCCCAGCCGCGCGACGTCGTCCAGATCTACCAGAACTTTCGCTGGTTCCTGGGCCGCGGACCCCGTCCCGCGTTCGATCGGTACACGTATTGGGAGAAGTTTGACTATTGGGCCGTCTTCTGGGGCATGGCCATCATCGGGGGCTCGGGGCTGGTTCTCTGGTTTCCGAAATTCTTCGCCCGCGTCCTCCCGGGCACGGCTTTCAACCTCGCGCTCCTGATCCACGGCGAAGAGGCGCTGCTCGCAGTCTGCTTCATCTTCACGGTCCATTTTTTCAACAGCCACCTGAGGCCGGAGAAGTTCCCGGTCGACCGGGTCATTTTCACGGGCGTCGTCGAGGAAGGCGAGCTTCGGGCGGAGCGACCCGCGGAGTACGAGCGCATTCGGGCGACCGACCGACTCGAACTGCTCGCCGCGGCGCCCCCGTCGTCCCAGGCCATCCGTCGAGCCAACGTGATTACCGTGTTCGCCGTGGCGATCGGCCTCGCTCTGGTTCTCTTGTCCATCGTCGCGCTGCTGACATAGGCTCTTCGGGGCGCCGCACCGGTCCGGAGGCGCGTAGGCAAGGAGGACGGCATGGCCAGGCTCTCACGCGGGAACGTCTCGGCGTGGCTGCGTCCCGCGGTCTTTCTCGTCCAAAATCCTCTCTCCCTGGCCGGGGTGGTCCTGGTCACGAGCTCGGCGATCACTCTGCTGGCCTTCTGGATACAGCTGATCGTGCGGGGCGGCGCCATTCACCCGTACTACAGCATCGTTTTCTTCCTGATACTGCCCGCCATCTTCGCCGTCGGTCTGGCTCTCATCCCCGTCGGCATCTTCCTGAGGCGCCGGAAGCTCCGCGCCGAGAAGCAGCTGCCCGAGCGCTATCCCCAGATCGATCTCGGTAACCCGTTCTTCCGCCGCACCGCCATTCTGGTCCTCGGTCTGACGCTCGTGAACTTTGCCATCATGGGCACCGCGTCGTACAAGGGCGTCGAGTACATGGATTCGGCCCAGTTCTGCGGGCAGACCTGCCACACCGTCATGGCGCCCGAATACACCGCGTACCTGAACTCGCCCCACTCGCGAGTGGCCTGCGTCGAGTGCCATATCGGCCCCGGGGCCCCCTGGTTCGTCAAGGCGAAGATCGATGGCGTCCGGCAGGTCGTGGCCGTCGCATTCCACACGTACGAGCGCCCGATCCCCTCTCCGGTGACCACCCTGCGGCCGGCCCGCGACACGTGCGAGCACTGCCACTGGCCGCAGAAGTTCACGGGCGACAAGTTCCTCGTGAGGACGAAATACGCCGACGACGAGCCCAACACGCCCGCCACGACCGTGCTGCTGCTCAAGATCGGCGGCCGCACCTCCGAGGGGCTCGTCGGGATCCATGGCCGGCACCTCGACACCATCGAGCGGATCGAGTACGTCTCGACGGACGACAGGCGCCAGGAGATCCCCCTCGTCACGTACATCGACGACGCCGGGAAGAAGGTCGAGTACGTTTCGACCGACGCGAAGGCGACGACAGCGCAGCTCGCCAGCGCTCCCCGTCGCAAGATGGACTGCATGGACTGTCACAATCGCCCGACCCACGCGTTTCAAATGCCCGAGTCGGCAGTGGACCGGGCCATGTCGTCGGGAGCAATCAGCACGGGCCTGCCATTCGTGAAGCGCGAGGCCGTTGCGGCCTTGAAGGCGAACTACCCCGACCGGGACACGGCCTCTCGCCAGATCCCGGCCGCGCTCGGCGAGTTCTACCGGACGAAGTATCCCGCGGTTTATGAGAGCAACCGCGCCGCGGTGGAGGCCGCGGCCGAGCAGGTGAAGGCGATCTACCTCCGGAACATCTTCCCCGACATGAAGGTCACCTGGGGAATCCATCCGAACAACATCGGCCACGAGGAGTTCCCGGGCTGCTTTCGCTGCCACGACGGCAAGCACAAGAGCGCCGACGGCCGCGTGATCAATGACGACTGTTCGGCCTGCCACGAGGTCCTGGCGATGGAGGAGAAGGATCCCAAGATCCTGGCCGACCTCGGCCTGAAAAAATAGCCGCGCCCGGGCCCCGCCCCGGCAGCAACCCCTTCTCCTCGAGATCGGCCAGGGTCGACCCGCCCGTTTTCGCGAATCTCTAGAATTGATGCAACCGCATCATGGCTGCCGATTTCTCCCGTCCTATGGTGATCGAAGTCGGAGGGCTCCGGATGCTTGCTTCGCCCGTTTCGACCTCGACTCCCGGTCCACGCACGACCTGTCTGGAGCCCGCCCCCGTCCCAACCGCCGACCTCCCTGGAGTCTTCCGCGGGAGCGCCCCGGCGGTGAACCGCCCGCATGGAAGGAGGCAACGCCCATGAAAGAGTCCTCGAGCTGGTTTCTGGAAGAACTCGACCGCCGCGGCGTTTCACGCCGGGATTTCGTCGCCTTCTGCGGCGTCATGGCCTCGGCGCTGGCGCTACCCAAGAGCGTCGGAGCGAAAATCGCGGCCGAGATCCAGAAGACCGAGAAGCCCGTGCTCGTCTGGCTCGAATTCCAGGACTGCGCGGGCAACACGGAATCCTTCCTGCGCGCGAGCCGGCCGACCGTCGCGGAGATCGTCCTCGACACCCTCTCCGTCGATTATCAGGAAACGATCATGGCCGCGGCCGGGCACCAGGCCGAGGAAAACCTGGCCAAGGCGGTCAAGGACCACAAGGGCAAATACATCGCGCTCGTCGAAGGCTCGATCCCGACGGGCCTCGACGGCGCCTACTGCACCATCGGGGGGCGCGCGGCGATCGACATCGCCCGCGAGGTCTGCGGCAACGCGCTCGCCACGATCGCCATGGGGACGTGCGCGACCTTCGGCGGGCTGCCGGCGGCCGCGCCGAACCCGACGGGGGCTCTCGGCGTTTCCGATGCGGTCCCCGGCGTCCGAAACCTCATCAACCTCTCCGCGTGCCCGGCCAACGTCGAAAATCTGACGGCGCTGGTCGTCTACTACCTGACCTTCAAGAACTGGCCTCCCCTGGACCAGTACCGGCGGCCGCTTTTCGCCTACGGCAAGGCGATCCACGACAACTGTGAGAGGCGCGCGCACTACGACGCCGGACAGTACGTCGAAGCCTGGGGCGACGAGGGGCACCGCACCGGATATTGCCTCTACAAGATGGGCTGCAAGGGACCCGTCTCGTTCCAGAACTGCCCCAACGTGCGGTGGAACGATGGGACCAACTGGCCCATCGGCTGCGGGCATCCCTGCATCGGCTGTGCGGAGCCCGACTTCTGGGACAAGATGACACCCTTCTACCGCCACCTCTCCGGCATTCCCGGCTTCGGCGTTCAGTCGGACGTCGATCGCGTCGGCATCTGGGCGACCGTCGGCGTCGGCGCGGCGTTCGCGACGCACGGCCTCATCGCGCTCGCCAAACGCTGGCGCCAGGGGCCGCTCGACCGGGGACCGGAGCACCCCCCCAAAGCCGAAAAGCCCGGGACGCCCGAGAAAGGAGCTCCGTCATGACGCACGTCGTCGTCGATCCCGTCACCCGCATCGAAGGACACCTGCGGATCGAAGCCGAGGTGGACGGGGGCAGCGTCCGGGATGCCTGGTCGTCCTCCACGATGTTCCGGGGCATCGAGCTGATCCTGAAGGGCCGCGACCCGAGGGACGCTTGGGCATTCACGCAGCGCATCTGCGGCGTGTGCACGACGGTTCACGCGATCGCGTCGATCCGCGCCGTCGAGAATGCGATCGGCGCAAATCCGCCGCCCAACGCGCGGCTGCTGCGCAACCTGATCATTTCCGCGCAGTGCGTACAGGACCACGTGATTCACTTTTACCACCTGCATGCCCTCGACTGGGTCGACATCGTCTCGGCGCTCTCGGCCGACCCCGCGAAGACCTCGGTCCTCGCCCAGTCGATCTCGGACTGGCCCCTCTCGAGCACGACCTATTTCGCCGGCGTGCAGGGCCGCGTCAAGGCCTTCGTCGAACGCGGGCAGCTGGGGCCCTTCGCCAACGCCTACTGGGGGCATCCCGCCTACCGGCTCCCGCCCGAGGCGAACCTGATGGCCGTGGCGCACTACCTCGAGGCCCTCGACTGGCAGCGAGAGTTCATCAAGATCCACGCGATCCTCGGCGGAAAGAACCCCCACCTCCAGAGCTTCCTGGTGGGCGGCATGGCCACGCCGATCGACCCCGACCGGCAGGCCTCGTTGAACGCAGGGTCGATCGCCCAGATGCAGGAGCTCGTCAAGAAGGGCCGGGAGTTCGTCACGAAAGTCTACATACCGGACCTGCTCGCGATCGCTTCCTTCTACAAGGAGTGGGCGGCGTACGGCGCGGGCGTCGGCAACTACATGGTCTACGGCGAGTACCCCGAGGAAGACGGACCGAATGCCCGCATGTTCCTGCCCGCCGGGGTCATCCGCAAGCGGGACCTCTCGAAGGTCGAGAAAATCGACCCCTCGAAGATCACGGAGCAGGTCAAGCACTCCTGGTACGAGTACGACGGCGGAGACGACAAGGGCCTCCATCCCTTCCAGGGAGAGACCAAACCGAAGTACACGGGCCCCAAGCCGCCCTACGAGCGGCTCGAGACGGGTGGCAAGTACAGCTGGCTGAAGTCTCCACGGTACGACGGAGAGCCGATGGAGGTCGGACCGCTCGCCCGCACGCTCGTCGCCTTCGCGTCGGGACAACCGCAGGTCAAGGCGCTGGTCGTCCTCGTCCTGGGCAAGCTCAACGTCGGGCCCGAGGCGCTCTTCTCGACGCTCGGCCGCGTGGCCGCCCGGGGCATCGAGACGCAGGTCCTCGTCGACAAGATGGACGACTGGCTGAACGGGCTCGCCGAAAACATGGGGCGGCGGGAGCTGCGCATCGCGGACAATTCCAAGTGGGAGCCGAGCACGTGGCCGCGCGAGGCTTCCGGCGCCGGCTTTCACGAGGCCCCGCGCGGAGCCCTCGGGCACTGGGTGCACATTCGCGACGGTCAGATCGCCAACTACCAGTGCGTCGTCCCGAGCACCTGGAACGCGGGACCCCGCGACGCCTCGGGCAAGCGCGGTCCCTACGAGGAGGCGCTGCTCGGGACGCCCATCCACGATCCCGCCCAGCCGCTCGAGATCCTGCGCACCGTGCACTCGTTCGACCCCTGCATGGCGTGCGGCGTCCACGTCGTGGACGCCAGCCGGCGCGAGCTCGCGCGCGTGAGGGCCCTGTGAGCGCCGCGGTCCCGCTGGTCGACCCCGCGTCGGTCCCGCCGTCCGGCGACCTGAACCTCGTACGGGTCTACGTCTGGGAGTGGCCCGTGCGGCTGACGCACTGGGTCATCGTCGCCTCTCTCTTCGTCCTGTCTGTCTCGGGCATCTACATCGGGCACCCGTTTCTGACGGTCTCCGGGGAGGCCAGGAATCTTTTCGTGATGGGCACCATCAAGGCCATCCACTCCTACACGGCCATCGTCTTCGCGCTCGCGGTCTTCTCGCGCGTCGTCTGGATGTTCATCGGCAACTCCTACTCGCGCTGGGACAGGTTCCTTCCGGTCCCGGTGCGCCGCCGCCGGGGCATCCTCCCCACGACGAAGTTCTATCTCTTTGGATTGCGCAAGCCACCCGGCTTCATCGGACACAACCCTCTGGCGGGCATGGCCTACACGCTGGTCTTCTTTCTCTACTTCACGATGATTGCGACGGGGCTTGCCCTCTATACCGTCAATGCAAGCGTCCACTCGCCCTTCCGGATCTTCTCGTTCCTCGTTCCTCTCTTCGGAGGGGCACAGGGCGCCCGCTGGATCCACCACGTCGTCATGTGGCTGCTGTGGGGCTTTGTGGCTCACCACATTTACAGCGCCGTCCTGATGTCGCAGATCGAGGGCAACGGAACGATGGAGTCGATCTTTTCCGGTTACAAGTTCGTGCAGCGCGACGACGTCATCTATTCCGGGTATCGATTCTTTCCCAGGTAGGACGCCGATGGCCGCAACGACGCCGCTCCTGGTACTCGGCCTCGGCAACCTTTTGTGCGGGGACGACGGCCTCGGCTCGGCCGCGATCGCACGCCTCGACCGGGACTGGGAGGCGCCCGAGGGCGTGCTGGTGCTCGACGGTGGAACCCTGGGGCTCACCCTGCTTCCGTACGTGGAAGATGCGATCGACGTGATCCTCGTCGACGCCATTCGCGACGACGCCCCGCCCGGCTCGCTCGTGCGGCTCCAGGGCGAGGAGGTGGCGCCCGCGGTCCTGCACCGGCTCTCTCCTCACCAGGTCGGCGTGGCGGACCTGCTCGACGGCGCTCGCCTCCATGATCGCTACCCCCGGCGCCTCGTCCTGCTCGGCCTGGTCCCCCGGACACTGGGCCTCGGGGCAGACCGGTCGAGGGCCGTCGCGAACCGCATCCCGGAATTGATCGATCGGATCGTCGCCGAAGCCCAATCGATGGGCCATGTGTTTTCGCGAAGAACGAATGATGAAAAAGCTCTTCGGCCTCCTGGCGATGTCGCTCGTGTATTCGGCCTGTAGGGCGCGCGACGGCGACCTGCCCCCCGCGTACCGCAACCTCGCGGTCCCCGCCGGGCAGCTCCAATCCACTCAGGCGCGCGAGCGCGGCCGCGCGCTCTTTCTGGAGCACTGTGCCCTCTGCCACGGCGACCGCGGCGACGGCCGCGGCGTGCGGCGCCAGGGGCTCTCCAGCCCGCCTCGCGACTTCACCGACCCGGCCTGGCGCGAGCAGACCTCGCCCCGGCATGTCTTCTCCGTCATCCGCGAGGGGTCGCCTGGCACCGCGATGCCCGCCTGGAAGGTTCTCGACGACCGGCAGACCTGGGACCTCACGGCGTACCTGCTCGCAGTCGGCGAGAGGCCATGACGCGCGGGGGCCGGCGCATCGCCATCCGCGGGGTCGTCCAGGGCGTGGGCTTTCGCCCGTGGGTCTACCGCCTCGCCCGCGAGAGAGGCATCGCGGGCCGCGTCCGCAACGGCACCGACGGCGTTACGATCGACGCCTTCGGCCCCGAGGAGGCGCTCGACGGCTTCCTCCGGAGCCTGCGGGAATCTCCGCCTCCCGCGGCCCGAATCCACGGCTTCCAGTGGGCCACGATCGCCGCCGAGCCGGGCGAGGAGTTTGCGATCGAAGAGAGCCGAATCGAGGGCGAGCGGCGCGTCTCCATTCCGCCCGATCTCCCGACCTGCGCCGACTGCCTCGCCGAGATCTTCGACCCTTCCAACCGCCGCTACCGATATCCCTTCACCAACTGCACCAACTGCGGCCCCCGGTTCACGATCGCCCGCGACGTTCCGTACGATCGGCCTGCGACGACGATGGCGCCCTTCCGGATGTGCGCCGCGTGCCAGCGGGAGTACGACTCGCCTCTCGACCGGCGCTTTCACGCCCAGCCCAACGCGTGCCCACAATGTGGGCCGCGCCTGCGTGCGCTCTCGGAATCCGGAGACGAGCTGCCTGGCGACCCGCTCCTGCTCGCAGTGCGGGCGTGCGCTGAAGGCCGCATCGTGGCGCTCAAGGGCATCGGCGGATTTCATCTGGCCTGTGACGCCACCTCCGAGGCGGCGATCGCCCGCCTGAGGCTCCGGAAGAGACGCGAGGAGAAGCCTTTTGCCGTCATGGTCCGCGACCTCGCCCAGGCCGAGGCCCTCGCGGTCCTCGGCGAAGCCGAGCGAGATCTCCTCGAGTCGGTGGAGCGGCCGATCGTCCTCGCCCCCAGACGCAGCGATGCGCCGATCCCGGCCATCGTGGCGCCGCGCAATGCGCTCGTCGGCCTCCTGCTTCCCTACTCGCCCCTCCACCACCTTCTGCTCGCCGAAGCCGACCGGCCTTTGATCATGACGTCGGGCAACCTTTCGGAGGAGCCCATCGTCCATCGAGACACCGAGGCGGTGGAGCGACTGGGCGGGATCGCCGACTTGCTGCTCGTGCATGACCGCGAGATCGCATCGCGGGCCGACGACTCGGTCGCCCGGGTCATCGCCGGGGGGCCCGTCGTCTTTCGCCGCTCCCGGGGCTATGTACCGCGCGGCGTCACCGTGCGCCGTCCCTTCGAGCGCCCGGTGCTCGCCTGCGGCGGCCATCTCAAGAACACGTTCTGTATCGGCTTCGGAGACACGGCCTACCTCGGCCCCCACATCGGCGACCTCGAAGGACTCGAAACGCTGCGTGCTTTCGAAGAGGCCGTCGAGCTTGCCGAGCGTTTTCTTCAGGTGCGCCCCGAGATCATCGCTCACGATCTCCACCCCCTCTACGCCTCGACGCAGTACGCACTCGGGCGGCCCGAGAGGATCAAGATCGGGGTCCAGCACCACCACGCGCACGTTGCGAGCGCCATGGCCGAGCATCGGCTGGAAGGCCCCGTCATCGGCGTCGCATATGACGGCACCGGGTTCGGATCAGACGGCGCTTCGTGGGGCGGGGAGATCCTGTTGACCCGGACGGACGGCTTCGAGCGCCTGGCAACCTTTCGGCCAATTGCGCTGCCTGGCGGCGATCTCGCGATGCGGCAGGTGTGGCGCATCGCCCTCGCGCTGCTCGACGACGCCTTCGAGGGCGAGCCACCGTTGGAGGCCTTTCCCGTCTTCGACGCGGTTCCGCGACGGCGGATCGAGCTCGTCTGCGAGATGACGCGGCGCCGGATCCAATCCCCCCCGGCGCACGGGGTCGGACGCTACTTCGACGCCTTCGGATCGCTCTTTCTCGCGCGACCGGTCTCCGCTTACGAGGGACAGGTTGCCCTCGAGTGGAACATGGCGGCCGATCCCGCAGAACGGGGCGTCTACCCGTACCAGGCGGCCGCCGAGGATGGCCTCGTCATCCTCGACCTCCGGCCTGCTCTGCGCTCGGCGGTGAGCGACTTCTACGACGACCGAGCCGTGGCGACGATCGCGGCCCGATTTCACAACACTCTCGCCCGGGCGACCGCCACGCTCGTTCGCTCGGTCTCGGAGCGAATCGGCCCGCTCCCCGTCGTCCTGAGCGGGGGCTGCTTCCAGAACGGTTTGCTGACCGAGCGTCTGCTTGGCGATCTCGGCACGGACTTTCGCGTGTATCGGCACCACGAGATCCCGCCGGGCGACGGTGGACTGGCCATCGGCCAGGCGATCATCGCCGCAGCCGTCGCCCGCGCCGCGCAAGGAGGTCCTTAATGTGTCTCGGAGTGCCAGGGCGGGTGCTGGAGGTCGACGGGTTGACGGCATCCGTCGACTTCTGGGGTATCCGCCGACAGGTTCGACTCGACGTCGTCGATGAGCCGGTCTCGCCGGGCGATTACATCCTCAATCACGTCGGCTTCGCGATCCGCCGCATTCCCGCCGAGGAAATCGGGGAGACCCTGGCCCTCTACGAGACGCTTCTCGCCGAGGCCCGCAATGACGACCTCATGGCCGTCGACGTGCGCGGGGAGATCGAGGCCGCGGGTCGGGAGACGGACCGATGAACCTCGCCCGTATCGACGGCGCTCGCGAAGTAAAATTTCGGGACCCGGAGCTGGCCCGGCGACTGTCCGGGCAGATCGCACGGTTGACCGCACAGATCGGGCGCTCTCCGGTGTCGGTCATGCATGTCTGCGGAAGCCACGAGCAGGCGATCGCACGATGGGGGCTGCGGGCGACGTTCCCGAAGGATCTCAACGTGATCATGGGCCCCGGCTGTCCGGTCTGCATCACCGACATGCCGGAGGTCGACGAAGGCGTTGCCCTGGCTCGCCAGGGCTGCCTGATCGCGACATACGGCGACATGGTCAAGGTTCCGGGAACGGTCCAGTCCCTGGCCGACGCCCAGACGGCCGGAGCCGACATCCGCGTGGTGTACAGCGCCGCACAGGCCGTCGAGCTCGCCCGCCGCACCGAGAAGGACGTGGTCTTCTTCGCGACCGGGTTCGAGACGACCGCGGTGGCCACGGCCGCAGTCGTCCGCGGGCCCCTTCCGCCGAACTTCTCGGTTCTCTCGGCGCACAAGTACATCCCGCCGGTGATGGAAATCGTCGCCGAGATGCCGGATACGCGCGTCGAAGGGTTCCTCGCCGCGGGCCACGCCGCCACGATCACGGGCTGGGGCATCTTCGAGGCGTTCGTGGCGCGGCACCGCATTCCGGTCGTCGTCGCGGGCTTCGAGCCGCTCGACATCTTGGCGGGACTGGCGCGCCTCGTCGAGCTCATCCGCGACGGCGAGCCCAGAGTCGTGAACATGTTCCCGCGCTGCGTCACCCGCGAGGGGAACCTGCGCGCTCAGGAAGAGCTGTGGAGCGTGTTTCGGCCGGTGGGCGGGCGGTGGCGGGGAATCGCCCACGTTCCGAACGGCAATCTTCGCCTGCGCGACGAGTGGGCCCGCGTGGATGCACGCCGCCGGTTTACGATCGACCTTGCGAGCCTTTGGGATCGTGCGCCCTCCACGCTTGCCGCGAGCTGTATCTGCGGCGACATCATGTCCGGCATCGCCTCGCCGACGGACTGCTCGCTTTTCGGACGCGAATGCGTCCCGGACACGCCCGTCGGCGCCTGCATGGTGTCGAGTGAAGGCACCTGCAAGATCTGGCACCAGTACGGGGGAATCCCGAACCTGGGAGGCGCTTCATGACGACTCTGTCGCTTCGCGTGCAGGAGCACGTCACACTCAAGCAGGGCGCCGGCGGCCGAGCCATGCGCACCCTCATCGAAGACGTCTTTCTCAAGAATTTGCCTGCACCATCGGCAAAGGGGATCGGTGCCGCGGCGATGGACGACGGGGCGGCGCTCTGGCTTGGCGATCGGTACCTCGTCGTCACGACCGATTCCCACGTCGTCCATCCCCTGTTCTTCCCCGGAGGGGATATCGGCCGCCTCTCGATCTCGGGCACCGTCAACGATCTTGCGATGATGGGCGCGACCGAAGTGCTCGGCCTCACCTGCGCGGCCGTCATCGAAGAGGGATTCCTCCGGTCCGATCTCGAGCGCATCCAGGATTCGATCCGCAAGACATGCGCGGAGGCAGGTGCCACGATCGTCACCGGGGACACCAAGGTCATGGGCCGCGGCGAAATCGACGGCCTGGTGCTCAACACCACCGGAATCGGCCTGACCGAACGTATTGTTCCGGACTGCGGCCTGCGGCCGGGCGACCGCATCCTCGTCACGGGCACGATGGGGGACCACGGCCTCGCCATCATGGCAGCGCGCCACGCCCTCGACCTCGAAGGAGAGCTCTTCTCGGACGTGGCGCCCATCAACGGCCTGATTCGCGCCGCGCTAGCCGCCGCCGACGGCGCCGTCGTCGCGATGAAGGACCCCACCCGCGGCGGCCTCTCCTCGGCGCTGCACGAGATGGCCGAAAAGAGCGGCGTCGGGATCCTGCTCGAGGAATCCCGGGTCCCCGTCACCGCCGCAGCGCGTGCCGCTGGCGATCTTCTCGGGATCGATCCCCTTCACGTCGCCAACGAGGGCAAGGCCGTCCTCGGGGTCTCGGCGGACATGGCCGAGCGCGTCGTCGAGGCCCTGCGGGCTCACCCGCTCGGCCGCGACGCCTGCGTCGTCGGCACTTGTGTGGCGGAACGACCGGGATCGGTGATCCTGGACACGGGGTTCGGGCGCCGCCTTCTGGCGGAGCCCGAGGGCGAGCCGCTTCCCCGCATATGCTGACCTCATCGGGCACAAGGCGCCTTGCCCTGATGTGCTCTCGCCGCTGTCCGGGGCTCGAGAGTCTTCTCCGGGGCCGCCGGCCCGGCCGCTTCGATCTCGTCGCCTGCCTCGCGACCGACCCCGGCTTCGCCGAGAAAGACAGGCTCGCCTCCGCCGGCGTGCCAGTCATCGATCATCCCATTCAGCCGTTCTATTCTTCCCGGCGGCGGCCGATCGCGGATCTGGCTGCCCGTAGAGACTACGACCGGCAATCGGCCGAGCTGCTCGCCCCGTACCGGCCGGACGCCGTTCTTCTTTCCAGCTATCTCTACCTACTGACCGACCCCTTTCTCGAAACCTTCCCCGACCGAATCCTGAACGTCCACGGCAGCGACCTGGCCCGCCGAGCTCCCGACGGTCGACCTCTCTATCCGGGGCTGCGTGCCGTGCGCATGGCGATCCTCGCGGGGGAAAGAGAGACGCGAGCGTCGGCCCATGTCGTCACCGAGCGGCTCGACGAGGGCCCGATGCTCCTGCGCTCGCGCCCGTATCCGGTATCGCCGCTCGTCGGCGACTTGCGCCGCCGCGGCAACCTGCACGCGGTCCATGCATACGCCTTCGCCCACGAGGAGTGGATGCTGGCGACGGCCTGGGGTCCCCTTCTGATCGCGGGGGCCGCGCTGCTTGCCGGCAAGGCGGAGTCCTCGGGAACGGCCGGCCCGGGCCGCCACACTTCGCTCGCCGCGGCGGGAGGGTCACCATGAGCCACATACGCGTGGAGCGCGACGGGGACATCGGGATCCTGACGATCGACCGCCGGGAACGTATGAACTCGCTCGACGTCGAGACCGCGCGCGACTTTCGCAAGGCCGGCCTCCTGCTGGCCCGCGACGCCTCGGTGCGCGCCGTCGTCCTGCGCGGCGCGGGCGGGGTGTTCTGCAGCGGAGCGGACCTCAAGTACATTCGGGCGGGCGGCGACGGCGCGGACCTCGGGTATCTCCAGGGGGCCCGGCCCACGCCCACGGGCTACGGCGAGATCTTCAAGCAGATCCTGGAGTACATCCACAGCACGATCTCCGAGATCAAGCGGGCACCCAAGCCCTTCGTGGCCGCCGTCGACGGCGTCGCCGCGGCGGGGGGCTTCGGCATCGCGATGGCATGCGACCTCGTCTACGCCTCGGATCGAGCCAGCTTCGAATGGGCCTACGGGAAGACCGGCCTGACCGGCGCGGAGAGCTCGACTTTCTTCCTGCCGCGCCTGATCGGCCTGCGCCGGGCAATGGAGCTCGTGCTCCTGAATCCGCGTCTCGATGCTGCCCGTGCCCTCGAACTCGGGCTCATCAACGGCGTCTTCGGCGCCGAGGCCTTCGATGCCGGGGTGCTCGCCATCGCGCGCAGGCTCGCCGCCGGCCCCGCGGAGGCGTTTGCGGTCGCTAAGAGCCTCGTGAACCAGGCGGCAGGCGTCGATCGCCTCGACCACCACCTCGACCGCGAGCTCGAACATCTGGCCAGAATCGCCGACGGAGCCGACTTCGCCGAGGGACTCGAGGGTTTCTTCGCACGCCGCCCGGCCCAGTTCGGGGGGCGCTGATCCTATGCACGAATACTCGATCGTCCAGGCGCTGCTCGAACGGGTCGAGGCCGAGGCCGCCGAGAGAGGTGCGGCGTCCGTTCATCGGCTGCACGTGCGCATCGGCGAGGCCTCGGGTGTCGAGATCGAGTTGCTGCGGACCGCGTACTGCGTCTTTCGCGAGCGCACACTCTGCGAGGGGGCGGACCTTTCGATCGTGCCCGTTCCCGCTCGCTGGGAGTGCCCGCGCTGCCTGGCGCCAATCTTGCGCGGCGCGATCCTGCGGTGCCCATCGTGCTCGGCCCCGGCCCGCCTGGCGGCTGGAGACGAGATCGTCCTCGACCGAATCGAAATGGAGGTGGCGGATGTGTGACTCCTGCGGCTGCGGCGATCCCGACATCGTTCCCATCGAAGTTCACGACCGCATCCTGGCAGGCAACGATCGCACGGCGCGCCACAACCGCGAGCACTTCGCGGGACGGGGCATCCTCGCGATCAACCTGATGGGCTCGCCGGGTGCCGGGAAGACGGCGGTTCTCGAAGCGACGTCCCGGGCACTTCAGGGGCGATGCCGGCTGGGCGCGCTCGCCGGGGATCTCGAGACCGACCGTGACGCGCAACGGCTGCAGCGCGCCGGGATCCCGTCGGTGGCGATCACGACCGGTTCGGCCTGCCACCTCGACGCCGAGCTCGTTCATCGCGCCATGCACGGGTTCCCGGCCTCCCCACCGGATGTTCTCTTCATCGAGAACGTCGGCAACCTGGTCTGCCCGGCGGTCTACGATCTCGGCCAGGCCGCCAACGTCGTGGCTCTCTCCGTGACCGAGGGCGAGGACAAGCCTCTCAAGTACCCGGTCATGTTCCGAAAGGCCGACCTCGTTCTCCTGACGAAGACGGACCTGCTGCCCCACCTCCCCGAAGTGCGCGTCGAGGCCATCGAGGAAGCGCTCCAGCACGTCATGCCATCGCCCCGCGCCATACGCTTCTCGGCCCGCACGGGCGAGGGTCTGGAGGCCTGGACAAGCTGGCTCGAGGCGCTCCGGACCCAGGATCGCGCGACGGTCGTGCCCGTCGCCGCGGCGCACGCGTCGTGAACGGCCTCTTTGCCGCCCTGACGGTCGCCGCGCTGACGGTCGGCAGCCTTCACACTCTGGCGCCCGATCACTGGGTCCCCTTCGCGGCGCTGGCGAGGGCGCGGGCGTGGTCGGCCGGCAGAACGCTCCGGGTCACGCTGCTCTGCGGGTTCGGACACGTCACCGTATCGGCGCTGCTCGGCCTCGTGGGTCTCTTTTTCGGCCTGGGTTTGATCCAGCGCCTGGGCAAAAGGATGGAGGCGGTGGCCGGAATTCTCCTCGTGGGCTTCGGGATCGCGTACGCCATATGGGGACTGCGACGGGCCGCGGGTCGTAGGCTCCACGGCCACGCCCACTCCCACTACGATCACATCCACGACCCGGGACGGGTGACGGCCTGGACGCTCTTCCTCCTGTTCTCGGCCGATCCCTGCGTCGCCGTCATTCCTCTGCTCTTCGCGGCGGCACCGCTTGGCGCCGTGCGCGCAACCGGAATCGTCCTGATCTACGAGGTCTCGACACTGGCGACGATGGCCGCACTCGTGCTGCCGGCACGGGCGGGAGCAGAGCGGCTTCGGGCCGCCTGGCTCGATCGCTATGCCGACGCCGTGGCGGGAATCGTCGTGGCCGTCGTAGGCGGCGCGGTCGCGGCGCTGGGTTGGTGAACGAGCCTCGCCCGCATGCTGATGCGCTTGGATCATGAATCCCCACGGCGGGAGTCCGTAGACTGATCCCGGGAGGCGACGCATGACGATAACCCTCCTCGTCTTCGGAGTCCTTCTGCTGGCCTGCATTCCGATGATGTGGATCGGCGCGAGGGCATACTTCAAATATCGGGGCACCCGTGTCATCACCTGTCCGGAGAACGGGCTGCCGGCCGCAGTCGAGCTTGACCGGGCCCATGTGGCGGCCTCGACGTCGATCGGGGAGCCGGACCTGCGGCTCGCCTCCTGTTCGCGGTGGCCGGAGCGCCAGAGCTGCGGGCAGGAGTGTCTGGCCCAGGTCGAGGCCGCGCCGGCCGAGTGCCTCGTGCGGACGATGCTCGTCGAGTGGTATCAGGGATCCGCGTGCGCCCTCTGCGGCCGCGAGATCGGCGAGATCCACTGGGTCGAGCACAAGCCCGCCTTGCTCACGCCCGATCGAAGGACCGTGGAGTGGGACGAGGTGACGCCGGAGAGCCTGCCCCGGGTTCTGGCCACACACCAGCGGGTTTGCTGGAACTGTCACGTGGCAAATTCGTTCCGCGAGCGATTTCCGGGTCTCGTCACGGACCGCCCGAGCTCTCGAGCCTCGTAAACCCCCAAGAAAGAAGCGGCCGGCGCGATGCCGGCCGCTGGGATCGCCGCTCCGTCGTGGAGCGGCTCCTTGACGACGCGGAGCTAGGAGGCGACCTTCACTTCGATGGCCTTCGGCCGCGGCTTCTCCGTCTTGGGCAGGTGCACCCGGAGAATGCCGTCCTTGAAGTCCGCCGCAACCTTCGTCTCGTCCGCGTCCTGGGGAACCGTGAAGGTCCGAAGGAACGTGCCGTAAGAGCGCTCGACCCGGTGAAACTTCTTGCCCTTTTCCTCTTTCTCCCGTTTGCGCTCTCCCTGAAGGGTCAGGATCCCGTTTTCCACGGTGACCTTCACGTCCTCTTTCCGGATCTCGGGAAGCTCCGCCTTGACCAGATACTCCTTCTCGTTCTCCTCGATGTCGACGAACGGTGCCCAGTCCGTCGTCGTGAGCGCCTCTTTCCCGCCATTGGGGCGCGTCCATGTGCCGAAGAGCCGATTGAGGCGGTCCGACATTTCTTCCATTTCACGGAAGAGCGGGAAGTTGGTGAGGGTCGTCGGTT
This sequence comes from uncultured Acidobacteriota bacterium, assembly GCA_963847075.1. Lineage (GTDB taxonomy): Bacteria > Acidobacteriota > Thermoanaerobaculia > UBA5066 > Gp7-AA6 > DAHUXD01. Next base: position 284,358 of record CAWJYL010000001.1, read on the forward strand.
CGTAACGAATGAGGTTCATGGCTTCCTCCTTTCCAGGGATCTTGAATCTCACGTCATCAACATCTCTCAAAATGGCTCTCGTGTCGTGAACCACTTGCATCATTTCCGTGCGGCAGAAAGCCTCGGTCGCGCAGGAGCGTCACGATCCTCTCCGCTTCGATCTCCGCCGGTGCCGTTCCAGAAACCACCAGATCGGGGTTCAGCGGCTCTTCGTAGGCTTCCGTGGCGCCCGGAAGATGGGGTGCGTGTCCCTCACTCGCCCTCCGATACAGCCCCTTGGGATCCCGCGCCGCTCGGATCTCCGCCGGAGTGGTGACCTGGACCTCGACAAAGCGCGGAATCGCCGCCCGTGCCCGATCGCGGTGGGTGCGTCGCGGTGCGGTTGCATCGACGAGAACCGCGAAGTCCTGCCGTACGAGGAGCGCGGCCAAGTCCGCGACCTCCCGGTAGAACCGATCGCGCTCCTGCGGTTCGTAGGAGGGCTCCGGCGTGAGGATCTCCCGCAGGACGTCCGACTCGAGCACGACCGGGCACGCGCCTTCCTCTTTGAGCAGGCGCCGCACGGCTGCCGCCAACGTCGTCTTACCGGAAGCGGGCGCGCCGGTCAGCCACAGGGCCCAACTCATGGACGGCTTCGCTTCAGATATTCCGGGACCCGCTCGAGCGAGAACCGATCGGCCTCGAGAATGGAAAGCATGAGGCGAAACAGCATTCGCCGCAGCCCCTCGGTCTCGGTCGGATACCAGAGGGGGTTGGCGAGCACCAGTGCCCGAAAGGCGAAGTGCGGCGCGATGACCGAATCGAGGTCGTCATCTCCCGACTTCTCGCGATAGCGGTCCCAGAACTCTCGCAAGAGCTCCGCGAACGGGCCACGAAAGCCCGCGCGGGTACGAAGGGCGAAGAACAGGAAGTTCGCCGCGAGCGAGGCAACGTCGTCGGCCGGGTCGCCGAGGGCGCCGCGGCTTCGATCGAGCACCGAGAAGTCCGCCTTAGCCCGAAAAAGGATGTTCCAGGGGTGGAAATCGCCGTGGATCGTCCGCAGCCGATCCGCGCGGTCTCGAAGGCGATACCTCCATCCGAGGCAGAGGCGTTCGACTTCGGCCAGAAGATCCGCATCGATGAAACCAAACGGGACCGGATAGGAGTCCGCAATTCCGGCGATGCACTCCCCGGACCCCGTGAGCTCGCGCAGCCGGCGCCGGTACCACGTCGGGTGCGACACGGGCGCGCGGTGGATGTCGGCCAGGTATCCGGCCAGAGCGCGTACCCGTGTCCGGTCGATTTCCTCGAGACTCCCGCGCTCGGCGATTCGGTCCAGGTCCGCGGCGTACGGTTGCCCGGCAGCAAACTCCGTCAGGAGAAAAGTCTCGCCCGCATCGTCGAGGCTCAAGGCGGGGCCCCCCTGCCGAAACGCACCCAAACCGGCGGGGGCCACGTGTTTGGGCAGCGTCCCGTAATCCTCGTACGCCCTCAGGAGAGCGCTCGCCCGATCTGCCCGGTCCTCGTGCCCGAACTGCCCGGGTCGCACGGTTTCGAGCACGAGGGTTCTCGGTCCACCGGCCGACTCCCAGACAACCCGGTAGGGGACGCCGTAGCCGAGTTGCTTGATGCCGCCGGCCTCGGCGCCGAGCGGCTCGAGGGTGGCCGAGGCGGCCTCGGGCCCGAAGCGCTCGGCAAGGTACCCGCGCAGGCCAGGGAAGAGGTCATGGCTCATATCCGCCCCCGGAGCATGTTAGGCTCCGCCAGAACCGCCTCCTGATGCAGACGCATCATGACCGGGCGGCGCCGAGCGACTTAGTGTCGATGATCAGCGTGAGGAACCCGTGCACCTAGCGGCCACGGAGGCGAGCCAGACCCGGCGGCGCTGGATTTCCTGGCTCCTCGGCACGAGCCTCGGCGCGGTGGCGGTTTCCTTCCTCTACCCGGTCCTTCGCTACCTCGTTCCACCCCTGACCTCGGAGCCCTCCCTCTCGGAGGTCGAGCTCGACGTGAAGGCCTCCGAGATCCCTCCCAACTCCGGGCGCATCGTACCCTTCGGCGGAAAGCCCGCAATCGTCTTCCGCAGCGCTTCGGGCGAGCTGAAGGCGCTCACCGCCACCTGTACGCACCTCGCCTGCACCGTGCAGTACCGACCGGAGCGCGCCGACATCTGGTGCGCCTGCCACAACGGGGTCTACGACACCAACGGAGTCAACATCTCCGGTCCCCCGCCGCGCCCCCTCACGAAGCTCGACGTCAATGTCCGAGGCGAGAAGATTGTCGTCCGCCGAACCTGAGTCTCGCCCGCCGGTCCCGCGCCTCCCGCCGATGGCCTGGCTGCGCGATCGCCTCGGGTGGGAGGAGATCGCCCACCTGGCGGCCAAGAAGGAAGTCCCGATCCACCGCTATACCGTTTTCTACTACCTCGGCGGAATGGCGCTCTTTCTTTTCATGGTCCAGGTCGCCACGGGAATTCTGCTGCTCCTCTACTACCGGCCGAGCTCGGCCGAGGCCTTCGAGAGCGTGCAATACATCATGGCCGAAGTCCCCTTCGGCTGGCTGATCCGCTCGATCCACTCCTGGGGCGCGAACCTCTTCGTCGGCATCGTCGTCCTGCATCTGCTCTCCGTGTTCTTTCTCAAGGCGTACCGGGCGCCGCGGGAGATGACCTGGATCTCGGGCGCCGTCCTTCTCTTTCTCACGCTCGGCTTCGGCTTCTCCGGGTATCTCCTCCCGTGGAACACCCTCTCCTACTTCGCCACGAAGGTGGGCACCGACGTCCCGGCCCAGATTCCCGGCATCGGTCCCCTGCTGGCACAGATTCTGCGCGGAGGCTCCGACGTCACCGGCGCGACCCTCTCGCGCTTCTACGGGATTCACGTCGCGATCTTGCCGGCCATCACCACCCTGGTACTGGGGCTCCACCTGATCCTCGTTCAGAGACACGGGATGAGTGTCCCGCCCTCGGTCGACCGCCGCGGCCCGGGCACATCGATGAAGTTCGTACCGGACTTTCTCCTGCGCGACATGGTGGGCTGGCTGACGGCGGTCGGCATCCTCGCTGCGCTCGCGGCCCTCTTCCCCTGGGAGCTCGGGCGCAAGGCCGACCCGTTCTCTGCCGCGCCGGCCGGGATCCGGCCCGAGTGGTACTTCCTGTCCATGTTCCAGGCTCTGAAGTACTTTCCGGCGGAAATCGCCGGAATCCCCGGCGAGATGATCGGCGTCTTCTTCTTCGGCGCCCTCGCGGCCGTGCTCGTGGCGGTACCGCTGCTCGATCGGGGCGCATCGGCCGGGCGTCCCTCTGTCTGGTGGAACCGGGCCGCCATGCTGGCACTCGCAGGAGCTCTCGTCCTGACAATCCTGGCTCTTTTGCCGCCCGGGAAGGCGGCGCCATGAAGCGTTTTTCTCTCGGGGCTCTTCTTTTCGCCGCCGGATTGATCACCGCAAGCTTCGCCTTCGCCCAAGCGCCCCCCGTAACCCCGGGAGCCAAGCAGCCCGCCGCGATCGGTTGCGTTGACTGCCACCTCGCTCTCGACGACGACCGCGTGAGCCCTCCCGCAAAGGCCTTTGCCGACGACGTGCACCACCGCGCAGGCCTGACGTGCGCCTCCTGCCACGGCGGCGATCCGCGGGCCGAAGACCAGGACGTCGCCCACGATCCCAGGAAAGGATTCCGCGGAAAGCCGTCCCCGCGCGACATCCCCCAGGTCTGTGGCACCTGCCACGCCGACGCGGCCGCCATGAGACTGTTCAACCCGTCGCTGCGCGTCGACCAACTCTCCGAGTACTGGACGAGCCACCATGGCCAGAAGCTCCGGAAGGGGGACGACTCCGTCGCCACGTGCGCCAGCTGCCACGGAGCCCACGGAATCCTGCCCGTCAAGGACTCCCGGTCTCCGGTCTACCCGACGCGGATCGCGCAGACCTGCAACCGGTGCCATGGCGACGCCACCCTCATGGGCGCACACAAGCTGCCCGCGGACGTCTACGCCAAGTACGCGCGAAGCGTTCATTACGAGGCGCTCATGAAGAAGGGGGATCTCTCGGCGCCCGCGTGCAACTCCTGCCACGGCAATCACGGCGCGGCTCCGCCGCAGGTGTCCTCGGTCGCGAACGTCTGCGGCACCTGCCACTCCGTCTTCGCCGAAGAGTTCAAGGCGAGCCCCCACTGGGAAGCCTTCGCCGAAATGGGCCTGCCCGGATGCGTCACCTGTCACGAGAATCACGCGATCGTGCATCCCACCGACGCGTTTCTCTCGGCGGGAAAGGAGGGCAAGTGCGCGAGCTGCCACGACGCCGGCACGGAAGGCGCGCGCGCCGGCAAGGCCATGTACGAGGACATTCTCCGCCTGCAGAAGGAAACGCAGACGGCGCGGGAAGCGCTGCGGCGCGAGGCGGAGGCCGGCATGGAGGTCTCCCGCGCCGAGTTCGAGCTGGCTCGCGCCGACGAGGCGCTGACCAAAGCGCGCGCCGACGTCCATTACTTCCAGCCCTATGCGGTGCAGCAGGCGGTCGCCACAGGCATGACGGTGGCGCGCACGGCCCGAGCCGAAGCGGCCCGGATCCATCGCGATCGGCAGTTCCGCCGCAAGGGGCTGGCCGTGTCGCTCGCGCTCATCGGCCTGGCGATCGCCGGCCTCGTCGCCAAGATCCGCGACATCGACCGTCGCCGGTCGACCGACCACGGCGCCTGATCCGACGCCCCGGCGAGGGCGGCACCTCGCTGATCGCGGTGGTGGGACCGGGCGGATTCGAACCGCCGACCTAGAGTTTAGGAAACTCTTGCTCTATCCAACTGAGCTACGGCCCCTTCGAGTTTTCAATGATTTCACGATTCTCCGTCGTCCACGAAAGGGAGTGTGCGGGCCTTAGAATGCCGCTCGGATGAGCGGCCCCGCCTCAGCGCGAAATCTCGGGCTCGACATCCTTCGCAGCCTCGCCATCATTCTCGTTCTGCTCGCCCACAGTCTGAGCTTCTTCTTCGTGCGATCCCGCCTCGACCTGACCGCGTCCTACTACACCATGGGCTTTCTGGGAGTGGAGCTCTTCTTTACCTTGAGCGGCTTTCTCATCGGCAGGATTCTTCTGAATGACGTGCTCCAGGACTGCTCCTGGCAGTCGCTGCGACGTTTCTACCTGCGGCGATGGCTTCGCACCCTCCCGCCCTATTACCTCGTGCTCCTGCTGCTGCCCCTGACGGGCCGCCGCTTCAACTGGAACAGCCTCGCGTTCCTCCAGAACTTCAGCCGGAGGGACCTCGAGTTCTTTCCGGTCTCCTGGAGCCTCTCGATCGAGGAGTGGTTCTACCTTCTGATGCCGCTCGTTCTGCTTCTGGCGGGGCGCGTCGGCCGCAGGCGGCCGAGGACGGCGTTCTTCACGGCGTGCGCCGCGATCATCGTTCTGTCGCTTGCGCTTCGCATCGTCTACGTTCAGGGATTCGATCCCACCTGGGATTTCGGCATCCGCAAGAAGCCACCGCTCCGGATGGACAGCCTGATGATCGGCGTTGCGCTCGCGGGAGTCGCGGTCCATCTCCCCGGAGCCTGGGCCCGGCTCGCGCGTTGGAGACGGCTCCTCTTTCTGCCGGCTGCGATCGGAATCGGCTACACGGGCGGGTATCAGCTCTGGCAGCTCTTCCACCAACACTCGATCGACTCCTCCGTCTACGCCCGGACCACGCTCTTTCTCCTGGTGTCGGCTCTGATGGGCCTCCTTCTCGTTTGCGTGGCGACCAGCCGATCGATCAACGTCGCCGGGGCCCGCCAAAGGTGGACGAGGGTTTTTCACTTCGTCTCGGTGACGAGCTATGCCGCCTACCTCCTCCACCTGGAGATCTTCGACTTCTTCGCCCCGCGCGCGGCAGCGAGCGCGGAGGCATCCCGGGTAGTCCTCCTCGCCGCGGCGGCACTGATCATCACCATGCTTCTCTCGGCCGCCATGCATCGCTGGTACGAGAAGCCGATCCTCCGGTTCCGGGATCGTGTGACCCCGGCGCGCCAAAATCCCGGCGTCGGCTAGCCCGGATCTCTCGCAGCCGGCGCCGATCGCTCGAAGACCCAGGCGCTCGTGCTGCCGCTGTCCCACACCCTGCGCATCCTGTATCCCCGCGGCCGCAGCCTCCGGTCGAGCCAGGGCGCCCACGAGGGCCATCGCGAGGAGCGCTCGATCAAGCTGAAACGCTTCGTCGAGGCGATGCCGGCGTCGAGAAGCCTCTGCGCGTACGATTCCGCATCCGGTCCGGCAAGCAGCGGCAGGATCATGGTCTGGCCGCGGGGCGGATAGTACTCGAGCGGGGCGAGCATGTACGCCGCATGCTCGCCGTCCTGGACCCACGCCACGTTGCGCGATTCCGCGTACGACCCGGAGAGGAGAACCGGGTTGCGGCCGGTGACGGCTCCGACCGCGCCGACGGCGCCACGCCAGTCGTCGTTACTGTGCGCCACCTTCGTGCCCCGCGCGAGCAGCATGATCACCAGATAGCCGGCAACGACGGCTCGTCCGCCGGCGATTGGAAGCGTCCAGCGAAGCAACCAGGCCAGCAGCAGCGCCTGGCACGGAAGGATGCACAGCATGTATCGGGCCACGAAGACCGACGTGCCGCCGACCCGGGAAACCCCGAACAGAAGCACGGCAGGGACGAGGACAGAAAGGCAGAGGAGCCAGAGGGCGTCGTCCGACGGCAAAGGCGCGGCATCGTGTTCCGGGGTCGCGTCCTGCCCCGCCGGCGCAACGCCAACCCCCGCCAGCCGGCTCCCGGCCCAGCAGGCGAATGCACTCCCGGCCAGCGCCACCAGAATCCCCGAGGGCACGAGAGTCAGGGCCAGCGCCTTCACGTCCGGCATGACGGCGAAATCGTGGATCGCGCGATCGCGTGCGATCTCGAGCGTCAGCAACGACGCGGGCACCGTCAAAAGCGCGATGGCTCCGGCCGCCAGGAGCAGCTGCCTCCCCGTGACGCCGCAGCCCCGCCGCCACCTTCGAAATGCATAGGCGGCATGCGCGACGAGCATCGCCGCGAACAGGTACTGGAAATAGACCATCGCGGCCGCACACAGCACGTAGCCCGCAGCGTCGGCAGCGCGTCCCCCTTCGAGCCAGCGCGCCAGCAGCCACAGGGCGGCAATCGTGGCGAGCAGCGCGAACGCATACGGGCGTGCGTCTCCCGCCGCAAAGCAGACCTGCGGCACGCCGACGAAGATCGCGACGGCGAGAAGCCCTGCGTCGCCGTCGAAGAGCTCGTTACCCAGACGATAGAGACAGAACGCGGCGAGCAGGGCCGCCGCCAGGGACGGAAGCCGAAGGGCGAGCTCGCTCGGGCCTGCGACCGCCCGGGTCAGGCCGATGATTCCGGCGTAGAGAACCGATTGAGGAAAGATGCGCGCGCGGGCAAGGATCTGCCCGAAGCCGCCGTCGGTCACCCACCACGTCCCGAACTCGTCCAGAGAGAGACTCGAGCCGAGCGGCATGATCCAGAGTCGAGCCACGGCCGCCAATCCGAGGCCGCCCAACCACAGCCTGCCGCGGGCGACGGGACCGGACGTGCTCGTCGGGGGATTCATGCAGGGTTGCACCGGATCTTACGTCGCCGCGCGGCCCTGTCGGTTAACATCGTTTCGGTGCGATTGCCGTTCGGCTGGTCCAGCCCCGCGTGAAACCGGCTGCCGTGTCTCGCGCCGAGCGCTTCGCGCTCCCCTCGCTCGTCTTCTCGGGCGTCGCGCTGCGCCTGTGGCAGTACTTTGCGAACACGTCCCTGTGGATCGACGAGATTGCGCTCGCCGAGAACGTCATCCGTACGCCGCTTCCCGCTCTCGTCCGGGAGCCGCTCGCCCTCGATCAGGTCGCCCCGCCCGGGTTCCTCGCCGCGCTCAAGCTCGCATCGGCGGCACTGGGTCCGACGGAGCTTGCCCTTCGCCTCGTGCCCCTCGCATGCGGCATCGCCGGACTGCTTCTCTTCGCGCTTCTCGCCTGGCGCACCCGGCCCGGCTGGAGCTCCGTGTTCGCGGTCGGGCTATTCGCCTTCTCGCCGCCACTGATAGCCCACAGCGCCGAGGCCAAGCAGTACTCGACCGACGTCTTCGTGTCCGTGGCGCTGACCTTGATTGCCTTCTCCTTGCGCGACCGAGGCCGGGAGTCGGGGTCCCGGCTCCTCGTCGCCGGACTCGCCGGGGCCCTGGCCGTCTGGTTCTCGGCCGGAGCGGTCTTCCTGGTTGCGGGACTCGGGGCGGGGCTCTTGCTGCCTGCCCTGCGGGACGGTCCGTCGCGGCGCCGCCGTGGCCTCGTCGCGATGCTCGGATTCTGGGCAGCCAGCGCCGCGGCAGCCGTCGCTCACGGGTTCGACACTCTCACACCGGACACGCGGGAGTACATGCGACACTTCTGGGAGCCGTCCCTCCCGCGCCCGACGGTTTTGGCGCTCGTCTCGGTTTCCTGTCTGGTGCTGTGGAAGGCGCGGCCGCGCTCCGCTCCCCTTCTGATCGGCCCGACGGTCGCTGCGCTCGTCGCCGCCGCCGCGCATCTCTACCCGTTCTCCGGACGGGCAATCCTCTTCCTCACGCCCGTTGCGCTGCTGGCTGTCGCGGATGGCGCCGGTTTGCTCGTGGACGCCCTGGGGCGGCTTCGCGTTCCGAAGCCGATTGGAGCCGCCTGCGCCGTTCTGCTCGCCGCCACGACCTCCTGGCATCCGCCGGTCTATCGGAGCGAGGAGACGCGGCCCGTTCTGGCCAACCTCGCGGCGCAGCAACGGCCGGGGGACGTCGTTTACGTCTACTACGGCGCCGAGAGAGCGATGCGTTTCTACGGCCCCCGGGTCGGCATCGAGCCTTCCGGATTGATCTACGGATCCTGTCATCGCGGGCAACCGCGGGAGTACCTGCGGGAATTGGACGGGCTCCGCGGCCGGTCCCGCGTCTGGGTCGTGATCGCCCACGCGAGCCCTTCGGAGCAAGACGCCCTGCTGGGATACCTCGGGACGATCGGCAGAAGGCGCGGAACCCTGGAAGGCACCGGGGCAGTGGCCGAGCTTTACGACTTGTCCGACCCCGAGCGCCTGCGGGCGTCGTCTGCCGCGACGTACTCCGTTTCCGAAAGCGATCCGGCCGTTGGCAAGCGCTTCGGCTGCGGTCATGGCGGCCTGTCGGCGACTCCGGAGGACTGGAAGTAGCGGCCTGCTAGGGTCGGCGATCAACCACCAGCAGCGTGAAGCTGCCGGGCACCAGGCTCGGCCGTGGATGCGGCTGCTCCGCCGTCGGCGATGGCGGAGGCCCGAAATCGGCGGTGGCAAGGAAGATGCGATGCGTCTTCTCGTCGAGGGCCATCGTACGGGCGCCGCGCTGGGTCTGTACCGTCTGCGCCACCGTGTACCGGTCGGGCGAATCCTGGCGCGCCACGGTGAGCGTTCCATCGCCGTTGGAGCTGAACGCGAGGCTGCGCGCCGGATCGAAGGCGTTGGCGTCCACGCCCCCGCCGATCGGCACCGTCGCAACGACCGATCCGGTCGCCGTATCGACCACCGCCATCATCCGGTTGGAGCACCCGACGAAGAGTCGCCCGTGCTGCCGGTCGATCGCCATGCCCGAAGGTTCCTCGCACGGGACCAGGGGCCAGCGCTGCAAGACCGCGGGCTTGCGCGCGGTCAGCACGACGACCTCGCTCTTGTCCTCGATATTGACGTAGACACGGTCCTGCAAGTCCGTCACCGCGAACTCGGGTTTGCCGCCGAGCGCCACCGTGGCGTTCACCCTGCCGGTCGCGCCGTCCACGACCGTGACGTTCGCCGACCGGCCGTTGAACGCGAACACCTGCTTCGATGTGCCGTCGTACAGGATCGCGTCCGGGTTCTCGCCGGTGACCTTGACCTCCTCGAGCTGCTTGAGCGTCTTCAGATCGAAGATGGTGATCGAGGAGGCACGCCCATTGCTCGTGAAGCCGCGCCCGAGGTCCGGGGCGAGGGCGACGCCATGCACGCCGGCTGTATCGGGGATCTCTCCGACGAGCGCCAGAGTGTCGGCATCGAAAACCATGACGCGGGTCGAGCGCGAGACGTAGAGGCGTCGCGCGGCGCTGTCGACGGTCAGGTAATCCCATCCACCCTCGCCGCCGATTGCGACTTTCTGGACGACTTCATAGGAAGCATTCGGGCCCGCGAAGGACAGCGAGGCAACCCCGAGCGCAACCATCGCTACGGGGCCACCAATTCTCCGCATACGCATGGATTCCTCCCCAGCCACTCTACACTCACGCCGCGCATCGGCTCCCGGCGCGACTCCCACATCGCTCCGTCCAGGTATCGGATTCATGAACCGCAGAACAGGGCGATCCTACCGACGCGCTCGGTTGCGGCCTCGGCCCGGCCCCGATATAGGATTCCGGCGAAGCCACAATGAGGATCTTCCCCGTTGGTACCGCGGTCGCGCCGTGCGGCCCGGCGGCGTTTGCAGGCGGCTCGGACCGGCTGCGAGCCGTCGAAAGCGAGCTCGCTTCCACCCGATGAGCCGAGCTCGCGGGGAATCCCCGGTTCTCCGAACCGCCGCGGCAGCGATCGCCTGCGCGCTCGGAATCGCTGCAGCTGCGCCGGGACAGGAGCGAGTGAGCCTCGAGCGGGCCCTCGCCGAAGCTCGCGCGGCCAACGCGCGCCTTCCCCTTCCGGCGCTCGAGATGACCGTCGCCATCGAGAAGGAAAAGGAGGCCCGTGCGGAGCGGTGGCTCAAGGTCGCCGTGGAGGGCGACTTCATCTACGCGCCGTACCCGGGCTATAGCCCCATCGTGACCAACCTCGGGGACGCGCGGCTCCAGGCCGTCGTGCGCCAGCCGGTTTATTCCGGAGGCGCCCTCCGGGCCGGTGTGGATCGCGCGCGGGCCGTCGCCGATTCGGCCCGGGCCCGCTATCGGATCGTCGAGAAGGATCTCGAGCTCGAGGTGCGAAGTCGCTTCAGCGAGCTCCTCGAGGCGGCAGCCGAGGTCGAGATCCGCCGCGCAGGGCTCGACCAGCTCGACACGTACCGTGCGTCGCTCCAAAGCCGGCGGGCGGCGGGCCAGGGCGTCTCGTCCGACCTTCTGAAGACCGAGGTGCGGTACGCCCTCGAGGAAGCCACGCTCGGCGAGGCCGAGGAGCGTCGCGACGAGGCGCGACTCTCGCTCAACGACTTGATGGGCCGCGACCCTCTGGCGCCTCTCGAGCTACAGCCTCTCCCCCCTCCGCAGCCGCTGCCGTCCCCCGACTCGCTGTCCTGGCAGAGCGCCCCGGAGATCGGGGCGGCCGAGGCGGCCGCACGCTCGGCCGAGGCGGACCAGACCATCGCCCGTGCCGAGCGGCGCCCGCACCTCCTCCTGACTGCGGACGCGGGATTCTGGGCCCCGGACACGACCAGTCTCGGGAGCCACTTCTGGGACCGACTGTGGCGCGACGCCGGATACTCGTTCGGTCTCGTCTTCGTGTGGCCGCTGTGGGACCCCGGAGCGGCCAGGGCTCGGATCGCCCAGGCTGGCCTGGGCCTCCAACAGGCGCGAGTGACCCTCGAAGCGGAGAAACGCGACGCTCGGCTTGGATGGGAGAAGGCCCGCGCCGCACAAGCACGCCTCTACCACCAGATCGAGATCCTCTCCCGTGCCGAGCCCGATGCCCGGGACTCCTACCTCGAGGCCGAAAGCCGGTATCGGGGAGGGACCGGTACGGCCCTCGATGTTCTCGAGGCGCACTCCGCATCCGTCGAAGCCGCCGTCCGCCGCGCCGATGCGATCGCCCGCTACCGCGTCGCCGAGGCTGTCGCGAGCCGCTGGGGGACGCCGTGAGGCCGGCGATCGTCACGCTGACGCTCGGTCTCGTCGGTGTTCTGGCGGGCTGCCGCGGCCGGGCGGCCGATCCGTCGCCCCGACCGGCCGAGCCAGCAGTCGCCGTACCGGTCCGGGTGGCAGCCGTGCGCCGCGCAACTCTGACGGAGGAAGTCTCCGCGCCGGGGCATACGGCCGCGCTGGCACAGGAGAAGATCCGGGCGCCGTTCGCCGGCACCCTCGTGGAGCTCCGAGTCTCCGACGGGGATCGCGTCCATCGGGGCGAGGTCCTGGGCGCCATCGTGTCGCGCGACAGCGATGCAGCGCTCTCGGGCGCTCGCGACATGGCGCGGCAGGCAAAGACCGACTCGGAGAAAGCCGACGCCGCCCGGGCCATTGCACTGGCCGAGCGCGGGCTCGTACGCGCATCGATTCTGGCGCCGTCGGACGGAGCGGTTCTCGCTCATGCCGCCGTTGCCGGCGACCGGGTATCGGAGGACCAGGAGATTCTCACCGTTGCGGACGCGGGCTCGATCGTGTTCCTCGTGGACGCCCCGCAAAGCGATCTGCTACGAATCCGACCCGGCCAGCCGGTCGTCGTCGAGATCTCGGGACGCGCGGGGCGACTTGCGGGAGTCGTACACGACATCCTGCCGGGGGCCAACGCCGCCGACTTCACGGCCTCCGTCCGCGTCGATCTCCGGGGGCTTTCGGGCGTTCCTCCCCTCGGCCTCTTTGGGACAGCACGGATCACCGTCGCGGAGCACCCTAACGCGACCATCGTCCCGGAGGCAGCGGTCATCCGCGACGATGTCTCCGGGACGGTGCGGATCGTCGTCGTCGAGCAAGGTCGAGCCCGCTGGACGGAAGTCTCGCCCGGCCTGAGGGCCAACGGCGTGGTCGAGATCAAGGCGCCGCCGCTGGTCTCGGGGCAGACCGTGATCGTCTCGGGGCAGGTCGGCCTGGCCGAGGGGGCTCCGGTCGCGGCCGCGCCGTGAAGCTGCTGCACTGGGTCCACGACCGCGCCTTCGCGCTGCTGCTCCTCGTGGCGATTCTCGCCGTCGGGGGCCTGCTCGTCGTCCTCGGCATGCCGCTCGCCATCTTCCCCTCCGTGACGTTTCCGGTCATCAAGGTCATCGCGGACGTCGGCGACGAGCCGGCCGCGCGGATGATGCCGAGCGTCACGAGGCCCCTCGAGCAGGCTCTCCTCGCCGTCCCGGGCATCCGCATCGTCCGTTCGACGACCTCCCGCGGCTCCACCGAAGTCTCGGCCAACTTCCAGTGGGGCACCGACATGCTGGTGGCGCTTCCCCGCCTCCAGGAAGCCATCGCGCGAATACAGCCGGACCTGCCGGCCGGCGCCCACATCGACGTCGCACCCATGAACACGGCCCTCTTTCCCATCCTCGGATACGCCCTCACCTCCTCCTCGCGCAGCGAGGCGGACCTCTGGGAGCTCGCCGAGTACACACTCAAGCCCGAGCTCGTGCGCATTCCCGGGGTTTCGCAGGTCCAGGTGCAGGGCGGTCGCCAGCGGGAGTTCCAGGTGCACCTCGACCTCGAGGCCCTGGCGGCGCGCCGCCTCGCCGTCACCGACGTCCTCGCCGCGATACGGAGGAACAATCAAATCCTGTCCGCCGGGCGGATTGAATCCAACCACGAGCTCTACCTCTCCCTGGTCGATGGCGTCGTCACGAACACCGCCTCGCTCGCACGGATCGCGGTACCTGTTGCCGGCGGCGGCATGCCCGCTCTCCTCGGCGAGCTCGGAAGCGTTCGCGTCGCCGACGCGGTCTCCTACATCCGCACGACCGCCGACGGTCACCCCGCGGTTCTCCTCAACCTCACGCGTCAACCGTCGGCCAACACCGTTGCCATCGCGCGGGGGGTCCGGAACCTTCTCGCGAGTCGCCTCGACCTCATCCCCAGGGACGTGCGCTGGACCACCTTTTACGACCAGGCGGAGTTCGTCTCGCGATCGGTCCAGGGAGTCCGGGACGCGATCATCATCGGCGTCGGCCTGGCCGCTCTCGTGCTCCTCGTGTTCCTGCGCAGCGTGCGGCTGACCGTGCTTTCCGTCGCCACGGTCCCCCTCGCGGTCGCGGTCGTGCTGCTCGCCCTCGGCATCGCCGGTCAGACGATCAACCTCATGACACTCGGCGGCATCGCCGCCGCCCTCGGCTTGATCGCCGACGATGCCATCGTGGTCGCCGAGAGCATCGCCCGCCACCGCGAGGAGGGCTCGAGCGCTCCGGCGCTGACGGGCCTCAAGGCGATCCTTCCTCCGCTCATCGGGTCGAGCCTTTCGACGATCGTCATATTTCTTCCCTTCGCGCTTCTCACCGGTGTCACCGGAGCGTTCTTCCAGCCCCTTGCCCTGACCATGGCGCTGGCGCTGATCATCTCCTTCTTCCTGTCCGCCCTCGGCGTTCCGGCGGCTCTGCGGGCGCTCGGCGGTGCGTATGCCCGGCCGGGGCCCGCGAGGCCGCCGCACGCGCCCACCCGGGTCCCCTTCCTCTTCCGTCACGCGTGGTTGGCGGCGCTGCTCTGCCTGGCGCTGCTCGCGGGCTCGGTGCGCCTCCATCGAGCCCTCGGCTCCGATTTCCTCCCCGCCATGGACGAAGGCTCGATCATCCTGGATTACTGGACGCCACCCGGCGCCTCGCTCACCGATACCGATGCGATGCTCGCCGGGGTGGAGAAGATGCTTCTCGCGATCCCGGACGTCCGCGGCTACTCGCGACGTACCGGAACGCAGCTCGGCTTCTTCATCACCGAACCGAACCGCGGCGACTACGTCATCCGCCTCAAACCGCGCCGGGAGCGGCGAGGTGTCGAAGACATCATCGGCGACATCCGGGCCCGCGCCGCGGCTATTGCCCCAGCGCTGCACACGGACTTCGGGCAGCTCCTGGAAGACAACATCGGCGATCTGACGGGCGGGGCACCGCAGCCCATCGACATCCGCATCTTCGGCGAGAACCAGACCCTCCTGCAGGATCGGGCACGCGAGACCGCCGCGATCCTCAAGGGCGTCAAGGGCGTGGAGGACGTGTTCGATGGAATCGTGATCGCCGGACCGGCGTTGACCGTCCGGGTTCCCGCCCCGGATCCCGCCGCACCGGCCGAGGGCGCCCGCAGCGCGGCACGCTTCGGCCTGACGACCGAGGACGTGCAGGCGGCCCTCGAGCCGGCCATTGCCGGCACACTCGCGGGCAGCCTCCGTATAGGCGAGCGGCTCTATCCTCTGCGCGTCTTCGCCCGCGACGCGGGCGGGATTGCGGCACTTCGGCTACGTACCCCGTCCGGGGCCCTGGTCCCACTCTCCACGGTCGCCGCCGTCTCGACCGGGTCTCCGGAAGCGGAGATCGATCGCGAGAATCTCAAGACGTTCCTGGGCGTCACCGCGCGGCTCGAAGGCCGTGACCTTGGCGGAACGATCGCCGAGATCCGCGACAAGCTCGGCAAGCGGCTGCCTCTGCCCGCCGGGATGCGGCTCGAGTTCGGGGGCCTCTACGAACAGCAGCAGGGCTCGTTCCGCGAGCTGCTGATCGTTCTTCTCGGAGGGCTGCTGCTCGTGGCGATCGTGCTGCTCTTCGAGTTTGGGGACTGGCGCGCGCCGTTTTTGACCGCAGTGATCTCCGTCGCCGTCCTCGCTGGCGTCTTCGGGGCGCTCCTCGTCAGCGGAATGACGCTGAACATCTCGAGTTTCGTCGGGGCGATCATGATGGTCGGGATCGTGGGAGAGAACTCAATCTTCGTCATTCACGAGGCGCGTGAGGGGCTACGCCACGGCCTTCCGGTGACGGAGGCCTGGGCCCGCTCGGCGCGGCGCCGCCGCCGGCCGGTCGCGATGACGGTGCTTGCGAGCGCCTTCGCGCTGGCTCCCCTGGCCCTCGCCCTGGGAGAGGGATCGCAACTCGAGCAGCCGCTCGCCATCGCCGTCATCGGCGGCTTCGTGCTGTCGGGCTTTCTCGTGCTCGCGATTCTGCCCGCGCTCTATTGCGCGATGGATCCGCACGGACGATTGGCGGGCGCCCCCGGCGAGTAAGAGCCGCGACAAAGACGCAATGGAGAGCCGCCATCCGGCGCACGCCAAGAATTCGCCAAGAGTTCGGCCACAATGTCTCTACAATCCATCGCCATCGATGTCGATTCAAGGCGCCGTTTTCTTGGTTCTCCGGCGCGTTCCGTCCGGTGTCATAAATCACTGACCCGACGCGCTCGAGTCCCTTCCACTCACCTGGCCCCATCCTTGCTGTGTCAAACCCCGGGCACGTCCAATCCCGGACGGCGCCCGGGAGGGAAACTGATGACCGAACCCGATCTTCCGCCGATCAAGTCTCCACCGGCAACCTGGAGATCAACCCCATCTTTGAAGGAGCAATTCATGAACAAAGGCTTTCGGGCCCTGGGCATCGCAGCGACCGTAGCTGCAGCAATGCTCGTGCTGGCCGCGCCGCTGATGGCTCAGTTCGGCGGTTCCACGGGCAACATCTACGGCACGGTTCAAGACGAGCAGGGGGGTGTGCTGCCCGGAGTCTCCGTGACCGTCACGGGCATGGGCGCACCGCAGACGCAGACGACGGACGCGAAGGGGCAGTATCGGTTCATCAGCCTCGCGCCCGGCAAGTACACGGTCGTCCTCGCGCTGACGGGGTTTAGCTCCG
The DNA here is from genome assembly GCA_963847075.1 of uncultured Acidobacteriota bacterium. Taxonomy (GTDB): domain Bacteria; phylum Acidobacteriota; class Thermoanaerobaculia; order UBA5066; family Gp7-AA6; genus DAHUXD01. The sequence goes on from CAWJYL010000001.1 coordinate 300,773, forward strand.
AGACGCTGGACGGCGTGACGGTGCAGGTGGGCAAGAACACGGAGCTCACGAGCAAGCTCAAGCTTTCGGCGGTCGCTGCGTCGATCACCGTCACGAGCGAAGCGCCGGTCATCGACACGCGCAAGGTCGAGACGGGCGCGGCGATCACCAACGCCGAGCTCCAGGACATCCCGACGGCGCGCGACCCGTGGGTCGTGCTGCAGACGGTTCCCGGCATCCAGATCGACCGCATCAACGTGGCCGGCAGCGAGAGCGGCCAGCAGTCCAACTTTGCGAGCAAGGGCTCCGCGGCCGGTTCGTTCACGGTCGACGGCGTCAACCTGACCGACATGTCGGCCCTCGGTGCCTCGGCCGGCTACTACGACTTCGACTCCTTCCAGGAGATGAACGTCGTCACGGGCGGAGCCGATCCCTCCATGCAGGGCTCGGGCGCGCACCTTTCGATGGTCACCAAGCGCGGCACGAACGAAGTCCACGGCAGTGCGCGCTTCTTCGTGGTCGATGACAAGCTCGAGTCCACGAACCTGACGCCCATCGTGGCCGCGCAGATCGGCGCGGGCAACAAGATCGACAGCCTCCAGGACTACGGTGTGGAGGCCGGAGGACCGGTCGTCAAGGACATCGCCTGGTTGTGGGGCGCCTACGGCCGCGACCAGATCGACCTCAGCACCGCGGGCGGCACACCGGCCGGGACGAAGGACAAGACGACGCTCGAGGACTTCAATGCGAAGTTGAACCTCCAGCTCATCCCGTCCAACGCCTTCAATTCCTGGTATCTCGGCAGCAACAAGCTGAAGTTCGGCCGCAGCGCCGGCTCGACGCGCCCGCAGGCGACGAGCTGGGACCAGAACACTCCGGCCCACATCTGGAAGTTCGAGGACTCGCAGGTCTTCTCGTCGAACCTGTTCGCGACGGCTTCCTACAGCGGCAACAACAACGATTTCTCGCTCACGCCGGAAGGCGGGAACGCGGCGCTCTACATCGACGCCGACGGTGTTTGGCACAACTCCTACCTCTACTTCGACGGCCCGCGGCCCACGCGCCAGGCCAAGATCGACACGTCGTTCTTCTTCAACACGGGCGACCTCGGCCACGAGCTCAAGGCGGGCTTCAGCTACCTGAACGCCCAGGCCCGGTCGACCACTTCTTGGCCGCTCGTCAATCCCCCTTCGACCTCGACCCTGACGGCCCAGACGTACGGCGACTTCTTCGACTGCGGCGTCCCCTGCGCAGCGATCACGCGCAACAGCGCGTTCAAGGTCGAAAACAAGTACTACAGCGCCTACTTCGGCGACACGCTTACCTGGAACCGCCTCACCGTCAACCTTGGTGTGCGCTGGGACCAGCAGTACGGCGCAAATAGCCCGAGCCTCGTCCCGGAGAACGTCTCGTTCCCCGGCATCATGCCGGCCATCAACTATCCGGGCTCCGGTACCCAGTTCAAGTGGAACGATTGGCAGCCCCGCATCGGCGTCAACTACGCACTCGGGCAGAACCGCAACACGGTCCTGAAGGCGAGCTACGCGCAGTTCGCCGACGCTCTCGGCACCGCCACGGTCGCGACGACGAATCCCATCGCCGGACCTTCCTACGCGTACTACGCCTGGAACGACGCCAACGGTAACAACCTCGTGGACGTCGGCGAAGTGGACACCAGCTCCGCCGGCTTCCAGTACGGCAGAAACTACAACCAGGCGAGCCCCGGCACGGCCGGCTCGACCAGCGGCATCGACCCGAACCTGAACGCTCCGAGCACGAAAGAGTTCATCGTCGGAGTGGATCAGGAGGTCGCGGCGAACTTCGCGATCGGCGTCAACTACACAAACCGCAAGGCCACCAACCAGCTCTACGCGCCACTTCACGTCTACGATCCCACGACGGGTACGATCCTCAATTCGGGCGACTACGAGCAGTACACGACGCTGACGGGCTTTACGCCGAGCGGCACCGCCTACAGCCAGCCCGTGTATCAGGTCAAGCCCAGCGTTCTGAACGCGCTCGGATACTGCACCGATTACGGGGCCGCGGACCAGTCGTGCAGTGCCCTGTCGGGCTCCTACACCTTCAACCGCGGGGGCTTCGACACGACTTACCAGGGCATCGAGCTCGTGATGACCAAGAGGCTGTCGGACAAGTGGATGGCCCGCGGCAGCTTCGTCTGGAACGACAACAAGCAGAACGTGGGCGCCGGCGGATGCATCGACCCGACCAACCAGCTCGCCGGTGCAGCGAACAACTCCGGTGGGGCCTCCACCGTCAACGCGCAGACCTGCCGCGACAACGATTACGTCGCGATCCAGTCGACGGGTAGCGGCAACAAGTCGAGCGTGTTCTTGAACTCTACCTGGCAGTTCGCGTTCAACGCCCTGTACCAGCTCCCGTACAACTTCAACATCTCGACCAACGTCTTCGGACGCCAGGGCTTTCCGATCAACTGGTACTTGAACTCGACCTCGGACGGGGCGACAGGTGACGGCTTGACCCGCAACGTCGTCGTGGTCCCAGCCGGGAGCGACCGTTACAAGGACGTCTACGAGTGGGACCTGCAGGTCGGCTACGTCGTCAAGATCTTCGGAACGGGCACGATGACCCTCACCGGTTCCTGTTTCAACGTGCTCAACTCCGCCACGGTTCTCCAACGCTTCAACCGGCTCGAACGGTCGAATACCGGGCAGATCAAGGAGATCCAGAGCCCGCGTGTCGCCCGTTTCGGAGTCCAGATCTCGTTCTAAGAACCCTCCGTTTCAATTCCAGCCGCCGGGAGTGAACCTCCCGGCGGCTCTTTTTTGCGTTGAAGCCTCGTGCCTCGAGCTCCAGGGAGGCTGACCCTACTACCCGCGTTGCGATTCGGCAAACAGGGGAAGGGTCACGACGAACCGGTTGCCGGTCGGCACTCTGGGCTCGACCCGAATCTGGCCTCCGTGCAACTTGACTGCCCAGGCGGCGATCGCCAGACCGAGCCCACTACCCGCCGTGTCTCCTTTTGCCGCCTGCGGCGAGCGGTAAAAGCGCTCGAACACCTTCGTCTGGTCCGCCGCCGACAGGGTTGCCGCCTCGTCGAGAACGCTCAGCTCGACGAACTCGCTGTCGCGGGACAGCACGGTGCCGACGCGCGAATCGGGACGTGAGAACTTGATGGCGTTCTCCAGGAGATTGACGCACACCTGGCGCAGTATCCGCTCGTCGCCGCGATACTCGACTCCGGACGGGGCCTCGATCTCGATCTCGACGCGCCGAGCCGCGGCCAGGGACCTCAGAGATCTCTTGACGTCGTGCAGCAGCTCCCGCAGGTCCACGAGACGTCGCTCGAGTGGGTGTTCCAGAAGCTCGCCCTCCGCGAGCAGGGTCAGGTCGCTCACGAGGCGGGACAAGTTGGCGCTCTCGGTGGCGATGGTCGAGAGCGCCTGTCGGGACTCTTCGAGGCTCCGACTGCGAGACAGCGAGAGCTCCGCTTCCGTGCGAACGATGGCCACGGGGGTCTTGAGCTCATGGGCCGCGTCTGCGATGAAAGCTCTCGTCTGCGTCATAGACAACTCGATCCGATCCAGCAGCCGGTTGAACGTCATGCCGAGCCGGCCGAGCTCGTCATGCGGGTTGACGATAGGCAGCCTTGCGCCGGCTGATGCCGGAGACGACGCCATCACTCCCGCCTGCGTCGTCAGGATGTCGATGGGGCGCAGCGCGCGCGTCGCCAGCCAGTAACCTCCGGCCAGGGCCGCAAAGAGGCCCGCGGCGCCGAGCTCGAAGAATCCACGCCGGATCGCCCCGAGCGTCTGCTCCACGAGGGTCGTTTCGTCGGCGACGGCGAGCGTGATCGGATCACCCGTGCCGCGCACACGGAAGCTCCGGCCAACTCCCCGACGGCCCTCCGGAAGCTCGAGGACTCGCAGCTGCGCAGAAGCGGCGAGCTGCTTCCAGGTGGCGTCGTCCAGCAATCGGGCACTCTCTCCCAGACCCGCCCCCGGGACCCGAGCGAGCAACACCCCGGCGGCGGGGCCCGTGCGAACCTCCGCGTAGACCCCGTTCAATCGGAATGCTGCCACGGCTTCCGCAGTCGCCAGCTCGAGCCGCCGCGCGGCGTCCCGCCCCGGGACGCCTTTCTGCTCCTCCGCGGCCTCCTGAATCTCCTCGTTCAGCTGGCTCTCGAGTGCCTGAAGATTCGTCTGCAGATCCGTGTCGAACGCCTTCCAGGCCGCGCCGCGGTATCGGAGATACGTGGCGACCGAGAAGAAAGCGACGATCACGCACAACGCTGCCCCATACCAGAGCGTCAACTTCCAACGAATCGGGAGGCGGATCAGTCCGGCTCCTGGCCCAGGTCCTCGACGAAATACCCCTCGCCCCGGCGCGTCGTGAGGAACGACGGCTCAGCCGGCCGGGATTGCACATCGATCTTCTGCCGGAGCCGGCCTACGTAGACCTCGATGAGATTGGAGAACGGATCGAAATGTTCGTCCCAAACGTGCTCGGCAATCTCGCGCCGGGTCACGATCCGCCCGCGATTCAACAGGAGGTATTCGAGCAGTGAGTATTCCTTCGATGTCAGCTCGACGACCCGACCTCTCACCTCGACGGACCGCTTGCCCCGATCCAGCCGGATGTTCCCGACCGTGAGGGTGATCTGTGTCGGAAGCGACCGCCGGCGCAGAAGCGCCCCGACCCGCGCTCGCAGCTCTTCGACCGCAAACGGCTTTGGCAGGTAATCGTCGGCCCCCAGGTCGAGGCCCCGCACCCGATCGGAGATCTCGGAGCGGGCCGACAACATCAGGATGGGTGTGGCGGCCTTCCCGGTGCGGATCGCGCGGCAGACCTCGAAGCCGTCGAGCCCCGGCAGGAGAATGTCGAGGATCATCAGATCGTAGTTACCGAGCGAGCCCTGAGCGACCGCGTCGTTGCCGTCAGCGACGATGTCCACCGCATAGCCGGACTCACGGAGGGCACGGGAAAGTACGCTGGCCATCCGCGGGTCGTCCTCCACCACCAGGATCCGCATACTCTCCAAATTATAGCGATGGGCGGCGCTCCGGGGGATTCATGCTCCCCCGTTCGTTTACCGTACGTTCATCTTCAAAAAGTAGACTCCACGCGGCTTTGCGATCCGACGAGTTCATCGCGGCGTCCTTCGAAAAGGGAAAGGTGGGTTTTCCGATGACGGCGTCATGGATTGGGTCCGCGGAGCACAAGCGCCTTTTCTGCAGCGTCTTCCTGGAGACCCACATCGCGTTCGACCCCGACGCAATCCGCTGGCCCGAACTCGACACGGAGAGCCTCGCCCGCCTGAAGGCTCTCCCGATCTGGAACGACGCGGTCAGGACCGAGGCGACGACCGCCCTGGAAGTTCAGACTCTTGGTCACGTGGAGCGCGATCCGGTGCTTGCCGAAGCGATCACACTGCAGGGATACGAGGAGGGACGCCACGCCGCGGTCCTGAAAAACTTGACGCAACGGTACGCAATTCCGGTCGACGCCTTCAAAACACCGCTGCCTCCCCGCGATCCCGTCTGGACCTTCATGAGCACCGGCTACGGCGAATGCCTCGACTCGTTCTTTGCCTTCGGGCTCTTCGCCATCGGGAAGCGCTCCGGGTATTTCCCCGAGGCGCTGATTGACATCTTCGAGCCGATTATTCAGGAGGAGGCCCGGCACATTCTCTTCATCGTGAACTGGGCGTGCTACCTGCGCGCGCGCAAGGGATTCTTGCTTCGGCCGGCGTTCGATGTGCGCCGTACCTGGATTATCCTCAAGCAGCTCATCGGACACGTACGCCAGGCTACCCGCGTGGGCGGCACGGGATCCGAGGAGGGCTTCATGATGAACAGCCATGGGGCCTTCGGATCTCTCTCGGCGCCATCCTTCCTCGAGCTTTGCCTGGCGGAAAACGACCGCCGGCTGGCGGCGTACGATCATCGCCTCCTGAGACCGGCGCTCGTTCCGTCGTCGGTGCGATTCGGTCTGAAGTTTCTTCCCGAAGGCACGGCGAACAAGCGTGACGAGCGAGCCGAGCCTCCACCGGCAACCGCGACTTCGCCCTAGTGCAAGAAGGTTTCGTGACTCTCCACAGTATCTCCCTGTTGCTACTGGCCGTCGTCCTCCTTTCGGTTGCCTACGCCGTCTTTGCCCTACTGCGGGTCGCGACTTACCGCGGCGGTCGGAAGCCTTCTCCCGCCTTCATGCCGCCGGTGACGATTCTCAAGCCCCTCTGCGGCTCCGAGCCCCACCTTCTCGAGTGCCTCCGGTCCTTCTGCCTGCAGGACTATCCCGACTACCAGATCGTGTTTGGCGTGCGAGTTGCGGACGATCCGATCTTACCGATCATCGAGCAGCTCAGGCAGGAGTTTCCGGACAGGGACCTTTCCCTCATCGTCGATGGTCAGCTCTACGGCCACAACCGGAAGATGAGCAACCTCGCGAACATGCTCGGTGCAGCGCGGCACGCCATACTCGTCATATCGGACAGCGACGTGCGAGTCGCCCGCGGCTATCTGCGCACAGTCGTCGCGCCTTTCGACGATCTCGAGGTAGGTGCCGTAACCTGCTTGTACACCGGCACCCCTACCGACGGTCTCCCCTCGGTGCTGGCCGCCATGTTCATCAACGACTGGTTTCTTCCGTCCGTGCTGGTCGCCGTGGCTCTCGGCAAGCTGAACTTCTGCTTCGGGCAGACGATGGCCGTCCGGAGAGATGTCCTCGATGCGATCGGCGGCTTTAGAGCGCTGACTCCCTATCTGGCCGACGACTACATGCTGGGGAAGCTCGTCGACGATCACGGCGTCGAGGTCCGCCTGGCGGTGCCCGGGATCGAGAATATCTTCTCCGATCCCAGCCTCGCATCGGTCCTGAGGCGCGAGCTGCGCTGGTCTCGCACCTACCGGACCGTGCGCCCCCTGGGCTACGTCTCTTCGATTGTGACCGATACCACCCCGCTCGCCCTGCTGTATCTTCTCGTGTCCCGCGGGAGCCCCCTCGGGCTCTGCCTCTTCGGCGCGGCGATCGCTCTCCGAGCCGCTCTGCACAAGGTCGTGCGCTCGAGATTCGGGGCGACCGGGCCCGACTCCCTCTGGCTCCTGCCGATTCGGGACCTGTTATGCTTCGCACTCCGTATTGGGAGTTTCCTTGGCCGCCGCGTCGAATGGAGGGGCGAGAAATTCGTCGTCCTCTCCTCGGGCCGGCTCGAGACGAAAGGACAGACCCCCTGATGGCGGCCAATAATCTGAAGACTCTCTTCCTGAATCCCCCTTCCTTCGAGGGCTTCGACGGCGGAGCCGGCTCGCGGTATCAGGCCAAGAGGGAGATCCGCTCGTTCTGGTATCCGACGTGGCTCGCGCAGCCCGCCGCGCTGGTTGAGGGAAGCAGGCTGGTCGACGCGCCGGCGCGCGGGCTGGCAGTCGACGACGTGCTGCCGCTCGCTCGGGAGTACGAGCTCGCGGTGTTTCACACGAGTACGCCTTCGTTTCAATCGGACGTGAAAGTCGCCGAAGCCTTCCGAGCCGAGAATCCAAAGCTAAAAATCGGCTTCGTCGGAGCGCACGTGGCGGTTTCGCCGGAGGCCTCTCTCCAGGCTTCGCCCGCCATCGACTTCGTCGCCAGAAACGAGTTTGACTACACCGTGAGCGAAGTCGCCCAGGGTCGGCCGTTTGGGGCGATCGACGGCCTGAGTTTTCGGTCGAATGGGCATGTCGCGCACAACCGCGAACGCGCAACTCTCGAGGATATGGATCAGCTGCCCTCGGTCATTGACGTGTACAAGAGGGACCTCGTGATCGAGGATTACTTCATCGGCTACCTGCTCCATCCGTACGTTTCGCTGTACACGGGACGCGGGTGCCGCTCCCACTGCACATTCTGTCTTTGGCCTCAAACGATCGGCGGGCACCGGTATCGCACCCGGAGCGTGGACAACGTTGCGCGGGAGATGGAGCGGGCCCGGGAATTGTTCCCGCAGGCGAAGGAGTTCTTCTTCGACGACGATACATTCACCGACGATCTTCGTCGGACCGAGGAGATTGCTCGCCGGCTCGGACGGCTCGGGCTCACTTGGTCGTGCAACGCGAAGGCGATCGTACCGTTCGAAACTCTGAAGGTCATGAAGGATAACGGCCTCCGACTGTTGCTGGTCGGCTACGAGACGGGGAGCCAGCAGATCCTGAACAACATTCGGAAGGGCACCCGGGTCGACGCCGCCCGGCGGTTCACGGAAGACTGTCACAAACTGGGCATCGTGATCCACGGCACGTTCATCGTGGGGCTTCCGGGCGAGACGTCCGAAACGATCGACCAGACCATCAAGTTCGCCAACGAGATCAACCCGCACACGATCCAGGTTTCGCTCGCCGCGCCCTATCCGGGAACCGAGCTCCATCGTCAGGCGGCTGCCAACGGCTGGCTCGGGTCGGGCCGAACCCTCGTGAGCGGCGACGGCATTCAGATCTCGTCGCTCCAGTACCCCCACCTGTCGAGCCGGGAGATCTTCGAGGCTGTCGGACGATTCTACAAGCGCTTCTACTTCCGGCCCGGAAAGATCGCCGAGATGACCTACGAGATGTTTCGCAGCCCCGAGATGCTCAAGCGCCGCCTCCGCGAGGGCGTGTCCTTCATGCAGTTCCTGGCGGGCCGGAGCAATCCAGCCTGAAGAGGGCTCCGTTCCCGGCTGGCCATTGAAGCGGTCGTCACCGGGCGCGTCTTTGGGGTAGCGCGGGCGGACGGCGAGCCCCGATTCTCGCAGTCGAGACGGAGTGTCAATCGAAAATCGCTCACCCTTGGGCTGGAGCGTACTCTCGACAGATTGGAATTGAGATGAGTTGTGTCAGGCGAATGCGCCCCGAGCCCCCGGAGACTCGACTGTTGCCGGTTCGAGGCTGAGAATTCGAGAAGACGCGACCCCGATACGCGTGATCGGCGGCCCAGGCGGAGCGCCGTCCGGCCTGAAGCGCTTCGAGCAATTCAGCTTCGTGGCCGGGGTCCTTCTGCTCGGCTGGCTGGTCTATCGAATCGGGCCAGCGAATCTCGCGCGCAACCTGGTCGAAGTGGGATGGGGGTTCCTGCTGATCCTCGCACTCCACGCTGTCACGATCCTTCTGAACGCGCTCTCCTGGCACAAGATGCTTGGAGCCGACGCAAGAGTGCCGCTGCGCAAACTGGCCCCCATGCTGGTGGCGGGCGACGCCGTCACGACGGTAAACCCGATAGGCCTCGTCGGGGGATCCCTCGTGCGCGCGAGCCTGCTCTCCGGCGCTCTGGCGCCTCGGGAAGCCCTGATCTCGGTAGTGCTGGCTTCGATGACACAATTCGTCGGCCAGGCGCTCTTCGTTCTCTCCGGGCTTCCGGTTGCTCTGGCGATGATCCGGGAGAGAGGGCTTCGGCTGGCGCTGAGCGTGTTCTGCGCCGGCATCCTGGCTCTTCTCGGTCTCGTGCTTCTCATCGGCTTTTCGTCGGGCGTCCAACGCTGGCTCTCCGCTCGACTCGCTCAGATCCGTTGGCTCGCCAGGCGGTGGGCTTCGGTTCCGCAACAATGGCGGAGCCTGTTGGGCGCAATCCTGACGGCGCTCCGAGACCGGCCGAGACCCTTCGTCCTATCGGTCGCGGCCTCCTGGTTTGCGTGGCAGACGGGGGTCGTTGAGACCTTTGTGACTCTCCGGCTCCTGCATCAAGGGGTGTCATGGGCCGAGGCGCTGGCGATCGAAGTGCTCGGAATCGCCATCGAGGGGACCCTCTTCTTCGTGCCGGGGAAGATGGGAACTCAAGAAGGCGGCAGGGTCCTGATCTTCCTGGCGATGGGTCTGCCGCCGGCCAAGGGCTTCGCGCTCGGGTTTCTGCGCCGGCTTCGAGAGTTCGCGTGGGCCCTCGTGGGCCTGGCCATTCTCGGAAACTCTCGGAGGCGCTAACCGCTCTCATCGGGAGCTTCTGACGACCGCCCGAACGCACGGCGCGATCGACACTTGCGGGGCGAGCCCGCGGTCTGCTCCAGCGTTAGAGTGATGTCATCATGCGCGCGGTTGTTCCCGGGTTGGCCGCGTCGATGCTCCTCTTCGGCGCCGGGACCGACGCCGGCCGGACGCAGACCTATCATCTGTCCCCGGACCGCGCGCGGCGGCCGGTCGAAGTCATCGTGCAGCCGGGCGACCGTCTGCGTCTGACGGCGGGCGGGTGCTTCCAGATTCCGAACCAGCCGGCACAACCCCTGCTCCAGATGGATCCCAACGTGGACCAGGGGCTCATCTTCATCCCCGGCGTCACGATGACCTTCGCACCGATCGCCGGTCTCCTGGACCGCGATCTGGTCGTGCCGCCCGACCTCAGCTATCCCGGGCCGCCGAGAATCTGGCTCGACTGGGGCCATTCCTACGGTAGCCTGCTCGAGACGCCGGAGCTGCCGTCCTCGAGGCCTCTGCCCTGCGAGAGTCTCGAGGAGCCGCCGCACCTGGACATTCGCATCACCGAGGATTCCGAGCCGGAACCCGCCGCGCGCGGGAGCCTGACCCTGCACCTCGCTCAATACGACCGCAACGTTCTCCCCCTCAACCCCTCCTGGGCTGGAGGCGCGAGGCCCGATATCTGCGCCGCGTGCGACGGATTCCGTATCGAGCACCGCGCGGACGGGACATCCTGGGTGCCGGCCTTATGGTCGGAACGTTGCACGCGGCAACGGCCCTACATCAGCTCGGGCGGATGCGGCCCGCACCGCAGTGGCTGCGCCAGATCCGGGCTCGAGCTCGCGGGGCACGTCAACTGGGGCCCCGCAGCCTTCACCGGACTCCTTTCGACGACACACGGCGGGCCCGTGAATCTGGCGTTCGACGGCGACATCACCTTTTACCTCGAACCCGACGGCGGCGCGGGCCTCCTCACACAGGAGCCCAAGTCCCACTTCAATGGCGTCATCGAACTCGAATTCTCCTCGGCGGAAACCAATCGCTGGTTCCGCACGCCGTGGTGGCGGTCCTTTCCGTTTCGCGATTCGAGCTACCGTGCCGTCGCCGCATTCCTCTCGGGCCCCCGTCGCCACTCCGACGCGACCCGACAATACCCGTCGCTCGAACGGCAACCGGCAACCGCCATCGGGATTTTCGGCATCGACACGGAGCACGGCGCCCATCCGGAGCTTCACCCCGTGCTCGCTCTGGCGATCCGGACGGAGACCCATCCGGACCGGGACGTCTGGCAGGTGCTCGCCCGAAACTGGGGAACCGGCGGGGACTGTTCAAGCCGGCGCAACGAGGGCTTCGCTGTCCATCGCGTCCTGCTCATGCTTCCGGGGGGAGGAGACAAGATCTATCGGAGCGCGCAGGGCACCTTCCTCGACCACGGTCTCGAGGTCTCCGACTGGAAGGTGTATGCCGGTGGAAACGGCGCGACCCTCGAGGTCGTACTGCCTCCCCGCGCCTGCAGCGTCGTCGAAGGACAGCTCACGCTCGTGAGGGAAGCCGCCGCGGGGCCGGCAGAGCAGCGCCATTTCTCGGAAGGCGAGGCCCCTTTCGGCGAGCCGATCCGGCCGGAGTTCGGACCAAGTGAGCGCCAGCTCTGCGCGACGGCGCCCTGGTTCGTGCCCGTGCCGTAAGCCCTCGCCAGCGTGCGCTATCCCCCAATGGAGTTGACACCTTGTGGAGGCTGGAAGGCGCAGAGGAGACGAGGGTCAGAGACCTGTTCTTCCGAGAGTGTGCACCGAGCGTTGCAGAAGCGATCGATCGCCATCCCGACGAGCTCCCGGTTGAGCACCAGCCCCTTCGCGTCGTCCCGGCCCTCGGCGGACCATCTGCAGCCTCAGGGCCTCGCGCCGCCGGTAGCCGCATCCCGCAGAACCAGAAGGCGCCCGGCGCTCGGATCGCATACGTAGATCTGCCCCGAGGCGTCCGCCACCACGCAGTGCGCCCCCTTCGCCGTAGGGACCTCGCCGAGAACGGAAAGCCCTCCGGTCGCGGACACCGCGACGACGGCCAGGGTCGCGCTCTTGGAGCCCGGGAGGTAGAGGTGGCGCAGACTCGGGCTGTAATCGATGATGTCGATCCCGTTGCCCGCCCGGCTCTGGCCAAGAATCTTCCCGGACTTTGCGTCGAGCGCCACGCCGATACCCTCCGCGCAACCCACGAAGAGAAAGCCGCGCTCCGCGTCCAGCGCGATGCCGCGCGAACCCTCGCAGCCGTTCTGCCAGCGCGCGAGGACTCCGCGGTTCTTCGTGCTGAGGACGACCGTCTCGCCCTTCCACAGGTTCGTATACGCTCGGCCCCGCACGTCGTCGATCACGAGCGACTCCGGCCCGCCCCGGACCTCGAGGAAGTCGTCGTGGACGGGCTTCGGAGGATTTCCCTCGAGCCGAAAGATCTCGATCCTTTCCCGGTCCGGCTCGGTCACCCAGACCTGCCCGGCCGTTTCGACGAACCGCACGTAGTCCGGGCTCCCGGCCAGCCGCGCGGAGCTCACGACCCGACCGTTCTCTGGATCGACGACCGCAAGCCGTTCGGACGTGCGATCGACCGCGAAGAGAAAACCTCGCCCCTCGTCGGCCGACGTGACGCCGTCGTCGTGGCCTCCCCCGTAATCGGACTTTGCGGCAAATCCCCCGATTCGCGTCAGCCTCCACTCGCCCGGCTGGACGAGGACGATCGAGCCCGTGCGGCCGGCCGGAACGATCACCCGGCCGAGTGCCGCGGAGAATCTCAGATCGTCGAATCCGACCCCGCCCTCGCCGCCCGGGATCGGTATTGCCGGCGGTGGCGGCAGCGCCTGCGCGACGGCTAGCGCCGCGGGCGCGATCGCGGCCGCCGCGAGCCAGCTCCAGATCCTGCGGGACTGCGCCGCCACTGCTCGACTGCCTATCGCCCCGTGCGAATTCTTCCCGTGAACTCGCGCGCCGGATTCTCAGCGGGCTGCTCGCTCGGTACGCCCAGGTAGAAGCCCTGGCCGTATGGGATCTGGAGCTTCCGGCACTCCTCGAGGTCTTCGGGAGTCTCGATTCCCTCCGCGACGCACACGGCGTCGATGCGGTGGGCCAGGTTCACCAGCATCTCGACGACGTCCCGCTTGATCGTGTCCGTCCGAAGGCCGGTGATGAGCGTGTTGGCGACCTTGATGAAGTTCGGCCGCAGCTCGGCGATCGCCTGGAGCGAGGCGTAACCCGAGCCGGCGTCGTCGATCGCCACGGAAAATCCCTGTTCCCGCAGCCGCTCGAGCGCGCTGCGGAAGACCGGGACGTCGCGGATTGCCGAACGCTCCGTCACTTCCAGGACGACGGGGTGCTTCAACTGGAAGAGCGGCGGAATCGCCTGCGGGCCGTCCCGGGAAAGGGTCGTAATCGATTCCGCTTCGACATTGATGAAGAGATGGCCGCCGCGCGTCGGGCCATACTTTGCGGCCGAGGAACCGAGGCAGATCTGCTCGAGCTCCCAGATCGCCTCGTTCTCCCCGGCAAACTGGAAAAGGAGCTCGGGGCTCTCGAAGGCCGTCTCCGCCGGGCCGCGCGTCAACGCCTCGTGGCCAAAGAGCTCCAGCGACTCGAGATGGAAGATCGGCTGGTAGACCGTGCGAATCCGCCGTTTGCGCAGGATCTCCTTGAAGGTTTCCCGCAAGCCCGTCTGGCGCTCCTCCTCCTTCGTCGTGGCGATTGCGATCGCCTGCCGCAACGCCCGGTAGACGAGCCGCTCGACTCGCATCTGGGGATTGGAGCGAAGCATCGCGTGCCCCACGAACACGCCAATCCGCTTGTGGATCCGGGCGCCGAATGCCTCGTCGAGCGAACCGCGCAGCGACTCTTCCACCTGGCGGGCCTTGCGCTGCAACCGTGCGGCGGCATCCTCGCCAGATTCGAGGGTCGCAAAGACATAGAAGTCCGAGCCCCCCGCCCGGTTGACGGCGACGAAATCTTCCGTGGCGAAGATCGTGCCGAACATCCGGCGCAGCGTGCGAGCCGTGTGACCGAGCAACGAATCGAAGACCTCCCATCCGTAGGTCTCCTCGATGTGACTGTACTGCTCCACATCGATGTAGAGGACGCCCATCTCCCGATTGTCGAGCAGCCGGTCGCGCAGTGCGTCGATGATGACCGGGACGGTCGGCAGCTCGGTCACCGCATCGAAGAGCAGGTTCTTGAACCGGACCTCTTCGTTCTCGGTCGTGAGAAACGCGGGTGGCGAGTCCCGCTTCTCGTCGAGAAGACGCCGCACCGTCGAGAGGAGCTTCTTCCTCGTGAACGGCTTCGTGATGTAGTCGTCGGCGCCCACCTGCATGCCGGTGATGAGATCCCGGATCTCGCTCTTGACGGTGAGCATCGCGATCGGGATCCGCCGCGTCTCGGGCGCCGTCTTCAGGGTCGTACACACTTCCCAGCCGGAGAGCTCGGGCATCATCACGTCGAGCAGGATCAGGTCCGGCTTCGCCTCCAGGGCCTTCTCGACGCCCTCGCGGCCGTTTCGCGCGAGCATGGCCGAATACCCGGCGTTGTCCAGGATCGTCTGGACGATGAGGAGGACGTCCTCGTCGTCGTCGACGATGAGAATCTTTTCGGCCGCCATACGCGATTGTGAGTGTCGAAAGAGGTGCGAAATTATAGCAACAGAACGGCGTGTGCCGGCCGCCCGCCGAGCCGGCCACGGCCCCCGAGCGCTTCGAGCTCGATGAAAACCGAAACACCGACCACGCTCGCGCCGAGCCGCTCCGCGAGCTCCGCCGCGGCCTTCGCCGTGCCTCCCGTCGCCAGGACGTCGTCCACGACGAGCACGCGCTCGCCCTTCCCGAAGGCATCCGCGTGCACCTCCAGACGGTCCTTTCCGTACTCGAGCCCGTAGGACACGCTCTCGGTCGCTCGTGGAAGTTTCCCGGGTTTGCGGGCCGGCACGATGCCGACGTGGAGCTCGCGGGCCAGCGCCGTGCCGAACAGGAAACCGCGCGCCTCGATGCCGAGCACCTTCTCGAGCCCCGCGCTCCGGAAGGGTTCCGCCATCGCACGAACCGCCGCCGCGAACGCGTCGGGCGAGGCGAGAAGCGGCGTCACGTCCCGAAAGAGAACGCCGGGCGACGGAAAGTCGGGAACGTCGCGGATGAACGGGCGGAAGTCGGTCATCGCGTCACCTCGAAAGAGGAGAAGCCCCCGGGCGCAACCTTCTCGACCGCGACCGCATCCACCCGCGAGCTCGCGGGTCCCTCGCGCAGCCGGGCGAGGTAGCGCTGCACGGCCGCCTCCTCTCCCTGGGCGACCGTTTCGACGGAGCCATCCCGCAGATTCCGGACCCACCCGACCAGACCAAGCTCCCGGGCCAAACGCTCGGCAAAGAAGCGGAACCCGACTCCCTGAACGCGGCCCCGCACGACGGCATGGCACGCCATCACGCCGGTGCTCCCCGCGAAGCGGCCGAGCAGCGGGACGAACGTGACGTCTTCGCCCTCCTCCTGCGCGAAGTCGGTCTTGCGGCGACGAATGACGCGCAACCGCTGCTTGGCAGGCGGACCGATCGGCACGACGAGCCGGCCTCCGACGGCGAGCTGGGCGAGGAGCGGCTCCGGAACGGTCTCCGTGCCGGCCGTCACGAGGATCCGATCGTAGGGCGCCGCGGCCGGGTATCCGTAGGTTCCGTCGAAGGCCTTGACCGAGACGTTGTGGAACCCGAGCGACGCCAGAACTGCCGCGGCTCCCCGGGCGAGCTCGTCGATGCGCTCGAGCGAATAGACGCTGCGGGCAAGGCGGGCGAGGACCGCCGTCTGGTAACCCGAGCCTGAACCGATCTCCAGCACCTTGTGCTCCGGCGAAACCCCGAGCCTCTGCGTCATGACGCCGACGACGTAGGGTTGGGAAATCGTCTGGGCGAAACCGATCGGCAAGGAGTGATCGCCGTAGGCCCGCGCCCGGAGAGGCTCGGGCACGAAGAGATGCCGCGGGACTTCGCGCATCGCCTCCAGGACCCGGGGATCATCCACGCCGCGGGGGGCCACGAACCGCGCGACCATTTCCCGCCGCAGGGCGTCCTCCCGGCCCGAGGCCGGGTCCCTGCGTTGGCGCGGCAGCATCGGCCACGATGATAACAGGGGAAGCGGGATCGGGAGCCGTTACAATGCGCGTTCGCCCCGCGTCCGAGGAGGTTGGGTTGACGCAAACACAGGACATCGCAGAGACCGGGCGGGAGGCTCGCCTGGCGGGCGTCTCGCGCGAGGAAATCCGAAAGTGGTACGCGCTCATGCACCTGGCACGCGTACTCGACGACAAGGCGCCCAACTACCTCAAGCAGGGGCTCGGCTGGAGCTACCACGCCCCCTGCGCGGGGCATGACGCGATCCAACTCGCGCTCGGCCTCACGTTTCGCCCGGGTCGGGACTACCTCTTCCCCTACTACAGGGACCTGACCACGTGCCTTGCCGCCGGACTGACTGCCGAGGAGATCCTCCTGAACGGCATGTCGAAGGCGAGCGACGTGGCCTCCGGTGGCCGTCACATGTCGAATCACTTCGCCAAGCCTTCGATTGGAATCCAGAACGTCTCCTCCTGCGTCTCCAATCACGCGCAGCATGCCGCCGGCCTCGGGCGGGCCGTGAGGACGTACAAGAAAGACGCCATCGTCTTCTGCTCCGTCGGCGAGTCGTCGTTGTCCGAGGGCTACTTCTCCGAGGCCGTCAACGGTGCATCGCGCGAAAAGCTGCCGGTCGTCTTCGTCGTGCAGGACAACGCCTACGGCATCTCGGTCCCGAAAAGCGACCAGACGGCGAACCTCTTCGCCTCCGACAACTTCGCCGGATACAAGAATCTCCAGATCATCCACTGCGACGGGCTCGACGTGTTCGACTCCTTCCGTGCCCTGCGCGAGGCGGTCGCGTACGCCCGCTCCGGTGCAGGCTGTGCGATCGTTCACGCCCCATGCGTCCGGATCCACTCGCATTCGAACTCCGACCGGCAGGAGCTCTACCGGACGCCCGAAGAGCTCGCAGCCGCCAGGGCGGCGGACCCTCTCGCCCGGTTCCGCAAGCTCCTCCTGGCGACGGGGCTGCTCACCGAGGAGGAGCTGCGCGCGATCGAGGCGCAGAACGAGGAGACCTACGAGGAAGCCTCGGACAGGGCTCGCGCCGCCGCGGACCCGGATCCGGCCTCGCGGTTCGACTTCCTCCGACCGGACCCCTGGACGCCGGAGCGATGGCCTGAGGGGCTGCCCGATGGATCCGGCGAGGAGACGACCCTCGTCCACGCCATCAACGAGACTCTCAAGGAGGAGTTCCGTCACAACCCGGACACCTACATCTGGGGACAGGACGTCGCCTACCGGGAGAAGGGCGGCGTCTTCAACGTCACCAAGGGCATGCAGCAGGAATTCGGCATCGCGCGCGTCTTCAACGCGCCCATCGCCGAAGATTTCATCATGGGAACCGCCGACGGATTTTGCCGGCTGTCCGACGCGATCCGGGTCGTGGTGGAGGGTGCGGAATTCGCCGACTACTTCTGGCCCGCCGCCGAGCAGATGGTGGAAATGTCCCACGAGTACTGGCGCACGAACGGCCAGTACGTCCCGAATGTCACGGTCCGCCTCGCGTCGGGTGGTTACATCGGCGGCGGGCTCTACCATTCGCAGAACCTGGAGGGCTGGCTCACGACGCTGCCCGGAATCCGGATCGTCGTGCCTGCCTTCGCCGACGACGCAGCCGGGCTGCTGCGCACCGCGATTCGGTCGCGCGGAATTACGCTCTACCTCGAGCCGAAATTCCTCTACAACAACCCGATGGCCCGGGCCCGGGTGCCCGCCGAGTTCGCCGTGCCCTTCGGCAAGGCGCGGCTGCGCCGCGAGGGCGCGGACCTGACGATCGTGTCCTACGGCACGGCCGTCCACTTCGCGCTCGAAGCGGCGAAGGCCCTGGAGAAGGAGGGAAAGAGCGCGGAAGTGATCGACCTGCGCAGCCTCGTCCCCCTCGACCTGGATGCGGTGCTCGCCTCGGTCCGCAAGACGAACCGGGTCCTCGTCGCGCACGAGGACAAGGTCCACGGCGGCTTCGGCGGGGAGATCGCGGCGCAGATTCAGGAACGGGCATTCGCGTTTCTCGACGCGCCGATCGGCCGCGTCGGCTCGGAGTTCCTTCCCGTCGGCTTCAGCCGGATTCTCGAGCGCGCCATCCTCCCAAACCCCGAGAAGGTGCTCGCTGCTGCCAGGGCGGTGCTCGCGTACTGACAGGCGAACCAAAGCTTTCCCCGTCATCCCGAGGAGCGCAGCGACGAGGGATCCCGTTCACAGTCCTACCGGAAGTTCCAGGGATCCTCGCTTTGGTACGACAGGGGGCCGCGTATGATCCCCGTCATGGGCCAAATGAGCGCTTTGCGCCATCGTTCCGCCCATGAGTGACCCTGTCCGATTCGACCCGGCCCTCCCGGTCAAGGACCTGCTCGCCCGGTACCCGCACCTCTCCTCCGCTCTGGCATCGCGCGGCCTCGACACCTGCTGCGGCGGCATCCATCCCCTCGCGGACGCCTGTGCGACTCGAGGGATCGATCTGGCCGAAGTTTTGCGCGATCTCGAGTCCGCTCACGCGGCCGCCGAGGCGTACAACCTCGTTCCTCCAACGCTCTCGATCCGGGATCTGTCTCACCGCTTTCCGTCCACGCGGGCCGTTCTTGAGCGCTACGGCCTCGGCGACTGCGGCGGCGAGGGCGGGCCCGACGAGCCCCTGGCGTGGTTCGCGACGGTGCACCGACTGCCCCTCGACGACTTCCTGCGCGACGTGCGAGCCGCGGCCGCTCGCGACGTCGCCACGGCGCCGCCCTCCCCGCCGGCGGCTGCTCCGGCGAGCCCGTTCTCCCCGCACTTCATCGTCGGCTCGCTCTTCCTGACACTGGCCCTCGGTGCGACGCCGGGCATGATCAATCTCCTGCGCATCGCCGCGGGGGGTGACGTCCCGATCGATCATCGTCAGATTCACGGACACACTCAGGTGCTGGGCTTCGCGACGCTCTTCCTGATGGGCATCGCCTACCACGCCCTTCCGCGTATCCTCGGAATCGGGGCGGCGCGGCCCGGCCGGGCGGTGCGAGCCGGGTTCTGGCTGATGTTTTCGGGAGTCCTTCTCCGAAACGCCGGCCAGCCTCTCGGCCTCCATCCCGTCGGTCGCCTGCTCTCCCTCGCTTCCGGCGCGCTCGAACTCGCGTCGGGACTTCTGTTCGTGCGCTTCGTCTTCGGGCTGCTGCGCAGAGTCCGGGCAGGCAAGTACGACCGCAAGGACCCGCTCTTGCTCTTCGTGCGTGCCGGAACGCTGTACTTCCTGATTGCGATCCTGCTCGTCGCCAGCCAGTCCATCTGGCTCGCCGGCAACGTGGACACGGTCCTTCCCGCGGCTCTCAACGAGCCCTTCTACTTTGCCGCGCTGTATGGGTTTCTCCTCGCGTGGATCTACGGTTTCGGACACCGGATCGTGTCACTCTTTCTCGGCGTGGGTCCGGCCGTACGGGGGACGAGCGAGGCAGCGCTCGTCTGCCAGGCCCTCGCCGTCGTCCTGTACCTGGCGTCGTGGGTACCGGGGATCGCGGACGCGTCCGCCTTCCTCCTTCGCGACGCCGGTCTTGGGCTGGCCGCCCTGTCCGCGCTCGTCTATCTCAGCGGCAACGGCTTCCTCTGGCGCCGTACCGCCTTTCCGATGATGCGCACGCCCGGCGCCCCGACGGTCGCCATCCGGTGCGCGTTCGCGTGCCTCGGCCTGTGGGCGGCGCTCGAACTGGCGGGCGTCGTCCTCTCTCGGGTCACACGTCTACCGGCACAGAATCTCTGGTGGGCCGACGCCGCCCGCCATACCTTCACGATCGGATTCTTGACGCTCCTGATCGTCGGGATGAGCCTGCGGATCCTGCCCGTCTTTTCGGGAAAGACGCTCTGGTCGCCCCGCCTGGCCTACGCGACGTATGCGCTCTTGCTCGCGGGCACCGCAATGCGGCTCCTTCAGTATCCGGCCGCCTTCCGACCGGTCTTCTACCGGGCTGGCTCCTCCATGGGGATCCCGGTCGTCCTCGCGCTCGTGCTCTACCTCGTCAACCTGGTCCGCACGATGCGCGCAAAGCCGCGCGCCACCGCGGAGGGCGGCGCCCCGGCCCGACCCGCCTTCGCCTCGACGCTGCCGGTGCGATAATCCGCGGCGTGCCGGCACGCCCTCCCGTTCCTTTCAATGCCATCCCGGTCCTTGCCTCGCTGACGCAGGAGGATCGCGCCGAGCTGTCCCCGATCTGCGAGCTGCGTGCCTACGAGAAAGGCGCGACGATCTTCGAGGAGGGGCAGCCAGCCCTCTTCATCCATTTCCTCTTCGTCGGGAGGGTCAAGATCGTCAAGGCCGCCCCCGAACGGGACCTCATCCTGGAGATCCTCGGCCCGGGCGAGCCGGTCGGCGCCGTGGCGGTTTTCGAGAGGCGTCCTTTCCCCGCCTCCGCAATCGCCCTCGAACCGTCCGGCACGGTCTCGATTCCGGAACGGGAGTTCTTCGGCCTCATCGAAAGGCGCCCCGAGATCACCCGCCGCCTGCTCGCCGGCCTGACGATGCGCTTGATGGCCTTGAATCGCCGACTCGCCGATATGACGGGATCGATCGAGTACCGCGCGGCGCGACTGTTCGAAACCCTCGCGGAACGCGTCGGGAAGCCTCGCCCGGAGGGGGTCTTCGTTCCGTTTCACCTCTCGCGACAGGACATCGCGGACCTGC
The DNA here is from genome assembly GCA_963847075.1 of uncultured Acidobacteriota bacterium. Classification (GTDB taxonomy): domain Bacteria; phylum Acidobacteriota; class Thermoanaerobaculia; order UBA5066; family Gp7-AA6; genus DAHUXD01. The sequence goes on from CAWJYL010000001.1 coordinate 321,407, forward strand.
TCGGCACCACGATCGAAACGGCCATCCGCATCATGAGCCGCTGGCAGAAGGAAGGCGTGGTCGAAACCGACAAGGACGGATTCCTCATCCGAAAGATGGCGGCGCTGCGGGAGATGGCTCCGTCCCAATAGCGACGCGTCGCCCCGTCGGGCGGCTCTTCCAGGCGACGTAGGGCCGCGCAAGGCTCCGCAGGGCGCCGAGCTTCCACTCGTAGATGCGCGAAGAAAAGCTGGGCGCCGCGAGCGCCGCGGCCTCCTCCGGCTGCACGACCAGCGAGACCTCGATCGGGAGCAGTCCGATCGGCAATCCGGCGTCGCGGCAAGCCTCGTAGAGATACGCGAAGACCTCCTTCATCGGGCCGGGGTCCGGGGGAGCCGCGTGCTCGAGCTCGCTGCCGACGGTGGGACGGAAAATGCACACGGTCGGGAAAGCACCGGCCTCGACGATGCGGTCGATTCCGCGCATCGTGGCCTCGATCGGCTCGAGTCCGGCGATGATCTCGCCCGATACGCGGCCGCGGCCGAGGCGCTTCGCGCGTGTACTCCATGGCCTCGAAGAAGCCTTCCTGACCGAGGGTGGCGGCCTTGCCGGGGCACAGTCGCGCGAAGCATTCCGGGTCCTCGAACTCGTAGCAGAAGGAGAAGTGGTCCGCGCCGGCGTCGATGAGCGCGTCGTACTCGAAGAACTTGCGCTTCGGGGACCGGCATCGCCTGGACGCCGATGAAGCCTCCCACGTGCTCCCGGACGGCGCGCACGAAGGGCTCGCATTGCCGCAGGCCATGGATCGGCTCGAGCCGGTCGATCTCCTCGAAGTGATATCCCGTGTTGAAGTGCGTGAAGATGGCGCCCGACTCGTGTCCTGGCTGCGACTGCGCGACCTCGACGACGTCCTCGACCTTCTTGCGGGCTTGCTCCGCCACGCCGAGGTTTCTCCCGGTCGTGCAGAACTTGCAGGCGAGCGAGGGCGTCGACGCCCAGTACATGCACGCGTTCGAGACGTAGACGCCGAGGTAGTTGCCCTGCAATACGCCGATCCGGCTCATCGGAATGCCGGTCGAGGTCACACGCGAATACCAGGCCGGCTCTTCCGGAAGCGTCACCGGATAGACGCCCCCGTCGCGATCGTCGAGGATGCGGTAACCCTCCTCGTCCCTCGCCAGCCGGAAGGGTGAGGCGGCGGCGAAGGATTCCACGACGGGGACATTGATCCAGATCGGCTTCCGGGGAGCCGGCAGCACGAGTTCGAGCCCCGAACCCAGGCCCGCGCGTGTGCGCGCGATGCGCCGCCCGTCTTCCTCGAGAACGCAGCTCGCATCGATTCGCGCTCCCCGACAGAACAGCTCGATCTCGAGCTCGACAGGCGACAACATCGATCCCGAGCCTAGACGAACCCTGGAGGCCCGCACATGATGCAAATCATTCAGTTGACTCATCGTACGAGGCTTTCGGGGCGAATCGAGAGGCGCTGGGCGCGGCCAGGACGAAGGTCCAATCTGAATTGGATACAGCACTGGCGTCTCGCATCCGGCCCCTTGGCGATGGTTCTCGCCTGGTCGCCAACTCCCCGTCACGAGTCCCGGAGGCCCAAGGCATCGGGCTACGCAACGGCTGCCGCAACGGATATCTTCGGCTCCTCGAGCCGTTCCGGCTCGCGAAACGGAGGCTGATCCTCATGGAGCTCAAGGTCCCCCAGTCGATCCAGATCGAACACGAGGAGTTGCACGAAGAGCTCGCCCGGGCCCTCAAGGCTGGCGGCAAGACAGGCGAGGCGGCGAGGGGTGTCATGAAAGTCCTCCAGCCGCACATGGCCCGGGAGGAGGAACTCGTCGCGCCCGCCCTCGCGCTGCTCGGCGCCGTTGCGGCGGGACAGATCACGGACGAGATGGCCTCGGTTGCGCCCCGCATCGGGGCTCTCCGCGGCGAGCTTCCGCGAATGCTCGCGGAGCACCGACAGATGGTCGAGGCACTGCGCCGCCTCATGCAGGCCGCCACAGAAGAGAAGCAACTCGGGTTCGCCCGACTCGCACAGAGGCTGATCTCCCACGCGCAGGAAGAGGAAGAAATCCTCTACCCCGCCGCGATCCTCGTCGCAGACACCTTGAATCGGAGATTTGGGCAGTCCTAGTTCCCTGGGTTCGCGAGGGCAAGACCGGTCTGATGCCCTGTTGGCGCCTTCGGCCGAGCTATGGGTCATCGTGCCGGCCGGCCTCGCGACGCGGCGTCCGAACGGGGCCGACCTCTCGGGCACCGGCCTCAGGCTTAGACCCGCTCTTCCCGCCTGGTCGCGGCAAGAACCTGAGCGACGAGCAGGAGCATTCCTGCGTCGCGGGCGACGGCGATTTTCATGTCACGCATCCGCTCCGTCTCGGTTTTCGGAACCGGGGAGGTTCCGAAGCACCCGCAATCCACGGCTCGCCCCGCACCAGATTGATCGAGATCGCAACGATGAACACCAGGAGCAGGATGCCCAGGATTCTTGCCGCGCTGCGTCGGGCGAGCCCGAGGAACAGGGCAAGGCCCGCGACGACCTCGACCCACGGCAGGACGAGGGCCATCGCGTTGATCGCGATTCCCGGGACCAGCCGGTAGTTGTGAATCTCGTGCGCGAACCCGGGGGGATCCGCGATCTTTCCGACGCCCGCGACGACGAAAACCGCCGCCAGGACGAACTGGACTCGTGAGGTCAGCCAGGTGGAGGTCAACCGTCCGTTCACCGCGGCTCACCCTTGCCGACCGGAAGACCGCGCTTGAGCCAATCGGGAAAGCCGTCCTTGTAGACGAGGACGTCGTCGAAGCCGACGAAATAGAGCTTCTGGCCGAGCATGTGGGAGTCCTCGCAATCGCCGCCGCTGCAATACACGACGATCGGAGCGTTCTGGTCGCGTCCCTCCGCGAAGAGCGCCTTCACCTTGTCATCGACGTCTGCCTCCCACACCGAGATGGACCGAGCCCCGGAAATGTGGCCATCGCGATAGACGCTCGAGCGCCGGGCATCCAGGAACAGCACGTCCCCGCGGGCAAAGAGCGCCGCGACGTCATCTCCCGAGATCTCCACCCACGGCTTGGTCGGGTGGGGCGGGAAAGTCTTTCCCGCATCCGCCGCCATCGGCGTAATGCTCGACGATGGCGGCGCAACGGGCGGCACCGACGGGGCTACCGGCGATCCCTCCGCGTAGGTCGCCTCCCAGCGGAGCCGGCGCTCCGGCCCGGCCAGGACGTTCGAAACCACGGCGGCGACGACAGCCAGGACGAAGATCCCCAACGCCTCGCGCCAGAAGCTTCCCGGTCTTCTCACCGGGCCATATTAGCCGAGCCGCGAAGGACGACGGCCGGCTCAGCCCGGATAGATCTGGATCTGCCGCACGAGTCGATCCGCCTCCTCCGGGTCGAGCAGCCTGTCCACTGCGGGATACAGGACCCTCTCTTCTTTGAGGTTGTGCTCGCCCAGGAGCCCCAGGAAGTCGCGCCGCACGTCCTCGACGGCCGAAGCGGGGTCGCCGATCCCGCCGTCGATCTGATCGAGCAGGTCCCGAATGCGCCGGTGCTCTGTTCGCATCATCGCCGTTGGTCCGGCCGACGGCGGAAGCCCTGCCCGGTCCTCGAACACCGGAAACACGATGCGTTCCTCGAATCCGATGTGGCGGCTCAGGCCTGCGGCGAACTCCGCGTAGAGATCGAAGGCAGACTGAAGATCTCCGTCGGCCCGGGCCCGGAAGGCGGCCAGCTCGAGGGCGTCGAGGCGATCGTGGTCCCATGCCAGCGCCTCGGCGATCCGGCGCAGCCGCGTCGCCGAGTTCTCCCGCCTGGCAATCTCGATACGCCACGAAGACGGACCCATCTCCAGGGGCGACCACTCGAAGAGTCCGGGCCGATCCGCTTGCAGCAGTCGAAGTGCTTCCCCGCACGCTCCGCTGCTCACGAGCACGAATCGCTCCCCTGGCGCAAGCTCATCGAATCGCAACCTCGCCGCGGACGCCCACTCCGCGGCCCCGAGTCCCCGTGCGTCCAAAATGCGCTCCGCCGTCGCCAAGTGCACCATCGACCCCTCCCGTCGGTCCCATCCTGCCTGCCCGCCAGGCCGGATTCTTATGATCTTCATCATCTCGGGCGCGTTGAAATGATCCATTCGCATCAGGCCGATCGGCGCCGTCCGTACCCACAATTCCAGGCATGGATGCGCCGCCGAAAACGTCGCTGCCGTTGGCTCCGGAGCAGCTGTCCCGGCCGGAAGCGATTGCGCGTCTTCGCGAAAAGCTGCAGACCCTCACCGACTCGGAACACTGCGTATGCGCCGTCGCCACGCGCCTCGGCTTCCCGTGCCACGGGTTCTCCCAGCTTTCCGATGACGAGTTCCGCAAGCGATTTGACTGGATCGTTCAGAAGCGCCCGCACGCCACACGGCAGGAGCTCGAGGAGTACGCAAACCTCTATCTTCTCGGCCGCCAGGAGGCGACGGGGGCCGCCCTCGCCTGCGACGTCGAGACCCGCGAGCACGACCTCTGCGGAGGCTGGAACACGTTCGAGAACGTGAAGCTCGAGGAGTTTTACCGGGAGGTGTTCGGTCGCCCGGTTCGGATCGGCTGAGGCCTCACCTCCCCCAGGCGGTCCGCGACCTCCTCGAGCAACTCGAGAGACCGATAGTCCGTCAGATCGAGGTGCAGCGGGGTCATCGAAATGAACTTGTCCTCGACCGCCGACAGGTCCGTCCCCTGCTCGAGCTCCCCCATCGGCGGCGTCGCGCCGATCCAGTAGTACGGACGCCCCCGCGGATCCTCTTTTTCGATCACGGCCTCGCCATAGCGGCGGCGTCCCTGGCGGACCACACGCAACCCCCGGGGCGCACCCGCCGGAACGTTCACGTTGACGAGCGTGCCGGCGGGAAGGGGCTGCTCCAGCAGATGACGCGCCAGCCGCGCGGCGAACTCGGCCGCGGCGTCAAACGTGAAGCCCGTCTCGATCTCCTGAGAGATCGCGACCGAGGAGATGCCGATCAGCGTCCCCTCGAAGGCGGCGGAAACGGTGCCCGAGTACGTCACGTCGTCGCCGAGGTTCAAGCCCAGGTTGATGCCGGACACGAGAAGCTTCGGCCGTTCGTCGCGCAGCAGATGCAGCACGCCCCAGTTCACGCAGTCGGTCGGCGTACCGTCGACCGACCAGCGCTGCGGCCCGACGAGCTTGGCCCGGAGCGGGTGATGGAGCGTCAGCGAGTGCCCCGCCGCGCTGCGTTCCTGGTCGGGGGCGACCGTGAAGACGTCGCCCACCTCCGAGAGGGACGCGGCCAGGCGCTCGATACCCTCCGAGAAGATCCCGTCGTCGTTAGTGACGAGGATCCGGGGACGGGTCATGCCGCAGCCTGGGGAGGAGGAGGCATGACGAACATGAGAATGATGTAGGCGAGGATCCCGGGAAACGCCACGGAGATGATCGAGATCAGCACGTACGCGACGCGAACGACCGTCGGGTCGAGCTCGAAGTACTCGGCGATTCCACCGCAGACACCGGCGATCATCTTGTGCCGCGACGAGCGGGTCAGGCGGCGCGATGGCGATGGGGAGCTCATCCTGTTCCTCCTTCGTAAACGACGCTGTTTCGTTCCGTCTCGTGCAGCGCGACCCGCACGAGCCTCGCCGGCGTCACTCGCGGCGCAAGCTCGCGCCAGATGCCGACGGCGATGTTCTCCGCGGTCGGATTGACTCCGGAGAGGAAGTCCACGTCGAAGTTCAAGTGCTTCCGATCGAGCCGCCGGATGACCCACTCCTCGACGAGGCGCTTCAGCCTGCCGAAATCCATCACGTACCCGGTCTCCGGGTCGATCTCGCCCTCGACGGTCACCTCGAGACCGTACGTGTGGCCGTGACCGTTTACGTGGTTGCACTTGTCGAAGACGCGCCGGTTCTTTTCCTCATCCCAGTCCTCCCGATGGAGCCGGTGGGCCGCCGCAAAATGGGAGGCGGAGACGAGGCGAACGCGCATCGCCCGGATTCTAGCGCGGCGTTTGACAGTGCCCCCGGACCCTGTTCAAATGCGCTTCCCGGTCGGGATGTGGCGCAGTCTGGTAGCGTACCTGAATGGGGTTCAGGGGGTCCCGGGTTCGAATCCCGGCATCCCGACCAAAAACATACCGACCCGTTTCTATAGCCTCCCGCCTATCCCCTGCGCGCCTTCGATCGAGCACCCGACGACGTGAAGCAGCCAACCGATGGTTCGCTCGCAGACCGCCCGCCGCACTGTTGCACCGGGTGTGCCGGAGCCCGCGCGAACGAGCCCACGGGAACCTCTTCCGGACGACTTGATAGCGGGGCCAGGCTGGTCCGCCGTGCCCCGCGCTCGGAGGGCGGCGGCGGCTTGCGCTCCGCCCTCGTCCGCCCAACTCGATCCCCGAGGGTTTGTCGAAGGAAGCCGTGGGCGCGGCTTCGGAGAGTCCGAACATAAACCGCTGATAAACTGCGGATAGTTTGTGATGCCTTCCAAAGCCGAGCGCGAAGGTCGCGCCAGGAATGTCTTCCGAGCGGTCCTCCTTCTGGCCGGCATCAGCCTGGCCGTGCTCCTCGTGTGGAAGACGGGCTGGCCGGCGGTGCAAGCCAACCTCGCCTCGATAGGCTGGACGTTTTTTGGCCTGACGGCCCTCTACCTGCTGGCCGAGATCGCCTTCGTCCTGGGATGGCGGTCCGTGATGGAACCCCATCCCCCACTCTCCAGCCTGCCGAACCTGCTGCGTATCTATCTGGCCGGCAACTCGCTCAACTACCTCTCCCCCGGAAGCGTTGCTGGAGAGCCCGTGCGCGCCAGCATGCTGCGCGACCGAATGGAGACCGCCCGCGCGATTGCCTCGGTGACGATCTTCAAACATGCGCACCTTCTTTCGCAGGCCTTCTTCGTCGCTACGGGTCTGGCCGTCGCGGTCGTTTTCTTCGACCTCCCCGAGGGGGTGCGTTGGGCGGCCCTGGCGAGCGTGGTGGTGCTATGCGGGCTCCTCGTCCTGATGACGTGGGCGCTTCAGAAGGGATCCTTCTCGCCCATCCTCTCGGCACTGTGCCGCTTCAAGCCGCTGGCGGCGCGGCTCGAGCGCCACAGGGAAGGGGCTCAGGCCCTCGACGAGCTGATCCGGCGCTTCTATGTCCATCGGCGCTCGCACTTCTTCGCGGCGGCCTTCTGGTGCCTGGTCGGCTGGTGCGGAGGGCTCCTCGAGACGTACATCGTGCTGCGCCTTCTCGCCCCGGGTCGGGGGTGGGAGACCGCGTGTGCCGCCGAGTCCCTCGCCATGCTGCTCAACAACATGTTCCTATTCGTTCCGGGCCGCGCCGGAACGGCCGAGGGCATCCGCACGGGCGTCTTCGTTCTGCTGGGACTGCCCGCTTCCACGGGTGTGGCCTACGGTCTCGTCCGCCGTGCGCGAGAGCTGCTCTGGGTTCTTCCCGGACTCGCGTTTCTCGCGCGCCGGCCAGCCCGGATTGCGACGCGGGCGGCGGGCGTCAACAGTCCAAAGCTCGTCAGATCCGAGCGGGCGCGATGACCCATCTCGCCGGGCCTTCCGCCCGGGTTCTGCTCTTCGACTTCGGCGGCACGCTCGACGCCGAGGGTGTGCCCTGGAAAGAACGGTTCTTCCGGTTGGCCCGCGAGGAGGGCCTCGACGTGCCCCAGCATGAGTTCGACCCCGCGTTCTACGCAGCGACGGACGCCCTCGAAGGGAAGATCCCGGCGGTCAGCGGATTTCGCGAGACCGTCGACCGTGTCGCCGACGGGCTTGCCGCCCGGCTCGGGCGCGATAGAGCCCTCCTTCGGAGAGTTGGAGATCGTTTCAGCGACGAGTCCTTGCGGCAGCTCGGCCAGAGCGCGGCCCTGCTCTCTCGTCTGGCCGCTCGCCACCGCCTCGGAATCGTGTCCAACTTCTACGGAAACCTCGAGGCCGTCTGCGCCGAAGCGGGATTGACTTCCTCGATCGGCGTTTCCGTCGATTCGAGTCTCGTGGGCTTCAAGAAGCCCGACCCCAGGATCTTTCAGGCGGCGCTCGACGCCCTCGGGGCGTTGCCGGCAGAGGCGATCTTCGTGGGCGACTCCCTGCGGCGGGACATGGTCGGGGCACGGGCGATGGGGATGCGGCACATCTGGCTCCGCTCGGAGGGTGGCGGCGCAGACGACGGGCCCTGCTGCCCGGGGGATCCCGTGATCGCGCGCCTGGCGGAGCTTTCGGGGCTCGGAATATGAAGCGTAGAACCCCGGAACTTCCTAACTGTCTGGGCATTTTTCGGGAAGTCGAGCACTCTCCGGGCCGCGAGGCCGATGACGCCGGGATCCTGGAGGCGGCGGGCCTCAGACTCGAGGCCGCAGGTTCCGGGTTCGTCGACTATCGCAGGCCGGAGTCGCTCGATGGCCTCGAAGAAAGTCTGCCTTCGCTCGCCTTCTCGATGTGCGAGGGCATGGCGGCGCTCGAGCGGCTGCGCGACTGGGAGCGCCGCGGAGTCTGCGTCGTGAACAGTCCCCGCTCGGTCGTCAATACCCATCGCGAACGAACGATTCCGTTGCTCGAGAAGCTGGCAATCCCGGTGCCGGAGAGCCTCGTGCTGGACTGCGGGAGCCCCCTTCGAAGGGGCGGCGAGGAGGACAGGCTCTTCTCGGCGTGCTGGATCAAGCAGGCGAGCGAGCACAAGACGCGCGAGGGCGACGTCGTCTTCGCCACGGACCCGGCTTCGGTCCGGAGTGCACTCGATCGGCTGCGCAGCCGGGGCCTGCCTCGCGCGGTCGTCCAGGGCCACGTGGAGGGCGACCTTCTGAAATTCTACGGCGTCGCCGACGCCGCGGCGGCGGCCCACGACGAGACGCCTTCCGCGACCTGGTTCACGTGGTTCTACCCCCGGGAACGCCCCGTTACCGGCCACGCCTTCGACGCCCGTGCCCTCCGCGACATCGCCTCCCGTGCCGCGGCCGCGCTCGGCCTCGATGTCTGGGGAGGCGACGCCATCGTCACACGCGAGGGCCGGATGTTCGTGATCGACATGAACGCGTGGCCAAGCTTCGCCCTGTTTCGCGAGCAGGCGGCCGATGCCATTGCTGCACACCTCTCCTCGCGACTGCGCCGACTCGCGAGCGTGGCGGTATGACGCAAGCCGGGACGCTGATTCTCGCCACCGGGCCCGCGGCCCCCGGATCCCCATCGGCGGAAACGATCGTTCTCGGGTTGCCCGTCGTCCGGCGCACGGCGCTCGCGGCAGTGCGCGCGGGGTTCGATCGTGTGTACGTCCTCGGCGAAGATGCCGGAGCGGTGAACCGGGCTCTCGAGGGGACGGCTGCACGGCCCTTTCCGCGCAACCCCACCGGGTCGGAGTTGGCGCCCGGCCGGATCGTCCTGCTGCCGGATCGGGTCGTTGCGACTCCGCAATGGCTTCGCGGCCTTCTCGAGGAGCCCGCCGAGCCGGGCCGCCTCCATCGCCTGGGTCCCGGGGCGATCGTCGAGACTTCCGAGCCGGCCCCGCTCGCGCGCGCCCTGGCGCTCCAGCCGCACCTTTCCGCCGTGATTTCCGAGTGGGCTCTGCTACTGCCTGCGGCTTCGGTCGCCTCTCTGCCCGCCCCCATGCCGCTTCCCCCGGACCTCGCGGGAGCGGAGAGTCTTCTCCTGAAGAGCGTCGTGAAGAAGGAGGACGGAGTCCTCACGCGGCTCATCAGCCGGAAGATCTCGCTTGCGGTGACCCGGCGGCTCGCCAGGACCCGCGTGACCCCCAACGTCATGACGATCGTGTGCGTCGCACTCGGACTGGCGGCGGCGTGGTCCTTCGCCTCTCCGGCGCTGTCCCGCCAGATCGCGGGCGGAACGCTCTTCCTTCTCCACTCGATCCTCGACGGCTGCGACGGCGAGCTCGCACGGCTCAAGTTCCAGGAGTCCCGCCTGGGCGGCATCCTCGACTTCTGGGGAGACAACGTCGTGCACGTTTCCGTCTTCTCCGCGTTTGCGCTCGCCTGGAGCTCCGCGTGCGGAGAATCGTGGCCGCTCGTCCTCGGGGCCGTGGCCGTTGCCGGAACGATTCTTTCGGCCGGCTTCGTCTACCTCTATGCGATGCGGCCAAGGGCTGGCTGGAAAACCCGCCTGACGGCCGCCTCGCCGTCGCGCCGGTCACGCATGGCGCTGGTCCTGGACGCCGTGTCCGGTCGCGATTTCATCTACGTCGTGATGGTCCTCGCCGTCTTCGGCAAGGCCTACTGGTTTCTGGCAGCGGCATGCCTGGGAACGCCGGGGTTCTTCGTGGCCGCGGTCGTCGCCGCGCTCGGCACCCGCAGGCTTCCGGGCGCAGAGCCGCCCCTGTCACCGGCCGGGCAATCGAGCTCCCCGTCCCTTCCGTAGGCGCTATCCCGCACCGGGGTCAGTATTGGTAGTAGTGGTACGGGGCGCCCGGGCCATACCACTTGTGATTCTTGAAGTTGTAGTAGATGCCGGCCTGCGTGTAGGGAATCCGAAAGAAATTGAAGAAGGCCATGATGCCCTTGCCCCACCAGGTCGTTTCCGGCACCCCCAGGGCTCTGGCGATTTCCGCAAAATTGAGCCCGAGCTCGACACCCACTTCCTGGTAGCGCGTCGGCAACGGCGGATCGTAGCCGAAGCCCTTGGTGAAAAAGGCAAACGACGTCAGGAAATACCTGGCGATGCCGGGCTTCCCGTGGAGACGCGTGATGAGCCCACCGAGCTTGAGATCCGCGACGTAGATCTCGTCCGAGTAGCTCCGGCCGAGCGACGGCTGGCTCGAGCCGATGGCTGCGGCGGGAATATCCGTGTACGCGTCGCCGAGCCGCAGCCCGACCAGATCCTGCAGGCAGTTGCGCTGAATCAGCAGCCCGGCCGTCGCACCCAGGATGTCGACCGTCAGGTCCTGCCACGACCATCCGTATACCGTGACCGCGTCGCCCGTCTCGACGAACATTCCCGCCAGGACCGTCGTGGCGAGGGCCAGGGTGAAGGACTGGTCCATCGTATGCCCCTGCGTCTGGTACACCTCGAAGAGCAGGCGCGAGACCCCGCTCGAGACAGTGAAGTGCGACGCCTTGTCCGCGCCGCCGGCATAGGTGTCGTACTGGAACCATTTTTCGTCGGTGAAGTGCCAGGGCTGTGTGCCGTATTGAAGCGGAGCGCCGATCCCCTGGAGCATACCGCCGAGCAGCGCGCCGACTGTCCAGAGGGTCGTACCCGTGGTGAAGAGCTTCTTCGGGGGCGGTGGCGAGGCGGGAGGGGCGGGTTCCTGCGAACCCACGGTGTCGGACGGCGCCGCAGTCTCCGCGTCCGAGTCGTCCTCGCTGCCCCCCCCAATCCAGGGATACGAATGCTCGAGGTCGAGGAGGCCGAGCCCCGGCTCGCCCTCGAAACGGACGTCGGCATGGTAGTGCGGGCGGGGCGGGGACGCCGGGAAAAGGCGGAACTCCTCGGCTTTCGCGCCGAAGGTGACCGCGCCGAGAGCGGCTGCGAGCAGCATCGCCCGTCGGAACCGCGCTTCGCGCGGCGTGGCCGCGCCCCCAATCCTGAAACAATTCATGACTCTGTTATTTAGGGACGCCGCATTATCTCCAAATCGGAGATTGCCGCAAGGCGGTCGATTCTGACCGTCCGCTCGGCGCCCCCTTGCGTTGAGAATAGGATTCGAGGTCTTCGCAATGGCGACACAACGGTGGCCAGAGGCGCTGTTTTCGGCGAGAGGCCGACGTCGGGCGCGCAACACTCCGCGCCCGACGGTCGAGTAGCGCCCTGACGGGGCGTTCCGCGATCCCGCAGCCGGTCGAGGCCGGAAGCCAGATTCCCGCGTTAACGGGAGTGCGGGCCCTGGCGGCCTTTCTCGTTTTTTTTCACCACCACCCCACCCGGTGGCTGGAAGCCGGGCCGCTGATTCTCTGGTGGGAGCTGCACATCGGGGTCACTCTGTTCTTCGTCCTGAGCGGGTTCGTCATAACCTGGCGATACGAACGGCAGGCCCAGGCCCCCGGCTCGTACCTCCGAAACTATTTCGTCAACCGGTTCGCGCGGATCTATCCCCTCTACTTTGCCCTCGTCGTTCCGACGATGCTTCTCTGGGGCGAGCGCTCTCCGCGCGTCTGGTTCTGGAATCTGACGGTCTTCTCCTGCTTTCACTCTGGAATCCCGCAGGCCTGGTCGCTGAGGGTCGAGGAGTGCTTCTACCTCTGCGCCCCGCTCGTGTTTCTCGCGTGGCGCCGGCACCCGGCCCTTCCCCTCGGCATCGCGGCGGTCGTTCTCGCGAGCCTCTATCCCGTTGCGAGCCTCCCGGCAGCGGACGGAACGCTCGGCCCGCCGCGGGATCTCCTGCTTTACACCTTCCCCGGGCGTTTCTTCGAGTTCTATGTCGGCATGGCGCTCGCGCGTCGCGTCATGGCCGCCGGTACGCGTCGTCGCGCTTCACGCCCATTCCCCCTCTTCACACTGGCAGGTGCGGCCGGCATCGGGGCCATCGTCATGACTCTGGCCGCCATCCATGCCTCGGCACCGGGCGCGTATACCTACGGCCTGTATCACCCCGCCGGGATCGTCCTGAACAACCTCGTTCTGCCGCTCTTCATCGCCGCGTTCTACTGGGGACTCATCCACGAGCGCTCGTGGCTCCAGCGCGCGCTCTCCGGAAAGACCGCCAGCCTGCTCGGTCGGAGCTCCTACGCCTTCTACCTCATCCACCTCGGGGCACTGCGCGACTACCTGCTTGGACTTCTGGTCCTCGCTGCAAGCTTGCTGGGGCCCGGTGCGACAGCTGCGGCCACCCGGTTGACCCACCATATCGGAGGGCTCTTCCTCTGCGTCAACCTGCTCGCGATCCTGCTTTACAAGGGTGTGGAAGCTCCGGCGAACCGCTTCTTGCGCCGGCGCTTCGCGTTGACACCGGGCCGCCACGAGCCATCGACGGATGGCGTAGGCGCTACCCCTTAGAACGCCTTGACGCGGGCACAGACCCTCCCCTGCTCATGAGCCGCGGAATGAGCAAGAGCGCGCCGCCGTAGAAAACGAATGCGACGAAGAGGGTCATCGGAGTGCCGGACGGAAGATCCTCGATGAGAAGCTTGACCCCGCCGATGACGAGTGCGAGATAAGCAAGCGTTCGGAGCTCTCTGCGCGACGTCACGCGCCACAGGCGGGCGAGCGCGTAGGCGGAGACGCTCACCACGACGGTGCGCAGAGCCGGAAGGGGCGCGGCGAGGAGAGCGGCTGCCGGACGGCGAAGGCCGAGTACGGCCACCGCGCCGAGCCCGATCGCGGAGAAGAGAGCCGCGGTGAAGGCGGGAAGAGGGCCCGCTGCCGGCGGCTGCCAGATCAGCAGGCCGGCGACCCCGGCAGCCGCTGCGAGCGTCAGGAGGGCCGGAGCGTCGACGGGGGCCAGGGCGTTCTCGGGAGCGCCAAAGGCGAAGAGGGACGTCCTCAGCATGCCCGAGGCCAACATGGCCGCTGTCGCGAAGACGGCTGCCTGCGGCTGAAGGATCACAGGCTCGAAGCGTAGGCTGGCGGCTGCCACGACGAGCCCGAGCAGAGCCCACAACAGCGCTGGTGCCGGCGCCCGCAGAAGACCGTCGCTCCCGATGACGACGAGCGCGAGCCCGAACCAGGCCCAGTAGAGCCGGCCTACCCGCGTTCCCGGCTCGCGCTCGCGACGAAAGGCGAGCGCATAGCTGCCGGCACCGCATGCGAGTGCCGCTGCGGCCAGAAGCGCCGTATTGCCTCCGGCCGCCCGTATCAGACCCAGGGCACCGCGGAGGCCGACCGCGAGCGCCAGAATGGCCTGCGCGATCGCGACGCCCGAGACCTGAGGATGTCCGAGGAGAGTGCGCAACAGGATGCTGCCCGGCCAGAGGATCACGAGCCCGAGCGCGAGGGCAATCGGGAGAAGAGAACCGGTTGCCTCCGTCGGCGCCGGCCCCAATGCGCTCGCGGTCGCCCACAGCGAGAGGCCCACGGCGCAGAGAGTCGGAGGCCACGGAAGAAGCTGCCAGGTCCAGCGGTCCGGGCGCCATGACGCGGCTGCCGAGAGCCCGAGGAGCAGAAGACCGGCCGGTGCCGGCTGTCCCGTGTTGACCGCGAGGTACACCCCCGTTGCGCACGCCGCGAGCGTGGTCGTCCAGGCGATCGCGGGGAGATCGTCGCGCCGGGCGAGCGCAAGCCCGAACCCGGTTGCGAGCGCGAGAATGGCAAGGCCCGCGCCGACCGAGAAGATCGCGAAGCGCGTCGTGGTCTCGGCCACGATCGCGTCCGCGATGAAGACCCCCGTCGAACCCAGAAAAGCGGCAGTCAATCGGTTGCCGCGGGCTGCGGCGCGGTCCGCGACGACGATTATCCCCAGCGCGTAGGCCAGGCCGAGAGCGACGCCGGGAGCGGTCGCCATCGCTCCCCGGTCCGTCATGGCCCGCACGAGAAAAGCGCCGGCGAGCGTGAGGACGGTCCAGCCCGTCCGGGCGAGAACCTCGAGCGCGAGCGTGGAGGCCCCCGATCGAGCCGACGCCGGCTCCACCGGGCTCTCGAGCTCGGGGGAGACGGCGTCCTGTGGCGCGTGCCCCGCAACGGTCCCGGCCGGGCCCTTCGGCCCTTCGCGCAGGGCTTCCTCGATCCTCCCGACTCTTCTCTCGAGCTCGGAAAGGCGATCCTCCTGCGATGGCGGCCCGGGAAATTGCGCGGTCACTGAAAACAGCCTCGCCTCAGAGCGGCGCCTCGACAAGATACAAAAGAATCAGGCCCCGTCCGTCGGCCACGGGCTCACGGCGGCCTGTGATACGAATACGAGGGCTTCTCAAGTCGAGGAGGCTTCCATGCGCGGGTTTCTTCGCCTCGCCCTTTCCACCGTAATTCTGGCGGCCGCCCTGGGGGCGTGGATCGCCTTCGCGCAGGCTCCCCCTGCCGACACCGGCGAATACCAGGGCGATCTCGAGTGGCCGCGTGTCATCCGGGACGGCGGCGTCACCTTCACGGTCTACACACCGCAAATCGACAGGTTCGACGGCACGGTTCTGGAAGCGCGCGCCGCCGTCCAGGTCGAGACCCCCGTCGGAGAGAAGACGCAAACGGCCTACGGCGTCATCTGGATCACGGCCAACGCTTTTATCGACAAGGAGACCCAACTCGTTCAGCTCGACGACATCCAGGTCACGAAGGCGAACTTCCCGACAGCGGGCGACAAGACCCCGCAGTACCTGGACGTGTTCCGGCGCAACGTCGAGGCGGGGCGCACGATCTCCCTCGCGCGCATCGAGGCGAACCTCGCCGTCGCACAGGCGGACAAGAAGGGCAACGCCGTGCCTCTCAAGAACGACCCGCCGAGGATCTACTACCGCACTTCTCCGGCGATTCTCGTCATGATCGACGGAGACCCCGTCCTTCGGCCCGTCGAGGGGTCGGGGCTTCAGCGCATTCTCAACACCCGCAGCCTGATCCTGCTCGACGGAGAGTCCTCTTTCATGCCACTGGCCGACCGCTGGCTCACGGCGCCCACCGCCACGGGCCCCTGGCGCCTCGCCACGAGCGTTCCCTCCAGTGCCCGGGCCACCCGTGACGCGATCGCCAAAGACGAGAATCAGTCCCAGACCGAGCTCCTCGAGGAGCCCGGCGACGAAGTCCTGCGGCTGCTCGCGGCGGGCAAGATCCCCGACGTCATCGTCAGCACGGTTCCCGCGGAGCTCATCGTGACCGAGGGCGCTCCCGACATGAAGCCGATCGCGGGAACGCAGCTCCTCTACGTCACCAACACCACGGGAGACATCCTCCTCGATCTGAACGACCAGAGTTACTACGTTCCCCTGACCGGCCGCTGGTTTCGGGGAAAGTCGCTCGACGGCCCGTGGCAGTTCGTGGATGGCGAAGCGCTCCCGAAGGACTTCGCCAGAATTCCCGAAAACAACCCGAAGTCGAGCGTTCTCGCCACCGTACCGGGCACACCGGCCGCGCAGGAGGCCGTCATCGCCAACAGCATTCCGCAGACCGCGGAGGTCAATCGCGAGGAGGCGAAGTTCGAAGCCCGGTACGACGGCGAGCCGAAGTTCGAGCCGGTCCCGGACACACCGCTTCAATACGCGGCGAACACTCCGGTTCCGGTCATCCAGGTCGACCCGACCACCTACTACGCCGTTCAAACGGGGGTGTGGTTCACGGGTGGCTCTCCCTACGGGCCCTGGCTCGTCGCGACGTCGGTTCCATCCGCGATCTACGCGATACCCACGGCCTCGCCGATTCACTATGTCACCTACGTCCGCATCTATCGGTACAGCCCGACCTATGTCTGGGTCGGTTACACGCCGGGCTATCTCGGCACCTGCTATTCGCCCTGGGGGACCGTCGTCTACGGCACCGGCTGGTACTACCGGCCCTGGATCGGAACCTACTGGTACGGCGCTCCGATGACGTGGGGCTTCGGCGTTGGCATCAGCTGGAATCCCTGGTACGGCTGGAACGTCGGATTCGGCTGGGGCGGCTACCGTCCGATCTACCGCCCCTACTGGGGCCCCTACTACGGCTACCACCCGCGGCCGGGAACGGGATGGTACGGGCGCACCCCCGGGCCGGGCCGGCCCACGCCGTATGGCGGGCGGCCGGGCGTGAGCATCTCCAACATCAACGTCTACAACCGGCCCGGCATCGCGCGCCCCGGCGTGCGCCCCGCTCCGCGGCCGGCTCCGGTGTCCGCGGTCCGACCCGCACCGTCGACCCGGCCGGCAACCGGCACGGGGCGGCCAACGACCACAGGACCTTCGACGCGGCCCGCGCCCGGCACGGGCCCATCCAGGCAGCCGGCACCCGGGACGACGAATCCCGCGACCCGGCCGGCGCCCTCGCGCCCGGATAACGTGTATGCCGGCAAGGACGGGAACGTCTATCGCCCCAGGCCGAGCGGCGGATGGGAAACGAACGAGAACGGCAAGTGGAAACCCGTGGACGCTCCGGCGCGGCCGGGCAAACCGGACCAGCGACCGGCACCGCAGCCCGAGTCGCGGCCGGCACAGGGCGCCCGACCCGCTCCGATGCCCGAGACTCGTCCCGCCCAGCCCCAGGGGCGCCCGGCCCCGCAGACCCGGCCAGCGCCGAGCCGCCCGACAGTGGACCCGGGCACGATCAACCAGCTCTCCCGGGACCAAAAGGGCCGGGACATGGGCAACATGCGCGCAAACCCGCAACCGCAGCAGCGGACGGCGCCGGCCCCGCGCCCGGCCCCACAGAAGCCGGCGCCACAGAAGCCGCCGCCACAACCGAAGAAACCGAACTAGCCTCGCATGGGTATTGGGACTCGCCGCTCGTGGCCTCGGCTGCGTCCGCTGGCTCGAACCCGTCGGCGGCGAGTTCGAGATGAAAAGCAACGGAGCTGACGGCTCCAAGGGAGGAAACATGCTCAAGGGATTTCGGGACTTCATCGCCCGCGGCAACGTGCTCGATCTTGCGGTCGGCGTCATCATCGGTGCAGCCTTCGGGGCGATCGTGGATTCGCTCGTCAAGGACCTGATCACGCCGATCATCGGCATGGCTGGCGGCACGCCGGATTTCTCCTCCTTGAAGCTCGGACCGATCGCGATCGGCAACTTCATCAACGCGGTCCTTGCCTTCCTCATCAAGGCGGCCGGCCTCTATTTCCTGATCATCATGCCCTTCAACCGATTCGCCTCGAAGCTCGCCGCCGCTCCGGCGCCGCCGTCTCCCTCGGAGTCCTACCTGAGAGAGATTCGGGACTCCCTCGCAAAGAGGTAGCTTGCGCCGCGCCGGTTTCGCCCTCTGCTGCCTCGCGCTCTCCCTCACGGCCTGCACCGCGGGAAGAAAGCCGACGGCGGGCGGCCCGCCGCCGAGCCCGACTCCGGCGCCAACGCCGCGCCCGGCACCTTCGCCGGTTCCCCCGCCCGGAGTTTCGGCGCGGCAGATCGCGGGCGGCTGGGGCCGGACGATCACGGCCGGCGTCTCCTGGAGTGAGGGCATCGAGCTCGCACCGGACGGCCGGCTCGGCTTGCTCGGCATCTCCAGCATGGACGGCGTAGCCTGGCGGCTCGACGGCGCCACGCTCGTTCTCTCGACGAACACGGAGCGGTATCCGGAGCCCGTCGAGAGCCGGTTCGTCGTGACCGAGCTCTCTCCGAGCCAGCTCGTTCTGACGGGAACGGACTATCTGGCCGGAGCCTGGGAGCGCCGCGACTTCGCCACCGTGACGGGGACGGTGACCTACCGGCAGCGCATCGCCCTCACGCCGGAAGCGATCGTCCAGGTCGAGCTGCGCGACGTCTCGCGCCAGGATGTCGAGGCTCCGCTTCTGGCCAAGCGCGTCATCCGCAAGCCGGGCCAGGTTCCGATTGCATTCGTTCTCGACTACGACCCTGCCGCGCTGGTGCCGGGCCACGCCTGCGCGATCTCCGCCCGCATCGCGGATCGCGGGCAGCTGCAGTTCGTGACGGACGTGCGGATCCCGGTCGTTACGAACGGGGCCCCGCCTGCCGCGGAGATCGTCGTGGTGCCGGTTCGGTAGGTCCGGCGCCCGGGTCAGCTCGAGAAACTGATTCCCATCCGGTCGAGCATCTTGAGAAACAGTCCCGGCCGCCCGCCCCGGTCTACCCGCCGCAGGGAGCGCGTCACGACCGAAACGGCAAGGCGCCGAAAGGGCTCGGGAGGGTAGGGAAACGGTTTCCTCCGCACCATCGAGAGCTCGAGCAGCGGGCTCGGGCGGTCGAGGGCGAGGTGAGCCAGGATCTTCCCCGCCACGCGAGTCGATCCCACTCCGTGACCCGTGTAGCCCAGGCCATAGGACAAACACCCCCGGATCGTTCCGAAGAAGGGCGTCAGGCGCGTCGTCGAGGCGATGGGCCCGCCCCATGCGTACGCGAACTTCAGGCTCGATAGCTGCGGAAAGTGCCGCCGAAAGCTCTCCCGGAGCGCCGCATAGTGCACCGGCGAATTGTCGCAGGACGAATCGACGCGGTTACCACGATAGTAGGCCGCTTCGCTCGTCCCCCAGAGGATTCGCCCGTCGGCGGTGAGCCTGGAGTAGTTGAAGAACGTGCGCGCATCCACCACCCCCTGTCTCCCCCTCCAGCCGATCGCGTCATGCTCGGCACTGGTGAGCGGCTCGCTGACCAGGATGTAGTCGTACAGGGGGAGGAATCGCCGCGTCAGGCCGGGGAAGAGGTGATGGGAGTACGCGTTGGTCGCGAGGACCACGCGACGCGCCCGCACGGTCCCGGACGCGGCCTCGACGGCGACTCCGTCCCGCGAGAACGCGAAGCCGCAGACCGCGGTTCTCTCGTGCAGCCGCACACCCAGGCGGATGGCCTGCTCGCGCAGCCCCTCGATGAGGCCCACCGGATCGACGAGGGCGCTTCGCGGCGCAAGCAGCCCGCCTCGATACAAAGGGCTCAGGATTTCTGCCCGGGTCTGCGCCCCGGACAGCATGCGCCAGCCTGTCGCTCCGACGCGCTCCGCCGCCACGAGTGAAACCTCGAGCGCATCGCGATGAGCCGGCGTCAGCGCCACGAGGAGCTGGCCGGGCCGCTCCCATCCCGCCTCGATCCCCCTCTCCCGAAGGAACCGCTCCATCTCGTCCAGATTGTCGCGGCCGATCCGGGCGAGCTCCTTCGCCTCGTCGAGCCCGAAGTGCGCGATGGCGAGATCGTGGGAGTGGTCCACCGTCTCGCCGACGATGCCCGCATTGCGGCCGCTCGCGCCATAGCCCGCGACCGCTTTCTCGAGCACGACGACCGACGCCGACGGTTCGAGCTCTTTCAGGAAGATCGCAGTCCAGAGCCCCGTGAAGCCGGCGCCGATGATCGCGAAATCCGCGTCCGCCGTGCCTGAGAGCGCATCGGCCGGATGCGGCATCCGGGTCGCCATCCAGTAGCAGGACCGCTCGACGGGCGGGAAGTTCCCGTCATCCCGAGGGCCGGAGGTCCGAGGGATCCCTTCCTGCGCCGGGGTGTGACTGGGTTCGCTCAAAAGGGATCCCTCGCTCCGCTCGGGGTGACGGAAGGACGCTTACAGCCGGTGCTCCCTGTATACGTCCTGGATCGACGCCTCGAGTGCGGCGAGGAAGCGATCGATCTCCGGGTAACTGATGACGAGCGGAGGCTCGACCCGCAGGACCTGCGCATTGATGTACGTGCCGGAAATCAGGATGCCGCGGCCGAAGAGCGCCTTGGCGACCGCGTACCCGAGGTCGTGGTTGACGAACTCCATGCCGAGCATGAGTCCCCGGCCCCGCGCGCCCTGCATGACCTTCGGATACTTTCCCGCCAGAGCATTCATCCGCGGGAGCATGTAGGCGCCCTTCTCTCCCGCTTGCTTCGGCAGATCCTCCTCGAGCAGGACGTGGATCGTGGCGATCGCGGCGGCGCAGCACACCGGGTTGCCGCCGAAGGTGGTCGTGTGGAGGAACGGGTTGTCGATGTATCTCTCCCAGGTCTTCGGCGTCCCGACGCAGACCCCGATCGGCATCACGCCGCCGCCGAAACCCTTGCCGAGCGCCATCAGATCCGGCACCACGCCGTCGTGCTCGCAGCAGAACATCTTCCCGCTGCGCCCCATGCCGCTCTGGACCTCGTCGAAGACGAGCACGGCGCCGTACCTGTCGCAGATCTCGCGCGCCGCGGCGAGGTATCCCGGGGGCGCCACGTTGATCCCGCCCTCTCCCTGGATCGGCTCGATGACGACCGCGGCGACTTTGTCCCCGGAGAAGTCGCCGCTCGCGACGATCATCCGGAGCGCGTCGGCGTCGCCGAAGGGGACGTGAGTCCAGCGCTTGAGCGGCAGGAAGGGCTCGCGGAATACCGCCTTGGAGGTGCCTCCGAGCGATCCGAGCGACTTGCCGTGAAAGGCGCCGATCGTCCCGACGAAATGGTGCCGTCCGGTCGTCAGGATCGCCATCTTGAGGCAGGCCTCGATCGATTCCGTACCCGAGTTCGTGAAGAACGAGTACTGGAGATCCCCCGGCGTGATCATCGCCACCAGGCGCGCGAGGTACGTCCGCAGCGGGTCGATCAGCTCCTGGGAGTGGATGGCCTGCTTGTCCAGCTGCTCCCGGACGGCTTTCAGGACCTTGGGATGCCGGTGCCCGGTGACGTAGATGCCAAAGCCCCCGAGCATGTCGAGAAACTCCTTACCCTGGACGTCGCGAAAGACCGCCCCCTCGTCGGACCACTCGACGGCCGTGTAATCCGTGCTGACGGACTTGCGGTACTCGAGAAAGGCCGGGTTCACGTAGTCGGTCCAGTAGCGGACCGACTCCTCGATGACCCGTTTCTGCTCCGGGGGGGTCAGAGCCTTCTTGCCGATGAGCTCCAGGACGTGCGCGGATTCCTCGCGCGCGGCCTTCAAGTTCTGGGCCATTGCTGCTGTCTCCCTTCCGCGAAATCGGCGCGATGCTATCACCGCAAAACTCAGTGCCGCAGTGACTTCCGAGCCGTTGCAGACCCCCTCTGGCGGCCCTTCATGCCCCCGTGGTAGGCTGGCATTTCCTCGTTCAAACCTGCTCGGGTGCTTCATCATGCCCAGTTCGATTCGCTTGAAGACCGCTCTCCCCGGGCCGCGCTCCCTCGAGCTGGCGGCGCGGAGAAATCAGGCCGTGCCGAAGGGGGTCGGGCACTCCACCCCCCTGTACGCCGAGAGCGCCCGCGGCGCCCTGCTGACCGACGTGGACGGCAATGTCCTGATCGACTTCGCCGGCGGCATCGGAACCCTGAACGCCGGACATGCGAACCCCGAGGTGCTGGAGGCTGCTGCGGCACAGCTCGCGAAATTCACCCACACCTGCTTCAGCGTGGCCCCATACGAGGGCTACGTGGCGCTCGCCGAGAAGCTGAACCGGATGACGCCCGGGACCTTTCCCAAGAAGACGCTTCTGACCAACAGCGGCGCCGAGGCCCTGGAGAACGCGGTCAAGATCGCCCGGCACGCTACCGGACGAGAAGCGGCCGTCGTCTTCGAACACGCCTTCCACGGACGCACGCTGCTCACGATGAGCATGACGAGCAAGGTTCGACCCTACAAGCTGGGGTTTGGCCCCTTCGCGCCCGAGGTCTACCGTCTGCCTTTCCCCTACGAATATCGCGGCCACTACGCCGGCGCCGCTGCGGCAGCCAGGTCGCTCGACGAGTTCTTCAAGACGCAGGTCTCGGCCGACAACGTCGCATGCGTCGTCATCGAACTCGTCCTCGGCGAGGGTGGGTTCGTGGTGGCGCCGCCGGAGTACGTGGCCGCTCTCTCGCGCCTGTGCAAGGAGAACGGCATCCTGCTCGTGGCCGACGAGGTCCAGACCGGGTTCGGGCGCACCGGCAAGATGTTCGCGAGCGAGCACTACGGACTCGAGCCCGATATCCTGACCATGGCGAAGTCGCTCGGCGCAGGCCTTCCAATCTCCGCCGTGACCGGACGGGCGGAAGTCATGGACAGCGCCCAGGTGGGCGGCCTCGGCGGAACCTATGCCGGCAACCCGGTCGCGTGCGCGGCGGCGCTCGCGGCCGTGGAATTCATCGAGCGGGAACGGCTGCCGGAGCGGGCCGCCGCAATCGGCGTCATCGTGGGAGAACGCTTCCGGGCCTTCGTCGAACGGTTCCCCTTCGTGGGTGACGCGCGTGGCATCGGAGCCATGCGCGCCCTCGAACTCGTGAAGGACAAGGCGGGCAGGGAGCCCGACAAGGACCGCACCGACCGCGTCATCCGCAAGGCGTACGAGAGCGGCCTCGTTCTCGTGGGCGCCGGAACCTATGGGAACGTCATACGCACCCTCATGCCGCTCGTCATCACCGACGGCGAGCTCCGGGAGGGACTCGATGTGCTCGAACATGCGCTTGCGACGGCCTAAGCACTGGTTCTGCGCGGGAGACTCTTAGCCGCCGCTCCCCGGCGGAAGGCGGGGCTTCATCATTCATGAGAAACGGGGACGCACATGAGCACTCAGGAACTCACGACGGGATCTCAGGGGACGCGCATGAACACGCAGGAGCTCATTCAGGAATCGCAAAGGTGGCTCGACATCATCTCGGCAAAGGAGCTTTCGCAGGAACAAAAGGACAAGATCGCGCACGATACCGTCGATAACTTTTCCTTCTATTACAACCGCGGCTACCTCGAGTACCGCAAGTCGATCATCGAGATGCGCGACAACCCGGCGCTCGAATGGGCGGGCGAGGGCTCGACGTTCCAGGACCTCGCGGGCCGCACGTACATCGACTGCCTGGGCGGGTACGGCATCTACAGCGCCGGCATCCGGCACCCGAAGATCCTCAAGGCGGTCGCCGATCAGCTCCAGCGCATGCCGCTGTCCTCCCAGGAGCTGCTCGACCCGCTGCGGGGCGCGCTCGCCGAGCTACTCGGCGAGATCACGCCGGGCGACCTGCAGTACTCCTTTTTCATCAACAACGGCACCGACGCCGTCGAAGGGGCGATCAAGCTCGCCCGCATCTACACGGGGCGCACGAACTTCATCAGCTCGATCCGCGGATTCCACGGGAAGAGCTGCGGGTCGCTGTCCTTGCTCGGAAAGTGGGAGTACCGCGAGCCCTTTCTTCCGCTCCTGCCCGGCATCCACTTCGTCGAGTTCGGCGACGCGGACTCCGTCATCGAGGAGCTCTACAAGGCCGACGCCACGGGAAAGGGCGTCGCTGGCGTCATCATGGAGCCCATCCAGGGCGAAGCCGGAGCCATCGTGCCACCGGACGACTTCTGGCCGCGCATCCGCAAGGCCTGCGACGAGTATGGCGCGCTCCTGATTGCCGACGAGGTCCAGACCGGTCTCGGCCGGACGGGCAAACTGTTCGGCGTGGACCACTGGAACGTCGTGCCCGACATCATGTGCCTCGGAAAGGCAATCGGCGGCGGCGTGATGCCCCTTTCGGCCTTCATCTCGACACCCAAGATCTGGAGCGTGCTCGAGACGAATCCCTTCATCCACTCCTCGACCTTCGGCGGAAATCCGCTCGCGTGCGCGGCAGGCATTGCGGCCATCAACGTGACCCTCGAGGAGGACCTGGCGGGTCAGGCCGCCAGAAAGGGCAAGTCCCTGCTCGCCCAGCTCATCCGGCTGAAGCTGCGCTTCGACCGGCTGATTCGCCGGGCCGGCGGAAAGGGCTTGCTCCTCGGTATCGAGTTCGTCAACACCGAGGTCGGCTACAAGGTCGTCTCCGGGCTCTTCCGCCGGGGCGTCCTCGTGGCCGGTACGCTCACGAATTCGAAGGTCGTCCGGATCGAGCCGGCGCTCAACATCCCGGACACGCTGATCCAGGAGGTCCTCGGCGCCCTCGAAGAGACGCTCAAGGAGGTCGACGCGTCCACTCCCATCATGAAGGCCGACGAGGAGTGATGCTCCACTCGGGAGCCGGCGGCCGAACAGCGGGCCGGGCCGTATGAGGATCGCCATCCTCGGCGCTGCGGGCGCCATGGCACAGGTCGTCCTGCGCGATCTCCTCGAGTTCGTCCCCGAAGTTTCGGTGACCGCGGCGGATCTGCGGCCGCCGACGGCGCACGACCCGCGCGTACAGCCGGCGACCCTCGACGTTTCCGACGAGACGGCGACGGCGCGCCTCCTCGAAGGCCACGACGCGGTCTTGAACTGCGTGACGTACTACTTCAACGTACCCGTGATGCGGGCGGCGCTCGCTGCCCGTGTTCCGTATGCCGATCTCGGAGGGCTCTACCACGGGACCGTGAAGCAGTTCGGCCTTCACGAGGACTTCGTGCGGGGCGGCGTTCCGGCGCTCCTCGGCATGGGATCGACCCCCGGAATCACCAACGTCATGGCCGGTGCGCTCGCTCGCGGCCTCGACTACGTGGAGGCGATCCACGTCCGCGTGGGATGCATCGACCGGTCCGCATCGGGGCCTCTGCCGATCCCCTATGCCCTCGACACCGTGATCGACGAGTTCGCCCTCCCGCCGATGGTCTTTCGCGACGGAAGAGTCGAGGCCGTGGCGCCGATGAGCGGCCGCGAGACGATCACTTTCCCTCCTCCCGTGGGGGAGGTCGAGGCCCTCTACACGCTCCACTCCGAGGTTGCCATGTTTCCGCGCTCTTTTCCCGGACTGCGGCAGGCGAGCTTCAAGGTCGCCTTCGAGCCCGAGTTCACGCGCAAGATGGGCTTCCTCGTCGACCTCGGCTTTGCATCGCGCGAGAAGGTGCTCGGCGAGGTGTCTCCGCGGTCCATGCTCCTGGCGCTCGCCGCACGCCAGCCCTCACCTGCGGGCGAACCCGCCGATAGCGACGCCATTCGGGTGGACCTGCACGGTCGACTCGGCCGTCAGGACGTCGAGCGGAGGGCGGAATTGATCGCGCTTCCCCACCCGGCCTGGAAGATGGCAGCGGGCTCGGTGGACACGGGTGTCCCGCTGTCCATTGCAGGGCAGCTGCTGGCCAGCCGCACGATCCGCACTCCGGGAGTGCTCTGCCCGGAGACCGCCGTGCCTGCCGACCTTTTCTTCGAGCTGCTCGAGCGGCGCGGCATGCACGTGCGCTGGAGCTGACCGGAAGGACGAGAGGGCGACACGTGGCCATCGCATCCATCAACCCGACGACCGGCGCGACGCTGGAGATCTTCTCGCCGTTGTCGGAAACCGCTCTCGAGAAGCGGCTGGAACGCGCAGCGCGAGAATTCCCGCGCTGGCGCGCGGTTCCCTTTTCCGAGCGCGCCATGCGCCTGGTCCGCACTGCCGAAATCCTGGAGACCGAGAAGTCCGCCTGGGGCCGGATCATGACGCTCGAGATGGGAAAGCCCATCGGATCCGCGATTGCCGAGGCTGAAAAGTGTGCGTGGGCCTGCCGCTACTACGCCGAAAACGCGGAACGTTTTCTCGCCGAGGAGCCCGTGGCGACCGATGCCTCCGCGAGCGCGATCCGTTACGACCCTCTCGGTCCGATCCTCGCCGTGATGCCGTGGAACTTTCCGTTCTGGCAGGTCTTTCGCTTCGCCGCTCCGGCGCTGATGGCCGGCAACGTCGGCCTCCTGAAGCACGCATCCAACGTCCCGCGCTGCGCCCTGGCGATCGAGGAGATCCTGCGACGTTCGGGGGTTCCCGAGGGAGCGTTCCAGACGCTCCTCGTTGGCTCCGAGCGGGTCGCGAGGCTCATCGAGGACCCGCGTATCGCGGCCGTGACTCTCACGGGCAGCGAGGGCGCCGGCGTGAGTGTCGGCCGCACGGCGGGGGCAGCGCTCAAGAAGACGGTCCTCGAGCTCGGCGGCAGCGACCCGTTCATCGTCATGCCGAGCGCGGACGTCGAGGCCGCCGCCATCACCGCCGTCAGGGCTCGCACGATCAACAACGGGCAGTCCTGCATCGCAGCCAAGCGCTTCATCGTCCATCGCGACGTCGCCGTTGCGTTCGAGCGGCGCTTCGTGGAACGCATGCAGGCCCTCAAGGTGGGTGACCCGCTCGATCCGTCGGTCGAGATCGGGCCCCTGGCCACCCCGGCAATCGCGGCCGAGGTCGACGACATCGTGCGCCGCAGCGTGGCCGCAGGCGCGCGGCTCCTCCTCGGGGGAAACCGCCTGGCCGGCCCGGGCAACTTCTATGCCCCCACGGTCCTCGCAGACGTCCCCCCCGACAGCCCGGCCGCCGCCGAGGAGATCTTCGGCCCTGTGGCGAGCCTCTTTCGGGTCGCGAACCTCGACGAGGCCATCGCCCTTGCCAACCAGACGCGTTTTGGTCTCGGCGCGTCGGCCTGGACGGGCGACCCCGCCGAGCGCAATCGCCTCGTCCGGGAGATCGAGGCCGGCGCCGTCTTCATCAACGGCATGGTCAAGAGCGACCCGAGGCTTCCTTTCGGAGGCATCAAGAAGTCCGGCTACGGCCGCGAGCTCGCCCTCCAGGGAATCCGCGAGTTCGTCAACGTCAAGAGCGTCTGGATAGCATAGAGACACGGGTCGTTCCGAAGAGCGCCCGATCCCCTGTCATCCCGAGGAGCCCTTCGACTGCGCTCGGGCCCGCCGGTCAACTCGGCAGGAAGCTCGCCCCGACAGCCTGCGCAATCCGGGCCATGACGTGCTTGACCTGCGTGTAGTCCTCGATCGCGTACATCGACATGTCCTTGCCGTAGCCTGACTGCTTGTAGCCGCCGTGGGGCATCTCGGACACGAGCGGCAGGTGGTCGTTGATCCAGACAGTTCCGAAACGGAGCTGGCGCGCCGCGTTGAGCGCGCGGTTGACGTTGGTCGTCCAGACCGAGGCCGAGAGGCCGTAGTCCACGTCGTTGGCCCAACGCAGTGCCTCGTCGTCGTCCTTGAAGCGCGTCACCGTGATCACGGGGCCAAAGACCTCCTTTTTCACGATTTCGTCGCCCTGCCGCGCATCCGCGACGATCGTCGGCGAGAGCCAGAAGCCCTTCCCCGCCATGGCCGCGCCGCCGAGCATCCGCACGTGTCCCGTCGCCTTCGCCCGATCGAGAAACCCCGAAACGCGCTTGCGATGCTCGGCCGAGATGACCGGCCCCATGTTCGTGGCCTCGTCCTGGATGTCGCCGACCTTCAGCGACTCGACGGCGGGTACGAGCGCCGACAGGAACTTCTCGTAGACCCGTTCGCTCGCATACAGACGGCAGGCCGCCGTGCAGTCCTGGCCGCTGTTGGCGAAGCCCGCCATCTTGATCCCGGGAATGACGAGATCCATGTCCGCGTCGTCGAAGATGAGAACGGGCGCCTTGCCGCCGAGCTCGAGATGGACTTTCTTCAGGGACGCGGCGGCGGTGCGCGCAATCTCCTTGCCCGTGGCGACGTCGCCGGTCAACGAGACCATGTTGACCCTCGGGTGCCGCACGATCCCCGCTCCCACCGGCTCGCCATGTCCCGTGATGACGTTCAGGACGCCCGGAGGGAAGATGTCGCCCGCGAGCTCCATGAGACGAAGGGACGTCAGTGGAGTCTGCTCCGAGGGCTTGAGGACGACGGTATTGCCCGCCGCAAGCGCCGGGCCGATTTTCCAGACCGCCATCATCAGGGGATAGTTCCACGGGGCGATCGACCCGACCACCCCGACCGGCTCCCGGCGGATCATGCTGGTATAGCCGGCCAGATACTCGCCCGCGGCCTTACCCTCGAGACAGCGGCAGGCGCCCGCGAAGAAGCGCAGATTGTCCACCATGAAGGGGACCTCCGACTTCGCGAGGCCGATCGGCTTGCCCACGTTCTCGGCCTCGAGCGCCGCGAGCTCGTCGGCATTCTGCTCGATTCGGTCGGCGAGCTTCAGGAGCATCGCGCTGCGTTCCGCCGGCGTCGAGTCCTGCCACGTCTCGAAAGCCACGGCGGCGGCGTCCACGGCCCGATCCACGTCCTTCTCGGTGCACTTGGGCACCCGGCCGATGGTTTCCTCGTTGACCGGGCTGATGATCGGCTCGGTCTGGCCCTCGACGGCGTCCACCATCCGACCGTTGACGTAGTTCTTGTAGGTCTTCATGACGTCGCGACTCCTTTCGATTCCCGGCGCCCGTATCCTACTGCGCCTTGATCTCCGTCCAGTACTCGTCCAGGATCGACGTCGCCTCGCCGATGTCCTCGATGAATTCGCACTTGGACAGCGCTTCCTCCGAGGGATAGATCGCCGGGTCGTTCAGGATCTCGGGTCGGATGAAGGCGCGCGCCGGCAAGTTCGGGCTGGCGTAGCTGATGCCATTCACGATCTTCGCGTCGACCTCGGGCTCCAGGACGTAGTCGAGGAAGGCATAGATCGCGTCGATGTTGCGGGCCCGGGCCGGGATGCACACGCTGTCCATCCAGATCGTCGCCCCTTCCTTCGGCAGCACGAAGGCGAACTTGCGGGGATCCCGGGCGGCGAGCTTTGCGAGCTGGCCGTTGTAGCCGTGGGCGTAGGCGACGTCCCCGGCAGCCAGGATGTTCTCGTAGTCCCCGCTGTTGTAGGTCTTCACGAGCTCCTTCTGCTTCTTGAGCAGGTCCGCCGCCCGTCTCAGGACCCCGGGGTCCGTCGCGTTGAGAGACTGCCCCTGGAATTTCAGCGCGGCCGCGAAGCACTCGCGCATGTCATCGAGCATCAGGATCTGTCCCTTGTTCGCGGGGTCGAACAGGGGGGCCCAGGAGTCCAGGGAGCGTCCGGCTCGGCCGCGGTTGTAGCCGTAGCCTGTCGTGCCCCACACGTAGGGAAGCGAATAGACGTTCTTCGGATCGAACTGCTTGTCGAGAAAGCGTGGATCGAGGTTCCCGAAGTTCCTCAGCCGGGCCCGATCGAGCGGGCGCAGCAGCCTCAGGTAACTGAGGATTCGCACCATGTAATCCGAGGGAACGACGAGGTCGTAGTCGGCGACGCCGGACTGGAGTTTCTCGAGAACGGGCTCGTTCGAGTCGTACAGGTCGTATCGCACCGCAATGCCGGTCCTCCTCGTGAACTCCTCGATGACGTCCTTCGGGAGGTACTCGGACCAGATGTAGACGTTCAGCTTCTTCTCGCCGGGCCCGGGATAGAGCGGCTCGTCGCGGCCCGGGCCGCACGCCGAGGCCGCCATGGCCGCGCAGAGCGTCAGCGCCGCGGCGTTCTGCCGAGTCAGGACGTTTCCCCGCGCTCCCGCGCCGGCTGCTGCAGCCGCTGTGCGATGACGATCAGTACGACCGTGACCGCCAGGAGCAGAGTCGAGACGGCATTCACCTCCGGCGTCACACCGACCTTCAGCATCGAGTAGATCTGGAGCGGCAGCGTCGTCGCCCCGACGCCCGCGACAAACGAAGTGATGACGTAGTCGTCGATCGAGATCGTGAAGCACAGGAGCGCGCCCGCCACGATCCCTGGCGCGATCAGCGGCAGCGTCACCCGCCAGAACGTCTGGACGGGCCTCGCTCCGAGGTCGAGCGCGGCCTCCTCGAGCGAGCGGTCGAAGCCGGACAACCGCGCGCGGACGACGATCGCCACGTACGAGACCGAAAACACCACGTGCGCCAGCACGACCGTCCAGAGCGACAGGCGCAGGGTCACGGCGCCGAAGAAGGTCACCAGCGCCGCACCGATGACGATCTCCGGGATGATGATCGGCAGGTACAGAAGACTCCTCGTGAATCCCGAGCCCCGGAACTCGTAGCGCCCCAGGGCGAGCGCCGCGAGGGTGCCGAACACGGTCGCAACGGCCGTCGCGATCACGCCCACGATCAGGCTGTTCTTGACCGAGGCAAGGATCAGCTCGTTGTGGACGAGTCTTCGATACCAGCCGAGCGTGACCCCCTCCCACACCGCCGTCTGCGTCCCCCGATTGAACGAGAAGACGACGAGAATCGCGATCGGGGCGTAGAGAAACAGATACACGAGCCAGGCGTACCCCGCCAGAAAGCGGCCCCGGCCCCTCACAGGAGCACGTCCTGCCCCTTGCGCTTCGTGTACAGCGTGTAGGCAAAGAGCAGAGCGAGAACCGCGGCCGTGAGCTCGAAGGCAATTGCGGCGCCGAAGGGCTTGTTACGCGCCACGGCGAACTGGTTCTGGATCAGGTTGCCGGCCAGGATCGTCCTGGCTCCCCCGAGAAGGTCGGACACGATGAACTGCCCGAGGCTCGGCACGAACACGAGGATCACGCCGGCCACGATCCCCGGCATCGTCAGCGGCACGGTGACCCGCCGAAAGGCCGCGACGCGCCCCGCCCCGAGGTCCTGCGCGGCTTCCAGGAGGGACAGGTCGAGTTTTTCGAGCGATGCGAAGAGCGGAAGGACCATGAACGGCAGCTCGCCGTACACGAGGCCTATGAGCACGGCAAAGTTGTTGTACAGGAGCTCCACCGGATGGGACACGATGCCTGCCGCCATCAGGACCCGATTGACGAGACCCTCGGTCCGCAACAGGAACATCCAGGCATACGTACGAATCAGGAAGCTCGTCCAGAATGGCACGACCACGAGCCCGAGCAACAGATTGCGTCGGCGCACAGCGGCCGTCACGGCGATGTAGTAGGCGACCGGATAGCTGATCGCCAGGCAGAGCAGGGTCGTCACCGTGGCCATCCAGATCGAGCGCCAGGAGATCTGCAGGTAGATCGGGTGAAACGACCGCGCGTAGTTGGCCAGGAACTTCCCCGAGGAGAGGTAGAGCCACGGGTTATTGATCGGCTTCAATCCGCCGTAGGTGGCGCGCTGGCCGAAGCTGACGACGAAGAGAATCCCGAGCGGAAGCAGGAAGAAGATGCCGAGCGTGGCCCAGGTGGGAAGAACGAGGGGGTAGGCCGCCCGACCGGTCCGCCCGGGCGCGTTCGGTGTCATTTCGGCGGCGCCCCGCTACGGATCACGACGGCGTGTCTCGCGTTCCAGCACAGGAAGGCGCGGCCGCCCACGCTGAACTTCGAGTCTTCCTCGAACGGCTTCTCGTTCTGCTCGTAGACGAAGAACCGCTCGTCCGCCCGATCGCGCACGATCCAGACGGTGCTCACGCCCTGGTAGACCCGGTCCTCGATCGTCACCGGCAGCGACGGAACGCCGTGGGCCGACAGGTCGCGGCCGCGCAGGTCGAGCTTCTCCGGGCGCACGAGGAACCGGACATCCTCGCCGACCGCGTAGTGGACTCCCTCCGAGGGCAGCCGTACGTCGCCCCCGGCTTTCAGGGCGAGCGCGACGGTGCCGTCGACGACCTCGCTCACCCGGGCGGCGAAGAAGTTCGAGGCGCCCATGAAATTGGCGACGAACTCCGTCGCCGGCTTCTCGAACACGCGCGCGGCCTCGTCCACCTGCTCGACCCGTCCGCGACTCATGACCGCGATCCGGTCGCTCATGGTCAGGGCCTCCTCCTGGTCGTGCGTCACGAAGATGAACGTAATGCCGAGCGAACGCTGCAGACGCTTGAGCTCCACCTGCACTTCCTTGCGCAGCTTCTGATCGAGGGCTCCCAGAGGTTCGTCGAGCAGGAGCACGGCGGGTTCGAGCGCGAGCGCACGGGCGAGCGCGACGCGCTGCCGCTGCCCGCCCGAGAGTTGCGCCGGAAGTCTCTTCTCGAAGCCGCTGAGCCGTACGAGAGCGAGAGCGTCCGCCACCCGCCGCCCTTCGGCCGATCGCGGCGTGCTCCCGTACCGCATGCCGAAGGCGATGTTCTCGCCGACCGTCAGGTGGGGAAAGAGCGCGTAGCTCTGGAAGACCATGTTGACGGGGCGCTCGTACGGCGGAGCGAGGGTCACGTCCGAGCCCTCGATGAGGATGGATCCGCTGCTCGGCGCCTCGAACCCGCCGATCATCCGCAGCAGCGTCGTCTTGCCACAGCCCGAGGGCCCGAGCAGGGAGAAGAACTCGCCGCGCCGGATATCGAGAGACACCGCATCGACCGCGGCCACGTCGCCGAAGCGTTTCGTCAGGATCCGGATCTCGACGCTGTTTTCAGTCGCCATCGGGACCGATCGTCATCCCGAGGGCCTTCGGCCCGAGGGATCCCCTTCAAGTCTCGATGGGACTGAGAAAGAGATCTCTCGCGGAGCCTGCCCTGAGCGAAGTCGAAGGGCTCGGGATGACAACGGAATCAACGGGACGACACGTCGCTAGAAACTCACCCGGAATCCCAATCGCAGGGTCCGCGCCTGCTGATAGGTGTTGGGCTGGCCGTAGTGCGCGTTGGTCGGCGTCGGCGACTCATTGTCGACCTGTTGATTGGCCCAGACCTGGTCGATCTGCGTGGCTGCCTGGCGGTTCAAGAGATTGAAGGCGTCGGCCAGGATGTGAACAGTCACCGGCCCGAGACCGAGCCCGTAGTCGAAATGCATGTCCACCTCGTAGAGAGAGGGCGAGCGCCCCTCCGACCCGCGCGGCGCGAGGAACAGTTCCGGCCCTCCGTACCCGTCCCACCATCCGATCTTCGAGAGCGGGGCGCCGCTCAGGTAGTACGCCGACACCGATGTCGTGAGGTTGAACGGAAAGACATAGGCAGCCTGGACCTTCGCCTGCTGCGGCCGGTCGAGAGTGAGGTTCCCGGACGAGTTCACGGTGAACTCCGGATAGTCGAAGTCGTCCGTGATGTTCGGGTCCTTGGCGTTGAAGCCCCCGATGGCGCGGAAGCTCCCGTCGAAATTGCCCTTCAGCGTCGAATAGAGATAGCTGGCATAGAGAAACCAGCGATCCGACAGCCGTTTTTGAGCCGTGAATTGGATGGCCCGGAAGTAGCGCTGCGCCTGCGGGAAGGCCTGTCCGTTGTAGCAGGGGTAGGCGAAATCCGGCGGGCACGGCACCACGGTGCTGTGCCCGGGGTTGAAGAAGGCGTAATTGTCGCAGACGTCGACCGGAACGCAGGTGTCCTCGACGACGCTGCGAATACTGCGGTACATCCCCTGTAACCCGAAATTCCAGTCCCCGACCTGGCGCTCGACGCCGACCACGACCTCCTGCAGGTACTCGGTCGAGAGAAGCGGATCGATCTGGTTGACCGCGCTGCCCTTCAGCGCGGTCGGGTAACCGGCATCCACGAGCTCCTGGGCAGGAACGGCCGAGGTCGGGTCGAAGTTGAACGTCGTCGCATCGCGCTCGCCGTTGAGCGACCGGATGTTCATGTCCATGGGGATCGACTCGACGAAGTCGCCGTACGACGCGAAGAGCTTGGTCTTCCCGTCGTTCAGGAAGTCCCAGGAAACCCCCACACGCGGCGAGAAGTGATTGATGTTGATGTAGGTCGTGAGCGGGCCTTGGACGAGGGAGCCTTCCGGGCCGGTGTACGAGGCGCCCTGGATGATCTGCTGTTCCCAGCGCAGGCCGGCATTGATCGTCAAGTTCGGCAGGACCTTCCAACTGTCCTGCGCAAAGGCCGAGTAAACGTATTGCGCCGGGTTCGCCTGCAAGGGAGCCGAGACGGGATTGTCGACGGTCGAGTTCAGCGAGGCAAAGAAGATGTGGGAGTAGATCGGCGAGCCGCCTTCCTCGAGGGGGTTCAGAATCTGCACGAGCTGCCCACCCGAGTCGGGCGTGGCGCCGGAGAAATTTCGGAGCACGTTCGCGGAAACGCGCTCCCAGTCGAACCCCACCTTGATGTCGTGGTTGGCCAGCAGGTACGAGCCGGTCAGGACGGCCGCGTCGCGCGTGAACTTCTTGTTGTCCCACTGGCCGTTGCCCGAGACTCCTCCGAAGCCGCCGTAGGCGGTCACCACGTCCCCGGTGGTGTCCTGATAGGCGAACTGGTTCCCGCCAATGCCCGGCAGATGCGACGCCGTCTCCACGTGGCTCCCCCCCTGCGCGGTCAACAGCCAGTTCGAGCCGAAGATCCCCTCGTAGCGCAGACCCCAGTCGGTCCCGCCGACGTCGGTCGTCCCGTTGTACGTGGTGCCCGGCCCGATGAGCTGGCCGATGGCGCCGGTGTCGGTGGTCGGATCGCCGAAGACCGAGCCGATCACCGTGTTCGAGTCGTTCAGATGCCAGGTCAACTTGGCGGAATAGAGGTTTCCGGAGCTTTTCAAGTTGGCGGTCTCGCCCGACGTCGGCCCGATCGTGACCTCGCGATTGAGACTATTGGTAACCCGGTCGTACGCTCCAAAGAACCAGAGACTATCCTTCAGGATGAAGCCCCCGATATCCGCGCCGTAATCTTCGTTCGAAAACCCGAGCGTGATCCCGTCGGGCGTCTGGGATTCGACGTGCTTGCTGTTGGCCTGGAGGCTGGCTGTGTTGAAGTATCCAAAACCGTCGCCGTGGTAACTGTTCCCGCCGGACTTCGTGACGACGTTCAGGATGCCGCCGGTCGCATGGCCGAACTCCGCCTCGTAGCCGCCGGACTTGAATTCCACCTCCTGGATGAACTCGAAGTTCAGCGTCTTTCCCTGACTGCCGAACTCCACGCCCGTCGTGTTCGCGCCGTCGACCAGGTAGGTATTCTCGAGACCCGTCGATCCGTAGACCGTGATGGACTTCTGGCGGGTGTCCGATCCGTCCGTACCGACCCCGGCGTCCAACTGCGCGACCGTTGCATAGTTGCGCCCGGTCGGCAGCGCCTCGAACGTCTTTGCGTCCATGTTCCGTCCGATGGCGCTGTCTTCCGTCGCGACCACGGCCGTCTCGGCCGTGACCGTAACGCTTTCCGTCTTCGCCTGAATGAGGTCCACGTTGAGCGTGGCTGCCTGCCCCAGTCCGAGAGACAGGGTCTGGCGCCTGGGCGCGAAACCCTCCAGAGTCGCCGTAATCGTGTAGGTTCCCGGCGGCAGCAGCGTCAGGTTGAAGCGTCCCTCTCCATCTGTGACGGTCGTGCGGCTTCCCTGGAGGCTCGGGCTCTTCGCCTCCACGGTGACACCCGGCAGTGCCGTCCCCCCTGTCCCGACAACCCCGCGGATGCTGCCCGTCGTTTGTGCGGCGAGCGGGAGACAGCCGGCGAGAAGCAGAACGAGCGCCCCGAACACGCGGCCGAGAGGCTTTTTCATCGCGGCTCCTGTCTGGTTCTGAAATTTGGGCCTACGCTATGGCGCCTTCAATCGGGCTGTCAAGGTGTCCCGCGGTCACATCTCGCTATTGTTGGGATCGTGGTCGGCCGAGAGGCGGCCGGATCGAGGTCGAACCGGCCCGGCAAGCGCTACTTCTTCTGGCTCCGATCCAAGAGTTTCGCGATCTCTTTGAGCTCGCGGAGAACCCGCTTGCGGTCGAAATCGGGCGCCGACACCCCGGCCGCGGCGGCCAGGGGGAGCCCTGGCGACGACGAGACGGCTCTGGGCGCCGGAGACTCGGCCTTTCGCGAGGATGCCGGCGGCGCACCGGCTTTCCGGGACACCGACGCCGGTTCGGTCTTCCGCTGCGCGGCAACGGGCGGCGCGGGAGCGAGGCCGTCGTCGAAGCGGCCCTCGACGATTTCCGCGTCGAGGCGTTTCTTCGCGCCCGCGACCGTGAACCCCTCGTCGTAGAGGAGCTCGCGAATGCGGGCGATGATCTTGACGTCGCGCGCCGTGTAGAGCTTGGTCGCGCTGCGGTCCTTGCCCTCCGACAGAGCGGGGAACTCCGTCTCCCAGTAGCGCAGCACGTACGGCGCGACTTCCGCGATCCGGCACGCCTCGGCAGGCCTGTAGACCTCGGACTCCACCTTACCCACGCCGATAATCTACCTCGAACGGGGCTTGCCGCGGGAAGACTTTGCTCGCCGGGGCGGGGACTCCCGGCGCCCGGACCGCTCCCGCACCACGATCCGGATCGGGGCCCCCGAGAAATCGGCGGACTCACGGATGAGGTTCTCGATCCGGCGCTCCTCCGAGAAATGCAGGGGCTCGGCCCGGTTCGCGACGAGGGCAAAGATCGGCGGCGCTACGCCGGTCTGCGCAACGTAGAAGACCTTCAGGGCGCGCCCGGATGCGGCGTGGGGTGCCTTGTCCCGCAGGGCCCGGCCGAGGACCCGGTTGAGCTCCCCGGTCGAGATCCGGCGGTGGCGGTTCTCGGCGGCGGCGGCCACAGCCCGCAGAATCCGGGACACGCCCCGGCCCGTGTGTGCCGATACCAGGAGGATCGGCGCGTGTCGGGCGAACGGGATCTGGTCCGCCAGCGCCTCCCGGAAGTCGTCTGCGGTCCCGACCTCGCGCTCGGCGGCGAGGTCCCACTTGTTCGCGATGAGGACCAACCCCTTGCCCGCCTCGTCGACATAGGAGGCCACGCTCGCGTCCTGCCCGGTCGGGCCCTCGCTCGCGTCCACGATCAGCAGCGCCACGTCGCACTCCTCGATTCGCTTGCGGGCCTGCACGACCGAGAGCACTTCCGGTCCGCGCTCGGTCTTGCCGCGGCGCCGAATGCCCGCGGTGTCGATCAGGCGGAAGCGCCTCCCGCCGGACTCCACCCGCGCATCGACCGAGTCGCGCGTAGTCCCGGCGACCTCCGAAACGATCGACCGCTCCTCGCCGAGCAGTGCGTTGAGAAGCGACGACTTGCCGACGTTGGGCCGGCCGACGACCGCCACCGCGATCTCGGGCTGTGAGGGAGCCGGAGCCGCCTCTCCCCCGGAAGGAGCCGCCGATAATTGCTCGGCGATCACGGCCTGCAGGTCGTCCACGCCGATGTCGTGCTCGGCCGAAATACCGAGGACCTCCGGAAACCCGAGCTCCCACGCCTCGACCTCGCCCTCGCTCCCCTCGCGTCGATCGATCTTGTTGGCGACCACCACGCAGTGTCGCCCGGCCTCCCGAACCAGTCGGGCCGCCGCACGGTCTCCACCGAGAATCCCGGCGGAAGCATCCACGACGAGCACGACGAGGTCCGCGCTGCGGATCGCGGCGACCGCCTTCTCCCGGACCGCGGCGGGGATCTTTTCCCGGCCTTCGGGGTCGTAGCCTCCCGTATCGAAGACGCGATACGTCCGTTCGTCCGGCAGCCGCGCCTCTTCCTCGAGCACGTCGCGCGTCATCCCCGGAAGATCGTGAACCAGGGAGCGTCGCCGCCGGACGAGCCGGTTGAAGAGCGCCGACTTTCCGACGTTCGGCCGCCCGGCGATGACGACGCGAAACGGGCCCTTCTTCATCCTCACCCGCCGAGCGGC
Source organism: uncultured Acidobacteriota bacterium (assembly GCA_963847075.1). GTDB lineage: Bacteria > Acidobacteriota > Thermoanaerobaculia > UBA5066 > Gp7-AA6 > DAHUXD01. The sequence continues at coordinate 358,748 of CAWJYL010000001.1, forward strand.
ATGACGCCGCCGGACCGCGTCATCAAGAGCCCCTCGACTTGGCTCGGGGCAGGCTTCGCGAGGGAACCCTTTGAAGTCATGATGCGGCTCGGAAAGGGACCCCTCGGGCTTTCGGCCCTCGGGGCAACCGCTGCGCGGTCACTTGCCGGCCTTCGCAACTCCTCCCACGAGCTTCAGCTGAAAGCGCGGGTTCACGAACGGGTGGACTTCGGGAAAGCGCGTGAAGATCCAGCCCGCAAAGATCTCCTTGCCCTTCTCGAACACGGTGATCCGGGCGGCAGGGTTCTTCTCCTCGATACCGTCGGAGGTAATCGAGCCGCCTCCCATCGTGAAGGCCGGCAGGTAGGCGTCTCCCCGCACGACGAGCGACGGGTCCGGAAGAGGGGTTGCCCCTCCCAGGGGAACCTCGATGACGCCTTCCTTCCCGTCGGACTTATCCTTCCACCCGATCTTGATGCCGGTGAAAGCTTGGACGACCGCGGGCGGGACGTCGAGCACGGTCGGCACCTCGGCGCCGGCGCCCGAGCCCTGGCCCGCTGCCGGCGGGACGGCCTGTTCGTGCGAGATGGCCATGCGGACGTTCGGGTCGGGCCGGCCGCGCTCGCGACACGCCGTGGTGGCCGCCCATCCACCCAGGGCCAACAGAATGAGGGCGAGTCTCTTCATGGTTTCCTCCGGCGGGGTCGCCGCCCGTATGCCTCCGGGACCCGGGTGCGGACGGGCACAGCATCCCCGCCCAAACGAAAGTCGAGCCGGCGGCGAACCTCGTCGATCGCCACGAGCTTGACGTGCATCGAGTCGCCGAGGCGAAACGTCTTGCCCGAGCTTCGGCCTTTCAGCCGGTGCTGCTTCTGTTCGTACACGAAGAAGTCGTTGCCGAGGGCGGACATCGGGACGAGCCCCTCGACGAAGAAGTCCTTGAGCGTCACGAATACGCCGAAGGAGGCGACACCCGTCGCGTAGGCGTCGAACTCCCGTCCGACCTTGTCCTTCATGAAGACGATCTTCTTCCAGAGCAGGCTCTCCCGCTCCGCCTGCTCCGCGCGGCGCTCGCGCTCCGAGCAAAGGGACGAAATCCCCTTGAGTCCCTCGTTGGCAGCCTCGAAGTCCTTCGCCGGGATGGCGCGTCCCTCATCGAGTAGCCGCGAGAGCGCCCGATGCACGACCAGGTCGGGATACCGGCGAATCGGCGACGTGAAATGGCAGTAATAGGGTGCCGCCAGCGCGTAGTGTCCTCGGCAGTCCTCGCTGTAGACGGCCTTGCGCTGCGCGCGTAGAAGCAGGTCGTGCAGCAACCGCTCCTCGGGCTTGCCCTCGATCTCCGTCAGAAGGCGCTGGAACTCGGAGGGATCGAGCTCCTCGAGGTCTCCCTTCAGCGCGTATCCGAAGCTCTCCAGAACGTCGCGCAGGTCCACCAGCCGGTCCGGATCCGGACGGTCGTGGACCCGATAAATCGCCGGCTGTTTCGCGAAGAGCAGTTTCTTCGCAACCGCCTCGTTGGCGGCCAGCATGAATTCCTCGATCAGGCGGTGGGCGACGTTTCGCGATTCCGGAACGATCCCCACGACGAGCCCGGCGTCGTCGAGCACGATGTCGGCATCGGGCAGGTCGAAGTCGATCGAGCCCCGCGCTTCGCGCCTGGATCGGAGCAGCGCCGCGACCTCCCCCATCGTCCGGAAATCCTCGAGAGCGGCGCCGTAGCGGCGGGCGTCTTCGGTCGTGGGCGCCGTCTCGAGCAGGCGGGCGATCTCGGTATAGGTCATGCGATGGGCGCTGCGGATGACCCCCTTGCAGAACTCCGTTCCGGTGACGCGCCCCTTGCGATCGATCTCCAGGATCGCCGAAAGCACGAGCCGATCGACCCGCGGGTTAAGGGAGCAAAGGCCGTTCGAGAGCCGCTCCGGCAACATGGGCAGGACGCGCCCCGGAAAGTAGACCGACGTGCCACGGGACCGGGCTTCGTCGTCGAGGGACGTCCCCTCGGCGACATAGTGCGACACGTCCGCGATGTGAACGCCGAGCCGGAAGCCCGATGCCGTGCGCTCGACTTCCACGGCGTCGTCGAAATCCTTCGCCGTCTCGCCGTCGATGGTGACGATCCGACGCTCGCGGAAGTCACGGCGCCCGAGCAGATCGTCCGTGCTCACTTCCTCCGGGAACCGTTCCGACTCGGTCACCACCGGCTCCGGAAACCGGGGCGGCAGGTTGTGCGAGCGCAGAACGATCTCGATATCGACGCCCGGCTCCCCGAGAAAGCCGAGGCGCTCCTCCACGACGCCGTGGGCCACGCGGCGGGCGTCCGGAAAGGCAGTGAGCCGCACTTCGACGATCTCTCCCTCGCGCGCCCGCAGTCCCTTTCCCTCGGCGATCCGGACGAGCGCGTCGATCTTCGGGTCGTACGGGAGAACGACCTTGCGCCCGTCCTTGGTCTCGAAGCGGCCGACTACCCGTTCGCGGGCCCGGTCGAGCACCTTGACGACCGTTCCGGACGTTCTACCGTCGTCCTTGCCGCGGCGCCCCGCTGCGCGAGAGCGTTCCTCCCGCGCAAGAACGGTGTCGCCGTCGAGCGCCCCGTGCATGCCCGACCGCGGTACGAAGAGATCCTCCCCATCCTTGACGAGCACGAAGCCAAACCCCTCGGGCCGGACGGTCAGCCGGCCCGCGACGAGGTTGGAGAACTCGATCGCCGAGTACTTTTCTCCCCGTACACGGGCGATCTCGCCGCGCCGCTCGAGGGAGTCCAGGCGCTCGCGCAGCCCGTCCTGGGCCGACTCGCCGACCCGCAAGGCCTTCGCAAGGTCCTGAAACGACAGGACCCGCGAGTCCTTGCGACGAAGACGCTCCAGGATCTCGGAGTCGGGCGGCAACACGCCGGCGAGTCTATCGTGCGAGCGAGCCGGCGTTTCGAAGGCTACTTGTCCGGCTTCTCGTCGTCTCTGTCGGCCCGCGGCTGGAACAGACCGGGCAGGTCGTCCAAGGACTCGGGCTCGGGCGCGGTCACTCTCCGCTGCCAGCCGCACGAGTGGCACCGGATCACGCCTTCCACGGGGGTCGAGCTTTCGTTGTGCGGATCCTCGCAGTAGGGATTCGGGCAGTTCCAGGGCAGGTTCGCAAACGGCATGACAGCCCCCGGGGCTCGCCGCGATTTTACGCTCGTTTCCGTCTCGAGGCGTGGAACACAGCCGTCATCCAGATCACCCCTCTCGCCCATGAGCCACCGGCGCGCCTCGGCCAGACTGCGAGACACCTCGTCTTTGAACGCTGCGAGCGAAAGCCCCGGAAGCGTCTCTCTCCCCGCGTCGAGTTTCAGCAGCCCTGCCTCCAGCAGCCGAACGCACCCCGCCGGCTGACGAAGGGTGACGCCCTTGTGAAAGCCGGCCGTGATCTGGATGAGCCCCTGGAGGAGCTTTCGGGTCGGCTCCGGCTCCGAACGCCACGCCTCCTCCCAGATTTCGTGAGCCTCGAAGAACTTCCCCGCATTGAACAGTCCGCGCCCCCGCTCGAGGCTTGCGGCAGTCGGCGATGGGCCTGCAGAAGGCTGTTGCGGATCGCTCGCCACGATTCGGGTTGGCGCGACGGGAGGGACTCGAAAGCTCACAGTGCCCACCGGTTCCTGAGCCTATCCGCACTTTGCGCGGATCGGCTCAGCGGTGCCGGGGCATATAGGCCTTCGCGAAGGCTATCCTCGCCTTCTCCAAGCCGTCGGCGGCTTGCCCATGCTTCGGGTCGGCCAGCGCCACCATGCGGAGGCCCGCAACAGCATCCCGGACCCATTTCTCAAAGGCTTCAGGCATCCCGCGCTCTTCGAGCGCTGTCACCACGTTTGGGTTGCGGTTCCCTCGAAGCCAGTGGAGCACCTGGTCGATCTCGGGGAGTCCTTGCCCCAATCGAACCGTCGAAACCTTCTCCCCGAAGAGGAGAGCCTCTCGAACCTGGTCCACGGCGGCCGTTTTGGCGTCAGTTTCGGCCATTCAGCCCGGATTGTAACGCCCCTCAGCGGCTGCCGAAAGGAACCGCCTTGGGTTCCAATTGCCCCGAGCATCGGTCGTGGCGAGGTTGCTCCGCACTCCGCCTGAGACGTCACGGACCTCTACGTGCAGCCGGGCGTCGAGGACTGCCTCGCGGCCTTGAACCGCGCGGCGCTACTGATCGACGCAGGCGGGTCAGAACGCCGTGCAGCTCTCGCGCGGCGAGCAGAAAACCGCAGAAAAAAACGGCCGTAGGATTTTGAGACGGCCCGATGGACACGCGAGAGCGACGCAAGGGTTTGACGCCAAAGGTTGGTGCGAAAGGAGGGACTCGAACCCTCACGGTGTTACCCACAGGTTCCTGAAACCTGCGCGTCTACCAGTTCCGCCACTTTCGCAGAGCTTTGAAGAATAGCCGCCGTCCTTCCAACCGTCAACTGAGCACGCTGGCGGGCTCCCGGTTCCGGGTTGCCTCCGCTACGCATCTCCCAGTTCCGTTATTCTCAGGAGAATGCGGATAATGGCGCCCAAAATTCTCGCGGACGGATCCGCAGCCAGGCCCCATCCGACCCCGGCAGAACGCGAGTATTTGGCCTTGGGGCACCGGAGATAACTGATCTAATAGCGAGACGCGCCAGGGCATCCCGCCCTTGACCGAATCCCTCACCTTCGAGAAGGAGATCCATGAAGAGTCGCAGTCATCCAATCCTCCCCCTACTGGCGGCATCACTCGCCGTTCTGGTGCTCGCGGCCACGCCCGCAGGAGCCCAGACGGCGGGAAAGAAGCCCAACATCATCTTCATCATGGGAGACGACATCGGCTGGTCGAACATCGGGGCCTACAACCAGGGGATCATGTCGGGCAGGACGCCGAACCTCGACCGGCTCGCCTCCGAGGGCATGCGCTTCACGGACTATTATGCCGAGGCGAGCTGCACGGCCGGCCGCGCGAATTTCATCACCGGCGAGATCCCGATTCGCACGGGAATGACGACGGTCGGCCAGGCCGGCGCGAAGATCGGAATCCCGGCCGAGGCGGTGACGATCGCGACGGCGCTCAAATCCATGGGCTACGCCACGGGACAGTTCGGCAAGAATCACCTCGGCGATTTGAACGAGTTCCTGCCGACCGTCCACGGTTTCGACGAGTTCTTCGGCTACCTCTACCATTTGGATGCGATGGAAGACCCATGTCACGCCAATTACCCCCCCGCCGCGAAGGACGCTGTCGGACCGCGCCACATGCTCCACACCTGGGCAACCGACGTGGACGACCCGACGGTGCAGCCCCGGTGGGGCAAAGTCGGCAAGCAAAAGATCGAGGACGCCGGCACGCTCTGTCCGGATCGGATGGAGACGGTGGACGACGAGATCCTGAGCAACGCCTTGAAGTTCGTCGACAAGGCGCGGGCGGCCAACAAGCCCTTCTTCCTGTGGCTCAACCCGACGCGCATGCACGTCGTCACCCACCTCGCGCCGAAGTACCAGGCGATGCGCAATTCCCTCAACGGCTGGTCCATCCAGGAAGCTGGGATGGCGCAGCTCGATGACATCGTCGGCTCCGTCATGAAATACGTCAAGGACAACGGACTCGACGACAACACCGTGATCGCGTTCTCCACGGACAACGGCGCCGAGAACTTCACGTGGCCCGACGGCGGCCAGACTCCATTTGCCGGAGGCAAGGGAACGGCGCTCGAAGGCGGATTCCGGGTGCCAGCGCTCATCCGCTGGCCGGGCAAGATTCCTGCCGGCAAGATCGAGAACGGCATCTTCTCCGGGCTCGATTGGTTCCCGACCTTCGTTGCGTGGGCCGGAGACCCGAACATCGTCGACGAGCTGAAGAAGGGCAAGGCACTTGGTGGGCAGACCTACAAGGTCCATCTCGACGGCTACGATCAGACCAACGTTCTCATGGGCAAGGGCCCGTCGAACCGTCACGAGGTCTTCTATTTCACGGAGGGCACGCTCTCGGCGGTGCGAATCGACGATTACAAGTACCGTTTCACCGATCAGCCCAACGGCTGGCTCGGGGCTACGGTAAAGGTCGACTGGCCGATTCTCGTCAACATCCGCCTCGATCCTTACGAGCGGACGGGCATGTACAACGGCAAGGACAACGGGTCGATCGCCTACTACAATTGGTTCGCGTACGAGTTCTGGCGCTTCGTGTACGTCCAGCAGGAAGTCGCGAAGGCCGCCCAGACGTTCCTCGAGTTTCCGCCGATGCAGAAGGGCGCGAGCTTCAATCTCCAGCAGCTGAAGGAGGAACTCGAAAAGAGAATGGCGAACCAGCAGGCCCAGTAATTCGTTTCCGGAATCCGACGCCCCTCTCTTCCTTTGGGGGAGAGGGGCGCTTTCGTTCTCCGCGTCCTACGCCGGCGGCAGCCCCAACTCCACGTCCGACTTCGGAAGGACGATCGCGGTCTCCTTAAAGCCACGGTCCACGCAGACGAAACAGGCCTTGTAGACGTCGTCCTGGGCCATCTTCATCTCGCGGTCCGTGACGAAGACGTCACGCCTCGGATACCGCTCGTCGATTCGCTGGAGCGTCACCAGGATCCCGCCCGGGACGCGGGCGCGCTCGACGATGGAGAAGCGGTGGGGCGGCTCGTGCGTGCACTCGAAGGACGCGGCGACCTCAGTGCTCACTGGTCTCTTCCTCCTGGGAGGCCAGATTTGCAACCGCCAGAGCCGCATCCGCGGTCGGGAACACCCGAAAGACCGTGTCGAGATGGGTGATTCGGAAGACCGAAGCGACACGCTCCCGGAGGTTTACGAGGTAGAAGCGTCGGCCCTGCGCCTCGAACCGCTTCAGTCCGCCCACGAACACTCCGATCGCGGTCGAATCCAGGTGCTCCAGGTCCGAGAGGTCGAGCACCACGGCCCCGGTCCGCTCATTGGCAATCGTGTCGAATCGCTCCTGGAGCGCGCGGGTGGCGTCACCGAGCGCGAGCGTGCCGCCAATCCGCAGGATCGTGTGGGCTCCCCGCTCCTCTTGCGTCAGTTTCATGGCCGAAATCCGATCGCAGCGATCGCCGACTCGGCAGCCCGCCGCACGAGCACGCTGCCTCGGGCCAGGATCCTTCCATCGCAGGAAACCTCGCCGTCAAACCGAAGGATCGCGCCGAACCGCGCCGCCAGACGAACCGAGATGTCCAACGTTTCGCCGGCCGCGGGCGGACGCTCGACCTCGAAGCCCTCGATCCCCGCAAGGAAGCCCCCTCGCGCCGCCTCGGCGTCGCCGCCCTCGAGCAGGAGCGCGGCCTGAGCGATCGCCTCGGCGAGAAGCAGCGGGCTTTGCCACCGCGGCCCCATCGCGCCTCGCCCGTTCGCGGAGACCCTCGTCCTGACGCTGCCTCGGGAGAAGGTCGCGTCCCGCCGCTCCAGGACTTCGTCCACGAACCGAAACGGATAGACCTGCGGAAGTGCAGCGAGCGCCATCAGGCGGTTTTCTTCTGGTCGATGAAATCGCAGAGAGCATTGACGGAGGCAAACGCCTTGACGCCGACCTCCTCGTCGTCCACCTTGATCTGGAACTCCTGCTCGAGACCCAGGACCAGCTCGAGAGCGTCGATCGAGTCGAGGCCCAGGCCCTCTCCGAACAGGGGTGCCGCGTCGTCGATCGTCTTCGGGTCGATTTCGAGCTTCAGGCGCCGCACGATCAGATCCTTGACCCGCAGCGCCAGTTCTTCCCGGGACATTCCGCTCTCCTTCACGCGGCGATTATAGCCGCGCTTGCTCATGCCATTCCCCCATCGGCCCGCCAGACCTGGCCCGTCACGTAGGACGCCTTGTCCGAGGCGAGGAACCCGACGACGGCGGCGATCTCCTCGGGCGCCCCAAATCGAGCCATGGGTATCCGCCCGAGGAACTCGCGGCGGGCGTCGTCTTTCAGGTGCGCAATAATTTCGGTCTCGACGAGGCCGGGCGCGACCGCGTTGACGGTGATCGCACGCGGTGCGAGCTCGAGGGCGAGCGCTTTCGTGAAGGCGATCAGCCCTCCCTTTGCGGCCGAGTAATTCGCCTGGCCCGCATGGCCCGAGATCCCGCTGACCGAGACGACGTTGATGATCCGACCCGACTTCTTGTGGAGCATTCCCCGAATGAGCGCCTTCGTCACCCGAAACGCGCCCTTCAGGTCCACGTCCATCACGTAGTCCCAGTCCTCCTCCTTCATGAAGGGAAAGAGCGCGTCCTTGATGACGCCGGCGTTGTTGACCAGGATGTCCGCGCCGCCGAAGTCCGCGCCGACGCGTTCGGAGAGGGCCCGGACCTGTTCCGGCTCCCGGACGTCCATCGCGAGAGCCACGGCGGCTCCGCCCGTACCTTTGATCTCCCGGACCGTCGCCTCGGCGCGGGCGAGATCGGTTCGGCAGGTCAGCACGACCTGCGCCCCGGCCGCTGCGAGCTCGAGGGAGATCGCCCGCCCGATTCCGCGGGAGCCGCCGGTGACGACCGCCGTTTTCATCCTGCCCGCACTATATCCACGGCGGCGCGAATTCCCGGCAAGGTGCCCGCGGGATGACAGCGCGTCGTTCGGTCGATCCAGCGCACCATCTTCGACAGCATGTCGCCCGGACCGACCTCGAGAAAGAGCCGCCGGCCGTCGGATGTCATCGACTCGAAGGTGTCCTTCCAAAGAGTCGGAAAGCAGAAAGCCGTGGCGAGAAGCCGCCGGATCTCCTCCCCGCGCGTCACCGCCCTGCCCTCGGGACCGTAGTACGGGACCTCCGGGTCGCGGATGCTCCCGAGACCCGCCACGAGCGGGCCGATCGCCTCGGCGACAGGCCGCATCAGCTCGCTGTGGATTGGCCAGCTCATCGCGAGCGGCAGGACCGACAGCGCTCGCGGCCGCAACTCGTCGCAGGCCGCCTCGACCCCCTCGGTCGTTCCCGTGAGGACGAACTGCGTCGATGCATTCACGTTGCCGATCCAGACGGGAAGACCCCGGCCCCGAAGGCGCTCACACGATCCCTCGACGGCGTCGCGCCGGGCGCCGATGATGGCAGCCATCGAGCCCCGAATCCCCCTGCTCTCGGTCTCGCGCCAGACCGCCACCAGGACGTCGAGGGCCTCCTCGTAGGAGACCGCCCCGGCGGCGACCATCGCCGCGTAGTTGCCGAGGCTGTAACCGGCGGTGCAGTCCGGCCGGACGCCCTGCCCGACGAGCGCCCGGCAGGCGAGCGTCGACACGAGGTACACGCCGGCCTGGGCAGCGAGATTCTCGTGCAGCGCATCCTCCGGGCCAACCGCCAGGATTCGGCCGAGGTCGCGGCCGCAGCGCTTCGCCGTGAGGGCGGCGAGCGCACGGGCCGCCGGGTCCTCCTCGAGGAAGTCCAGGCCCATGCCGATCCACTCGGACAGCTGGCCCGGGAAGAGGAATGCCGCGCCGCTCATGCCGGGACGAGCGTGGAAAGAACATCGCCCAGAGCGACCGTACGGTCCCGGGCGAGCCAGCGCGAGAAGCGCGCCGGCAGATCCGCGCGCCCGAGAAAGTGAACGAGCCGGGTGATCGCCGGAAGTCCGTCCATCGGGGGGTGCTCGGGATCGAACTCCCAGGGGTGGACGGTGAATACCGCGGGCTGGCCCCGGCTGCGAAAGCCATTCTCTGCGGCCTCGACCCGCTTCTCCGACAGAATCCGGAACGGCCAGGCTCCGCCGAGCGGGAGCCGGCGCCCCCAGACGCGGCCCGTCAGGGGCGGAATCTCGACGAGCGACCATCCCCCGCACTCGATCCGGAACGGCCCGGTCGCGTTGGCCGGATCACCGAGGGGCGGAACCGGCATCATGGACGCATCGCACGCAAAGCCCGCCGCCGCCAGCTCTGCGACCGCCCGGGAGCCCGGACCTCGAATCGACCACTCGGGCGCGCGATAGACGCCGGCTCTTGCGCCGCCCGCGTCTTCGACGCTCGTCCGGGCACGCCCGAGGTCCAGACCAAACTCTGCCGCGCTCATTTCGTCGGCGCGGGCGTGGAGATCTCCGTGGACGCCGAGCTCGTGACCGCGGCGCGCCGCGGCGCGGACGATGTGCGGATAACGCCGCGCGATCCAGCCGAGGAAGAAGATCGTCGCGCGGTGCCCGCCCGACTCGAGCGCCGCGAGAAGCAACTCCATCGTTGCCTCGAACCGGGGCGTGAACGTGTCCCAACGCCGCCAATCGGAGTAATACCCGTCGCCGCAGACGTGAAACCAGTCCTCGGCGTCGATGGTCAGGACCCGCGGCGCGCGGCCCGGCGTGCGCAGGTGCGTAATGGTCGGCTCGGGCACGGCATGGGATTGTAGCGGCTGGAGTCGTCATCCTGGGCAACGAAGCGGCGAAGGCTTCCGGGCTCGATAAGTCCGGGATCCCTCGGGCCTGCGGCCCTCGGGATGTTCGAGACGGACTGACGGCTTTGCCGTCAGTCCGTCTCGAACACCTTGTAGTAAACCGCTCCCCACGAGATTACCCAGGTGTCGCGAAACGGCTGGTAGTGCGAGGGACCACCGTAGATCGCGCGAACGGGCACGTGGCAAAAGCGTCGGACGTGGCGAGCCGCCTTCAGCAGGATCTCGGTCTCGATGATGTACCCGCGCGCATTCAGGCAGAGGCGACGCAGCAGCTCCGCGGCCACGACGCGATATCCCGACTGTGCATCCTCGACCTCGAGCCCGGTCATCCGGGAAAGGACCAGGCTTCCAATCTCGTTAGTGCGGAACCGATATCTCGGAATGAGCGCGGGGTCCGCCATCCTCGAGCCGATGACGAAGTCCTCCCCCGCACGGGCCCGTGCGAGCAGGACCGGCAGGTCTCGCGGGTCGTGCTGGCCGTCGGCATCCAGAAAAGCCACGTGCGTGGCATCGGAATCGAGCACCCGCGCGAGGCCGGCGCGCAGAGCCACGCCCTTTCCGCAGTTCGCCTCGAGACGCAGCACCTCCGCCCCCGCCCGCCGGGCTTCCGACCCGGTCCGGTCTTGCGAGCCGTCGTCCACCACGACGACGCGCGGCACGTGCTCGAGCAGCCCGCGCACGACATCGCCGACCGTGGCCTCCGCCGCGTAGGCAGGAACCAGGGCGCACGGACGAAAAGGGTGCGGCACCCGGGAATCCTAACGCGCCCGAATTACACGCCGGTGCGGTTAACCCTTTTCTCTCTTCGACATGCGTTGACTCGTCTCTGCCCTTGTGAAAAAGTTCACCCGCCCCATGCCTGAGAGTTTCGTACCGATCCTCCTCCTGCTCGGTCTCGCCGCGGGGATGGCGGCGACGATCCTGTTTCTCAACACCCTTTTCGCGCCGAAGCTGCGGACGCGGAAGAAGCTGGAGATCTACGAGAGCGGCGTTCCTCTGGTCGACGCCTCGCACAAGCGGGTCTCGATCCGATTTTTCGTGATTGCGATGGTCTTCATCCTGTTCGACGTGGAGATCGCGTTCATCTACCCATGGGCGCTCGTGTTTCGATCGGCCGGTTGGCCGCTCTTCGTCGAGATGCTCTCCTTCCTGGGCGTCCTCGCCGTCGGCTATGCCTACATCTGGCGGAAAGGGGCGTTTGACTGGTGAGCCACACACGCTACCGGATCGAGCAGGCCGGAGACACCCGGAAGTTCCCGCCCGAGGCCGTCGCCCGGATCGAGAGGATTCTCACCCGCTATCCCACCAAACAGGCGGCCCTTCTTCCGGTCCTGTGGGTCGCGCAGGAGACCTGGGGCTGGATCTCGAAGGAGTCCTCCGAAGAGGTCGCCCGGATCCTCGACCTTCCCGTGTCGCACGTGGATGGCGTCCTGACTTTCTACACGATGTTCAACTTGCGTCCCGTGGGCAAGCACCTCCTGCAGGTCTGCACCTCGATCTCCTGCCATCTTGCCGGAGCCGACGCTCTCGTCGCGCACTGCAGCAGGCGCCTCGGGATCGATCTCGAGGAGACGACCGGGGACGGCAAGTTCACGCTGGTCGAGGTGGAATGCATCGCCGGGTGCGACAAGGCGCCTTCGATGATGGTCAACGACCGGTACTTCGAGCCGATGGACGCGGCGAAGCTCGACCAACTCCTCGACCGGCTCGGCCGGGAGTCCTGACGTGGAACCGATCCTGACGAGGCGCGTCGGCAAGCCCAACTCGCGCTCGATCGACACGTATCTCGCCGACGGCGGTTACACGGCGGTCCGGAAGGTCCTGACCGGCGGGTGGACGCCCGAGCAGGTCACCGAGGAGGTCAAAAAGTCGGGCCTGCGCGGACGCGGCGGCGCCGGTTTTCCGACGGGTGTCAAGTGGGGCTTCATCCCGAAGGATGCGAAGGGAAAGCCCGTCTACCTGCTCTGCAACGCGGACGAGTCGGAGCCGGGGACGTTCAAGGACCGGCTCCTGATGGAACAGGATCCCCACCAGCTCATCGAGGCGATGGTCGTCTCCTCGTACGCGATCAAGTGCCGGACCGCATACATCTATATCCGGGGCGAGTTCTACCTCGGCGCCCGCGTTCTCGAGGACGCCGTCGCCGAAGCGTACGCGAAGGGCTACCTCGGCGAAAACATCCTTGGCTCGGGCTACTCGCTCGACATCACGGTCCACCGCGGCGCGGGCGCCTACATCTGCGGGGAAGAAACCGGACTGATCGAGAGCCTCGAGGGAAAGCGCGGCCAGCCGCGCATCAAACCGCCCTTCCCGGCCGTCGCGGGCGCCTTCGCCTCACCGACGATCGTCAACAACGTCGAGACGTTGTGCTGCGTGACCCACATCCTCAACAACGGCGCGGACTGGTTCGCCAAGATGGGCCGCAACGAGAAGAACACCGGGCCGAAGCTCTACTGCATTTCCGGGCACGTCAACCGGCCCGGGGTCTATGAAGCCGAGATGGGGCTGCAACTCAAGGACCTCATTTTCGGGGACGCGTATGCGCGCGGCATGAAGGGCGGCCGCAAGGTCAAGGCGGTCATCCCCGGCGGCGCCTCCGCGAACATGCTCACCGCGGCAGAGATCGAGGACTGCCCGCTCGACTTCGACGGCGTCGCGGCGAAGGGCTCGATGCTGGGATCGGCGGCAATCATCGTGATGAACGAGGACACCTGCATCGTCGAGGCGGCGCAAAATCTGTCGAAGTTCTTCTCGCACGAGTCCTGCGGTCAGTGCACCCCCTGCAGGGAGGGCACACCGTGGCTCTACAAGGTCCTCACCCGGATCGAGCGGGGCGAGGGCCGCATGGAGGACATCGACCTGCTCGAACGCGTCTGCAACCAGATGGCCAACGGCATGACGATCTGCGTCTTCTCCGACGCGGCGATCGCACCGCCGCTGTCGTCGGTGAAGAAGTTCCGGCACGAGTACGAACACCACGTGCGCCAGAAACGCTGCCTGGTCGAGGCACGCTCGGCCCCGGTGATGGCATGAGCAGCCCTCCGACGACGCCGCCCAAGGACACCTTCACGGTCATCTTCGACGGCGCGCCGCACGAGGTTCCCAAGAACCTCAACCTCATCGACGCGGCGAAGCTGGCCGGCGTGGACATCCCGCACTTCTGCTACCACCCGCGCCTGTCCGTCGTCGGCCAGTGCCGCATGTGTCTCGTCGAGATCGAGGGCATTCCCAAGATCCAGGCCGCCTGTACGGTCCCGCTGCGCGATGGCCTCTCCGTCAAGACCACGACCGACAAGGTGAAGAGCTCGCGCGCCGCCACGATGGAATTCCTTCTCATCAACCATCCGCTCGATTGCCCCATCTGCGATCAGGCTGGCGAGTGCACCCTCCAGGACAACGCGTTCGGCTACGGGAACCAGATCTCCGATTTCGACGAGAGCAAGCGGCAGTACCCGAGCTTCGACCGCACGATGATCGGCCCCCACGTCATCGCGGACATGACGCGCTGCATCCAGTGCACGCGATGCATAAGGTTCACGCACGAGATCGCGGGCACGAGCGAGCTCACGTTCCTCGACCGGGGCGGGCGCACGCTGGTCTGGACGCACGACGGGAGACCGCTGGCCAACGACTGGTCCGGCTGCGCCGCGGATGTCTGCCCGGTGGGCGCTCTCACCGTCCGTGAGTTCCGCTTTCGCAGCCGCGTCTGGTACCTCGACAAGACGAAGTCGGTATGCCCGGGCTGCAACGTGGGCTGCAATCTCTCGATCGAGTCCAGGGACGACGTCGTCTACCGCTTCCTCCCGCGCCTGAACCCGGAGGTGAACGACTACTGGCTCTGCGACCACGGCCGTTTTCTCGCGGAGAGCCTCAACGACCGCGACGTGCGTCGCGCCACCGTGCGCGAGGGCGACGACGTCCGCGACGTCATCGTGCCGGCGGCGATCGAACGGATCGCGCGCGAGATCCGGCAAACGATCGACGGCACCGGGCCCTCGGGCCTCTTCTTTCTCGGCTCGGCGCATCTTTCGAACGAGGAGAACTTCGTTCTCCGCAAGCTCGCCGATCACCTCGGCTGCCCAAACCGCGACGTCGTCGTCGACAAATCTCGCCCGAGAAAGATCAAGTCGCGCACGGCCTGGGTCGAGGGGGACGATGCCGCCCCCAATTTTCGCGGCGCGAGGGACATGGGCCTTTCGCCCGGCCGCGGAGGCTTCGGCCTCGACGCCATCCTGTCCGGAAAGGCGTCTCCCGAGGTGATCGTCGTCGCCGACGGGGCGTTCGCAGCGCTCGCGGACGAACCCGAGAAGGTCGCTGCTCTCGACCGTGCCCGGCTTCTGGCGGTGGCCGCGCGCGGCACCAACGCTCTCACGCGCTCTGCCGACGTCGTGCTTCCCGCGGCTTCGCTCTCCGAGAAGGAGGGCACCTTTACGAACGTGCAGGGTCGCGTGCAGAGATTCGAGCGCGCCTTCCTGCCGAAGCCGCCCGCCCGCACCCACGGGGAGATCCTCCTCATGCTCGCAACGGCGCTCGGATGGGGCGACCCCAACTGGACCCCGTCGGACATCCGGGCGCTGATCGCCGCGGAAGTCGAGGCCTACGCCAGCGTGCGAGAGGAGGAGCTCGAGGGCGGCTCGCTCCTCAAGAAGGGCGACTTCGCCTGGGCGGGAGCGCTGTGACGTTCGTTGACTGGCTGATCCTCGTCCTGAGGGTCTGCCTTCCCGCCATGCTTCTGCCCGCGTTCGTGGTGCCCCTGACGTGGATCGAGCGGCGCGGCGCCGGCTTCATCCAGGACCGTCCCGGCCCCAATCGCGTCGGCCCCTTTGGCTTGCTGCAACCCGTGGCAGACGCGCTGAAGATGTTCACCAAGGAGCCCATCACGCCGGAAAGCGCCGACCGCCTCCTGTACCTCCTCGCGCCGGGAATCGCAATCTTCGCGGCGCTTTCGACTTTCGCCGTCATCCCGTACGGCTCGACGCTCGAGCTCGGCGGAAGGACCATCCCGCTCATCGGTGCCGACGTCTCGATCGGTCTCCTCTACGTCTTCGCGATCACGTCGCTCTCCGTCTACGCCATCGTCCTCGCCGGTTGGAGCTCGAACAGCAAGTTCTCGCTCATCGGCGGCATCCGCTCGAGCGCCCAGATCATCTCCTACGAACTCGCCATGACGACCGCCGCCGCCGGCGTCATCCTGGCCGCGAGCTCCTTCAAGTTGACCGACGTCGTCGCGGCGCAGCAGGGTACGTATCACCTGCTGCCGATCCTGCCCCGCTGGAACGTGTTCCCCCAGTTCTTCGGCTTCATCGTGTTTCTGGTCGCCGCGTTCGCGGAAACGAATCGCCTGCCCTTCGATCTGCCCGAGGCCGAAGCCGAGCTCGTCGCCGGGTACCACACGGAGTACTCCGCAATGCGGTTTGGCGCCTTCCAGATGGCCGAGTACGTCAACATCATCGTCGTCTGCGCCATGATCATCACCCTGTATTTCGGCGGGTGGTCGCTGCCGGGGCTCGCGCCCCATGGCCTGGCGGGCAGCATCCTCTCGATCGTCGTCTTCGCCGCGAAGACGCTCTTCTTCGTCTGCGTCTTTGTCTGGGTGCGCTGGACGCTGCCGCGCTTCCGGTACGACCAGCTCATGCGGCTCGGCTGGAAGGCGCTCCTGCCGCTCGCCCTGGCGAATCTCTTGTGGATCGCGGCGCTCGAGACCTGGAGGAGCGCGACCTAGCCATGGGACGCCTCGTGTTTGACGCGGCTGCGGCAGTCGCGATCGTCTTCGCGGGGCTGATGGTCGTCGGCCGCAACCCCGTGAAGAACGTGCTGGCGCTCGTCGTTTCGTTCTTCGGACTCGCGGCGTGCTACCTCATGCTGCTGTCGCCGTTCATCGCGGTCATCCAGGTGATCGTCTATGCGGGGGCGATCCTGGTGCTGTTCCTCTTCGTCCTGATGCTCCTGAACGTCGGGCCCGAGCGGCCGGACATGGCGAGCCGCCCGATCCAGACGATCCTCGGCAGCCTCACCATTCTCGCCTTCGCCGGCCTCCTCTTCGGCATGCTGCGGGCAAGCGCCGGGCGCGTTCCGGCAGTCCCGGTCGGCGACCCCGCGGCGCTCGGCGAACCGGCGGCGCTCGCCCGGCTCCTCTTTGGCGATTATCTCCTTCACTTCGAGGCCGTGTCCGTCCTGCTCCTGGCGGCCCTGGTCGGCGCGTTCGTCCTCGCCAAACGCGAGGACGCCTCATGATCGGGTCCATACCCCTGTCGGACGTGCTGCTCGCGTCGGGCGCACTCTTCTGCATCGGCGTCACGGGAGCCCTCCTGCGCCGCAACGCGATCCAGATCTTCCTTTCGATCGAGTTGATGATGAATGCGGCAAACTTGGCGCTGCTCGGGTACGGAGCCGCCCTCGGAGCTCCGGAGGGCCAGATCATCGTCTTTTTCGTCATCGCCATCGCGGCCGCCGAGGCCTCGGTGGGCCTGGCGATATTCGTGGCGCTCTTCCGGCACACGGAGACGATCGACGTGAACAAGATCAATCTCCTCAAGTGGTGAGGCGAGCCCGCGCATGACGGTACCGCTCTGGCTGCTCCCGGTGATCCCGCTGGCGGGATTCGCTGTCAACGGCCTGCTCGGGACGCGCCTCGGCAAGTCGTTCGTCTCCGCGGTCGGAGTCGGCGCGGCGGGCCTGGTGACGCTCGCCGCCTACAGCCGCCTCGTCCCGTTTGCCTCGGGCGACCATGCGACGGTGGTCGAGCCGGTCGCCCGCTGGATCACGGTCTCCGACCTCTCGATCGACCTGTCCTTCCGCCTCGATCCCCTCTCGGCGCTCATGCTGTCCTTCGTGACCCTCGTCGCTTTCCTCATCCACATCTATGCGATCGGCTACATGCATGGCGACCATGCGACCGACGCGGGCTATGCAAGGTTCTTCGCCTACCTGAACCTGTTTCTCTTTGCGATGCTGACCCTCGTCCTGGCGGAGAGCTTTGTGTTCATGTTCGTGGGATGGGAGGGCGTGGGCCTCTGCTCGTATCTGCTCGTCGGCTACTACTTCGACCGCGAATACGCGGCCGCGGCCGGGCGCAAGGCCTTCGTCGTCAACCGGATCGGCGACTATGGATTCCTCCTCGGAATGTTCGGCATCTTCGCCGCCTTCGGGTCGCTCAACTACTCCGAGGTCTTCGCGAAGGCCGCGGCTCAGCCGGCCCACTTCTCCCCGGTTCTCTCGGCCATCTGCCTTTGCCTTTTCATCGGAGCGATGGGCAAGAGCGCGCAGGTGCCCCTCTACGTCTGGCTGCCGGACGCCATGGCCGGGCCCACCCCGGTTTCGGCTCTCATTCACGCCGCCACGATGGTCACGGCCGGCGTCTATATGGTCACCCGCTGCAACGTGCTCTTCCGCCTCGCGCCGGAGGTGATGGTCTTCGTGGCCGTGATCGGCTGCTTCACCGCGCTCTTCGCGGGCACGATCGCGGTCGCCCAGAACGACCTGAAGAGGGTCCTCGCCTACTCCACCATTTCGCAGCTCGGCTACATGTTCCTCGCCTGCGGCGTCGGCGCCTTCACGGTCGGCATGTTTCACGTCATGACGCACGCCTGCTTCAAGGCCTGCCTCTTCCTCGGCGCCGGCTCGGTCATGCACGCCATGTCCGACGACCTCGACGTCCGGCACATGGGGGGCCTGAAGGCAAAGATGCCCATCACCTTCTGGACCTTCCTCGCGGCGACGCTTGCGATCGCCGGCATCCCGCCGTTCGCCGGATTCTTCTCCAAGGACGCGATCCTCGCGAGTTCGTTCGAGGCGCCGGGCCTCGGCAAGCTGCTCTGGTTCGTCGGCCTCTTCACGGCCGGCCTGACGGCCTTCTACATGTACCGCATCGTCTCGCTGACTTTCTTCGGCAAGTTCCGGGGAACGGCCGAGCAGGCGCATCACGTACACGAGTCACCGGGGTCCATGACGTTGCCGCTCGTCGTACTGGGCCTGCTCTCGCTGACGGCCGGATGGCTCGGCCTTCCCGCGGTCTTCGGCGAGCACCGGGACGTCATCGGCGCCTTCCTTGCCCCCATCGTCTCGCCCATCGCCGGCCACGCGGCTTCCCGGGAATCCATGCCGCACGCGACCGAGTGGCTGCTGATGGCCGTGTCCGTCGCGGTGGCCGCCTCCGGCCTCGTGCTCGCATACCAGTGGTATGCGAAACAGGGCGGCCGGACCCCCGCCCGGATCGCCGCCTCCCTGCCGGGCGCCTACGCGCTCGTCGCGGACAAGTTCCGCATCGACGAGCTCTACGACTTTCTCTTCGTGCGCCCCTATGCCTGGCTCGCCCGCGTCCTCTGGAAGGTCGTCGACGTGCTCATCATCGACGGAGTCCTGAATGCCGGCGCGTTCCTCGTCGAGCTTGCGGGCGACTTCCTGCGCTTCCTCCAGACCGGAAACGTCCGCAACTACGCACTCTCGTTTCTTCTCGGCCTCGTCGCCCTCCTCGTGTTCGTCGTGGGGGCGATGTAGATGGAGCCGATCCTCCGCGACCACCTGCTGTCGGTCCTCGTGTTCCTTCCGGCCGCGGGAGCCGCGCTGTTGTTGCTCTTTCCGCGGTCCGCGGTCGCCCCGGCCCGCACCTTCGCCCTGCTGGTCTCGGTCCTCGAGCTCGCCCTTTCTCTGCCGCTCTGGATCCGCTTCGACCTCGTGCAGCACGGGTTCCAGTTCCGCGAAAAGCTCGCCTGGATTCCGCAGCTCGGCATCTCCTACAGCCTCGGCATCGACGGGATTTCGCTGCTGCTCGTCCTGCTGACGACCGTCCTCACTCCCGTCGCACTCCTTTTCTCCCTCTCGCACGTCGAGAAGGAAGTCCGCGGCTTTTCCCTCGCCTTCCTCCTCCTGGAGACGGGCATGCTGGGGAGCCTCGTCGCGCTCGACCTGGCCCTTTTCTACGTATTCTGGGAAGTGATGCTCGTGCCGATGTACTTCATCATCGGCATCTGGGGCGGCCCGCGGCGCATCTACGCCTCGATGAAGTTCTTCCTGTTCACCATGGCGGGAAGCCTCCTGATGTTCCTGGCCATCCTCTTCCTCGCGATCCGCCACCACGTCGCGACCGGGGTCTGGTCGTTCGCCCTCGAGGACCTGTACCGCCTGACCTTCAGCGGCCGGACCGAGACGCTGCTGTTCCTCGCCTTCGCGCTCGCTTTCGCAATCAAGGTTCCCGTCTTCCCGCTCCATACCTGGCTTCCGGATGCGCACACGGAGGCCCCGACAGCCGGATCGATCATCCTCGCCGGCGTGCTCCTTAAGCTCGGGGTGTACGGATACCTGCGATTCGCGCTGCCGCTCTTCCCCGACGCCGCCATGCGCTACGCGCCCTGGCTCGGCGTTCTGGGCGTCGTCGGCGTGATCTACGGGGCTCTGGTGGCCTACGCGCAGCACGACATGAAGCGCCTCGTGGCCTACTCCTCCGTCTCGCACCTCGGGCTCGTCGTCATCGGGGTCGGCGCCTTCACGACGATGTCGCTCTCGGGCTCCATTCTCCAGATGATCAACCACGGCCTGTCGACCGGCGCGCTCTTCCTGCTCGTCGGCTGCCTCTACGAGCGCCGGCACACGCGCGAGCTCGACGCATATGGCGGCGTGGCGGGCGTGGTGCCGGTGACGGCAACGCTCTTCGTCATCGCCACGCTTTCGTCGATCGGACTGCCAGGATTGAACGGGTTCGTCGGCGAGTTCACCATTCTCCTCGGCACGTGGATGTCGCCCCACCGCTGGTGGGCGGCGGCCGCCACGACCGGCGTGGTTCTCTCGGCCATCTACATGCTGACCGTGGTTCAGCGGGTGTTCTGGAATCCTCTGGCACACGAAGAGAACCGAAGCCTGACGGACACGCGCCCGAGCGAGTTCGTGGCCGCAGCCGTTCTCGTGGTCCTGATGATCTGGATCGGCGTGCGGCCGAACGACGTCCTCGATCGGATCCGCCCGTCGGTCGAGACCCTCCAGGCAACCGTCGCACAGAAACAGCTCGCATCGCTCGCCGTCCGCGAGCGGGAAGTCGGGACGCCTTCGCCCCGGAGGGCGACCGCGCCATGACCGGAAGCTTCGTTCGCTTCACACCCGCCGACCTCGCGGCGATCCGCCCCGAGATGGCGCTCGCCGTGACCGGGTGCCTGATCCTGCTGCTCGAGGCCTTCCTTCCCCGCCTGCGCCGTTCGTTCGCGTCCATTGCGCTGGCCGGCGTGGCGGCGTCCCTGTACTTCCTGCTCCGGATTCCCGCGGGCGCGACCTTCGGCGGGCGTCTCGACACCTCCCCGCTCACGGTCCTCGTCGGGCTCTTTCTCGGAGCGGCGGCCGCCTTGGCGATTCTCGTCGCCAGGCCCTACCTGGAGCGCGCGGGCGAGGAAAAAGGCGAATTCTACGCCCTGCTGCTCTGGGGACACCTCGGCGTCTCGCTCATGACGCGCGGCCTCGATTTGCTCATCGTATTCATCGGCCTCGAGACTCTGTCGCTGGCGTTTTACGTCCTCGCCGCTTTCTTCCGTACCGTTCCCGCCTCCGCGGAGGCCGGCCTCAAGTACTTCCTCACGGGCGCCTTCGGCTCGGCGTTCACCCTGTACGGCATCGTCCTGCTCTTCGGAGCGAGCGGCGGCACGAAGATCGAGGGGTTGGCGCGTTCCGATCTCATGGACAATCCGGCTGCCGCGTTCGGCCTGCTCCTTCTTCTGGTCGGATTCGGATTCAAGATGTCGCTCGCTCCGTTCCACGCCTGGGCCCCCGACGTGTACCAGGGAATGCCGACCCCGGCCGTCGCCTACCTCTCCGTCGCCCCGAAGGGTGCCAGCGTCGTGGTGCTGTACCGGGTTTTTGCCGCCGCCTTCGAGGAGGGCATGCCAGACCGTTTTCGCGTCGCGCTCGCAGCCCTCGCGATCCTCTCGATGACCCTCGGAAACGTCGTCGCCCTCGCGCAGCGCGACGCCAAGCGGCTCCTCGCCTACTCCGGGATCGCCCACATGGGGTACGTCACGATCGCCCTCGCCGTGTTCGGGCGCGACGCGCTGGCCGCGGTGATCGTCTACTTCTTCGCATACCTCGTCTCCAACGCCGGCGCATTCGCCGCCATCGCTGCCCTCTATCGCGACGAGACGAAGGCCCATCCCGTGGCGCTCCTTGCGGGAGAGGGCCGCCGGGCACCGTTTGCGTCCGCGGTGTTCGCGCTCTGTCTCTTTTCGCTGGCGGGCATTCCGGCGACCGCCGGCTTCATCGGCAAGTTCTTCCTCTTCAAGGCCGCCCTCGAAAAGGGCTTTTACGCCCTCGCGCTCATCGGCGTCGCCAACAGCCTCGTGTCGATCGGTTACTATCTGAAGGTCGTCTACATCCTTTACATGCGCGATCCGGTGGAGGAGCAGGGGCCGCCTCCCCTTGCGGCCGCCGACCGGCTGGCCCTCGCCCTCTGCGCCGCCGGGATCTTTGCGATCGGGATCTTCCCCTCTTCACTCTGGGAAGTCGCCCGCCGCGCCGCCGCGAACCTCCCTTTTCTCGGACCCTGAGCCCCGGCACCGCAACGCCGTCCCCGAACACAGCAAAGACGAACAACGCACAACGCGAAGGAGCATCCATGGTAACGAAGCGCAAGGCAACGCCCACGACACCCGCGAGGCGGTCGCACGCGGCCCCCGGCGCGGCTCCGGAAAACCTGAATCCGTACGACTTCGCCCTCCTCCAGTTCGGACGGGCGGCCGAGGTCCTGGGGCTCGATGACGGCACACGCCAGCTTTTGAGCCTGCCGAAACGGCAGCTCATCGTCTCGGTCCCCATCAAGCTCGACAACAAGAAGATTCGGGTTTTCACGGGCTACCGGGTCCAGCACTCGATCGCGCGCGGACCGTCGAAGGGCGGCATCCGCTTCCATCCGGGCGTCACACTCGACGAGGTCAAGGCCCTCGCGATGTGGATGACGTGGAAATGCGCCGTCGTGAACATCCCCTTCGGCGGTGCCAAGGGCGGAATCACGGTCGACCCGAAGAAGCTCTCCATGGATGAGAACGAGCGCCTGACGCGACGCTACACGTCGGAAATCGCGATCGTGCTCGGCCACGATCGTGACATACCGGCCCCGGACGTCTACACGACCCCGCAGCACATGGCGTGGATCATGGACACCTTCTCGATGACCCAGGGTTACTCGACGCTCGGCGTCGTCACGGGAAAGCCGATTCCGCTCGGCGGCTCGGCCGGCCGCAACGAGGCGACCGCCGAGGGCTGTTTCGTCGCAATCGACGAGGCCGCCAAGCGGATGAGGCTCCCGCTCAAAGGCGCGACGGCGGCGGTCCAGGGCTACGGGAACGCGGGCTCGCACGTGGCGCGCTTTCTCGAGGAATCGGGCGCGAAGGTGCTGGCCGTCTCCGACTCGAAGGGTGGCATTTACGACAGGAAGGGCCTGCGCATGGAGCTCGTCAACGCCGCCAAGGACAAGAAGGGCACCGTCACCGCCGCCCGCGGCCAGAAAATCACGAACGCGGAGCTCCTCGAGCTACCGGTCGACATCCTGGTGCCCGCGGCGCTCGAGGGGGCGATCACGCGGGAGAACGCCTCGCGCGTCAAGGCCAAGATCATCGCCGAGGCGGCCAACGGCCCGACGACGCCCGACGCCGACGACATCCTCCGCAGCAACGGTGCCGTCGTAATTCCCGATATCCTGGCCAACGCGGGCGGCGTGACGGTCTCGTACTTCGAATGGGTGCAGGACCTCTACTCGTTCTTCTGGGATCCGGACGTCGTCCGCACCCACCTCGAACGCACCATCCGGCGCGCCTACGAGGACGTCGCAGAGACCGCACGCCGGCACGACACGGATCTGCGCACGGGAGCTCTCATCCTGGCGGTCGGCCGCGTCGCGGAGGCCACCCGGCTCCGGGGCCTGTTTCCCTAGCAGATTGCTGAAAAAGGGTGTGGGATGGCGTTACGAGCGCCGTTGGGTCAGATGCAAGGAAGCGCGAGGACGGCGATGCGAGAGCATCCTTCGCCGCCCCGGGCGGCTCAGGACCTCGGAGCGATGACGAGGCAGATGGCCCGACGCCGCCGTAACCCGAAAGGTGGCCGGCACTTTGCCGGCGCCCGCTCGGAGTGCGAACCTGTGAGAGAAGCTGCAGGCTGGATCGGGCGCCGGATGCAAAGTGCCGGACACGACGCCCGCATCCATTTTTGAGCACCCTGCTAGGGTGCGCGTCGGCGCCGGCGACACATTAGCGGCGGCTTATGCTTTTATGAGCACGGCGCGCACGGGCGAAGCGTCGAGGCTCTCGAACCGGAGGGGAAGAGCCACGAGCTGATACTCTCCCTCGGCCACCGCGGCGAGGTCGAGGTCCTCGAGCAGTGCGACGCCGCGCTCGAGCAGGGCCCGGTGCGCCGGAAGATCTTCCGCGTCCTCCGGATCGATCGACCCGGCATCCGTGCCAACCAGGATCGCGCCTCTCTCCGCCAGCCGCAAGGCCGCCAGCGGCGAGAGCGACGCCCGCCCGCCGCTGCGAAACAGGACCCGGGCGACACCGAGGCAGCGGCGCGGCAGGGCGTCCGGCCCCGTCTCCCCGAGGCCGGGCAGGGCCACGACGCGTGCCGGCCCGAGGTAGGACGCCAGGGGCGCCGACGCGATGGTCTTCCCGTCGGCAAAGACGTGACTCGGAGCGTCGGCGTGCGTGCCGCAGTGGGCGCTCATCGTGAAGCAGGTCGAGCCCCACGTCGGACCTCCCCCGGGCCCCTTCGTCTCCCGCCACGTGAAGGGCACGTCGCCCGGCCACACGGGCGTGTCCTCGGAGATCCGGCGCGAGATGTCGTAGATCTTCATCGCATTCGGCGGACGGTCTTCTTCTCCGCGAAGCGCTCGGCGACGTGGGGATCGTAGCCCTTGAGTCGCGGATGAACGGGCATGTCCCGATATTCGGCGTCACAGCGATAGCAGATCGTCACCGGCCGGATCCGCGTCGCGACGACCCAGTCGATGAGGACGGACACGAGGAGGACGGGCGTGAACCAGATCCATCCGAGCTTCCAGCCAACCGCAAGCGCCGCCGCCAGAGACACGGCCATGACCAGGCAGCCGAGGCGCTGGTCGAAGTCCTTCTGAAGGAAGAGCGCGGCGTTCTCACAGAACACGCAACGCTCGATCCCCTCGAGGCCGACGGCGCCGTCGAAACGGGCCGTGTAGTCTCTTCCGCACTTTTCGCAACGCAGATTGCCCGACTCTTCCGGCGGGAACTCACGCGCCGTGAGGCAGTCGGGGCAGTAGTACCTCGCTTTCATCCGCGCTCGCCAGGCGCCTACGCGGGAAATCCCGTAGCCACGGTCAGGTAGGCCGACAAGAGCTCCCCGATCAGAACGAAGACGAGTGCCACATACAAGAGGCCCGTGGCGGCCTGATTCGATTTCATCTCCGCCGTGCGCCAGATGAAGTACGAGAGCGCGAGGGGACCCGCGATTCCCCACAGGACGCGGAAGAGGAAGAAAAGACCATCTTTCTCGACGGAAAGGAGCGTGTGGAGTCCCTCGCCTCCCGCGTCGACCGCGATCGCCACCCCCAGATAGACGGTGCGAAAGACCGCGAGCCCTGCGAAGAGCGCCGCCCCGCGGGCCAGTAGCTGAAAAGGCAACGACCGGGACACGAGGTACCAGTGGCCGAGATTCATGATCAGCAGGACCGACCCCAGGAAGAGGCCACCCCCTACTGCGCCGATGACCGTCCAGGCGCTCCCCGGCTCGAGCGGTGCCGTGAGCGCCACGCGCGCCAGGCCCCATCCCGCCAGGGTGGCCCCGGCAGGCAAGAGTGGTCGTGCGGCGGAAGCGAGACCCCAGTGAGCAAGGAGGGTGTATGCGGCAAGAGTGACGGTCGCTGCCACGGCCGCACCTTGAGTCAGGCCGGCGGGTCGAACCAAGAGGGCCAGCGCTGCGAAGCTGGTCGCCAGCGCCCCGTGCAGCACGAAGAAGCCCCGCCCCAGCACGCCCGGAGGGAAGAAGAGGAGGAGAAACGCGGTGCCCGCACAGGCTTCGAGCAGGAAAAGGCCGAGGCCGGAAAGCGCCATGAGCCGCCGATTCTATCCGGCCGCAGCGGCTGCCAGGATCTCTCTTGCGATCCCGTCGACATGCGTGACGAGGCCGTGATCCCCTCCGGTGATCGGGATGAACTTCGACCCGACCGGGAGCCGGCCGCTCGCCTCCCAGCGCCTCCAGACAGCTTGCACGCCCTCGAAGGGCACGCTCGCGTCCTCGGTTCCCATGAGGACCGTTACGGGCATCGCCGGCGGATCTCGGTCCACCTCGACCCGAGCCATCTGTTCGAAGAAGCGCCGATGGATGCCGAGCTCCCGATTCTCGCCGTGATGAAAGATCGGGACCGGGTCGCCCGGCTCGAGCTTGTCCGTCCACCGAGTCCCAAAGCCCAGGGCCGGCGCAATCAGGACGAGTGGCGCTCTCACCCCGCGCCGACACGACTCGAGCGCAACGAGCGCGCCCAGCGAGCTTCCCACGACGACGGACGGAGGCTGCACGGAGGCCGCCTGCACAGCCTCCCCGGCGATCGCGCCGAAGTCCAGCCTCTCGAAGGACGGCCGGTTCAGGTCGGGCGCAACGACCTCATACTCCTCGGTCGGCAGCGCCTCCCTCAATAGCGCGATCTTTCGCCCCGCCGGAGAGGAGGCGAAGCCATGGAGGTAAAGGACTCGGCGCACCGGGCGAAGATACCCGATGCGACCTCGGGCCGACTCAGAATAGGAACGGCAACAGGAGCTCACGTCGCCGTGCCACTGCGACCGGCAGCCCCGACCTCTGCTGGCGAAGGGCTCCCCTCAACCGAAGCCAGAGGCTCACAACTCGCCCCCCTTCCTCATGCGATCGAGTTGCTCGCGAAGAATCCGAAGAGCAGCTGGATCCACCTTATGCCTGCGAATCGACTCTCGTAACAGCGCAACGGCGGCCACTGCCTCATGTACCAGCCAGCTCTCAGCCACGGTCGGCAGGGCAGTCACAATCTCCTGAATGGCTTGATCTTCTCGGCCCATGGCGAGAAGCGTTTCGGCCAGAATAATCCGCACATAAGCTGCCAGAGACGCCATCCCAGCCGCTGAATAGACCTCTATTGTCTCCCGATAGGAGTTGACCGCCGGAAGAAGAAGGCCTTGGTCCCGCAAGAGCTGGCCCCCGATTCCCTTCAGGTGCGCAACCGTTATCGGCGTCCCGGCCTCTTTCACCAAACAGTTGGCAGCCGAGAGATTCCTCATGGCCTCGGCGAAACGCCCACGCCGCCCGTCGAGCTCCGCAAGGCCAATCAGCGCAAGGCCACGGACCTGCTCATCTTTCACTGTCTCGTCGCTCGCGACGGCCTCGAACTCAAGGCGAGCTTCAAGGTCGTGGCCGCTCTCCTTTAGAGCCATCCCTTGAAGAAGGCGGCTCTTGGCGACGTACTTCCCCATGCCGAGTTTGGCAAATGCTTCTCGCAAGGCGGGCATTCGCTCAACAACTTCGTCGTACGCACGCAGGTCGTACAGGACAGCCAGCCGCAGGTATCGGCCTCGAGCCTGCAGAGGCTCGCCTCCCACGATCCCCTCGTACGCTCTCTCTAGGCGGTCGAGCCACACTTGGCACTCGCGGTAACGGCCACACTGTCTGTACGCGGCAGCCAAAAGCCACGACAACTCGGCGGCGAAATAGGTCGCCTCCTCCGGAGATGGCATGGCCTGCCAGTTTTCGGAGAGCCACTCCTGGACCGCGACGCCTTCCCTCAGAGCAAAGAGCGGTGCCTTGTCAACGGTGCCCTTGAGATTCACGCAGGCCGCCAGAAGCACGGCCGGATCGCTCAAGAATCGTCGATTCAATTCGTTGGACCGGCCTTCAGCCGGAAGGGCCAGGAAGTGCGAATTTAGCTCCATCACATTCCTCTCGCATGGACCTCGAAGTCTTCTATTCCCGTGATCCAGCGTCCCATAGCTACTCCATCGGCTCCATGGAGCGACAAACGAGAAATCGAGTCAGGATCTCGCTTCTTTTCCTCGAAGTCGCTTCCGGTTCCAAAGGAAGCATTTCGACAGAGAATAAGCGGCCATTAAGCCGGGGCCGGAGCCCTTACGTCAAGGAGCTCCTCGCCTCGACAACAGTGTGCGACAGCGAACATCGTCGGCTGCATCCGACGGCTCAATTCCTCGAGATTTGCGACTTGAAGTCGGCCCTGCTTCAGTCTCCGACCACGATCTTCGCGCAATCCATAGCCTCGGCAACACTCAGCCCGTCGAAACGTGTCCCCTCGTGTCGCCTTAAGCCATCCCTCCAGAGCTGCTCGCGACACGAGAACCCGGTTAATGGCCCACCTCCACTTTCTTCGGCGCCTCGAACATCTGCGATTCCGGGGCCCCCCACCGAGCTGCGAGCTGGGCCCTTCGAGCGTTCTTCCGATGATGATTCAGCGCCATGTGATCGACGACCTGGATCAGCCAGGCCTTCGGGTTCCGGGCTGAATCGATCTTGGCAATGGCTACAAGAAAAGCGTCCTGAACGACGTCACGAGCATCCTCCTTGGAGAGACCATGCCTCCAGGTGGCCCGGCGCACGAGCGGGAGAAAAATTGCCTGTAGAACGCGTCGAGCTCTGGCTCCGACATCGTGCTTGGCACGGACTTCGGCCCTGCTGCCGGAGACGGGTCGTTTTTAGCCCGTGGCGACATCGAAGACCTCCGGCCTGCAAAGACCAAGGGATCCTTACTTACATATTGTCACGAGGCCGAAGAGCCTTCGTTCGAGAGGCAGGGCGAGCTTAGTTCTTTGCCTGCAGGTACTCGCGGAGTTCGAGCAAAGCCTTCGGGTCGGTCTTGCGCTGGCGGACCGATTCGGCAGCAGGCCGACCGCAGCGAAGCCCTCCGGGACCATCTTCTCCGGTCGATTGTGGGTAGGGCGGCAAGAGCTCCCATTCGGCCTCACGCGGTTTGCCGGCCTCAAGAAGCGCCTGGAAAAGGACACCCGGAGATAAGCCTCGCGAGTCTACATTCCGAGGTCCAGGTAGTCGCTTATGGCGTCCCGAAATGGCTCAGCGGCGGCAGCCAAATGCCCCATTCGCCGGAGTGTCCCCCCAAGCATCAGCTTCAAGTCTGCAAGGGCCGAAAGCGCTTCGCACCTCGAAGCAGCGGTGCCGCCGTTAGTGTAGGAGCGAGGGCCAATCGAAGGAACCCCGCTCGGACGTAGGTTTCCCAAGTTCAAAAGCGCCATTCCGCGGAGGGACGGATCCGCTCAGTACTCCTCGCCCGAGGCAAGCCTTCGAGCCTGCCGCCGCTTCTTCAATTCTCCCTAGCTCCTTCAAGACTCATGGCCTCCAGGAAGCCACATTTTGCGAAGTCGCTTGCCATGCCGAGTTTCCGAAGGTAAGCGCCACCGACGGCAGGAGCTCGAGTACCTCCTCATGGCGGCGCATGTCATATTGCAGGGTCAGCCGAATATAAGAGACGCGAGCAAGATGTGAGCCGGAGCAACGGTGTGCCGGAAGCGGCGTCGGCCCGGTCAAGCCAGCGCTCGGTGTCCTCCCTCTTTCCAAGAAGCCTCAACGCACCAGCCGCAACAAGCGCTTTCCCCAAGGAAGAAATCACGCTCATCGAAGAAGAAGTCCCTTTCATTCCTCCCCCGGAGCCAACCGTGCAGTTGGGTCGCGTTCGGTCGAGACGTCGGAAGGAGCCGCTATTAACCAGGTCCCAAAGCAAGATGCAAAGTGAGGTGAGCATCGCCATCCGCAAGGAACGAATCCAAGTATTCGTCCGAACGCTCCACGAAAGACATGTCGAGAAACTCCTCGCCCGAACCGCAGCATTCTCCCGCGAAACGCGGTGACCGCGGCGGCTCGCGCGCGAAACTGCAGAACCTTGCGGTGTCAGGCATCAGAGCGTCGAAAATCGTAAAGCTGAAGGCTCCGCGAAAAGTCATGGGCGACGTCCGCCGGTTCTCGATCGAGGATTGCGGTTAGGCGGTCGTCGGAGGGACGAACGCCCGTGCCAACCACGTACTTCTGATATTCGCGCGCGAACTGGCAGCATGCGACGAGGAGATAAGGGCGGTTCTCCCGAATCGAAGCGCCGGGGCGATAGCAGAAGCGCCGGAACCAGACAAACAGGTCCTTCTCGAGCTCCGTTGCTTCCTGCTCGCCGAGCTGGTAGTGGGAGACCAGCGCGATATGGATGAGGCCAAGCGTCTCCTGAAAGACTGCCTCGACCTCACTCTCGAAAACCTCGTCGGCCGAGGGTGCCAAAGCCGAGTCGTCTGAGATTTCCATGCACCGATCTCCTGCTCTATGGGAGTGAGAGAAGACTATACCTTTCAGCAAAAAAAACAATACCCCAAGTTGCAAACTTGCAACAAGGGATAAAGCCTTTGTTTGTCTGTTATTTACGGCTGTTTCTTAGGAAGGAACGCCGCCAGTTAGCACATGTCATAGGAGACCTCTTTTCGCCAAAAGCCCCTGGCCCAATGCCCGGGGCCAAAAACCCTCGCCCAGCGGCCACGTAGGCAACAGGAAACCGGCCCGAATGGGCAGGCTTCGCCCCGTACACCGACCGTAGCTTCATGGATTCCCACCAACCAAGGGCTGATTGCACAGCCCGGACTACGAAACAGCCCTATTTCATCACAGGATCAGGCTGGGGGTGTCAAGTATTTTTGGCAGCAGCGGAGAAAGACCCTGTCGTCGGCCCTACCCCTTCTGGATCAGGGTCCTGACGAGTCGGTCCTGGTAGCCGTGCGCGCGGCCCTCACCCAGCCATGAGGCGTTGAGGAGAATCGCGAAGACATAAGTCTTCCCCGACACCGCGCGCGCATATCCCGCCAGTGTGGAAACCCCGTTTAGCGTACCCGTCTTGGCTTCGACTTGACCGCGGGTCAGGGAATCGGCAAGTCGACTGCGCAGCGAACCCTCCGGGTCTCCCGATACCGCCAGCGTGGACCGCCAGACGGCCCCGTGGGGATGCCGATCGAGCGCGCGAAGAAACGCCACCAGGTCCCCCGCCGCGACGCGGTTGTTGGGCGAGAGCCCCGAGCCATCGTGCAGGTCGTAGCGGCTCGGATCGAGACCGATCGCCGCAAGAAACTGCCTCTGCAGCGCAAGGGCCCCGCCCCACGTGCCGCGCCCCGTCTTCTCATAGGCGAGGGTCTTGAAAATTTGCTCGGCGTAGAAACTCTGGCTATGTTTGTTCGCGATCGACATCGTCGGGATGATGTCGGACTCCGTCGTGGCAACCAGCGTCCACGCACCGTCGGGCATCACACCGCGCTCGACGACGTTGCCCGAGAGTTCGATTCCGGCCGCCCGAAGACGGCTCCTCAACGCGGCGCCGAAGAACTTCGGGGGATCGTCGATCGCCAAAGGCACCGCGTAGCGAAAGTACTTGGCGGGAACCGTGCCGTCGACGTAGACGGTGTCGGACCCGCCCGGGCGGGACACCGCGACACGAATCCGGCCGGTCTTGCCCACCGTGCGGGCGCGAGGCACCGCCTGCACCACATCCGTGTCCGGGTCGATCGAAACGATCGCGGGCGCCCCGGGAAGCGCGCCGCGGCCGACCGAGACGATGACGACGTTGTCGTTGTACGAGAGCGCCGCAACGGGCGCCTGATACCACCGCGTATCGCGATCGGGCGGCCAATCCGGGTGGCGATATATCCCATCGAATGCGCTGGCATTGAGGACGAGGTCGCCGGCAATTCGCGCGATGCCGGCCTGGCGCAGGCCCTGCGCCCAACGATCGAACACGGCGAACGAGTCGTTCTCGTAGAACCGGCCTGAAATGTTGGGGTCCCCCCCGCCGACCACCAGGAGTGCCCCCGTCAGCGTGCCTCCCTGCACTTCGCCCCGCCGCCAGAAGGTCGTCCGGAACTTGTACTCGGGGCCCAGGTAATGCAGCGCCGCCGCCGACGAGAACAGCTTCGTCACCGAGGCGATCGTCTCGGGCTGATCCCGATTACGTGCATACACCATCTCGCCGCTCTCGAGCTCGGCGATCGCGACCGAGACGCCCGCGGATCGGGTGGGTGCGTACCGGCCGACCTGGTCGAGGGCACTCTGCAGGGTGGGCACGGGCACCGCTCGACGAGCGGCGGCGAATGCGGGAGCCGGCCCCGCGAAGAGCACGGCGAGCAAGACCCCGCACACGCTCGCTCTCGACCCCGCGCTTCTCACCCTCAAATTATAATCGATGCACCGTGCGATTCGACGACGAGGCCCGCGTTTTCGAAATCTCCGTCCGCGAGCTCGCGGAGGACGGAGGCTTCCGGAGGGTTGGTTTCGACCGCGGAGACGGCTGGCGACGCCTCGGCCTGGGTGCCCAGATTCACGCACGGGTTCTGGCCGAACGCCGCAACGCCCACGCGGCATACCGTGCCGAGGTTCACCTCGAGGCACGCATCCCCGTCGAGGGCTGGACGGCCGTGCTCACGGGACGTCTCGACGGCTGCATCGAGCGCGAGCCCGGAAGATGGCTCATCGAGGAGCTCAAGTCCACGAATCTCGCGGTCGACGGCGTGCGCCCGTCGGGGTATGCCTTCGAGAGGGACCGCCGCCAGCTCTACGGGTATTGCTACCTGTGGCGCCGCCTGGGCCACGCGAGCGTGGGCGGGGCCCTCGTCTACATCGACATCGAGACGGGCGAGGAGCTCTCGCTCGAGATCCCCTTCGACGAAGAGATCGAGCGCGACGTCGAAGGGCGGCTCTCTCGCGCCCTCGCGCTCTGGCGAGCTCAAGAGGTCGCTCGCAAGCGCAAGGCCAGGGCGGCCGAGCGCCTCCCCTTCCCCCATACGGCGCCTCGACCCATCCAGCACAGGCTGATGGAAGCCGTCCGCCACGCCGTGGCGAACGGCGAGAATCTTCTGGCGGAAGCGCCGACAGGCTCGGGCAAGACCGCCGCAGCTCTACACCCTGCCCTCGCCGAGGGCCTCACATCCGGAAGGCAGGTCGTTTTCCTGACCTCGAAGACCCTGCAGCAGAAGATGGCGGTTTCCTCTCTCGTCGCGATGAACGAGCGGGTCTTTCAGACCGTCCAGGTGCGCGCCAAGGAACGCATGTGCGCCAACGACCGGATCCTCTGCCACGAGGAATTCTGCCGCTTCGCGAAGGACTACCCGGGGAAGATGGAGCGTTCCGGCCTGCTCGGACGCCTTCGCGACGGCTACGCGCACCTCGACCCGGCAACCGTCTTCGAGGAAGCGCGGCGCGAGGAGGTCTGCCCCTTCGAGGTGCAGCTCGAGCTCGCCGCGCGCGCCGACGCGATCGTCGCGGACTACAACTACGTTTTTGAGCCGGCCGCGGCCCTGCGCCACCTGACGGGCGAAGACCTGCGGGAGGCGATCCTTCTGATCGACGAGGCGCACAACTTGCCGGATCGCGCGCGGCAGATCTTTTCGCCGGAGCTGCTCGAGGAGGAGCTCGCGGCGCTGCGGAACCGACTTCTCCTCCAGCCCGGAGAGCTTTTTCAGGACATCGTCGCCTCCGTCGAGGCCCTCCTGGACGTCCTCTTCTCCGCCGCGGAAGATCTTCCGGAGGGCGACGCGATCGCGGAGTGCGAACCGCCCGCCGAAGCGATCCTCGCGCTCAGGGTCGAGTGGGAGACGAAGCTCATGCGCTACCTCGCGTGGAAGCGCGAGACGCGCCTCGCCCTGGTGGATGACCCCGTCATGGACTTTCACTTCGCGCTGCAGCGCTTCGCGGCGGTGCTCTCCATGTTCGGTCCGGACTTCAGCTGTGTCGTCGAACGCCGCGCGGCGGGAGTCCGCCTCGGCATCGTCTGTCTCGATCCGGCGAGGGCCCTCGCGCCCGTGTTCCGCTCTGCGCACTCGACCATCCTGCTCTCGGCCACACTGACACCGCCGGAAGCAATCCAGCGCGTGCTCGGTCTCGAGGCAGCCCGGACCGCGGCGATCTCCCTGCCGCCCCCCTTTCCCCGCGAGAATCGCAAGGTGATGATCGTCCCGTCCGTGCGGACGACTTTCAAGGCTCGGGAGCAGAACTACGAACGGATCGCTCGCCTGCTCGGCGAGATGTCCGACGCGCACGGGGGCAACGATCTCGTCCTCTTCCCCTCGTACCGCTTCCTGACCGAGGTGGCCGGGCGCATGCACTCCACGCGCTCCCGGCTGCTCGTGCAGCGGCCCGACCTGAACGACTTCGAGCGCCAGCAGCTGCTCGAGGCGCTCGAGGACCCCCCGGCCGGGGGAACGCTCCTCTTTGCCGTTTCGGGCGGCATGTATGCCGAGGGCGTGGATTATCCGGGCGACCTCCTTTCCGCGGTCTTCGTCATCTCGCCGGCCCTGCCGCAGGTGTCGTTCGAGCGCGAGCTTCTGCGCCGATACTTCGACGAGAAGGAGGAGGCCGGGTTCGACTATGCCTATCTCCAGCCCGGAATGACACGCGTGGTCCAGGCGGCTGGCCGGCTAATCCGGAACGAAACCGACCGCGGCGTGATCGCGCTCGTCTGCGCGCGTTTCCTCGAAGAGCCTTACGCAAGCCGGCTGCCCCGCGACTGGTACGACGAGAGCCCGCGCGAGCTCTCGACGCGTCACCCCGCCGAAGAGATCCGCGAGTTCTTCGAGGAGTACCGATGAGCAATCCGTACCAGACCATGAAGATGCCCCGCCTCACCGTCGACGCCTGGATCCGGGACCGCCGTGGCCGCGTCCTCCTCGTGCGCCGAGGGCGCCCGCCCTTCGAGGGCAACTGGGGGCTGCCGGGCGGCTTCTGCGAGTGGAAGGAGACGACCGAGGACTGCTGCGCCCGGGAGACTCTCGAGGAAACGGGCCTTAACGTCCGGGTGGGAGCCCTGCGCGGTGTGTATTCGAAGCCCGGCCGCGACCCCCGCGGGCACAACGTCACTGTGCTCTACGCCGCGAGGCCTCTCGCCGGGCGTGCCAAAGGGGGCGACGACGCCGCAGAGGCTCGCTGGTTCACGCCACGCGAGATCCGTCGCCTCGCATTTGCGTTCGACCACCGGGCCATCGTCCTGGAGCAGTTGGCAAACGACCGCCGGCGAGCCACGCGACCATAGCCGGCCGGGGCCGGGAAGGCCCTCGCTAAGGCTCGGTCTTCAGCGTCACCGCGAACGCCCGTGCCAGCAACCCCTCGTCCGTCACCGCCCACGCCGTGTAGCGGTAGAACGAGTCCCTTGCCGACCCGGAATCCACGAACACGTAGCGAAAGGATTCGTCCGAGCGCTCCGAGGACGGCACGATCTCGGGGCCCGTGCGCGCGATCCGACCGTCCGAGAGGACTTCTTCCCGGAAGATTGCCCAACCCCACAGTCCCTCGTGACTCGAGGTCGACCAGGTAAGGCGCGGCCCCTCGCGGCCCGCCGATGCATGCACATCGAGCCCGCGGAACGGCCCGGCGGCGCTCTCGCAATAGACCGGGGCCTGGACACCCCGGCCGCCGAGGGTGTTCCCGGCGACGAGAAACTCGATCCTCGCCACACCGGAAAGGGGAATCACCCGCGAATCGCCGGCACCGAAGAACACCACATCCGCCGAGAGCGCCGCATCACGATAGCGGACCACGGCGGCACCCGCGCTGCCATCCTCCGGCCACCAGACGCGCAGGCCCTCTTCGGTACCATCGGGCAGGAACGAGCGGTGGCGCACCACGAGATCCGCCGGCGCCGCGGCGTCCAGCGCTCCCGTCTTGAGATCGAGCAGGCGCAGCCTCGACGGCGCGGCGTCGGGCTCGATGACCGCGTAGAGCCTGGCGGCGCACCGCGCGAGCAGGGCCTCCCGTGAGATGCCCGTGGCATCGGAGAACAAACGGGATAGCGCATCGCGCACCGCTTCACCCGTGACCGAAGCCTTCTCCCACGCCTCGCGAAGGAGTGCTGTGTCGCCGGTGGCTCGGACGATCTCTTCGACCCACAGGCGCCCGAGCGTGTCGGGCCGAGCCTGGAAATCGAGGAGCGGTCCCGCCGCCCGGGCCAAGGTGTCCGCGTCCCTCGCCTCGAAGACCGGAGCGTTCACCATCACTTCGGCCACCGATGCCGCCAGAAACTCGTCCTCGACGGCGCCATACCCGGCGAGCGTGGCCCGCGCTACCTGGCGATCGACCTCGCGGATGATCTGGGCCGTCGAAAGGCCGGCTCCTTCCACGTGCAGGGTCGGTGCGTTGCCTCGGACTCGGCTCGCTGCGACTTCCCAGGGATCGCGAGTCCCGCCGAGGCCCCGCCGCCCCACGAAGATCTGCAGCGGTTCGTCGCCCTCGAATGGAGCCCGCCAGCCCTCCCGGCCATAGAGGTCCTCGAACAGCCGTCGCATTTCCGCGGCGAGTGCGGCCCTGAGGGCCGGGTCATCGGCCTCGTCGAGCAGAACGGCGCGGCCCGCCACGAGCGTCTGCGGCTTCCCGGCGCCGCCCCCCGCGCGCGGAGACGCGGCGAGCCCCGGAACCCACGAGAAAGCCGCGACGCATGCCGGCAAGAGCCATCTCAAGGCGGGGCCAAATCGCTTCGGAGCAGTCATTTCCTGAGGGTAGCCCTCGGGCCGCAAGGGGTCAACCCGTATACGGGCCTCCGGCGCCCGGCGTTGGGGGATGCGCCGTTGCCGGAGTCGGTCGATTACGCTTTCGCCGGAGCCGCCGGCACGGAGTCCTTCACGCGGGCGAAGACCACGGTGATGTTGTCGACGCCGCCCTTCTCGTTTGCGAGATCGACGAGGCCCTGGCACAGCGCCTCCGGCTCTCCGGTGGCGTCGGCCGCGAGGCAGTCCCGGATCTCCTCGTCGGACAGCATGGTGGTCAAGCCGTCCGAGCAGAAGAGAAACGCATCGCCCGGCTCGAACTTCATTTCCTGCAGATCCGGGGACACGGAGGGGCCGCCGCCGAGGGCCCGGGTCACCACGTTCTTCAGAGGATGCGTCTTCGCTTCCTCCTCGGTGAGGATGCCCGCCTCCACTTGCTCATGGACCCAGGAGTGGTCGTCGGTCAAACGCGAGAGCTCTCCGCCGCGGTAGAGATACGCGCGGCTGTCGCCGACGTGGGCTAGCGAGAGGCTCTTCTCGTTGATGAGGCCCGTCACCACCGTCGTCCCCATACCCTTGAGCCAGGGCTGGGCCGCGACCGCCGCCATCACCCGCTCATTGGCCTTCTCGATGGCGACGGCGAGCCGGTTGCTGTTGAAGTCGAGCTCATGGTTGTACTTGAAGGGCCACGTGGCCTCTTCCTTCTGCCGGGTAGCGGCAATGAACTCGCCGATCGTCTCCACCGTGATCTTGGCGGCGACCTCGCCGGCCGCGTGGCCGCCCATTCCGTCGGCGACCACGAAGAACCCCTCGGCCGCGTCGAGGGCGTATGCGTCCTCGTTGTGCTTGCGCTTCTTGCCGACGTCCGTCAGGCCGAACGCGTCGATGACCGCCATCGGCGCCCTACCCTTTTCCCGCCGCACGCTGCACGCGGATCTCTTCCAGGGCCTTGCGGGCATCACCGGCCGCCGGGTCCCAACGCACCGCTTCCTGGTAGGACTTCTCCGCCTTGAGAAGCAACCCGGCCTGCCGGAAGATCGCGCCGGCGTCCTTCAGCAAGGCTCCGTTGTGCGGCTCGATCACGAGGGCGGCCTCGATGGCCTTGACCGCCGCGCGGGTGTCGCCGGCCCGCGCGGCGGCGAGCCCCAGATAGTGCAGCGCCTTGACGTCCTTCGGGTTGCGGCCCACCGCGAGCTGGAAGTTCCCCGCGGCCTCCGCGAACTTGCGCTCCTTGTACGCGGCGATACCCTGGCCGAGGTAGTTCTGTGCCACGGCATCCACGTCGTCCGCCATCCCGGCGGCCGCCGCCAGGTCGAAGTCATAGGCCCTGCGCCGGTCCGGGTTCGTCAGCACGTTGACAGCCTCGGTGAGCTCCTGGAATTTGGCTTCCGCCGCCGCCTTGCGGGCGGCCGGAGCCCGGTCGGGATGGGCTTCGCGCGCGAGCGACCGGAAGCGCTCGCGAATCTCGGCTTCGCTGGCGTCACGCGCCACACCGAGGAGCCCGTAGTAGTCGACGTCTCGCATCATTCTGTTGAAATCTCCGCGGCACCGCGGAATTTTTCACGAAGGTTAACATATGGGAATCTCCGCCCCCCGGCAAGCGGGGCGGGCCGTGGCGGCCTCCCGCCCGAGCCCTCAGCCCCTCTTCTCGAAAAGAATCTTTCGAGCGGTCAGGCGCACGCCCTCGGGCAGGTTGCGGTCGCGCGTCAGGTTGCGCAGGTCCCGCATCCCGAGGTACTTCACCAGAGGCAGCGTAATGTTGAGCGGGACGGCCGGGTTGTAGACGAGGGCGAGCTGGATCTTGGGTCTCTTGATCCACTCCCGGGTGGTCGAAATTTCGTAAAAAATCTCCGCGTGGAGATGCCGCATCGCGCAAAAGCTCTCCACCTCGGCCGGCGTCAGGGCCTCGCACTTGAGCACCGCCAGGCTCACGATCTTGTTCGCGTCGGCGATCAGGATACGGCGCTCCTCCTTGGTCCCCTTCTGCGCGATATCGACCTTCTCCTTGGCCGTCATCGCGGCGATTCGCCGGTACACCTGGGCGAGGTTCGACGAGGAGTATTCCTCCGCCCCGCCGGTTGCGGCTTCCGACTCACGGGAGTCCTCGGGAGCCGCCGGCTCACCGGCCTCCTCCGCGGCCTCCTCGAACACGATGCCCGCCGCCTCCTGACGGGCGCGTCGCTCCTCCTCCTCCAGGCGCAGGCGCTCCAGCTCCCGGCGCCGGGCCTGCTTCTCGAAGAACTCCTCGCGAAGCTCGGTCAGGCGCCGGCGCCCGTCGTCCGTCAGATTCGGATTCCCGAGCAGGGCGTCGATCAGCTCCGGATGCCGGATCAGTCGGACCTGATTCACGACCAGGGCGTCCTGGGGAGCACCGGTGACGAACGACGCCAGACGAAGGAGGGTCGCGTCGTCCACGCGACGGTTCCGGATCACCTGCTCCAGGACGAAGTGGTCCTCGCTGTGGCGGCTCATCACGTCGAGCTCGTCCGCGCTCGGGTCCCCGTCCTCGAGGAACCTCACGATGTCGTCCGGCGGGACTCCTCGAAGCGTCTCTGTCGCCGGAGGGCCGACGTCCGGGTCCGGATCGCCGATGACCGCGAGCAGAGCCCGCATGCGGTCGTCGCGCTCGAGCGGGAGCAAACCTCGGGCCGCGAAGATGCGCAGATCGCGCGGCGCGTCCGGAGACCGGATGATTCCGATCAGGTCCCGGGGCTCTACAGTGGTCGGGGATTCGGCGTCGACCAAGAGGGCGCGACTAGCTCTGCGTCAGCCGAACGGGAAGGGAATAGTCCCGGACGACCTGGCCCGCCCCGCCGAGCGGCTCGAGCGCCCGCCCGTCGATCGTCACGCGCACGCCACCGGCGTTGCCGAGGGTCAGGCGAAAGCCGTCGTGCGCCTCGAACGTTCGCCGGTCCCCCTGCCGGATGAGGCCCGAAAAGATCGGCTGCCCGTCCGCGATGACTTCCGTCCAGGAGTCCTGCTCGAACTCCAGGATCATCGAAACGCCCGAAGCCGCCGAACTCGGCGCCGCCACGGTCTGCTGGGGCGGCGCGGGATCCGCGCCCGGCGAGACCGCGACGTTCTTGAAGCTGACCGGAGCGACGGGGCGCGCCGCCACGGGTATCGCCACCCCGCCGCGCCGCTGCGGGCGCGCAATCAAGCCGAGCACGAGCAGGATCGCCGTCACGCTGACCACGATGGTGCCCGCAGCCGCACGCCGGCCCCTCAGAAATCGGGAGCGGATTCGTCCGCGTTTGCCGTCCCCCGTGCGTCCCCGGCCCGGGTCGACGTCGGCCAGATACGCATTGACCATTTCATCGGGGTCCAGACCCAGGTGACGCGAGTAGGCGCGGATGAACCCGCGCGTAAACACCGGCGCCGGAAGGCGGGCCACGTCGCTCTTCTCGAGCGCAGTCAACAGCCGCACAGAAATCTTTGTCGCGGCGGAGATCTCCTCGAGAGGAACCTCCCGAATGAGCCTCTCCCGGCGGAGCTCCTCTCCGAAAGTGAGGGCCGGTGTCTCTGCCATGC
The DNA here is from genome assembly GCA_963847075.1 of uncultured Acidobacteriota bacterium. GTDB lineage: Bacteria > Acidobacteriota > Thermoanaerobaculia > UBA5066 > Gp7-AA6 > DAHUXD01. Next base: position 398,045 of record CAWJYL010000001.1, read on the forward strand.
TCGCCTCCCGCGATTGAGGGGCTCTTGATCCTAGCCCTCGGCCGCCCTGCGCGCAAGGAGTCTCTCGGCACAGGCTCTCAGGAGGGTCGATCCACGGGGTGATTCGCAGATCCCCCGAAGGTCCTCGAGGCTCGCTCTGGACAGCAGGGACAGGGCGAGAGGGAGCGGCAGGGCGGGGTGCCGCAGCACGGCGCTCCGGACGGGCCTCCGCAAGCTCCAGCGTGGATGTTCCGCAATCAGGGCAAGGACGTCGGGCCCGGCCTGCGGATGCGCGGCGGCGACGATGACATCGGGCTCGGTGGTGAATCGGTTGTCGAGGACCGAGGCGAGGACCCTCGGGTCCGGGTCCATCCGCAGGTACAGGATGGCCCCCCTTCCCACGTTGCGGGCCAGATCCACCCGCTCGGCCGCGGCCATGTCGGGCAGCCGCCGCAAGATGTCCAGATCGGCCGCCCGCCGTATCGCGGGGTGGACACGCGAGTCCGAGGACAGGGCCGCCAGGTCCCGCCAGAAGAGGGTCGCAACGAGCGCGAGCGCATCGCCGCGGGGGGTCCGTGGATGGCCGGCGAGGGCGCGGCGCACAGCATGGAACCTTCGGGCACCGCGATCCGCCAGGATCTCTTCCAGCGTCTCCCGCGCGAGGTCGGCGCGGCGCAGGAGCTTCAGGCACTCGCCCTCGCTGCGCATGCCCCCTATTGTCGCCCGCGCCGGCACGCCAGAGCGAGGGAACGCGCGAGCTTCGAGACCGCGGCCTCGCTCCCCCGCCCGGCCGTCTCCGCAGCGCCGACGATCGCGGAACCGACGATCACGCCGTCGGCCAGCCGCGCGGCCCGCGCCGCCGCCTCGGCCGTCGAGATTCCGAAGCCGATCGCCACCGGAAGCACGCCCGCCGCGACTCGGGCGCGACGCGCGGTCGCTGCGAGATCTCCCGGCATCGCGCTGCGAGCTCCGGTCGTCCCGGGTCGCGATACGACATACAGGAACCCGCTCGAGAGGCGAGCCGCCATTCGCATCCGCGCCGGCGACGACGTGGGCGACACGAGGAAGATGGTGTCGAGTCCGGCGGCACGCAGGATTGGCCGCACCGGAGCCGACTCCTCCGGGGGCAGGTCCGTAAGCAGGACCCCGTCGAAACCGGCGGCCGCCGCCGCGCCGCCGGCCCGCGCCGCGCCGCGCCGCAGGATCGGATTCAGGTATGAAAAGAGCACCAGTGCAAGCGGCGTCTGCGCGCGAACGCGGCGCGCGATCTCGAAGACGGTATCCAGCGTCGTCCCTGCGGCGAGCGCCCGCGAAGCCGAGCGCTGCAGGACCGGGCCGTCGGCGATCGGATCCGAGAACGGCACACCGATCTCCAGGATGTCGGCTCCAGCCCGCCACAGCGCCGTGGCCAGACCGACCGTGGCGTCCGCCGAGGGATCTCCGGCGGTCAGATAGGGGATGAAGGCCGCGCGGTTCTCGGCTCTGGCCCGCGCGAAGGCTTCGGTGATCCGCGTCATGAGGGGGCACCCGGCCGCAGGCGCAGATATTCGTCGAGATCCTTGTCGCCCCGGCCGGAAAGAGAGACCAGCACCCACGCCGAACGAGGCAACCTGCGCGCCAGCCGGGCGGCGAAGGCCACCGCGTGTGCCGACTCCAGGGCCGGGAGGATCCCCTCGGTCTCGCAGAGCAGGGCAAACGCATCGAGCGCTTCCCCGTCGGAGACCTTCTCGTAGGCAACGCGCCCGCCGTCGTGGAGCGCCGCATGCTCGGGCCCCACCGCCGGGTAGTCGAGCCCCGCCGAGACAGAGTGGGTGGGCAGGACCTGCCCCGCTGCGTCCTGCAGGAGCATCGTTCGGGTCCCGTGCAGAACGCCGACCGCCCCGCCCGCAAAGCGCGCCGCATGCTCCCCCGGCTCGGGCCCCCGCCCTCCGGCTTCGACACCGTAGAGCTCCACCCGCGTGCGGAGGTACGCGGAGAAGAGACCGATGGCGTTCGAGCCGCCGCCGACGCAGGCCACTGCCGCCCGCGGGTCGCGGCCCGCCAGCCTCCGCATCTGCCGCCTCGCTTCACGGCCTATCACGGCCTGAAATTCCCGCACGATCGAAGGGTAGGGGTGCGGCCCGAGGGCAGACCCGAGCACGTAGTGCGTCGACTCGGCGTTCTCGGCCCAGTCTCGCATGGCCTCGTTGATCGCATCCTTGAGCGTCTTCGAGCCCCCGTCCACGGGCGCGACCTCGGCTCCGAGAAGGCGCATGCGTGCGACGTTCGGCGCCTGTCGCGCCATGTCGGTGGTCCCCATGTACACGCGGCACGCGATTCCGATCTTGGCGGCCGCGGCCGCCGTTGCGACCCCGTGCTGTCCGGCGCCCGTCTCGGCAATGACCCGAGCCTTGCGCATCCGCTTTGCGAGAAGGACCTGGCCGAGGGCATTGTTGAGCTTGTGGGCCCCCGTGTGGAGAAGGTCCTCGCGCTTGAGCGCGATGCGGGCTCCGCCGCAGCGCGCCGAGAGGCGCCCGGCATTCGTGACGGGAGTCGGCCGTCCCGCATACGTTCTCAGCAAGTCGTCGAGCTCGGCGCGAAAGGCCCGGTCCCGGCGCAACGTCTCGAATGCGGCCTCGAGCTCGATCAAGGGCGCCATGAGCGTCTCCGGCGCGAACCGCCCGCCGTAGTCCCCGAAGTAGCCTCGCCGGTCAGCGCGGCGCACGATCGGCCTCCTCGACGGCGGCAAAGAAGCGCTCGAGCTTGCCGCGATCCTTGAGGCCCGGCGCGCTCTCGACCCCGGTTGCCACGTCGACGCCCGCCGGCCGGAATTGTCGGACCGTGGCTCCCACGTTCTCCGGCGTGAGTCCGCCGGCGATAAAGATCGGTACGGACCATCCGGAGGAGTCCACGAAGGCCCCGTCGATCGCCTTGCCCGTGCCCTCGCTCGGATCGACCAGCAGGGCGTGGCAGCGAGACAGCAGGTCCGACGCGGGCGCGCGCAGGGCGCCGCCCTCCATCCGTGCGACCCCGAACACGGGAACGGGCAGGCCCGCGAGATCCTCGATGGTCAGGCGGCGATGGAGCTGCACGAGCTCGAGCCGACACCGCTCGATGGCGCGCGTCATGGTCGCGAGGTCCTCGCTCCGGAACACCCCGACGCGAAGGGTGCCGGGCGCGACGGCGGCGGCGAGGTCCGCGCCGCGATCGACCTCGACCCGGCGAGGCGAGCCCGCCGCGAAATTGATCCCGACGTAGGCGGCTCCGAGCGCGCAGGCCAGGGCGACGTCTTCGGGCCGTGTGAGACCGCAGATCTTGACGGACGTCTTCATTGCAGGAACCCCCGCAGCTCTTCTTCCGGATCTTCGGCCTTGAGAAGGGCCTCCCCCACGAGGAAGGCCTCGTAACCCGCCGCCGCGAGCCGAACGATGTCCTCGCGGCCTCCGATCCCGCTCTCGGCGAGCCGAACGGGGCCGGCCGGGATCTCCGCCGCCATTGCCTCGACGGCAGACAGATCCGTCCGGAAGCTCGTCAGGTCGCGGGCGTTGACGCCGATGACGTCGGGACCGACTTCCGCCGCGCGCCGGATCTCCACCGCGCCATGTGCCTCGACGACGGTTGCGAGCCCCCTCTCGCGAGCTGCCCGCACGAGCCGCTGGAGGTCGGCCCGCGCCACGGCCCGCACGATCAGCAGTACCGCGTCCGCTCCGAGGGAAACAGCGAAGTCGAGCTGTTTCTCCGACAGCACGAAATCCTTCATCAAGGCTGGAAGGCCCGAAATCGTCCTGGCGCGCGGAATCCAGTCCGGGCTGCCGCCGAAGAAGTCCTGCTCGACCACGACCGAGATCGCCGCTGCCCTTGCTCGACGGTAGTGAAGCGCGAAGCTCTCGAGCTTGCCGTCGGCGTTTGAAACGATCTCCCCGGCCGAGGGCGACCGCGCCTTGAACTCGGCGATGATCCGGGTTCCCGGAGCACGCAGCGAGGCGACGAAGGCCGCGCCGTCGGGGGGTCTCGCGGCCACCCGTGCAGGGCCGTATTCGCCGCGGGAAAGGCGCGTCTGCTTGGCGGCGAGAATCTCCGTCAGCACGTCTCGCACTGCGTCCTCGAGGCCGCCCTCAGACGGGCGAACATCTCGCCGGCGGCGCCGCTGTCGATCGACGCTCTCGCTCTCTCGTAGCCGTCCGTCACGTCCCTGGCGCTGCCCCCGACGACGAGCGCGACAGAGGCGTTGAGCAGCGTCGCCTCCCGACGCGGCCCCGGCTCGCCGGCCAGCAGCCGCTCGAGCATCGCTGCGTTGACGACGGCGTCTCCCCCGGCGAGATCCTCCAGGCGAACCGCAGGCTGACCGAGCGATGCGGGGTCGAACCTCCACGGCCGCGTCCAGCCGTCCCGCACCTCGACCCCTTCGGCCGCAACGCCCGGGACCAGCTCGTCGAGCCCGTTCTCCGCATGAAAGACGATCGCGCGCTCGGTGCCGAGCGACGCAAGCGCGTCCGCCAGCAGCCGGGTCAGCTCCGGACGCCCGACCCCGATCAGCTGGCGTGCGGCGCCCGCCGGGTTGGCGAGAGGTCCGAGGGCGTTGAAGATCGTCCGGATCCCGAGCTCGCGCCGCACCGTCCCGAGCTGTTTCATCGCCGGATGAAAGGCGGGCGCAAAGAGGAACACGAGGCCGACATCGTCGAGCACGCGCCCGGCGCCCGCCGGATCGAGGTCGATCGCGACGCCCGCCGCCTGCAGCACATCGGCCGATCCCACGCGGGAGGAGATCGACCGGTTCCCATGCTTGGCGACGTCCGCCCCGGCTCCGGCCGCCACGATGGCCGCGGCCGTGGAGACGTTGAAGAGGTCGCGCCCGAGCCCCCCCGGCCCGCACGTGTCGAGCAAAGGCGCGCGTCGACTCTGGACCCGGAGCATCCGCGCGCGAAGAGCAGAAGCGGCGCCTGCGATCTCCTCGGCCGTCTCGCCGCGCGCGGCGATACCCAGGAGGATCGCGCCCTTCTGGGCCTCGGTCGCCCGACCATCCATCAAGTCGCCGAACGTAGACTCGGCGAGCGGGCGCGGCAGAGGCTTCCGCGCAGCGACGAACTTGATTGCCTCGGCCAGCCCCGGTGTCACCGACACACCTCGAGAAAGTTCGCGAGCAGTCTCTCGCCTTCCGGGGTAAGAACCGACTCGGGGTGGAATTGCACGCCGAACGCCGCCTTCGAGCGGTGGGCGAGCGCCATCACCAGGCCATCGTCGCTCTTCGCCGTGACGACGAGCTCCGGCGGCAAGCCCTCCTGCTTCACGACGAGCGAATGGTATCGCCCCGCCTCGAACGGGTTCGAAAGCCCGTCGAAGAGCCCCGTGCCGCCGTGGGTCACCGGGGAGCTCTTGCCGTGTCGTGGCACCGGCGCGCGCTCGACGACCCCGCCGTGGGCGACGGCGAGCGCCTGGTGGCCCAGGCAGACGCCGAGCACGGGAATCCCGGCGGCTTCCGCCCCGACGATCATCGCGATCGACCGCCCGGCATCCTCGGGGCGCCCGGGCCCCGGCGAGATCACGACGGCCCGAGGCCGCCGGGCGAGAACCTGGTCGGGGTCGAACCGGTCGCTGCGGGCGACCCGCACGTCCGTGTCGAACCTCCCCAGAGCCTGCGCGAGGTTGTAGGTGAACGAGTCGTAGTTGTCGACGAGGAAGATCACGGGATGAAATTCGCTTTTCGGATTTCGGATTTCGGATTCGGTGAGTCGAACCCATCCCGGGCGAGCTCGATGGCGGCGAACAGGACCTGCGCCTTGGCCTCGGCCTCCGCGTACTCCTTTTCGGGAACGGAATCGGCAACGATTCCGGCGCCCGCCTGGATCCGGCAGACGCCCCTCTCGACCACGGCGGTCCGGATGGCGATCGCCATGTCGAGATTTCCGGCGGCATCGATGTAACCGACCGCCCCGCCGTAGATGCCCCGCCGCACGCCTTCGAGGGAATCGATCCACTGCATGGCGCGAATCTTCGGCGCTCCCGTCAGCGTCCCGGCCGGAAAGCATGCCGCCAGCGCGTCCGCGGCTCCGCGACCGGGCGCCAGAACGCCGCGGACGTCCGAAACGATGTGCTGGACGTGCGAGAACCGCTCGACCGCAGCGTAGCGCGGCACCTCGACGCTGCCCGTCGCGCACACGCGGCCCAGGTCGTTGCGCGCCAGGTCGACCAGCATGACGTGTTCGGCACGCTCCTTGGGGTCGGCCAGAAGAGCTTTCGCCAGCGCCGCATCCTCCCCCGGCGTCCGGCCGCGGGGGGCGGTGCCCGCGATGGGGCGCGTCTCGACGGCGCCGCCCCGGCAGCGCACCAGCATCTCGGGCGAGGAGCCCAGGACGCTCGCCTCCCGTGTCTCCAGGTAGTAGAGATACGGAGACGGATTGAGGATTCGGAGGGCCCGATACACGTCGAAGGGGTCGAGGTCGAGCGCTGCCGTCCAGCGCTGCGAGAGGACGGTCTGATAGACCTCACCCTCGAGGATCGCGGCCTGGATCGCCCGGACCCCGGCGAGGAAAGTTTCTTTCGGAACAGCTGGCGTAAATCGCGTGGAGTCGCTCTCCGAGCGCCGCCGCTCGGGATCCGACTGGTGCAGGAACGTTTCCAGCACATCCAGCCGGCCGATTGCCCGATCCACCTCGCCGCCGACATCGTGGCCATTCGTCACATCGAGATTCGTCAGCAGCAGAAGGCGCTGTCGCGGGTGATCGAAGGCGGCTACGGCATCGAAGAGAAGAAAGAGTGCGTCCGGGATCGCCCCCTCGCGCGCGTGGCGGTCGGATACGTCCTCGAAGAGCCGTGCGGCATCATAGGAGAGAAAGCCGACGGCCCCGGCCGAGAGCGGAGGCAGCCGCGGATCGGCGACGAAACCCGGCCGCACCGCGATGCGCTCGAGCGAGGCGAGCGCCGCCCCTTCGCAGCGCTCGATTCGCCCGCCTCGCTCGAGCCAAGCCTCGCCGTCCTGCAGCGCCCAGCGCGCGGACGGGCCGGTTCCGAGAAAGGTGTACCGTGCGACCGACTCCCCGCCCTCGACGCTCTCGAGCAGGAACGACTCGGCACCGCCCGCCCGCATCCGCCGGAAAAGCAGGACCGGCGTCAAACAGTCGGACGGAAACACGCGCTCGACCGGCACGCAGTGGCCCGGCCTGGCGCGAGCCAGGAACTCCGCGCGCTCGGCGGCCCTGTCCCTCACGGCGGGAACCCGCCGCGGAGAATGTCGGACACTTCCTCAGGCGTGACCCCTTCGACTCCAAAGAGCTCCGCCTGCCGCACCGCCTGCACGATGAACATGCGCAGTCCGTCCACGGTCGGGCATCGGGCGGCCCGCGCCGCGTGGATCGTGGACGTCTCGCCCCCGTCTCGCCGATAGACGCAGTCGAAAACGAGAGGCCGCCCTTCGAAGACGCGGACGGGGATCGCGGAAGGATCCTCGTCACGCCAGCCGACGGGCGTCGCGTTGAGATAGAGGTCCGCCTCGCACGCCGCCAGATCCTTCCAGGCGATCGAATCCACGTGCAACGCCTCGGCGAGCCGGTCGGCCTCCGCGTCCCGCCGCGCGGCAATCGCCACCTCGTACCCCAGCCGGCGGGCCGCAACCACGGCGGCCCGCGCGGCCCCGCCAGCGCCCACGATGACGGCGCTCCTGCCCTCCCCCGTGCCATGGTCCGCGAGAGGATCGAAGATGCCGTCCACGTCGGTGTTCTCCGCGCGCCACGAGCCGCGCTTGCGCACGAGCGTATTCGCGGCTCCGATCAACCCGACGTCCTCCGACGGATCCCCCACCCGAGCGGCCGCGAGCTTCCAGGGCTGCGTGACCGCGAACCCTCGGAAGGGAGGGTCGAACACGATTTCGTGCGGCCTCTCCCTTTCGAAGTCTCCGACCTGCAGCGGCAAGTAGAGATACGGCAGGTCGCGCGCCCGGAAGAGCGCGTTATGCAGCCGGGGCGACAGCGACCGTGCGGTGCTTCCGGCCACGACGCCAAAAAGAGCTTCGATCCGCCGCGGCCGGCCGACTTCGTAGATCGCGAGCAAGTCGCCGATCGGAAGTTGACCTGGCGCCGTGTCTCGCTCGACCGGGCCATAAACGAGCGACGCTCCGAAGACGGCGGAGAGGATCCGTCCCGGCGCGCTCGCCGTGCCCATCGGAAACACCGCCACCCCGGGACCCTGGCTCCTCTGGATCTGCGCGATGCGCAGTCCGGCCGCGACGTCCGCGGCGCCGGCCACCAGCTTGACCGCCCGAGCTCTCGCCTCGCGCATTGCCGCGAGCCTCGGCGCCCAATCCGCCGGAAGCGAGAAGGGTGAGTGCAGAGAAACGACGACCCGATCCCTTTGCGGGAACACCGACCTGTCCGCGAGAATCCCCCGGGCGTGCTCGACGTCCAGGGTCGCGCCCGCATCGTAGCCCTCCGTGACGAGTCGTCGGTATTCCTCGGCGGAGCCCGAAAAGCTCCCGCCCTCCCCGAGCGAGCGCCACGTCAGGATCACGGGCCGCGCATCGAGCCCCATCAGGGCGGCCGCCGGAATCGGGCGCTCCGCGAGGTCCATCCGAAACTCGATCGCATTGGCCGCGGGAGGCACACTCGCGACGAGGCGCCTTGCATCCCCCGCATCCTTCGGAGCAAGAGAGGCGACGTACGCCGGAACGGGAATCGTCTTCGCCATCAAATCAAAACCCCCGAGCCCTTCGGGCCGGGGGTTCCGATCATCGTCGCTCTGGTTCGCCCCGGCCGAAAATGTCGGCAGGGCGTGCTCGCCCTACCGGGATTCCTCCCGCCACCACCAGGACGCAGCCATGCGCACTTTCATTGACGGAAGAGCCTACGGCGCCGTGCTCCGACTGTCAAGCCGGCAGGCCCGTCAGCGGCGTTTCCAGCGCGTCCCGGTCGGGCCGTCCTCGAGAACGATTCCCCGGGCCGCGAGTGCGTCGCGGATCCGGTCGGCCTCGGCAAAATCGCGGCGCTTGCGGGCCGCCAGGCGCGCTTCGATCTGGGCCTCGATCTCCGCGGGCAGGACCTCGGCCGTTTTCGGGAGCAGGCCGAGAACTCCGTCGGCGCTGCGCAGGATAGCGCCCGTGATCGCGGCGCCCTCGGCATCGAGCGTTCCCTCATCGATCGCCGCATTGGCCTCGCGCAGATACGGGAACAGAGCCCCGAGCGCCTCCGACGTATTCAGATCGTCGTCCATGGCAGCCATGAAGTCGAGGGCGAACTTCTCCGCCCGCTCCGCAGCCGGAAAGGCCCCTGGCTTGCCGGCTCCCCCCTTGGCCACCTCGTCGATACGCGCCGCGGCCGACCGCACTCGGCCCACTGCGGCAGCAGCGCCCGCAAGCGCCTCGAACGTGAAATTCAGCTTTCGCCGGTATGGGACCGAGAGGAGCAGATACCGCACGGCCGTCGGATCGGACTGGCGCGCGAGAACGTCCTCGAGCGTGAGGAAGTTCCCCCGCGACTTCGCCATCTTCTCCCCGTCGACGATCAGGTGCTCGGCGTGCAGCCAGACATCCACGAAGGGCTCCCCCGTCGCGGCCTCGCTCTGTGCGATTTCGTTCTCGTGGTGCGGAAAGATGTTGTCCACCGCGCCCGTGTGGATGTCGAAATGCGGGCCGAGATATTTCATGCTCATGGCCGAGCACTCGATGTGCCAGCCGGGTCGCCCGGGGCCCCAGGGCGACTGCCACGACGGCTCTCCGGGCTTGGCCGCCTTCCAGAGCACGAAATCCTTCACGTCCTCCTTCTCGTACTCGTCGTCGGCCACTCGCTCGCCGCGGCGCGCCTGGCCCAGGTCGATGCCCGAGAGCTTTCCGTAGGCGGGAAACGTCGCGATTCGAAAGTAGACGGAGCCTTCGGACTCATAGGCGTGACCGCGGTCGATGAGGCGGGCCGTCAGCGCCTGCATCTCGGCGACGTGGTCGGTGGCGCGCGGGTACACCTCGGCGCGCTCGAGGCCCAGTCGATCGATGTCGCGAAAAAAGAGGTCGGCGTACTTTGCCGTGAAATCGGAGAGCGACATCTTCGCCTCCGCGGCGCCGCGAATCGTCTTGTCGTCGACGTCGGTCAGGTTCATGACCTGCGTGACCTTCCAGCCCTTGGCGGCGAGATGGCGCCGCAGCACGTCCTCCCAGAGAAACGTGCGCAGGTTCCCGATGTGCACGACGTTGTAGACCGTGGGCCCGCAGGTGTAGAGCCTCACGTGCCCGGCCTCGCGCGGCTCGAAGTCGACGATTCGCCGCCCGAGGGTATTGAAGACCTTCAGAGTCACCAGAGTCCCTTGTCTTTCTGCCGCCGGATCTTTCGCCAGACGAGCTCCCGCTTCAGGCCCCGGAGCCGATCCACGAAGAGCAGCCCGTTCAGGTGGTCGGTCTCGTGGCAGAGGGCACGCGCCAGGAGCCCCGTGCCCTCGATCTCCCGAACCGCCCCGGCGGCGTCGGCCGCGCGGACTCGAACCCGGGCGGGCCGGCTGACCTTCTCCGACAGATCCGGAACCGAGAGGCAGCCTTCCTCCTCCTTCTGGTCGCCGGAGGCTTCGAGGACGACGGGATTGACGAGGACGAGGACGGCCCCGGGATCGACGCCGACGGACAGGTCGATGATGGCCACTCTCTTGTTGACCCCGATCTGCGGAGCCGCCAGGCCCACGCCCGGCGCGGCGTGGCAGGTGGCGACCATCTCGGCAATGAGACCCGAGAGATCCTCGGAATCCGGGTCGACTTCCGCGTTTTCCGCGGTCAGGCGGGGATCCCCGTACCGTACGATGTCGCGAACCCTCAGGCGGCCGCCCCGGCCGTTAGGCCCCGACCGGGCGCGTTGGTGGTCGACGGCTTGTCACCAACGCTGCGAAGGCTGTCTCCGCCACGGGACAGGCGCCGTTTCGGGCCCCTCCACACCGCATCCATAAGTCCTTCATTTAGAGCACATTCTTCCAGTCCCGGCAAGGGTCTGCCGTGGCACGGGGCTCGCTACCTGCAGGGGTGGGGGTTAAAGCAATGACCGCGAGGCGGATCGCTCTCCTGGCAGTGGCGTTCGGACTGGCCGCCTCGGTGAGCCGGGCGCAGTCGGATCGCCGGAGCGCGTATTCGTATGTTCGCGAGGTGTCGGGCGACGTCACGGTCGTCTCCGCGCTGAACGGCGAAGTCGCCGCGCGCCGCAACCTGCCCATCTCGGCTGGCGACGAGGTCCGCACGGACGACCCGGCTCGCGCGGAGATCGCGCTCGCCGACGGCAGCCTCGTCCACGTGGGCGGCGGCACGCAGGTCGAGCTCCTCTCCCTCCATGGACAGCAGGGCTCGGACGACGAGGTCTCCGCCCTCCTGCTGCAGAATGGGTCGATCGAGCTCTCGGTCCTCGGAGCCGAGGAGGGCAGCGTCCCCCGCGTGGACACCGAGGATGTGTCGGTGTACGCGAGCCAGGGTTCGCGCGTTCGCGTCAACGCCGATTCGCGGCACGGCACCGCGGTGATCGTGCGTGCGGGATCGGTCGAAGTCCGTGCGCGCACCGGCTCGTACACCGTTCGCGCTGGAAACTACCTGCTTGCCCACGGAGACGAGGAGCCCGAGATCGCACGCGGCGGTTTCTCGCGCGACCGCTTCGACATCTGGGTCGCCGACAGGCTGCAGATGAGCGACGAAGCCCCCCGCAGCGCATCGAGCCAGTACGTCGCGGAAGACGCGGTCGCCGACGTGGCCGCGCTCGACGGCTACGGCACGTGGGACTACAACAGCAGCTACTCGTCCTACGTCTGGCGGCCCACCGTGGCCGTCGGATGGACGCCCTACTCCTACGGCAGCTGGTACTACACGCCCGTCGGCCTGACCTGGTGGTCCGCGGACCCGTGGGGCTGGTACCCGTATCACTACGGAAACTGGTTCTTCGACGCCGGCTGGAACAGCTGGTGCTGGGCGCCAGGCTACATCTACTCGCCGGCATGGGTCTACTGGGCCTACACGCCCGGCTACGTCGGCTGGTGTCCGACGGGCTGGTACGGCCCGTACTCGCCCTGGTTCAACGACTACTACCGAAGCTGGACCTATCCGCGTGCATCGATGGCGTTCGCGATCAACGGAAACTTCGCGACGCGTCGCGTCGACTTTCGCGGCTGGAACTTCACGGGAGCCTCGAACATCGGCGTCGTCGCCAGACGTACGCCAATCACTCCGGGCACTCGGGTCGTAGACCGCCTCGGGGGCCGGATCGCGATCTCTTCGCGGCCGATCGTCGTGAGCCCGCGAGCCGGCGTTGGTATCCAGCAGTCGCTCCGCGAGTTCGTCCGCGATGCGCCCCGGATCATCGAGCGTGCTGCCGGCCCCGACGCCTCGCTCCTTGAGCCGGTGCTGGCCCGCGATCGCACGATCCCCGAATCCACTCTTGGAGCACTGCGCGACCGCACGGTCGTCTCCGAACGCGGCCACCTCACGGGTCCGGGCGCCCGGGACATGGCCCCTCGGGGAGCGGCCGTCGTGGAGCGCTCGTCGCCGTTCGGAAGTCCCGTGCAATCCTCCACTTCGCGCATCGTCAGAGATCGAACGACCGGGCGCACAACGATCACGGACCGGCCACCGGGCGAGCGGCCCGGTTCGCCTCGGGACAGCAGCCCCCAGGCACGGCCGCAGCCGCGGATCTCCGAGGCTTCGTCGACGAGCCGTCCCGACGCGGCCTGGCGCAACCGCCCGGAGCGCCCCGCCACGCCGCCCGGCTCCTTCAACTCGGGGCGGGAGACGATGGCCCGGCCTTCCGAGCCCGGGCGCGACAGCTGGCGGACGCCCGTCAACGACAGTGCGCCGCGCGCTCGAGCCAGCGCGCCCGCCGGAGAGGACTGGCGCCTGCGCCCCGATGTGCCTCCGGCGCGCAGGGTGATCGACGGCGCCGTGCCCTCGCGTCGCGCATTCGAGGCCGATGAAGGCCAGCGGATGCAGGGTCCTTCCCCCCGCAATGACACCCCTCGCGGCGGCACACCCCCTCCCCGGGGGCAGGTGGCACCGTCGTTCGAGCGGCCCTCGCCGGCGGCGAGCTATCGCTCATCACCGCCTGTGGCGGCGCCCCCGTCCCGCTCATCGCCGCCGTCATCGCATGCCGCACCGCCCCCACACGCCGCGCCACATTCCAGCGGTTCGCGCCCGGGATCCGCGCCGAGCCGGGGCAGCGGCTCGCACCCATGATCCAGACGCCCTTCTGAGGTTTCCTCCTCTTTATGCCGCGCCCTCGGGCGCGGCTTTTTTTGAGCCGGCATAGAATCGTATTCAGGTGCGCCGCCTCTTGTCGCTCGTGGCCAATGCGCTTTTCGTCTTCTACTGCACGGCGGTGGGCGTGTACTTGCTTCTCCGCCCCTGGACGGGCCGGCCGCCCCTCGCCGGCCCTTTCGGTTCGGGCTTCTTCCGGGGATTCGTGTCGGGCCTCGGTCTGCTGCACCTGGCCGCCGGCATCGCCGATCTTCGCCATCTCTCGCGGTCCCTCGAAGCGCGCCCGCCCGGAGCGAGCGCGGAATGAAGTCGTTGTGGGTGACCGACCGCGCCGCCATCGGGGACCGGCGATTCGAGCAGATGCTCCTTCGGATGGCCGGAGCGCCCGAGCTTTCGGTCCAATTGCGCGAACCCTCGATCTCGGACGAGCAGTGCCTCGCGCAGGCCCGCCGCGCCCGGACGGCCCTCGGCCCCGACGTCGAACTCCTCGTCAACCGCCGCTTTGATGTCGCCGTCGCCGCCGGCGCCTCGGGAGTCCACCTGCCCGCCGACGGCCTGCCTCCGGGGCGTGTTCGCACGGTTACACCGCGCGGATTCCGCATCGGGGTTTCCACGCACTCCGCAGCCGAGGCCGAAACCGCGATCGAGGCCGGGGTCGACATGGTCGTCCTCGGCCCGATCTTCGACACGCCGTCCAAGCGCGCCTTCGGTGCTCCCCTGGGAGTGGAGGCACTCGCCGGCCTGCCCTCGCAGGAGTCCCACGGCGCGGCGGTCTTCGCGATCGGCGGAATCGACGAAGCCTCGCTCCACCTGCTCGAGCCGTACCGGGATCGCATCCGCGGCATCGCTGCCGTGCGGCTCTTCCAGGAAGCCGTCGACCCTCGCGCCGTCGTCGAAAGGATCGCGGCTCGATGACGGCACCCGCGACCGGCATCGGGCCCGCCGCCCGTCGCCTGCTCCCCGCCCTGGTCATCCTCGCGATGGTCGCCGCGCTGGTACCGACGCTCGCGCGGCTCGGCCTGCCGATGACCGATGCAGCCGGAAGGAAGGACTACGGAGAGTTTGCGATTGGGCTGGCCGCGGGGCTTTTCCTCGTCCGCATTTTCGATTTTGCGGTCTTCGAGATCGGATTCCGCCTTCGCCGGCTCGCTCCGGCCCCGGAGCTTCTCCGCCAGCTCGTCAGCCTCCTTCTCTTCGGCCTCGTCCTCGGCATTCTCTTCCAGGTCCTGCTCTCGGCCAACCTTGCCGCGCTGCTGACGACCTCGGCGATCATCACGGCGGTCCTCGGGCTCGCCTTGCAGGAGACGCTCGGCAACTTCTTTTCGGGCCTCGCGCTGGCGCTCGAGCGCACGGTCCAGGTCGGGGACATGATCCGGGCGGGCGAGACCATCGGCCTCGTCGAGCAGCTTTCCTGGCGGGGGATCAAGCTGCGCACGATGGAAGGCAACAGCCTGATCGTGCCCAATATCCTCGCCAGCCGCGAGCGCCTCGAGGTCTTCCGCAGGGGCCACCTTCCGATGGCGCGCCTGCTGCGCGTGGGACTCGAGTACGGTGCCTCCCCCGCGCACGCCCGCGCCTCGCTCGAGGCGGCCATTCGCGATTTGCCCGGGCTCGCGGTGCACCCCTCGCCCATCGCCTACGTTGCGGCCTTTGCCGACTATGCGGTCGTCTACGAGCTGCGGTACTGGCTCGAGGACTACGCGCGATACCTCGAGATCGATTCGAGAGTCCGGGAGCGGGTCTGGTACAACCTCCAGCGCGAAGGCCTGGTCATCGCGTATCCGCTGATCCGCCAGTTTCAGTACGCCGCGGGCCCGCTCAAGGCTCCGGTCGAGAACGACTTCGTCGATGCCGCGATCGCGAAGAGCGATCTCTTCGCCCCGCTCTCGGCGGCGGAAAGACAGAAGCTCGCAGAGGGCTCGGTGCAGCGCCGCTACGCCGAGGGAGAAACGGTCGTGCATGAGGGCGACGCGACCTCGTCGATGTTTCTCATCGCCCGGGGGCGGGTCGGCATCTCCGTTCACGGCGAGGGGGGCACGAGCCAGAAGCTGGCCGCGCTCGACGCGGGCTCTTCCTTCGGCGAGATCAGCCTGCTCACGGGTGAGCCCCGCCTCGCCACGGTCCGGGCGATCACCGAGGCAACGCTCGTCGAGATCGGAAAGGCGACGGTCGCGCCGATCCTCGAAGCCAATCCCTCTCTGGTCGAAAAGCTGGACCGGATCATCCTCGAGCGTCGGCGCCATACCGCACGGGAGCGTCGGGACAGCCGCGACGCCGTCTCCAACGACGAGCCCACGTCGCTGGCCGGCAAGATCGCGCGCTTCTTCGGGCTCAAGGGATCCGCGTGAGCGCCGGTGTCGGCCTGCTGCTCGGCCTCGACCTGACCGAAGTCGACCGCGTCGCAGGAGTCCTCGAGCGCCACGGAGAGCGGTTCCTGGCCCGATGTTTCCGCCGGGGCGAGATCCTCGCCGAAAGGCGCCATCCCCGCGCCCTCGCCGCCCACGTCGCCGGACGATTCGCCGCCAAGGAAGCGGCGATGAAGGCTCTCGGGCTCGGCTGGCGGGGCCTGGCGTTTCGAGAGATCGAGATCGTCCGCGACGAGCGCGGCAAACCGCGACTCGCATTCCACGGACGCGCGCGGGAACGCGCCAGTGCCCTGGACGTGCTCTCGACGGAAGTGTCCATCACCCATGGACGTGACATCGCCGCCGCCGTCGTGGCCCTCCTGACGCGACGGCCGGAGGCCACCCCATAGGCTAAACTGCGCCCTCCGATGAGCGACGCGCCGGACTACAAGGGCACGCTGAACCTGCCCCGCACCGACTTTCCCATGCGTGCGGATCTGCCGCGCCGCGAGCCGCAGCAACTCGCGGCCTGGGACGCGATGGAGCTCGAGAAGAAGATCCGCTCGGCGGCACGGGGAAAGCCCAAGTTCATTCTGCACGACGGCCCTCCTTACGCCAACGGAAACATCCACATCGGCCACGCCCTCAACAAGACCCTCAAGGACGTCGTGGTCCGCAGCCACACGATGCGGGGTTTCGACGCGCCGTACGTGCCGGGCTGGGACTGCCACGGTCTGCCCATCGAGAAGCAGGTCGACAAGAAGCTCGGAAATCGCAAGCGCGAGATGGATGCCGTCGCGATCCGGCGGGCCTGCCGCGACTATGCCCAGAGCTTTCTGGAGATCCAGCGCAGCGAATTCCGACGCCTGGGCGTGGGAGGGCTGTGGAAGCGTCCCTACCTGACGATGAGCACGGACTACGAGGCCGAGACCGCTCGGGCCTTCGGGGAGTTCTACCGCAAGGGTCTCGTCTTCCAGGATTTGAAGTCGGTGCGTTGGTGCTTCACCGATCAGACCGCGCTCGCCGAGGCCGAGCTCGAGTACGAGGACCGCGAGGACCCGGCCATCTACGTCGAGTTCCCGCTGTCCGACTCTCCGGTTCTCGGTGGGGGGCCCGTCCACGCCCTGATCTGGACGACGACCCCCTGGACGATTCCGGCCAACCTCGCAATTGCGGTCCACCCCGGCGAGGCCTATGTCGTCGTCGAGACCGCGGGCCGGCGATTCCTGGTCGCCGCGAAACGGGCCGAGGCCGTCGCGAAGGCCATCGGCTGGGACGCCTGGGCCGTCTCGAAGACAGTCACGGGCGCCGATCTTGGCGGCATCCGTTACCGGCACCCGCTTGGGGAGGAGTGCCGCGGCGAGCTGACGGCCGAAGAGGCAGCGGCCTCCTTCCGTGTCGTCCTCGGCGACTACGTCACGATGGACACGGGCACCGGGCTGGTGCACACGGCTCCGGGGCATGGCGAGGACGACTTCCAGACCGGACGCCGCGAGGGCCTGCCCATTCTCTCCCCGCTCGACGAGGCCGGCCGCTACACGACCGTCGCGAAGTACCGCGGCAAGAGAGTGCTCGACGCCAACGCCGAGATCGTGGAGGACCTGAAGGCGGCGGGGGCGCTCGCCGGCCTGGACCCGAAGTTCCGCCACGAATATCCCCACTGCTGGCGGTGCAAGAAACCCGTGATCTTTCGGGCGACCGTGCAGTGGTTCATCCGGCTGGACGAGCCCTCGACCAACGTCCGAGAGCTCGCGCTCCAGGCGATCGGCCGCGTGAAGTGGGTGCCCGCCTGGGGCCAGCAGCGAATCGCCGGGATGGTCGAGAACCGGCGTGAATGGCTGGTGTCGCGGCAGCGGCGATGGGGCTCGCCCATCACCTTGCTCTACGCCGTTCGCGATGGAGAGCGGCGGGAGGTTTATCCGTGGAGGGACGCGCCGGAGGAGCAGGCGCGCTTTTTTGAGCGCGTCGTGGAAATCTTCCGCAGAGAAGGCGGGGATGCGTGGTATTCGCGACCCGGCGAAGACTTCCTGCCGGTCGACGCCGACCGGCGCGGATATACCGAGTTTCAGAAGGAAAGCGACATCCTCGACGTGTGGTTCGACTCGGGAGTGTCGCATCTGGCCGTCCTGCGTTCCGGGGTCTGGCCCGAGCTCTCCATCGACCGGCCGGGCCCGCCGGCCGACTGCTACCTCGAGGGTCACGACCAGCATCGGGGCTGGTTCCAATCCTCGCTCCTGACGTCCGTCGCGCTCTTCGGCGACGCGCCCTACCGCACCGTCATCACGCACGGATTCACGCTGGACGTCGAAGCGCGCAAGATGTCCAAGTCTGCCGGCAACGCGATCGCGCCGCAGGACATCATCCAGAAGTACGGGGCCGACATTCTGCGGCTGTGGGCGATGTCCGTCGACTACCGCGAGGATCAGTTCATCTCGGAGGAGATCCTGGCCCGCTGCGCGGAGGCGTACCGAAAGATCCGCAACACGGCACGGTATCTGCTTTCCAACCTCTACGACTTCGACCCCGCGCGGGACACCGTTCCCGCGTCGGAGCTCGCGCCCCTCGACGCCTGGGCGCTCCGGGAGTCGGGGGCCGTGATCGCCCGGATTCGGGAGGCGTACGCGACTTACGAATACCACGTGATCTACCACGCGCTTGTGAATCTCTGCGCCACGACCCTGTCGGCGTTCTATCTCGACATCGTGAAGGATCGTGTCTACGCCTCCGGGGCGGCATCCCCCGAGCGGCGCTCGGCGCAGACCGCCATGTTCCGCATTGCCCGCGCGCTCGCCACGGCGGCCGCCCCGGTCCTGGTCTTCACCGCCGAGGAGATCTGGGCCGCGCTGCCCGGAAAGAAGGAAGAATCGGTCCACCTCGCGCGTTTCGAGTCGCTGGACGAGGTGCCGGGAGATCGGGTGCCCGCCGCAGCCTGGGAACGCCTGACGAAGTTGAGAGAGGAAGCCGCGGTGATTCTGGAAGAGGCCCGTCGCGACAAGGTCATCGGCTCCTCGCTCGAGGGGGCGATCGCTCTGGTCGGCACGCAGGCCCTCGACGCCGATCGCGCGGCCACGGGCACCGCCGGGACCGGCCTGGCCGACCTGCTCATCGTGTCGGAGACGATCGAGGGCCCCGAGGCCGGCGCCTCCGACGACTTCCGCGCATCGCAGGCCTACCCCGGCGCCCGGCTCGCCTTCCGCAAGGCCCGCGGCCGGCGCTGCGATCGATGCTGGAAAGTGACGCCCGAGGCTCAAGATTCCGGACTCTGCGGGCGATGCCGCGGAGTGCTGAAGGCGACCGCGGCGTGAGCGGCAGAGCCACGTTGCGCGAGTCCACGCTCTATCGCGGGGCTTACCTTTCGGTCTCCCTGGCCATCCTCTTCCTGGATCAGTGGACGAAAGGACTCGTCACGCGGGCTCTCGAGGTTCACCAGTCTCGCACGGTCGTCGCGGACTTCTTCGACCTGACCTACGTGCGGAACACGGGCGCCGCCTTCGGGCTTTTTGCGTCGGTGGACTCCTCGGTCAAGGCCGTGCTGCTGAACAGCGTCGCCGTCATCGTCTTCCTCGTCGTCTCGGCGTACGCCCTGCGCTCGCCGCACAAGAGCGTGCGTCTGCAAATCGGCCTCGCACTCATCCTCGGCGGGGCGGTTGGCAATCTTCTCGACCGGGTCCGCTTCGGGTACGTCGTGGACTTCCTCGACTTTGCGGTCTCCGGCCACCACTGGCCGGCTTTCAACGTCGCGGACTCGGCCATATGCATCGGCGTCGGCCTGCTCTTCATCGACATGCTGCGCAGCGACGAAGAGACGACGGCCCGGCCCGAGGCCCCCGGGAGCTGAGCCATTTTCCCCCGCCTCGTCCACGTCGGTAGCTTCTACCTCCCGACCTATGGCGTCGTGCTGGCGATTGCCTACCTGACCGGGATCTGGCTCCTGCGCCGCAAGGCGCTCGCCGCCGGCCTGCCCGACCAGAAGATCCTGGACCTTTCGCTCTACATCCTCGCCTCGGCGATCCTCGGCGCGAAGCTCCTGCTTGTGCTCGTCGAGTGGCGCCGGTACATGGCGAATCCCCGGGATCTCGTCGAGGTCCTGCGCTCCGGAGGCGTGTTCTACGGGGGTCTGATCGCGGCAACGACCGTGGCGGTCACCTACATGCGGCGCCACGGGCTGCCAGCCTGGGCGATTGCCGACATGGGTGCGCCATCGATCGCCCTCGGGGAGGCGATCGGCCGTTGGGGTTGCTTCGCGGCCGGCTGCTGCTACGGGAAGGAGAGCCACGGGCCCTTCGCCGTGACGTTCACGGATCCGTTCGCGCACGAGGCCGTCGGCACGCCCCTCGGCGTCCCGGTCCACCCGACACAGCTCTATCTCTCGGCCAACGCCTTCCTGATCTTCCTCATCCTGCAATGGGCCTACCGCCGCAAGACCTTCGATGGCGAAGTGTTCTGGCTCTACGTCCTCCTGTACGCCATCACGCGCGGGATCCTCGAGACGTGGAGGGGGGACCTCGTGCGCGGCTTCGTCATCCCCGACATTCTTTCGACGTCGCAGTTTATCGGGCTCCTCGCCGCTGCCCTGGCCGCCGGAATGCTTTTCGTCCTCGGCCGCAAGAGTCGCGCGGCAGCGTAGCCGGCGGATGCGGCGCCGTTTCCGGGTTGGCATCCCCTCCGCCGGGACGCGGCTCGATCTCTTCCTCGCTTCGGCCTGCTCCGACCTCTCGCGCTCGCGCATCCAGAAGCTCATCGCGGAGGGAGCGGTCGACGTCGGCGCCGCTCCGGCCAAGCGCTCCCACGTCGTGCGGGCCGGCGACGAGGTCTCCCTCGAGGTTCCCGACCCTCGCCCCACGGCGCTCGAGGCCGAGCCGATCCCTCTCTCGATTCTCTACGAGGACGCGCACCTCATCGCCATCGACAAGCCCGCTGGCCTCGTCGTCCATCCTGCCCCCGGGCATGCCTCGGGAACGCTCGTCAACGCCCTTCTCCACCACGTCAAAGACCTCGCCGGCGTGGGTGGAGAGAGGCGGCCGGGAATCGTCCATCGCCTCGATCGCGACACCTCGGGCGTGCTTCTCGTCGCCAAGACCGATCGCGCCCACCAGCTGCTCTCGCGCCAGATGCGTCAGCGCACGCTCCGCAAGGAATACCTCGCGCTCGTCGCAGGCGTGCCGAGGGTCCGCAAGGGCGAGGTGGCGTTCGCGATTGGACGCGACCCTCGTGACCGCAAGCGGATGAAGGCGTTCCGGCCGACCGCCGAAGACCTGCCGGCCGGCGCCCGAACGGCACGGACGCTCTACGAGATCGAGCGCGAGTGGTTTTCACTCGGGCTCACACTGCTGCGCTGCCGCCTCGTCACGGGCCGCACACACCAGATCCGCGTCCATCTCGCGGCCTCGGGTCTGCCGATCGTCGGCGACCCCGTTTACGGGCGGGCGCGGTTTCCCCGAGTCCGGGACCCGGCCCTCGCCCGGCGCCTGGCGGAATTCGGCCGCCAGGCCCTGCACGCGGAGCGCGTCGCATTCCGTCACCCGGCGAACCAGCAGCTGCTCGAAATCATCGCGCCGACTCCTCCAGACCTCGGGGAGCTGATCGCGGCAATCGACGCGTCCCCACGATAACCTTCCGCCCATGAGCGATCCACCCGAGGTCCTTCGCGAAGGGCGGCACATGGTTTTCCTGCGCCGCAACGGCTGGGAATACGTCGAGCACCGGACAGCTCCCGAGGCCGCGATGATCGTCGCGATCACGGCGCAGGACGAGATCGTTCTTGCCGAGGAGTTCCGTCCGGCGGTCGACGCGCCGGTGATCTCGCTTCCGGCCGGACTCGTGGGCGACGAGGGGCCGGAAGACGCGATCGATGCGGCGCGCCGCGAGCTCTCCGAGGAGACGGGCCATACGGCAGCGGCATTCGAGCTGCTCGGGCGAGGCCCGGGCTCTGCCGGTCAGAGCTCCGAATTTGTGACCTTCTTCCTGGCGTCGGCGGCGCAGCGTTCGGGCGAGCAGGCCGCGCACGACCGCGGCAAGATCCGGGTGCACGTCGTCCCCGTCGCGGGCCTCGTCGAATGGGCCCGCCGCGAAGAGCGACGTGGCGCCGTCATCGACCCGAAGATCTGGGCCGGCCTCTACCTTGCCGGCCGCCGCTGACGCGGGATATCCGCTACTTTACGGTCAGAAAGATCGTGAGGCCGTCCCTCTCGAGCGCGACGCGCCCTTCCTCGATCCGGGCAACCGTGAATCCCTCGACGTAAGCGCCCACCGCGACGATTCGGTCGTTCACGAGCGCGCGCGGTTCCTCCTCCGACCACACGATTCCGCCGAGCTCGATCCTCCCGCCTCCCGCGAGCGCGACAGAGCCCGCGTACGTCTTTCCGTTGGTGATCGCCTGGGCCGCGCGCTGCGGGACCGAGGGCGGTCCGTCTGCAGCGCCCGCTGCCGCGCCGCCCGGAACCTCGGCCGGGGCGGGTGGAATCCGAGTGGGGCGAGGTCTGGCCGGGAGAGGCGTTGGCTCGGCTGCCGCATCCGGTAGCGCGGTCGCGGCGACGGGGACTGCCGCTGCCGGCACCTCGCCAGAGCCCTCTCCCGGCGGGAGAGGAAGGGGGGTGGGTTCACGGCGATAGAGCCACACGGCCGCCACCGCGGCGAGAACCACGGCCGCCCCGATTCCGGACCAGCGCAGCGCGGCGCGGCGGCGCGCCAGGCCCGCGTCCGGCAGCGGCGCGGGGCTCCACGGCCTCGCCCCGGAGGGCCGGCCGGGCGCGGCCTCGCCGGCCGCCTGGGCGCGTTTGAGCGCGTCGTCGATCAGGCTCACGCGACCTCCCCCTCGAGCTCGCGGATGGCCTGGCCGATCGCCCTCGACTTGAGCGCGTAGGTGCCGTTGACGTACCCGTAGAGGAGCGCCTTGTCGCAGACCGCGTTGATGAGCCTGGGGACCCCGTGCGCGTAGCGATGCACCTTGCGGATCGCCCACGGCGAGAAGCTGGGACGACCGTCCGCCCCTGCTACCCGCAGGCGATGCCCGATGTACCGTTCCGTCTCGAAGCGGTCGAGCGGGGCCAGGTGATACCGCACCGTAATCCTCTGACGCAGCTGCCGCAGCCCCTTCTGATTGAGCTTCTCGCGCAACTCCGGCTGCCCGATGAGCACGATCTGCAACAGCTTGCGCTGGTCGGTCTCGAGATTCGAGAGCAGGCGCACTTGTTCGAGCAGCTCCGGCTCCAGATCCTGGGCTTCGTCGATCAGCAGCACCACGTCGTCGCCGGCCCCCGCCCGCTCGAGCAGGTATCGGTTGAGGATCTCGAGATAGGCCGTGCGGTCGAGTTTGCGGGGTTCGAGGTGAAGCTCCGCGAGAATCGTTCGCATGAGCTGAGTGCTCGTGACCATCGGATTCAGGATCATCGCCGTCTTGTAGGTCGGGCCGAGCTCCGCGAGAATGGCCCGGCATATGGTGGTCTTGCCCGCGCCGACCTCGCCGGTGATCTGGATGAAGCCCTTGCGCTCGCGGATGCCGAAGAGGACGTGGTTGAACGCCTCGCGGTGTTTGTCCGAGAAGAAGAGGAAGCGGGGATCCGGCGTGATGTTGAAGGGCGCCTCGCGAAAGCCGTAGAACTCGTTGTACATCGGCCGTCGGGTAGCTTAGTCCAGAAAAGACAGGCCCCCTCCTCGTCTACGGAGGAGGGGGCCGGGACGTTGCCCCGCCTTCGGAAGGCTTACGAAGCCAGGGCCACCGGCGGCCGGCAGTCTCCGCAGGGGTGGTAACCCGCCGCGATCGCCTCCCGCTCGGTGTGGAACGGAACCTTGTTGGACAGGACGAGCGTCTCGATCCCGCCGCAGGTCGGATAGCAGAAGTGGCGCGCCTTCTCGTTGCCGAGATACCGCACGCCCGAGGCGGCGAGTCGCTCCAGAGTGTCCGGCTGCGCGCCCTCGATCTCGAGCAGGGCCCGCTTGTTGCGGGGACCGCCGAGCGAATAGTTCCCGATGTGACCATCGCTCCGAACGACCCGGTGGCAGGGGATGAGCAACGGCACCGGGTTCTTCGCCAGGGCCGAACCCGTCGCCCGCACCGCGCCCGGCCGCCCGATCTCCCTGGCGATCCAGCTGTAGGGGCGCACCTCGCCGGACGGGATCTCCAGCGCCTTCATCAGCACGGCGCGCTCGAACTCGGAGAGCCCTCGCAGGTCGAACCGCAGCTCGCGGCGGCCCTCCCCCCTCAGGTTGCGCACCAACGCCCGGACCTTGGCCGGCGCGACAGCCTTTTCGGCCCGCACGTCGCGTCCGAATCGCCGCCGAAATTCCCGCTCGAAGTCGGCCGCCGATTTCGCCCGCGTCACCATCGAGATGCCGGCCTTGCTGTGCGCGATGAAAACCGGTCCGACCGGCGATGCGAGCTGCCAATAGGTGTCGGCAAGACCCACCCGCCGCAGCACGGCCGGAAGGAGGCTCTCGGGAGCCTTCTCCGTCACGATTCCCCGCAGGGCCCGGGCCACCGTCAGAGCTTCTCTCATCGTCTTCACTTCCTCACCCCCTCCCGGCGAGACGCCACCAGCGCGTCGCGCAGGGCGTTGACTCCCCGATGAACGTTGGATTTTGCGGTCCCCAGGGGCTGCTTCAGGACCTTCGCCACTTCCTCGAGCCGTAGCCCCTCCACGTAACGAAGGATCAGCGGCGCGCGGTATCTCTGCGGCAAGCCCGCCACGAGCGCGGCGATGTCGGTGCGCTGCCGCGATTCCTCGTAGCGCGCGTCGGGACGCCGAGCCTCGTCGTCTGCCGGCTCCCAGAGGGCCTCGCTTCCCTTCGACATCGGATGATCGAGCGAAACTGTGCGCATCTTCTTACCGCGGAGTCGGTTGCGTGCAACGTTCAGAGTGACCTGGTAGAGCCACGCGCGCAATGCCATCGCACGGATGCGCTCGGGCGGATAGCTTCCCAGGGCCCGATAGGCCCTCACGAAGGCGTCCTGGGCCACCTCCTCGGCGTCCTCTCGGCGCGCGGTCAGCCGCAGAGCGAACGAGAAGAGGCGGTCCTGATAGGTTCGCACCAGCTCCTCGAAAGCGCCGTCGAGGTCGTCGGCGAGTCGGTCGCGCAGGACCTCATCGTGAACCATTGCCGCCCCGACCCTCCCTTTCTCCTGCTCGGGCTGGCCCAGAACCAGCCGGAATCCCGGGGCCCCGCCCGCCGGCCAAGCGACCCTTCCCGCTTCCGGGGAGCATCCACTGATCATCTCGCCCTCCACGCATCCCGAAACACGCATGGGGGGCGCTTGGTTGCAACTCCTTTAGGCGCGGACGGTCCTGTGCCGGCGCTCGATCGCGGTGGCGATGACTTCGGCGTGGTGGCGGCTGTTCTCGATGAAGATCCGGCCGGTCTCGGACCCGCCGAGAATGGCACCCGCCAGATAGAGGCCCGGCACGTTGGACTCGAGAGTCTCGGGGTCGTGCGCGGGAACCCGGCGCTCCCCTTCCAGGCGGATGCCGCTGCGCTCGAAAAGCCGGAAGTCTGGCTCGTAGCCGATCAGGGGAAAAACGGCATCGGCTCGCAGGATGCGCTCGCCGGCCGGCCCTCCGATCCGCACCGTCTCGGCCAGAACCTCGAGCACGCGCGAATCGAAGTGCGCGCCGATCACACCGGCACGAATGCGGTTCTCGAGATCGGGCCGAATCCAGTACTTCACACGGTCCGACAGCGCCGGCCCCCGATGCACGAGCGTCACGCGCGCTCCGTGGCGGTACAGGTCCAACGCGGCCTCCGCAGCCGAATTCCTGCCGCCGATCACGACGACGTCGCGCCCGTGAAAGGGATAGCCAGAGACGTAGCGGGAATGGACGTGCGCTCCCTCCGCGCCGGGGACCTCCAGGCGCCGCGGGTTGTGAAAAAAGCCGGTCGCCAGAACTGCTGAGGAGACCTCGAATCGCGACGGGCCGCCCCGGGCCGCCACTTCGACCACGAGGCCGCCGCCAGGTCGCGGCTCGATGGCGTCGACCCGCGTCTCGGGCACGATGGCGACGCCGAACGTCTCGGCCACACCCCGATAGTACGCGAGGGCCTCGAGGCGCGTCGGGTGCGCCTCGGGCGCCGTGAAGGGCACGCCCGCGATGTCGAGAAGGTCCCGGGTCGAGAACCACCGCATCTCTTCCGGGAAGTGGTAGATCGAGTCGAGAATGCCGCCGCGGTCGTAACACACCGCGCCGACGCCGCGTTTCCAGAGCGAGATCGCGCAGGCAATTCCCGTCGGGCCCGCGCCGACGATGGCGACGGACGGCTTCACGGCGCCATCTTATCCGGGGCCTGGGCTAGAGAGGCTGAATCCTCACGGAGCCCCCGCTCGTCCTGAGGCGCAGGAGGTTGCCGCCCTTGCCGAGCGTGCCCTGGAGTCGGCCGCGCGAGAGGTCTCCCTTCACGAGCAGCGGCACATCTGAACGCACCGAGTTGCCCGAGGCGTCGATCGCCAGATCGGCCGTGGGGTCCAGGCTCACGGTGATGCCGCCTCCCGAGCTTTGAAGCGTTCCGCCACGCGAGTTGCCCTTCGCGAAGGATGCCTCGATTCCACCCCCCGACGTATCGGCATTCACACGGCCGCCGGCATCCACGATCCGGATTCCACCGCCGGACGTGTCGCAGTCGATGTCGCCCGTCACGGCTTCGAGCGTGATCGAGCCGCCGGAACTGTGGGCGTGAATCGGGCCATCGAGGGTAATCGCGTTGATGCCGCCCCCGGAGGTTTCCACTCGAACATGGCCCTTGATGTCCCGGAGGTGAATCGAGCCCCCCGATGTGTCACCGTCGAGGTCTCCGACCAGGTCGCGAACATCGATGCCGCCACCGGAGGTCTCCAGCTTGGCCGCCGACCGCAGCCCGGAGATCGCAATCGCACCGCCCGATGTGTCGATGGAAAGACGCGTCTCTCCCGGAACGCGGATCTCGTACTGCACCGAGGAACCGTGATCGGAGAACCACGACAGAGCGTGCCTTCTCTTGGCGACGACCGAGACGGAATTGTCGCCCTCCTCGAATCGGAAGCTCATGAGCTCGTCCAGATCCCGTCTCTTCGACGTGATGACGATGTGGGCACCGGCCTCGGAACTCCCCGTAACCGTGACCTTCCCCATCGAGGTCTCGAGATGAAACTCGCCCCCGGGCGCCAGCTTCAGATCCTTTTCGATCCGCGTCTCGGCCAGCGCGGCCGAAGCGCCAGCCAACAGCACGGCTGGTAACGCCAGAGATCGGAGCGTGATGCGCCTCATGGAATCCCCCTGCCCCTTCCATACGCAGACGCTCCGCCAAGGTTCCGCTGCCCCTGCCCCCGCGGGCCCCGGGAAAATCCGGCCGACCGCACCCGGTTGCGCGGCCTACGGGCGGAGGCGCCGCGTCCAGTCGGAGAATGCGAGAAGCATGCGGGCCACGTGATGCCGGGTGGGTTCGTCGGTCAGGTTTCCATCGGCGTCGAAGCGCTCCGCGGCCGCGGCGATGGAAACCTCGGGCGTCGGCAGGATGTGCGTCGCCGTATCCAGAGCCTGGCGCAGGGCGAGCTGCGCGCGTATCGTCCCGCCGTTGCCCGGTGTGGCCCCCATGATCGCGACGGGCTTGGCCCCCGAACGCCGGGCTCGCGGCCGGGCGTGACGCCCAGTCGATCGCGTTCTTGAGCACTCCGGGAACGCTCTGGTTGTACTCCGGCGTGGCGATCAGGATGCCGTCCGCGGCGCGGATCGCCGCCTTGAACGCGGCGACGGGCTCGGGCTCGCCCTTTGCCTCGACGTCCGCGTCGTAGAGCGGAATCTCGCTCAGCCGCTCGAACCTCCGGATCTCCATTTCGAGCGGAGCGAGACCGATCGCCGCGGCGAACAGCGACCGGTTGTACGACCCCGCCCGCAGGCTGCCCGCGATGCCGAGGATCGTCAGCCCCATCCGACGCTCTCGCCGAGAGCCTGCGCGAGCGGCGTGAAGGCCCGGCCCTGGGCGTCGGCGACGGCACGATACGTCAGCTTGCCGTTGACGGTGTTCACGCCCTCGGCAAGGTGGGGGTTCTCCGCGGCGGCTCGCTTGACGCCCTTGTTCGCGAGCTCCAGCGCGTAACGGAGCGTCGAGTTCGTGAGAGCGAAGGTCGACGTGCGGGCGACCGCACCCGGCATGTTGGCCACACAGTAGTGGATGACTCCGTCGACGGTATAGACGGGATCGGAATGCGTCGTCGCCCGCGTCGTCTCGAAGCATCCACCCTGGTCGACCGCAACGTCCACGGCAACTGCGCCCTTCTTCATGTGCGCAATGAGCTGCTTCGAAACGAGCTTGGGTGCGGCAGCGCCCGGGATGAGGACCGCGCCGATCAGCAGGTCCGCCCGGCGGCAGCCCTCCTCCAGGGTGTGGGCATTGGACGCGATCGTCTTGACCCGGCCGAAGAAGATGTCGTCGAGCTCGCGCATACGGTCGGGCGAAACGTCGAGGATCGTCACGTCGGCGCCCATTCCGGCGGCGATCTTCGCGGCATTCGTCCCGACGACCCCTCCCCCGATGATGACGACGTCGGCCGGCGGCACCCCCGGCACGCCGGACAGCAGGACGCCGCGGCCGCCGTTGGACTTCTGCAGGTAGTGGGCGCCGACGTGCACGCTCATGCGGCCGGCCACCTCCGACATGGGTGTGAGGAGCGGAAGCGAGCCGTTCGCCCCCGTGATCGTCTCGTACGCGACTCCCGCGACCTTGCGATCGAGGAGCACGTCGGTCAACGCCTTCGCCGGAGCGAGGTGCAGGTATGTGTAGAGGATCTGTCCCTCGCGCAGCCTCTGGTACTCGGGGCCGACCGGCTCCTTGACCTTGACGATCATGGCGGCCCGGGCAAACACCTCGTCGGCGCTGGCCAGGATCTTGGCTCCCGCGGCCACGTATTGGTCGTCCGGAATCCCCGATCCCGCACCGGCGTCGCGCTCGACGACGACCTCGTGGCCCGCGATGGTCAGCGCCCGCACTCCTGCCGGCACGAGTCCGACGCGATTCTCGTTGTCCTTGATCTCTTTCGGCAGCCCGACGATCATCGCAAACTCCTTACTCTCTTCTCATCCCGAACGCAGCGACGCATCTCCCCGAAGCCCGGCATTTCGCTCGAAAACGGATTCCGCGCCGCTTCGCTCCCCGGGATGACGGGCGTCGCGCCTTCAGTGCGTGTCGATCTGTGCCTTCTGCAGCTTGCCCGAGAAATCGACGTAGATCGACTTCCACTCCGTGAAGACGTCGAGCCCGGCAATTCCCGCTTCCCGGTGTCCGTTGCCCGTGTCCTTGATGCCGCCGAACGGCAGGTGCACCTCGGCGCCGATCGTCGAGGAGTTTACGTAGAAGATCCCGGTTTCGAAATCGCGCATGGCCGTGAAGGCCTTGTCGACGTCCTGCGTATAGATCGACCCCGAGAGCCCGTATGCGACCGAGTTGGCCACCTGGATGCCCTCTTCGAGCGAGCCAATCGGGACGACCGTGGTCACCGGTCCGAAGATCTCCTCGCAAGCGACGCGCATCTTCGCGTTCGCGTCGGCAAAAACCGTCGGCGCATGGAACCACCCCCTGGCGAGGGCGCCCGCCGTCAGCTTCTCGCCGCCGCAGAGGAGCTTCGCGCCCTCCTGCTTGCCGATGTCGACGTACTTCGCGACGGTCTCGCGTTGCTTCTCGGAAATGCACGGCCCCATGTCCACGTTGGCGTCGAGGCCGTTGCCGACCCGCAGCACCTTGACCCGGGCGACGAGCTTTTCGAGGAACTCGCCGTACACCGCCCGGTGCACCAGCAGCCGCGACGAGGCGGTGCATCGCTGACCGCTCGTGCCGAAGGCGCCCCATACGGAGCCGTCCACCGCCAGATCCACGTCCGCGTCATCCATCACGAGAATCGCGTTCTTGCCGCCCATTTCGAGGTGCAGGCGCTTGAAGG
This sequence comes from uncultured Acidobacteriota bacterium, assembly GCA_963847075.1. Classification (GTDB taxonomy): domain Bacteria; phylum Acidobacteriota; class Thermoanaerobaculia; order UBA5066; family Gp7-AA6; genus DAHUXD01. The sequence goes on from CAWJYL010000001.1 coordinate 427,431, forward strand.
TCGGGGCGCAGGCCTGCGAGATACGGCGACCGACCTCGGTCGATCCCGTGTAGGAGACGACCTTGACGTCCGGATGCTGGACGAGCGGATCGCCCACGTCGCCACCCGAGCCCACGACGACGTTGAACACGCCGGACGGCAGGCCGGCCTCCTCGAACACGCGCGCGAGTGCCACGACCGAGGCCGGCGTGTCGGTCGCCGGCTTGATGACGATGGTGTTGCCCGCGATGAGCGCCGCCATCGACTTCCAGGCGGGGATCGCCATGGGGAAATTCCAGGGCGTCACGAACGCGCAGACCCCGACGGGCTGTCGCACGCACATCGCCCACTTGTTCGAGAGCTCGGATGGTGTGGTGAAGCCGAAGAGACGCCGCCCCTCGCCCGCCGCGAGAAACGCCATGTCGATCGCTTCCTGCACGTCGCCGCGCGTCTCCGCGAGAACCTTGCCCATCTCCCGTGTCATCAGGCGCGCCAGCTTTTCCTTGTCGCGCTTGAGCACTTCGCCCGCCGCGTAGAGAACCTCGGCGCGGCGCGGGGCCGGCGTGCTCTTCCAGCCGGGGAAGGCCTTCTTCGCCGCCGCGACGGCGGCGTCCACGTCCCTTCCGTCGCTCTTCGGGAAGAGCCCCACCAGGTCGTCGCGGTCCGCGGGATTGCGATTCTCGAAGGTCTTTCCGGAGACGGCCGGAACCCACTTCCCGCCGATCAGGTTGTGCTGCGTCTCCACCGCAATCTCCGTCGCCATTACTTCTCCTCCACTTTCTTGTGATCAGGGGCCGCGAGATCCGGATCCTCGGGCGCAGGTATGGCCATGGCCACGCTCCCCTGGAGTTGGGCCCCCTCGGCAATCACCACCTTGGGAGCGTTGACGTTGCCCTGCACCGAGGCCGAGGCGAGGAGCTCCGCCCGTTCGTCGGCCAGGATCTGCCCATGGACCCGTCCCCCCACCACGACCGACCGGGCGTGCACGTCGCCATTCAACTCTCCGGAGGCAGCGATCGTCACGCGCCGATGGACGCGGACGTTACCCTCGAGCCGGCCCTGAACGACGATGTCTTCGTCGCCCGAAACGTCGCCCACGAACCGCGCCCTCGGGCCGATGACGGTCGAGCCGGAGGGAGCAGGCTTCGACTCCCCGTCTGGAGTGTCGCCGTGGCGCTCCCGCGCCGGAGCCGGCCCGTGCGTCGCGTCGCTTTTGCCGAAGATCGCCACCTGTCCTCCGAGAGGCCGGTAAGTCTAGCAAAAGGACCGCGATACGATCGCCAAAACGACTTGGACGGGGAGCGCATATGCCCACCGATCGTCATTGCACGCGATTCGGCGCAGCTGCAGCGGTCGCCGCCTCCGTGACTGTCCACTCGGCGAGCGTGGCCGGACAACACGCCGCCACCCCGACTCCTCCGCCCGGCCCGGCGCGTCTCGACCCGCGCCGCCCCCCCGAGGTTCCGCTGGAGTCATTCGGATCGCCGGAGCGCGACGGACCGTGACGGCGCTGGCATTCCTCCTCGCCCATCTCGCCGCGATCGTTCTCGTGGCGGCGAGCGCTCTCGCCCTCGGCAGCCTCCTCGCCGGATCACTTCCCTTCTCGGATTCCCTCGAACGCGTGGCCTTTCGGGGCGCGATAGGCCTTGGCGCACTTGCCGCCGCCGTCCAGGCGCTCGGCTTCGTCGGGGGGATCCGTCCGGCACCGGTCTTTGCGCTCCTTGCGGCCCCGATCCCGATTGCTCTCTGGCGCCGGCGCCTGCGAATCGATCCGGGTTCGGCTGCCCCATCGTTCGTGCGCGGTACCTGTCTCATGCTCGCCCTCGCTCTGGCGCCGGCTTTTCTGCTCGCGCTCTATCCGCCGACGGCCTTCGATGCGACGCTGTACCACCTTCCGTTCGCGAAAGCCTTTGCGACGCGACACGCCACGGTGTTCCTTCCGAGCCTGCGCTTCCCGGTCTTTCCACAACTCGTCGAGATGCTCTTCACGGCGGCTCTGAGCATCTCCGACGACGTCACGGCTCAGCTCATCCACTTCTTTTGCCTCGCCCTGACGACCGCGGCACTGGTCGCGTGGGGCCGGCGGTTCGGAAGCGCCCGAGCCGGCGGCTGGGCGGCGGCCGCGTGGCTCGGGAGCCCGATCGTACTCGCGTCCGGCGCGGCGGCTTACGTCGACGTCGGCCTTGCGCTCTTCTGCACGATGTCTCTCTACGCCTGGACTCTGGCCGGAGAGACTGGGGACCGTCGGTTTCTCGTATGGAGCGCCGTGCTTGCGGGCCTCGGGGCGAGCACCAAGTACCATGGGCTCTTCTTCGTCTTTGCGATCCCGGCAGCCCTGCTCATCTCCCGCCCGAAAGCGGCCGCCGGCCAGGCGCTGAGGTACCTCGGGATCGCCGTCCTGGCTCTCTCACCTTTCTACGCTCGGATCGTCCTGCAGACCGGCAACCCGCTCTTTCCGTACTTCTCCGGTTGGTTCGGGCCCAGTGCCTGGGCGGAGTCGTTCGATCCGGTCCCGGCCGCGGACTGCTCGCTTTCCGGGTCGCGGAAATTGGATCGACATTTCCCCCTTCAGCAAACCTTCGGGAACCTGTTTCTGCCGGGCAACGAGCGCCCGCGGCGCACACCGCTTTCTCCCTTCCTTCTGCTCGTCCCGCCGCTGGCGGCCTGCGCCTCCATCGTGGACCGGCGCCAGCGGGCGCTCGGCCTGGTCCTGCTTGTCTATGGCTCGAGTTGCCTGGCACTGACTCCGGCACCCCGCTATTTCTTTCCGGTCATCCCGACCGCTGCCATCCTTGCCGCGTCTTTCGCCGACCGCCTCCTGCTGCGGGCGAGGATTTCAGAACGCCGGCAGCGCATCGTCACGGTGTTCTTCGCCTTCGTCCTGATCCTTCCCGGCGCGGCCTTCGGGTGGCGAAGGCTCTGGCTGCAGGGGCTGCCCCCGGTCACGCCCGAGGGCCGGGAAACGTACCTCGACCGGCAGATCCCGGTTCATGGCGCCCTCCGCGTATTGAACGAGACCTGGGGCCGTGACTACACCGTCTACTGCCTACACTGCGAGAGCGCGGCGTACTACGCCGAAGGCCGGTTCCGCGGCGATCACTTCGGCCCCTACGCCTTCGCGCGCGTCGAGGCGGCGATGGGCGACGCGCCATCTCTCCACGCGGTGCTCCGCGAGATGGGCGTCACGCACCTTCTCGTCAAGCACATCCGGCACGAGAAGCCCGTGCCCGGCGGCCCCGCGTTCGAGGAGCTGTTCCGGCCACTGCCCGTCCCGCCGGGGGCCTCCCTCTACGCGCTGCGGTAGGACCATTCTCGGTCCAGTCGATCAGGATCTTTCCGCTGTTGAGGTTCCGGCGCATGCGCTCGAATGCCTCCCCCGCCCGATCTGGAGGAAACGTCGAATCCAGCGCAACGGACAACGCGCCGGAAGAAAAACCGGGAAGCATCTCCGCCCGAAACCGTGCGATGATCGCGGCCTTCTCCGCCCGACTTCGGGATCGCAGCGTCGAGCCTATGACTCGAGCGCGCTTGCCCATGAGGGCCGCGATGTCGAGTTCGGCCGTCGATCCGGACAGAGCGGCGAGCAGGATGATGCGACCCCCGCGTGCAACGACCCGCAGATCTCCAGCGAACGTGTCGGCGCCGACGGGGTCCAGGACGACGTCCACGGCGTTCTTGCCCCACGCTGTCTCGAGGTCGTCGGCGACTCGCCCCGCGCTCGCATCGATCGCGACGTCCGCACCCGCACCCCGGATTGCAGCGAGCTTGCTTGGGCTGCGGGTCGTGGCTGCGACGGATGCTCCGAGATATCTCGCCATCTGGATTGCCGCCAGGCCGACTCCAGATGCCCCCGCGTGCACGAGCACGCGCCCGCCTCGCACGAGACCGCCCTCGATGACCAGGTTCAGGTAGGCCGTCACGAAGGCCTCGGGAATTCCGGCCGCAGACCTCAGGTCGACCCCGTCTGCCACGGGGATGATCTGGCCGACCGGAACCGCGGCAAATTCCGCGTGACCTCCCCCGGCGACCAGCGCGCACACGCGCTCGCCCGAGGCCGCCACGGTACCCGAAAGCTCGAGGCCCAGGGCCGCCGGCTCGCCGGGCGGCGGCGGATAGCGGCCGGCGATCTGCGAAAGGTCGGCCCGGTTGACCCCGGACGCGACGACCTTCACGAGGACTTCTCCAGCACCCGGCACCGGGTCCTCGGCCTCGGCGACGACCGCCCGGTAGCCTTCTCCCGCCGGGGAGACTTCGAGGAATCTCATCCCGCGTCCGGCCTCGGCACGAAGGACTCACAGCTTCGCACCGGTTGAGGCGGATACGCCTTCAAGATCGGGCAGTGGATGAAGGTGGACCGCTCCGTCCGGATGTAGCGCGGCGGCGCCCCACAACGGTGACAGAGGCTCTTCGGGAATGGGAGCGCGTGTGTCTCTTCATCGACCGCCCGACCGCCCGAGCCGTCCGGGCCCATTCCCCTCAGCACAGCTCCCGTGGCAGTCCGCGTCTCAGGGCCGCGCGCTGAGAGCCCTGGCCGGCAAGAGGACGATCGCCCGCAACAGGGCGAAGACGCCGTCCACCGCGATGCCCAGGAGGCGGAAGGGCAACAGAACGAGCCAGACGAGAGGGTAGAGAAGGAGAGCGAGAAGGGCCACCGGCCAGCACAGGAGAAACAGGAGAAGCCACAGCAGCAGTTTCGCCATGTCTGTTCATACGAAGGGAGAGCGGGTCGAGTTCATCGGTAGCCCGGCGGATCTCCCAGATCGCGAACGCGTGCGAGGAGCCTCGCGTCGCCCATCTTCTCGGCGAGCGGGCCGAAGGCTTCCCTCGGACCGCCCCACCTCAGTTCTTCGACGTCTTCGAACAGCGGCGCGTCGGTCCGCAGGGTCGCGAGCCTCTTGAAGAGGAGCGCCTCTTCGCGACGCGCCCCCAGGACCTCCGGCGGGAAGGCCTCGAGCTCGCCGTACCGGGCAATCAAGCGCCCGGCAGTCTTGGGCCCATACCCCGGGAGCCCGGGATAACCGTCCGCAGCGTCGCCAACCAGGGCGAGGTAGTCCGGGATGAACTCCGGCGCGACACCATACTTGGCTCGCACTCCATCCGCGTCCCGGATCTTGCCGCTGCGCCGATCGGCCTGGACGACGCGATCTGCGACGACACACTGCGCGAGGTCCTTGTCCGGCGTCCAGATGCACACCTTCTCGACTCGCCCGTCGCGGGCCGCGATGTGCGCCGCGGATGCGAGGGCATCGTCGGCCTCGAGCTCGACCATCGGCCAGACCACGACGCCCATTGCCGAAAGCGCCTGCTCGAGAGGCTCGAACTGGGCATGGAGGGCCGGCTCGAGCCCTTCCCCCGTCTTGTAGTCCGGCCACAGTGCGTTGCGAAACGACTCGATCACGTGATCCGTGGCTACTCCGAGGTGTGTCGCGCCACCCTCGAGCATCTGCGCCACGGTGTTCAGGACCCCGCCGCGGCCCCCATCGGGGGATCGGTCCCCCGGCCGCGCCGAATCCCGTAGAACTGGCGGAAGAGCTCGTAGGTGCCGTCGATGAGATGAACGATCATGGCAGGCAAGGCTCCCGGCAATCGTTTCAAAGGCCGGCAGAAAAGGCCATACGGAGCCGTCAAAGCCCGAAAGGATACCTCGCGCACCAGGGCCGCTCCGTCATAACCTTGGCACCCATGAAGCGGCTGGTCGACCTGTCGATCGAGGACCTCGAGGCCGACCCCGTATGGCGCTACGAGGGCGGCAGCGGCGCAGAAGCCGCCGCCGTGCCCGTCCGGCGCGACTCGCTCTCAGGCGCCGATGACGAGATCTTCCTCGCGGCGACCCAGTTCGAGCTCGCCGACTCCAGCCGCCACACCGGCTATTGCTTCCCGGTCGACGGCGACAGCATCGACTACCTCCAGCCATCCATCGTCACTCGCTCGGGCCACGTTGCCTTCTGGTTCGAAGAACAACCCTCGCCCGACGTCCTCCAGCGGCAATGGGCCGCCCTCGGCAAGGAGCCGGGCAAGATCTTCCCCGTCTCCTTCCACTGCCTGGTGCCCGTCGACGGCCGGTCCGTTCGAGGACGGATCGACGGCGTCGAATTCTCCAATGACCTGCTCGATGCTCCCGCCGGCGACGCAGCGGCCCCGCGGCGCCGGGCGATCGGCTCGGGCGAAACCCGCGCCGCCAGACGCCGGCCGGCCGAAATGACTGTCGAGTTTCACCAGGGCGACGTCTCGGGAAGCGGCGTCACCGGCGACATCTCTCGCCGCGGCGTGTTCGTCCGATCGAACTGGATTCCGGGCACCGGCCCCGTCGTCCGCCTGACCGTCAATCTACCCGGCGGACGAAAGCTCGCCCTGTCCGGACGGGTCGTCCGCAGCGTCGATCCGGGAACACCCTCCTCGCAGTCGAGCCCCGGCTTCGGGCTACGCCTTCTCGACGACTGGCCCGGGTACGACGACCTCTTCGGCAGGCGCGGCCCGAAGAGATAGGCGGGGCCTCCGGCCTACCTGCTTGCGCCTTTCGTGGGATCGTCCTTCGGATTCACGTAGATGAGCTTGAATGGCCCGACACCGTGCACCTGCACCTCCGTGTCGCCCTTGGACCAGGCATAGTGATGCATCTTCGCGGGCATTGAAGCAAACGCCCCGGGAATCATCGCGGTCGTCGCGCTCTCGTCGAACTTGTCTCCGGTTCCGAGGTTGAAGGTTCCCGAGATCACCGTAATGTTCTCCGTGGTCGGATGCCAGTGCGGCGCAATCCTGTACCCGTCCTTCGTTCTCAGCCGCAACGTATAGACGCCCCCCTTGCTCGGGTCGCCCTGCTCGATTGCCATCCTGGCACCGGGCGGGAAGACTGCGGGAGCATCACCCCATTTCATGTCCGCGGGGTTGAGGATCACGTGGGTCGCCTTGTGCGCCGAGGCGCTCGCGTCGGAGGCTGCAGACTTGTCCTGACCGAGCGCCCCCGATCCGACCGCCAACAGGACACCAAGGACAACCGCGAATGTCATGAACCGTCTCATGGCTATGCCCCCCTCTCGACCGGGACGGATTGTATGATGCGCACCATCTCGACACGCCGAGGGACGCGATCGTCATGGACCTCAAGGCCATTCAGAAGCCGCTCAAGGAGCGATATCGCGCAGAGCCGGGGACCTCGCGAATCACGCTGCGTGCCACGGGCGGGCAGACGGGCGCCCCGATCGCCTGCTCCGTCGACATCGGGCGAGCGGCCTACGAGGCGCAGGCCCACGCGGGCGTCGGAGGCGCGGGCACGGCCGGCTGCTCCGGAGACCTTCTGCTCGGCGCCCTGGCCGCTTGCGCACAGATCACCTGCCAGATGGTCGCCGCGGCGATGGCGATTCCCACCGAGCGCATCGAGGTCGCCGTAGATGGAGACTTGGATCTGCGCGGGACGCTGGGCCTCTCCCGCGAAGTGCCGGTCGGCTTCCAGAGCATTCGGGTGCGCTTCGACATCGAGGCTCCGGACGCGACGCCGGAGCAATTGAGCGCCCTGCGCGCGAAGACCGAGCAGTACTGCGTCGTCATGCAGACGCTGACGCATCCGCCGCCGATCCAGGTGGAGTGGGGACAGGCCTAGCGGATCGGTTCACGCTCCGGTCGGGGTGGCACCTCGCGGGGCGGAGGCTGGGCGCGAGAAGGTCCCACCGGAGTTCTGGGGACGCCAGAATATTGCCCGTCGGCGTGCACGACCCGGACGAAGACTTCTCCCTGGCGTGGATCGTCGCGGTAGTCCGCCCAGGCCACGTAGACGAGACCGGAGGCGGCGGCGAGTGACTGGTAGTCGCCGAATTGAAAGAAATTGGACGAGCTGCTCGCGGCGGAAGAGACCCGAAGAGACGGTTCCCAGAATCGGGCACCGTCGACGGAGCGGCTGAGGTAGACATCGGACGCCTCCCGGAATTGCGCGTTGCGCGAGTCCTTGTACGCGACATAGACGTTGCCGTCCGACGGATCGACGCCGATCCAGGGAAGATAACGGTCCACCGTACCCGGGCCCGCCTCATGCACGACTTCGGCAGGGCTCCAGGAGAGCCCGCCGTCGATCGATCGGCTCACATACACGCTGGGAACGCACGGCGAGGCCGCAGAACAGGGGTTCGGACACGAGCGGTCGGAGATGCCCGGGGGATAGTCCGACCATGCCACGTAGACGTTTCCGCGGTTGGGCCCGTCGGACCGGTCGACACCGACCGAGGCATGCACGAGAGCCTTCCGGAGGCAGCAGGAAGGCGGGATCACAAAGAATCCGGCGCGAACTCCGGATACGGAGACGGGCGGCGTAAACGACGCGCCTCCGTCCTGAGAGCGCATCACGCGAATCGACGACCGCGTGTAGTCGCGGTAGGCAAGATAGAGCGCCCCGTCGGCGGCAACCGCCATGGCATGGCCCGTCACGAGCACGGAGCCACTCGTCAGATCGCGGGCGATCGAGAACGTCTGCCCCGCGTCGCTCGAGCGGGAGAGATACGGGCCACTCGAATTCCTCTTCCACACCACGTAGACGCTGTCGCGGTAGGGACTCTCCGGATTGTCGTCCGCAACGAGGGCAAGCTTGTCGTCCTGGTTGATCGCCTGGCTGATCCTTTGGGTGGGCGACCAGGTCCGACCGCCATCGTCGGAGTGACTGACGTCGATCCCCAGGTTGTAGTTGCCGTTGATGACCGGAATTCTGGCGAGATAGGCCCTGCCCCGCGAGTCGAATGCCACCCAGGGGTCCGCGTCGAGAGTCGCTCCCGCTCCGAGCGACAACGGGGCCCGGGTCCAGCCCTCGCCCGCATCGGACGTCGAGAGGATGAGCATCCGGCCGTCATCGATGCTCATGGCAGCAATCACAGCAGTCTCTGGATGAAAACGATCGACGGCGAGCGAGATCTCCGCCTGCGTGCCCGGCCACCGGCTGGCATTGCGCTCGGGCCCGACGGCCGTGGCTGGAGCCGGTGACCCGTTGCTCCGGTCGGCACTTCCCGCCAGCGCCGCCACGAAGAGCAGAGCGAAGGCCATGACCCGTCTCATGGCATGGCCCGTGCCGCCGTCAGTCCCGAGAGCCAGGCCCGTCGCGCTCGCAGGACCCCGACGGCTCCGGTCACAACCCGCGCGCCCCACCGGTCGCCACGTTTCCGAAGCTCCGCGCGCAACTGGCGCAACGCCTGCATCTCGCGGGAGACCTGACGCAAGGCCGATCGGAGAAATCGCTGTCGCTGGCTATTGCGAATGGTTCCAAAGAACAGAACGCGGGTTCGAATGGGGTCGAAGCTGACAGCGGCCATCGCCGTGTCGACCTCCGCCCCGATCCAGCGCCGGAGCGCTCGATCGCCGGCCGGAGTCGTCTCGAACAGGCGGCACGCCCGCCGGCCGCTGGTGGAACCGCGGGAGCGCAGAAGGCCCCGACGCGAGAGCCGCGCGAGCAGCGGATAGATCGCGCCGGCGCTGCCGCTCCAATGGGAGGATCTCGAGCGCGCGAACTCGGCGCGCACGGCGTAGGCGGTCACCGGCCCGCGCAACCGCACGACACCGAGCGCCGCCCCTTCGAGCTCGCTCAGGCCGTTCACGCCGAAATAGTACTATTCGCACTATCCGGATACAACCCGCGCAACGGCGAAGCGTTCGGGCGATCTGCCGGCGAGGAAGGGGTGCAACGAGGCGAGGGCCTCCCTCCGGAGTCAGATGATAGCGGTGCGCCGCACCCCGCTAGTCGTCAGCGACCCACGGCCGCCCGGATCCGCGACAGGTGGTGCCAGCTGTGCCGCAGCGCGTGGTCCTCGATCACGAATTGCGCAGTGACCGGCGCGCCGAAGGCGAGCGAAAACGGCGCCGCCCGGTCCAGCTCGTCGTCCGTGAACGCGCGCACGGCGGCGGCCGCCTGGGCGCTGTTCTTGCGCAACAGCTCGAGGGTGGCGGCCCTGGTCACCCCGGCCTGGTCGCTCGAATGTTTGGCATTCATCGCGGCGACGGCATCCCACGTCACTTCCGTGACGGCCTTGCCGCCGGCGATCGCTTGCGCCAGGTCGATCTCGATCGGATAGACGCTGGCGACATGGTGGACAACGACGCCGATCGAGCGGCGATCGCTCCCGCTCTTCGAGACCGGCGTTTTCCACTCCACTTCCGTGAGCCCTTCTGCAAAGGCCGCAAGCCCGGCAGCCCCTTCTTCGATGCGATTCGCCAGGGATTCCGCGCGACGGCCCATAAGAACCTCCTATGCCACGACTCACGACCCTGAGAAGGCGAGCATACCGGAGAAAGATCAAGCCGACCCGGGTTGTCGCGCCGCTTCCCGAGCTCGGCGTGTCCGGGCCACCCCTATCGCACGATGTGCTTCTCGACGCGTCCCGGGCCCCGTCTCCGCCGCCGCCCGGTATGTCGCTGCGGGCGCCGCGCATTGTGCCCGCGTTTCATTGAAACTGGAGCCCCAGCGCGACGGCAATGAGGACTGCGGCCTCTCCGCGCGTGATGGGCCTGTCCGGGCAATACATCAAGGGCGACGCATTGCACCCGGCCGTGATCCCGGCGCGATACAGCGCCTCGATGAACTGGTAGAAGGGATGGGAAGCGGGAACGTCCGTGAAGTCGGGCATTGCGGGTGGCTGGCTCACCTGGAGGACGTAACCCACCACCGCCCCACCAATCTCCTGCGAAGAGCCGGACGATCCGGTTACGGCGACCAGCCCGTACGTCTCATCGAGGTTATTCACCGTGACGTCGTCGGGCGTCAGGTCCGCGACCTGGCGGGAATTGCCTCCCGAGAACGCCTTTCCGGAACAGACGTAGCCAGTGGTGGCGCAATCTGCCGGCCCGGCACCAGCCGTCGGATAGGAGTCAGAACAGCTGCGGCCGCTGTAGTCACACCGCCAGAGCGATAGGAAGACCGCCGCCTGATCGCTGGAGTCGTACGAGTCGAGCTCCAGGGACACGATCTTCGCGCCCGAAGGAAGGTGAAGCGACGCCTCGAAGCAACCTCCCGAGCAGTCGTCGCTGTAAATCGCCCAGCCGATCGTATCGTAGTGCACGTACAGAGACGGTGAGACCGAGAATTCGAGACCGGTCACTCGCACGTACGAAACCGCCGAGGTCCCGAAGACGCGCGGGGACGCGACCGCGGCAGGTCGCGAGGGTACCTGCGCCGCGAGCGGCGCCGCGAAAGACAGAACTGCCGCGAGAAAGCAGACGTAGCGAGACAGTCGCATTCCAACCTCCTTCGTTAGCGAATCCACGCACTTGGGGCTCCGAGCGAGCTCCGTATTCCTGGAAGCGGATGGCCTCTCACGGAAGAACGGCATTCACCGCGCGCTGCTCCCCTCATGGCGCTCGACGGCGATTGAGGGTAAGCCCGGACTCTTTGGTCAAGTCTCCCCCGGAAATTGCGAGAAGCCTATACCACGGGAGTCGTTGGCGCGGGCAACCGGGATCCAACCGGCGACGTCCAGCTTGGGAATCGGGAATGGCCCAACCTGCGCGAGCGCCGCGCCGATCCGGGGCAATTGTCCCGGATGATCCACCTCGAATCCGGCCGATTCGGGACGGAGTTCCCATTGTGAGGCGGCGATGGCCACGGCATCGTGGGGTCGAAAGGAGAGATCACATGCTTTCCCACAACTACTCGTATCCGGAAATCCTGCGGAATTCGCTCAAGGTCGCCTGGACGGAGCGCCAGGTTCTCGAAGGCAGGGACTTCGACTACTCCAGGCGGTTTCTTCCCAATCGACTCTCGGGAGTGGACGACATTCGCTGCCTGAACGACCACGAGAAGCTCAAGCTGAATCAAATCATGGGCAACGCGTATTGCCACATCTTCGCCTACGTGGAGGAGTACATCATTCCGCAGGCCCTGGAAGCCGCCCAGAAGGACATTTACGGCGATGAGACCCGGTTGCGTACGTTGCTGCGCTTTGCCGAGGACGAGTCGAAGCACCAGGAGCTGTTTCGGCGCTCGACGGCGCTGTTCGAGAACGGGTTCGGAGTCAAATGTGGCTCCCCGCCCGCGAAGAGGTGGCCAGGGTCGTGCTCAGCAAGTCGCGGCTGTGCAGCTACCTGCTGACCAGCATGATCGAGTGGTTCACGCAGCTGCACTACGTCGAGCACGTTCGCGATCGGAGCGAGCTCGACGGACTGTTCCGTGATCTGGTCAAGTACCACTGGATCGACGAGGCTCAGCACGCGAAGATCGATTCGCTCCTGATCGACGAGATCACCCAGGAGATCAGCGAGGCGGACCGCGAAACGGCCGTCGACGAGCTGATCGAGCTCGGCGGCGCCGTTGACGGACTGCTGTCGCAACAGGCCGACCTCGACCTGGAAAGTCTAGAGAAGGCCGTCGGACGAAAGCTTTCGGACCCGGAAAAAGTGGAAATCAAGCGGAGCACCCATCGCGCTTATCGGTGGACGTTCCTCGTCTCCGGGCTGGAGCATCCCAATTTCGTCAGGATCGTGAGCGAGCTGACGAGCGGAGGGCCGGCGAAGCTGAAGGCCGTCGCCAAAGCGCTGTCCCACTAAGACGGGAAGCCGCGGTCTCGCGCGAAGACGATAGCCTGCGCCCGGGTCCACACCCCGAGCTTGTCGAACAGATTCGAGATGTGGTTGCGGACGGTCTTCTCGCTGATCGCGAGGTCCCTGCCGATGTCGGCGTTGGCGAGTCCCTGCGTGATCAACACCAGCACCTCGCGCTCGCGGGCCGTCAGGCGGCCAAAGGCGGGGTCCTCGCCGCGCGGGGCCGAAAGACCCAGGAAATCGAGGACGACTTCCTGGAAGCGCGCCCACGCCGGCTCGTCCTCGAGAAGAATGTGGTTGCGGCTGTCCAACTCGACGAACTGTGCAGCGGGGATTCCGGCAGCCAGGTCGCGAGCTTCCGAAATCGGACAGACCTCGTCGCTGCGGGAGTGGACGACGAGCGTGGGCACCCTGATCGCGCCGAGCATCCTGGAAACGTCGACCGACGAACGGGCCTCGAGCAGCCGCGCCGCCATTTCCCCGGTGCTGGTTCGACGGCAGAGCTCGTTGAACCAGCCGATCTGCGCCTCACTGGCGCCGGGGACGAAGCGCGACGTGAAGACCTGGCGGAAGACGGGATTCTCCTTGCCCCAGCCGACCCTCATCAGCTCCAGCATCGCGCGGTACTCGCGCTCGCGCTCCGAATCGCCGCGCCGCCCCCAGCCGCGGGCGTAACCACCGTACAGAACCATCCGAGAGACCCGCTCCGGATGGCGCGCCGCGTAGGCGATGCAAGTCGCCGCGCCTGCCGAGATTCCGAGCAGCGCGACCGGCTCCTCGACCCCCGAGGCGGTAACCACGGCCTCGAGATCGCCGAGCCAACGCTCGAAAGACAGGTCGTCGACGTTCCGGTCCGTCAGCCCGCAGCCGCGGTCGTCCCAGCGAAGGAAACGAAAGTTCTCCCCGAAGAAGCGGATCCAGTGTCCCCAGAGCGGGCTCTTCAGCTCGTATTCGAGATCGGACAGCCAGTTCGCCGCCTTGACGAGCATCGGGCCCGCCCCGACTTCGGCCCACGCGAGCTGCACGCCGTCTTCCGTGCGCAGGTAGCGGACGCGCTGACGAAGCTTCGTGTCCAGTGCCATCGGACTAGGAATTGTAGTCATACTGAGCCCGGAAGGAGCTTGAGGACAGTTCTCCGCGCGGAGCCGGGGTGGCTGGGCAGCCCGTCCCTGCGGGCTGGGAGCGTTGGAGCGGGCAACCGGGATCGAACCGGCGACATCCAGCTTGGGAAGCTGGCGTTCTACCGCTGAACTATGCCCGCATCGGTGGGGATGATAGCGAAGGCGGCGGGCGCGAACAACAACCGGACTACGGAGGGGACGACCTGGGCAGCGGCGGAGGTTCGGCCTTGCGCAGTTCGTCGATTTCCTTGAGCATCGCGTCCACCAGGGCCTCGGTAACCCTCTTGCCTTTCTCGCTCGTTGCCAGGGTCGCGTCGCCATAGACGCCGGAAGCCGAGAAGGTCGCGCCCTCCTTCTTCGGGTCGCGCGTCAGGCCGCCCTTGCCCGGGTGATAGTCCTTGACGGCCTTCGACATGTCGACGTCGCCAGGGCTCATGTAGAGGATCATCGAGGTCTCGATCTCGTCGGCGTGGGTCCCGCCTTCCTGCTGGCTGACCTGCCTCTCGACGGGTCCCATCACCTTCAGGAGGTCGGTGTATCGCATCAGGATGCCGTCGGCGGCCAGCGCCTCTGCTGCCGGGGCGAGCGCCCGCACGGTGGACACCCCCGTATTCAGCACGTAGAAGCGCCGCGGGCCGAATCGCGCGAGGCCGCGGCAGATGTCCACGATCACGTCCCGCGCCGTCTCCAGCCGGAGGCTCGTGGAACCGGGGTACTCGAGGAACGCCGGGTAGTAGCCATAGTTGACGATCGGCGCGATGACGACGGGAGAGCGCTCGCGCACGCGCCCGCTCAAATACGTCGCGAGAATGAAGTCGTTCTTGAGCTTCAGGTGCGGTCCGTGTTCCTTGGACTCCGCCCCCATGGGGATGACGACGACTGTCTCCGGCGTCAGAGCTTTCTCGGCCTCCACCCAGGTCAGCTCTTCGAGAACGATTCCGGTCGGCGCTTTGGCGGGCTCGGCGGCGACAATCGCCGCCAGGAGCGCCAGGGCAGGACCGAGGGCGATCATGAGCGCGGTTCGGCCTCCCCCGCCGCCGCCCGCAGAATCCGCAGCCGCGCCGCAAGCTTCGGCAACCGCACCTTGGCGAAGAGGCGGCCGTTGACGAAGAGAACCGGGATCGAGTCCGACCAGCGCCGGGCGATCTCGTCGTCCGAATCGACGTCCACGATCTCCCACGCGTGGGGTTCGCCCGTCAGCAGCCGGTCCACTTCGGCCCGCATCAGATCACAGAGGTGGCAGCCGGGCCGCGACAGCAGCTTCAGGGAGATCATGAATGGGCGACCGGAGCCTCGGGGTTGCGGGCCACCCGGAACACGTAGTCGAAGCCCGAGTACACGGTCACCGTGGCGGCCGCTCCGAAGCCGATGAGCACGACGAGTCTCGGCCAGTCCCAGATGTTGGCGCACAGAACAAAGAGCACCGTCACGATCTGCGTCACCGTCGTGACCTTACCTGCCCAGGTCGGCGGGAACCGCTTCATCCCCGTCGTGAGGATGAGCAACAGTCCGACGAGCAGCATCAGAAAGTCCCGCGACAGAACCATGACGGCAAGCCAGACCGGCACCTTCACCCGGGCCGGATAGGACGGAATCGCCAGAAAGAGATAGGACGACATCAGCAGCAGCTTGTCGGCGATGGGGTCGAGGTAGGCCCCCAGCGCCGACTTCATGTCCAGGCGGCGGGCCAGGTATCCGTCGACACCGTCGGAGAGGCCGGCCGCGACGAAGATCGCGAGCGCGATCCCGAACCGGCCGTCCCCGATCGAAACGAGGAAGAACGGAAGTGCGGCCAGGCGGACGAGGGTGATGAAGTTGGGAAGAGTCCAGGGACCCTTCAACGACGTCTCCACTCGTTTTCGCGGGCTCCCGGCGGGACGTCTGCCGGCACCCACACCGTGGAGCCCTTGATGCGAATGAGCTTGCGGTCCTCGAACTGTTTGAGCATCCGGGTCACGGTCTCGCGTGTGGCGCCGATCGAGTTCGCGATCTCCTGATGCGTCGGGCGGTGCACGGCGAAGAAGCCGTCCACGGCCGGTCGGCCGGATTCGTCGGCAAGGCGAACCAGGTACCGGGCGAGGCGGCCGCCCACGTCCTGGTGCGCGAGGGATTCGATGACGTCGTTGGCCCGGCGCAGCCGCGCGGAGAGGGTCTTCAGGATCTTCTTCGTCAGCGTGAAGTCGTGGGCGAGGACCGCGAGAAAATCTTCCCGGGCGAGCGCCACGAGTTCGCAGTCCGTCTGCGCAGTCACCGAAGCGCTCCGCGCTTCACCCTCGAAAAGGGCCATCTCGCCGAAGAAGTCGCCCGACTGCAGGTGGGTCAGGACGACCTCGCGACCGTCCGGCGAGTCCACGAAGACCTTGACCTCGCCCGTCATGAGGACGAAGACGAGGTCGCCCTGTTCCGCCTCGCGAAGAATCGGCGCTCCCGCGGGGTAGCGGCGGTGAGTGGCCACCCTCGCGAGCGCGCCAAGCTCGTCGGCACCGAGCTCGGAAAAAAGGGAAATGCGGCGAAACACGGAGGAATCGATCACGGCTCTTCACCCCTCCCGGTCGGCAATTGGGAACGCAGTCGGTCGAGGCCCCGCGTGAGCTCGTCTCCGCTCACGAAGGCCCCCCCGGATTCTGACAGCAGGCCGCACCGCGCCGCCAGTCGAATGCTGTCCGCGGCGCCCCTCCGGGTCCCCGGCGAGCCCGGGATGCACGCCGGCCCTCCTCCGGGTCCCGCGAGAAGGCGCGCAAGGTTCAGCATCATCTGCGCCGCCGCGGCCCGGGTCAGCGGAGCGTCCGGGCGTGCGCGATGCGTGTCGGGATCGACATCCAGAAGCCCGAGCGCGACGGCGCGCGTCATGGGTCGGCTGTCGCGGCGCTCCAACGCATCGGCGGCGACGAGCCCCGCGGTCACGTGCGCCTCCCGGACTTCCGGAAACATCCACCAGACGATCCCCGCGGCTGCCGAACGCGTAATTCGCCTTGCCCGCGCCGCCTGGCGTTCCGGCTCGGGCCAGTTCGCGATCCGGAAGGCCAGACGCGCCTCGGCAGCGCGTTCCCGAAAGCGCGGATCCTCGAGGGCCAGCGCCTCGAAGACGGACACGGCCAGGGCATAGTCGCCCGCCTCGAACGCGATGTCCCCCGCGCCCTCCCGCTCGTGAACGTCGAGGCCGCCGAGCGCAAGGGCTTCGCGATCGTATTGAAGGGCTCGCTCCTTCTCTCCGGCCGCGCACTCGACACGCGCGGCGCCGAGAAGCACCGAGGGGGACCGCGGGCTCCAGGCAAGGGCCGTGGCGACAGCCGCGCGGGCGGCCTCGAAGCGACCCTCCGTCGCATCGCGGTCGGCCGCAGCCAGGACTTCTTCCGTCGCCTCGCCACGCAGCTCGAGCGCCCGCGACGCGACTCCCTCGAGCGCCGGCAAGAGCGCGACCGCGCGCTCGTAGAGCGCATACGCCCGTACGAAATTTCCGGAGCGGGCCTCGGCCTCTCCGCAAGCCGTCAAGAGCGAGGCCGTGAGCGTACCGCCCTCCAGTGCGGTCGCGCAGCGCGAGAGAGCCTCGACCGCGCGCCCCTCGACCACCAGGGCTTCGATCGACCCGATCTGGCCAGCGTGCATGGACGGGCCCTTCCCCGCAAGCGAGAACTCGTGCCCGGCGAGAGCCCCGTTTCCCGAGGCGAGCGCCCTCCAGCCGCGCTCGACGGCGTCATCGAACGGTCCCGAGAGCCCCTCGCGAGGATCGAGCGGGAACGTGTCGCGGGCGACGGGAGGGGGCGAGCTCGCGCAGCGGGCCGTCGCGAGCGCGAGGAGCGCGGCCACGAGGACGGGAGAGGCACACCGGCGATGCATTGGAAGGACACGCGCCATCGTCGCGCGCGAGCCATTCAGAAAAGCCGCAGACGCGCGTTCGCCGGCCGGGTCGGGGTCATGCGCTGGGCGGCAGGCTCTCCGGCCGGATCGACGCGATCGCGTGCTTGTAAATCATCTCCTCGCGGCCTTCCACCTCCAGAACGAGCGCGAACTTGTCGAACCGCCGCAGCCTCCCCATCCGTTCCTCGCCCGAGGTCAGGCGAACGGTGACGGGAACGTTGTCTTTGCGCAGGTTGTAGAAGAAGGAATCCTGAACATTGATGGGGGCCTTGTTCATCGAGTCTCCCTGTCCAGCATCTCGCCCAACAGGGCGAGTGTCGATGCGAGGGGCGCTTCCGGATCAACCCGGATCGCGTCGCGCTCGCGCGCGAACCAGCTCATCTGGCGCTTGGCGAGCCCGCGCGTGGCCTTCACGATCTCCGCCTCCGCTTCTTCTCTCGAGGCGCGCCCGAGCACCCACTCGGCCACCTCGCGATATCCGATCGCCTGAAAGGAGTTGGATTCCGCCCGGAGTCCCCGGTCGAGCAACCGCCGGACTTCCTCGGGCCACCCCTCCCCGAGCATCCGCCGGACTCGATCTTCAATCCTAGCATGGAGTTGCGCCCGTTTCGGAAACAAGCCGACTTTGATCACGCGAAACCGCCCGGGCCAGGAGTCCGATTCACGGACCCGCGCCGAGGCCGGCGCGCCCGTCGAGAGCAAGATCTCGAGCGCTCGCAGCGTGTACTTCAGGTTGGCGACAGGTATGCGCGCGGCCGAAACCGGGTCGTTGAGCGAGAGAAAACGGTGCGCTGCCTCCGGCCCCCGACGACCGGCCCATTCGAAAAGCCCCTCGCGCATCCGATCGTCGCGCGCCTCCCCGGGCGGCAGCCCTTCGAGCAGGGCCGCGATGTAGAACCCGCTTCCCCCGCAGACGATGGGAAGCTTCCCCCGCGCCGCGATGTCGTCGACCGCCCGCCTTGCCTCGTGCGCCCAGCGGCCGGCAGAGAAGCTCTCCGAGGGATCCGCGACGTCGATCAGATGGTAGGGGACTTCTGCGCGACGCTCGGCCGACGGCTTCGCCGTCCCGATGTCGAGACCGCGATAGACCGCAAAGGCATCCGCCGACACGATCTCGCCGCCTCGGCACCGCGCAATCTCGTGGGCCAGATCCGTCTTGCCCGCTCCGGTCGGCCCGAAGAGGACGAGCAGCGCAGGCCTCCCGACCTTGCGGGTCACGGGCGCTCAGTGCCTCTCCAGAAGAGACGCGTGGCGCCAGGAACGACCTCGGCACCGGCGTCCGAGCGCTCGTCGGTGCGCAGGAGCGGCACGCAGAAGCGAGACAGTGCGGCAAGGGTCTCGGGCGCCGGGTGGCCGAAGCGGTTGTGCCGTCCACACGACAGGAGGGCGAGTCGCGGCCGTGTGGCGAAAAGCATTGCCGGCGTCGTCGCCGTGCGGCTCCCGTGGTGAGCGACCTTGAGCACGTCCACGGGCAGGAGCGCTCCGGCCTCCAGAAGCTCCGCCTCCGACGGCGCGCCCGCGTCGCCGGTCAGAAGGGCGCTTCGCCCGTCCCGCTCGAAGAGCGCCACGACCGACTGGTTGTTGACGCCGTCGAGCTTACGCCTCCGCCCACCCGATCGCAGCGCCGACAAGCGGGCGCCCTCGAGCTCCCAAACGGTGAGCGCCTCGAGCGGTCGCACCGGAACACCTCGCGCCCGAGCGGCGCCGTCAAGCCTCGTGTAGATCGCGCCATCGTCCTCGCCCGTGGATCGCCAGAGCTCTCCGACCGGCAACTCGTCCAGGACTGCGAAAAGCCCCAGTCCGTGATCAGGGTGCGGATGCGTCAAGAGAACGGCATCGAGCCGGGTCACCCCGCGATCGAGGAGCTTCGGCACCAGGCGCGTTCGCCCGAAATCGGTCGCCAGCAGATCAAAGGGCCCTCCTCCGTCCACGAGTATCGCCCTTCGGTTCCAGCGCAGAAGAATTGCGTCCCCCTGCCCGACGTCGAGGGCCTCGATCGAAAACCCCTTTCGCGGTCCCGCCGGCCCCGACCGCAGGGCGAGCGCGAGGAAGAGGGCCCCGGCGCCGGCACCCGCCGGCAGGCGGAGCCAGCGAGGTCCGAGAGCCGCCACGACGAGCAGCGCCCCGACGACAAGCACCCCCGCCAGTGGCGGAGTCGGCCTCAGGAATGCCGCGCCCGCGGCGCGCTCGGCCAGCAACTCCAGCGCCCGGGAGCCGAGCGCGAAGAGCGCTGCCACGGGGCCGGCCGGCAGGCCCAGGGCGTAAAGCGCCAGAAGGACCGCCCCGCAGCCGATCAGGGCGCCCGCGAGCGGGACGGTCGCAGGCGCCGTGATCCATGCGCCGGCAGCCACGATGTTGAACCTCCAGAAGAGTACGGGAGCGGTCGCACACTCCGCCGCCAGCGCGACCGCCAGGCCTCCGAAGAGCCATTCGGGCCTCGCGGGAAGTCTCTCCCGGATCGGGCGTGAGAAGAGCGCGATGCCGCACACAGCCGCAAAGGTCAGCACCGCCCCAACCGAGAAGATCTGGTCGGGCCATGCGAGAAAAAGAGCGAGACCCGAGAGCCCGATCGCCTGCGCGTTCGAGATGGGACGTTCGAGCAGTCGCGTCGAGAGGAGGACCCCGAGGACCAGGCCAGCGCGCACGGCCGGAGGATTCGCCCCGCCGACGAGCACGAAGAGAAAGACCGAGCCGATGAGCGCCGCATCGCGCCACTTGCCCCGGATCCCGGCAAGACCGAGAGCGAGGGCGACCAGCCCCGCCGCGAGCACGACGTGCAGCCCCGACACGACGAGCAGATGGTAGAGGCCGCCCCTCCGGTATCGGGC
Organism: uncultured Acidobacteriota bacterium; assembly: GCA_963847075.1. GTDB lineage: Bacteria > Acidobacteriota > Thermoanaerobaculia > UBA5066 > Gp7-AA6 > DAHUXD01. Next base: position 447,721 of record CAWJYL010000001.1, read on the forward strand.
GACCATGCCGCGGTCGAGCTCCGCGGTACGCCCCAGAAGAAGAGCCGCGAGCGGACCCCGTACGTCCCGGTCGAACCACGGCTCCTGAGGACGGGCGGCCGGCAGACACGCGGTCAGCGCGCGGTTTGGCCACGTGAGGACGGAGAGCAGCGTGATGCCACGGGGCTCGACGAGCATCGCGCTCTTGACCGAGAGACGATAGCGGGGCCACGGGAGCGCGACCTCCCGGTCCGAGGCCGCGAGATCCTCGGGCTCGAGACGGCCCGTCATCTGCACGCGCGCGCCGCGGTCCGCCCGGGCCGAGAGCGCCTCCGCACCCGACACGAAAACCGCCACTTCGCCAGGGAAGTCGAGCGAGCCTCCGTCGACGCCCAGCCTCCGGGCGCGCATCGTCGCCCGAGCGCGCGGAGGCCGCCCGCTCCAGAAGTCGGTCAGAACTCCCTCGACGAGCGTGGCGCGACCCGGGGCGACCGGAGCATCACGGAAAGCGAGCCTCGCGCGAGCCGCCGGGACGGCGATCCTCTCCCGCCCGGAGAGGAACCCCGCCGCGGCCCAGAAGCTCACGAACGCCAGCCGTGCCACCGCCCCCCGGCGCTTCCGGGGAGCCAGAATGCCGAGCGCCATACCCGCAGTCCCGACCAGAGCGAGCGCCACCGACGTCCCCGAGGTCGACCACGCACCGAGAAAGGTTCCGGCGGCCAGACAAACGGCCGCTCGCGCAGCCGGCGCCTCGCCCTCGGCGAGGACCGGACGGATCACGCCGCGCGCTCGAGGCCGATCATGGCTTCGACCCGATGCGTGAACGGGAAGAGGTCGTACAGCGCCGCATGGCGGATGGCGAACCCCTCGGCCAGAATCGCCGTCAGGTCCCGGGCGAGCGTGGCGGGATCGCACGACACGTAGATCAGGCGCCCGGCCGCGCACCGGGCGAGCGACGACGCGAGATTCGGCCCGAGCCCGGCGCGGGGCGGATCGGCGACGACGCAATCGAAACGGTCGTCGGTATCCTCGAGAAACTGCTCGACCGGCACGCCGGCGATCTCCCACCGATCACGATCGGGCCAGCTCTCGCGCGTTCGGCGGGCGTCGGCAACCGCCCCCGGATCCGCCTCGACCGAATGAACGCGGTATCCGGCCGAGAGCAGCGGGCCCGCGAAGAGCCCGGCACCGCCGAAGGCATCGAGCGCGGACCCCCGCGTATCGGTCGACGCCGCGCCGGCCACGCCCGCCGAAAGCGCGGACACGAGGAAGCGGTTGCCCTGAAAGAAGGTGTCGACCGAAACCGTGTGCGTGCGCCCGCCCACCGTCAGCCCCAGCCACCGATCGCCGCGCTCGACGAGCGCTGGTCCCTCGCCCGGCGCGACGCGCACGCCCTCGAACAACTCCTCCAGCGACAGTGCCAGCCGTGCCGCCTCCCGTGGCTCGGCTGCCGCCGTGGCCCGGACGAGCCGCCGCCCTCCCTCGACGTCCTCGAGCATCGCGATCTCGGACACGACGGCGCCGCTGTCGGCGATCGCCTGCCGCGCCGCCGAAAGCAGGGCCCGGGTGTCCGAGGAAAGGGCCTCGCAGGTCGCGGCGGGAACGACGCGATGGGTTCCGGGCGCGAAGTATCCGAGAGCAGCGCTGCGCTCGCGTCCCGCGACGTGGAGACGCGCGCGCAGGCGGTACCCGGGGGCCGACGCCGCCATGGGCAGTTCGCCGAAAATCTCCGGAGGCAATTTTCCGATGCGCCGCATCGTCTCCCGGAAGAGTTCCCGCTTGGCCGCCCGGGCCGCTCCGGGCTCGAAGTGAGCCCAGTCGCAGCCGGCACAGTCCGCATGCGGCCCGCCGACCCGGTCGGCCGAAGGCTCCAGGACGCGGCGCAGGCTCCCCCGCCAGAACTTCTTTCTCACCTCGTACAGTGTTGTCTCGACGAGCTCCCCGGGAAGGGCGCGATCGATGAATCCGACCCCCTCGGACGTCCGGGCGATGCCTTCCCCGGTCGGGGCGAGCTTCTCGATCCGGACGCGACGACCTTCTCCCCTCTCCCCGCGGGAGGCAGCCGGAGCGAATGGCGCCCTCACAACAGGCTCAGCCGGGGCAGATCGAGCCGTTCGCGCACGCTGCGGCGCCGCAGTGCCCGGGTCGTCTTGTCGAGAGTGCCGGGGTCCATGCGAACGCTCGCCCCGGAGAGCTGCCGGGCGATCTCGCGGTCGAGCTCCTCGCGTTCGCTCGCCGGCAGCGCCTCGTAAAGCGCCTTTGCCAGCTTCCGGTCGAGCCGCGCGAGCGCGGCTTCCACCTTCTCCGCAGATTCCCCCCCCTCTTCCAGGCGCTCGATCGACGAGCGCGCCGACTCGAGCGGCCCGCCGGCGTCCGGCCGTCGGGCCCGACACTGCTCCAGGCTCTCGGCGAGAATCCTCAGCCGCCCTTTCACGTCGGGCTCCGGCGCCGAATCCGCTCCCCGGCCCCTCGAGGTCTCCGCGCGCCGCTCCCACGCCTCGAGCACCGCGTCCCGGCAGTAGGACAGCGAGTTCACCCGTCCGATGGCGCCGCGCTGCTCGCGCCGGGTGAACGCATCGTCGATCCCCGCCTCGATCGCCTCGAGCGGAACTCCGAGGCTTCGCCATTCCTTCAGCAGCGCGAAGTCCGAGGGTGAGAGCAGAAACGGAGTGCCCCGCCGCCGGATGAAGGCGGCCTCGGCGGCGGCAAAGTAGGCCCTATCCTCCTCGATTGCGCTCATCGATGAGGCGCAGGCCTTTCAGGGTCAGGAGCGGATCGACCTCTCCGATCTTCTGGGATCCGCCGCCGAAGAGCTCGGCCAGGCCTCCCGTCGCGATCACGCGGGGCGTGCCGCCGACCTCGGCAGCGATCCGGTCGATCATCCCGTCCACGAGCGAGAGATATCCGAAGTAAAGGCCCGATTGGATCGACCCGGCCGTGGTCTTGCCGACGACGCGCTCCGGCCGGCGGATCTCGACGCGCCACAGGCGCGCCGCCTTCTCGAAGAGGGCCTCGGCCGAAATCGTGATGCCCGGCACGATGACCCCTCCCGCGTACTCGCCGCGCGCGGTGACGACGTCGAAGGTCGTGGCCGTGCCGAAGTCCACGACGATGCATGGACCGCCGACGGCGTCCAGGGCCGCGACCGCGTTGACGATGCGATCGGCGCCGACTTCCTGCGGAACCTCGTAGAGGACGGGCATCCCCGTCTTGACGCCGGGCTCGATGAAGAGCGGCTCGCGGCCGAAGATCTGGCGCAACGCCTGCCGTAGCGAGAACCTGAGCGACGGCACGACACTCGCCACGACGACTCGCATCGAAGTCAGCGGCTCGGCCGCGGGTCCCGCCGCAAAGAGCCCGCGCACCGACATGGCAATCTCGTCGGCCGTCGCATCGCGGCGAGTCGTCAGCCGCCAGTGGCGGTCGAGCTCCCGCCCGTGCCAGAGTCCGAGGACGGTGTTCGTGTTTCCGACGTCGACGGCGAGCAGCGGCTCCCCGCCCGCAAGCCCGGTCACCACGCCGCCACCTCGCCCGTGGCCACGAGCGCCTCGCCCGCATCCGTCTGCAGCCGGAGGAATCCGGAGGCGTCGAGCCCGAGATACGCTCCCGTGAGCTCTTCGCCGTTTCTGCGCACCGTGAGCCGGTCGCCCGCGCGATGCAGCGACGCGAGCTCCCAGAGCCGCGCCTCGTCGGCCCACCGGGGCGCCGCGAGCTCCCGGTCCACGCGGTCGAGAAGCGCCTGCAGCAGAGGAGCGACCCGCAGGGATCGGCCCGTTTCGTCTTCCAGCGTCGTGGCGTTTGCGACGCCGAGGTCGGCGCTAGGACCGTGCACGTTGACCCCGATCCCGACGGCCACGTACGTCTCGTTGCCCTGCGTCCGCGACTCCGCCAGGACGCCGGCGAGCTTGCGCCGCCCGACGTAGAGGTCGTTGGGCCACTTCAGCTCGATCGCCGCTCCCGTCTGCTCGCAGAGCACCTCGCGTACCCAACGCGCGACGGCGATGGGCACGAGCGACAGCGGTTCCGATTCCGCGGCGCGCCGCACGACGGTCAGGTACAGACCGCGTCCGCCGGGGGCCTCCCAGCGACGCCCGTTGCGCCCCTGGGCGCCGGGCTGCGCTTCGGCTGCCAGAACCGTCGCCGGCAGCTCGAGGCCCTCCTCGAAGTACACGTCGATGAGCTCGCGCGCCAGCGCGTTGGACGACGGCAGGGAGCTCACACAGACGCAGTTCTCGAGCACGCGCCAGCGCCCGGGTTCGAGCGATTCGCCGGCAAAGAGGATCACGGCCGCGACACCGCCAGGGCCGCCCGCTTCTCCTCGAGCTCGCGCAGGCGCAGCCGCGTCTTCTCGACCACCGCCGCCGGGGCCTTCGCGACGTATGCGGCATTGCCGAGCTTTGCCGAAAGCTCGGCGATCTCCTTCTCGGCCGCCGCGAGCGCCTTGCCGATCCTTTCGCCGGCATCGGCCTGTTTCCCCTGCGCAAGCCCGAGGCCGAGGGCCAGACCGGCGACGACATCCTGGAAGCGCCCGGGAGCCGCGTCCGCGAACGAGAGCTCCGACAGGCGCCCGAGGTGAACGAGCAGCGGCCCGAGAGTCTCGAGCGCCGGGATCAGGGCGGCGGCGGGCGAATCGCGGTCGATCGACAGCGCCACGGGCTCCGTGGGGGACGCGCCGCGCTCCGTGCGGAACGTACGGACCCGGGTCACGACGGCTCGCAGCGCCTCGACCACCTCCTCCGCGGTGGAATCCCGCGAGGCCGCGCGAGCCTCGGGGTAACGTTCCCCGATGAGAGTGCCGGAGCGCCCGGTGAGCTTCTCCCAGATCTCTTCGGTCAGAAACGGCATGAAGGGATGCAACAGGGCGAGCGCTCCCTCGAGACACCGCCGCAGCACCGCCCGGGCCGCTTCGGCCGCGGCCGGCTCCGGCCCCGCGAGAACCGGTTTGGCCATCTCGAGATAACCGTCGCAGAGCTCGTGCCAGAGAAACCCGTAGATCGCGCCGGCCGCCTCGTCGAAGCGAAACGCCTCCAGGTGGCGATGGACGTCCCCCGCGGTGGCGTCGAGGCGCGACAGGATCCAGCGGTCAGGAAGCGAGAGCGTCAGGCCGGACAGCGCGGGGACTTCCCTTCCGTCGAGCTGCGCGAGAGTGAATCGCGCCGCGTTCCAGATCTTGGTCGCGAAGTTGCGCGAGCCGGCCATGCGTCCCCGCTCGACCGATACCGTGGGACCGGAAGAAGGCGCCGAGGCGAGCGTGAATCGAACGGCGTCCGCCCCGAACTCCTCGATGGCCTCGAGGGGATCGATCACGTTGCCCTTCGTCTTCGACATCTTCTCCCCGCCCACGCGCACGAGGCCGTGGAGGTGGACCGTCGAGAACGGAGCCTTCCCCGTGAAGCGCAGACCCGCCATGATCATCCGCGCGACCCAGAAGAAGAGGATGTCGTAGCCCGTCACGAGGACGTTGGTGGGATAGAAGTCCGCCAGATCGGGCGTCGCGTCGGGCCAGCCGAAAACCGAGAACGGCCAGAGCTGCGAGGAAAACCACGTGTCGAGCACGTCCGGGTCCTGCTCGAGCCTGGCGGATCCGCAGGTCGGGCAGGCCGCGGGGTCCTCGTCGGCCACCGTCAGGTGCCCGTTGTCACAGGTGAAGGCCGGGATGCGGTGGCCCCACCAGAGCTGACGGGAGATGCACCAGTCGTGGATGTTGCGCATCCACTCGAAGTAGGTCTTCGCCCACGCCTCCGGCGCGAAGCGCACCGTGCCGTCCTCGACGGCCCGGATCGCCGGCTCGGCGAGAGGCTGGATCTTCACGAACCATTGCGTCGAGAGGTACGGCTCGATCACCGTGTCGCACCGCTGGCAGTACCCGAGATTGATCCGGTGTTTCTCGGTTCCGACGAGCCGCCTCTCGCCGTCGAGCCGCGCGACGACCCGCTTGCGCGCTTCGAAACGATCGAGTCCGGCGTATTCACCGGCCTCGGCCGTCATCGTTCCGTTCGCGCCGATGACGATCACCGCGGGGAGCCCGTGCCGCTCTCCCGAAGCGAAATCGTTCGCATCGTGGGCGGGAGTCACCTTGACGATGCCCGTCCCGAACTCGCGGTCGACGAGGATCGGGTCCTCGAGGATCGGTATCTCCCGGTTCATGATGGGCAGGACCGCCTTCTTGCCCCGGAGCGCGCGCGTTCTCGGGTCCTCCGGGTGGATCGCAAGGGCGGTGTCGCCGAGCATCGTTTCCGGGCGCGTCGTGGCCACGACCGCTCCGTCGGGCAGCCCCGGCACGTCGTAGCGAATGCGATAGAGCGCCCCCTCGGTCTCCCGGTGCACGACTTCGAGGTCCGAGACTGCCGTCTCACACCGCGGGCACCAGTTCACGACATACCGGCCCCGGTAGATGAGGCCATCCCGATAGAGCTGCACAAATGCGTGGCGCACGGCGCGCGAGAGGTCCGGGTCGAGCGTGAAACGCAGGCGCGTCCAGTCCAGCGAGCAACCGAGCTTGCGGAGCTGGCCGAGGATCAGGTCGCCCGACTCGCGCCGCCAGGCCCAGACCCGCTCGATGAATTTCTCGCGCCCCAGCTCGCGGCGCTGGACCCCCTCTTTCGCGAGCTGACGCTCGACGACCATCTGTGTCGCGATCCCGGCATGGTCCGTGCCCGGGACCCAGAGCACCCGGAACCCCCGCATGCGGTGCCACCGCGCCAGGATGTCTTCGATCGTCCGGCCGTAGGCGTGTCCGATGTGCAGCCGCCCCGTGACGTTCGGGGGCGGGATGACCATGACGAACCGGGGCGATCCGGCCGCGCCCTGCGGCTGGAAGCGCCCATCCTGCTCCCACCGCTCGTACCACCCCTGCTCAAAGCGCGCGGGATCGAAGGTCTTCTCCAGACCCTTCGAGGGCGGCGCCGCGGAATCCAAGACGGTCTTTTCGGGCATGCGAAATCGCGTTCGGGGATTCTACCCGGATCGGGTGCGGGACCGGGTGGGGGTCTGGGGTCACCCGGGCGCGGACGGAAGGGTCAGCAGCGACGAGGAGGGCCAGCTATTCCAGGCCCGACTCGAGCTCCTTGATCCGCTGCTTGATGACGAGCTCCGCGACGTCGGGGATGACCTCCCAGGCGATCTCCCGGACGATGCGTTCCGACAGGCGCTCGACCACGCGGGAAGCCAGCCGATCGATCTCGTCGTCGGTCAGCCCGCCTTCAGGGCGCGAGACGGAGGAAAGCATTTCCTTCAGCTGCCCGATGGAGGTCGTCTGCGCGAGCTCTTCGATCTCCCTCGGCACCGAGCCCCCGGCATCGGCGACAGGCGCGGCGACAGGCGGCGGCGCGGCGGCAGGCGGCTCGAAAACCGAGCGGGCCTCGCCGACCGGGATCTCGGCCGTCCGCTCGTCCGCCGGCCGAAGCGGGCCCGTCGGGTCCGTGTCGCGATCGGCCTGCTCCTGCCTGGAGCGCTGGAGCGCGGCGTACTCCGCCGCGAGCGGGATCTGCTGGGTGGGCGCCTCGTCGGCCCGCATCACTTCGGACTCCGTCGGGCGCCGCGAACCGGAGTCGTCGGCTCCGAAAGGAATCGGCGCCAGATCCGGCTCCGGCTCCCGCGGGACCCAGAACGGAGCGGGTGCGGGCGGCGGCGCCGCCTCGGTGCGGGCCGCCGGGTCGGCATCTTCCTGCATCCACGAGGCCACCGGCGCGGCATCCGGCTCCCGTTCCTCGACCGGGGTTTCCGGCGGCGCCTCGCGCTGCATCGCGGCCTCGGTCGCATCGTCTTCGACGTACGTGTACTCCGGGTGTGCCTTTTCGAAGGCCGCAATGGCCGACTCGACGTCGGCCTGGCCGTACTCCTCCTCGAAGAGATCCGGCCCGCCCGGCGTCGGAGCAGGGGTTCGGATCGAGCCGGTGAAGTCCTCAGGCGCAAAGCCCGCCTCGGCAGGGGCGGGAGGCGGCGGCGCAGCGACGGGAGGTGGCATCGGGTTGGTCATCGTCGGGATGGCCACGGTGGCGCTCGACGGAACGTCTGCCGGATTGCGCGACAACAGGGCCTCGACCTGGCGCAGCAGCTGCTGGGAGTCGAAGGGCTTCGAGACGATCGCATCGCAACCGAGCCGCTCCGCGCGATCGCGGTCGAACGGCTCGAAGGTCCCCGAGAGGAGAATCACCGGAATCCGCTCCGTTCTCGGGTTCGCCTTGATCGCCTCGCACACCTCGTAGCCGTTCTTCTCCGGCATCACCACGTCGGCCAGGATCAGGTCCGGCATCTCTCCGTCCCCGATGCGGTCGAGCGCTCGCTGCCCGTTCGACACGCACACGAGGTCGTACTCGCCGTCGGAAAAGGTGAGCTCGACTACCTTCTGAATGGTGAGGCTGTCATCAGCCAGGAGGATCTTCTTTGCCAAAGGTAACCTTCAGTAGATCAGGAGGTTACACTCGCGCGAAAAATCTGTCAACTGGAAGGCCCCCAAACTGCGGACAGATACCGGCCGGGTGGACGATGTCCGAGCACGGCCGCAAGTCGCCGAGACGCCTCCACGACGCGCGCGAGGGTGACTCCGGTCTGGATCTCGAGCCCCTCCAGCATGTACAGAAGATCTTCCGTTGCGAGATTGCCCGACGCGCCCGGCGCGTAGGGGCACCCGCCGAGTCCGCCCGCCGAAGCGTCGAACGTGGTGACCCCGCACTGGAGCCCGGCCAGCACGTTGGCCAGAGCCGTGCCGCGCGTGTCGTGAAAGTGCAGCGCGAGCACTGCGCGCGTCACGCCGGAGTCGTAGAGCGTTTCGATCACGTCGTAGACACCCGACGGAGTGGCGACACCGATCGTATCCCCCACCGAGATCTCGTCCACGGAGAGATCGAGCAGCTTGTGCACGACCTCCCGAACGGCTTCGGGAGCGATCTGGCCTTCGTAGGGACAGCCGAATGCGGTGGACACATAGCCCCGAACCCGGATCTTCTCCTGCTTTGCGCGCGCGACGACGGGTCGGAACCGCTCGATCGACTCGTCCACGCCCGCGTGGATGTTCTTGTGGTTGAAAGTCTCGGAGGCGGCGGTGAAGACGGCGATCTCGCGCACGCCCGCCGCGAGCGCCCGGTCGAGGCCCCTGAGGTTCGGAACCAGGGCCGGATAGCGCACGCCGCTCGCCCGGTGAATGCGCCGATAGAGCTCCTCCGTGTCGGCGAGCTGGGGGACGGAAGCGGCGGACACGAAGGAGCCGACCTCGATCGCGGGCAGTCCGGCCTCGGTCAGGCCGTCCACGAACTCCGCGCGGGCTTCGACCGGCAGCGTCGCCGACTCGTTCTGCAGCCCGTCCCGTGGCCCGACCTCGTAGACGGTGACATGCTCGGGCATGTGGGGCCGCCGGAGGGCATGCTCTTCCCAGGTGTCCATCGCCCCCATTATCCGCCTCCGGCACGCGGGCCGGAGGCGATCACTCGACTTCCGCCAACTCGGCGCCCGCCTCCACGAGGTCTCCCTCTGCGACCACCAACCTCTTGACCACGCCGTCCCGGGGCGCGCGAATCGCGTGCTCCATCTTCATGGCCTCGAGCACGAGGAGCAGATCCCCGCGTGCCACCCGCGATCCGACGGTCGCGAGAATCCGGCGGACCCGGCCCGGCATCGGCGACAGGAGGTCCCCGGCGTGCTCGGCACCGGCTCGAGAGCGAGCGCCGCGGAGGACGTCGAACGCATAGGCCGCGCCATCGCACCACACGAAGACACGATCTCCCTCGCGGGCGGTCACGACCGGGTGCGCCGCGCCGCCGATGACGAGACACTCGGATTCCCCGTCGTGCCGCCGCTCGAACGGGACCGGGCGGCCGTCGATTCTGGCGGTCCCGTCTACGATGCGGACCTCCCGCGCGAGCGCACCGGCGCGAAGGCGTACGGCGCTCACGACCCGATCCTCCAGCCCGGATGAGCGTCCCACGGGTCGCCCGCCCGTGCACTCGCGCGGGCGGCGGCGGCGAATGAAGGAGTCGCCGATCGAGCCAGGGCCGCCGCTATCCACGCCGCATCGGGGGGCTCGGCCCGAAACCCTCCCCGTGGCAACCGCTCGAGGAGATCCGTCGCGTACTGCCCCGACGCAAACTCGGGAGACGCCAGCACTGCCTTCAGCAGCTGGGCGTTCGTCTCCACCCCGAGAACGATCCAGTCGTGGAGGGCGCGCCGCGCCCGGCCGATGGTCTCCTCGCGGTCCGGGGCCCAGACGATCAGCTTCGCCAGGAGCGGGTCGAACTCGACTCCCACCTCGCTGCCCGCCTCCACTCCTGCGTCCACCCGGACACCCGGTCCTACTGGCACCCGAAACGCAAGGACCCGTCCGGAGCGCGGCAGGAAATCGACCGGGTCCTCCGCATAGAGGCGCAGCTCGATCGCGTGTCCCCGCGGGGCGAGCGTCCCGTCGAGCCAGGCGCGCGGCAGCGCTGCGCCCTGTGCCACCTCGAGCTGCATCCGCACCAGGTCGCAGCCGAGCGTCGACTCGGTGATGGCGTGCTCGACCTGGAGGCGCGTGTTCATCTCGAGAAAGTAGAAGCGACCCTGCGTGTCCACCAGAAACTCGATCGTTCCCGCGCTCGCGTACCGGACCGCCCGGCCCGCGGCGACCGCCGCGTGCGCCATCCGATCTCGGAGCAGGGGCGTGAGTGCCGGACTCGGTGCTTCCTCGACGATCTTCTGGTGTCGCCTCTGGACGCTGCACTCGCGCTCGAAGAGGTGGGCGACGTTCCCGTGGCTGTCGCCGAAGATCTGGAACTCTACGTGACGGCACCCTTCGAGCAATCGTTCGAGGTAGACGGTGCCGTCGCCGAAGGCCGCCTCCGAAAGTCTCCGGCCCTCCGCGAGTGCGGGGACAAGGTCCTCGAGGCGGTCCACCCGAGACATGCCCTTTCCGCCTCCGCCGGCCGAGGCCTTGATCAGGAGGGGAAACCCGAGGCGGCGCGCCTCGGCAACCAGTGCCGCGTCATCGAGGGAGCCGGTGCGGGAGCCCGGCACGATCGGGACACCCGCTGCTTCCATCCTCTGGCGGGAAACGAGCTTCCCGCCCATCTGCTCGATCGCGGCCACGGGCGGGCCGACCCACACGAGCTCCGCCGCCTCGACCGCGCGGGCAAAGGAGGCGTTCTCCGAGAGAAAGCCATACCCGGGATGAATCGCATCCGCGCCCGCCGAGCGTGCAGCCGCGAGGACCCTGGGGATGGAGAGGTAGGTCTCCGCCGTTCCGCCCGCTCCGAGGGAGACCACCCGGTCCATCTGGCGCGTGTGGAAGGCCGCGGCATCCGACTCGCCGCACACCCCGATCGCCTCGATTCCCATCTCACGAGCGGTGCGGGCGACCCGGGCCGCGATTTCGCCCCGGTTGGCGATCAGGAGACGCCGGATCCTCATGTCATCCCGCATCCCGTATCGCGTGCCGCTCGCATCCCGAGTCGCGGGACGCGTTCTCAGCCGGCTTTCGGCTCGGCCGCCGCGGCGGGCGGAGCAGGTGGCAGAGGCTTTCGAAGCGCCGCTTCGTCTGCGAACTGGTTCCCGCAGAGGTAGCACTTGACCTGGGCACCCGGCAACTCGTCCGGCCTCCAGGCAAAGAAGGCTTTGCCGCATTTCGGGCACTCGAGTAGGCGTTGCGTTCCCTTCATTCGTCGATCTCCTTTGCCCACTCCGGCCGCCGCTTCTCGAGAAACGCCGTCAGCCCCTCCTTCGCCTCCGCCGACGCACGGCGCTCGGCGATCGTTCGCACCGTCAGCGACATCGCCTCGTCGGGATCCTTCCCGGAAACCTGCTCGATCAGGCGCTTGGCAACGCCGACGGCCTCCGGCCCCGAAGTCAGGAGGGAGGCGACCTTGCGGCGACCTGCGTCCTCGAGCGACCCCCCCGGGACGACCCGATGTACGAGCCCGATCCGGAAAGCCTCGCTCGCGTCGAACCGGTCGCCGGTCAGGAACAGGTCGCGCGCCTGCCGGGGCCCTATCGCGCGCAGCACGTAGGGCGAGATGACCGACGGCAGGATGCCGAGCTTGACCTCGGCGAGCGAGAACACCGTTTCCTCGGCCGCGATCGCGATGTCCGCCGCCGCGATGAGCCCCACGCCACCCCCGATGGCGGCGCCGTGCGCAAGGGCCACGACGGGCTTCGGGCAGGCATCGATGGCCCGGAGCATTCGGGCCATCTTCCCGGCGTCCGCCTCGTTCCGGGCGCGCGAATAGCCGCCGCCCCGGCGCATCCACGCAACATCCGCGCCCGCGCAGAAGGACGGGCCGTCGCCCGACAGCACCACGACCCGCGCCGCGTCGTCCCCGGCCGCATCCTGGAACGCGCGGGTGAGCTCGTCGATGAGGACGTCATCGAAGGCGTTGCGCGCTGCGGGCCGCGCGAGCGCGATCCGAACGACCGGCCCCTTCCTCTCGATCCGCAGATTCGCGAAGACGGGCCCGCTCACGATGCGTCCGAGAGATTGCCGGTCAGCCCGAGGGGCACGACGACATCCCCTCCCTTCAGGCGAATGACGAGTCGTCCCCGAAGCTTGACGGCGACCTCGCCGCCCGACATCAGGGCCTGGCCGGCGGCCGAAACGAGCTCCCCGTGGTCGACCTCGATCGGCAGCGCCAGGACGTTCTTCTGCGCCGGGTGCAGGATCATCCCCTGGGTCTGGCCCGAGCCGACCTCCCGGCCGTTGGCGAGAAGGGTGTACTCGGAGCTCGCAATCTTGAGCGGGAACGAGAACGGGTTTCGCACGGATACCCGCGCCTGCGCCTCGCTCGAAAGCAGCGACAGCTCGGTCAGCGAGACGTCGTCGAGCGTCAGGAAATCGGCCAGCGTCTCTCTCCCGCCATCGACTTCGACGTCCTTCCAGCTGCGCGTCCCGCTCCACTCCCGCGGCGCACCGCCTCCCGTGGATCGAAGGCGGTACGTGAAGCCGTCGGCGCGAAATCGATCGGCCCAGTCGGCCGGAAGATCGGCATAACGCACGACGACCGGCAGCTGCCAGAATTCGCCGGCATGGTTCACGGTCCCCGATACCGGCACTTCCGAGGCCGATCCGTTGACGGCGATCGACCCGCGGAAGGGACCGGGCGCAAGCTCCGCGGCCGGGCCCGAGAGCGTCACCTTGAGCTCCGTCTGGCCCTCGACCCTCAGGGAGAATCCGAGCTGCCCGGCGGCAGCCTGGACGGCGAACAGGAGGATCGTGAGCGCGGGCATGATCTTCTTTACATCCGGAACACGCCGAACTCCGTCTCCGGAATCGGCGCGTTGTAGGTGGCCGACAGGGCGAGCGAGAGGGCCGTCCTGGTCTCGGCCGGATCGAGCACGCCGTCGTCCCAGAGCCGGGCGGTCGAGTAGTAGGGATTGCCTTCGACCTCGTACTTCTCCTGAGTCGGACGCTCGAACTCGGCAAGCTCGTCCGGGCCCATGGGCGGCTTGCCGGCCCGCGCGAGCTGCTCCTGCTTCACCGTGGAAAGGACCGAGGCCGCCTGCGGCCCGCCCATCACCGAGATCCGAGCGTTCGGCCACATGAAGAGAAAGCGCGGGCCGTAAGCCCGTCCGCACATGCCGTAGTTCCCGGCCCCGAAGGATCCGCCGATGATGACCGTCAGCTTCGGAACGGCGGCGTTGGCGACCGCGTGGACCATCTTCGCGCCGTCCTTCGCGATGCCTCCGCGCTCGTAGTCCTTGCCCACCATGAATCCCGTGATGTTCTGAAGAAAGAGAAGCGGAACCTTGCGCCGCGCGCACATCTGGATGAAGTGCGTCGCCTTCAGGGCGGACTCGGAAAACAGGATCCCGTTGTTGGCGACGACGCCGACGAGAAATCCGCCGAGGCGCGCGAACCCGCAGACCAGCGTCGGGCCATAGCGGGCCTTGAACTCCTGGAACCGCGAGCCGTCGACGAGCCGAGCAATCACCTCGCGCACGTCGTACGGCTTGCGAACGTCGCGGGGCAGCACTCCGTAGATCTCCTTCGGATCGAGGGCGGGCTCTTCCGGCTCTTCCCGGTCGGCGGGAAGCGACTTGGCCCCGCCAAAGGTTCCGGCGATCGAGCGTGCGATCTCGAGGGCGTGGGCGTCGTCCTCGGCCAGGTGGTCGGCCACGCCGGAAATCCGCGTGTGGAGGTCTGCGCCGCCGAGATCCTCCGCCGTGACCTCTTCCCCGGTGGCGGCCTTGACCAGGGGCGGGCCCGCAAGAAAGATGGTGCCGGTGCCTCGGACGATCACCGCCTCGTCGGACATCGCCGGCACATAGGCCCCCCCGGCCGTGCACGAGCCCATGACCACGGCCACCTGCGGGATCCGCATCGCCGACATGCGCGCCTGGTTGTAGAAGATGCGCCCGAAGTGCTCGCGATCGGGGAACACCTCCGCCTGCAGCGGCAGAAACGCGCCCCCCGAGTCGACGAGGTAGATGCACGGCAGCCGGTTTTCCCCGGCAATCTCCTGGGCGCGCAGGTGCTTCTTGACGGTCATCGGAAAGTACGTCCCGCCCTTGACGGTGGCGTCGTTGGCGATGACGACGACCTCGCGCCCCGACACCCGGCCGACGCCCGTGACGAGGCCCGCGCCCGGGGCCTCCCCGTCGTAAAGCCCGTGGGCCGCCAGTGGGGACAGCTCCAGAAACGGGGAGCCCGGGTCGAGCAGGGCGTCGACCCTGTCGCGCACGAACATCTTCTTCTGCTCGGCGTGGCGCTCCCGCCCGGCGCCGCCGGCCCGCGCCCGCGCGATCTCGTCGCGCAGCGTGGCGACGAGCCCCTCCATCGCGCGACGGCGCTCCTGGAACTCGGGGGATCGGGGATCGACGCGGGTGGGAAGCTGCTCCATCGAAAGTCTAGCTAGGCGCGGGCGAGCTTCTCTGCCGCCGCCTTCCGGATGTAGTCCACGAGGGTCCCGGTGGGAGTGCCGGGAAGAAAAATCTCACGGACTCCGAGCGCCTTGAGAGGCGCGATGTCCTTGTCGGGGATGATCCCCCCGGCCACGACCACGATGTCCTCGCCGCCGCGCTCCTTCAAGAGGTCCAGAATTTCCGGGAACAGCACGTTGTGAGCCCCCGACAGGATCGAGAGGCCGATGACGTCCACGTCCTCCTGGATCGCGGCGGCGACGATCTGCTCCGGGGTCTGCCGCAAGCCCGAGTAGATGACTTCCATACCGGCGTCCCGCAGGGCGCGGGCGATCACCTTCGCGCCGCGGTCGTGGCCGTCGAGGCCCGGTTTGGCGATCAGGACGCGGATCGGTCGGCTCATGGACGCCCGGAAGTTTATCAGTCGACGAGAGCGACCGGGTCGCCGACGCGCAGCCGATTCCCCGTGAGGGCCCGCGCATAAACTCCGAGCCGTCCGCCGCGGCCACGCACGATCGCGTTCAGGACCCCCGGCGACCGCTCCGGAGTCTCCGCGTCCAGGCTGGTCACCAGGCATCGATCGCACTGCCGGACGATCTCGAGCAGAACGTCCCCGATCCAGATCTGGCGTCCGATCCACCGGTCCTCCTCGAACGCCCGACTCTCGGGCAGATCCAACAGCACGTTCGCGCGCAGGCGGATGGGCTCGAGGGATGAGCCGTACTGCAGCTCGAGAAAACGCACCGTGGGCGTCGAGAGAAGGTGGACGGGGGCGGGGTCGCTGCGGGCGTCGGGTCTCGCGAGCAGGCGGACCGACCGGCCCGACCGGCGGGCCAGGTCCTCGAGCCACTCCGGCTCGGAGAGCTGCGTTTCTTCGCCGTCGGGCTTCCTGACGCGGATCCAGAGCGCGAGGTCTCCCCCCCGGACCATCGCATCGATGTACCGGGCCTTGTACCGCAGAAGAAACGGCGCGTCCGCGGGCGTTATCGGGGCGCCCCGCTCGAGGTCGTACACGTCGAAAATGCGGTCGCCCACCAGCCCGGACCCATCGACGCGGGCCTCATCGAGGGCCTCGCCGCCGAGCGCCCGGACCGGAAAGCGCCGCAGCCCGGCAAGCTGTCCGACGACCTCCGCCAGTTCCATTGATGCGAGGCCAGGAATCCTAGCAGGTTATCGGGAACGCGTGCGGGGTGGCGGCGGGAGAGACGCAGAGGGAAGACCGGGGAGCGACGAGGGATGACTCCAAAGGGATCCCCGCGCTGTCGGGATCACAAGCGTCGCGCGGGAGAGCTATTCCCGCCTCCCCAGCCCGAGCCGGGTCGACATCACGTCCCACGCGCGACGCCGGTGCGAGACGCGATCCTTCTCGTCCGGCGCCATCTCGGCAAACGTGCGCGCGCTGCCCTGAGGAATGAAAATGGTGTCCCAGCCAAACCCTGCCGCCCCGCGGGGTGCCGGCGCAATCGTGCCCGGGACCTCGCCGAGAGCCGTCACGACCTCGCCGCCGTCGCAATAGCCGATCGCGCAGACGGCGGTCGCGCTGCGATCCGGAAACGCGTCGAGCATGCGGGGCAAGGACGCCACGCCGGCGCTCTTCTCGAGCCACTTCACCAGGGCGCCGGGGAATCCGCCCCAGGCGGTGATCGACAGCCCGCTGTCTTCCACGAGGACGGGGCGCGAAACGAGCGCATAGGCACCGCGCGCCTTCGCCTCGACGATCTCCGCCGGGTGAAGGGCCTGCGGCTCCTGGAGGTCGAGGTCGAGGCGCTCGATGGCAAAGCCCATGCGCTCGGCTTCGCGCGCCTTCTCGGCGCGGCTGGTGACGAAGACGAGCGGGAGCGATCCCACTGTTGCGATTCTACGGTGAGCCCGGCGCCTGCGGCGCGCGGACAATTGCATAAGCCAACGCTAATACGTCCGGAGTACGCGCGACACGCCCGGCGGTTGGCTCAGGCCTGGCTCCCCACGACCTTGTAGAGGGGCACCTGCGCCGAAACGCCCTTGAGGGCGAAAAATCCGAGCTGCGCGCAATCGTAGCGCTGCCGCACGGCCTCATAGGTCACCGGCCCGATCACGATGTCGCCCGGCTGCGCCACGAATTCCTCGAGGCGCGCGGCCACGTTGACCGCGTTGCCGAGCACGGTGTAATCCACGCGCCGCTCGGAGCCGATCTCTCCGACGATTGCTTCGCCGGTGTTCAGGGCGATCCGCACTTCGAGCGGCGCCTCCCCGCGGCCGGCGCGCTCCCGATTCCAGAGGGCCATCTCCTCGCGGATCTTGAGCGCCGCCGCGACCGCCCGATCGGCGTGGTCGGGGTGCTCGAGAGGAGCGCCGAAGAACGCCATCACGGCATCCCCGATGAACTTGTCGATCGTCCCCCCGCAGGCGAACACGGCGTCCGAGGCGAGCGTGAAGAACTTCGTCAGCATTCCGGCCAGCATCTCGGCCGGCATCTTCTCCGACCAGGACGTGAAGCCGACGAGGTCGGCGAAGAGGATCGTGACGACGCGCGTGCGGGCCGCCTTCAGGCTCCCGGTGGCCGAGGCGTCGGCGATGATCTCCTCCACCACCTGCGGCGAGTGGTACCGCTCGAGGCGCCCCCGGATGCGCTTCTGCTCCGCCACGTGATCGTGGAGGCGGGCCCGCTGGATGGCGACCGCCGCAAAATTGGCGAGCGCCGTCAGCAGATCGAGGTCCTGTCCGGAAAAGGTTCCGGCATGGAGGGGCGAGTCGATGTAAATGACCCCGATCACCGCGTCGCCGCTCCAGAGCGGAGCGCACATGGCCGAGCGAATCTGCTGCATGCGGATCGAGTCGCCCGCCTCGAAGCGCTGATCCGCCTGCGCGTCGGAGGTCAGGACCGCGGCCTTCTCGCGCAGCACCATGTCCACGATCGTCCGGGAATACGGCGTGCCTCCGTCCGCGGTCGACCTTTTCGTCGACTGGTACCGCGAAATCGAGAGCCGAAGGGCACCGTCCTCCTCGAGCAGGAGGAAGCCTCGATCCGCCGGCAGGAACTCGAACAGGAGATCCATGACCTTGTCGAGCACCATGGCGAGGTCGTCGGCCGAGATGAGCGCCCGGGCCACCTGGACGAGAATCTCGAAGACCTTGTTCTTGTACGCGAGATCCAGAACCACGCGTTTCCTCTCGGCCGTCGAGTCCGATGCCGGCGGCGCGCTCTTCTCGAGCCCGAAGTCCTCGTTGAATTCGGCAATGGGTCGGATGCGGGTCGACGTCGCGTCGAACAGCGGCGCGCGATCGGAACGGTCGGCCGTCGGGTCCTCCTGAAAACGGAGCACGAACGTTCCGATGAGGACCTGATCTCCGTCGCCGACGGCGACCTTCGGCACGAGCCGGTCCTGGACCCGAACGCCGTTGGTCGACTGGTTGTCGTACAGAACCCAGCCTCCCTCCTCCTTCTTGAGAAAGGCGTGACGCCGCGACACGGAGAAGTCGTTCAGAACGATGTCGTTGTCGTTGGCGCGGCCGATCGACGACACGTCTTTTTGGACGCGAAAGACCTGGGAGCGTCCGTCGGCCTCGTACAGAACCTGGAGCATGGGGTCGGCCGAATTATAGTCGGCTACCGCGGTTCCCCGGCGCGCAGCACGAACTGGACGCGGACGGTCTTGAGCGAGGCGACCGGGCCTGCGGCGGTGCGCGCGGGCCGAAAGGTCCAGCGGCGCACGGCCTGCGCCGCCGCCTCCGAGAGACCGAGCGGCAGGCCGCGTACGACCTCGACGTCGGTCACCTTCCCCGACGCGTCGATCGAGACCTCGAGCTCCACAGTCCCCTCGATGCCTGCGCTGCGCGCGAGATCCGTGTACGCGGGCTCGACCCGCGAGAGCACGACGGGCGGCTCGATGAGCCCCGGGGCGGGCTCGGGGGGTATGCTCGCCCCGAGGGAGGGCAGCGGCGTTGGCGCGGACGACGCACCCTCTGCCTCGCCGCCCTCTTCTTCGGGCGGAGGCTCTGCCTCGAGGTCGATCACCGTAAGGTCCTCCAGCGGCCTGACCTTCTCCGCCACGATCGGTGGCTTGCGCGGATCGGGCGGCACGAGGTCGACCTCGGCCGACGCCACGAACGCGATTCCCCACTTCTTGTCCGCGAAGGCAAAGTACGAGTGGTCGACCGAGTGGATCGCGATGACGCTTCCCTGGGCCAGGCGGCCGCCGCGCGCGGCCAGCGGATACGGCGCCAGCACGATGTCCGTGTCCTTTCCGACGACGCCGAAGACCGGAGCAAGCGCGAGCAGTTTCTTGGCGCGCTTCTGCCGCTCCGCCCGATCGGCATCACGCTCGAGGCTGTCGGCGGGCAGGTAGCCGCGCTCCCCGGAGGCCGTCTGCGCCTCCACCCACCGTCCCGCCGCCGCTCGCACGCGGACCCTGGCGCCCTCGGCGACGGATACGACCATGGCCGCGACGGGCGACGGCTCCCGCCGCAGCTCCGCCTTTTCGACCGTGACGGTAGCCGGCTGCGCTTGCCCCTCCGGTGCAGCGGCGCCCGATCCCCGGGGGTGTAGCATCCCGTATACGGCGAGCAGGGTCACCCCCACCGCGGCTGCCGCCGCATGGAAGGGCCAGGTTTGTCCGAACCACCGGCGAATCGCGGCCGCCCGGTTCTCGTCCGGGCTCATCGCCCCTGGCGGATGTACGTTCCCGTCTTTCCTTCGAGAGCGTCCGCGAGCGATTCGGCGCGCGTCACGAGGACCTCGTGGCCCCCCGCCTCGACGAAGCGGATTGCGGCGTCGATCTTCGGGCCCATGCTCCCCGGCGGGAATTGGCCCTGGGCAAGCATGTCCCTGGCCGTGGCCACATCGAGCTCGGCGAGCGCTGCCTGCGTGGGCTTTCCGAAGTCCCTGGAAACCCGGTCCACGCCCGTCAGCACGATGAACAGGTCGGCCGAGAGGGACGCCGCAAGCATCGAGGCCGAATAGTCCTTGTCGATCACCGCCTCGATGCCACGCACCTCGCCCTCGTCGGTCACGACGACGGGAATCCCTCCCCCGCCCGCGGCAATGACGATGTGGCCCCGATTGATCAGCGCAGCAGCCACCTCGACGCCGCGCACCTGCCGGGGCCTGGGTGAGGCAACGACCTTGCGCCACCCGCGCCCGGCGTCCTCGACCATCGCCCAGCCCGCGGTGCGCCGCATGAGATCCGCCTTCTCCTTCGAGAAGAACGGCCCGATGGGCTTGGAGGGCTTGAGGAAGGCCGGATCCGCGGCGTCCACCTCCACCTGGGTCATGATCGTGACCACCTGTTTACGGAAGCCGGCGCGTGGCAGCTCGTTGTCGAAGGCGAGCTCGAGCAGAAACCCCATCGAGCCCTCGGTCTGGGCCACGCAGAAGTCGAGGCTCTGCGGCGGTATCTTCTCCGCCGCCTCCTCGGCCTGCAGGAGGATGGCGCCGACCTGCGGGCCGTTTCCGTGGACGACGATCAGCTCGTAGCCCTTGCCGATGATCGGGATGAGCATCCGGACGGCCTCGCGCGCGCGCTCGAGCTGCTGCGCGGTCGAGCCGTCGTCCTCGGGCCGCAGCAGCGCATTGCCACCGAAGGCGACGACCGCGAGGGGCCGGACAAAGGAGAAAAATGGCGTGGGGTTCATTCTCGAGGCGCCCGCTTCTCAGAACTCCCGGCGGCCGTTCGCGAGGCGACCCCTCACGACCGAAAGCGGCAGGACTTCGGCCATGGACCACCCTTGCTCCCACTCGGCCCCGGCCCGCCCCGCCCCCGACCAAGGAGGGCTCGGCCCCGACAGGAAACGACGCATCCTCACCGCTCTGCGCATCCCACACACCTGTGCGCCTCTTACGGCTTGACGTCTTCCCGCACCAGGGGCATCGTCATGCAGCGGGGGCCGCCGCGGGCGCGCGAGAGCTCGTGCGCGGCGAGCAGGATGACGTACTTCTTCGACGGCTTCCAGAGCTCGAGCTCCTCCCTGCCGAGGAGAAGGTCCGCCTCGTCCACCACCGTGTACCCGAACCGGCCGAGCTCCGCCGCCGTGGCCTCGTTGCGGTCGTAGATCAGGATGACTCCGGGCGCCAGTGCAAAGGCGTTGGCGCCGTCGGTCCACTGCTCGCGCCGCTCGGCAATCGGATCGGCTCCGCCGCAGCGAATCGGTTTCAGATCGAGCTTCTGGGCCTTCAGGGCCGAGAGCAGATCCTTCTCCGTCGTCCACGTGATCTCGCGCTTGGTGAGGTCGCACTCGTACACGTCGGCCTCTTCCGCCCCGTCGGGCAGGATCATGGGCCCGTACACGAGGCACTCGTCCTTCGAGATCATCGTGAACACGGTATCCAGGTGCATGTACGACCGAGCCGGCGGGATCGCGACGACGAGGATGCGCTTGATCGGAGACTTGGCAGCCTTGAATGCGTCCGCCAGCCGCTCGATGGTCGTCTTCTCGGTGCGCTCGGAGTAGCCGATCGCCAGGAGATCGTCGCGCAGCACGAGGACGTCTCCCCCTTCGAGCGTCGGCCGCATGCGCGCGTACGACGACGGCTTCCCGTAGTCCGCCGAGAATTCCTGGAACCAGAATTTGCCGCCCTCCAGGTTCGAGAACCTCGGGTGGAGCGAGACGACGTACCCCGACAGCAGCGGCTCGCGCAGCCTCGCCGACGTGGCCATCGAGCCGCGGATCGCCCGATCGCCCACGACGACGAGTGGATCGCGCTGAAAGAAGTAGTTGGGAATGGGTGCGAGCGCGTAGAGCTCGGCCGTCGTCGCGATCTCGGGCGCCGGCTTCTCGATACCCGTGACGAGCGCCGCCGCGAGCTGCTCGGCCGTCAGGTCGCGGAGCCGATAGTCCATGTCCGGGCCCCAGCCGAGCGTCTTGGCGAGGTCGTCGAGGATCGCGCCCCGCTGCTCGGGCACCTGCAAGACCTCCTCGAGAAGGTCCTGGATCTCGAGCACCTCGTCGGCAACGTAGCCGAGCACCTGCTGGAATCGCCGGTGCTCCTCGCGGGCACGGTTCCCGTAGAGGATGTCGTCGAAGAGCAGCTCTTCCATCATGGCCGGCACCATCCGGTCGATCTCGGGGCCCGGCAGGTGGACGAGGACGGATTTGAGCTTGCCGATCTCGGAACTGACTTTCATGCTCATAGAGGGCTCGTGCGAGAAGGGCGGATACTACAGGACGGCAGGCAAAGGACGGAAGGCGGGACAGAGGCGGGGCCATCGCAAATCACTGAGGGCATGAGCCCTGCGCGCCCCTTTCGCTTTCCGAGCCGGCACCTCGCGCCCCGCGAGGCGGGTCAGGACGGAGGCAGCAGAGAGACGACCGCCGGCCCTTCGCCCCCGATCTCGGCGTCGGCCTTTTCGGCGACCGTGTCGAGCCGGGTCGTGAAGCGCTCGAAAGCCTTCGCGGTCTCGTCGAATTGCTTCTGCGCGTTTCCGAGGTGGCTGCCCAGTTTCTCGAGCGGGCCGCCGACCCGGTCCCAGAGGCGGGAAAGATCCGCCAGGTTCTGGTGCACCTCGCGGGCATTCTCCTGCAGAGCGATGCCCCGCAGCCCGAGCGCGACGGTGGACAGGTAGGCATAGAGCAGCCGCGGCGAGACGGGAATCACCCGCCGCGAGGCCGCGTAGTCCGCCAGCGCGGCGTCCTCCCCGTCGGCCGCGATCTCGCTGTACACCGCCTCGGCGGGAACGTACATGAGGGCGAAATCACAGGTCCCGGTCGCCGGACGGATGTACTTCTCGGCGATCGTATCGACGTGCCTGCGGACGTCGCGCGCGAACTGCTGGCGGGCGCGCTTCTGCTCGCCCTCGTCCTCGGCCTCGCGCGCGCGCCGGAAGTTCTCGAGGGGGAACTTGCTGTCGATCGGCACCATCCGGTCCTGGACGAAGACGACGGCGTCGACGACCACGCCGTCGCCGAGCGGGTGCTGGGTCGCAAAGGATCCGGGGGGCAGCGCCTGGCCGAGCGCCTGCTCGAGAAACATCTCCCCGAGCGTGCCGCGCAGCTTGGGCGGCTTCAGGAGATCCTCGAGCCGAGTCACCTCTCCCGCGAGCTTTTCGATCTTCTGCGAGGTCTCGTGGAGGCGGCCCAGCTTCTCGCCGACCTCCTTGAGCAGATGGCCGGACTTGCCGAGGTGCTCGGCCAGGCTCTGCTGCCCCGCGTCCAGCCGTTTCTCGACGCCGCCGACTCGTGTCTCGATCCCGCGGCGCATCTCGTCGAATCGCCGGTCGATCGACTGCGAAGCCTCCCGGGCGCGCGCGGTCTCGGCCAGGATCTGGTCGATCCGCGTCGCCGCTTCCTTCTGACGCGAGAGATACATCGTGATCGCGACCCCGCCGAGCACGAGGATCGCCAGCGCCAACCCGATGAGGACGGTGCCGGGGGCCATGACTCCAGAGTAGCCCCTCGGTGGGACAAATGATGTCCGAATCGATCGAGAGGCTGGCAACGGCTCTCCCGGGGTGCGAAAATGGAAGCATGGCGCTGGACGGGCCTCAGGGCGGCCCCCCGAAGAAGAAGCCCGTCGAAGACCGTGAGGTCGACTACCTCATGTGCTCCCAGTGCGGCACGCCCTGCTACATCTTCGAGATGGACGCGGGCCGGATCACCGAGGCGACCTGCCTGACCTGCGGCAACGACGAGCCGAACATGTTCAACGTCGGGGAGGAAGCCGGCCCGGACGATGACTGACGCCTACGCCAATCCCCTGACGGAGCGTTACGCCTCGGCAGAGATGTCCTCCGTTTTCTCCCCCCGGTTCAAGTTCGAGACCTGGCGCCGCCTCTGGCTGTGGCTCGCGGAGGAGGAGCGCCGACTCGGCCTTCCGATCGCCGAAGAGGCGCTCACCGCGATGCGCGCGCACCTGTCCGACATCGACTTCGCGGCCGCGGCCGCCGAGGAGGCGAAGACCCGGCACGACGTCATGGCCCACGTGCGCGTCTTCGGCGCGGCCGCGCCGCCGGCCAAGGGCATCATCCACTGGGGCGCAACCTCCGCATACGTGACGGACAACGCGGACCTCATCCAGATGCGCGAAGCCCTGGAACTGGTCGAGCGCCGCCTGGTCGCCCTCCTCCGGACCCTGCGCGACTTTGCCCTCGCGCACCGCGATCTGCCCGCGCTCGCCTACACGCACTTCCAGCCCGCGCAGCCGACGACGGTCGGAAAGCGGGCGGCACTCTGGGCCGCGGACCTCCTGATGGACCTCGAGCAGGCGCGGGCCGCGCGGGCGGACCTGCGATTCCTGGGAGCCAAGGGAGCGACGGGATCGCAGGCCTCGTTCCTGCGCCTCTTCGACGGCGACTCGGGCAAGGTCGAGGAGCTCGACCGGGCCCTGGCGGCGCGGGCCGGTTTCGCCCGGCGGCAGATGGTCTCGGGACAGACCTACTCCCGCAAGCAGGATGACCGCGTCGTGCACGCCCTCTCGGGCCTGGCGCAGTCGGCGCACAAGATCGGCACCGACCTGCGCCTGCTCCAGCACGAGGGAGAGCTCGAGGAGCCTTTCGAATCTTCGCAGGTCGGCTCGTCGGCCATGCCCTACAAGCGCAACCCCATGCGCGCCGAGCGCGTCTGCTCGCTCGCCCGCCACGTCATCGCGCTCTCCCTCGACACGGCGATGACGGCCGCAACGCAGTGGCTCGAGCGCACGCTCGATGACTCGGCCAACAAGCGGATCGCCGTTCCGGAGGCCTTCCTCGCCGCCGACGCGATCCTGATCCTGCTCGAGAACATCTTCGGCGGCCTCGTCGTGCACGCCGAGGTCTCCCGCCGCCGGCTGGAGGCGGAGGCGCCATTTCTCGCCACGGAGAACCTGATGATGGAGGCCGTCCGCCGGGGCGGCGACCGACAAGAGCTGCACGAGAGGCTCCGCGTTCACGCTCGGGCATCGGCCGACGTCCGGGCGCGCACAGGGGCTCCGGCGGACCTCTTCGGGCGGGTCGCGACCGACCCGGTCTTCGGCCTGACCCTCGCCGAGCTCGCCGAAGCGGCGGCCCCGGAGAACCTCGTCGGCCGGTCCGCCGAGCAGGTCGAGGCGTTCGTCCGCCAGGAGCTCGATCCCGCGCTCGAGGGAGCCATCGCCGCCGAAAGCGCAAACGTCCGGGTGTGAGGGACCGGCTCACCCGCCTCGCGCTCCTCGTCCTCGCGTCGGCCGTCGCGGTCTCGTGCGCATCCTCCCGCTCGCGCACGGCGCCCCCGGCATCGCACCCCGTTGCGCCGGAGGAGGCCGTCAAGGGCTGGAGCGAAGAGGGGCTCGCCTCCTGGTACGGCGGCAACGACGGCTTCGAGGGAAAGCCCACGGCCTCCGGCGAGATCTACGACTCCTCGAAGATGACCGCGGCGCACCGCGACCTCCCCCTGGGAACCGTCGTCGAGGTGGCGGACCTCGAAACCGGGAAGACCGCCCGGGTGCGCATCAACGACCGCGGCCCCTTCGTCCAGGGCCGCATCATCGACCTCTCGCGCGCGGCGGCGCAGCAGATCGAGATGATCGGTCCCGGGGTCGCCCGCGTGCGGATCGTGGTCGTCACTCCGGGCGTCGAGATCGAGCCCGTCTCGCCGAGCGGGCTCTGGGCGGTCCAGGTCGGGTCGTTCGCCGACAGGCAGCGCGCGGACCGACACGCGGCCCGCGTGCGCGAGGCCGGCTTCACGGTCTACTTCGAGCCTTACCAGGGGCTGACGCGCGTGAAGGTCGGGCCTCTGGACTCCCGACCCGACGCGGAGGCAAGCCTGAAGAACCTCGAGGCTTCGGGTTTCGAAGGTATCGTCGTGCCGAACCGCTGACCGCTGACAACTGACCACGGCCCCGGTTGACTGCCGACTGTCACCTGTTAGCTAATCCCTCCCGATGCCTCCCGCCATCGTCTGTCTCGGCCTCAAGAAGCAGTACGGCGAGGTGAAGGCCGTCGACGGTCTCGACCTCGAGGTCATGCCCGGCGAGTGCTTCGGGATGCTCGGACCGAACGGGGCCGGCAAGACGACGACGATCGAGATCCTCGAAGGACTCACGCCGCCCGACTCGGGCGAGGTCACGATCCTCGGCCGGCACTGGGGCAGCCACGAGCGGGAGCTGCGCGAAAGACTCGGCATCTCGCTGCAGGAGAGCCGGTTGACCGAGAAGCTCACGGTGCACGAGACCCTCCAGCTCTTTCGCTCGTTCTACGAGCGCGGCCGCGACCCCGACCAGCTCATGGCCGACCTCTCCCTCGAGGAAAAGCGCGACGCCCGCGTCGGAAAGCTGTCCGGCGGACAGCGCCAGCGCCTGGCCGTGGCCTGCGCGCTCGCGGGTGATCCGGAGGTCCTGTTTCTCGATGAGCCGACAACCGGCCTCGATCCGCAGAGCCGGCTCCAGCTCTGGGACCGGATCGCCACGTACAAGGCGGCCGGGCGCACGGTCCTCCTCACCACGCACTACATGGAGGAAGCCGAGCGGCTCTGCGACCGGGTCGCCGTCGTCGACCACGGCAGGATCATCGCCCAGGGCACTCCCGCCGTGCTCGTCGCGGGCCTCCATGCCCCGCACATCATCGAGTTCTCGACGGAGCCGGTGGTCACCGACGCGATGCTCGCCGCCATCCCGGGCATCGGCGAGCGCCGGCAGAGGGACGGACAATGGTTCCTCGCGGCGGCCTCGCTCGCCCAGGCGGTGCCGACACTGCTGGCGGCCCTCGACGGCGCCGGGGCGAAACTCGTCTCGCTCTCGACACACCGCGCCACGCTCGAAGACGTCTTCATCGCGCTGACCGGGCGCGAACTGCGCAATGAGTGACCGCAGGAACCCTCTCGTCGCGCTGACGCGGGCGCGCATCCTCGAGTTCGTCCGCGAGCCCGAGGCGCTCTTCTGGGTCTTTGCGTTTCCCCTGATCATGGCGGTGATCCTCGGATTTGCGTTCCGCGACCGGCCGCCGGATCCGGTCCCCGTGGGAGTCGTCGCCGGCCCGTCCGCCCCGAGCATCACCGCCGCGCTCGCGGCCTCCGGCAAGGTCCAGCCCGCGGCATACACCGCGACCGCCGACGGGCTCGAGGCCCTGCGCACCGGCAAGATCGCTCTGCTCGTCGAAGAGGCCGGGCCGCTCGTCTACCACTACGATCCAACCCGACCCGACGCCCGGATCGCGCGGCTCGAGGTGGATGCGGCGATCCAGAGCGCGCGGGGCCGCCGCGACCCGACGCCGGCCGCGACCGCGGAGGTCCACGAGAAGGGCTCGCGCTACATCGACTTTCTGCTCCCCGGTATTCTCGGCTTGAACCTCATGGGCACAGGCATTTGGGGGATCGGCTTCTCGATCGTCAACGCGCGGCTGAAGAAGACCCTCAAGCTGATGGTCGCGACGCCGATGCGCAGGTCCGATTACCTGCTCGCGCAAGTCCTGTCGCGCTTCGTGTTTCTCGTCGTCGAGGTCGTCGTGATCCTCTCCTTCGGCGTCGCGGCGTTCCACGTGCCGATTCGCGGGACGCTCGGCGCCCTCGCCCTCGTGACGATCCTCGGCGCGCTGTCTTTTGCCGGCCTCGGCCTGCTCGTGGTCGCCCGGGCCAAGACCCTCGAGGCCGCGAGCGGCCTGATGAACCTCGTCATGGTGCCGATGTGGCTCCTCTCCGGCGTCTTCTTTTCCTCCGAACGGTTCCCGAAGGCCGCGCAGCCGCTGATCCAGGCCCTGCCGCTGACGGCCCTGAACAACGCGCTCCGCGCCGTCATGCTCGAGGGGCGGGGACTCGTCGCGATCGGCGGCGCCCTGCTCGTGTTGATCGTCTGGGGTGTGGCCAGCTTCGCCCTGGCGCTCAAGATCTTCCGCTGGCAGTAGGACGGTAGCGTGCTCGAAACCCTCATCGTCAACCAGGCCGAGGTCCCGCGCCTCCTTCCGATGAAAGACTGCATCGACGTGATGGCGCGCGCCTTCGCCGCGCTTGCACGGGGAGAGGCCAGTCTGCCTCAACGGCAGATCGTCTGGCTGCCCGACCGGTCGGGCGCCCTCGGCCTCATGCCCGGGCACCTCCAGGAACAGGCGGCGCTCGGCGTAAAGGCCGTGACCTTCTTTCCTCGCAACGAGGGCACGGACCTCGACTCGCACCAGGGAGCCGTGCTCCTCTTCGAAGCGGGGCGCGGCCGCCTGCTCGCGCTGGTCGATGCGACGTCCGTCACCGCCATCCGCACGGCCGCGGTCAGCGGGCTCGCGACCCGGCTCCTCGCCCGGCCCGACGCCGGCGAGCTCGCGCTCATCGGCTCCGGCGTGCAGGCCGCCACGCACCTCGAGGCGATCCTGCTCGTCCGCCGGATCCGGGGCGTCCGGGTCGCAAGCAAGACGCCCGCGCGCGCCAGGGCTTTCGCCGAGCGCGAGTCGAAGCGACACGGCATCGCCGTGACCGCCTGCGCGTCGGCGCGCGAGGCGGTCGAGGGCGCCGACATCGTCTGTACGGTGACCTCCTCGCGCGAGCCGGTCGTGCTCGGAGGGTGGCTCGCCGCAGGAGCGCACGTCAACGCGGTCGGCTCGAGTGTGGCCGGAAACCGCGAGCTCGACACGGCGGCCGTCGTCCGATCGCGACTCTTCGTCGATCGCCGGGAGGCGGCCCTCTCGGAAGCCGGCGACTTCCTGATTCCGAAGGGCGAAGGCGCGGTCACCGACGCGCACATCGCGGGCGAGCTCGGGCCGCTCGTCACCGGCGAGATCCCGGGCCGCGGCGCGCCCTCGGAGATCACCCTCTTCAAGTCGGTCGGACTCGCCATCGAAGACGTCGCCGCGGCCCAGCACATCCATGCCCGCGCACGCGCCTCCGGCGCCGGAACACTCGTCCCATTCGGCGGAGGGCGCCGCGAGCCCGATTGAGCCGATCCGGCTCGAGGAGATCCGCGCGGCCGCGACACGGATTGCCGGCGCCGCCATACGAACGCCTCTCGTCCGGCTGTCCGCCGAGGGCCCGACCGAGATCTATCTGAAGCTCGAGTGTCTCCAGCCGATCGGGTCCTTCAAGCTGCGCGGCGCGGGCAACGCCATGGCGCTGGCGCCGCGCGAAGCGCTCGCCCGGGGCGTCTACACCGCCTCGGCCGGCAACATGGCGCAGGGAGTCGCGTGGAACGCGCGCAGGCTGGGCGTTCCATGCACCGCCGTCGTGCCGGAGCACGCGCCGCAGACCAAGCTCGACGCCATCGAGCGGCTCGGCGGGCGCGTCGTCCGGGTTCCCTTCGAACGATGGTGGCAGGTGATCGTCGAGCACCACTACCCGGGAATCGAAGGCCTCTTCATTCACCCCGTCGCGGACCGGGCGGTCATCGCGGGCAACGGCACCATCGGTCTCGAGATCTTCGAGGACCTGCCGAACGTGGACGCGGTGCTCGTGCCCTGGGGCGGCGGGGGCCTCTCGTGCGGGATCGCCTCGGCGCTCGCCGCGTTGCATCCCGAGGCCAGAGTCTTCGGCTGCGAGGTCCAGACCGCGGCGCCGCTTTCGGCCTCGCTCGCCGCGGGACGCCCCGTCTCGGTCGAGTACACCGCGAGCTTCGTGGACGGCATCGGCGGACGCAGTGTCCTTCCAGAGATGTGGCCCCTGACACAGGCGCTGCTCGAAGGATCCCTCGTCGTGGACCTTTCGCAGGTCGCCGCCGCGATCCGCCTGCTCGTCGAGCGCGCTCACGTGGTCGCGGAAGGCGCGGGCGCGACTTCGGTCGCCGCGGCCCTGACCGGGCGGGCCGGCCCCGGAAGGATCGTCTGCGTCGTCTCGGGCGGCAACATCGACGCGTCTGTCCTCGGGCGCATTCTTCGCCCCGAGTTGCCGGTTTAGCAGGGTGCTAAAAGAAAGTGCCGGACACGACGCCCGCATCCATCTTTCAGCTCCCTGCTAGAAGCGCCAGCCCGCCAGAAAGACGATGGAGTTCAGGCCGAGGTTCGGCTCCTCGGTGTGCGCGTTGGAGTAGTGCACCAGCCGGGCCTCGAGCGTCCAGGCCTGCCCGTTTGCGATTGCGCCGCGCACTCCGACGGCGCCCTCGAGAATGAAGTTGAAGCGCCGGTCGATCTCGGGCAGCGCCTCCAGGCTCGTCCAGCCTCCCCCGCCTCCGCCGAAGACGTAGGGACGGAGCGATCCGCCTCCGAAGCAGTAGCGCAGCGCGATCGGCACGATGCCGACCATGTATCCCGACGGCGCGAAATACTGCGCGAAGTGCCCCTCGACCACCCACTCGAGCCTTCCGCTCATGGGAAACCCCACCGACGGCGCGAAGAGCAGGAGCCGCTCGTTGGTCGTCGCGCCGGCGGTAAAGTGCGCAGAGAACCCGTATCCGGTCGCAAGCCCCCATTCCGGCTCGGCGGCCGCGGCCGCACCCCCGAAGAACATCGCGGCGCACGCCGCGCGTCCGACCCGTCGCCAACGGCGGCCGCGAAACCGGGCTGGCCCGCCCGTCAGAGCGGGCCCCGCTTGCGCTCCTCGAGCTCCTCGAGGGTTCGTGGCCAGTCGCTCCGCAGCAGCTGCGACAGCGCGCGATCGGCCAGCAGCCGGCCGCCCGTCTGGCACGTCGCGCAGTAGTTCGACGCGTTTGTCGCGTAGACGATTCGCTGCACCGGGGAACCGCAGGCGGGGCACGGCTTGCCGTAGCGCCCGTGAACGGCCATTCCTTCGCGGAATGCCGTCACCTTTTCCGGAAAGCTCCGGCGCGCCTCTTCCACGAGCCGCGCTCTCCATTCTTCGAGGACCGCGCGGGTCGCCCCGTGGAGCCGGGAGACCTCCTCCGCCGACAGCTTCTGCGTGAGCTTTGCGGGCGAGAGCCGGGCCCGATGGAGGATCTCGTCGGAGTAGGCGTTGCCGATCCCGGAGAAGAGTCGCGGATCCGTCAGCGCCCGCTTCAAGGTGTGGTTCTCCCGGGCGAGCGCCTCGTGGAAGCTCGTCAGGTCCGCTTCGAGGACCTCGAGGCCGCCCCGGTCGAACAGGCGCAGCCGCTGCCGGCCCGCCACCAGATGCAGGGACGCGCGCTTCTTCGTGCCCGCCTCGGAGAGAACGAGCGAGCCGCCCGGGAAGTCGAACGCGGCGACCGCCCCGCGACCTCCCACCTTCGCGCCCGGCGCCCTCCAGTGAAGCCGGCCGGCGATCATCAGATGGAGGACGAGAAACAGATCCCCCTCGAGCTCGATGACGATCCGTTTGCCGAGGCGCGACAGTCCGAGCACACGCCGGCCGGCGACCTCGGCGAGCGGCGGATCCACGGAGCGCAGGAAGAAGGGGTTGCCGAGCCGCACGCCGGCAAGGCGCTCTCCCGTCACGCGCGCCGCGATCGCATGAAGGTACGCCTCGATGTCCGGCAGCTCCGGCATTCTCGAGCAAGCTTAGACCGTCCTCATCGACTCCGGTCGCGGCGTTAGACTCTTGCGGCATGATCCTGCTCACGGGGGCCACGGGCCGGGTGGGACGCGAGCTCGTTCTCGAGCTCGCCACGGCACGCGCCCCGTTTCGCGCCCTCGTGCGCAGCGCCGGCAAGGCGGAGGCGATCCGCGCGGCCGGAGGCGAGGCCGTCGTCGGCGACTTTGTCGACGGCGCGGTCCTCGCGACCGCAACGGCAGGCGCCGACGCGCTCTTCCTCCTCACGCCGACGGCCCCGCACCTCGACTCCGTGGAGGGACGGATCCTCGACGCCGCCCGGGCTGCCGGCGTGCGCCGCGTCGTGAAGGTCTCGGCCGTCGGCGCCGACGCACAGAAACCGTATCCCTTCGCGGCGCTCCACCGCGAGTCGGAGCGCCACGTCCGGGCTTCGGGAATCCCCTGGACGATCCTGCGCCCCAACTTCTTCATGCAGAACTACCTCACGTTCGCCGACGCGATTCGAACCCAGGGCGTGATTCCGGCTCCCGCCGGCGCCGGCCGCCACGCGGACGTGGACGTCAGGGACGTCGCCGCGGTTGCCGCGCGCGCTCTGACGGAAGACGGTCACTCGGACCGCGCCTACGACCTGACGGGGCCGGAGGCCCAGTCCTTCGCCGACGCCGCGCGCGCGATCTCCCGGATCTGCGGCCGCGAGGTGCGCTTCCTCGACCTCGCTCCCGAGGAGGCCCGCCGGGGGATGCTCGCGGCCGGAATGGACGAGTGGTTTGCGAACTCCCTGCTGGCGCTCTACGCGTGGTTTCTCGAGGGACGGGGCACTCCCAATGGCTCCGCCGTCACACTCTGCGTCGAAGAGGTGCTCGACCGACCACCCCGCAGCTTCGATCAGTTCGTCCGCGAAAACGTCCGAGCCTTCGGCGGCTGACCGACGGGGTAGCCTACGCGAGCTCGGCCGGCGGCCTCGTCGAGAGGCGCGCCCGTCGCTCGTGGCGTTCGAGCGCCAGTCGGATCAGCTCGTCGAGAAGCGCCGACAGAGGAAGGCCGCTCGCCTCCCACAGCTTCGGGTACATCGAGATCGCCGTGAACCCCGGTAGGGTGTTGATCTCGTTGACGAGGACCCGGTCGGTCCCCCGCTCGAGAAAGAAGTCCACACGGGCCATTCCCGCGACGCCGGTCAGTCGGAACACGGCGACGGCGAGCCGCCGTACCTGTTCGGCCACCGCCAGCGGCACGGGCGCCGGGATCAGGAGCTTGGCCTTGTCGTCGCGATACTTGTCGTCGTAGTCGTAGAACTCGTGCCCCGGAACGATCTCTCCCGGAATCGAGGCCCGAGGGTCCTCGTTGCCGAGGACGGCGCACTCGAGCTCGCGGGCGTCGATGCCCTCCTCGACGATCGCGCGTTCGTCGTAGCGCAGCGCCAGATCGAGGGCTCGGTCGACCGCATCCCAGACCTTCACCTTGCTGACACCCACGGAGGAACCCCCGCAGGCAGGTTTCACGAAAACCGGCAGCGAGACGCCGAGCGCCGACAGGCGGTCCCGCACTCCGAGCCTGTCCCGCCCGGAGACGGCCAGGGCACGCGGCGACGGAATCCCCGCGTCGCGCAACAGGGCCTTGAAGACGCCCTTGTCCATGCCGACGGCCGAGGCCGTCACGCCGGCGCCGACGTAGGGAAGGCCGAGAGTTTCGAGGAAGCCCTGGAGCGCGCCGTCCTCTCCCGTCGTCCCGTGGATGATCGGCAACACGACGTCGGCCCTCCCCGGCGTGATCTCCGCCGGAATGACGGCGTCGCTTGCCGGCGTGCCGGCGCGGAACTTCTCGGGAACCGGGCCCGACGCGAGCATTGCGGCCGAGGCGGCCGCCGCGAGAAACCGTCCGTCTTCGGCCACGGCGATCGGGACCACCTCGTATTTCGACGGATCCAGGGCCCCCACGATCGTCCGCGCGGAGATGCGCGAAACCTCGCGCTCGACCGACTTCCCGCCGTAAAGGACGACGACCCGCTTGCGGCTCACCAGCTCACCACGCGGACGTCCTCCACGGCCGCCAGGCGCCGCAACTGGTCGAGCACGGCGTCCGCGGGCGCCGAGTCCACCGCGATCACCGCCGCGGCGCGGGCTCCGCTGCCCCGGGCGAGCGAGAAGTTCGCGATGTTGACGCCGGCCTCGCCGAGAATCGTCCCCACGCCTCCGACGACACCGGGCACATCGCGGTTGCGCAGGAAAACGACCGTGCCCTCGGGGCGGAACTCGAGCGGCAGGCCGTCCACCTCGACCACGCGCGCGTCCCGGCCCGTGAAGAGGGTCGCGTCCGCGTTGGCGGCGCTTTCGGCTCCCGAGAGCGACAGACGCAGCGACCGAGCGTAGGCCCCGGGATCCTCGTGCCGCGTCTCGGAGACGGCGAGACCCCGGTCCTGCGCAACGAAGAGCGCGTTGACGAAATTCACGGTCTCGGGCGTGTGCTTCTCCAGAGCGCCCTTGACCGCGGCGACGGCGACCGGCCGCAGCAGGTCCTCGGGGAGACCCCATGTCTCGATGGCGAGCCGCGACAGATGACCGCCGACGAGCACCGAGAGAAAGTGCGCGGTCCGTTCCGCCAGACGCATCCAGCCCGAAGCCCCGTCCGCATCCTTCGGTCCGCGAAACGGCAGGTTGACGGCCGGGACGTACGCCGCGCCGGCGAGCGCCTCGAGCAGCGCCTCGACCGTCTGGATGGAGACGCGCTCCTGCGCCTCGACCGTCGATGCGCCGAGGTGCGGCGTGGCGACGACGTTCGGCAGCTTCAACAGCGGGTCGGCCGGATCGGGTGGTTCGGGATCGAAGACGTCCAGGGCCGCGCCGCCGAGCCGCCCCTCCACGAGCGCCGCGTACAGGGCCTCGCGGTCCACGAGGCTGCCCCGCGCGACGTTGACGAGCACGGCGCCGCGCCTCATGCGCGCGATCTGCGCCGCCCCGAGCAGCGGCCGGCCCTTGGGCGGCGCCGTCGAGTGGAGCGTGACGACGTCGGACTGTGCGAGCAGGTCGTCGAGGGGCAGCAGGGGAACGCCCATCTCGCGCGCTTTCTCCGCGGGCAGGAACGGATCGTGGCCGAGCAGCCGCGCCTCGAACGCCCGCGCCCGCGCGGCCACGCGCGATCCGACCTGCCCGAGCCCGACGATCCCGAGCGTCTTGCCGGCGAGTTCCGACCCGATAAATTTCGATTTCTCCCAGCGCCCGGCCGCCATCGACGCCGCCGCCTCCGGAACCCGGCGCAGGAGCGCCAGCAGCACGGCGAAAGTGTGTTCGACCGCGGACACGACGTTGCCGGTGGGCGAATTGAGAACCAGGACGCCTCGCGCGGAGGCGGCCGGAACGTCCACGTTGTCCACGCCCACGCCGGCCCGGCCGACGACGGTCAACCTCGGGGCCGACGCGAAGAGCTCGGTGTCCACCTTCGTCGCGCTGCGCACGAGCAGGCCGTCGGCCCCCGCGAGAGCTGCCAGGAGGTCCGTCCGCGACGCCCCGGCCAGATCGACGACTTCGTGCCCGGCCTTCCGCAGCAGGTCGAGCCCGGCCGAAGAGACTTTCTCGGCGACGACGATCCGGCTCACGCGACCGCCTCGCGGGCGCTCTCGTCGAGGGCCTCGAGCAGGCGCTCGAGGGAGGCGAGATCGACGTCCCCCATGTGGCCGATCCGGAAGGTCGAGGTCTTCCACTTGCCGTACCCGCTACCGATCGTGAAGCCCCGATCCTTCACCTTCGCGACGAGGGCCTCGGCCGAGACGCCGGGTCGCGGTTTCAGGCACGAGACGGTCCACGAGCGGGCGCCCTCGGGCGGCGCATACGAATGGCCGCGCTCGGCGGCCCAGGACTCGACCCGCCGCCGCATCGCCTCGTGCCGCGACCAGCGCCCCGCCAGCGTCTCGGTCAGGATGTGATCGAGCTGCACGTCGAGCGCGAAGAGGTGCGGTGTCGAGGGCGTGTACGGTGTCTGGTGTTTCTCGGCGAAGGCTTCCGCCTCGGAGAGGCGCAGGTAGTGGGCCCGCGAGCGCTCGCGCGCTCGGGCGCGATAGCGGCCCGAGGCGAAGGCAACCCCGAGCCCGGGCGGCAACGCGAGGGCCTTCTGCGACCCCGAGAGCGCGAAGTCGAGCCCCCACGCGTCGGGCTCGACCGGAGTGCCCGCGAGCGACGTCACGACGTCGGCCAGCACGAATGCGTCCGAGGCCTCGCGCACTGCGAGCGCGATTGCCGCGAGATCGTTCAACGTGCCCGTGGAGGTCTCGGAGTGGACGACGGTCACCGCGTCGTAACGCGCCTTCGCGAGTGCGCGGCGGACCTCCGCGGGATCGACGGGAGCGCCCCACGGCGCCTCCAGAACGTCCACGGGGAGGCCGAGGTCGCGCGCACAGGCAGCCCAGCGTTCGGAGAACCCGCCGGATGCGATTGCGAGCACGCGCTCGGGGGCGAGATTCAGGAGCGCGGCTTCCCAGAGCCCGGTTGCCGCCGAGGTCGCCGTGAAGACGAACCCCTCCGTGCGAAACACCTGCCGCAGGCGCGGCGCAATGCGCGAGTAGAGATCCGAAAAGGCCTTGCCGCGATGGCCGATCGCCTCGTGCGCCATCGCCTGCCGCACCGCATCGCGCACCCACACGGGCCCGGGAAGGAAGAACTTGACGGTTCCGGGCCGGCCGCCGGTCGGATCGAAAGGGCTGGTCATGAGGAACGGGATTCTAACCCTGTCGTTTTCGACGCGAGTCCGCGTGCCCCGTTGCCTCACCGGCGGATCAGCCACTCCGGCAACTCGCCGATGCGCGCGAGCAGCGCGTCGGGTCTCAGGGAGGCGAGCTCCTCCCGCGAGCGGGAGCCACCCGGGACGAGCACGACGCGGCATCCGGCGGCGCGCGCGAATTCGAAATCCACCTCCATGTCGCCGACGACGACGGTCTCGCGCGCCTCCAGCCCGACCTCCGCCATCAAGCGCCGGAGCATCGTGGGGTCGGGCTTGGCGGGCGTCGCGTCGTCGGGCCCGACCACGGCCCGCAGGCTGCCGCCCACGCCCTTTGCGTCCAGGATCATCCGCGAGAAGGCCGCCGGCTTGTTGGACGCGACGGCCATCGGATGACCGCCCTGCCCGAGCGCCGCGATGACCTCCGCCACGTCCGGCAAGAGGTGCGACTTCTCGACGGCCACCTGGGGATACCTCTCCCGGAAGAGGCGCACGCCCCGCGCCGCCCGCTCGACGCCCACCGCCTCCTCGACCAGCTTCTCGAGCCCGTGGCCCACCATCCCACGCACGGCCGCGTCAGGCAGCGGAGCCAGGCCGAGCCGCTCCATCGCGTAGCCCAGTGCGTCGCCGATGGCCGCGTAGCCGTCGATCAGTGTCCCGTCGAGATCGAAAACGACGAAGCAGGGGCGGTTCAAGCCGATTTCCGGCTCCCGACTCCGAGCTCCCGCCCCTTGCGGTCGAGGCCGGCCGCGCGCAGCACCGTCTCGACGATGGCTTCCCAATCCCCGAAGGACAACGTGGGCACAGCCCCCTGGAAGGGTCCGTCGGAAATGCGGGCGACCGGCTCGACGACCTCCGGGCGCTGGATGCCCGTGCGCACGACCTCGATCTTCGGCAGGGCCAGGGACTTGTAGCCCTCGACGAGGACGAGGTCGCAGTCGGCAAACTCGCGGCGCAGGACCTGCTCGAGCTGCTCTTCGTCGCCGAATTGGCGGGCTGTCGTGCGCCCGGGCGTGACGAACGCCCCGACCGCGGCGCCGGCGGCCGCGTGGCGCTCGGAGTCCTTGCCTGCGACGTCGTCCGCCACGTCGCGGGTGGTGTGCTTGATCGTGCCGACACGCAGGCCCCGCGCTTTCAGACGCGGCACGAGCTCCACCAGGATCGCCGTCTTGCCGGAATCGTGTCCTCCCACGAATGCCACGACGGCGGGACGCCGGTCCGGGTACAACAGGTACGGCTCGCGGCGCGTCTGGAACTGGCGCGCCGCCTCGTAATGCCGCCCGATCTCGGACCGAAGGCTCTCTCCCGCCTCGATCGTCTCCCGGAACTTCGGCGAGCCCGTGAGGAGGTCGATCGCGGGCCGGTCGTCGAATTCATAGGGCTCTCTCCGCCACCGAAAGTCGAGGGGCCCCATGCGCCGGGCCGTCTCGATCACGCGCAGCCCCGTCTGGAACGGCCGGAAGGCGGCGCGGTCCGTGACATGGATCCGCGCGCCCCCGCACGCCTTGCCGGCGTGCTTGTCGAACATCGGGCGAAACTGGGCCGCAAGGAAGGACACGCCCGGAAGGGCCAGGACGTTCAACGCTTCGGCCAGGGCCACGCCGTCGAGCCAGGGCGCTCCGAAGACCTCGAATGGGCGGGTCGTGCCCCGGCCCTCCGACAGGTTCGTCCCCTCGAGCAGGCACATTCCGGGATAGACGAGGGCCGTGTCGGTGGTCGGCATGTTGGGCGAGGGCGGTACCCACGGCAGCCCCGTCGCCGCGTACGGAAGGTCGCGCGCCCACCCTTCCGTCGGACAGACGACGAGATCCAGATCGAGCTTGCGTTCGGCCGCAAACAGACGCGCGAGCTCCCCCGCGGTCATCCCATGCCGGACGGGAATCGGGTGCAGCCCCACGAACGTGAGGTAACCGCTCGCCGGCGGCGCCCCCTCGATGGCCCCGCCAATCGGATTCGGGCGATCGCAAACGACGAACCGCAGACGTGACCCGGCGCACGCTTCCATCACGAGCAGCATCGTCCAGATGAACGTGTAATAGCGGCTCCCGACGTCGGCCACGTCGAAGACGATCGCCTCGAGGTCAGCGAAGTCCTCCCGGCGCGGCCGCAGGGTCTCCGGGGAATCCCCGTACAGCGAGACGACGGGCAATCCGGACGCCGCGTGGATCGAACCGTCGACGGCTTCCATGTAGATCGCCCCGCCCTCCAGCCCATGCTCGGGCCCGAAGAGCCGCACGAGGCGCACGTTCGACGCGGCGCGCAGCGCCTTCCAGGAAGGCAGGCCGTCGCTCGTGACGCCCGAAACATTGGTGATGAGGCCGATGCGCTTGCCGGCCACGGGCCAGGGGCTCTCGAGCAGCACGTCGATTCCGAGGCGGACCTTTCGCATCGCGGAGCCGATCTTGCCGCACCACGCCCGAAAAATCATCCAGGATTCGACGCCGCGCGGGCCGCGGCCGCCGAAGCGCCCGGTCAGCCGTGTGGAAGGGGATGGTCGGGCCGTCCTCCCTGGATGAGCGCGACCGCGTGGGGAACGAGGCCGAGGATCGCCGACAAGCAGTCGGCGGCGCCTTTCGGCGAGCCGGGGAGCGCCACGACGAGTGTCCGCTTGCGCACGCCGACCACCTGGCGCGAGAGGAAGGCGGCGGGAAATCCGCGCGAGGTCTCCGCCCGCATCTTCTCGGCGAGGCCGGGCACCTCGTACTCGATCACCTCGCGCACTCCCTCGGGGGTGCGGTCGCGTGGCGCAACCCCCGTGCCTCCGGTCAGCAGGATCAGGTCCGTCTCCCCCGCGTCGGCGCGCACCCGGATCGCGCGCGCCACCTGCTTCGGATCGTCGGGAATCGTCTCGCGGGAGGCGATCCAGTGCTCGACCCCCGAGGCGCGCAGGGTTTCCTCGCAGGCCGGGCCGCCGCGATCCTCCCGCGCACCCGCGGCGACCCCGTCGGAGACGGTGATGATCGCGACCCGTATGGCCACACGGCTAATATAGACCCGGAATGACAGTCTCCGACACGCTCGGCAGGCCGCTCAACAACCTGCGGCTGTCCGTTACCGACCGCTGCAACCTGCGCTGCGCCTACTGCATGCCGGAGCGGGAGTACACGTGGCTCCCCCGCGCCGACATCCTCGACTTCGGGGAGATCGGCCGCGTCGCCGATGTCTTCGCGGACCTCGGCGTCGACAAGATCCGCCTGACCGGCGGCGAGCCGCTCGTCCGGCAGGACCTGCCGAAGCTCGTCGCAATCCTCGCCGGCAAACCGTGGCTGCGCGACCTCGCGATGACGACCAACGGCGTGCTGCTCGAAGACGGCGCCGCGAGACTCAAGGCGGCGGGCCTCCACCGCGTCACGGTCAGCCTCGACACGCTCCGGCCGGAGCGCTTCCGCGAGCTCACCCGCTTCGACGAGCTCTCCCGGGTCCTGCGCGGAATCGACGCGGCGGCGGCCGCGGGGTTCGCTGCCCTCAAGATCGACACGGTCGTCATCCGGGGCGTCAACGACGACGAGATCGGTGCGCTTCTCGAGCGAGCGAGGGGCTGGCGCGCGGAGCTCCGTTTCATCGAGTACATGGACGTCGGCGGGGCCACGCGCTGGTCCCGGAAAGACGTCGTCTCCCGGGCCGAGTTGCTCGCCTCCCTGGCCGCGCGCTACGGTGCCATCGAGCCGATCGCCGAGCAGTCGTCGGCCCCGGCCGAGCGATTCCGCCTCGGGGACGGGACGACGTTTGGCATCATCGCGTCAACCACCGCGCCTTTCTGCCGGTCCTGCGACCGCAGCCGTCTCACGGCCGACGGCCTCTGGTTCCTCTGCCTCTACGCGACGCGTGGCATCGATCTTCGCGGACCGCTGCGCGCCGGCGCATCGACGCGGGAGCTCTCCGACCTGATCCGCTCGACCTGGATCGCGCGCGACGACCGCGGCGCGGAACA
Source organism: uncultured Acidobacteriota bacterium (assembly GCA_963847075.1). GTDB lineage: Bacteria > Acidobacteriota > Thermoanaerobaculia > UBA5066 > Gp7-AA6 > DAHUXD01. Next base: position 487,409 of record CAWJYL010000001.1, read on the forward strand.
GCGGCTCGCGGTGCGGGACCGAACGCCGCTCGTGGCGATTGGCGAGCTCAAGAAGGATCCGCACCTCGAGATGCACACCCGGGGGGGATGAGAGACCGTTGCGAATTGTGAATTGTGAGTTATGGATCGCGAAGTGCGACTTGCGCAGTCCGATCAGCGGCGGTAGGTCCCGGACCGGCCGCCCGACTTCTCGACGAGCACGATCTCTCGGATCGCCGCCGCCCGGTCGAGTGCCTTGATCATGTCGTAGAGCGCGAGGCACGCCGCCGCAACGGCGGTCAGGGCCTCCATCTCGACGCCGGTCTTCCCGGTGATGCGCGCGGTCGCGGTCACGACGGCCTCGCCGCGGGCCGGGTCGAGCGCGATGTCCACCTCCACGGACTCGAGCGTGAGCGGGTGGCAGAGCGGCACGATCTCGGAGGTTCGCTTGGCGGCCTGAATTCCCGCCAGCCGCGCGACGGCGAGCGCATCTCCCTTCGCCAGTCGCCCGGACTCGAGCGCCCCGAATGCGCCGGCGCCCATGGCGAGCCGTCCCCGGGCAACCGCCACGCGCCGCGAGGATTCCTTTGCGCCGACATCCACCATTCGCGCCCTGCCGCGCGCGTCCACGTGGAGGGCACTGCGCCGCAGGGGTCCGCTGGCGCGTGGCCGCTTTGGCTTCTCGCGTCGGGACTTCCCGGAGTCGCTCACGCACGCTCCCGCAGCGCCGCGTAGGCCTCGAGAGTATTGAGATTGACGAACGCGGACCCCGAGGGATCGAACCGTCGCCAGTCGCTCTCCTCGAGGACCTCGGCCCCGACTTCCTCCGCCAGCCCCTGGAGCGACAGCTCTCCCGAAGCGACGCGGCGTCGGGCGACGTCGAGGACCCCGCGCCTCCACACCGCGGCCAGAGGCTGCAGGCGCCCGTCCGCCCGCGGGACGAGGGCCGGTGCCTCGCTCGCGGCGGCCTTCGTCGCGATCGCCCGGATCAGCGCGGGCGGGACGGCCGGCAGGTCCACCGCCAGGATGAAGACCCGATCCCGCGCCTCCTCGAGGGCCCGCAGAAGGCCGTGCATGGCCGCGTGTTCGGCATTCCGGTCCAGGAGAACGCGCCCCGGCCCCGCCGGATAGTCCGGAACCTCCTTGGTCACGATGAGGACTTCCTCGAACATGTCCGCGAGCCGGCCCGTCTGGAACTCGGCGAGCGTTCCCGCCCCGTAGGGCAGCGCCGCCTTCGGGCGCCCCATCCTCCGCGAGGCGCCGCCAGCGAGAACGGCGGCGGGCATCGGGATCTTCGCGGGGCTCATGGCCGTATCAACGCATACGTGATCACGTCTCTGTCCCGCCGGTCCCTACTTCTCGACTCCCCCGAGGATGATCGGCAGGCCCGACTTGGGGTTTCCGACGACCACGATCTTGGTGTTCGGGCTCATCGCGAGCTTCTCCGTCGCCTCGATGCCCTTCCACTCGAGCAGCTGCGACGAGATTCCCTGCGCGACGATCTTCTGAAAGTCGGCGATGCCCTGGGCCTCGATGCGCTTGCGCTCGGCCTCCTGCTGCTCCTTGGCCAGAACGAACTTCATCTGCTCGGATTCCTGCTCGCGCTTCAACTTTTCCTGAATGGCATTGGCGACGATCGCCGGGAGGCCGATCTTGCGCAGCAGCACGGACTCGATGATGACACCGCGGCCGCTCGTCATCTTCTTCACGAGCTCGAAGGTCTCGTGCGCGACCTGCTCCCGTTCCGAGGAGTACAACGCCTTGGCGTCGTAGGAGGCGGTGATCTCCCGGATCGCCGATCGCACCTGCGGAACCACGACGACCTCCGCGTAGCTCATGCCGACCGTCTTGTACATCTCGGCTGCCTTCGCCGGGTCGAGCCGATAGAGAAGCGACCCTTCGAGGTCCATCATCAGGCCCTCTTTCGAGGGCACCTCGGCCGTCTCCTTGAGCTCCATCGTCTGGATGGACATCTTGTGGACGCGCGTGAAGGGTAGGATCAGGTGAACGCCGGGCGGCAGGGCGTCGGGCGAGACGTTGCCGAAGAAGTCCTTCACGCCGACGTGCCCGGCCGGGACGACCGCGATCGGGCCTCCGACCACGATCAGGAGAAAAACCGCGATGGCAATGATGACGCGACGCACGAACCTCGGGCCCGGCCCCCCCGGGAGGACTTCGAAGGTCTTGGCGGACATGCGTTCCTCCTCGTCTACGCCCGCAGGATATGCGCTTTCGGGTGAAGAGGGTGAAAAGCGTCAGACGAGCTTGAGCAGGTGCCCCATCTTGTTCTTCTTTGCCTCGAGGTACTTGCGCGAGCGGTCGGTGGGATTGACCTCGAGGGGGACGCGCTCGACGATCTCCAGGCCGTAGCCGTCGATCGCCACGTACTTCGAGGGATTGTTGGTCATGAGCCGCATCTTGCGCACGCCGAGGTCCCGGAGAATCTGGCAGCCCACTCCGTAGTTGCGGATGTCCGGAGGGAAGCCGAGCTTCTCGTTGGCCGAGACCGTGTCGTGCCCCTGGTCCTGCAGCTCGTAGGCCTTGAGCTTGTTGACGAGTCCGATGCCGCGCCCCTCCTGCAGCAGGTACAGGAAGACGCCCTTTCCGGTCTCGACGATCTTCTCCATGGCCAGCTCGAGCTGCTCGCCGCAATCGCACCGCGCCGACCCGAAGACGTCGCCCGTCAGGCACTGCGAATGGACGCGCACGAGAATCGGCTCATCCTCCCGGATCTCGCCGTGCACCAATGCAAGGTGCTCCTCGTGCGTCACGTCGCTGCGGTACGCGTACAGGCGAAATTCCCCGAGGCGGGTGGGCAGGTGCGGCGAGGCGATGCGCTCGACGAGCCGCTCGGTCTTCATCCGGTAGCGGATGAGATCGGCGACGGTGACCATCGCGAGGCCGTGACGCGCACAGAACTTCGCAAGATCCGGCACGCGCGACATGGTGCCATCCTCGTTCATGATCTCGCAGAGCGCGGCCGCCGGATTCAGCCCTGCGATGCGCGCGAGGTCCACCGACGCCTCGGTCTGTCCCGCACGCTTCAGGACTCCGCCGCGCTGCGCGCGCAGCGGGAACATGTGGCCCGGCCGGTTGAGGTCCTGGGGCCGAGTCGCCGGGTCGATTGCCGTCAGGATCGTTGCCGCGCGGTCGGCGGCCGAGATGCCGGTCGTCGTCCGGCCCCGGGCCTCGATCGAGACCGTGAACGCCGTGCCGAAGTTCGACGTGTTCTCCGAGACCATCGGCGGCAGCTCCAGCGCGTCGCACCGCTCTTCGGTCAGCGCCAGGCAGATCAGGCCGCGTCCCTCCCGCGCCATGAAGTTGATGGCCTCGGGCGTGGCCTTCTCGGCCGCGAGCACCAGGTCCCCTTCGTTCTCCCGGTCCTCGTCGTCCACGACCACGACGAAGCGCCCGGCGCGCAGGGCGGCGACGGCCTCCTCGATGGGGGCGAAGGGACTGGCTTCCGTCACAACGAGCATTTTCTCACGAGTCCCGGAGGGCCGCTTCGACCCGCACCCAGGCGCCGGAAGGGATCCCTCGCTCCTCTCGGGAGGACAACAGGGAGGCTAGCCCCACGGCACCGGAGCGAGAATTCGCGGCGCGAGGAGTCTCCCGAAGTCACCGAGGGAGGAGCCTCGTGCCGCGGGAGCCGAAGGCGCGATGCGCCTTCGGCGACGGTTAGAACACCGCCGGCTCCTCGTAGGTCGCGAAGACCTCGCGCATGACGTCGGAGATCTCGCCGACGGTGGCATAGGTCTTGACAGCCTCAATGAGCGGAGGCATCACGTTCTTGCCGTCGGCACAGGACTGACGCAGCGCAGCCAGAGCCGAGGATACGGCCTTGCCGTCCCGCGTCCGCCGCAGCTCGGCGAGTGCCGCCTTCTGCTGTCCCTCGACCGCCTCGTCGATGTACAGGGTCTCGATCGGCTGCTCCGTCGCGTCTACGAAGTCGTTGACGCCGACGATGATCTTCTCGCCCGAGTCCACGGCGCGCTGGTAGGCGTACGCGGCGTCCATGATCTCCCGCTGCGGGAATCCGGCCTCGATCGCCTCGACCATGCCGCCGAGCTCGTCGATCCGGCGGAAGTAATCGAAGCAGCCCCGCTCCATCTTCGTCGTCAGGTCTTCGACGAAGTAGGAGCCGCCGAGAGGGTCGATCGTGTTCGCCACGCCCGACTCGTGGGCGATGACCTGCTGCGTGCGCAGCGCGAGCTTCACGGCGAAGTCCGTCGGAAGCGCCAGCGTCTCGTCGAGGGAGTTGGTGTGGAGCGAGTTGGTCCCGCCGAGCACGCCGGCGAGAGCCTGGATCGCCGTGCGCACGACGTTGTTGTACGGCTGCTGGGCCGTCAGCGAGCATCCCGCCGTCTGGGTGTGGAACCGGCACGTCCAGGAGCGCGGGTCCTTTGCGCCGAAACGCTCGCGCATGGTCTTCGCCCAGATGCGTCGGGCGGCCCGGAACTTGGCGATCTCCTCGAAGAAGTCGTTGTGCGAGTTGAAGAAGAAAGACAGGCGGGGCGCGAACTCGTCGACGGGCAGCCCCGCGTCGATCCCGTACTTCACGTACTCGACGCCGTCGCGCAGCGTGAAGGCGAGCTCCTGGAGCGCGGTCGAGCCGGCCTCGCGGATGTGGTACCCGGAGATGGAGATCGTGTTCCACCGCGGCACGTGCTTCGCGCAGAAGGAGAACTGGTCCGTGATGAGGCGCATGGAGGGACGCGGCGGAAAGATGTACTCCTTCTGCGCGATGTATTCCTTGAGGATGTCGTTCTGGAGCGTCCCGCCCACCCTTTCCCAGGGCGTGCCGTGCTTGTCGGCGACCGCGAGGTACATCGCCAGCGCGATCGGCGCCGTCGAGTTGATCGTCATGGAGGTCGTGACGCGGCCGAGGTCCACGCGATCGAAGAGCGCCTCCATGTCGCGCAGCGAATCGATCGCGACACCGCACTTGCCGACTTCGCCCCTCGCCATCTCGTGATCGGAGTCGTAGCCGTAGAGCGTCGGAAGGTGAAAGGCCGTCGAAAGACCCGTCTGTCCGTGATCGAGCAGATAGTGGAAGCGCTCGTTCGTCTGTTTTGCCGTGCCGTAGCCGGCGAACTGGCGCATCGTCCAGAGTTTTCCGCGGTAGCCCGTGGGCTGGACGCCGCGCGTGTAGGGATACTCGCCGGGCCAGCCCAGGTCGCGGTCGAAGTCGAAGGCCGGCTGCGTGTCCGGGCCGGCGAGCGGTTCGACCGGAGCGCCGGAGACGGTCGTCCAGTCCTTCTTCCAGGCGGGCGTCTTCGCGAGTGCGCCCGAGGCCGCTTTCTCCCAGCGCTTTCGCCCGGCCGCCGCGGTCGCGGACACCAGCGGGTCTTTTTCGCTCATGGGCAAATGATACCGGGGTTCCGGGCCGCCATGCCGGGCAGGCCTGCTTCACGCGCTCCCGGGCCCGCCAAAGCCTGGCAGCAGCGCCGATTTCGCCAGATGCGCCGCGCCCGAGACGGAAAACGGCAGCGACGAGGTCATGAAGCAGGAGTGCGTGCACCAGCACTCGCGGGCCGCGATGCGCCGCCGCATTTCCACGGCCTTCTCGCAGAACCACGCCTTCTTGAATGAGTAGTCGAAGTCGCGGATGTTGCCGATCTCCCACTGCACCTCGCAGAGCGAGACGGTGCCTTCCGGGTTGAGCACCCCCGATATGGTCCCGGCGTAGCACGGGTAGACCATCCGCTCCTCGCGGAGGGTCTCGAGCTCGGCGGTGCGGGCGCCGACCTTGAGGTTCCGCAAGACCGGGTTGTAGTCGCCGAACCGCGCCCAGTAGGGCCGCAGGAACCGCAGCGCCGCAGCGTACTCGTCGGCCGTCAGCGCGCGGATCGAAGCATCGGGAAACGGGGGGCGCAGCAGCTCGAAGGAATGGAAGTTGATCTCGGGAAAGTTCCCGGCCACCCAGCTCGTGATCTCGGCCAGATCGTCCCGGTTGAACGACGCGAGGACCGTCTGGACGTTCAGCGTGAACCTCCGCGACTTGCGCTTGAGCGCCGCAAGCCGCCGGTACGTCTCGACGACCTTCGGAAAGTTCCCGGGAGCGCCGCGGATGACGTCGTGTCTTTCCCCGAGGTGGTCGAGAGACAGGCCGACGGTGAAGGTCTGTCGCTCGTCGGCTCGCGAGGCGAGCACGCGCTCGACGATCTCCTCGACCTGGTCCGGGATGAGCGAGTTCGTCGGCATCGTGACGTTGGAGGCGTCGTGCCGGCGATAAAGGATCTTCGTGATCTCGGGCAGGTCGCGGTTGAGAGTCGGCTCCCCTCCCGTGAGGACCACCGAATACAGCGCCCCGAGGTCCGCGAGCGCGCGATCGTACTCCTCGAGCCGCATCTCGAGGTGACGGTTGACGTTCAAGTGGTCCCAATAGAAGCAGGTCACGCACTTCGAGTTGCAGAGGTTCGTCATCCCGAGGATGAGATACCGCGGCAGCGTCTCCCGTCCCCGCAGCCAGTGCGCCGCGAGCTCGAGGTTGTTCATCGCGCGGCCACTGCCGCGACGCCCCGGGCGATCCCCGCGAGGAGACCTGCGAAGTACGTCAGGTGGTGAACGGCGAAGGCGAGCGGCACGACCGGAACGAGCGTGAGGTCACGCCGCCAGATCGGAAATGACAGCGCCCAGGTCAGTGCGGCATAGGCCGCAGCCGCGGGCAGCAGGAAACGAGTCCCGAAGAGCACGATCCCGGCCGAGGCCGCGAAGCCCGCAGCGAGAAACCCGGCGACACGCCCCCTCGCGTGGAGCCCGGGCCTCTCGATGAGCAGGCGCCCGGTCTTGACGCGATACCGCCACCGCTGAGCGACATAAGGCCCGGGAAAGCCGCGGCGCCGGTGGCGCACCCGCACCGCCGGGTCGAGCACGACGCGCGCTCCCGACGCCAGGGCCCGGCGGACGAAGTCCGTGTCCTCGCCGATGTACCCGAACGACTCGTCGAACCCGCCGAGCGCCTCGAAGGTGACGCGCCGGACGAACAGGTTGCACAGCGCGACGTCGTGCGGCGCCCTCACCACTCCGCCGCGCGGGCTCCATGCGTGCGCGGGAATGCCGCTGCCGACGAGCGGAGTGGCGAGAAGCAGGTCCGAGATCCGCTCCGCGTAGGGCGCGTCGCGCGGCCCGACGTCCGGCCCCCCCGCGATCTCGGCGGAGGCGAGCGCGCGCACGCCCGCCTCGATCCAGCCCGGCTCGGCGGTCGCGTCGTCATCCAGAAAGGCCAGGATCGCGGCCCGTGCGACGGCGGCAGCCTGGTTGCGCCGCTTCGCAGGATTGCGCGATTCGACCCGGACCCATCGCACCGGCACACGGGAACCCGCGGTTCCCGGTTCCTGAGCGCTCGCCACGATGGCTTCGCACGCTGGGCCCTCGGCCTGCGCCTCGAGCGACCGCAGACACTCCGGCAACAGGGTGTCCACGCGATCCGACGCGATCAGGACCGAAACCGAAGGCTCCATGGGTCCGATCATAAGCGGCCCGGCCGACCGGGTCGGTGTCGGCGTCGTATAAACTTTGTGCCTGGAGAGGCCGTGACCAACCTGACCCGCGACCAGAAACTCGAGCTTTACCGCTTCATGCGACTGAACCGCGTGGTCGAGGAGAAGCTCGTCAATCTGTACAGGCAGGGCAAGGTGGTCGGGGGGCTCTATCGCTCCCTCGGGCAGGAAGCCACGTCGGTCGGCACGGCCTACGCGCTGCGCAAGGGCGACATCGTCGGGCCTCTGATCCGCAACCTCGGCGTCGTCCTCGTGATGGGCTACTCGCCCCGGGACGTCCTGACGCAGTACATGGCGCGCGCGACGTCCCCCTCGGGCGGAAAGGACTGCAACCTGCATTTCGGCCGCCCGGATCGCGGCGTCATCTCGCCCATCTCGATGCTCGGGGCGCTCATTCCCGTCATGGCGGGAATCGCCCTGGCCGCGCGCATGCAGAAGAAGGATCTCGTGACGATGACGTGGATCGGCGACGGCGGCACGTCCACGGGAGCCTTCCACGAGGGGCTGAACTTCGCGGCCGTGCAGAAACTCCCGCTCGTCGTCGTGGCCGAGAACAACGGCTGGGCCTATTCCACACCGTTCAAGAAACAGACCGCCGCCCGGTCCCTCGCGGACAAGGCCGGGGCCTACGGAATCCCGGGCGAGCAGGTGGACGGCAACGACGTGCTCGCCGTCTACGGCGCCGCGCGCCGGGCGGTGGATCGCGCCCGCTCCGGCGAGGGTCCGACTCTCGTCGAATCGCTCACATACAGGATGAAGGGCCACGCGGAGCACGATGCGCAGGCCTACGTGCCGGGCGAAGAGCTCGCCGCATGGCGCGAGCGGGATCCGCTCGAGCGTTACGCCCGCGTTCTCACGGGGTCCGGCCTCGCCACGGCCGAAGAGCTCGCGGCGATCGATCGGACGGTCGCCGGGGACGTCGACAAGGAGGTCGAGTTCGCCGAAAAGAGCCCATTCCCTTCCCCCGACGACGCCCTCAAGGGCGTTTATGCGACCGGCGTTCCCGAGATCGAGCCGGCCATCGTACGGAGGCGATCCTGAGCGACGCGCCCCACCTCGGAGCACCCGATCCCGGCGCTCCCGCAGTCCGCGGGCAGACGACCTACGTGGACGCAATCCGCGAGGGCCTGCGCGAGGAGATGGCGCGCGACGAGCGCGTGTTTCTCATCGGCGAGGACATCGGCGTCTACGGCGGGGCCTTCAAGGTGACCGACGGGCTGATCGATCAGTTCGGCGAGTCGCGCGTGCTCGACACGCCGATATCGGAGACGGCGATCGTCGGCGCCGCCGTCGGCGCGGCCATGATGGGAATGCGACCGGTCGCCGAGATGCAGTTCATCGACTTCATCTCGTGCGCGTTCGACATGATTACGAACTTCGCGGCCAAGTCGCGTTACCGCACGGGTGTCGGCGTGCCGCTGGTGATCCGCGGGCCGTCCGGCGGCGGCGTGCACGGCGGACCCTTTCATTCCCAGAACCCGGAAGCCTACTTCGCGCACACGCCCGGTCTGAAGGTCGTTCAGCCGGCGACCGCGTACGACGCGAAGGGGCTCATGAAGGCCGCGATCCGGGACGACGACCCGGTCCTCTTTTTCGAGCACAAGTTCCTCTACCGGCGAATCAAGGAGGAGCTCCCGCCCGGCGACTGGATCGTGCCGCTCGGCAAAGCGGCCGTACGCCGCCCCGGACGCGACCTTTCGATCATCACATATGGCGCCATGGTCTGGACCGCGCTCGACGCCGCGAAAACGCTCGAGGCCGAGGGCATCGACGCCGAGATCGTGGACCTGCGCACGCTCTTCCCGATGGACGAGCAGACCGTGCTCGAGTCGGTCGCGAAGACCAACAAGGCGATCCTGTTGCACGAGGCCACGCGCACCGGCGGCATCGGCGCCGAGATCGCCGCAGTCCTCGCCGAGCGCTGCTTCGAGTACCTCGACGGTCCCCTCGTCCGCGTCACCGCACCCGACACGCCGGTCCCCTACTCGCCGCCCCTCGAGGAGTTCTTCCTGCCCAACGCGGAAAAGCTCTGTCGGGCGGCCCGGGCGCTCGTCGCGTACTAGATTGGTCTCTCGATACCGCCCTCCGGCTGACGCCGACAACGGAGCGCCTCCCGCCCTTGGCATCCTGAGCGAAGCGAAGGATCCCGGACTCGATTGCCGGGTTCGCGCTCAAGTACGGGATCCCTCGTCGCGACGCTCCCCGGGATGACACACGCTCGCCCTGGCGACCCACGCCGGGGTGCGCACACGGCCGTCGTGCCGACCCCCCCTGAGGTATAACCGCCCCATGCACTTCGAAGGCAACGTCTCGATTCGCGCCCCGCGCCAGAAGGTGTGGGATTTCCTGACGGACCCGCAGAAGGTCTCCGGATGCGCTCCGGGCCTCGAATCGCTGGAGATCGTCGAACCGGGAAAGAAATTTCGAGCGACCACGGCGATCGGATTCGGGTCCGTGAAGGTTCGCTTCGTCAACGACGTGGAGTGGGTCGAGCTCGATCCTCCCAACATGGCCCGGATGAAGGCGCACGGCACTGCCCCGGGCAGCGGCGTGGACGCGACGACCTCGATGGCCCTGGCCGACGGTCAGGACGGCGAGACCGGGCTGGCCTGGACGGCCGACGTCGACGTCGTCGGCACGGTCGCGAGCCTCGCGGCGCGCCTGATGGGCGGCGTGACGAAGAAGCTCACGTCCGCATTCTTCGACGCGGTGCGCAAAGAGATCGAAAGGGCCTGAGGAGCGGTTCGGTATACTCCGCAAGCTCAACCGGAGGCCGCATGCAATACCCCGTCTCCGTCAGCGTCAACGGCGCCAGGCGAAAGCACCAGGTCGATGCGCGCCTCCTCCTCGTGCACTACCTGCGCGAGACCCTCGGCCTGACCGGCACCAACGTCGGCTGCGACACCAGCCAGTGCGGCTCCTGCACCGTCCTGATGGACGGCAGGGCGGTCAAGTCCTGCACGGTCCTCACCGTTCAGGCCGACGGCGCCAGCGTCACGACGATCGAGGGGCTCGCGCAGAACGGCAAGCTCCATCCCCTGCAGGACGCCTTCTGGGAAAAGCACGGGCTCCAGTGCGGATACTGCACGCCCGGCATGATCCTGACGGCCTGCAACCTGCTCGCCAAGAATCCGAAGCCGAGCGAGGCCCAGATCCGCCACGGCCTCGAAGGCAACCTCTGCCGGTGCACCGGCTACCAGAACATCGTCGCGGCGGTCCAGGAAGCCGCGACGCGGATGAGGACTTAGGGAGGCGGTCATGGCATCGCGCATTTTCGGATCCGGAATCAAGCGGCGCGAGGACCCCCGCCTCATCACGGGCCAGGCCAAATACACGGACGACTTCGTCCTGCCGGGAATGGCCTACCTGGCGGTCGTGCGCTCGCCCTACGCCCACGCGAAGATCCGGGCCGTCCGCACGAAGAAGGTTGCCGCGATGGACGGGGTCCTCGGGGTGTTCACGGGCAAGGACATGAAGGACGCGGGCTTCGGACCCATCCCCTGCGCCTGGGTCGTGCCGGGCTCGGACACCAAGACGCCTCCCTATCCCCCGATCGCGATCGATGTCGCGCGGTACGTGGGCAACGCCGTTGCCATCGTCGTCGCGACCGACCGTTACCTCGCACGCGACGCGGCCGAGGCCGTGGAGGTCGAGTACGACCCGCTGCCGGCCGTGGCGGACGCCGAGAAGGCGACGGGCAAGGGCCAGCCGCAGCTCCACGCCGACGTGCCCGGCAACGTCTGCTTCCACTGGACGGTCTCGGGAGGCGACGTCGAGGCGGCTTTCAAAAGCGCCGACGTCGTCGTCAAGGAGCGGATCATCAACCAGCGCCTGATCCCCAACGCGATGGAGCCCCGCGCGGCGCTCGCTCAGTACAGCGCGGCGACCAACGAGGTCACGCTGTGGGTGACGTCGCAGAACCCCCACATCGTGCGTTTCCTCCTGTCGCTCGACACCGGGATCCCGGAGCAGAAGATCCGTGTCATCGCTCCAGAGGTGGGCGGGGGCTTCGGCAGCAAGATCCCCCACTACCCCGAGGACTCGATGGTCATCTTCGCGTCGAAGATGTGCGGCTGCCCCGTCAAGTGGACCGAGACGCGCAGCGAGAACTACCGCGGAACGATCCACGGGCGCGACCACATCCAGGACGTCGAGATGGCGGCCAAGAAGGACGGCACGATTCTCGGCCTGCGCGCCAAGGTGTGGGCCAACATGGGCGCGTACCTGTCGACCGCCTCGACCGGGATCCCGACGATCCTCCATGGCCTGATGCTCTCGGGCGCTTACGACATCAAGAACATCCACGAGGACGTCTACGGTGTTTTCACGAACACCACGCCGACCGATGCGTACCGCGGGGCCGGCCGGCCCGAGGCGACGTTCATGGTCGAGCGTTTGGTGGACCTCGTCGCGCAGAAGCTCAAGATGGATCCCGTCGACATCCGCCGGAAGAACTTCATCCCTCCCTTCACCGACGGCCACACCGTGGCGACCGGCCTCACCTACGACTCGGGCAACTACGTCGGTGCCCTCGACAAGGCGCTGGCGATGGCCGGGTACGCCGCTCTGCGCAAGCAGCAGGGCGAGCTGCGCAAGAAGGGCGAGCACATGGGCATCGGCCTCTCGACCTACGCCGAGATCTGCGGCCTCGGCCCGTCGCAGGTCGCAGGGGCCGTTGGCTTCGGCGGCGGGCTCTGGGAGAGCGCGATCGTGCGCTTCCACCCCTCCGGGAAGGTCAACGTCATGGTCGGCATCTCTCCGCACGGCCAGGGCGAGGAGACGACCTTCGCCCAGATCGTCTCGAGCGAGCTCGGCGTGCCCGTGGAGGACGTCGAGATCACGCACGGCGACACCGAGCGCACGCCGATGGGCTGGGGCAGCTACGGCAGCCGATCCACGCCGGTCGGCAGCGGAGCGCTCATGGGAGCGATCACGAAGATCCGGGAAAAGTCGAAGATCGTCACCGCGCATCTCCTCGAGGCGGCGGTCGAGGACATCGACTACGCCGACGGCAAGTTCTTCGTGAAGGGCTCGCCCGGGAAGTTCAAGACCATCCAGGACGTCGCCCTGATGGCCAACGTGGCCTGGAACTATCCGAAGGGCCTCGAGCCGGGGCTCGAGGCGTCCGCATTCTTCGATCCGCCGAATTTCGTCTATCCCTTCGGCACCCACATCGCCGTCGTCCGCGTCGACACCGAGACGGGCGAGATCCGGCTCGAGCGCTACATCGCGGTCGACGACTGCGGAAGGGTCATCAACCCGATGATCGTCGAGGGCCAGATCCACGGCGGCATCGTCCAGGGAATCGGGCAGGCGCTCTGGGAGGGCGCCGTGTACGACGCGAGCGCGCAGTTGCTGACCGGGTCGATGATGGACTACGCGCTGCCGAAGGCGGACTTCTTCCCGAAGTTCGAGCTCGCGATGACCGAGACGCCGACGAGCGTCAACCCGCTCGGCGTCAAGGGCATCGGCGAGACGGGCACGATCGCGTCCACGCCGGCCGTCTACAACGCCGTCATGGACGCGCTCTCGCCGCTCGGGATTCGGAAGCTCGACATGCCGCTGACGCCCGAGCGTGTCTGGCGTGCCATCCAGGGCGCGCGGAGGTAAGCCATGTATTCCGACCACTTCGAGTACTACCGGCCGAAGACGGTCGCCGAGGCCGCGCAGCTGCTGAAGAAGCACAAGGGCGCCCGGCTGCTCGCGGGGGGGCACAGCCTGCTGCCGGCGATGAAATTCCGCCTGGCGAATCCGAAGGCCCTCGTGGACATCGGCGCCATCAAGGGCCTATGCGGCATCCAGATGCGGGGCAAGACGATCTGGATCGGCGCGACGACGACGCACGCGGACATCGCCAGCTCCCCCGTTCTTCGCAAGGCTTGCGCCGTGCTCGCCGAGACCGCCGCGCAGATCGGCGACCTCCAGGTCCGAAACCGCGGCACGATCGGAGGCTCGATCGCCCACGCCGACCCCGCCGCCGATTTCCCCACGGTCCTCGTGGCGCTCGGGGCAACGATCGTGGCGCGGGGCGTGAAGGGCGAGCGCAAGATCCCGGCGGACAAGTTCTTCGTGGACCTCTTCACGACCGCGCTCAAGGCCGGCGAGATCGTCACGGCGATCCTCCTGGCGCCGCAGGGCAAAAACGCCGCCGGCGCGTACGAGAAACATCCCCATCCCGCCTCCCGGTATGCGGTCGCCGGCGCGGCCGCGATCGTCGAGATGAAGGACGGAGCCTGCATCCGGGCGAGCCTCGTGATCGGCGGCGCCACCGCGAATCCCGTGCGGATCGCGGCTGCCGAGGCGGCCCTGGCCGGCCAGAAGCCCGACGCCGCCGCGATCGCCCGCGCCGCGGCGCACGTCGGGGCGGCCATTCCCGATCCCATGGGAGACACCTACGCATCCGGAGAGTTCCGCGTCCACCTCGCTACGGTCCTGGCGAAACGTGCCCTCACGGCGGCCGTCGAACGCGCGCGGGGCTGACCCGGCCCGCCGCGCAACGGGCATGCCCGCGTCATCCCGACCGAAGCGAGGGATCCCGGGCTCGATCGACGAGCTCGCCGCCGCGCTCGCCGCGCGCCGCTATTTCGCAAGCCGTGGACTCACGACCGCCCTCTTCCTGTCGCTGAAGCTCGGGCGCCCGCTCTTTCTCGAAGGCGAGGCCGGCACGGGCAAGACCGAGGTCGCCCGGGTCCTCGCCGAAATCCTCGCGACCGACCTCATCCGCCTCCAGTGCTACGAAGGTCTCGACGTCCATCACGCCGTCTACGAATGGAACTACGCCCGGCAGATGATGCACATCCGCCTGCTCGAGTCGCGGGACGAAACGCCGCCCGAGCGGGAGCTCTTCAGCCCCGACTTCCTCGAGCAGCGCCCCCTGCTCAAGGCCATCGACCCGGCTCGCACGAAGGCCCCGGTACTGCTCGTTGACGAGATCGACAGGGCGGACGCCGAATTCGAGGCCTATCTGCTCGAAGTGCTCTCGGAATTCCAGATCACGATCCCCGAGATCGGGACCATCCAGGCCGTGCACCCGCCCGTCGTCATCGTGACGTCCAATCGCACGCGCGAGGTCCACGATGCCCTGAAGCGGCGCTGCCTCTACTGCTGGATCGACTATCCGGACTTCGAGGCGGAGCTCGCGATCGTGCGGGCGAAAGTCCCGGACGCGCCCGAGAGTCTCGCCCGCGAGGTTGCGCGCTTCGTCGAGGAGCTGCGGCGCGCCGAGCTCTACAAGCTGCCCGGAGTGGCCGAAACGCTCGACTGGGCGGCGGCGCTGGTGGCCCTCGACAAGAAGGCGCTCGACCCCGCGGTCATCGCGGATACCCTCGGCATCCTGCTCAAGTACCAGGACGACGTCGAAAAGCTCAGGGGCGAGGTCGCGGAGGCGATGCTCGATCGCGTCCGGGCGGCGGGATGAGCCAGCTCCTCGCGAACGTCCTGGCGTTCGGCCGGATTCTGCGCGGCCTCGAACTCGAGGCCGGCCCGGACCGGATGATCGATCTCGTCCATGCGCTCGACGGGATCTCGATCGGCAATCGGCGGGATTTCCACTACGCCGCCCGCTCGCTCTTCGTCCGCCGCCGCGAAGAGCTTCCGGTGTTCGACCGCGCCTTCGAGGCATTCTGGCGAAAGCCCGCCGAGAGCTCGACGACACTCGACCTCAGGGCCCTGGGAGAGAAGCGGCGCTTCCGGCGACCGGCCTTCGCGCCCGCATCGGACGCCGCATCCGAGCCTCCCGCCCCCGGATCACCGGATCGCCCCCAGGACCCGCCCCTGCTCCAGGTCACCCTCACGTACAGCGATCGGGAGATGCTGCGCCACAAGGATTTTGGGGAACTCACCAACGGCGAGCGCGAACGCGTCCGAAGCCTGATCCGGGAACTCCGGTGGCGGATCGCGCCAAGGCCCTCCCGGCGGCAAGGGCCGGGAGACGGGCCGAGCATCGACCTTCGCCGCACGCTGCGGCGCAGCCTCCACCACGGGGGCGAAATTCTCGAATGGGAGCACCGCGACCGCCGCACGAAGCCCCGGCCGCTCGTCGTCGTGGCGGACATCAGCGGCTCGATGGAGCCCTACACGCGGCTCCTGCTGCTCTTCCTGCACGCGCTCGCCCGTGGCTTCGACGGGCGCGTCGAGGCCTTTCTCTTCGGCACGCGCCTGACCCGCGTGACACGGGAACTCGCGGGCGGCGACCCCGACACGGCTCTGTCCGCAGCCGCCCGCCGCGTGCCGGACTGGTCCGGCGGTACAAGAATCGGCGACGCGATCCGCGAATTCAACTTCCGCTGGGGACGGCGCGTGCTCGGAGGCGGCGCGGCCGTCCTCATCATCAGCGACGGCTGGGATCGTGGAGAGCCGGAGCGGCTCGCCATCGAGATGGCGCGGCTGCAAAGAAACGCCCACCGCGTCCTCTGGCTCAATCCCCTGCTCGGCTCCCCCGACTACGAGCCGCTTGCCCGCGGCATCCGCGCCGCGCTCCCGTACGTCGACGACTTTCTTCCGGTCCACAACCTCGCGAGCCTCGAAGACCTCGCGCGCCTGCTCGATCGCCTCCCCCCCGAGAGGCCCGCGCGGCGCCAGCAGCGGCTGCGGGCGGCCTCGTGAGAGACATCCTCTCCGACATCGAGCTCTGGCGGACCGAAGGGCGGCGAGTCGCCCTCGCGACGGTCGTTCAGACCTGGGGCTCGGCGCCGCGCCCGGCCGGGGGCAAGATGGCGCTCACCGCGGACGGAAAGATCGCAGGCTCGGTCAGCGGAGGGTGCGTCGAGAACGCCGTCGTCGAGGCAGGCAAACAGACTCTCGCGACAGGCACGCCCCGCCTGTTGCGCTTCGGAGTGGCTGACGACACGGCCTGGAGCGTGGGGCTGGCCTGCGGCGGCTCGATCGATGTGTTCGTCGAACCTCTCGCGAACGACCTCTTCGGCCCGATCCGCGACGCGATTCGAGCCGAGCAGGGTGTGGCCGTTGCGACCGTCATCGGCGGCGCCGAGGGGCGGATCGGCCTCAAGCTCGTCGCCTTCGAGGGCGGCGCGACGCTCGGCGCGATCGATGACGCCGCCCTCGGTGCCGCGCGAACGGCGCTGTCCGAGGGCGCGAGCCGCCGGGTCGTGGCTGGCGAGGAGGAGATCTTCGTGGACGTGATTGCGCCGGCCGCGCGCCTCGTCATCGTCGGCGGCGTGCACATCGCCGTCGCCCTCGTGGCCCTCGCCAGGACTCTGGGATTTCGAACGATCCTCGTCGATCCGCGCGAATCCTTTGCCAATCCCCAGCGCTTCCCCCACGCCGACGAGATCGTCGCGGACTGGCCGGACCGGGCCCTCGCGTCGCTCGCCGTCAACTCCGCGACCGCCATCGCCGTGCTCACGCACGACCCGAAGCTCGACGACCCCGCGCTCACGGCCGCGCTCGTGAGCCCGGCCTTCTACGTCGGGGCCCTCGGCAGCCGCCGAACGCAAGAGAAACGCCACAAGCGCCTGCTCGCGGCTGGGGTTTCGGAGGAGGCGTTGTCTCGGCTCTACGCCCCGATCGGCCTCGATCTCGGGGGTCGCTCGCCCGAGGAGATCGCCTTGTCGATCATGGCGCAGATCGTCGCCGCACGGAACAAGCGGCCGTAGGGCCGCGCTCGCCCCGGCTCCCCCACCGCTCCAGGGCGAGGATCTCATTCGCTGCTGCACTTTGACTCGCGCGGGATCCCGCGCTGCGCTCGAAATGACGGGCAGTTCTCGCCGACGCGGTGCTAGCAGGGTGCTGAAAAATGGATGCGGGCGTCGTGTCCGGCACTTTGCATCCGGCGCCCGATCCAGCCTGCAGCAACTCTCACAGGTTCCCACTCCAAGCGGGCGCCGGCAAAGTGCCGGCCACCCTTCGGGTTACGGCGGCGTCGGGCCATCTGCCTCGTCATCGCTCCGAGGTCCTGAGCCGCCCGGGGCGGCGAAGGATGCTCTCGCATCGCCGTCGTCGCGCTTGCTTGCATCTGACCGGAACGGCGCTCGTAACGCCATCCCACACCCTTTTTCAGCAACCTGCTAGCGGGATCCCAGCCGAATGAGCGCTTCGCGCAACCGGCCATGCCGCTGCAGAAGGCGCAGGTAGCGGCGTTCTGCAGGTCCGGCCTTCGCGCGAATGATCGCGGCAACGCCACTTCGCTCGGCGTCGCTCCATCGGGCGAGGCCGGGAACGAGATCGAGGACGAGGGCGAATTCGCGAAATGCACCGCGCTCGAGATCCGACAGGGACGCCGGCCTCATCCCGAGCGCCTCCGCGACCCGGCGCTCGGCGGCTGACCGGATGCGCGCCGAGGAGCCGCCAAACTGACGCGCCATCCAGCGATTGACGGCCAATCCCATGTTACGCACATGAAACCGATCCCACTCGCCGCGCGGCGAGCCCGGTACCTCGTACAGCACGTTGTGGGTAACGAGGCGCGCGAGGGTGCCAACGGAGGAGCGGTACGAGGGGTTCTCGGCGATGCGACGCTCCTCACGCTCGACGAGAGCGCGCACGCCCGGATCGGTCGGGCGGAAGCCGAGCTTGCGATAGAACCAGAACGCCCCGGATTCGATCGCTTCGTCGTTCTCGAGACCGAGCTGGTACGGGTCGATCGAGAAGGACGTGACCCCCAGCGCATCGCGGTGGAGCTTCAGCACCTGGGCATAGATCCAGGCCGACTCGCCCTCGCGAAACGTGTAGTACATGTTGAAACCGATCTCGAGGCGCTCGCAGAAGGCCAGGCCCTCGATGTACCCGATCGGCACACCGTTCTTCACGACGAATCCGCCGTACGCCGAGCGCAGCGGCAGGCGCTTTTCCGGCCGGATTCCCATCAGGAAGAGCTCGACGCCCCGCCCCGGGCGCGCCGCGACGACCGACGTCGCGTCGGCGTATGTGAAGGTGTAGAACTCGCGGTAGCGCGCGGCCGTCGTCTCGCGCACCATGTCGCACAGCTGCTGCCCTTCGCGGCGGCCCAGTCGGCGCAAACGCAGGCGCGGCTCCGCGAACACCGCGTCGAGAGACACGTCGCGGCGCGAGAGCAGCGGTGCGTCGTGGAAGAACGGCGCCGGCCCGCTGCCCCGCATCTTCGTGCGGGATGCGCGCGAGCCCCCGAGATTCCAGGAGATCGGGACGCCCAGCGCGTCCCAAAGCTCGGCCCGAGCCTCCGGAGGCAGAGGCAGACGGTCGTAGCGTTCGAGCATCCATTCCGCGTCGGCGCGCCGGGGCCCGGCCGCCGCGCGGAGCCACTCGAGGTAGGGCACGTTGGCGTCGGCCAGCGCCTCTTCCTCGAGCAGCGGCAGGAACGCGGGCCAGCTCGCGCGCATGCGATCGGCGGCGTCGCAGGCCTCCCAGTCCAGGCGCACGCTACCGGGATGGCGCCGCGCCAGCCACCGCGCCAGGTCGAAGGAAAAGTCCGTCCCGATCGTGGTGCCCGCCACGCCGGCGACCTCGAGGGCGTCGAAGGGATCGAGATCCGCGCCCGCCTCGGCCAGTCCCGCGACGCGCTTTTCGAACGAGGCCAGCAGCCGCTCGGCGAGCCGAAGCACGGACGGGCTGTGCGGGTATGCACGCAGGAAGAGCAGCAACTCATGGAAGCGGATGAGACGGGCCGTGTCCCGAAACGTGATGGCGGAGGCGCGCCGCAGGAGGCGCAGGGTCTCGCCCGCACCCGGTCGGCGATGCCGGGCGCGGTCGAGCCGGTCGAGAAGATCGTCCGCGGTGGCCGGCACGACGCGGATGCTACTTCGAGATATGCTCTCGCGCTCGGAGGAAACATGAATCCGCGCCCCCCGAGCCGCATCGCGGCCGCCCTCTTCTCGGCCGCCGCCGCCGCGGCCGCGGCCGCGCAGACTGCCCCGGCCTCCCCCGGTGCGGCGCCGCCCAAACCTGCGGCCAGGACCGAGCCCTCCCCCGAATCCGTCAAGGAGGGCAAGGCGCTCTTCGCGAAGTTCGTCGCCGGCCTCGGCGGCAAGCAGAAAGTCTCCGGCGTCCACGATGTGCAGACCCGCGGGCAAGTCACCGCCCGGACGCCCCAGGGCGACATGAACATGGACGTCCAGACCTCCATGATCTTCCCCGACCGGATCGCGCAGCAGGTGGATGCGCCGTTCGGCCGCATGGCCATGGTCGCCACTCCGTCGGGCGCATTCATCGTCGGGCCCAACGGCGCCCAGGACCTGCCGCCCGAGATGAAGGACGAGCTGATCCGACAGATCCACCGGGTGCCGCTATTGCTCGCACAGCGGGCCGACGATCCGAAGCTGTCGACCGTCGCGGCAGGGACGGAGAAGATCGGGACGGCCGACGCGAGAATCCTCGACGTCTCCTACGAGGGCGCTTCCGTCCGCTGGTTCCTCGACCCCGCGAACGGCCGCATTCTCCGCTCGGCGCACACCTCGATCGGCCCCCAGGGGGAGGCGAAGATCGTCTCGGACTACTCGGATTACAGGGTCGTGGACGGATTTCCAATCGCCTTTCACCTCGAGGTGACCACCAACGGCGAGAAGGACCAGACTCTCGTCCTCGAGAAGTGCGAGATCAATCCCGGGATCGACCCGAAGATCTTCGAAAAGCCGGCACCTCCCACGCCCGCGCCCACGTCCCCGCCGACCCCGGCGCCTTAGGCCGACCTTCCTCCTCTTCTCATCCCAAGCGCGAGGAGCTCGGGATGACACAGGGGGAGCAGGGCACTCGAGTTAGAACGGCGGACAGGTATTGGGGGTCCGGGCGCCCTCGAACCGATCGCGCATCCACCGGATTGCGCTCGAGGCGCTGACGCGGCCCGCCTTCAGGTGGCCCGTGCCCTCGAGACGTTCGAAGCGAACGATCTCGCCCGACCGGCAGAGGCCGGCCACGAAGTCCGCCGTGAGGGAGGGGCGCACGATCAAGTCGTCAGTCCCCTGGGCCACGTAGAGGGGCGCGCCCGCGGGCGCCTGGCCCGGCCGATTCTCGTCGAGCCGCCGCGCGAGCGGTCCGCTCGTGTACGCCTCAGGAGACAGGAAGCCCGACGCGAGAGGCAGCGACGCGGGGTAGCCTTCGCCCTCGGACTCCACGCAGTCGGCGGCCACGCGGTCGATCGTCGCGCGCGCGCCAGGCGCGACCCAGGGATCCAGCGAGATCCCGTAGACGCGGGACCATGACCACAGGCAGTAAGCCACCAAAATCTTGCCGACGCGCTCGTCCAGATCGTCCCTCAGGAGCTGTGTCAGATCCGTCACGGGCGCGATGGCAGCCACTCCGACGAGCGAGAGCTCCGGGGCATAGTCCTTCGCGAGCTGCCCCGCAAAGAGCACGGCCTGCCCTCCCTGAGAGTGTCCCCAGACGGCAAAGCGGGTACCGGCTCCCGACTTTCCCACCCGTGCGGCCGCTCGGACCGAGTCGAGAACCGCTCGGCCCTCGCTCTCGCCGACGAGATAGGGGTGCGGCCCAGCCGTTCCGAGGCCCGGGTAGTCGGTCGCGGCCACCACGTAGTCGAGCGCCATGAGCGCTGACAGGTGCGGGATGGTGTCGAACACGCCCTTCCAGTTGGAAGGCGCGCAGTTCTCGGCGACACCCGTCGTCGGGTGCGCCCAGGCGACGACCGGGCGAACTGAAATCGGCGGCGCGTCCGTCGGCGCGATCACGATGCCGGACACCTCGATCAATCTGCCGTCCAGACCGGTCGAAGCGTAGAGCACCTTCCACGCGAGGGAGCCGGGAGGCGACCCCGCGAGCTTCTCCGCGCGGATCAGGTCACCGGGCCTTCGGGATCGAACATGCGCCGGCGCCGTCGAGAACCGATCCGGAGGAGGCGGGGCGCCGCCGCAGCCGAGGGCGACGAGGAGAAAGAGCGCCGCGGCCAGGCGGTTCACGCCCGTCGAGTCTAACCCAGCAGTTCTTTGAGGCGTCCGTGGCCCTCGCGGCTGACGGGAACGCGCGATCCGTCCGAGAGGATCGCGATGTAACTGCCCTTCGCGTGGCTCTCGAGCCGTATGAGAGTGTCGAGCCGGATCAGATGGGACCGATGCACGCGCACGAACCCTTTCGGGTCCAGGCCGGCCGCGAGGCTCGAGAGGGTCTGCGGTTTGAGATAGGTCTTCCCCCCGCTGCGCAGCTCCACGTAGTCGTCCCGCGCCTGCGCGGCGTCGAGCTTCTCCACGGGAATCACGTGGATGCGGCTTCCGTCGCGGACCACGACACGCGTGAGCCAGGAGCCCGCCGGTCGCGCCGCCGCCGCCAGCTCAGCCGCCGCGACACCTGCCCCGCTCCGCAGGCGCGCCCGTGCACGCTCGACCGCGGCCTCCAGCCGGGCGGCCGCGAAGGGCTTCAACACGTAGTCGACGGCGTGGACCTCGAACGCCTTGACCGCGTAGGCGTCGTAAGCTGTGACGAAGACGACGGCGATCGCGGGGTCGAGAAGCTCGAGGACCTCGAAACCGTTCAACTTGGGCATCTCGATGTCCAGCAGGATGATCTCGGGCGATAGCTCCCCGGCGGCCCGGACGGCCTCGAACCCGTTGACGCACTCGCCGACGACGCGCAAGCCGGGGATCTTTGTCAGGTACTCGCGCAGAATCGAGCGCGCGGGCTCCTCGTCGTCGACGATCAGGACCCCGAGCGCGGGCGACTCCCCTCCCGGAGGCTTCATGCCAGCCGCTCCGTTGGTGCAGGCACGGAGATGACCACCAGGAACCGGTCTGCAAGGCGCCGTGCGGCAAACAGCGCCTCCTGGCCGTACCGCGCCGCGAGCCGCTGGCGCACGTTGGCCAGACCGAGACCGCTGCCGGGCCGCGCGGGGGACTCCGGATCGAACGGATTCTCCACCAGGATGCGAAGCCGCCCCCCTCCGCACGCCACGCTCACGCGAACGGTACCGCCCTCGACGCGCGTCGCAATGCCGTGCCGAATCGCGTTCTCGACGAGAGGCTGAAGCAGCAGAGGCGGGATGGGCAGGGCATCCGCGCGCTCGTCCAGATCTTCCTCGACTACCAGGCGCGTACCGAAGCGCAGCTCCTCCACGGCCAGATAGGACCGGGACAGCGACACTTCTTCGGCCACGGAGATAGTTTTTCTCTCCCCGACCGAGAGGCTCCTGCGCAGAAAGTCCGCCAGGAGCACGCACATCTGGCGGGCGCGCGGAGGGTCGCTCGATGCGAGCGCCGAGATCGAGTTCAGGCTGTTGAAGAGAAAGTGCGGCTGGATCTGCGCCTTCAGCAGAGCGAGCTCCGCCTCGCGCGCAAGGATCTGCAGTTCGGCCTCTCTCCGCTCCCCCTCGCGCGCCGCCTCGAAGGAGACGAGCACGTAGTGGAGTGCGACGGAAAGAAGGTAGAGCAGAACACCCGCAACGAAAAGGCCAGGGACCTCGGCCCCGTATCGATCCGGAAGCCCGTCCCAACCCGGCACCTCCGCGTAGAGCCGGGCCAGACCCGCGCCGAGCAGGACCCAGAGGCAGCTGGCGACGGCCGCGCCCACCAGGTGCGTCAGGACGAGCGCAGGCACGCGGGAGCCCGTCAGTGGAAACTGCCGGCACGGATACCACGCGGACAGTCCCATGAAGGCGTAGGCGATCGTCAGTGGCAGCGCGAGGGCCGCCGCTTCGCCCAGCAGGAGCCCTCCGGGGCGCGCCAGCGTAGCCGTAACGAGCGCGGAGAAAGGCACGCAGGCCGCCAGGTACGGCAGCAGACGGCCCGGCCTCGCGAGGATGGGGTGCATCTAAGCCTCTCCGTCACCCCGAGCGCAGCGAGGGGCTCTCTTCATGGCGACAGTCCGGGCCCGAAAGCGATCGCTCGTCGCCCGGCTCCTCGGCGTGACCGATGGGGACATCGGTCAGTTCCGGATCTCGAGGCCGCCCATGATGGTTGATCCGTGAATCGTCAGGGTCTTTACCGGAAGTTCACTCGCCGGACGGGCCGGGCGCGCCTTGTGGTCCGTGCCGCCCAGAAAATGCGTCACGTTGACCACGACGTTCCAGCTCTCGGGAACTCGAAACACGGCGCCCCCCATGAAGAAGGAAACCTCGATCGAGGCGCCATCGCCGACGATGACGGCCTCGCGCAGGTCGATGTCGAACCCGCCGGCGATTGCAGTGATCCGGCCCCCGCGGAAGTCCGGAGAGCGCACGATGCGCGTGCCGCCGCCGAAGATCGCGAACTCCCTCAAGTCGCCGGCAACGGACGTCGCGCCCGGCTGACCGAAAGAGACTCCGCCCCATGGCGAGGCCGCCTCACCCGGCGCCCGGTCCCGCCGCGAGGCCTGCCAGATCATGTAGATGCCGCCGAGCACGAGAGCGGCGGGCCACATCTGGCGAAAGCTCAGCCGCAGGAGGCCGAGATACCGCATGAGCAGTAGCAGCCCTACGGCGATCTCGATCCCACCCCAGAGCTGCTCGCCGCGGCGGCGCGGATTGGCCACGCGCGTGATGCCGACGGCGACGAGAATGAGAGGCCAGTAGTGCCAGACGCGCCTGGCGTCCACGACCCCCAGGTTGTCGAGCAGAAAGAGGGCGCCCACGAGGACGAGGAAGAGACCGACCAGGGCCTGGGGCGTCGTTCGGGATCGCGTTCGTTCGTTCATGTTCTCCCTCGCCGTCAGACTACGAAGAACGGCGCCGGCTGTCCCGCGGTTTTCGGCGAACGGTATCCTACGGCCGGCCAACGGCGGCGCCGGGCCGCCCGGCGCAACCTCTCGGTCTACAATCGCTCGTCGACGCAGACCCAACGATGATTTGCCCGCAGTGTCAGACGCCGAATCCCGACTACGCGGCCGACTGCCTCGAGTGCTCGCACAGCCTTTCCGGCCACCCCCCGACCGTCGTCTCTGGGCCGGTCGCCGGCGAGCTGACGTCGGTGCCGACGATGGGGACCCCTTCCTCTTTCAAGGAGTGGGCCAGCCACTCCCAACGCGGCGCGGCCTCGGCCGTCCTGCCTGCCGGCCTCGAGATCGGCTCGCGGTACCGGGTCAAGAGCCTTCTCGGCATGGGCGGAATGGGCGCCGTCTACCTCGTGCACGATCAGGGGCTCGACCGCGACGTCGCCCTGAAGCTCATTCGCACGGACATCGCGGAGGACGCCGACGTCCTCGCGCGCTTCAAACGCGAGATCCAGCTCTCCAGCCGCGTGACCCATCCCAACGTCCTGCGCGTCTTCGACCTCGGCGAGAGCGAGGGCGTCAAGTTTCTGACGATGCAGTTCGTTGACGGGCGAGACCTGTCGACGATTCTGAAGAAGCAGGGAAAACTTCCGACCGAGCGCCTGTTGCGAATCTTTCGTCAGGTCGCCGAAGGCCTGAAGGCTGCGCACGACCAGGGAGTCATCCACCGGGACCTCAAGCCCCAGAACATCATGCTCGAGGCCTCGGACCGGGTCTACGTCACGGACTTCGGGCTCGCCAAGTCGGCCGAGCAGTCGGGCATGACCCAGACCGGCGCCGTCATCGGGACCCCGTTTTACATGTCGCCCGAGCAGGTCAAGGGCGAGCAGGTCGGGCCGCAGTCGGACATCTACGCGCTCGGCGTGATCCTGTATCAGATGCTGACGGGCGCGGTCCCGTTCTCGGGCTCGACGCCGTACGAAGTCATGATGGCGCGCATTCTCCAGCCGCCCCGGCCCGTCAAGGAGCTCAACCCCGAAACGCCGGTGTACCTGCAGAAGATCGTCGAGCGCTGCCTCGCGGTCGACCGAAAGCTCCGGTACCAGAGCGTCGACGAGATCCTCAAGGACATGGACGCCGAGGCCTTTCATTCCACGTTGCGCTACGAGGCGCTCTCGCGCTCCTGGCTCAAGCCCGCGGTCGCCGCGGCCGCGGTCGCCGCGGTCCTGGCCGGGGCCGGCTGGTGGATCTACCGCAGCGGGCGCGGGGCGCGTTCTGCGGCGGCGGCCGCTCAGAAAGTTCAGTCGGTCCTGATCGCCGACTTCGAGAACAAGACAGGCGAGCCGATTTTCGACGGCACGCTCGAGTCGAGCTTCGGCCTGGCCATGGAAGGCGCCTCCTTCGTCAATACCTACAACCGCGGCCAGGCCCGCAAGATCGCCGTGCAGCTCCAGCCCGGCGCGACCGGCCTGACCGAGGCGCTCGGCCGGCTCGTGGCCGTCCGGGAAGGCGTGCACGTCGTTACGGCCGGCGCGATTGAGAAGGACGGCGACGGCTACAATATCTCCGTCCGCGCGGTCGACGCGGCCACGGGAAAGCCGATCGCTTCCCAAAGCCTCAGCGCCGCCACCAAGGAAGAGGTCCTGCCGACGATCGCGAAGCTGGCCGGCCGGGTCCGCCAGGGCATGGGCGACGCGACGCCGATGTCCCTGCAGGTCGCCGCTGCCGAGACCTTCACGGCCGGATCGCTCGAGGCCTCCCACGAGTACGCGGAAGCGCAGGACGACCAGTATGCCGGCAAGTACGACGACGCGGCGAAGCATTATCTGAAGGCCGTCGAGCTCGACCCCGAGCTCGGCCGCGCCGACGCGGGCCTCGGCGTCATCTATTCGAACCAGGGCCGGCGCGACGAGGCCGAGAAGTACTACAAGCTCGCCCTCGCGCACATCGACCGCATGAGCGACCGCGAGAAATACCGGACGCGCGGCGGCTACTACCTCATCGTACGGCGCGACCCCGACAAGGCAATCGAGGAGTACGGCCAGCTCGTCCAGCGCTATCCCGCCGACACGGCCGGAATCGCGAACCTTGCACTGGCCTATTTCTACAAGCGCGACATGGCGCGCGCCCTGAGCGAGGGCAACAAGGCGATCGCCATCTATCCGAAGAACGTTCCGCAGCGCAACAATATCGGCCTCTACGCCATGTACGCCGGGGATTTCACGACGGCGATCCAAGAGCAGCGGAAGGTCCTGGAGATGAACCCGAGGTTCGTCCTCGCGTACGTGGGCCTCGCCCTGTCGCAGCTCGGAGAGGGCCACGCGCAGGAAGCGCTCGCCACGTACCAGAAGGCGGCCGACGTCAACGAGCGCGGCGCTTCGGCGGCTGCCATGGGGCTCGCCGACGTCGCTCTCTATCGGGGCAGGCCCGAGGAGGCGATCCCGATTCTCGAGAAGGGCGTCGCAGCGGACCTCGCCGGCAAGGATCCCGACTCGGCCGCCGTCAAGCTGGTGGCGCTCGCCGAGGCGCAGCTCCTGCGCGGGGACAAGGCGTCCGCAGCCGCCTCCGCCGATCGCGCCACGTCGTCGAGCAAGGGCGAGAACGTCCTCTACCCCGCCGCCCGCGTCTACCTCGAGACCGGCCGGGAGCCGAAGGCGCTCGCTCTGGCCAAAGACCTGTCCGAGCGCCTCGAAGCCGACCCCCGAGCGTACGCGGAACTCATCCGGGGCGAGGCGGAGTTGAAGCGCGGCAGGCCCCGCGAGGCGATTCCGATTTTCGAAGCGGCCCGGAAGATCGCCGACACCTGGCAGGGCCGGCTCGACTTGGGGAGGGCATACCTCGAGATGAGCGCTTTCCCGGAGGCGCACGACCAGCTCGAGACGGCCTTCAAACGCCGCGGCGAGGCGACGGCGATGTTCCTCGACGAGTCGCCGACGTACCGCGTCTTCCCACCCGTCTACTACTACCTCGGCCGCGCCCAGGAGGGCATCAAGAGCCCCGGAGCGGCCGAGTCTTTCAAGGCCTACCTCGCCATCAAGGAAAACGCCGCCGGGGATCCGCTCGTCGCGGACGCCCGGCGGCGCTTCGGATCGCGCTAGCCGCCTCGCGGTCCTAGGGGACGATCACCACCCCCAGGTAGCGGTTCGGCCCTGGCGGCCCGCTCGCCCAGTTCGAGAACTGGTGGCAGAAGTACGTCGCGGCAACGTCGAAGCCAATGTAGTACGTGCCCGGCGTGCTCGGAACCGTCAGGACCGCCGAGCCGTGGGCCGACACTCCGGGATACAGCGGAACGCCGTCATAGGTGCACGACTGGTACAGAGCATTCGCGGGACCCACCTCGATCTGGAGGATGCAGGTCGGGCAGTAGACCGCGTCGTTGCTGATGAAATAGTCGTGGTCGAGCGTGAAGCTCCCGCCCCCCGGGAGGACCAGCACGCTGCCCCCGCCGTTCAACTGCACGTTGGAAATCGAGAGGAGACCGAAAACCGGAGCCGCACCGGAGGTCAAGTTGAGCCGGCCGATCTTGTTGCTACCGTTTTCCACGAACCAGACCGCGCCGTCCGGGCCGGCCGCGATGGGATCCGGGAAGCTCGCGATCGTCGGCGTCGGAAACTCCGTGAACGCGCCCGACGTGGTGACCCGGCCAATCTTGTTGGGAAAATCATTGGATTCGGAGAACCAGAGGGCGCCGTCCGAACCGGCCGCAATTCCGGAAGGCTGGCTGTTGTAGGTCGTGGGGACCGGATACTCGGTGACTGCGCCGGTGGTCGTGATCCGGCCAATCTTGTTGCCGCTGTATTCCGTGAACCAGAGCGCACCGTCCGGGCCGGCCGCGATTCCGTAAGGTTGGCTGGAGTCCGTCGGAACCGCATATTCCGTGATGACGCCTCCCGTCGTGATCCGGCCGATCTTGTTGCCGCCGTATTCCGTGAACCAGAGCGCGCCGTCCGGGCCGACGGCGATACCGTGAGGATTGCTGGAATCCGTGGGAACCGCATACTCCGTGATCGTCGGCACCGCGTCGGCCGTGATCCGGCCAATCTTGTTGCCGGCAAGTTCCGTGAACCAGAGCGCGCCGTCGGGACCGGCGACGATCGCGGACGGGAAGCCGCCGGACGTGGGAGTCGCAAACTCCGTGATCCCACCGGAGGTCGTGATCCGGCCGATCCGGTCGTCATTGGCTTCCGTAAACCAGAGAGCCCCGTCCGGCCCCGCCGCGATGCCGTAGGGCTGGTGACTACCCGACGAGGGGAGCGGATACTCGGTGATGACCCCGGCCGGCGTGACCCGGCCGATCTGGCTGCCAAGCTGCTCGGTAAACCAGAGTGCGCCGTCCGGACCCGTCGCGATGGAGACCGCGTCCGCCGCCGGCGTCGGGATGGGGAACTCCGAGAAGATGGCCGCGACTTGCCTGCGCGGATAGAAGAGCTCCGCCGTATTGTCGTGGGCCGCGCTCCCGACGACCAGCACGCGGCCGTCGTTGAGCGTCACGGCCGACCCCAGGCTGCGCGGGCTCGCGAGGTTTCCGGTGAAACTGAACGTCCCGGTCGTTGCATCGGTGGGCGTGTAGACCTCCGCGGTCGCGAGGTCCACGGCGTTGATGGAGCCGCCGGCAACGAGAATCCGACCGTCCGGAAGCGGCGCGGCTTGCGCAGACATCCGCGGAGCGTTCAGTGAGCCCGTCGCAGCGCTCGAACCCGAGACGGTCACGACTTCCGCCGCCGTCGTCGCGGCGGTGCCCACACTCGGAGCGTTGCCCCCCGCGATCAACACGTTGCCCGATGCGAGCCGGTTGGCCGTGTGGGAGTTGCGCGGTTGGGCCATGGTTCCTCCGGTGAAGACGAACGAGCCCCCGAGCGGGACGAACTCCTCGAGGAAGCTCACGTTGTTGCCGCTCGCGTCCACGCCGCCCGCAAGAAGCACGTTGCCGTTGGAGAGCAGGGTTGCCGTGTGGAGCCTGCGAGGGGCGAGCATCGTGTTGGGCAGTGGCGTAAACAGGCCGCTCGCGGGATCGAAGAGATCACCCGTGCCGATCGCCGCGAACCCAGAGTTGGAGCCGCCGGTGGCAATGACCCGACCATCGTTGAGGCGAGTCAGCTGGAACCGTCGCCGTTGAATCGACATGAGGTTGGCCGTCGGCGAAAAGAGTCCGGTGCCCGGGTCGAAGATGTCGGCGCTGGCCTGTTCGTCGCCATTGGTTCCGCCGGCGATTAGCACGCGCCCGTCCGCCAGGAGCACGCCCTGCGCGTCTTGACGCCCGACTTCCATCGTGTTCGATGTGGGGGTGAAATTTCCCGTGGACGGGTCGTAGATCTCGGCCGACGAGAGCGCAACGTTGTCCACAGAGGCGCCGCCCGCCACGAGCACTCGCCCGTCAGCGAGCTTGACGACGACCGGCTGACTCCGTCCGAAGTTCGCGGGGCCTGTCCCGCAGAAACCTTCGACGTCGAAGGCGCTCGAGGTCGCCGATGGCGCGCCGGCGACGGCGGCCACGAAGGTCCAGCCGTAGCCTCCGTTGCTGAGCGACAGATTGAACGCTGCATTTCCGGCTGGGTCCGTGAGGCCGCTCATCGAGCCGCCGACCTCGACTCCGACGCAGGCGGTGTTGCCGAACGACAGGGCTACGTGGGCACCGGGTATCGGGGACGCGGTGGCATCCTGAACGTGCACCTGGAGATCGAAGGACTGGTTGCCGATGGCCGTCGGGGGTGGCTGAATCGAGAACGATACGTTCAGACCGGGATCGACCACGAGCGTGTAGGCGCGGCTGGTGAGCTGCGGCGGATTTGCCGAGTCCTTGGCCTGCACCGTGAAGTTGGAGGTGCCCGCAGCCGTGGGGGCGCCGGTGACCGCGCCGCCCGCCGAGAGAGTCAGCCCGGACGGAAGCGCCCCGCCAATCACGCTGAACGTGAACGGCGCGAGGCCGCCGGTTGCCACGACGCTCGTCGCGTACGCGGAGCCCACGGTCGCCGCGGGCAGGGGCGAGGCAGTCGTGATCTGCAGCGGGGCGAAGACGCGGATGTTGAGGTCACGCGACGTCGTCGCCGTGGGAGCGCCCGAGTCGAAGACGTGAACCGTGAAGACCGACGTGCCGGTTGGCCCGGTCGGCAGACCCGTGACCTGGCCCGTTCCGAGGAGCGAGATGCCGGCCGGAGGAGGTCCTCCGCTCGAGTCCCACGCGTAGGGAGGATTCGCGGGATTCGGGTTGGGAGTGCCTCCGATGGCCGCGAGGCTCGCCGAGTAGGACTGACCGATGACCGCGTCGGGCAGCGACGAGGTCAGGATCTGCAGAGCGCCAGTGATCGTGGTCCCGCCCGGCCCGACGGCCGTGGGCGTGTTCGTTGGGTCGTTGGTGTTGGCCGCCTGGGGCACGACGACTGGCGAGACCTGTGTGAGACCGCCCGGGAGCGGGTCGTTGCTGAACGCTCGTAGCACGACCGTCGCCGACTCGCCGGGTTTGAGCGCGACGGTCGGATTTCCGATGCCGGCGTCGAAGATCGACGGGTCGCTCAGGTTGGCGTTGGGCGGCAAAAAGACCGGGTTGACGATGTTGGCCAGCAGAAGCTCGTGGTCCTGCTCGAAGAGCTGGCAATCCAGAACGGCCGGCGTCTTGTAAGTCTTCGTGATGATCAGCTGGGTCGTGACGTTCGACGGAACCGTCCCCACGAGGGCGATCCGATAGGACCCGGAAGTGTTGCCCCCGTCCGAGACCTGGTAGACCGTGTCCGAAACGCTCTGGTTGGTCACGTTGGGGTTCGTCGGATCCACGTTGGTGACGTTCGGGTTGGTGACGTTGGGGTTCGTCACGTTCGGGTTCGTCACGTTGGGATTGCCCAGATTCAGGTTCGCGATGTCCGCGTTGGTCACGTTGGGGTTGGTGACGTTGGGGTTCGTCACGTTCGGGTTGGTCACGTTCGGGTTTGTCACGTTCGGGTTGGTCACGTTGGGGTTGGTCACGTTGGGGTTGGTGACGTTCGGATTCGTCACGTTGGGTGTGTAAACCTCGACCGAACCGGGATCTCCGCTGCCGCCGTCCGGAGGAACCAGCCCGGGCGCCGTGGCATCCCCGTTCAAGACCACGAATCCCGTCAGACCGTTGACGACGAGCGGCCCGCCGATCGAGGAAGTCTCCGCGATGCTGACCATGATGTTGGCCGTGGCGCTCGAGGACGTCGCGAAGACGGAACGCGACGCCGAGGAATGAGCTGCGACGGCCAGGTCGAGTGTGGTCGCCAGCGGAGAAGGCGGTGCCAGAGGCTGATTCGTTCCGGCTCGGAAGGATGCCCACCCGCCGGCGGGCTGGTTCTCGATCACGACCCGGAAGGTCCTGTCGAAATTCGACATGTTCTGCGCCACGACCACGAACGCGCGCTGGATGTTCGTCGCCAGGGGTTTCGAATTCTGCGGCGACGAGAAGAGGAAGTCCTGCGTGATGAGCGCGCCGTAGATGTTCTGATTGCGGCTTCCCGAGAAAGGAGCCTGACACGGCGGCACAACCGAGCCGTCGTAGACACTCGTACCGTTGTTCGCCGCCGAGAAGGGCGGCGTGTACTGAGACCAATCCACGGTTCCGGTCGATGCGTCGTAGGGCGGCACGACGTCCTGGTTGCTCGTCCAGATCGCGAACTGGGTGCCCGCCTTGGTCGGCGCGGAGTTGAAGGACCAGGGGCCGCCCGGAGAGGACTGAACGAACGGAACTCCCAGGATGTCGATGTAGTCGGCGAAGAAAGGCACTTCTCCCTGCTGGAACATCGGCAGGTTGGGCGGGTTGACCTGGAGCTGCTGCAGGGACCCGATGTTGACGACCTCGTCCCCGCGCGTCCCGAACTTGAAGTTGGAGAGCCGCTGGGTCGTGAAGACCGGCGCCGCGCCGGGCCCCGCCTGTGCCAGACGCACGTCGAGCGTGTGCCGGCGCAGGGTCAGCTCCGGGTAGATCAGGCCGCCGGCGGTGAAGGCCGTGTCGCTGATGAAGGGAGTGAAGACGGGAGCCCCGTTTGGACTCGCGAGCTGGGCCTCTCCCGCGCAAGGCGCCGTCGTCGTCGGCGTCGGCGTGCACGGCGAGCGGGTCTCGAGCTCGAACCGCCCCTGCGTATCCGGCTTCGGGAATCCAGTCACCGCGTCGAAGAGCCCGAGAGTGTGGTCCAGACGCAGGTCGTAGTAGACGATCGTCAATCGCCCGCCGTTGAACGTTGCCTGAGGCATGAATTGGTGCCCGCGACTGAAGGCGTGCCCCGTATCGTCCACGACCGGACTGTCATCGACGCGGGAGGGCGCGGACCACGAGGTCCCGTCGAAGCTCGAGAGCATGATCCGGGCGTCCCCGAGGGGAGAGATGCGTTGCGACCAGGTGACGTAGACGCGGCCGGTCCCGTCGATGGCCATCGACGGGTAGGCATTGGTCCGGAAGGTGCCGGCCGTCGTGGCTTGATCGAAGAAGCTCTCGGTGACGGGGCTCGTATACGAGTCGAGGGACTGGACAGCGAAGACCGGTCCCGCCACCGTGCCGCCGCCCGTGACTTTCACGACGTTGATCGCGTTCGGCTGGTATCCCGGGCCGGGCACCCCGACTGCGAACTGGCGCCAGGCGACGAAGACGTTTCCCGCCACCGGGTCTATGGCAACCGCGGTCCCCTGACTCACTCTTTGCGCCGCGGTCGAGAGAGGAAGGGCCGGACCCCACGACTGGCCACAATCGCTCGAAGTTCGCAGAAACACCGTCGCCTGAGTCGTGTTCCCGCTCCCGCTGAACGCCGAATACGCAACGTAGACCCTTCCTGCGGGAACCGTCTGGTTGACGTTTCCGGCCGGAGGCGACTGCGGCACCGTGAACGAGCAAGCCGGGAGGTCCCCGCGGGGCACGTCGACTGCCATCGAGGGCTTGTCCAGGAAGGCCGTCGGCGTCGTGGACTCCACCTTCGAGACGCCGATCAAACGAATCGGATCCAGAGACTGCGTGGCGTCGCCGTTCTCCTTGTTGTTCAGGTCCATCAGGCGGGCTACGAAAAGGGCTCCCGCCGTCGGGTTGGGGTCGGGTGGCGTAGGACGGTCGAACGCAATCCCCGCGAAATAGAAGAGCCCCGCAACACCGGCCCGCACCACCGGATCGGCCGCCGCGCCGAAGACGTCGCCGCCCCACCCGCTGCGGAAGGCATCGCCTTCCGGAGAGTGGTCCTGCGGGAAGCCGGGCAGGAGCGTGCTCTGCCAGGTCTGACCCCCGTCGAACGACTTGAAGAGGCCGAGCCAAGCGTCGCCCGCGTACTCCTCGTCCTCGAGATTGATCGCCGGGAATGGTATGTCGACCGACCTGTAGTCGTTGGCTCCGGCAACCATGTGCAACGGATTTCGGGTCGAGAAGGCCCCGGACCCCTCGTTCTGGCGCTGCAGGAACGGGTCGCCGCCGGGCCAGCCGGTGCCGGAAACCATGTTCACGCTCTGTCCGGGCTGCGGGTTGATCCTCACTGGGCTCGCACACGCCGTCGTGGTCGAGAGGCTGATCCAGAAGCCGGGCGGCCCGCCCGGCGGCTTCGGCCAGACGATCGCTGCGGGGTTCGGGCCGGAGACCGTCGGCGAGGCGAAGATCGTGTCTCCGTTCGGAGCCGCAGTCCCCGTTCCGGTCTGCTTGACGTAGGACATCCAGTCGAGCGGGTTTCCGCTGATGGGGACGCCGAAGACGTACCAGGTGAACGGAAGGGGAAAGGAGTTCGGGTTGTTGACCTTCCAGACCCGGCTGACCGCGGGGTCGTCCGAGCACTGAGAGGTCAGCTTGAGCGGCGGGACCGGGACCGGCGTCGGCGTCTTCGTCGGGCTCGGTGTCTTCGTGGGGCTCGGCGTCTTCGTGGGGCTCGGCGTCTTCGTCGGCGTCGGTATCTTGGTCGGCGTCTTCGTCGGCGGCACCGGTGTCGGCGTTCTCGTAGGGCTCGGCGTTTTCGTCCGCGTCGGCGTCTTCGTGGCGTTTGCCGCGAAGAGACCGCCGGAGAGCCCGAAGAGCAGGACCGCGACGCAAAGCCGATACGACGCTCGCGAGATCCCCGCTGGTGAGGATTTCATATGGTCCTCCGATGGAAACAAGAACAGGCTGGGAACGTCGCGGAGCATATATCCGGTGTACAAACACCGCGTGGAGTTTCGAGATCGAAGGGTTTTCGCCTATGCTGTAGGCGGCGAAAGGGAGAGATCAATGCCTACAGAAGTCATCATGCCCCAGATGGGCGAGTCCATCGCCGAAGGCACTATCACCAAGTGGCTCAAGAAGATCGGCGATACGGTCAAGCGGGACGAGCCGATTTTCGAGATTTCCACCGACAAGGTGGACGCCGAGATCCCCTCCCCGGTCGCCGGAACCCTCCTCGAGATCAAGGTCCAGGAGGGAGCCACGGTGGCGATCAATACGGTCGTGGGCGTGATCGGTGAGGCCAGCGGAGCAGCGGTTTCAGCCCCGGCCCAAACATCAGCCCTGGCGAAGGCGCCCGAGCCCGCCCCGGCTCCGGCGACAGCCGCCAGCCCGACTCCGCCGCCTCCTCCCCCCGTGCGCCCGCCCGAGCCCGCTCCGACGCCCCGACTGGTTGCGCCGATCGAGCCCGCTTCCGGCGGCCAGGTCGAGTCGATCGAGGAGCGAATCCGCCGCAGGTCCTCGCCGCTGGTGCGCAAGATCGCGCAGGAGCACGCGATCGAGATCGGCGAAGTCGAGGGGACCGGGATTCACAACCGCGTCACGAAGAACGACATCTTGTCCTACCTCGAGAACCGCAAGGTCGCCGCGGCACCCGCAGCCGCGCGCGCCGCCACGGCCCCGGCGATCGGCCGTGCCGAGCCGGCCGAGGCGGCCGCGCCCCGTCCCGCGATTCCCGTGACCGAGCGCGACGAGATCGTCGCGATGTCGAAGATCCGGAAGATCACTGCCGACAACATGATCCTCTCCAAGAGGACTTCCGCGCACGTCACGACGGTCTTCCAGGTGGACTACACGAACATCGCGAAGATCCGCCAGAAGCACAAGGACGCCTTCCTCGCGAAGAACGGCGTCAAGCTGACCTACCTCCCCTTCATCTTCCGGTCGGCGATCCAGGCCCTGCGCGAGTTCCCGCAGGTCAACGCCTCGATCGATGGCGACAACATCGTCTACCACAAGGACGTGCACCTCGGGATGGCGGTTGCGCTCGACTGGGGGCTCATCGTCCCGGTCATCAGAAACGCCGACGAGAAGTCGATCCTGGGCCTCGCCCGCGCGTCGCAGGACCTCGCCGAGCGCGCGCGCACGAAACGACTCCGGCCCGAGGAGATCCAGGGCGGCACCTTCACGGTGACGAACCCGGGCGGGTTCGGATCGCTCTTCGGCACGCCGATCATCCCGCAGCCGCAGGTCGCGATCCTGGGCGCGGGAGTGATCGAGAAACGCCCGGTCGTCGTCGAAGACGAGCACGGCCAGGATGCGCTCGGCATACGCACCGTCGGGTACCTCGCGCTCTCGTTCGATCACCGGCTGATCGACGGGGCCGACGCCGACAAGTTCATGGCGAGCGTCAAGAATACGCTCGAGACCGGGGAGTTCGACCTCGGTTAACCGTTCCAGCCCGGCGGACGTGCCGCGGCTCGGCCGCCGTGCCTGCTTCGCCATCTTCGCGGTCGCCTTCGCGGTGAGACTCACGGCCACGGCTGCCGTCGGTTTCTCGACACTGCGCTTCGGCGATGCCTCCGCCTACGTGTTTGCGGCGCGGGCGCTTGCGCAGACCGGCCACTACCCCCTTCGCACCGATTCGTACATCTTCCGTCCGCCCGGCTACCCGGCATTTCTCGTCGCCGTGACGCTCGGCCATCCCGACCGGATCGCCCTCGCCAAGCTCGCCAACGTCGTGCTCGGCGCGGCCAGCTGCCTCGTGCTGGCTGCGCTCTCGGCTCGCCTCTTCCGCCGGAGGTCCCTCGCCTTGGCGACCGGCCTCCTCGGAGCGATCTGCCCGGGCCTCGTCATCGTCGGAGCCGACGTGCAGAGCGAGCCGCTCTTCATCCTTCTCCAGATCGGCGCCGCCTTCTTTCTCGTCGCCGCGGTCGACCGTCCATCGTCCAATCTCGCCCTCGTCGCCGGGGCGATGGTCGGGCTCGCGGCGCTCACACGCCCGGCCGAGCTCGCGCTCGTGCCTCTTCTGGCGGCGCCGCTCGGCGACCGGCGTTATCCCGTGCGCGCCCGCGCGCACCTTGCAGGTTCGGCCATCCTCGGGTTTGCCCTGACCCTCGCGCCGTGGACCATCCGCAATGCGATGGTCTTCCGCGAATTCATCCCCGTCCATGACGGCGCCGGGATCGTCTTCTATCAGGGCAACTCCGACTGGACCATCCGTTTCTACCGGGACGTCCACACCCGTGAGGAATTCGACCGATGGATCTCGGGGATGGATTCCGAGATCCGCAAGGTCGTGGACGGTCTCGACCGGGCCGGCCGAACCTCGCCGAGCGGCCGGTCTCGCCACTTCTTCCAACTCGCGCTCGCCGAGCGAACCGCGGATCTCGCCGGTTGGGCGCGCCTGTCCATGCGCAAGGCCTGGGACTGGCTGCGGCCCTACCCGAGCCCCATCTTCTGGCCGATGCCCGTCGTCCTCGCGACCGGCGCCTTCTACACCGCACTCTGTGGATTGACCGTCGTCGGCCTGGTGCGAGAGAAGCGGCGTCGGCTGCGCGCCTTCGTGCTCGCTTTTCTCGCGCTGACGATGCTTCCGTACCTCGCGATGCTGGTGCTGTGGCGCTATCGCATCGCCTGCTGGGATCCGGTCCTGGTCCTCTACGGCGCGGTCGGCGCCTGGACTCTGCGGCCGAAGTCCGCCGCTCGGGAGCTAGACTGACGCCATGCAGGCAGCGCTGACACGCCGAGCACCGATTCGCTCCGCGTGGCTTGGCCGGATCGGCTACGACGAGGCAGTCGCAATCCAGCGCGAGGCCGCCGAGGACGTCGCTCGCGGGGGCCCGGAGCGGCTCTTCCTGCTCGAGCACGATCCGGTGTTCACGCTCGGTCGCAATGCCAGCGCTGCCGACGTCGTGTTCACGCCGGAGCGCCGCCGCGAGCTCGGGATCGCCGTGCGCGAGTCGAACCGCGGCGGCAAGGTCACGTATCACGGCCCCGGGCAGCTCGTCGGCTATCCGGTCCTCAACCTCTCGCCCGATCGCCGCGACGTCAAACGCTACGTGACCGACCTCGAGGACGCGATCATCGGCACACTCGCCGACTTCGGGATCCGGGCGGCGCGCTCGCCTCGGAAGGAGCGCGTGACCTCCGTGTGGGTCGGCAACGACAAGATCGCCGCGATCGGCGTGCACCTGGCACGATGGGTGACCACGCACGGATTCGCGCTCAACGTCACCGAGGAGCCGCTCTCGGGCTTTTCCGGAATCGTCCCCTGCGGAATCACCGACGGAGGGGTCACCGCGATCGAGCGCGAGCTCGGGCAGCGCACCGCCGTGACCGACGTGATCGCTCCGCTGCTGGCGCATTTCGGCCGGATCTTCGATCGGGAGATAATCCGCCCGTGATGAACGAACTGCCCGCGCACGGCCGGCCGTCGCGGCTCGAGCGGCCCGACTGGCTCAAGGTCCGGCTCGACACGACCGGCGAGTACGAGGAGGTCCGCCGCATGATGCGGCGGCTGTCTCTCGTCACGGTGTGCGAGGAAGCGCGCTGCCCGAACATCCACGAATGCTGGGCGCGCGAGAGGACCGCGACGTTCATGCTGCTCGGCGACGTCTGCACGCGGCACTGCGGATTCTGCGCCGTCGGCAAGGGAAATCCTGGGGCGCTCGACCCCGGCGAGCCCGAGCGCGTCGCCGAGGCGGCCCGGGAGCTGCGGCTGGCGCACGCGGTCGTGACGTCGGTCAATCGCGACGATCTCGAGGACGGGGGCGCGGCGCACTTCGCCGCCACGATCCGCGCGATCCGCGACCGCAACCCCGGCTGCAGCGTGGAGGTCCTCATCCCGGACTTCTGCGGAAACTGGGCCGCGCTCGACCTCGTCCTCGACGAGGCGCCCGAGATCCTGAACCACAACATGGAGACCGTCGAGCGTCTCTACCGCCGGGTGCGGCCCGACGCGCAGTACGCCAGGTCGCTCGAGCTGCTCGCGAGGGCGGACCGGCGGCGCTGCGACGCGAATCTCGCCATGCGGACGAAGTCGGGCGTCATGGTCGGCCTCGGCGAAACCGCGGCCGAGCTCTCGAAGGCTCTCCAGGACCTGCGCGCCTCCGGCTGCGACATCGCCACGATCGGTCAGTACCTGCAGCCGCACGAGCGACGCCTCCCGATCGAGCGCTACTACACGCCCGAGGAGTTCGAGCACATTCGGGCCGAGGGCGAGGCCATGGGCTTTGCACGCGTCGAGGCCGGGCCTCTCGTGCGGTCCTCCTACCACGCACGGCGTGCCCTCGAAGGCCCGGCCGCGTGAGCGAGCGCTCGATGCGCCCTCGAATGGCACTCACGGCCTGCGCGGCGGCCGCTGCACTCATTCTTGCTGCGTCCGCCGCGGGCCAGACGCGCGAGGCTCAGCGCACGAAGTACCTTGAACCGACGTATCCGGAAGGCCTTTACAAGTCGCAGCACCAGGGAAACGTTCTGCTCGCCGGGAGGATCGACGCCGAAGGACGCATCGGCGAACTCTCCGTGGTCGCGGCTTCGAACACGGGGTTCGTCGAGCCGGCGCTCGCGGCGGTGCGAGCCTGGCAGTTCCAGCCCGCCCTGCGCGACGGCAAGCCGATCGAGGTGTTCGCCAACATCGCGGTGCGCTTCCGCCTGACGGGCGACCAGAAGGGCGAAATCGGACCGCCGATCCTCGGCGACCTGTCCATCTCTCCGGCCGACGGCGCGGGCCGCAAGACGGCGCCCGAGGGGTTCCCGATTCGCCGCGGCAAGGACCCCGCCCTGCGCGGCGAAGTCCTGCTCGATGTGTCGCCGAGCCCCGATGCCCGCACACTGACCGTCGCCGTCGAGGCGATCTCGCCGAGCGGCAAGCGAGTGCCCGTGTTTCAGCCGCCCGTCGCGGTCTCCCCCAAGGCACGGGAGGTGCGATTCCCGGTCGTCATGACGATCGGTCCCGACGCGGAGGAAGGCGTGTGGGCCCTCCATTTTCGCGTCAACGGGACGGGTGCGGGCGGGGGCCAGTTCTGGGTCGCCACCGATCCCGCGCACTTCCACTTCGTCATTCCGACCGCCGCCCCGTGATCTTCGAATCGGAGACACGCAGCCGTTTCCTGCGGATGGCCGCCCTCGGTCTTATCGCGATGACCGCGTGCGCGAGCCCGACCGCGGCCCCCGCAGACGCGCGCGCCTGTGCCGGCTTCGTACCGCCGGCGGTCCTCGCATTCCGGCCGGTTGCGCTCCCGGGCTCGTATGCCGCGGTGGGGCTGGGGGGCGAAGTCACGGACGAGGTCGTCATCGGGCCTGACGGCTCGGTCCGCGGGGTCCGCTTCGCTTGGGCCAACTATCCTCTTCTGGGCCCCTTCGCGGAGGAGTCGATCAAGCGCTCGAGTTTCTCGCCCGCATCGATCGAGGGAAACCCCGTCGCCGCGCGGGTCGAGTCCGTCGCCCAGGTCGGCCTCCCCGCTCGCACGAGCGCCGTCCTCCCTTACGACAGTCTCTGGGCCTTCGTCCCGGGGGGCCAGTCGAGAGAGGCTCGCTGGCAGCTCGCGGGAAGCCTGGAGCGCCTCGAGATCGTGGCGCACGCGGGTACCGTATCGGGCCAGATCACGACGGTCGTCGCCATCGGCCCCTCGGGCGCCGAAAAGTCGTTGCTGACGCTGGCCGCGGGAGCCCCGCCGCAGCAGGCGCGCAAGACAGTGAGGACCGGCGATTTCTTCGCTGCCGCCGGCGACTACCGTCTCGAGCTGCGCGCCGGCGACAAGACGCTCGCGACGACGACCGTGACGATCGCCGCGAGCTTCGAGAGCGCGATCGTCAACGCCTGCGAACCGATACGCGTGCATTAGCCCTGGCCGAAAAGACAGGGCCGGGACTCTCGCCCCGGCCCCCACGCGATAGCTTCGCCTCCCGGCGTTACAAGAGAGTGTAGCAGGTTGCTGACGAAGGGTTAGAGGAGGCAGAGGAGCGATCGGCGGTCTCTTCGTGGGCGCTCCAGACCCAAACGGGAGCGAGGAGCGGCTCAGGAGTCGATCCGGGCCCCCGTAGTCAGGACTCTCGGCCGCCGTTCGCGAAGCGAACGCCCGCGGCCGACAGTAAAATCGCGGACGTCGCGAAAGGGTGTCTCCCGGTCCCGGAAGTCCGGGCGATAGTACCGGTTGGCCGTCTCGAGCTCCTGCTGATAGCCCCGCGTGAGGCCGTTCGCCGCGAGCGCAGCGAGCGCGTCCTCCCACTCCGCCGCCGTGATCGACCGGCCGAGCGCGGAGTACTTCGCGTTCGATGCCGCGCGGTGGATCGGGTAGTACTGGGCCATCAGGGAGATCGCGACGTTCGGGGACAGGGTCTCCGCGATCCAGGCCAGTGACTCGGCCACGCCCGCCGCGCCGTTGGGAAGGACGAGCACGCGGACGAGCAGTCCGCTCCTCAGGAGCCCGGCCTCGTCGATGTCGAGCCGCGAGCCCTTCTGCCGGAACATCTCGACGAGCGCCGAGCGGGCACGCGCCGGGTAGTCGGGCACCTTGGAGTACAGCGCGCCGGCGCCGTCGTCGGCGTACTTGAGGTCGGGAAGGTAGACGTCGACGATCCCGTCGAGAAGCCGGAGCACTTCGACCGAGTCGTAGGCGTTCGTGTTGTAGACGATCGGAAGGCGCAGGCCCCGGCGCGCCGCGAGGAGCACGGCCCTGGCCATCTGCGGGGCAAAGTGCGTCGGCGATACGAAGCCGATGTTGTGGCAGCCGCGCGCCTGGAGCTCCAGGGCCATTTCCGCCAGGCGCTCCACCGGCACCTCGTTCGACCGCTGCGCCGGATAGTCCTGGCTGATCTGATGGTTCTGGCAGTACACGCAGCGCAGGTTGCAATTGCCGAAAAAGACGTTGCCCGCACCGCGCGTCCCGGAGAGCGACGGCTCTTCGCCGAAATGCGCCGCGTACGCGGAGACGACCGGGTGCTCCCCCGAGGCGCAGGAGGCGAGAACGCCAGCGATCCGGTCGTTGCCGCAATCGCGCGGGCACACCGTACATGCGCGAAGCAGAGCGTAGAGTCTCTCGACGCGCGCGTCGAGCTCTCCCGATTCGAGGAGACGGAGATAGCCGGGCTCGGACATCGCGAGAAAGCTTAGCATTGGGTCCATGGCGGAATCGTGGGCGTCCCGCCGGATGCGCTGGCGCTTCAACCTCTTTCCCGCCTACCGGGGCACAGGCGGGCGCATCACCTACATCGCCGGGGACTGGCGCG
Organism: uncultured Acidobacteriota bacterium; assembly: GCA_963847075.1. GTDB lineage: Bacteria > Acidobacteriota > Thermoanaerobaculia > UBA5066 > Gp7-AA6 > DAHUXD01. Next base: position 528,788 of record CAWJYL010000001.1, read on the forward strand.
AGGTGCGGGTGCGGTTGCCCCTGTCCTGGCGTACGCGCAACTACGTCGGCACCATCTTCGGCGGCAGCCTCTACGGCGCTCTGGATCCGATCTACATGATCATGCTGATCCAGATCCTCGGCCCCCGCTATACGGTCTGGGACAAGGCCGCGACCATCCACTTCCGCAGGCCCGGCCGCAGCACTCTCCACGCCCGGTTCGCGCTCGCCGAACCGGAGATCGCGGAGATCCGGCGCGTCCTCGAAACGTCCCCGTCGACCGACCGCGTCTACAGCGTCGAGCTCGCCGACGCGCAGGGGGCCGTGCACGCCATCGTCGAGAAGACCATCTACATCAGGAAAAATACATAAGCGGCGGCTTATACGTTGATCGGCGGCGCCCGGTGCGCGAACCCGGGCTCGCGGTCTGCGTGCCGCGCCTTCACCGGATCGCCGGAGGATCTTCAACGCGGGCCGCCGGAAATCGCTCCGCGTCGTCTACAATGGAAAGACGCAATGCGGGACCTTCTGGCATGGGCCCTCGCCACCGAGATCGTGGGCCTTGCCGTCCTTCCGCTTCTGCGCTCCTACTTCGGCAACCGGCGGGACGCGGCGCTTCTCGCGCGGCCGGTCGGTCTCGCCCTCGTGGCCTATGCCGGTTGGGTCCTCTCGCTCGTGACTTCCCTGGGCTTTTCTCGTCTAACCCTTCTCGTCGCCCTCGCCGGGGCGGGGGCGGCCTCGCTCACCCTGCGCCGGCGCTCCGCTCCCGATTCCCCGGCCCGGGCACCCTGGTGGGGAGACGAGGAAAAGCTCGGCGCCCTCCTCTTCTGGGGGGCGGCCGGCGTCTTTCTCCTCATCCGTGCGGCGGGGCCCGCCATTCTCGGGGCCGAGAAGTTCATGGACCTCGCCTTCCTGAACTCGCTCGCCCGCTACCCGGGCATGCCGCCGGCCGATCCCTGGATGGCCGGCAAGACCATCAACTACTACTACTGGGGCTACCTCCTCGTCGCGGCACAGGCAAAGCTCTCGGGCGTGGCGCCGCTGACGGCCTACAACCTCGCCGTGGCGAGCTTCGCCGGGTTCTCGTTCGTCGCCGCCGCCTGTCTCGGCCTCCGGCTCTCCCGCGGGAACCTCGGCGTCGGCCTCGGCGCGGGGTTCGGGGCCGTCTTCGCCGGGAATCTCGCGGGAGCCCTGGACGCGTGGAACGCCCCCTTCGCCCGGGACTTCGACTACTGGCGCGCCTCGCGCGTCATCGGCCCCGAGAATTTCAAGACGATCAACGAATTCCCTTTCTTCACGTTCTTCCACGCGGACCTGCATCCGCACCTGCTCGCCTTCCCCTTCTTCCTCGCGGCATTCGTGCTCGCGCATCGCTGGCTCGAGATGGGGCGCGAGCCGCAGAGCCTCTGGCGCCGCTCCGCCTGCGCCGTCCTCGTCGCACTCGTCGCGGGAACGGCGCGGGCGGCGAGCCTCTGGAACATGCCGGCCATGGCGATCCTCCTCGTGGTCTGCGGAACTTTCTCGGCCACGGCCGGCGAACGCGTACCGGGGCCACGCCAGGCCGCCGGCGGAGCCATCCGGGGCCTGGCCGCCCTGCTCGTCTCCCTGCTTCTCTTCTATCCTTACACCGCGTCGTTCCAGCTCGAGAACAAGGGCCTCGGCCGCACGACGATGTTCTCCGGCCTCCTCGAGTTTCTCGGCGTCTGGGGAATTCTGTTCGCGGTCTGTGCCGCAGGCCTCTGGCCGCGCGGCGACGTGTCGGACGAATCGCACCGCCGCCGCCGTGACTTCGCACTGGCCCTCGCCACGGCGGCCTCGCTCGCGGCGGGTCTGCTCCTGCACATGCCCGCGATGGCGATCGTGCTCTTGCTCGCGCTGCTCACCGCCCGCTCGGCATGGCGGAGCCTCCGGGCGCCGGAGGGAGACGCCGCGGGCGTGTTCGCGGCGTTCCTGCTCCTTCTCGGCCTCGGGATGATCGGCGGCTGCGAGCTCGTGTACTTCCCGGACAGCTACGGAACCGACCTGCAGCGCATGAATACGATCTTCAAGTTCTACCATCAGGCGTGGCCGCTCGTTGCCGTCTCCGCCGCGGTCTTCGCGGGGCGCGCGTGGCAACCGGGCCGGCGCCGGCAGCCGGCGTTGCGGGCCCTGCTGACCTTTTGCGCGGTGCTCGCCCTGATGTGGCCGATCAACGCCGCGGCATCGCGCCTGCGCCAGAAGGACGGGCCACTGTCGCTCGATGCGCGCGGGCCGCTCGCGCGCCGCAACGCCGGAGATGCCGCGGCCGTGGACTGGATGATCCAGCATGCTCCCCGTGGATCCGTCGTTCTCGAGGCCTCGGGCGACCCCTATTCGGAGTTTGCGCGCATCGCGTCGCACACGGGTGTGCCGACCGTGCTCGGCTGGGGGAACCACGAGGGCCTCTGGCGCGGCAACGACCCCGAGGTCGGCCGACGGCTCGAACAGATCAAGCGCTTCTACACCAGCCGGGATCCGCGCGTCGGGTGGGACACCATCCAGAAGTACCGAGTCACCCACGTCGTCGTCGGGGACATGGAGCGCCAGGTCTATCCCGGCGCCGATTCGGTCGGCGACTTCCCGTTCCTCGCCCCGGTATTCCGCTCGGGCAACACGACGGTTTACGCCGTCGCCGTCGCGAAGACGCCATGAACATTCTCATGGTTCTGACTTACTACCACCCGCACTGGACAGGCTTGACGGCCTACGCCAGGCGCCTGGCCGAAGGACTCGCGGCGCGCGGGCACGAGGTCACGGTCCTGACCTCCCGGCACGAGCAGCAGCTTGCGCGCGAGGAGCGGCTGCGGGGCGTGCGCATCGTGCGGCTTCCCGTCGCGGCGAGGCTCTCGCGCGGCGTTCTGATGCCGGGATTCCCGGCCGCGCTGTGGCGGGAGATGCGATCGGCAGATCTCGTGCAGATGCACACGCCCCTGCTCGAGGCGCCGCTCGTCGCCCTGTACGGCCGCCTGCTTCGGCGACCCGTCGTCTTCACGCATCATGGCGACCTCGTGATGCCCGCCGGCGCCTTCAACCGCGTGGTCGAGACCAGCGTGACGACTCTCATGACACAGGCGTTGCGTATGTCGACGTGGATCACCGTGCACAGCGCGGATTACGGGCGCCACTCTCCGTTCCTGTCGCCTTTCCTCGCGAAGCTCGACGCCATCTACCCGCCGTCCGACCTCCCGGCTCCGGACCGCGCGTCGGTCGAGGCCTGGCGCCGGGAGCTTCGCCTCGAGGGGCGTCCTCTGGTCGGGTTCGCGGGACGCTGGGTCGAGGAGAAAGGCTTCGATTACCTCTTGCGCGCGATTCCGGCCGTCCTCCAGCAGATCCCGAAGGCCCGATTCCTCTACGCGGGAGAGCCGAACATCTTCTACGAGGACTTTTTTCGGAGGTGCCAGCCCCTGCTCGCGCCGGTGCGTGAGAGCGTCGCGTTCCTGGGCCTCCTGAGCGACCCGCAGAAGTTGGCGGACTTCTATTCGCTCTGCGACGTCTTCACCGTCTCCAGTCGCACCGACTGCTTCCCGAGCACGCAGGTCGAGGCGCTTCTTGCGGGAACTCCGCTCGTGACGACCGACATCCCGGGCGCCCGCGAGGTCGTGCGGGTCACGGGCATGGGGCTGCTCGTTCCACCGCACGACCCGGAAGGCCTCGCCCGCGGGATCGTCGAGGTGCTGAGGGCCCGCGAGCGCTTCGTGCGGCCGCCCTCCGAGATCCGGCGCGTGTTCGATCGCGAGAAAAGCGTCTCGGAGTACGAGAGTCTCTTCGTCCGGCTGACCGCGCGGTCGAGAGCCGCGGCGGCCTGATGTCCTCTTGCGACCCCCGCCTCGAGCGCATGCTCGGCAACGAGGCGGACATGGCCGCGGCACGCCGAATGCACGTCGTCCTCGAGTACCTCGCGATCGAACGCGGCGAACGCGTTCTCGATTGCGGGTGCGGCCTGGGCTGGTTCACGCACGTGATCCGGGAGCTTCACGACTGCCGGCTGGCGGCCACCGACAGCGACGTTCCGCGCCTTCGCGTGGCGCGGCGCGAGACGCGCCCGGACGTCTCGGTTGCGGCGGCCGACATCCTCGCCCTGCCCTACGCCGACGGTTTCTTCGACAAGGTCGTGCTGTCCGAGGTGCTGGAGCACGTTCCCGACGACGCCGCGGCGCTCTCGGAAGTGCGGCGGGTCACCCGGCCGGGCGGCCTGATCGCGATCACGGTTCCCCACCGCGATTACCCGCCGCTCTGGGATCCGGTCAACTGGCTCCGGGAGCGATTCGGCCGCGCGCCGATCCGCGAAGGCTTCTTCGGCGGCCTCTGGACGAACCATCTCCGGCTCTACGGCCGGGCACAGCTGCTCGGTCTGGTCGAGCGGTGCGGGCTGGAGGTCGTCGAGTCGCGCCAGCACGTTCACTCCTGCTTCCCCTTCGCCCACAATCTCGTCTACGGCCTCGGGATGCGGTTGGTGCAGTCGGGCCTGCTCTCGGAGGAGGACCGGTTCCGGTACGACCGGCCGGCGGCGCCCGCCTGGAACCCTCTCGAGCTCGGGAGGCGCATCTTTCGCGCGATCGACGCGCGCAACGATCCCGTCTCCGACGAGGGCAAGACGACCGTCATCCTGAGCGTGAAGGCCAGGCGCGCCTGAACGGCCGCGGCCGCGACAAAATGGCTGCTTCTCAACCCTGAGGACGACGATCCCCAGACCCGACGACCCGCGCGCATGAATCGCCAGAGAGCCCGCCTGTGGCTCGTCCTGATCATCGTCGCCGGAGCGATCCTCCGTTTGCACGGTTTGCGCTGGGACCAGGGCCACCACCTTCACCCGGACGAACGATTCATCTCGATGGTGGAGGAGAAGCTAGCCTTTCCACGCGGCCCCGCCGAGTACTTCGACTCCGCCCGCTCGCCCCTGAACCCCTACAACAAGGGATTCGGCTCTTTCGTCTACGGCACTCTGCCCATGGTGCTCGCCCGGGCAGCCGGCAAGCTCTCGGGCTCCTCGGGCTACGACGGCACCTATCTCGTCGGGCGGGCGCTCTCGACGGCGTTCGATCTGCTGACGATCCTTCTCGTCTATCGCATCGCGCGGCGATTTGCCGGCCGCCGAACGGCGCTGCTGGCCGCGGCGTTATTCGCCTCTTCGGCCTTCGCGATCCAGTTGTCCCACTTCTGGACGGTCGATACCTTCCTCACGACTTTCACCGCGGGGGTGCTGCTCGGCTCCGTGCGGATGGCGCAGCGCCGCGCCGGGTGGGTGGAGGACGCCGCCATCGGGATCTGCATCGGCCTGGCCGCGGCGTGCAAGATCACAGCCCTCGCGCTCTTCCTGCCGGTCGGCGTCGGGATCCTGGTTCGGGATCTGCCGTCGCTCAAGCCCGGGGCGCGCTCGCGCGGGATCTGGCTTCTGTCCGCGGCGCTGCGTCTCCTCGTCGTGATCGCCGCCACCGCCGCCGCCGTCCGCGTGGCGTTTCCGACGGCCTTCGCCGGGCCGAGCCCGTTTTCGTTCCGGCTCGACCCGCGCTGGGTCAACGATTTGAAGGGCCTCGCGAACCTGAGCCGGACGGTCGCCGGATTTCCGCCGAGCCTCCAGTGGGCGGGACGCTCGCTCTGGTTCCCGATCCGAAACTTCATCCTGCAGGGCGTCGGCCTCGTCTTCGGGATTGCGGCGCTCGCCTCGCTCGCATGGGCCCTGATCGTTTCCTGGACTTCGCGGCGCCTCGCGCTCCTGCCGCTCGCCCTCCACACGCTTTTCGTCTTCCTCTATCACGGCCTCTCGATGGTCAAGACGATGCGGTACTTTTACCCTGCGTACCCCGCGATGGCGGTGCTGGCGGCCCTCGGCACGGCCGAGCTCGCGCGACGCGCCGCGGAGCAGCCCGGCAAGCGGTGGCTGCGCTTTGCCCCGGCCCTCGTGCTCGCCGGGACTGTCGTGTGGGCTCTGGCGTTCTCGGCGATCTACTCTCGCCCCCATACACGGGTGGAGGCGTCGCGGTGGATCTACGACCACGTTGCCCCGGGGTCCCGGATCGCCAACGAGTCGTGGGACGACGGTCTCCCCTTCCCCCTGCCGGGCCACGACAACATGCAATACACGGGGCCCATGCTCGAGCTCTGGGGCCCGGACAACCGGGAGAAGGTCGAGCAGATCCTCAAGACTCTCGGCGGATCGGACTGGATCGCCGTGACATCCGGCCGCGTCTACCGCAACATCACACGGCTTCCGTCGGTCTATCCCATGACGACGGCCTACTACCGCGCGCTCTTCGACGGTCGCCTCGGCTTCGACCTCGCCGCCGACTTCGTATCGTACCCCTCGCTCGGCGCCCTCCGCATCCCCGACGATGGGGCGGAGGAGCAGTTCACCGTCTACGACCATCCGCGGGTGCTGCTCTTCCGCAAGTCGCCCGCCTACTCGGAAGAGCGCGCGCGCAAGCTCCTGCTGGCTGCGCTCCCCCGGACACCGCCCACCATCTGGGACTGGGAAAAGCTGCCTCGCTCGCAGAGATCGGTGTCGCCTCCCGTCGAGCCGCCCCGGGGGGCCTCGACGCGCGTCGAGGACACGCCGACCGGCCCGGAAATCGTGTCGTCGCCGCCTGCGCCGACGGTCGCCACAGGTCAGGCCGCGGAAGCGCTCGAGCCGGAGGGATCGCCCGTTCTTTCCGACACTCCCGCGCCAGGGCGGCCTCCCTTCTCGGGGCTGAAGGAGCCCCGGGACGCCGCCGTCGACGGGCAGGGCCGGCTCTGGGTCGCCGACTTCGGCCACTCGCGCCTGCGCCTTTACGACGCCGACGGCGGGTACCTCGGGGGCTGGGGCGGACGCGGCGACGGAGACTACCAGCTGCGTGAGCTCTGCGGCGTCGCCATCCGCGGCAACGACCTTTACGTGGCGGATACCTGGAACGGCCGCGTCCTCGGCTTCACACTGGCCGGCGCATGGAAGGCCGTCGCCCACGACCTGTACGGACCGCGTGGCGTCGCGGCTTCGCCGGACGGCTCCATTTGGGTCGCCGACACAGGGAATCACCGACTCGTCGTTTACGACACCCACCTCAGTGGCCCGCGAGTCGTGGGGAGCAAGGGACCGCAGCCCGGCCAGTTCGATTCACCCGTCGGCATCGCGGCGGGCCCGGACGGGGCGATCTACGTCTGCGACACGGGCAATCGGCGCATCCAGGTCCTTTCGCCCGATGGAGCCTTCCGTCGCGCCGCACCGGTCGAGGACTGGAAGTCGACCGACGAGCCCCACGTGGAGGTCGACGACGACGGCACGCTCTACGCGACCGAGCCATCCGGCAACGGCCTTCTCGAGCTCGCGCCCGACGGACACATCGTGCGCCGATACGACCGCGACGATTCGGGACGGCCCTTCTCCCAACCGACGGGCGTCGCGCTCGACCGAAAGAGACGTGTTCTCTACGTCGTGAACTCGGGAAACAGTTCCATCGCCAGGCTCAAGCTCCCTGACGGGAAGGGACCCTGATCCTGGCGGTCCCGGCGGTTTCGCGCCAGCGACCTGCCTCACCCTGACGGACAACGGATTCGGAGCCTGGCGGAGTCGCCCCGGTCAGTCCACGATTTCGAGGCCGACCACCGCATCGCTTCCGTCTCGGCGCCACAAGCTGATCCTCCTGTAGAATGAATGGCTTAGACCGAGCCACAGAGGAGAGCCAATGCGTTTTCTGATCACCGTCGGCGTCGGCCTCATCGGGTCGAATGCGGTCCGAGCGTTTGGCAAGGTCGATCGCGGCCCGGTCGGTACGGGCATTCCGGACCGAGGGGATTCACGGGTTCGCAGCGCCTGGCTCACGAGAAGTCACCCCGAAGTCCGATTCGGTCGCCCTGCCACTGAGCGCGAGCCCAACGCCCGCAAGGGCATTGCCGTAGCGACGGGCTAGCTTTCATGCCGCTGCGCATGTCTCGCGGTCGCGCCCGCGCGATCCTCCTCGGGTTGCTCGCCTTCGGTGGAGTTCTTCGGTTCCAGGGCATCAACTGGGACGACGGGCATCACCTGCACCCGGACGAACGCTTCATCTCGATGGTCGAAGAAAGGCTCGCGTTCCCGAAGAGCACGGCCGAGTACTTCGATTCCTCCCGGTCCAGCCTCAATCCCTACAACAGGGGCGAGGCCTCCTTCGTGTACGGGACCCTTCCCATGCTCCTGGCCAAGGCGATCGCCCCGACCTTCGGACGCCGGGGCTACGACGGCACCTACCTGATCGGGCGAGCTCTTTCCGGCCTATTCGATCTCGTCACGGTCTGGCTCGTCTACCGGATCACGCGGCGCCTCGCGCACCGGCGCGCCGCGCTCTTTGCGGCCGGCCTTTCGGCGTTTTGCGTCCTCGGCATCCAGCTCTCGCACTTCTGGGCCGTGGACACCTTCCTCACGACATTCACGGCTGCCACGCTCTACGGTGCAGTGCGGATCGCGCAGAACCGTTCCGGGTGGGCCGGGAATCTCCTGACCGGTCTGGCCCTGGGGCTGGCGGTCGCTTGCAAGGTCACGGCCCTCGCGCTGCTGCTTCCGGTGGGTGTCGCGCTTCTCGTCGGTGCCGCGATTCATCCCCGATCGATCCTGTCGGGGCTCGTTCGCGCAATACCGCGGCTCGGAGCCATCCTGGCGGGCGCGCTCGTGTCGGTCCGCGTATTTCTGCCCCACGTGTTTCGCGGTCCGAGCCCGTTCTCCTTCCATCTCGATTCACGATGGATCGATGACCTCAACCGGCTGCGCGCCCTGTCGAGCACGGTGGCCGGCTTCCCTCCCTCGCTCCAGTGGGCCGGTCGCACGATCCTCTTCCCGGTCGAGAATTTCGTGCTCTGGGGAGCGGGGGTCTTCTTCGGCGTCGCTGCCCTGTTCGCGGTCGCGTGGGCGGTGGCCGCGATCGTCCGGCGCAGAGCCTTCGACATCGCGCCGCTCGTCGCGTACTGCCTGTTTGTCTTCGCCTACCACGGCCTGACCCTCGTCAAGTCCATTCGCTACTTCTACCCGGCCTACCCGGCGCTCGCCGTTCTCACCGGCCTCCTCTTCTCGACATTGCTCACGCGTTCCCGGCTGCCCCGCCTGGCGCGTTCTGCGGCCGTCCTCGTTCTCGGGGGCACCGTTCTCTGGGCAGTCGCGTTCACGTCGATCTATCGCCGCACCCAGACGCGCGTCGAAGCCACCCGCTGGATCTACACGCACGTGCCGCCCGGCAACGCCTTCGCCAACGAGTCCTGGGACGACGGGCTCCCCATGCCCATCCCGGGCTACGACCCCGGCCGGTACGCGGGGGCCTCGATGCCGCTCTTCGACCCCGACTCGGCCGACAAGGCCGCGGTCGTCGTCAAGGCGCTCCAGGCCTCCGACTGGATTGCGGTCACCTCGGGACGCGTGTACCTGAACGTGACGCGCGTGCCGGCCGTCTTCCCCATGTCGATCGCGTACTACCGCGCGCTCTTCGACGGAAGCCTCGGCTTCGAGCGCGCGGCGGACTTCACGTCCTATCCGCGGCTCGGGCCCCTGCGCTTTCCCGACGACAGCGCCGAAGAGCAGTTCACGGTCTACGACCATCCCCGCGTTCTGCTCTTCCGGAAGACGGCTCGGTTTTCGCCGCAGTCCGCGAAGGCGCTGCTGCTCGCGGCGGTCCCGCAGACCCCGCCGACGATTTACGACTGGGAGAAGTGGCCGCGGTCGCTGCGAAGGGTCGGCGATCCCATCCGCCCGGATCGGCGCGCGGCGGTGGAGAGGACGGCGTCGGTCGAGCCCGGAGCCTCGAGCTCGATCGCGGCCGCGATCGTATGGTACGCCGCGCTCGCTCTGGTCGGCCTTCTCGCCCTGCCGCTGTGCTGGGCCGCCTTCCCCCTCCTGCAGGATCGCGGGGCAGGATTCGCCCGGGTGCTGGGCCTGGTGGTCGCTACATACCTGATGACTCTCTCCGTGACCCTCCGCATCGCGTCAAACGGCCGCGGCATCGCCTTTTCCTGCCTCGGGTTGCTCGCCCTCGCGTCCCTGCACGTCCTCATGCGCGACCGTCACGATTTCTTCCGTTTCCTGCGCGAGAACCGCCGGACCCTCGTCGTGGGCGAAGCCGTCTTCGCGTTCGGCTTCCTCCTCTTTCTCGGGATCCGGGCCCTCAACCCCGAGATCTACTGGGGAGAGAAGCCGATGGACTTCTCGATCCTGAACATCCTCGTCCGCACGAAATCCCTTCCGCCCTCCGACCCGTGGCTCGCCGGGGCGCCGCTCGGCTACTACACGTTTGGCCAGGAGATGGTGGTGCTCCTCACGTTCGTGACGAACCTCTCGACCCGCTTCACGTTCAACCTGGCCTTCGGACTGCTCGGCGGAACGATCCTCCAGGGCGCGTTCTCGCTTGCGCGCAACTGGGGCGAGAGGCTCCGGGCCGGGATCGCGGGCGCCTCGCTCACCCTTCTGCTCGGTAACCTGGCCGGATTGCGCGAAGGGCTCCTGCACAAGCGCGCGCTCGACTGGGACTATTTCTGGGCAACCTCGCGAGTCATCAAAGACACGATCAACGAGTATCCGTTCTGGAGCCTCGTCTTCGCCGACCTGCACGCACACGTGCTGGCCATCCCGGTCTTCCTGCTTTTCGTCGCGGCCGCACTGCACCTGCTTCGCCTGCACGGAACCCCTCCGGCCCCGTGGAGACGGCGCCTGGCCGGCGCGGCGCTGCTCGGCTTTCTCGCGGCGGCCCAGGCCCTGACGAACGCCTGGGACGTGCCGCTGCTCGCGGGCCTCCTCGTGCTCGTCCCCTTCACCGCGGCCCTCATGGCCGGGCGCCCATCGCTGCCTGCACTGGGGAGGGCGGGGGCGGCCATGGCCACCTCGTGCGGCACGGCGTACCTGCTCGCGCGGCCGCTGTGGGTGCGCATCGGCGGCGCGCCGGCGATCGCCAGGAACCTCGAAGCCTCGGCTTCCGGGCCGGACCAGGTCACCGTGTTCGGCCTCTTTCTCTTTCTCGGGTTCGGCTGGTGGCTGGCGAGCCTTTCGCGTGGGCTCGGCAACCGCGGCGTTGCGCGCCCGGCGCGTTGGATCATCGTCACGCTCGCGACCGCGGGGCTCGCAGCTCTCGCGCTGCTGCGGCCGGACCCGTTCTTCGCGAGCGGCGTTCTGCTCTTTCTCGCCGCCTTTCTCGCGCTCGACGAGAAAGAGGACCGACTGGCGATCGGGTTGCTCGCGACCGCGTGTTTTCTCGTGCTCTTCTGCCAGCGCCTGTACATCTACGACCGGATGAACACGTTCTTCAAGCTCTACCTCGAAGCCTGGCTGCTCTTCGCGATCGCCACTTCGGTCCTCGTCTTCCGTCGCCGCGACCGACGCGGGACGATCGACCAATGGAGCCTTCCGGCCCGCGCGGGCCTCGCAGCGCTGCTTCTGGCGGCGCTCTTCACGAGCGTGACGGCCGGGCGTGCCGCCGTCAGTCGCCACTTCGCGCCATATTCGGGACCATCGCTCGACGGCCTGCGGTACCTCGAAACGATGCATCCCGGCGAGTATCGGGCCGTGCTGTGGCTGCGGCGGAACATTCCGGGGACGCCGGTCCTGCTCGAGGCGCAGGGGCCTTCCTACCAGGATTTCAGCCGCATCGCGATGCTGACGGGCTTGCCCACAGTCCTCGGCTGGGACTACCACGTCAAGCAACGCGGCAATCCCGAGTCGGAGATCGAGACGCGACGGCAAGCGGTCCGCGCGATGTACTCGACCCCGGACTCGCCGCGGATCGCGGCGATGCTCGCCCGCTACCGGGTCGGCTACGTCTACGTCGGCTGGCTCGAGCGCAGGACGTATCCCGCGGCCGGCCTCTCGAAATTCCGAACGGACAAGAGCCTTTTCGAGCTGGTCTACGAGAATCCGGAGACGCAGATCTACCGCGTGGCCGGCGGCCCGTCGCAGGACGTGCTGGTGCCTGCCAGGGAAGAGCTGCCGGAAGCGCCCCCGGGGTCGGTCGCGGCGTCGCAGGACGAGCCCGAGGAACGCCCGTCCATTCGGGAGACGCCGGATGGAGCCGCTCCTGCCTTCGCCAACCTGAAGGAGCCTCGCGGCGCGGCGGTGGACGGCCTCGGCCGCGTGTGGATCGCGGACTTCGGGCATTCGCGGCTGCGCGTCTTCGACGGGAAGGGCGGATTCCTCGGCGGCTGGGGCGGCCGCGGCAGTGGCGAGTACGGACTCCGGGAGCTGTGCGGCGTCGCGATCGCCGGCGACGCGTTGTACGTGGCCGACACCTGGAACGGGCGGCTCCAGGCCTACACGCTCGCAGGAGTCCTGAGGGCGTCGGCGGGCGAGCTGTATGGGCCGCGCGGCGTCGCCATCGCTCCGGACGGCCGCGTGTGGGCCACCGACACGGGGAATCACCGCGTCGTCTCGTTCGACGCTCTCCTCCAGGACCGCGTCGTCGTCGGAAAGAAGGGAAACGGCACGCTCGAGTTTTCGAACCCCGTCGGCATCGCCGCCGCGCCCTCGGGGGCGATTTACGTGGCCGACACCGGGAACCGCCGCGTGCAGATCCTCGGGCCGGATGGCCAGTTCCGGGGTGAATTCGCGTTTCCGGGCTGGGGGGAAGGCGAGCCCCAACTCGCCGTCGACGCCGACGGCACCCTCTACGCGTCCGACCCTCGGTCGGGCGCGGTCCTCGCGCTCGATCCCGCAGGCCGGATCCTCCGGCGTTTCACGGGGGACGAGACCGGGCGCAAGTTCGACGACCCCACGGGTGTCGCGATCAATACGAAAGACCGTATTCTGTACGTGATCAATTCGGGCGACGCTTCGGTCTCGCGAATTGCGCTGACCAACAGGAGGACACCGTGAACGACGCCGGGCTCGCGGCGCAACCCGGGCGACCCCGGATCTCAGGCCGGGCCGCCCTGCTTCTCGGTCTCCTCGGCCTGGCCGCGGTCGCCACGCGCTTCTGGGCGCTCGGCGAGCGGCCGCTCCACCACGACGAGTCCATCCATGCCTTTCAGTCCTGGACGCTGTCCCGTGGCGGCGACTGGAGGTACGACCCCGCGTATCACGGCCCCTTCCTGTATTACGTCAACGCGCTCGTCTACACGCTCTTCGGAGCCTCCGACTTCACGGCCCGCCTGATGCCCGCGATCTTCGGCCTCATCCTGATCGGATTCGCCTGGCCCTTGCGGCGCGAGATCGGAAAGACCGCGGCCGGCGTCTACGCGGTCCTGGTCCTCACGTCCGCGCACTTTACCTACTTCTCGCGCTTCATTCGGGAGGACCTCTACTCCCTCGTCTTCACGCTCGCGACGATCCTCGCCTTTCAGCGGTTTCTCGAGACGGACCGGGCCCGGTGGCTGTCCGCGGCCGCGGCGGCGTTCGCCCTGGCCGGAACAACCAAGGAGAACGCCTACATGACGGGCGTCCTCTTCGTCGTGTACGGGCTCTGGTGCCTCGTGCGCACGTCCGGCTCCGCTTCGGGACCCGGCCCCGCCGCGGCCGCCCGCAAGGCGATCGGCTGGTCGCTCGAGCGCCTGACACCAATCCTTTCGGCCGGAATCCTGTTTCTCGTCATCTGGGCCACGATGTACACGGCCTTCGGCAAGTACCCCGGCGACTGGCTCGCCATCCCCAAGGCCGTGAAATACTGGATGGGCCAGCACTCGATCGCGCGAATCCCCGGTCCCTGGTACTACTACTTCCCCCAGCTCGTCTACTACGACACGGCAATCCTGCTGGCCGCGGCCTGCGCGTTTCGCTGGCGCGACTGGAAGGGCGACCCCTTCCTGCGACTGCTCCTGGTCGGGGTTCCCGCGGGGGTGCTCTACCTGGGGGCGAGCCGGTTCGCTCCAGTCCTCGCCGGCCACGGAATCGTGTGGCTGGCCGTCATCGGCGTGGTCGCCGCGTACGTGGCCCTGCGGGTCCTGAAGCCGCCGCCCGAGTCTTCCCTCCCGCCATTTCTCCAGTTCGTCGCGTTCTGGGCCGCAGGCTCGCTCGCCATCTACTCGTGGGCGCGCGAAAAAGTGCCCTGGCTGACGGTCCATCCCCTGCTCCCGCTCACCATTCTCGCCTCGCTCGGCGTTGCGCGGCTGTGGGAGGAGCGATCGCGGCGCTCCGCCCGACTCCTGCTCGGAGCAACCGGAATACTGCTCGTCGTCAATGCGAGCGGCACGTACCTCGCGTGCTTCCGCTACGGAGCCCACGACCTCGAGAAGGAACCGCACCACGCCGAGATGCTCGCCTACGTGCAGACTTCCCGGGACCTCGTCCGGGCGCTCGCGTCGGTGGATAAGGCGAAGGCCCGCGTCGCTCCGGGCCAGCCGGTCATCACCGTCGCCGGCGAGGCGGCCTGGCCCCTGACCTGGTACCTGCGCGACGTCCAAACCACCTGGGCGTCCCGCATCGAGCAGGCCTCGACTCCCGTGATCGTGGCGGACTGGGACCAGGAGGGGGCGCTCGAGAAGCAGCTCGCCTCGAAATACGACGCCAAACGGGTCCCGATCCGTGCGTGGTGGTTTCCCGAGCCGAAGACGGATGGGAACGTCACTCGGCCCAGCCTGAAGGACGCCCTGCGCTTCTGGCTGTTCCACGAGATCTGGAGCCCGATCGGATCCCAGGACGCCACCTTCTACGTGCGCAAGGACCTCGGCGGCACCGGAATCCTCGAACCTCTCGAGCTCACGGTCCTGGACACGTCCTCGAAGGACTATCCGGCCGACGGCACGGAGCTGCCGGCGCCCCGCATCTTCGGCGGTCCGGGAGCGGGGCCGGGCCAGCTCGCCGAACCGCGCGGTGTGGCGGCCGATGCGCGCGGGAACATCGCGGTCGCCGACACGAAAAACAGCCGCATCGACATCTTCGACGGCAACGGCGCCTTTCTGCGCTCGATCGGCAGCAAGGGCAGCGCCGAGGGACAGCTCAACGAGCCCTGCGGCGTGGCGATCGGGCCCGAGGGCGAGATCTACGTGGCGGATACCTGGAACCACCGCGTCGTGCGCTTCAAGAGCGGCGGAGAGCCGGACGGCATCTGGGTCGACCCCGAGAAGGCATTTTTCGGGCCCCGCTCGATCGTCTTCTCGCAGGGCTCGATCTACGTTTCCGACACCGGAAATAAGCGCATCGTGCGCTTCGACTCCGGCGGAAACGTGACCGCCCGATGGGGCGGCGCGGGCTCCGAGCCAGGCCAATTCATCGAACCCGTCGGGCTTGCGGCGGATCCCGCCGGCCACATCTACGCGGCCGATACCGGAAACCATCGCGTGCAGGTCTTCGAGGCCGACGGGAAATTCCTCCGCCAGTTCCCGGTGTACGGCTGGAAAGACTTCTACACCGAGCCCTATATCGCCGTCGGTCCGGCGGACGGCGTGTTCGTCACCGACTCGTGGAAGGGCCGGATCGCCCACTACGATGCGTCGGGCACCCTCGTACGTTCCTTCAAGGCCGATGGTCTGAAGCGCCCGACCGGCATCATGCTGGATCCGTTCGGCCGGGTCGTGGTGTCCGACCGGGACACGAGCAGGATCTTCGTCTGGAGCCTCGGCGACTTCGTGCGCTGAAGCGCGCCCGGCGGCAGGCCGGCTATTTGCCCCCGGGCGCCTCGAGCTTGAGCTCGCGGACGTGGACGTGCCCGTCCCCGCCATTGAGGTTCGTCACTTCGACCCTGATCTCTCGGACCTCCCGTGTGCCCCCGAAGTCGAGGGAGAGCGTCGGATCGGGCCCGCCCTGGCGCAGCTCTTTCGTGTAGACGCCGGCCCCCGAAGTGGCGCCGTTCAAGGAGACCTTCAGCCCGACGTCCATCGTGGCCGTCGTGACGGCGACACCCTTCAACCGCCGGGGCTGCCCGAACGTCATGTCGAGAAGGAAGGTCTGAGCGTTCTCTGTGCGCACGAGCGTGGCCGCGTTGCCATCGAAAAGATCCTGGACGCGCCCGATGTCGAGCTTGCTGTGAACCGTATCGACCGCGGCGCCGTCGAGGTCGATCGATTCCCGGACATCCGGTGGCGGAGTGGCGGGCGCTGCCGCAACCGTGGTCGCAGCCGGCTCCGCCCCCGCGGGCGTGGCCGCTTCCTTGCCTTTGCCGCAGCCGGCCGACAGGACCAGCGCCGAAGCGAAACAGGCGATTCCCAGGCTTCGAAGCGTCGCGTGCATACGTCGTCACTCCTCGAACGACCCGTATCGGGATGGCGCCATCATAACGCCGGACCCGGCACCCCCGGGGCCGCGTTCGGCGTCGCGGGCGGTTCCGGCTCCGCCGTAACGCGAAAGACGAGTCCCAACTCCTGTGCCGGGTAGGCCGGGTGCGCGAGGCGGATTGCGTGCCGGATCCCGAGGTCTTTGGCCCACTTGCGACCGTTGGCCAGATACTCCTCGGACCACATGTGCAAGCCCGGAGGAAGGGATGTCGGCGGCTCCAGAACGTCCACGGCCTGCCGCCCCGGAAGCAGATAGGGAATGGATGGAAAAGCCCAGTAGATGTGGGGCGCCCCGTGAAAGTAGATCTTCTCCCCGGCAAACGCCGGGGCCGCCAGGAGCGTCGACATGCTCTGCGACAGGGCCGCGTGACGGCCGCCGGCTTCCCCGTAGGCGTCCCAGTCGAGCGGAAAGCCCGCGACCTGTCGAGCGAGAAACAGTCCCACCAGAAGCGCCCCGAGCGCGGGCCGCACCGGAGCACTCCCGACACGTTCGGGCAGGAGCCCCAGAAATCCCGCGAACGCCGCGCCCCCGAGGATTGCCAGCATCGGCACCAGGCTCGAGGCCCGCTGCGGCTGCGGCGTGCTGAGCGTGAGGGCGACGCCGGCGAGGTTGCCACCCACCACCAGCGCAAGGAGGAACCCCTCGGCGAAGCGCCGCCGACCGAGAACCCAACCGAGCCCGACGATTCCGAGGGCGGGAAGTACGGGCGGGCCGATCATCGGGTGGCCCATGAAGTCTTCGATCGTGGGAGGCGAGGAGAGCAGGCCGATCACCCCCATGCGGAACTGATTGATCAGAAGGCTGGCCTCGGAGCCCCGGAGCGCCAGCTCCTCGCGATGCCACGCCGGCGCGAATACGCTCGTCTGGTTGAAGCGTCCGTTCCAATCGGCGAAGTGCGACGCCGCGAACCGGATGTTGGGCCCGCCCGCTACCAGGAAGCCCGCGACCAGGCCAAGTGCGATCAGAAGCTGCCGCCGCCGGGTGGCGCGAAAGCGCCAGAAAAGGACCGGCAGAGACATCAGGAGGACGACCGGCATCACCCGCCCGCCCCCGTACCCATACAGCGCGAGACCCGAAAACGCGCCGGCGAGGCACGCGTACCGCGGCGAGCCGGATCGCAGGACCGCCAGGAGAAAAAGCACGCCGACGGTTACGAAGAGAGAGTCCAGGACGACGTTTTGGGCGGAACGGCTGAAGTACAGGTGGTGGGGACACAATGCTATGAGCGCCGCCGCGGCGATCGCCGCCCAGGACCCCCCGAGCAGGCCCGCCGTCGCGGCCGTCGCGGCGACGGCGAGAGTTCCGATGACACCGTACAGGAGCCTTGCGCCTCCGATCGGCGAGCTCCAGAGCCTCGGTCCGATGCCGGCGGGCAGCATTCCGAGATGCATCGAGCTGTTGGAGCCCGTGCCGAATACGTCAGAGCGCGGACCCGGACCCAGGAGCTCCTTGCCGTCCATCGCGATCGTGCCTTCGTCGCCCGAAAACACAGGTACGACTCGGTCGAGACCAACCAACCGGGCCGCGGCCGCGAGCAACAGGATCGCCCCCAGCGCGGCCCAGAGCCCGCCCTGTATGTGCTGGCCGGCGCCGCTGCCTTGCCGCGCCGCACCTGGAAACGCCGCGACGGTCGCCGTCATCGCCAGCGCCCAGATCGGAAGGACCAGGAGAGGGTGATCGGGGCGCCCCTGGAGAATCCAGGTGGCGACGCAAGAGCCGACGGCGACGACTGCGGCAATCACCCTTCCGGCGGTGCCTCCGACGAGCGCGGGCGCACGGGTTGGGGGCGCCATCCGCATAGCGACTCCACTGCCGAGAGCCCCCGCGCCCGCGGCGAGGACGAAGGCGCCGAGAAAGAGAAGCGTAGAACCCTGCCAGCGTTCTGGAACGCGGCCCAGCCTCCCGAGCCAGACCGCGGTCGCGGCGGCCAGCCCGGTTGCCGCTACCAGAAGGAGCGCCGCAGAGAGCGATCTCTTCGACAACTAGCCCGTTCGCTGCTCGGAACCGGTGGAGAGCTGCGGATTGCGACCGAACCACTCGACGGTCTTCCGGAAGCCCTCCTCGAAGGTGTGGCGCGCCTGCCAGCCGAGCTCGGCGCGAATCTTCCGATTGTCGGCCACCCACACCGAGGTATCCCAGAGGCGGTTGGGCATCGTTCCCCACTGCGGCTCGACCTGGATCTTCAGCATGCGCCGCGCCACTTCCACCGCCTCTCGCACGGTCGTCTGGACGCCCGTTCCCAGATTGTAGACGGCGCCCGGGTCTTCACGGCTCGACCGCTCGGCCGCGGCGACGAAGGCCTCGACGACGTCGTCGACATAGACGAAGTCGCGCGCGACCGACGGATTCACCAGGACCGGGAGACTCCCACGCAATCCCTCGCGAATGAGCGTCGGAACCAGGCGCGACGGCTCCTCGTACGGACCGTAGGCCGAGAAGAGCCGCAGGGTCGGCATGCGGCGGCCCCGCTCGCGCGCGGCCAGGCGGCAGAGGTGCGTCGCCGCAGCCTTCGCGACGGCGTAGGGGCTGTTGGGCTCGAGACGATCCGTCTCCCGGGCCGCCGCGTCGCGAAAGCCGTACTCCGAAGAAGATCCGGCGTGGACGAGGGCCTCCACGTCGACGCCGCGGCAGGCCGCGATGAGATTCGCCGTGCCGAGGACGTTGACCGCGACGATCCGCGCGACATCCGTCTCCGAGGGGTAGGCGCCGTGCGCGGCGAGATGAAAGACCCACGCCGGCCGCGCCTCGACGACGGCCCGCGAAACGGCCTCGGGGTTTTCGAGATCCCCCGCGAGGACGCGCACGTCCCGGCGGATTCCGTCGACACGCCACGCCTTGTAGCCCGCGCGGGCAAGCAGAAACACCTCGTGCCCGTCGCGCAGAAGGCGCCGGGCGAGGTTGGCGCCGACGAAGCCCGTGCCTCCGGTAACCAGAACGCGATTCACGGTTCTACGCGAGGAAACCCTTGTAGTCGAAAGTCTCCACGTACGGCCCGGCGGCAGCCCGCACGGCATCGCGCTCGGCCGCCGACAGCTCCCCCGCCGTCGCCCGGTTCGCTTCCTCCGTGGCCCTGCGGATCGTTCCCCACGGAAACACCTCGGTGAGGGCGTTCCCGTTCCAGCTCGGCGTGCGCAGCGTCTCGCCGGGCTCGATTCCGATTGCCTTGCAGACCGCCCCGAGCGACTTCACGGGGTCCCGCAGGGAGTCCTCGAGCCGGACGATGTGGACGCGGCCGGGAGCGAGATCCCGGAAGCGCAGCGCACTGTACTGGTTGACCACCCAGGCGAGCATGTAGGCCTCGAGCGACATCGGCACGGGGCGCTTCTTGGTGTCCGCGTAGGCCGACCAGGGGTTGCGGACGACGTGAAGCACGTGCGCTCGCGGGAGATCCGCCAGGATCTTGTCGGCGTCCACGACGACGATCGGGCTGTAGCCGACGTAGACCCGCTCCCGGCCCGACCTGCGAAAGTCCTTCCAGGCCTCGAATGTCGACCGATAGAACGCGGCGACGTTGTGGCCCCGGGACCGCCCGGTCCGGGCGATGTGCTTCGCGTAGAGAGCCAGGCGCTCGTCGTCCGACAGCGCGAAGGGATAGTGGCGGAACTTGCTGACGTCCGGCGTTCGGGAGCGGACCTTCCCCTCCTCGTCGAGGATCGCCCAGTAGTCCTGCGTCGGCGTGGCGTCGAGGGCGAACACCGGCCAGCGGTACTTGACCGGGAACATCGCGGAAAGGCCGTCGCAGACCAGGCGCGTCCCGACCTGCGACTCGAACGGATAGACGAAGAGCTCCGGATGCCCGTCGAGGAGGCGCTGCGTCGTGTTGCCTCCGTTCTCGTACATCGCCGAGAGCATCAGGAACTCGAAGTCATTGCTCATGCGTGTTTCCCGGGCTCGAAAGCATAGAACAATTCCCGGATCTTCCCGACCGCCCGAGGCCGCCCCGCGGCGATCGGAAAGCCCGACGTGAACTGCCGCGGCACGACTTCGATGGCGAAGATCTGATTTCCCGAGGGCCAGAGCAGGCTCCCGAGGATTCGGCCCGATCGCGTATCCACCGCATGGATCCCGCAGAGACTCTTCTCGACGTCGAGCCCCGGCGCGTATTGTCGAAAGCGCGGGAGGATGCGCGAAGTCCCGACGAAGGCGATCCTCCGATGGAACGCGAGGCCGCGCGTCCAGCCAGGCAATCGGGCGGCGGTCACGAACCGCTCCCCCTCGACGAAGCCGAGGTCGCCGTAGCCGCTGTCGTCGATCCAGACGCGCCCGCGATGCCACCGCGCGGAGTGGGGCCGCGTCAGGCCGCGGACCACCGGCTCGCGGGTTGCCGCCGAAAACAGAACGCCGCGCCGATCCACGGGAAAGTCCCTGTGTCCGGGACGCCGCGCCGACATGCGCTCCGCCGACGCCGTGAAGTACGACTCGGAGAGCGTCCTGCCCGCGGCGATCGAGTTGAGCTGGATGTGGTTGCGCCCGAAGACGGGGCCACGGGAAGTCTCGACGCAACGGGGCCACCAGACCCGCTCGAATCCTCCAGCGCTCGGCAACCTCACGATCGCGTTCTGTCCGGCCGCGCACGCGTGGAGCCGTCCGCCCACCATGGCGAGATCGTGCAGGTAGAGACAGCCAGGCAGGAAACGTGAGCGCACCGGGACGAGAGGCCGGCCTGCGAGACCGGAGAGCTCGACATCGAGCCGCGCAAGCAGCCCGACGGCCGGCGCGAAGTCGTAAACCTGGTTGGGACTGCGCGTGCTCGCGACGTGGAGAATGCCCGCCGCCGAATCGAACGCGAGGCCCGAGGGATGGGGAAAGGGCCAGTAGCTGATCGCCGGGCCGCCCGGAAGCGCCGAGATCGCCACCAGGAGATGCTCGTACTCCCGGGTCACGACGAGGACCGCGCGCTCCTCGGCGAGCGCCTCCCACCACCGGCCGCGCACGCTATGCCGGAGAAGCCGGGGATCCACGTCGCGCGCCTGCTCCCAGAGCCCCGCGACTCCCGCCGGATCCCGCCAGGTCTTGTCCTGACGCGCCCACAGCGGTCGCGAGGCCCCCGCCTTTGCCGCCGTCATCCGCGGTCCGCGCCGCGCATCGCGCTTCGAAGACGAATGGCACCGAGGTACATCCGAACGGCGCTCGGCAGGCGTGTCGTCGATCGGCCGCCGTGGCGGCGCGCGGAGAGCGTGGGCACTTCGATCACAGGGTACCCCTCCCGTCGACAAACGACATGGAACTCGAGATCGATCAGATCGTCGTCCCGCTCGAGCGCGAGCAGCCTCTCGAACTGTCGCGGGAAGACTTTCGGCGTGCCGTTGATGTCCCAATTCGAGAGATCGAAGAGCGCGCGGCACTCGAGGTTGTAGATGAGGGAGCCCAGGCGCCGCAGGAAACTGTCGCGGATCTTGCGGTTCGCCTTGACGACGGTATTCGGGTATGCCCGTGCGTAAAGCAGGAGGAGCGAGAGGTCCTCCGCCCGCGTCCGTGCGCTGTTCGTGTAGCAGAGCAGGTCGCCCTTCGCGGCGGCGAGGCCGAGCTTGACCGCGAGGCCCCAGCCTCCTCGGTCCGACTCCAGGACACGGCGCGAGGGTTTCGCCACCGCCAGATCCCGGCAGACCCTGGCGGTGGTGTCGCCGCTCGCGTTCACGACGAGGAGCATCTCGTACGGGCTCTCGAGCCGGTCGAGCACCCTCTCGTACTCTTCGAGGATCGGGCCGATGTGATCGGCCTGGTTGCGAACCGGCAGGACGATCGAAATCAACGCGCCCTTCACATTCGCGTCCGCGCGAGCTCTCCCCGCGCGGTCGCAGCGATCGCGCCGGCCGTCAGGCCGTGGACGCGGTGATGAAA
The DNA here is from genome assembly GCA_963847075.1 of uncultured Acidobacteriota bacterium. Classification (GTDB taxonomy): domain Bacteria; phylum Acidobacteriota; class Thermoanaerobaculia; order UBA5066; family Gp7-AA6; genus DAHUXD01. The sequence continues at coordinate 550,748 of CAWJYL010000001.1, forward strand.
CTCCTGGCTGCCCGTGAGGCCGTCGGGAGGCGTCCGCACCCCGCATCGCACGACGCGGCAGCCGATGCCGAGGCCGGCGGCCACTTCGGACACCAGCGAGCCGACGCCTCCGACGATCGAATGCGCCTCGACCGTGACGGCGAGCGAAAAGCGCGACAGGGCCCGGGCGAGATCTTCGTGCGGCGCGGGGCTGATGCTCGCGACGATCAGGACGGTCGCGTGAATCCCATCCGCTTCCAAAAGTGCGGCCGCACGCGCTGCCTCGACGGACACGCTTCCCATCGCGACGATCAGCAGGTCCCCGCCCTCGCGCACCGTCTGAGCGCGGCCAATCTCGAAGCGCCCGTCCAGCCCCGGAACGACCGTCTTGTCGTCCTTGCCGAGCCGGTAGAAGACGGGTCCGGGCCCGGTCCACGTCGCGCGGATCGCGGTGGCGGTCTGCTGGTGATCGGCCGGGGCGATGAGCGTGAGTCCCGGCTGCGTTCTCAGCACCCCGACGTCCTCGAGCCCGTGATGCGTCGGCCCGGCCGGCCCGTACTCGAATCCGCCCCCCACGCCGGCCACCCGCACGGACAGCCCGTGGTGAATCGGCCCGTTGCGCAGGAACTCGAAGGGGCGCAGGCAGGCAAACGGCGCGATCGAGTACGCAAAGGGTACGTATCCCGCCTCGGCAAGACCCGTCGCCATCCCGATCATGTTCTGCTCGGCCACTCCGACGTTGAAGAAACGGTCCGGAAACGCGTCCGCGAAGGGCTCCACCGCCATGTAGCCGAGGTCTCCCGTCATGAGAAGGACCTTCGGTGATTCGCGGGCGAGTTCCGTCAGGGTGCGGATGAAGGCGCCCCTCATGCCGGCCCCACCTCGGCGAGCGCCTGCGCGTATTCGGCGTCGGACATCGGCCAATAGTGCCACTTGATTCGGCTCTCCATGAACGAGACCCCCTTGCCGAAGACGGTTCGTGCGATGAGGACGTGCGGCGGCCCCGAGGACATCGCGAGCCCGTCGATCGTCCGCGCCAGTGTCTCTCCTTCGTGGCCGTCTACCTCGTGTACGTCCCACCGGAACGCGCGCCAGCGCTCCGCCATGGGCTCGAGGTCGAGCACGTCGCGCGTGTATCCGAGGGCCTGCTGACCGTTCGCGTCGACGATGGCGACGAGCTGCGAGAGCCGGTGGTGCGCGGCAAACTGCGCCGCCTCCCAGAGCGCGCCCTCGTTGCATTCGGCGTCGCTGACGAGAACGAATACGCGGCGCGCCGATCGATCGAGCCGTGCCGCCAGCGCCGCGCCCGCGCCGAGCGACAGGCCGTGCCCGAGCGAGCCCGTCGAGAAGTCCACGCCGCGCAGGTGATGGTCGGGATGGACGCCCAGCAATGTGCCCTCGCCGCAGAAGGACTCGAGCTCCTGCTGTGAGAGCCAGCCTCGCACAAAGAGCGCGGCGTAGAGGGCAAGCGCCGAGTGCCCCTTGGAGAGCACGAACCGGTCCCGCTCGGGGTTCGCGGGATCGTCCACGCGCAGGACTCCCCCGTAGAGCGCTGCGAGGATGTCCGCGACGGAGAGCGCCGACCCGATGTGCCCGACATGGGCCGCGTGCGAGCGCTCGAGGATGATGCGCCGCAGCTGCCGAGGATCGATGCGGGAGCGTTCTGTCATGCCGCCGCTGGGAGCAACCCGCGAGCGCAAGTCGTCATGGCCCCGGAACGACCAACGACCCTGCCCCGGGGGGGAGTGACACCCAAGCGCCCCTGCCAAAACACTTTATCAAAGCCCATCTCGGCTCTGCGAAGGCGACAATGCGAGCCGCCTCGCCTCAGCTCCGAAAGACCCTCTCCTCGCTTCCATCGATCCACCGGTCCACGAGCTCGACACCCTGCATGAGAGAGTGGTCCTGGTTGCCGATCTCGTACTTCCAGGACCCGAAGCGGCCGCGGGAGGAGATGCCGCGGGGCTCGAGATAGGCGTGGATCGTCTCGAGCGCGGCGTTGCGGCCGATCGAGGGGATCGGGTACGAGTGGCCGGCGTGGATCAGGAACACGGTCTCGATCCGCGGCAGGTCCGAAGGTTGCAGGATCCCCTCGGCGACGAGCCCTTCCACGACAGCCTTGCCGATGTCCCCCTCCGGAAGCGGCTTGAACTTCGAGTACGACGTCTCCGTGAGGATCGAGAAGTACTTCTTCGTGTCGCCGCCAGGGACGATTTCGGGCGAGTAGTTGGACAGGTACGTCATCCGGTAGAAAGGTGTCTTCGGGTTCGGGAAGTAAATCCAGTTCTTGTCGGAGGGCGACGGGCGCTTCAGGCCAACCCCGACCGAAAAGAGGCGATTGAAAAGGAGCTTCTTCGACGCCTCGCGCACTCCCTCGGGCGCGTGCTTCAGGCGCGACACGAAGGCCTCGAGCGGAAGCGTGGTCAGAAGCCGGTCGTAGCGCCGCGTCGTCCCGTCCGCAAACTCGATCTCGCGCTTCTCCTCGTCCACACCGATCGCGCGCTTGTGGTACCGCACACGATCGCCGACAAATGGCAGGACGCCCTTCCAAAGCCCGAGCGTCCCCCCATGGAGCGGGTACCCGAACTTCGCGTTCGGCCCCCAGTCCGTTGATTTCGGGACGACGGTCGTCTCGATGGCCTTGCGCCAGTCGACGACCGAGACCCTCTCGGCGATCCAGTAGTAGCCCATCTCCGAAAGGGGAGTCGCCCAGACCTTCAAGTTGTAGGGGTTCATGAAGTGCTTCGCGACACCCGAGCCGAACTTCGCCAGCACCCACTCTTCGAAGTTGCGGAAGGCACGGTCCTTGTCGATCGTCTGCGACTCGACGAGCCCGATCAGGCACTCGAGCATCGCCTTCTCGGGCAGCGAGGAGAGATGGTTCTGGAAGGGGTAGCGGACGTACTTGTCCTCGAACTTGATCCAGCTCTCGCGGTCGATCCAGCGAATGCCTTCCGCCCCAAGAACCTTGCCGAGGAATTCGTTGAAGTACGTGTAGCCCGAAAAGATGATGTGGCCCGAGACGTCCCAGGTCCACCCCTTCGGATCCGTGAAGCTCGTCGCGAGACCTCCGACCTGGCCCGATCGCTCGAAGATCTCGAATCCGTCCTCGCCGCGCTCGCGGAGACGATAGGCCGCGCCGAGCCCCGTCGGGCCGGCGCCGAGTATGACGATGCCCCCGCTCACTTCGCCGCCCTGCCCTTGGCCACCAGGCGCCGCAGGCGCTCCGTCTGCGCAATCTCCGCCCGCAGATCGAAGAGGTAGCGGATGACCCGGAAAATCGTGCCGAGCATCTTGAACGGCCGGTGGATCGACTGCCCGGCTTCGCGCGGGAAGTGCCGGACGATGACCTCGGCTACCCTCCAACCCGCGATTTTGCAACGCGCGTAGATCTCGTCGCCGACGAAGTTGATCCGGTGCTTGATCTCGATGCGCCGCGCGACGTCCTTCCGAAAGGCCCGGCAGCCGGCATTGATGTCGTGGAGGGGCGAGCCGAGAATCCAGTGCGACAGGACGCGAAGGCCCCTCGAGAGGACGAGCCGGCCGACCGGATCGTGCCGCACCTTCTTCCAGCAGAAGACGACATCGGCGCCCTCCTCGATCGCCTCGAGAAACTTCGGCGCGTCGGCCATCGTGTGCTGGCCGTCTCCGTCCACCACCATGACGACCTCGCCAGGCACGTTGCGCAGCGCCGTCTCCGTCGCCACCGCATATCCCTTGTTCCCGTCGTGGTGCACGACCGAGACCCGGGGGTCCTTGCGGGCGAGATCCTCGGCGACCTCTCCCGTGCGGTCGCGGCTGCCGTCGTTGACGACGACCACGTGCCAGGTCAGATTCGGGATGGCGGATAGAGACGCGACCGCCTCGGCGACCGTCTTCGCGATCAGCTCCTCCTCGTTGTAGGCGAGAAACCCCACGCCCAGCCGGACCGCCCGCTCGATCGGCGGAGGACCCTGGGGCGCTCCGACCTCCCTGTCAGCGGCCATAGATGATCCATCCTGCCGTTGCCACCCAGGCCATAACGACCGCGAGGAGCCACGGATCATCGACGAGGAGGGCCTGGGTGGGATTGCCCCCTCCCCCGCGCCGGTAGACGAGATGCACGTATCGCGCAAGGCCGAGGACGACGAATGGGATCGTCATCGCGAGCGTCCGGCCTCCGTACTGGGCGGCCGTGGTGGCCAGAACGCTGTAGGCGCTGTACGCCGAAACCGTGGACAGGCCCGTTACGATGAACAGGTAGTCGAGCCCTTCCGCGCGGTATGACGCAAGCGCCGGACGGTGCTCGGCCGAGGAGCGTTCGCCCGCGTGGTAGAACTCCCACTGGCGCTTGCCCGCGACGAGGAAGAGCGCCAGCAAGTACGCGCAGATCAGCAGGAACCGCGACGGAGTCAGCCCCGCGAGCGCCGCGCCGGCAACCGCCCGCAGCGGCATTCCCGCGGCCACGATGAGAGCTTCGAGAAATGGAATCCGCTTGAGCAGGACCGAGTACGCGATCATGAGCCCGGCATAGGCGGCGCACCACTGGCCGAAGTCCGCCCGGAGCGCGAACGCCGCCGCCAGGGCCAGTCCCTCGAGACCGATGGCCGCCACGAGGGCCGCGGGGACCGAGAGTCTGCCGGAGGCCAGCGGCCGGTGGCGCTTCTCCGGGTGCGCGCGGTCGCGCTCCCGGTCCATGACGTCGTTGACGATGTAGATCCCGCTTGCGACGGCGCTGAAGACGACGAGCCCGGCGGTCGCGAGCGCCCACCCCGAAACAGTCCCGAGCGCCTCGCCGAAGAGAAAGGGCAGCGGCAGGACGAGGTTCTTGATCCACTGCTTGGGGCGCGCCGCGGAGACGAGGGCAGCCAGGGATCCGCCGGCAGCCACACTCTCGGCCGGCATGGCGTCGCCCGACGATGTCGCTGCCATTTCTCTCATTCTAAACGATTAACGCCGCGAAGTCTCGCTCCGCCGCGTCGCTGTAGGATCGCGGGGATGCCAAGGGAGGACTCCGCATGATCGAGCAATACGTCGAGCGCCTCATCGACCTGACGGAGCCGGAAAAAAATCGAATCCAAAACATGTCCGTCGAAGAGGCGCGCGCCCGGCTCGCCGCGGCCGCTCCGGAAGCGGTGCGCCAGATCGACGGCTCGTTCGCGCTCGTCGCGCTCGACGGCCGGCGCGTGCGCCTTGCCCGCTCGCTCGACCGGCCCCTGCGCTACTTCCTGGCGAAACAGGCGGCGGGCCCCGCGCTCGTGGTCTCCGACCGCATCGACACCATCCGGGCTTTCCTCGAGCGCGAGGGCCTTGCGGGCCAGTTCCATCCGAGCTACACGCGCATGGTGCCGGCCCACTACGTCGTCGAGATCGAGCTCGTCGGATGCCCCGACCCCGCTCCGACCTACACGCGGTACTTCACGCCGGCCGCGGGCACCCTGCCGGCCGACCCTGCGGAAATCGGCACCCGGTACGTCGGCGCGCTCGCCGGCGAGATCGAGAAGCGCCTGCGCGCAATCCCCGCCGAAGAGCCGATCGGCATCTGCTTCTCGGGCGGCGTCGACAGCGGCGCCGTCTTCCTGGTGACGTACCACGTGATGCGCCGGCTCGCGATGAGCCCGGGACGCCTCAAGGCCTTCACCCTCTCGTTTGGCGGCGGAGCCGACCTCGATCAGGCGCGTGCCCTTCTTCGGCCGCTCGGCCTCGAAATGTTTCTCGAGCCGATCGAGGCCGACCCGGATCGCCTCGATCCCTTCGAGGCCGTCGGCGTCATCGAGGACTACAAGCCGCTCGACGTCGAGTCGGCGACGATGGCGCTCGCGCTCTGCCGCGGCATCCGCGAACGCTACCCCGCCTGGACCCATCTCTTCGACGGCGACGGCGGCGACGAAAACCTCAAGGACTACCCGATCGAGGAGAACCCGGAGCTGACGATCCGCAGCGTCATCCACAACCCGCTCCTCTACCAGGAGGGCTGGGGGGTCGGACGGATGAAGCACTCGCTGACTTACTCCGGAGGCCAGAGCCGCTCCTACAGCCGCACGTATGCTCCCCTGCAAAGGTACGGGTTCGAGGGGTTCAGCCCGTTCACCCGGCCGAGCCTCATCGAGGTGGCCGAAGCGATCCCGTTCATCGCTCTGACGGACCATGATACGGACCGGTTGTACGCGCTCAAGGGAGACGTCGTTTCCCGCGGTGTGGCCGCGCTCACGGGCCTGACGATGCCCGTCTTTCCCAAGCGCCGCTTCCAGCACGGCGCGTTCCCGGCGGAAGCAGGCCGGGAGCGGCTCGCGTTCGGCGAGGCCGCATATCGCGCCCACTTTCTCTCCCTCTACGCGTGAAACGGCGGCCTTGAGCTCCGCCTACCCCGCGGCCCCCGCCGAGCGGGACCGCTGGATTCTGGAGCGCCGGCCGGCGCGCAATGTGCTCGACCCGCTCCGCGCGTACGCGGCGCACGTCGAAGACGAGGTGTCGGAGGCGGGAGAGATCGTCCCCATCGCCACGATCTTCCTGACCAACCGCGAATGCCCCTGGCGGTGCCTCATGTGCGACCTCTGGAAGAACACCCTTCCGGAGCCAGTGCCGCGCGGGGCGATCCCGGAGCAGATTCGCGCGGCCCTCGGCACGCTGCCGCCGGCGCGGCAGATCAAGCTCTACAACGCGGGAAGCTTCTTCGATCCGGGCGCCATTGCGCCGGGCAACTACGCGGCGATTGCGGCGCTCGTCGCGCCCTTCGAGCGCGTGATCGTCGAGTCGCATCCGGCTCTCGTCGGCGAGCCCTGCCGCCGCCTGCAGGCTCTCCTGGGTGGCCGGCTCGAAGTGGCGATGGGTCTCGAGACCGTCCATCCGGGGATCCTCGAGCGACTGAACAAGCGCATGACCCTCGACGGCTTCCAGAGTGCGGCGGCTTTCCTGCGCGAGGCCCGTGTCGGCCTGCGGGTGTTCGTCCTGGCGGGCCTTCCGTTTGCGTCGGATGAAGAGGGCCTCGAGTGGGCTTGCCGATCGATCGCGTTTGCCTTCGATTGCGGAGCCTCGGCGGTCGCGGTGATCCCGACGCGAACCGGCAACGGCGCCCTGGACGCGCTCGCCGTGGATGGCGCCTTCCGCCATCCTCCGCTCTCGGCGCTCGAGGCCGCCCTCGACTTCGGGCTTCGGCTTCGACGCGGGCGAGTTTTCGCAGACCTCTGGGATCTCGAGCGCTTCCGCCGGTGCGCCCCATGCTTCGTGCCCCGCCGGGAGAGGCTGCGCCGGATCAACCTTTGCCAGACGGTGCTCCCGAACGTCTCGTGCGATGCCTGCGGAGGCATTTCTTGAAGGCGGGCTTCGACGTTGCCGTGGTCGGCGGAGGATTCGGCGGTTCTCTCGCCGCACTTCTCGCCCGGCGGGTCGGCCGCTCCGTCGTCCTCATCGAACGGGGCACTCATCCGCGCTTCGCGATCGGCGAGTCCTCCTCCCCGCTGGCAAACCTCATCCTCGAGGAGCTCTCGATTCGCTACGACCTGCCTCGCATCCGGCCGCTCACGGCGTGGAGCTCATGGCAGCGCGCCTATCCCAAGATCGGTTGCGGCTTGAAGCGGGGCTTCACGTTCTACGGACACGAGGCGGGACGGCCATTCGCCGCCGACCCGGAGCGGCGCAATCAGCTTCTGGTGGCGGCGAGCCCGAACGACGAGGTCGCCGACACGCACTGGTATCGGCCCGACTTCGATCACTTTCTCGCGAACGAGGCAGCCCGCGAAGGCGCCGAGTATCTCGACCGAACGGAGCTGACCGCCGTCTCGCCCACTCCGGCCGGCTGGCGGCTGCGGGGCTCCCGCGGTGGCGCCAGCGTGGGCGTAAACGCCCGATTCGTCATTGATGCCTCGGGCCCCGGTGGCTTTCTTCATCGTGCGCTCGGCCTCGGAATGGCACCCTTCCCGTCGCTACCGGCGACGGCGGGTCTCTACACACACTTCGAGGACGTGCGCCGCCTCGATGGGATGGGCATCTTCCCCGCAGCCGATTCGCCGCCGTACCCGGTCGACGACGCTGCGCTCCACCACGTCTTCGACGGCGGCTGGATCTGGGTGCTCCGCTTCAACAACGGCATCACGAGCGCAGGCGTAGCGGCGTCGCCGAGTCTGGCAGGCGAACTCCGTCTCGAGGAAGGAGGGGCCGCATGGGATCGCCTGCTCGACCGTTTTCCCACGGTGCGCGAGCAGTTCGCCCGTGCTCGGCCGACGCGGCCATTCGTCCACGCCCCGACGCTCCCCTTCCGCAGCGGCGCCGCCGCCGGCCCCGGCTGGGCGCTCCTGCCATCCGCCGCCGCATTCGTCGATCCGCTCCTCTCGACGGGGTTTCCGCTCACCCTCCTCGGGCTCGAGCGGCTCGCAACTTCACTCGAGACGTCCTGGGGGGGCGCGGATTTCGATGCCTGCCTCGAGCGGGACTCGGCCCGCACTCTCCTCGAGGCCGACACGGCTGCGGACCTCGTCGCCGCGCTCTACGCCCGATTCCGCGACTTTCCGGTCTTCGCGGCGCTGACCCACCTCTACTTTGCGGCGGCGAGCTTCGCCGAGGCGGCTCGCCGGCTCGGGCGGCCGGAGCTTTCCGGATCGTTTCTCTCGGGCGATCACCCGGTCTTCGGTCCCGCCCTGCGCGCGTCTTGCCGGATGGCGCTCGAGGACGACGCTTCGCGTCGCGAAGCTCTCCTCACGACGATTCGACGCGCCATCGAGCCGTTCGACGTCATCGGTCTGTCGGACCCGTCGCGCCGCAACTGGTACCCCGTTCTCCCGGAAGATCTGCTTGCGGGCGCGCACAAGCTCGGCGCGACGCGGGAGGAGATCGAGGCTCTCCTCGAGCGCATCGGCATTGCCGCCGTCTGAGGCAGGCCGTCTGAGGCAACCGCTCAACGATCGCACCAGCGGCCTCAGTGCGTCGACGCTTCTCCCCCATCGGCACCGGGCCGCTGCCGTCGTTGGCGTGGCAGGACGCGCAATGGTCCGCGAAAGGTGCCCACGCCTCGGCCAGGCTGTCCGGGCTCAGTGGAACCGGGTTGGATTGCTATCCGGCGCCTCGCGGGAATGCGAGGTGTCGATCGCCGCCCCGATGGAGATCTTCGCGGCCGACCTCATGTTTCTACGGTGCGGGCTGTCACTCTCGAGTCTCCGAAGGGTCTCCGATTCCTCCGGGCCAGGCTACCACGCTCAGTGGCCAACGAGCCTGCCCCGGCGCAGGTCGCGCTCCTTCAGAAGCGTCCAGATGACGGGCGTGACGATCAGCACGTGGAGGAGCGAGCTGACCATTCCTCCGAGCACGGGCGCCGCGATTGGCTTCATGACTTCCGAGCCTGTCGCCGTGGACCAGAGGATCGGGAGAAGCCCGAGGACGACGGTCGAGACCGTCATCAGCTTCGGGCGAAGGCGCAACACCGCGCCCTCCATCGCCGCCTCGCGCAGCGACTCGCGCGTGACCGGGCCCTGCGCGGCCTTTCGGTGGAGCGCCTCTTCCAGGTAAACGACCATCACGACCGCCGTCTGCACGGCGGTGCCGAAGAGGGCAATGAATCCCACCCACACGGCAACGCTCATGTGAAACTCCGTCTTCCATCCGTTCGCGACTGCGAGGAGGTGGAGCAGCCAGAGAAGCAGGTTGCCTCCCGTGAGCGCGAACGGAACCGCCAGGATGACGTGCGCCGCCTCACGGGCCGAGTGGTAGGTCATGTACAGCAGCACGAAGATGATCGCAAAGCACAGTGGCACGACGAGCGCGAGGCGGTTGCGCGCGCGGATCTGGTGCTCGTACTGCCCCGCCCACTGGACGAAATAGCCGGGCGACAGGCTCACCGTGCGCTCGACCGTCTTCTTGGCTTCGTCGACGAAGGAGCCGACGTCCCGCCCGCGAACGTTCAAGAACACCCTTTCCCGCAGCAGCCCGTTCTCCGCCGAGACCATCGAGGGTCCGGGCCGAAGGCGGATCTCCGAGACCTCCACGAGCGGGACCTGCGGCATGACCTTCGCCGCCTGCATCGGCGCCGTGCCCATCGCGGGCACGAGGATGCGCCCGAGCTTGTCGAGGTCGTCTCGCAGCTCGCGGCTGTAGCGCACCCGGACGGGAAAACGGTTGCGCCCCTCGATCGTCGTCGTGAGGTTCTCGCCGCCGATGGCCGTCTCGATGACGTCGAGCACGTCGCCCACGCGCACCCCGTAGCGAGCCGCGGCTTCCCGGTCAACCCGGATCTCGAGGTAGGGCGTCCCGAGGATCTGCTCCGCGTAGACGTCTGCCGAGCCCGGTACCGTTCGGATCACGTCGGCGATCTCGTTTGCCTTCTTCTCCAGGATCGCCAGGTCCGGGCCGAAGATCTTCACGCCGACCTGCGTCGGGATCCCGGTCGCGAGCATGTCGATGCGGTTGCGGATCGGCTGCTGCCAGATCGAAGTCACGCCGGGCAGCTGGGAGCGCGCGGTCATCTCGGCGAGCAGCTTCTCCTTCGTCATTCCGCGACGCCACTCGGCCTGGGGCTTCAACTCCACCAGCGTCTCGTACATGTTGATGGGCGCCGGGTCGAGCGCGCTCTCGGCGCGCCCCACCTTCCCGACGACCGCGGCCACCTCGGGGACGCTGCGCAGGGCGGCGTCCTGCTTCTTCATGATGTCGATCGCCTGCGTGAGCGACACGGCGTTCGAAGTCACCGGCATGAACATGAGCGTGCCCTCGTCGAGGGGCGGCATGAACTCCCGGCCGACTCCGGCGCCGAGCTTCCGGTCGAGCCATGCCTGGGCTGCCGCGACCCGGTCCGAGAAACCCCGGAGACTCTCACTGCGCGTCACGGACGCCAGCACGGAGAGCGGGGTGGCCGCGGGCGCGAGGAGCTGCCCGCCACCGGCCACCAGCACGAGGCTGACCACGAAGAGGAGCAGCGCCGCGAGGATCGTGAGCGCCTTGTGCCGCAGCGCCGAGGCGAGCACGGGCTCGTAGACGCGACGCGCGAGCCGCATGACGGGGTTCGAGTCCTCCGCGCGGACCTTGCCGCGGATGAGAAAGGTCGCGAGGACCGGCACGAGGGTCACCGAGAGCACGGTCGCGCCGACCATTGCAAAGGTCTTGGCGAACGCGAGCGGATGAAACAGCTTGCCCTCCTCGCCCGCGAGCGAGAAGACCGGCAAGAACGCGAGCAGGATGATCGCCATCGAGAAGAAGATCGGCCTCCCGATCTGTTTGGAGGCGTCGCGCACGATCTCGACGATCGGCTTCTTGTCGGCGTCGGACTCGTAGTGCCGGAAGACGTTCTCCGTGATCACGATTCCGGCGTCGACCAGAACCCCGATCGCGATCGCGATGCCACCGAGCGACATGATGTTCGACGTGATGCCGAAGACGCGCATCAGGAGAAACGAGGTCAGGATCGCGAGCGGCAGGGGCAGCGTGACGATGAGGATCGAGCGGAAGTGCAACAGGAACACGATGTGGGCGAGCGTCACGAGAACGATCTCCTCGACGAGGGCCTTCTTGAGCGTGCCCACCGCCCGCGCGATCAGGGCCGATCGGTCGTAGAAGGGGACGATCTTCACCCCCGGCGGCAGGCCCTTCGAGAGCTCGGCGATCTTTTCCCTGACGCGGGCGACGATCTCGGGCGCGCTCTCGCCGTAGCGCATCGTGACGACGCCGCCGACGACCTCCTTGCCGCCCTTCTCGAGGGCGCCGCGGCGAAACTCCGGCCCGAGGCTCACGCTACCGAGATTGGAGACGTAGACGGGGGTGCCGGCGCGGGCCGTCACGACGATGCGCTCGACGTCCTTCACGTCGCGGATCAGGCCGAGCCCGCGCACGATGTACTCGATGCCGCCCTTCTCGAGAACTTTGCCGCCGACGTTATTGTTGGACATCTGCACCGCCTCGACGACGTCGCGGATCGTCAGGCCATAGGCCGAGAGGCGATTCGGGTCCACGTCGATCTGATACTGGCGCACGTAGCCGCCGATCGAGGCGACTTCGGCCACGCCGGGAACGGAGTTCAGCTGGTAGCGGACGTACCAGTCCTGAAGCGCGCGCAGCGTGCCGGGGTCCTGGCCGTCGCCTTCGACCGTGTACCAGAAGACCTGTCCCACGGCCGAGGCGTCGGGCCCGAGCACCGGCGTGACCCCCTTGGGCAGGAGGGAGGCGATCAGGCTCAGGCGCTCGAGAATCCGCGTGCGCGCGAAGTAGAGATCCGTGCCGTCCTCGAAGATGACGTTGATCATCGAGAAGCCAAAGGCCGAGGACGACCGGACCGCGCGCACGCCCGCGAGCCCCTGGAGGTTCACGACCATCGGATACGTCACCTGGTCTTCGACTTCCTGCGGCGAGCGCCCCGGCCAGTCGGCAAAGACGATGATCTGCGTCTCCGAGATGTCGGGGATGGCGTCCACCGGATTCGTGCGGGCGGCATAGATGCCTCCGGCCGCCAGCAGCAGGGTCAGTCCCAGGATCAGGAACCGGTTGTCGAGCGAAAAGTCGATGACCCGGCGGATCACGGCTTCTCCTCCTTGGGCTTTTCCCTGACGTCGAGCGCCCCGCTCCACTGGATTGCGGAGCCCCCGGCCAGCTGCGCCTGGGAATCGATGAAGAAATTCGCCTTCGCGACGACGCGATCCCCCTCCTCGAGACCGTCGAGGACGGCAACGCGATCGCCCGAGGCATCGCGAATCTTGACCTCTCTGGCCGCAAAGACGTTCGGCGCCGTTTGGACGTACACGACGCGCCGCGTGCCCGTGTCGATGAGCGCGCTGCGGGGAATCACGAGCGACGGGGCGGCAGGAATCTCGAGGCGCGCGTCGGCGAACATGCCCGGTTTCAGCTCGCCGCCAGGATTGGGCAGCGCGATGCGCACGCGGGCCGAACGCGCCTCCCGGTCGAGCACCGGGTCGATGAAGGCGATGCGTCCACGGAGCGTCCGGCCCGGCAGGGCGGACACCGTGACTTCGGCCGGCATGCCGAGGGCGAGACGGCCGAGCTCGTACTCGTAGACCTGGACCATCAGCCACACGGTCGAGAGGTCCGCGAGCCGGTAGAGCTCCGTCCCCTCCGACACGTACTGGCCCTCGACCGCCAGCTTTTCCATCACGGTCCCGGTGATCGGCGAGCGGTACGTCAGCGCGAGATCCGGCTTGCGGCTCGCCTCGAGCGCGGCGATCTGGCCCGGCCCGATTCCCCAGAGGCGCAGGCGGTCGCGCGTCGCGGCCACGAGCGAATCCGCCGCCCGGATCGCCTCGTCCGTCCCGCCCGAGAGCCCCTGGCGATTCTCGAGGGCGAGGAGATACTCGCGCTCGGTCGCCACCAGGTCCGGGCTGTAGAGATCGTAGAGCGGCGCGCCCGCGCTCACCCGCTGGCCGGTGAAGTCGGCGTAGAGCCTCTCGATCCGGCCCGCCACGCGGGCGGCCACGCGCACCTGCCGGGTCTCGTCGATCTCGACCGTGCCGACGGCCCGGATAACCGTCGAGAGCGCTTCGCGGGTCGCCGGCACGATCGCCACACCTGTCGCACGGATCGCTTCCGGCGACAGCGTCACCGCCGCCGATTCCCTTGCGCTGCCCGTACCCGGCTCGTCGGCATACTTGGGCACGAGCTGCATGTCCATGAACGGAGACTTTCCCGGCTTGTCGAACTTCGAGCCCGGCGCCATCGGGTCGTACCAGTAGAGAACCTTCCTTCCCGGCGTCTCCGTGGATAGCTCCGCTTTCGGCGTGACCGCAACCGCAGTCGTGCTCGCCTTTCTCCCGCACGCCAGCGCCGCGAGCAGCCCGAGCAGGCCGAAACCGATCCCGACTTTCGTCCGGGTTCCTGCGTGTCCCGTCTTCCGTCTACTCATGGCTCCCCTCCCCTTGCGGGGCCCCGGGCAACAGCGGAAGCCCGGAGGCCTTCTGCAGCGCCGCCATCGCGCGCCACGCGCCCGCCCGGCGCATCGCCAGCTCCGCCTCGTACGCGTCCCGGTCGAGCGCCGCGCGCACGTACGTCAGAAAGTCGATCTGGCCGACCGCGTACGCTTGCGCCGCGGCGCGGGCGTTGATGTCCGCCTGGGGCAGGATCGAGCCGCGGTAGAGCCGCGCCTGCTCGATCGAACGCTCCAGGTCGGCATGGGCCTCCCCGACGCCGCGGCGGATCTCATTCTTCACGATCTCGAGATTCGCCCGGGCGCCCGAGAGCGCGGCCTCCTTCTCTGCGGCCTTTTCCCGCAACCGCTTGTGCTGAAAGAAGGGCAGGCTCACCGCCACGGTCGCGCCCGCCATGTCGTCGTAAGAGACCCGGTGCGCGTAGTAGCCGAACGCCGAGATCTCGGGCCGCTTCTCGAGCTCGGCGAGCGTGCGCTGCTCCTCGGCGCCGCGCACCTCTGCCTCGGCGGCCACGACGGCCGGACTGGCCTCTTCCGCGCGGAGGATGAGCTCGTCCGCGCCCGGCACCGTGGGCTCGGAGTCCGGGATCGCGATCGGCGCCACGGGAGCAAAGGGAGGCAGGTTCTGCAGCGTGTTCAACCTCGCCGTCGCCGCCCGCCGCTCTCCCCCCAGCCCGGCCAGCCGCTCCTCGACGGCAGTCGCCTCGACGTTCGACCGCAGGACGTCCGCCTGCGCCCCCTTTCCGACCCGGTATCGCTCGGCGGCCGACGCGGAGACCCTCCGCAGCCGCTCCCGGCTCCGCTCGAGCACTGCCATCCGCTCGTCGAGCTCGGCGACCGCGAAGAACGCTTCCGCCACCTCCGCGGCCAGGCGCACCATGTGGTCCTCGTGCATTGCGGAGGCCGACGCGACGACCGTCTCGGCGAACCTCTTGCGCGCCGGGCGCGCCCCCGCCGCGGGGAATCTCTGCCGCGCCCCCACCTGCTCCATCGTCATGAAGTCACGCGAGAGCGAGAAGTCCGACGTGGGGACGTTGACGATGCCGGCCTCGATCTCGGGGTCCGGCAGGGCCATGGCCTGGCCCACGCGGTGCTGCGACGCCTCGATCTCCGATTCCATCTGCGCGATCGACGGGTTCTGCGCGATGGCCCTCGAGACTGCCGCCGCGAGGCGCGCTTTCCAGTCCGTCTCGTCCGCGCGCACGAAGGCCGCAGCGAGGAAAAGGATCAATCCAACTCGGTACCGACGCATCGTGAAGCTCCCTCCTTCGGACCGGGCCTGCCCCGGACCGTTCGACCAGTCGAAGAAAGAGGGAGTCTTAGAGGCGCAGCGGCGCCGGGAGGGCGTGTGCCAGACGAGGGGACGAGGACGCAGCGACCGGGAGTGGCCACGCAGACGCGGCAGACGAAATCCGCGACACGGTCTCGAGCAAGGCCGGGGCGGACTCGGGACCGATCGAGCCCGCCTTCAGAGAGGCCGAGGCCGGCGCCCGATCGAGCGTCGGCGCGCAGTCGCCGCAGCAGGCCGCGGCCGCCGCCACCGCGAGCGGCGCCTCGGCCCGCGGACAGCAGTCCACGCAGGCCGCAGCCGCCGGCCCGGCAAGAAGCGCCAGACCGAGGCCGAAAGCCAGCAGGCCTCTGTAGACCCGGCTCATGTCGCTCAACAGTGTCTCACAACCCGCCGGCCGGCATGTCGATTCCAGCCTCCCCGGCCGGGGCTCAGCCGCCTCGCGTCAGCTTCCGGTACGTGCGCAGGTGCCGCAAAGCGGCGGCCGCCTGGCCCAGCCGCTCCGCCAGGGCGGCGGCGTTGAAATGGGCGTCGGCATTCTCCGGGTCGACCTTCACGGCGTCCTCGTAGGCAAGCAGCGCTTCGGGGATCTTACCGAGGTCCTCGAGCGCGACGCCGAGGTTGAAGGCCGCCGTCCCGTCGTCCGGGCGCGCCGCGAGCGCGGAGGCGTAGTGGGACGCGGCGGCAGCGGCGTCGCCGGCCTCGTGCAGCAGACGGCCGAGGTTGACGTGCGCCTGCGCATGGCGCGCATCGAGCGCCAGGGCCTGCTCGTAGGCTTTCCTCGCTTCCGCGGGGGACGACGGCTCGAGCTCGCAGGCCCATTCGTACCAGTCGTCCGCCGAGAACTCGGGGCCCTCCTCGCGCGCCTCCCGGAAGGCGCGCCGCACCCGGGGCGCGACCTTGCGCGCAAGGTCCCTGACACCGAAGTCGAAGAGGATCTGGCCGGACTCGGGCCGCCAGCGGCGGGCGCCGTCCTCGATGACGACACGGCTGCCCTCGACCGCGATGCGCACGGCCGCCAGCGGCCGCCCGTCGGGGAGCCCGGCGCGCAGCCGTGAGAGCGCCGCGCGGACTCGCCGCGGGGTCACGCCGGCGGCCGCGAGCCCGTGCGCCGCGCGCAGGAAGACGAGATCCTGAAACGAGAAGAGCAACTCGCGCCGCGCCCCGCGCCCGGGCGAAAGAAATCCGGAACGCACGTAGCCCCGGACCTCCGCCTCCGGCATGGCGAGGAGCTTCGCGACCTCTTTCGTGGAGTAGCCCTTCAAGGGCCTTCGAGAATATCCGAGGCGGGGCGGAAGAAGACTAGGCCTTGCGGCCGGCTTCCGTGCGCATCTGGGCGACGCGGGCCTGGGCGCGCTTGGCGGGCTTGCGGGCGGGCGTGGCCTGGTCCGAGGCAGCGGACTTTGAGGACGCCGCCGTGGCGGCCGCGGCCTCGGGCTTCTTCGCGAGGCTCGCCTTGAGGGCTTCCATCAGGTCGATGATCTGTCCGCCGCCCGCTTCCGGTGGCGTGAGCGAAATCTCCTGGCCGTCCACCTTCTTCTGTATCAGAGCGAGCACGCGCTTCTTCACGTCGTCCTGGTAGGTCTCGGGCTCGAACTTCTCGGTCGCGCGCTGGTCCACGAGGAGCTTGGCCAGGTCGAGCTCCTTGTCCGTAACCTCGGCCGGCTCGAGCGGGACCTCCGAGAAGGGACGAACCTCGTCGGCGTAGTAGAGCTGCTGCATCACGATCCCGCCGTCCACCGGGCGCAGCAGGACGAGGTACTGCTTTCCCCGGGCGGCGTAACGGGCCAGCGCCACCCTTTTCGTCTCCAGCATGACCTTCGAGAGCAGGGCGTAGGCCTTGGCGCCGCCCTTGTCGGGTCCGACGTAGTACGTCTTGTCGAAGTAAACCGGGTCGACCTTGGCGATCGGCACGAACTCGACGACCTCGATCGACTGCGTGGACTGTTCCTCGATCGCCTTGAGCTCCTCGGCCGTGAACGTGACGTAACGGTCCTTGGAGAACTCGTACCCCTTGACCATCTGGTCGCGCGGGACGATCTCTCCGTCCTTCGTGCAGATGTACTGCTGCTTCAGGCGTGCGCCGTCCGCAGCGTGAAGCAGATTGAAGGAGACGCCCGCGGACGCGTCGGAGGCCGCAAAGAGCTTCACCGGGATCGAGACCAGCCCGAAAGAGATCGTCCCGGCGGCTATAGGCCTTACGCTCATGGGTTTAGGACCAACGAGGGTAACATGGGCGAGGGGGAATTCAGAGGGTGTCTCTCGAAAAATACCGGCAGAAGAGGTCGGCCGATCGCACCCCGGAACCGTTTGGCCGCGGCAGCGCCGATCGGCCGCATCTCTTCGTGGTTCAGAAACATG
This sequence comes from uncultured Acidobacteriota bacterium, assembly GCA_963847075.1. Taxonomy (GTDB): domain Bacteria; phylum Acidobacteriota; class Thermoanaerobaculia; order UBA5066; family Gp7-AA6; genus DAHUXD01. The sequence goes on from CAWJYL010000001.1 coordinate 568,204, forward strand.
CGGCCACCCGGCTCCACTACGACTTCCGGCTCGAGTGGGGCGGAGTCCTGAAATCCTGGGCCGTCCCGCACGGCCCGTCAGCCGACCCGGCCGACAAGCGCCTGGCCATGGAGGTGGAGGACCACCCGGTCGAGTACGCCGACTTCGAGGGGGTCATTCCGGAGGGCAACTACGGCGCCGGCGAGGTCATCGTCTGGGACCAGGGCCGTTGGATCCCCATCGGCGACCCGGACGAGGGGATGAAGAAGGGCAAGCTCCTCTTCGAGCTCTCGGGCTACAAGCTGCGCGGCAAGTGGACGCTCGTGAGGATGAAGACCAAGGGCAAGACGACGGGCAAAGAGTGGCTCCTCATCAAGGAGCGCGACGGCTGGGTCCGAAAAGGCACGGCGGCGGAGTACTCGCAGGAGTCCATCCTCTCGGGGCTGACCCTCGAGGAGCTCGCCTCGGGGGAAAGTCGCGCTTCCGGGATCCGGGCCGAGCTCGAGCGCCTCGATGCGCCGCGCCGCCGCCTCCACGCTTCAGCCGTCAAGCTGATGCTCGCCCAGCCGCGCGACACGCCGTTTACGAAGAAGGGTTGGATCTGGGAGCTCAAGTACGACGGCTATCGCCTGCTCGCCGAGCGCGACGGCGGCGAGGCGCGCCTGCGCCTTCGCAACGGCGGCGACGCGACGGCGACCTTTCCCGAGATTGCGCGGGCGCTGCGCGCGATGCCGTTCTCGTCGCTCGTGCTCGATGGCGAACTCGTCGCGCTCGACGAGAAGGCCCGTCCGAGTTTCGGCCGGCTGCAGAAGCGCGCGCTCCTGCAGCGCAGACTCGACATCGAACGCGCGTCCGTCGAGTTGCCCACGACCCTGTTCGTCTTCGACCTGCTCGGCTTCGAAGACTTCGACCTGCGCGCTCTCCCGCTCGCGACCCGCAAGGGCCTGTTGCAGCGCGTCCTTCCGCGGTTGGGTCCGGTGCGCTATGCCGACCACATCGAGCGGCAAGGCGACGCTCTGCTCGCGGAGGTCGCGGGGCTCGGCCTGGAAGGCATCGTCGGAAAGAGAGCGGACTCCACCTATCGCGGCGGCCGCTCCGAGGACTGGGTCAAGGTGCGGCTCGACCGGACTGGCGATTTCGCCGTCGTCGGCTACACGCGGCCCGAGGGCTCGCGCACGGGCTTCGGCGCCCTCCACCTGGCCTGCCGGATGGCCGGCGGGCTCGTCTATGCCGGACGCGTCGGCACGGGCTTCACGGAAAAGCAGCTGCGTGAAGTCGGCAAGCGTCTCGAGGGCGCCGAGCGCAAGACCCCTCCCTGCGCGGGCCCGCTACCCTCCGGCAAGGGCCACGTCTGGGTCGAGCCCGCGCTCGTCTGTGAGGTCCGCTTCAAGGAGCGGACCGGTGAAGGCCTCCTGCGCCATCCCGCATTTCTCCGATTTCGCGACGACAAGCCCGTCGCGGAATGCGCGTGCGAAGACGGCCCGCAGACTGAGACCGACGTCAACCCGGATATCGAGGCGGTCGAGGAGCCGGAGAAGACGGTCCCCCTCTCCAATCTCGAGAAGATCTTCTGGCCCGAAAAGGGCTACACCAAGGGTGATCTGATCGAGTACTACCGCGCCATCTCACCCTGGCTCCTGCCCTATCTGAAGGACCGCCCGATCGTCATGACGCGCTACCCCGACGGCATCCACGGAAAGTCGTTCTTCCAGAAGGACGCCCCGTCGTTTGCACCGTCGTGGCTGCGGCTCGAGCGGATCTGGAGCGAGCATGCCGAACGGGAGATCGACTACTTCGTCTGCGACGACCTGGAGTCGCTTCTCTACGTCGCGAACCTCGGCTCGATTCCCCTGCACGTCTGGTCGAGCCGCGTGGCCTCCCCCGAGCGGCCCGACTGGTGCATCCTCGACCTCGATCCCAAGGGCGCCCCGTTCTCGCACGTCGTCCGGATCGCGCGCGCGATCCACGCGCTCTGCGAGGAAATCGAGTTGCCGGATTTCATCAAGACGAGTGGTGCGACCGGCCTCCACGTCCTGCTGCCTCTCGGCGGACAGTGCACGTACGCCGAGTCGCGCACGCTCGGGGAAATCCTGGCGAAGACGATCGAGAAGCAGCTGCCCGACATCGCAACGACCGCCCGGGCCATCTCCGCGCGGGGCGGCAGGGTGTACGTCGACTACCTGCAGAACGGCCACGGCAAGACGATCGCCGGCCCGTTCTCCGCACGTCCGGTTCCCGCGGCCAGCTGCTCGGCGCCGCTCAAGTGGACCGAGGTAAAAGCCGGGCTCGACCCGAAGGCCTACACGTTGAAGACACTGCCCGCGCGGATGAAGAGGCTCAAGAAGGATCCCCTCGCCCCGGTGCTGACGGAGGAGCCGGACTTGCAGCGCGCGTTGCGACGGCTGACGAAGCGGGTGAAGGGCTGAGCGGGGGTCAGGGAAACAACCCCTGCAACTGCGCCGCGAGCTTCGGTCCCGACCCCGCATCTTCGTGCTTGAAAAACACGTATGCCTCGCTCCACTTCTGCGCTCGAATCCGCTCGGCCCATGCCGCCACGTCGGCCTCGGCATAGTCCTGCCTCCTCAACCGCAGGTAGCCCCAGTCTGCAGTCGCGACGAGCGGCGTCGCAAGGTCCTCGTCCTCGGCGATGCAGAGCGCGGCCCCCTTGGAACGCAGAGCTTCGAAGACGTCCTCTTCGAACCAGGACGCATGGCGAAACTCGAAGGCCGCACTGCGGTCCTCGGGAATCGTCGCGAGAAATGCCTCGAGGCGCGGCAGGTCCTTCTTCAGGTTCGGCGGCAGCTGGAAGAGCGCCGGCCCGAGACGCTCACCGAGGGTGACGGCGACGCGGAAAAAATAGGCGACCTCCGCCGCGGCCTCCTTCAGGCGCTTGTGGTGCGTGATCCGCTGCGAGGCCTTCAGGACGAAGCGAAAGTCGGCGGGAACCTCCGCCGCCCAGCCCTCGAGCAGCGCGGGCTTCGGCATTCGATAGAACGTGTTGTTGATCTCGACGGCCCGGAGCCGTTCGGCGTAATACCGCAGCATCCCGGCCGGCGCGAGATCCTCGGGGTAGAAGGCGCCCTTCCACTCCTTGTAGCTGAATCCGCTCGTCCCGGCACGGACGCGCATGGCTGACACTCTATACTCCCGGTCCTCCATGAACGCGCCCCGGTTCGACCCCAAGCGGCGGCGCGCCGTGACGCTCGCGCTGGTGCTCGTGTCGGCGCTTGCCTCCTTCGAGTCCACGGTGATCTCCACGGCCATGCCCACGATCATCGGGGATCTCGGCGGGCTCCCCCTCTACTCCTGGGTGTTCTCGATCTACCTGTTGACAGCCACCATCATGATGCCGATCTACGGGCGCCTTGCCGACATTTACGGGCGCCGGCGGATCCTGCTCGTCGCGATCTCGGTTTTTCTGGCCGGGGCGATTGCGTGCGCCTTCGCGCAGTCCATGCCGCAGCTGGTCGTGGCCCGGGCGCTGCAGGGCCTGGGCGCGGCGGGGCTCGTCCCCGTGGCCCTGACGGTTGCGGGCGACCTCTATTCGCTGCAGCAACGGGCGAAGGTCCAGGCTCTCTTCTCGGGAGTCTGGGGCGTGGCGAGTCTGATCGGGCCGCTTGTGGGCGCATGGATGACAATGACCCTCGGCTGGCGTTCGATCTTCACGATCAATATTCCGCTCGGCCTCGTTGCCGGGGCCCTGGTCGCGACGAAGATGATCGAGTCGCGCTCGACGCTGCCCGACCCGCTCGACGTCGCCGGCGGGGCGAGCCTCGGCTTGGGCGTCACCGCGCTGCTTTTCGCGGTCCTCCACGGGTCCGGCTCCGGGGCGATGACCCTTTCGATCCGCTTCGTCCTGCTCGCCGTCGCGGCGGTCTCCCTGACGCTCTTCGTGCGGCTCCAGAATCACCGGGCGCATCCCCTCATCCCGCCCTCGCTCTTCCGGCACGTCGACACGGCTGCGCCGTACCTCGGCGGGGTGCTTCTGGGCACGACGATCTACGGCGTCGACACGTTCGTCCCGCTCTTCGTCCAGGGTGCGCGCGGAGGGACGGCCGGGGCGGCCGGCGCCGTCGTGACGCCCCTCGTGCTGCTGTGGGCCCTCTCCGCCACCGTCGGCGCGCGCTGGATCATCCGTTTCGGCTTTCGGCGCACGGCCCGCTGGGGAGCCCTCCTTATCCTCGCCGGCCTCGCGGCCCTCATCGTCGCCGCGATCCGCAACGCCTCGGTGCCCTGGATTTCCGCGGCGTGCGCCCTCATCGGCGCCGGCCTCGGCCCCTCCTCGATCTCTCAGGTGCTGGCGATCCAGAACGTGGTTGCCGAGCGCGAGCGCGGCGTCGCGACGAGTCTCGTGCCGTTCTTCCGGACGGTCGGCGGCTCGATCGGGGTGGGAGCGCTCGGAGGGCTGCTCGCGGCCGGCCTCGCGAGGCGCCTGGGCCCGGCCGCCGAGACCTCCAGCCGCATGCTCGCCTCGGGAGCGCAGGAGGCGGGCGCCGTCGCCCCTGAGACCTTTCGCCTGGCGATCGAGCGCTCGCTCATTCCGGTTTTCGGAATTCTCGTCGCGCTCGCCGTCGTCAACTTGCTCGTGACCGAACGGTTCCCCGACCAGCCCGTTCTCGCCCAGGGATCGGCCGGGGAGGAGGTTTCTCTCTCCTTCGATTGAGCTCGGCATAGGCGTAGGCGAGCGCGAGGGCTCGCCAGGGTTTCCAGCGCTCGGCAAACCGCCGCATCGCGTCCTCCTTCGCCCTTGCGCGCCGACCGAGCAGGCCCTGCGCCAGATACTTCACCACGCCGAGGTCGCCGGCCGGAAAGATGTCGGCCCGTCCGAGGCCCCGCAGGAGGGCAATCTCGGCCGTCCAGCGACCGACGCCCTGGAAGGCCGTCAGTCGTTCGATTGCCGCCTCGTCGTCGAGAGCGGCGACCGTGGCTTCGTCCAGATCTCCGTCGCCAAAGGCACGCGCCAGCCCGAGGATCGCCCTCGCCTTGGCATCCGAAAGTCGGAATCGGCGCAGCGCCGCGGCGGTCTCCGCGCCGAGCGACCGGGGTTCCGGGAATGCAATCCGGGTTCGACCGCCAATGCGGGCGCGTCTTCCAAAGGTCTCGGCGAGCTCGCGGCGGATGTCGTAGGCGAACTGGAGGTTGACCTGCTGCGCGAGGATCGCGGTGACGAGAGCCTCCCAGAGGGAGGGCACGCCCGCCGCACGCAGGCCGCGAAAATCGGCGATCGCGGTTCCGATCACCGGATCGGAGGCGAACGTCCGATAGAAGCCACGAACCGGCTGCGCAGCTCCGAGAGCGACATCCACGATCCGGCGCGACGCTGCGAGCGCCGGGGGAGAATCCGCATCCGGGCCGGTGAGCGCGACGTCCAGAAACGCGGCGCCGGGCGCGCCCGTCTGCACGACCTCGACGAGCACGCCCCGCCGCCCCAAGGGAAGGAGCCTCTGGTAGGCGCGCCCATCGAACTGGTCGACGGCCTCGGGGAACCGCGCATACCGCGCCGCCGTCAGCGCGAGCGAATAGGGACGCCGCGGTACGACGCGGTACCTCAAGGTCAAGGCAGCGCCGGCAGCGCCCCCAGCCCGAGCTCGGCGCGATCGAAATCCTCGGTCTCTTCCAAGTGGCCGACGCGGCCCGCGGCGCAGACTACGATCGGGACGCCCATCTCATCATCGGGGTATCCTACTTCGGAGAGGAGAGACCCATGCGTTTCCTGCTGCGCCTCCTGATCAACGCCGCGGCGCTCTGGGTGGCCGTGCAGCTCGTCCCGGGAATCACCTACTCCGGCGGCTGGGCCCCGTTCCTCGGGGTCGCGCTCGTCTTCGGCATCGTGAACGCCTACCTGCGACCCCTCGTCAAGCTGCTGACTCTGCCGATCATCTTCCTGACACTCGGCCTCTTCGCGCTCGTGGTCAACGGCATGATGCTGTGGTTCACGAGCTACCTCTCCAGCGCGCTCGGCATGCGGTTTCACGTCGACGGATGCTGGACCGCGATCCTCGGGGCTCTCGTCGTCTCGATCGTCAGCGCGCTGCTGTCGATGTTCCTGGCGGACGCGGACTAGCGCGCCCCGACAGTTCCGCCATCCGCCGGAGCCTGGCCGCCAGCTCGGGCCGGAGGGCGTCCTCCGGCGCGCGCCAGGCCCAGCTTCCCTCGGGCCGCGACGGCGTGTTCATGCGCGCCTCGCTGCCGAGGCCGAGAACGTCCTGCACGGGGACGATCGCGCGGTCCGCGACTGAGCCATAGGCCGCGCGGATCAAGTACCACTCCACTTCGCGGCCGTCGCAACCGAGGTAGTCCCAGACGCGCTCGCGCTCCTCCGGCTTCAGGGCGGCATACCAGCCGCGGGCCGTGTCGTTATCGTGGGTCCCGGTGTAGACGACGCAGTTCTGCGGATACCGATGCGGCAGGTACTGGCTGTCCGTCCCGTAGAAGCCGAACTGCAGGATCTTCATCCCGGGAAATCCCAGGGCGGCGAGCAGCCCCCGGACGTCGTCGTCGATGTCGCCGAGATCCTCGGCGAGGATGGGCAGCGGGCCGAGCTCCTCGCGCGCGGCGTCGAAGAGCGCGCGGCCCGGACCCGACACCCACCTGCCGCCGAGAGCGGTCTTCTCCGTCGCCGGCACGGACCAGTATGCGGAAAAGGCGCGGAAGTGGTCGATCCGCAGCAGGTCGCAGGTCGCAAGGCACGACCGGATGCGCGCGATCCACCAGGCATATCCCTCGGCCTCGAGCGCATCCCACCGGTAGAGCGGATTGCCCCAGAGCTGGCCGGTCGCGCTGAAGTAGTCGGGCGGCACTCCGGAAACCGCGGTGGGCCGGCCCGTCCCGTCGAGCTGGAAGACGTCCTGGCGCGCCCACACGTCTGCGCTGTCGTGCGCGACGTAGATCGGGATGTCGCCGACGACCGTGACGCCGCGCTGACGCGCCGCCCGCCGCACGCGCCCCCACTGGCGAGAGAACAGGTACTGAACGTAGCGCTCGTAGTCGATCTCCTCGCCGAGCGTCTGATCGGCCGCCGCGAGGGCGTCGGCATCGCGAAAGGCGAGGTCCGGACCCCAATCCGACCATGGCCGTCCGGAGAAGTATGCCTTCAGCGCCGCGAAGCGGCACCAGTCCTCGAGCCAGGCGGCCTGCTCCGGCGCATTCCGGAACTCCGATAGGTCGTCGCGCTGCGCCGGGAGGGAGATGTGGCCAAACTGCTCCCACGAGAGCCGCAGAATGTGCTCCTTCCAATCGCGCACGGCCGTGAAGTCCACGCGTTCGCGCGGAAACTCCGGCGCATTCTCCAGCGCCTCGCGTTGCAGAAACCCATCCTCCACGAGCTGCTCGGGCGAGAGAAGCAGCGGGTTTCCGGCGAACGCCGAGGCACTGGTGTACGGCGAGCTCCCTGCCCCGGTCGGCCCGAGCGGCAGGACCTGCCACAGGGTCTGCCCCGCCGCCTCAGCCCAGTCGAGAAAGCGATCCGCGGTAGGGCCGAGGTCGCCGATGCCAAAAGGACTCGGAAGGCACGACGGGTGAAGGAGGATGCCGGCGGACCGGGTCATGGGTTACGAGTATCCGGCTCAAAGGGACGGCGAGTACCGAACCGCTTCGCGGCTCTTCGAGCCCCACCACAGCATCAGGCCCGTCTCGTTGGGATGCGCGAGGTGTGCGTTCCAGGGGCGCATGCGCAGCGTGTAGCCGAGGTCGCCGGAGGGCTTGCGGTGCGAAACGCGGAAAACACCGGTCTCCCCCTCGCGGCCAATCGGCTCGAGACGGATCGGGGTGCCCGACTCGAGCGTTCCGTCGGCCTCGACGGCACCTTCGAAGAGCTCGACCGAAACATCCGCCCCGTCGAGGGGCCCGAGATGGACTCGCGCCGTCACCTCGAACGCCGCCGCGGGCGGAAGAGTGGAAGGCTCCGGTTCGAACGTCAACGCCTCGAAACGAGCCTGCGGCCAGGCCGCCCGGACTCCCTCCTTCCAGGCGACGAGGCGCTTCAAGGGCTCGCGATCGACGCCCTTCAACGACCGCCGATGGAAGGCTCCGGGCACGTAGCATTGTTCCAGGTACTCGGCCACCATCCTCTCGGACGAGAAGACGCGCGCCACCCGCGACGCCGCGACGATCATCCGGTCGATCCATCGCTGCGGGAGGCCCGAGGCGTCCCGGTCGAAGAACATCGGAAGCACTCGCTTCTCGAGCGCGTCGTAGAGCGCCTGGGCAATCTCTTCGTCGCCCGCGTGATCCTTCGCCTCACCAACGACGAAGCCGGCCTCATCGTGCGGCGCCTCGTCCCACCAACCGTCGAGAACGGAGAGGTTGAGCGCCCCGTTCATCGCCGCCTTCATGCCCGAAGTGCCGGAGGCCTCGCGCGGCCGCTCGGGCGTGTTCAGCCACACGTCGCAGCCGGCCACCAGAGTCCGCGCGAGCCCCATGTCGTAGTCCGGGAGGAGAAGGACCCGCCCCTTCAGCTCCGGGCGCTCCGCGGCGCGGGCCACGACGCGCAGAAACTCCTTGCCGTCCTCATCGCGAGGATGCGCCTTGCCCGCGAACAGGATCTGGACCGGCCGACCGATCTGGTGCAGGAGGTATTCGAGCCGCTTCGGCTGCCGGAAGAGGAGCGTGGCGCGCTTGTAGGTCGCGAAGCGGCGCGCAAAGCCGATCGTCAACGCCTTGGGATCAAGGGACGCGGCGGCGATCGCGACGTCTTCCTCCGGCGCTCCCTGCCGGCGCTTTTCCTCGACGAGCCGATCGCGGCAAACCGCAACCAACCGCTGTCGCAACAGCTCGTGCGACCGCCACAGCTCGCTCCGGTCCACTTCATCGGGGTGATCGAGCACGCCGGTCGCGGCGATCTCCGCTGCGGTCCAGGTCGGCGCATGGACGCCGTTGGTGATCGGGCGGATCGGCACCTCCGAGAGCGGCAGGTCCGGCATCACGCCTCGCCAGAGCTTGCGCGATACGCCCGCGTGGATGCGCGATACGGCGTTCTGGTGGGTCGACAGCCGCATGGCGAGCACCGCCATGGAGAAGAGCTCGCGCGGCTGCTCCCCCACCTCGCGGCCGAGGTCGAAGAACTCGTCGAAAGAGATTCCGAGCTCGCCGACGTAGCCGGCGAAGTACTTCCAGAGCAGCTCCGGCGTGAAGACGTCGATACCCGCGGGTACCGGGGTGTGCGTGGTGAAGACGTTGCCCGTCGTCGCAACCTCGCGCGCCTCGGCAAAGGACAGTTCCTCGTCGTGGACCAGGTTGCGGATCCTCTCGAGGGAGACGAAGGCGGCGTGGCCCTCGTTGATGTGGCGGATCGTCGGCAACATTCCCACGCGGGCGAGCGCGCGCGAGCCGCCGATGCCGAGCACGATCTCCTGCTGCAGCCGCATCTCGTGGCCGCCGCCGTAGAGACGCGCGGTGATCTCCCGGTCGGGCGGCTCGTTCTCCGGCAGATTCGAGTCGAGCAGGTACAACGGCACCCGGCCGACCTTCGCGACGCGGATGAGCAGCCGGACCGTCCGTCCCGAGAGATCGACGGTGACGATGGGCGGACTGCCATCCGGCGTTTCCGCCAGCGACAGCGGCAGCTCCTCCGGGTCGAGCACGGGGTACGCTTCCTTCTGCATCCCGTCGTCATCAACCACCTGGCGGAAGTAGCCTTCCCGGTAGAAGAGCCCGACGCCCGCGAGCGGAACTCCGAGATCGCTCGCGGACTTCAAGTGGTCGCCCGCGAGCACGCCGAGACCTCCGGCGTAGATCGGCAGGATTTCCGTCAGGCCGAACTCCGCCGAGAAGTAGGCGATCCGCTCTCCGCGCGCGATGAGCTCCCGCGCGGCCGTGTGCCGGGGCTCGGCCAGGTCCTCCTCGGTGAGACGACGCACGAGGGACAGCAGCTCCTCCTGGTAGACCGGATCCTCGGCGGCGCGCCAGAGGCGCTCGGCCGGCACGTGCCGGAAGAGCTTCACCGGGTTGCCGCCGGCCCGCTTCCAGGCCTCCGGATCCAGAAACTCGAACAGGGCGCGAACGTCGGCCCGCCACGTCCACCGCAGATCGTGGGAGAGGGCGAACAGGGGCAGGAGCTTCTCGGGGACGCCGGAGACCCGAAATGCTTTTTCGAGAACGGGTGTCAAATCAATGGGTAGTGTAGCAGACGCCGCCCATCCACTAAGCCCTGTGGGTTCAGACGTCTGCGCGGGGTTCCGGAGTACTCGCGCCGTTCACCTTGACCGACAGCTTGTTCCCCAGAGCAAGAAATCTCTCCACCCAGCGGCGCGCATCGTCGAAGCCGCCTTCGGCCTCGCGCCGGCGGGCGGGAAGGAACTGCCTGAGCAGCCGGTAGTACCCGTTCTGAACCTTCCAGAAGTCGATTTCGAACGGTAACTTGAGCGCGAGATCGACCATCCCCTCGAGATCCTCGAGACGGCCGAGGTCGGAGGGGCTTCCCCGCAGCGCGTCGGCCAGCCGCTCGACGGTGTGCTCGACGGCCAGCCCCAGCCCGTCCTCGTGAAGCGTGATGCCAACCTCGGAAGCCTCCTCGAGAACCGACGAGAGTTTGGCCGCGTCCGGCGAAACGGCCTCGAGGGCCGCGCGCAGGGTCGTGTTGAGCGCGAGCTCCGCCGCCATCCGGAAGCCACGGGGCGGCGCGATCCCGTGACTCGACAGGAACCGCATGAGGGGCGCGTGCTGTTCGTAGATCCGGCGGTAGACCGCGTCCGCCTCGCCGAGAGCGGAGCGCAGAATCAGCCCGAGGACCCGCTGCTGCTCGTCGCGGAAGAGAAGCCGCAGGGCGTAGACGCCCGACCCGAAGCTCCGGTCGACCATGCGGAGGATCTCGGTCAGATCGGCCCGGCGAAACGACTCGTCGGCCTGCGCCGATAGGCTTTCGTAGGCTTCCTCTCCGGGAAACGGGATGGCGCCGCCCGAGAGGTTGTGGTCCCCGAGATGCAGCACGCCGTACGCCACCTCCGCCGCGTCGCCCGTGATTCCGGACTCTACGCGCGCGTGACCGAGCGCCAGCCGCGCCCGGCCGCTCGTCAGCACGCGGTAGTCCAGCCGGCGGACCCGGTAACAGTAGACGGGGGCAGTCTCCCCGTGCTCTTCGAAGAGCGAACTGACTCCATAGTGCGCCCCGACTCTCTGCAGCGATACCATCGCGGGTCGGACGGACTCCTCGTAGATGCGGCGCCCGTCGCCGGCCTCGGGATCGTTGCTCTTGGCCCGGGCGAGCAACTCGAGAAAGGGAGTCTCCAGTGCACCGCCGAAGAGCTCTTCCGAGAGCTGCAGGACGCGACCCGCATACTGGATGATCTGACGCGCCTCGATTCCGCCCACGTCGTCGAAGAACCATCCGCAGCTCGTATACATGAGCTGCGCATGCCGCTGGAGTTCCAGCAGCTTGAGCCCGGCCGTCCGATCCGCGTTGGGAAGCTCCCGGCCAGCGTGCTCGCGCAGCCACCGGCCGACGTTGTCGGATCCGCGGTCCAGCAGGACCTTGATGTAGGCGTCGCGGGCGGCCCATGGATCCGGAAAAATGGCACTGGCCCTCGCCTCCCACAGCGGCTCCAGCGCGTCGCGCAGTGCGTCGAGCGCTCCCCGTAGCGGCGCCCGCCAACCCTGCGTCCAGCCGGGATGCGCGCCCGAGTGGCAGCCACAGTCGCTCCTCCACCGCTCGACCCCGTGGGCGCAGCTCCACGACGTGTTGTCCGGAATGCGGACCTCGTCCGTCGGCGGATGCTTCTCCAGGAACTCGGCGTAGTTGGTCAGGCGCGCGCGGTCGCCGGATGCGATGACATGGAGCGCGTAGGCCAGCGCCATGTCCCCATGGCGATGATGGTGGCCGTAGGTCTCGCCGTCGGTCGCGATGTGCACGAGCTGCGCCCGGCCCGGATCCGCCGCGAAAGCGCCGAGGAGGCGCTCGGCGAAGAGCTCGCCCGCCGACAGCAGCCGGTCGAATGCGACCGCCCGCGAAACGGGGCCATCGTAGAAGAAGACGGCCATCTCGCGCCCCGACGGCAGAACCACGCGGTAGGGCGTCGTCGGGTCGATACCGGCCGCCGCGACCGGCTCGAACTCCCCCCCTCCGATCCTGCGAACGTGACTCACCTGGTGCGGCGCGAGGATCGTGAAGGCGATGCCGGCCCCCGCGAGCTCCTCGAGCGAGGCGACGTCCACCGCCGTCTCGGGCAGCCACATGCCCTCGGGCTGCCTCCCGAAACGATGCACGAAGTCGGCCACGCCCCAGGCCACCTGCGTGCGCCGGTCGCGCGGGCTCGCGAGCGGAAGAATCATGTGATTGTAGGGCTGCGCGAGGGCGGAACCGTGGCCCCCGAAACGGCCCCGGCTCTCGCCGTCCGCGGCGAGGATCGCCCGGTAGACCTCCGGCTCCTTCTCCTCGAGCCACGACAGAAGCGTCGGGCCGAAATTGAAGCTCATCGACGCGTAGTTGTTGACGATCGCGACGATGCGATTCTCGCCGTCCAGGATGCGCGAGTCCGCGTTGGGCGCGTAGCATTCTGCGGCAACCCGCTCGTTCCAGTCGTGGTACGGGTAGGCGGACGGCTGGCCCTCGATCGCCTCGAGCCACGGGTTCTCGCGGGGCGGCTGATAGAAGTGGCCGTGGATGCAGACGTACCGCTCCATGGCGTTACGTCGAAACCAGGGCCGGCGCCGCTTCGTGCTCCAGGTCCGCGAGAGCCGCGACGTCGGCCGCGAGCGCCGGAGCTTCCTCCGGGGCGGGTTTCAGGAAGATCGCGCCGAGCGGCGGCAGCGTCAGGGCCAGGCTGTGCGAGCGGCCGTGAGCCGGAACCGCCAGGGCCACCGCGCGGCCTCGGTTGCCGACGCCACTGCCACCGTACTCGATCCCGTCGCTGTTCAAGATCTCGGTCCACTCGCCGGCCGCATCCACGCCGACGAGATACCCGTGTCGCGGCACGGGCGTGAAGTTGAAAGCGGCAGCGACCGTTTCTCCGGCCCGGCGGCCCCGGCGAACGAGCGAAACGACACTGTGGTCGGCGTCGTGGCAATCGATCCAGTCGAATCCGGCCGGATCGAAGTCGAGCTCGTGCAGCGCCGGCTCGGCGGCGTAGAGGCGGTTCAGGTCCCGGACCCACATCTGCACGCCGCCGTGGCGCGGACGCTGGAGCAGGTCCCAGTCGAGGCTCGCATCGTGGTTCCACTCGCGCCGCTGCCCGATCTCGCCCCCCATGAAGAGGAGCTTCTTGCCGGGCTGCGCCCACATGTAGGCATACAGGAGCCGGAGGTTCGCGAACTGCTGCCAGTCGTCGCCGGGCATCTTCGCGAGCAGCGACGCCTTCAGGTGCACGACCTCGTCGTGCGAGAGCGGGAGGACGAAGTTCTCCGTAAACGCATACATCCGGCGAAAGGTCAGGCTCGTGTGGTGGAACTTGCGGAACACGGGGTCCAGTCGCATGTAGTCGAGCGTGTCGTTCATCCAGCCGAGATCCCATTTCATGCTGAAGCCGAGCCCCCCCAGGTAGGTCGGCCGCGAAACCATCGGCCACGCCGTGGACTCCTCCGCGATCGTGACCGCGCCCGGATGCCTCTGGGCGACCTCGTCGTTCAGGCGTCGCAGGAGCGAAATCGCCTCGAGGTTCTCCCACCCGCCGTGCTTGTTCGGGATCCACTCGCCGGCCTTGCGCGAGTAGTCCAGGTGCAGCATGGACGCCACGCCGTCCACGCGCAGCCCGTCCACGTGGTAGCGCTCGAGCCAGTAGAGTGCGGAAGAGAGGAGGAAGCTGCGCACCTCGTTGCGCCCGTAGTTGAAAATGCAGCTCGACCAGTCCGGGTGGTAGCCCTGGCGCCAGTCGGCGTGCTCGTAGAGGTGAGTTCCGTCGAAGTACACGAGGCCGTGCTCGTCGGACGGGAAATGCGCCGGCACCCAGTCCAGGATCACCCCGATGCCGGCCTGGTGGAGCACGTCGACGAGGTACATGAAGTCCTGCGGAGTCCCGAACCGGCTGGTGGGCGCGAAGAAGCCCGTGCACTGGTATCCCCACGAGCCCGTAAACGGATGCTCCATCACCGGCAACAGCTCGACGTGCGTGAATCCCATCTCCCGTGCGTAGTGGGCGAGCGCCCCCGCCGCCTCGCGGTAACGGAGCGGCCGGTTCTTCTCCTCGGTAACCCGCCGCCACGACCCGAGGTGCACCTCGTAGATCGACATCGGTGCCGACGCGCCCTGCTTCGCGGGCCGCGCCGCCATCCAGGCCGCGTCCCGCCACGCGTGACCCTCGAGGTCCCACACCACCGAGCCCGTGCGGGGCGGCAGCTCCTGACGCACCGCGTACGGGTCGGCCTTGTCCACGCGATAGGCATCGAGGCGCGAGACGATGCGGTATTTGTACACGGCGCCGCGGCCCACCCCGGGAAGGAACGCCTCCCAGATTCCCGACTGTCCGAGCGCCCGGAGCGGATGGGCATCGCTCTTCCAGCCGTTGAAGTCCCCGACCACCGACACCGAGGCCGCGTTGGGCGCGAACACGGCAAACGAAGCGCCCGCCACGCCTTCCACGACCCGCGGATGCGACCCGAGCCGCTCCTGCGCGCGCAGGTGCGTGCCCTCGTTGAAGAGATGGAGATCGTCGTCGGCGAGGAGGGGAACGTCGTAGCGCGGCGTGCCGGCGCGCGGGACGGGGCCCGTCCTTCTTTTCTCGGCCAGTCTCGTCCTCCCCCGTCGGAGTTTACCGTGAGAGCCGCGTTCGTCGGATAATGCGCCGCCATGGACGGCACCGCCATCGTCGTGTGCGACGGCCTCTTCGCCACGGCCAACGCAAAGACCGCGCACGGCCTCGTGCGTGGCACCGACCGCTATCGCATCCTGGCCGTCATCGACGCGCCCTCGGCCGGCCGCGACGCCGGCGAAGTGCTCGATGGGCGCCCGCGCGGGATCCCCGTCCATGCGGCGATCGCCGATGCCCTGCGCGCGCTCGGAGCGATTCCCGACTTCTGCGTCGTGGGCGTGGCGACTTCCGGTGGCCGGGTCACGGCGGGGCTGCGGGCGCTGCTCCGGGAGGCCCTCGAATCCGGAATGTCGCTCGTCAACGGCCTGCACGAGTTTCTGTCGGACGATCCCGAGCTCATGAGTATCGCCGGGAGAAAAGGGCTCACGATCCGGGACGTCCGCAAGACGGCGCGCCGCGGCGATCTGCACTTCTGGAATGGCAGCATCCTTCGCGTCGGCACCCCGCGCATCGCCGTGCTCGGCACCGACTGCGCCCTGGGCAAGCGGACAACCGCGCGATTCCTGCTCGAGGCCTGCCGCGGGGCCGGTATCCGGACCGAGCTCGTCTTCACCGGCCAGACCGGCTGGATGCAGGGAGCTCCCTTCGGCTTCATCCTCGACTCCGTGCCGAACGACTTCGTCTCGGGCGAGCTCGAGCACGCTGTCGTCTCCTGCTGGGAGGCTGCGAAACCCGAGCTCATCCTGATCGAGGGCCAGTCGTCCCTGCGCAATCCATCGGGCCCGTGCGGCTCGGAGCTCCTGCTCTCGGGCCGTGCTCGCGGCGTGATCCTGCAGCACGCGCCCGCCCGCCGCGAATACGAGGGCCTGGAGGGGCTCGGCCTTGCCATCCCGCCTGTGTCCGACGAGATCGCGCTCATCCGGCAGTTCGGCGCGCGGACCCTCGCGGTCACCCTGAATGGCGAAGGATCCACGCTCGAAGGCCTCCGCGCGCACCAGCGGCGGCTGGAAGCAGAGCTCGGCGTCCCCGTCGTCCTTCCGCTCGAGGAGGGAGTCTCAGCCCTCGTGCCGGCAGTCCGCGACTTCCTCGCTCGGGAGACAGCGCGATGAAGATTCGGGCTGCTTCCAGCGTTCTCGAGAACTTCGCGCTGACGCGCCCCTACGCGATCGCCGGACAGGAGGCGATCGCCAGCGTCGGCAACATCGTCGTTCGCATCGTCGCGGAGGACGGCTCCGTCGGCTTCGGCGCCGCCTCTCCGGGCGAGCACGTCACCGGCGAGACGCTCGAGTCCAGCCAGGCCGCGATCTCCGACGCGCGGCTGGCCTGGCTCGCCGGCCGCGACCTTCGCACGCTGCCCGCCCTCTGCCGCGAGGCGGCTGCGGCCACCCCGGGAGCGCCCGCGGCCCGGGCGGCCATCGACATCGCCCTGCACGACCTGCTCGCCCAGCGACTCGGCGTGCCGCTCGTCGAGATGCTTGGCCGCGCCCACAGCGAACTTCCCACCTCGATCACGATCGGTATCAAGCCCCTCGCGGAGACCCTTGCCGAAGCCGTCGAGTACCTGGCACGCGGCTTCCGGGTACTGAAGGTGAAGATCGGCGATGCGCTCGAGGAGGATCTCGAACGGCTCGCCCGGCTGCGCGAGGAGGTCGGCCCGGCCGTGGCCATCCGCGTGGACGCCAACGTCGGCTACTCGGTCGAAGAGACCGCCCGGTTTTTCGAAGCGGCGCAGGCCTCGGCGCTCGAGTTCGTGGAGCAGCCCGTTCCGCGCGAGGCCTTCGAACAGATCCGCACCCTCCGGCCGGCCTGGCGACGCCGGATCGCCGCCGATGAAAGCCTCCACGACGAGCGGGATGCCCTGGCGCTCGCGGCGGGGGATCCGGCGTGCGGGATCTTCAACATCAAGCTGATGAAATGCGGCGGCATCCGGCCGGCGCTGCGCATCGCGGCGATCGCCGAGACCGCGGGCGTCTCACTGATGTGGGGCTGCATGGACGAGAGCCGGATCTCGATTGCCGCGGCGCTCCACGCCGCGTTCGCCTCACCCGCGACGCGTTACCTCGACCTCGACGGAAGCCTCGATCTCGCCCGTGACGTCGTCGCGGGGGGCTTCACGCTCGAGGAGGGCGTCCTCCGCACGACCGGCGCTCCCGGCCTCGGCGTGCGCCCGGTCTAGCCGAACGCCGGCGCACCGTCGCGGTAAGGCAGCCAGACGAGCGCGACCCTGCGCACGGTGATGTCGTCCTTTTTCGGGCGCAGCGTCACCTCCTCGAGCTTCTCCATCGCCGGATCCGCGGCCGCCGCAGAGGCAGCAAGCGCGTTCTGCAGCTGTGCGTCGAGGTCCCGGATCTCTGCCGCGACGGCGGCGGCCGACTCCTCGGCGCGGCCCACGTCTCCCGCCTGCTTGATCGTGCGTCCCGCGCCGCGCGCCGCCGTCGTCGCCTTGCCGATCGTCGTCGCACTCACGGCCTTGCGCCCGAAGAGGGCGCCGAGCACCGTGGCGCCGACCGAGATTGCGGTCTGCAGCCCCGCCTGGGAGGCTTCCTGCTTCTCCCGGGACACGGCCTGCTCGGCCCGCTGCTGGCGAGCCTGGAGGGCAGCGAGTTTCGGCGCGTACTTCTGCCGCAACTTGTCGGCCGCTGCATCGCGCCGTTCCCGCGCACCCTGGTTCAAACGCGAACGGAAATCCGCCTCGCTCTCGCCTGGCACCGACAGCGCGCCGACCGACGGGCTCTTCCAGAGGGCGAGAGCGCGTTCGCGATAGATCCACGTCGCGAAATCCTTGGCCCAGGCGTCGTAGCTCTTCGGCTGCCCGGCGACGGTCGCGAGGGGTTCGAAGAGCGCGCCCTTCGTCGGCGCGGATTCGAGGTTGCCCGTGTCGACGCGCGGCTCCTCGGCTCCGGCCCAGTCGATCGCCTCCGCGATCGGCGCGAAACGGGACACGGTCTGGGTCGAGGCAACCCCAGCCTTTGCGTCCGAGAAATGGACCTCCGCCACTCCCAGGATGGCCGGGCGGTAAACGACTCCGCCCTCCGCCCCGCGCAGGGGCACGAACAGCTGCGGCACGCCTGGTGGAAGCAGCGGCTGCGCTCCGCCGTCCGGCCCCGCGACACTTGCCTCCAGGGTCGGCTTCGGTCGGGGCAAGCCTGACGCCTGACGACGCGAATCCATGAGCGTCTTGATCTGAGCCCGCGTCAGCGGGCCGCGCAGATACGAGAGCGCCCAGCGTGTCTCGAAGACCTCGGGCCCATCGTCGTGCACGTTGTTGAGGAGAAAGACCCGGTTGCCGAGTCCGGCGAGCAACTCTCCCATCCTGGCCCGATCGAACTTCTGCGAGGCACCGGCCGCTACCCCTTCGAGCCCCTCCAGCACGCGGGTTTTGTCCCGCTCGGTTTGCAGCCGGCCGAGAAACCAGGTACCCGTGTTCGCGAGCCCCTTGTAGTCGAGATCGACCGGATTCTGCGTGGCGAGCAGGACGCCGAGCCCGAAGGCGCGCCCCTGCTTGAGCAGCGTCAGCAGCGGCGCCTTGGAGGGCGGAGCGGCGACCGGCGGGAAGTAGCCGGCGATCTCGTCCATGTAGAGGATCGCCCGCAAGCTCGTCGTTCCGGACTGCGCGCGCATCCACGCGAGTACCTGGTTCAGCAGCAACGTCACGAAGAACATCCGCTCCGCATCCGCGAGATGCGCGATCGAGAAAATCGCCACACGTGGCCTGCCCTCCGCCGAGCGCAGCATCGGCCCGATCTCGAGGGGCTCGCCCTCCAGCCAGGTCGCAAAGCCCGGCGCCGCCAGCAGGTTGTTCAGGCTCATCGCGAACGTGAAGCGATCCTGGCCCGGGAAGAACGACTCGAGCTCGACGACGCCGACCCTCGTGAACGACGGATTCCGGATGCGCGCGATCAGCGCCGCGAGGTCCAGATCCTCGCCCTTCGTCCAGGCCTCGGCCAGCACCGTGGACACGAGGATGTGCTCCCGGCTCTTCAAGGGGTCCGCATCCAGGCCGAGCAGCGTCAGCAGGCCCGTGGTGGTCGAACCGACGCGCTCGCGCAAGATCTCTTCGTCTCCGCGGGCCGCGGGCTCCGGCGCCGCGAACGACTTCAGGATGGAGACCGGAAGCCCCGCTGTCGAACCGGGCGTGTAGATCGCAAAGTCCGCCGCGTCCTTCATCCTCTGAATGCGCGCGCCGTCCTCGCCCCATTCGGCCAGGCCCCTCTTCCACGTCTCGGCCTGCTGCTTCGCGAAGTCGTCCGGGGAGAGGCCCTTTCGCCTCGCGTCTTCCTCGTCGATCCAGGGGCGAAAGTCGCCCGGCGCGAGGTCGGGGAACGCGAGAAGCAGATTGCAGAGATCGCCCTTCGGGTCGATCAGGATCGCCGGCACGCCGTCGATCGCCGCTTCCTCGATGAGCGCGAGGCACAGCCCCGTTTTCCCGCTCCCGGTCATCCCGACGCACACGGCGTGCGTGACCAGGTCGCGCGAGTCGTACAGCAGCAGATCGTCCTTGCGGCTCTTCTTCGCGAGATCGAACGCCTTGCCGAGATAGAAGGCGCCGAGCTTCTCGAAGTCCTGCATGGGCGGATCATATCGGGCCCCGCCCTCTCGTCATCCCGAGGGCCACCCCGGCTTCGCTCGAGGCAGGCTCCGGCACGAGGGATCGCCTGCCGGGCTGCACCGCGACTCGAAAGGGATCCCCCGCTACGCTCGGAATGTCAGCGACGGTTTTCGACTAAACTCCGCACGGTCGACGGAGGAGACTGGACTGATCAACACGAAGCTCGCCAGCCGCTACGAGATCCTGGGGGAGCTCGGACGCGGCGGCATGGGTGTCGTTTACCGCGCGCGCGACCCGCTCCTGAACCGTGAGGTGGCAGTCAAACTCATCTCTTCGACGGATCTGACCGCCGAAATCGAGGAACGCTTCCAGCGCGAGGCCCAGCTCGTCGCCCAGATGGACCACCCCGCCATCGTGCCCATTTACGACTTCGGACGGCACGAAGGCTCGCTCTTCTTCGTGATGCCGGTGGCGAGCGGCACGAATCTCCTGCGTCTGATCCGCGACCAGTCGCTCCACCTCGGCGAGGTCGTCGACATCGGGATTCAGGCTGCCGACGCGCTCGACTACAGTCACTCCCGCGGCGTCGTTCACCGCGACATCAAGCCCGCCAACATCATGGTCACCCGCGAGGAGGGTTCCGGAGCCCGCGTGCGCGTGATGGACTTCGGCCTCGCGCACGCAGCGACCGAGTCGCGACTGACCAAGACGGGCACGCTCGTCGGGACGGTCGCGTATCTCGCGCCCGAGCAGGTCTCGTCGCGGGCCTTCGACGGCCGCTCGGACATCTACGCCCTCGGCGTCGTCCTCTATGAATGCCTCGTGGGCGAGCCGCCCTTCACGGGCGAGGTCCAGTCCATCCTCTATCGCATCGTCCACGAGGTTCCGCAGCCGCCGCGTGCCCTCGGAGCCGAGATCCGCGAAGAGCTCCAGGACACCATTCTGCGCTGCCTCGAAAAGGACCCGGCCAAACGCCCGCAGAAGGCGGGCCAGGTCGCCGAGGCCCTGAAGCGCCACAAGGCGAGCCTGGCGACCGACGAGTTCCGCATGTCGGTCGTGCTCTCCGCCAGCCGGGTCCTTCAGCGGCCATCGCTTTCCGTCTTCATCGGACGCGAGAAGGAGTTCGCCGAGTTGCAGCGGCGGCTGAACGCGGCCATCTCCGGCGACTGCCAGTTCGCCGTGGTCGCCGGCGAGCCCGGAATCGGCAAGACGCGGCTGCTCGAGGAGCTCAAGAACCTGGCGATTGCCCGTAAGATTCGAGTGCTCTACGGTCGATTCGTCGAGCAGGACCGGTCCTTTTCCTATCAGGGCTTCTGCGAGCTGATCCAGGACTATTTCCGGTCCCGCGATGCGACGGGCTCCTCCGGCGAAAGGCCCGACTTCTCGGACCTCGCCGGCGATCTGATCGCACTCTTCCCGCAGCTTTCCGAGCTCGGGGATCTGCGCGCGGCGGTTTCCGGCGACTCGCGTATCGCCGCCCCGCTCGAGGAGAGGAAGGTCGAGGATCGGATCCAGATCTTCGAGCTTCTGGCGCGTTCGTTGACTCGTATAGCCGGCGGCAAGCCCCTCGTCCTGATCCTCGAAAACCTCCACGGAGCCGAGATCTCGATCGAGGCGCTCCAGTACATCGTGCGCCGCCTCGGGCCCACACCCACGCTGATCGTCGGCAGCTACCGACAGACCGAGACGGACAAGCGGCATCCGCTGACGCGGATGCTCGACTCCTTCGTCGACGATCCCCGGTTTGTCTCGCTGACGCTTCCGCCCTTTTCCCCCTCCGAGCACCGCTCGCTCGTCGAGTCCCTCGTTGGGGCGCCGAAGGTCTCGGACGATCTGGCGCGGAGGCTGCGCGACGCGACCGAGGGCAATCCCTTTTTTACGAAGGAGCTCATCCGTTCCCTCGTCGAGTCGGGCGGGATCGCCCGCGACGACACCGGGGCCTGGAGCTTCTCCAAGGAGGCCGAGATCTCGGCCGACGCCCTGCCGGCGACGATCCAGCAGGCCGTCGAGAAGCGCATCGAGCGGTTTCCCGAAGATCTCCGCGAGCTGCTGTCGATCGCCTCCGTCCTCGGAAAGACCTTCGACTCCCGCGACCTCGAGACGCTGGCCGAGGGAAAGAGCATTGACGACGCGATCGACCGACTCATCCTCGAGGGCATCCTCGAGGAAGATCGGGAGTCCCGCGGGGATCGCCTGACGTTCTCGAGCGGCATCGTGCGCGACGTTCTCTACGCCGCGCTGTCCCGCCGCCGGCGGCGCTCCCTGCACCGGAAGTACGCCGAGCTCATCGAGACGCGCTCGACGGGACGGCTCGAGCGCGTCTACCCGGACCTCGTCCACCACTTCTGGCAGGGTGACGTACCCGAAAAGACGGTCGAGTACGGCCTGAAGCTCGCCCGGAAATCGCTCGATACGTTCAGCCCGGAAGATGCGATTCGCGTGGCGAAGATCGCGCTCGAGTTCCTCGAGGACGAGGAGTGGTCGGGCGATCCGGCCCTCGAGGCAGACGCCCGGATCATGCTCGCCGAGGGACAGCGGATGACGGGCAACATCGAGGGCGCCCTGAGGGAAGCGGAGGCCGCCCTCAAGGTCTTCGAGGAGACCAAGCGAACCGCCGCGGCTGTCGGGGCCGTCCTCTTCGCCGCGGAAGCCGCCTGGCAGGCCCGCCGCATCGAAGACGCTCGCCGCTGGGTCGAGCGTGGCATCGAGGCCGCGCGCGGGATCCCGGAGAAGGAGCACCTCGGCAAGCTCCTCTCGCTCGGTGCGACGGTAGCCAACCTGCGCGGCGAATACGCGAAGGCGGCGGCGTACCAGTCCGAGATGAAGGGGCTGGCACCGGAGGAAAGGAAGGCGGAGGAGATCCCGCGCGGCGGCACGCTCGTCGTCGCCCTGCCCAACCCGATTGCCGCGACGGAGCCGTCCGTCTACCAGACGACCGAGGAGCACGAAGTGCTCGCGAACGTCTTCGAGACCCTCGTCGCCACGGACGCGCAAGGAAATCTGGCGCCGAATCTGTGCGAAGGCTGGGCTCTCGAAGGCGGAGGGTCCACAGCGCGGCTGCATCTGCGCCGGGGCGTGCTCTTTTCGGATGGGGCGCCATTGACCGGCCCGGTCGTGAAACAGGCGCTCGAGCGCTCGATCCGGATTTCTCGAGACGTCATGCCCGCCGCCTTCGCCGAAATCGAAGGGGTCCGGGACTTTCTCGATGGGAGAGCCACCGGCGTCGCCGGAATCGAGGCGCTCTCCGAAAACGAGGTCCGGGTCCGCCTCCTGCATCCGGTTCCGATCCTGCCTTCGCTGCTGACCGACGGGAGAACGGCCATCGCGGCCGGAAACGGTCCCGACGCCGCTCCGATCGGCACGGGGCCCTTTCTCATGACCCTCCACACGTCCGATCGGGCGATCCTCGAACGCAACCCGCGGCACTGGAAGGAGGGAGGACCAAAGCTCGACCGCATCGAGTTCCGAGCCTCACTCTCGCCCTCGGCAATCGCCGAAGGCCTGCGCTCCGGAGAGCTCGACCTGGCCCGCGATCTGTCGCCGGGCGACCTCGAAGCGATCCTGCGCGAGCCCCGTTTCCGCAGCGGTCTCGTCGAGACTCCCAAGAAGAACGTGTACTTCGCCGTTTTTCGCACGGAGAGCGTGGCCGTCTCGAGCCCGGGCGTGCGGATGGCCCTGGCGGGAGTCGCGCGCACCCAGGATTTCGTCTGGGGAGCGCTCGGGCGCTTTGCGCTCCCCGCGACCGGCGTGTTGCCTCCGGGGATCCTCGGCCACGATCCGGGCCGCCGCCAGCCCCACCTGCCGCGGGAAAAAGCTGCCGAGCTGATCCAGTCGGCGGGCCTCCCGCTGCCCCTGCGCCTGCGGGCCTCCGTTCATCCGATCCTGCAGAATCAGTACGCCGCGCTGACTCAGGCCCTGTTCCGGCTCTGGGCCGAGGTCGGCGTGGAGGTCGAGGTCGTGACCCGGACCATGTCCGCTTTCCTCGACACCTGGCACGAGAGCGCCGGGGTCGATCTGATCGTCGGCCGCTGGATCGCCGACTATGACGACCCGGACAACTTCACCTACAACCTCTTCCACTCGGAGACGGGGCTCCTGCGCAGCTATTTCTGCTCTCCGGAATCGGACCGGATTCTGGAGGAGGCCCGGGCCGAGGCCCGCCCCGCCGTGCGCGAGACCCTCTACCGCAAGCTCGAGCACATCCTGCTCGACTCGGGAATCCTCATCCCCCTCTTCCACGACGTGGACTACCGGATCGCGAATCCGGCAGTGCGGGGCCTCCAGCTCCACAGCACGGCTCCGTACGTCAACTACACCGAAGTCGGAAAGGCCGCCACGCCGTCCGCGCCGGCCTCGCCCGGCCGGCAGGTTGGCGGCGGAATCCTCCACGTGCCGATCCAGGGCGTGGTGCAAAGCCTCGATCCGTCCTTCACCACGACCGTCGAGCAGGCCGACACGCTGCCGAGCATCTTCGAAACCCTGACCTTCGCGGTCGAAGGGACGCGGATCATGCCGTGGCTCGCCTCCGAGTTCCTCATGGAGAACGACGGAACCCGCTTCCGATTCCGGCTCCGCCCCGGCGTGCGCTTTCACAACGGCCGCCGACTGACGGCCCGCGATGTCCGTCATTCCTGGGAGCGTCTCCTCTCGAACCGCGGGAGCGAGAGCCGCTGGTTTCTGGCGGTCATCCAGGGTGCCCAGCGCCTCCTCGATGGCCAGGCGACCGACCTCACGGGCTTCCACATCGTCTCCCCGATGGAGTTCTTCGTGGATCTCGACAAGCCGGTTCCGTTCTTCCCCGCGATGATCTCCTACGCCTCCACCGCGATCGTGCCGGAAGGGACCGGTCCGATCGGAGCGACCGCGCGGGAGGGAGCCATCGGCACGGGAGCCTTCCGCGTCGTCGGCTTCGAGCCGGGCCGCCGTCTCGAGCTCGAGCGCAATCCCAATTACTGGCGGGCCGGCCTGCCCCGCAGCGACGGCATGGTCTTCCACTTCGGCGTCGCTCCCGAGGAAATCCGCAACGAGTTCCTCGAGGGCAGCCTCTGCCTGGCTCGCGATCTCCATCCCGCCGATGCCGAAGCCTTCCGTCACGATCCACGCTTTGCCTCGGGCTATCGCGAGAGCCCTCGCCTCACGACCTACTTCGTCGTGCTCAGCCACAAGCGCGGCCCCTTGAAGGACGTCGAGCTGCGACGATACCTGGCGAAGGTCCTCGATCTGGGAGGGGCCGTCCGCCGCACGCTCGGCCGGCTCGCAATCCCGGCCCACGGCCTGATTCCACCCGGCCTTCTTGGCTACTCCGCCTCCGGCGCCTCGGGAGCCCGATCCGGCTCCGCGAACCCGTCGGACAGCTCGGTCGAAGCGACCGTGTCGCGCGAGACCGTGGAGCTCTCCGCCGCGGTGCATCCCGTCTTCTTCGGCGAATTCTCCGCCTTTTTCCGGGATCTCTCCGAAGCCTTCCGCGCGGTCGGTTACCGGATACGCCCGGAGAACAAGACGATGGTCGAGTACCTCAAGCTTTCCGACGCCGGCGAAACGGACATGGACGTGGGGCGGTGGACCGCGGACTACCCCGACTCGGACAATTTCGTCTACGGGGTGATGCACTCGAGCTCCGGCGCATTCCGCAACTCTCTGAGCACCCCGGAAGTCGATCGCCTGGCCGAACAGGCGCGCGTCGAAACCGACCCACGCGTGCGCCATTCGCTGTACCGCCAGGTCGAGGAGATCATCGCGCGCGACGCGCTGCTGCTCCCCCTCTTTCACGACCAGGTGTACTGCTTCGCTCGGCCCGAGCTCGAAGGCCTGACCACGATCGGCCAGGCCAACGCGGTCATCCCCTACGAAGATCTCTGGATCCGGCGATAGCGAGACGGGCGTGATCCAAACGAAACTGGCCAACCGCTACGAGATCCTCGGGGAGCTCGGGCGCGGCGGCATGGGCGTCGTCTACCGCGCCCGCGACCCGTTACTCAACCGCGAGGTCGCGATCAAGCTGATCTCCTCGACCGACCTCACCACGGAGAGCGAGGAGCGCTTCCAGCGGGAGGCGCAGGTCGTCGCGCAGATGGACCACCCGGCCATCGTCCCCATCCACGACCTCGGCCGCGACCAGAACTCCCTCTTCTTCGTCATGCCGCTGGTCGGAGGGACGACACTGCTGCGCCTCGTCCGCGACCAGTCGCTGCGTCTGGGCGAGGTCGTGGACATCGGCATCCAGGTCGCCGAGGCCCTCGAGTACAGCCACGCCCGGGGCGTCGTTCACCGCGACATCAAGCCCGCCAACATCATGGTCACCCGCGAGGAGAGCGCGGGGGCCCGGGCGCGCGTCATGGATTTCGGCCTCGCGCACGCGACGACCGAGTCGCGATTGACCAAGACCGGCACGCTCGTCGGCACGGTCGCGTATCTCTCGCCCGAGCAGGTCGCCTCGCGGGCGTTCGACGGCCGCTCGGACATCTATTCTCTCGGCGTCGTCCTTTACGAGTGTCTCGTCGGCGAGCCGCCCTTCACGGGCGAGGTCCAGACGATCCTGTACCGCATCGTTCACGAGGTTCCGCAGGCGCCCCGCGCGCTCGGGGCCGAGATCCGCGAGGAGCTCCAGGACGTTGTCCTGCGGTGCCTCGAGAAGGACCCGGCAAAGCGGCCGCAAAAGGCCGGCCAGATCGCGGAGGCGCTGCGGCGCCACAAGACGAGCCTTGCGACCGAGGAGTTCCGCAAGTCGGTGGTGCTTTCCGCGAGCCGCGTCATTCAACGCCCTGCTTCTTCCGTCTTCGTCGGCCGCGAGAAGGAGTTCGCCGAGCTCCAGCGGCGCCTCAACGCCGCGATCGCGGGCGAGGGACAGTTCGCGGTCGTGGCCGGGGAGCCCGGCATCGGCAAGACGCGCCTTCTCGAGGAGCTCAAGAACCTGGCGACGGTGCGAAAGATCCGCGTGCTCTCCGGGCGGTTCGTCGAGCAGGACCGGTCCTTCTCGTACCAGGGCTTCTGCGAGCTGATCGAGGACTATTTTCAGTCGCGCGATCCGGGCGGCTCCTCCGAGCGGCCGGACTTCTCGGACCTCGCCGCCGACCTCGCGACCCTCTTTCCGCAGCTCTCCGAAATCGGCGAGCTGCGGGCGGCCGTCGGCGGCGACTCGCGCGCGGCCGCCCCGGCGGAGGAGAAGAAGGCCGACGACCGGATTCAGATCTTCGAGCTCATCGCCAAGACGCTGACGCGCATCGCGGGCGGGAAGCCCCTCGTCCTGATCCTCGACAACCTGCACGGCGCGGAGGTCTCGATCGAGGCGCTGCAGTACATCGTGCGACGCCTGCGTCCCACGCCCACACTCATCGTCGGCAGCTACCGCCAGACCGAGACCGACCGCCGGCACCCGCTGATCCGCATGCTCGAGACCTTCGCGGACGATCCGCGCTTCGTCTCTCTCACGCTCGGCCCCTTCTCCCCCACCGAGCACCGCACCCTCGTGGAGTCGCTCGTCGGGGCCCCGAAAGTGTCCGACGAGCTCGCCCTCCGGCTCCGGGATGCGACGGAAGGCAATCCCTTCTTCACCAAGGAGCTCGTCCGTTCGCTCGTCGAATCCGGAGGTATCGCCCGGGACGACACGGGGGCGTGGAGCTTTTCGAAGGCCGCCGAGATCTCGGCGGACGCGCTGCCCGCGACCATCCAGCAGGCGATCGAGAAACGGATCGAGCGCCTGCCCCAGGATCTCCGGGACCTCCTCTCCTTCGCCTCCGTGCTCGGCAAGACATTCGACTCGAAGGACCTCGAAACGCTGGCCGAGGATGCCCCCGCTCTCGATGACGACATCGACCGGCTCGTTCGCGAAGGAATGCTCGAGGAGGAGCGCGAGTCCCGCGGCGACCGGTTGACGTTCTCGAGCGGGATCGTCCGCGACGTGCTCTATGCCGCGCTGTCGCGGCGCAAGCGCCGATCGCTCCACCGGAAGTACGCCGAGCTCGTCGAGAAGCGCAACTCCGGGCGGCTCGAGCGCGCCTACCCCGAGCTCGTCCACCACTACTCGCAGGCCGACGTCCCGGAGAAGACCGTGGAGTACGGCCTGAAGCTCGCCCAGAAGTCGCTCGACGCCTTCAGCCCCGAGGACACGATCCGGGTGGCGAAGATCGCCCTCGACTATCTCGAGGATGCCGAGGAGGCCGAGGACCGCAGGCTCGAGGCAGAGGCGCGGCTGCTTCTGGCGCAGGGGCACCGCATGGCGGGAAACATCGACGCCGCCCTGCGAGAGGCCGAGGCCGCAGTCCGGGTTTTCCAGGCCGAGGGACAGCCCGCACGCGCCGCCGCCGCGGCCCTGCTGGCCGCCGAAACCTCGTGGCAGGCGCGCCGCATCGATGACGCGCGCCGATGGGCCGAGCGCGGGATCGAGACCGCGACCTCCAGCGGAGACTCCAAGCACCTGGCGGGGCTGCTCTCGGTCGCCGCAACCCTCGCCAATCTTCGGGGCGAATACGCGAAAGCTGCCGGATACCAGGCCGAGATCGAGAAGATCCTCCCGAAAGAAAAGAGCGCGGAAGCCGAGATTCCCCGCGGCGGCACGCTGTTCGTCGCCGTCGCAAACCCCATCGCGGCGACCGAGCCGGCCGTCTACGAGACCACCGAGGAGCACGAGGTGCTCGCCAACGTCTTCGAGACCCTTGTCATGACGGACGCCCAGGGGAGCCTCGTGGGAAGCCTCTGCGAGGACTGGGTCGTCGAGGAGAGCGGATCGGCCCTGCGTCTCCGGTTGCGCCGGGGCGTTCTGTTCTCGGACGGTGCGCCGCTGACTGCCGCGGTCGTCAAGGCCGCGCTCGAGCGCGCAATCCGGCTGTCGCGCGACGTGATGCCCGCGGCCTTCACCGCCATCCAAGGCGTCCGCGAGTTCCTGGACGCCGAATCGGGAGAGGTCGCCGGCATCGAGGCCCTCCCTGGGGACGAGGTTCGTATACGCCTGAGCCACCCGGTCCCGATCCTGCCCTCCCTCCTGACCGACGGGAGAACCGCGATCGCCGCGGGTGGCGCCAGCGGCCCAGAGGGGGCGATCGGCACGGGGCCCTTCCGGACGGTGCTCCACACGCCCGATCGCGTGATCCTCGAGCGCAATCCGCGCTACGCGAAGGAGCCGGCGCGTCTGGACCGCATCGAGTTTCGTGCGTCGTTGACCGCATCGACGATCGCCGACGGCCTGCGCTCCGGCGAACTCGACGTAGCCCGGGACCTGCTCCCGCAGGACCTCGAATCGATCCTCCGCGAGCCGCGACTGCGGGCCGGCCTCGTGGAGACGCCGAAGAAGAACACCTACTTCGCCGTCTTCCACACGGGAAGCCCTGCAGGATCGAACCTGGCATTGCGGACCGCCCTCGCGAGCGCCGTCCGAACCCAGGACCTGGTCTGGGGAGCCCTCGGCCGATTCGCGCTGCCAGCGACCGGCCTGATCCCCCCCGGGATCCTCGCGCACGACGCCGGGCGCCGTCAGACGCACATGCCCCGCGAGAAGGCGGCCGAATTGATTCGCTCCGCAGGTCTGCCCTCGCCCATTCGCCTGCGCGCGGGGATTCACCCGATTCTGCTCAACCAGTACGCGGCGCTGACGGAGGCCCTCTTCCGCATCTGGGCCGGGCTGGGGGTCGAGGTCGAGATCGCCACGAAGACCATGCCGGAGTTCCTCGAGTCGTGGCACACCGCCGGAGGCGTGGACGTCATGCTCGGGCGCTGGATCGCCGACTACGACGATCCGGACAACTTCACCTTCACCCTCTTCCACTCGGGAAACGGGGCCGCGCGCGCCTACTTCTGCTCCGCGGAAACCGACCGCATGCTCGAAGAGGCCCGGGGCGAAGCGCGGCCGGCTGCCCGCGAAGCGCTCTACCGCAAGTTCGAGCATGCGCTGCTCGACCCGGCGATCCTCGTGCCGCTTTTCCACGACGTGGACTACCGGGTCGCGGGCCCCCGGGTCCGAGGCCTGCGGCTTCACAGCACCGCTCCCTACGTCAACTACGCGGAGGTCGGGAAGGCCGAGTCGGCGGCGAGCCCGGTGCCGGACCGGGCCGCGAGCGGCGGGACGCTCCACGTGCCCATCGCCGGCGTCACACGAACGCTCGATCCGGCCTTATGCGAGACGCAGGAGAACAGCGAGGTGGCGCCCAGCCTCTTCGAGACGCTGACGCGCGCGCTCGACGGAACGCGGATCGTGCCCTGGATCGCCTCGGAGGTCCTCACGGAGAACGACGGAAGGCGCTATCGCTTCCGCCTGCGACCGGGCGTGCTGTTCCACGACGGCCGGCGCGTGACGACGCGCGACGTGCGCCACTCCTGGGAGCGCCTCCTGTTCGCGGAATCCGTGAATCGGTGGCTGCTTTCCCCGATCCACGGCGCCAAGCGCGTGATCGCCCGCGAGACGAGCGACCTCGAGGGATTTCACATCGTCTCGCCGTCGGAGTTCTACATCGACCTCGAGAAGCCCGTCGCGTTCTTTCCAGCGGTCATCTCCTATACCCCGACCGCCATCGTCCCGGAAGGGACCGGCGCCATGGGGGGGAGCGCGCGGGAAGGCGTCGTGGGGACCGGACCCTTCCGGATCCTGAGTTTCGATCCGGGTCGGCGGCTGGAGGTCGAGCGCAATCCGGCCTACTGGCGAGAGGGCTACCCGCGCACCGACGGGGTCGTCTTCCGCTTCGGCGTTTCCCCCGAGGAGACCCGCAGCGAGTTCCTGGCGGGCAGATTCTCGCTCGCGTCGGATCTCGTTCCGCGGGACGCGGAGGCCTTCCGGCACGATCCTCGGTTTGCGTCCCGGTATCGGGAGAACCCGCGCCTGACGACCTATTACGTCACCTTCAACTGCACTCGCGGCGCGCTCCGGGATCTCGAGCTGCGTCGCAGTCTCGTGCGTGCCGTGGACGTGGCCGGCTTCGTCCGCCGCACGATCGGGCGGCTCGCCATTCCGGCCCACGGCATCATTCCGCCGGGGCTGCTCGGCTACTCGGCCGCCGGCGCGGACTCCGGTGCGGTCTCGGGGCCGGCGAGCGCTCCCGACAGCTCCGTCGAGGCGACCGTATCGCGGGAGACGATCGAGCTCACGGCCGGCGTCCACCCCGTCTTCTTCGGCGAGTTCGCAGCCTTCTTCGGAGAGCTCACTGCGGCCATACGGGAGATCGGATTCCGCATCCGCCCGCTCAACCGAACCATGGCCGAGTACATCGACCTGCAGCGCGCGGGAGAGGGCGACCTGAACATCGGACGCTGGAACGCGGACTATCCCGACGCCGACAATTTCGTCCACACGCTCCTTCACTCCGATTCGGGGTTCCTCGGAAGGTTCCTCGGAAACCGCGAGGTGGACGCCCTGGCCGAGCGGGCGCGGGCCGAGACCGATCCGCGGATCCGCCACTCGCTGTACCGCCAGGTCGAGGAGCTCATCGCGCGCCAGGCCCTGCTCCTGCCGCTCTTTCACGATCAGGTCTACTGTTTCGCGAGGCCCGAGATTGAAGGTCTCGGCTCCCTCGGGTCGAACCCGGTCGTCAAGTACGAGGAGCTCTCGATCCGGCGGTGAGCGGCGCTACGCGCCCGAGCCCTGGGCCCGGATCCGCAGGGCTCCCTGCTCGACCCAGTGAGCGAGCGTGCGGCGGATGCGATACGCGTCGCTCGCGACGGCGGCCTCGCAATCGAGGGGTGTCGCGCCCGGCTCGCGCGCTCCCACAGGGCCTGGAGAAAGGACCCGTCTTTCTCGGCGGGGGGCGGCGTCGCGGTCACCTCCGTCTTCTCGAGAAACACCGTGTCCGGCACGAGGACCGCCGCCTCCTGGAACTCGTCGTAGCGGCGCATCGCTTCGAGCGTCAGCGGCAGGATCTCGCGCGGCGGACCCGTCGGCTTTTCGCCGGCCGCTCCCTTCACAAACGCGAACTGGCCGGGCAGCGGGCGCTCCAGCAGCTGGTAGAAGGCGTCCTCGCCCCGCAGGTGCCCGCACTGCATCGCGGTCAGCTTGCCCTCGCGTAGCGCGAGTGTCGCGAACACCGCGCCCCCCTTCGGACCCCGCAGCGTCAGGCCGCCGGAGGCCGAGGAATCCGCCAGGCTCTGGAGCAGCGCCGGCAGTCCGAACACTTCGAGGTCACCCTGCAGGCTCGCGGCGGGCGTTTCGGCCGGCGTGGCCTCAGCCGCCGCTGCTGCCGGCGTCGCCTTCGGCTTGTCGATTCCGGCAAGGGCTCTCGCGGCGGCCCTCCCGGCGTCCTGCCCGCCGAACTTCGCCGTGATCTCCTCGAGAACGCGGCGCACCGCGGGCGCGGGCGTCGAGGACAGGGCCTCGACGATTCGAACGAGGCTTTGATCGTTCTGCCGCAACGTCACGCCGAGCAGCTTGAACGGCATGTTCGCCTTCAGCAGGGCGAGGAGTTGATCCACCGTCTCCGTGTCCTCGGACATGTCCTGGGACCCGAGCTCGCCGATGCGAGCGATCGTGTCGCCGAGTTGCGGCTGCTTCTTGCCCGCGTGCTCGATCAACGCGCGGCGCGCCCGCGGCGCCGGCAGCTTCCCGAGCGTCGCGGCCACCCGGTCGAGCAGGGCGCGCAGGTCCTTGGCCTCGTGCGGTGCCTCCTCGGGCTTGGCGAGCATCGCCTCGAGCTCGAAGAGAAGCTGCGTGAGCCCCTGCTCGGTGCGCTCGTCCTTGTACTGGGCGAGGGTGGCGATCGCCTCCTTGACGAGCAGGACCGGCAACCCGAGCTGGGCGTGGCGCAGGACCACGTCGCTCTCCTCCTCGAACGAGGCCTCGGGCGTCCTCGGGATCCTGCGGAGCAGGTACACGAGGTTTCTGCGAAAGAACCACTCTTGCTCGTCCACGGCGGTTCCGGGCACCCGGCTCAGGGCCTCGAACGCGGCGATCCGGGCGGGCGCCCCGTGCACCTCGAGGAGGGCGAGCATCAGGCGGCGGCGGTCGCGCTTCTGCTCGCGGGCAAGCTCCTCGAGTAAGCCCTCCGGCCGCAGCGCCGTAAAGAACTGCAGGACCTTCCGAAGCAGCGCGTGCTGATCCGCTTTCTCCGCGAATTTCTTGAGCTGCTCCTCGTCGAGCGTGTCGCCGAGTCGGCGCCGCACCAGCTCGACGGTGCCCGCGTCCACCTTCTTCTCCGTAGTGAGGCGCTCCGCCAGCTCCAGCATCGAGACGGCCTGGG
This sequence comes from uncultured Acidobacteriota bacterium, assembly GCA_963847075.1. Classification (GTDB taxonomy): domain Bacteria; phylum Acidobacteriota; class Thermoanaerobaculia; order UBA5066; family Gp7-AA6; genus DAHUXD01. The sequence goes on from CAWJYL010000001.1 coordinate 600,558, forward strand.
GAAGCGAACCCTCGTTGAAACGCTCGATGCCGGCCTTCACCATCTCCTGGAATCGCCGCCCCGTCTCGACCGGGTCCTCGACGTCCGTGATGATGCGGCGCATCGCGCCGAGCGCGCCAGTCTCGGCCGCCGGAGGCGCACCGGCCGCCGCCGGCAGCCCCGGCGCGACCCAGCCGGGAAGGCTCTGCGCCAGCGCGCGGAAGATGTTGTCGGTCCCCGCGTCCATGCCCATCTCCTTGAGACGGGACAGGTAGGCTTCGAGCTCTTTTCCGGAATGCGAGCTCCGCGCGGCAAACGCCAGGGCCTCGGCGGCAACCGGCGCTGCCGCCGCGCGGCGCGCCGCGACAGAGCCGCCGCCCACGGCTCCGACCGCGCCGGCCAGTCCACCCTGCGCTTCGATCCTCTCGAGGAGCAGCGAAAACCGGCGCAACCCCCGCGCGGCCTCCTCCGAAGCCCCGGCCGCGGCGCCTCCGGCCGCCGCCGCCGCGCTCGCACGGGGTCCGCTGCCTTCCGTCGGAGCCTGGCGGTGGATCGTCTGCACCGGGGAGACGGTTGCGGTCGTCTCTCCGAGCCGCCCCAGGTTCTCGATCAGCATCGCGCGGTCTTCCTCCGGGCACATCGCCAGCACGATCGGCTTCAACCCGGACAGATAGGCCTCCAGCGGCTCGATCGCCACGAGCTTGAACTCGGCCATCATGTGGATTTTCTTGAGGGCGTGGAAGAGATAGTCGGAAATCGGCGCCGCACTGCCCGCGCCTCCTCGATACTGTGCTGCGGTCCACGAGCGCAGTGTCGGCACAATCGCTTCGGGAGGGTACCGGGTGAGTAGCTCGACCGAATCGGCGACGACGAGGGGTGGAAGGCTGTCGGACAGGTACTGCTGGAGCTCGACGAGCGCCTCCTGAAGCTCCGGATTCGGCGTCTGCCCGCTCACTGGTGTCCCGGTCTCTTCCGCGTTTACACCATAGGGTAACTCAAAGAGGGCGAAAGAGATAGAGCATCGGCAAAAGGGCGGGAAGAGGCGGTGGCGGCCTTCGCTTATCCCGGTGAGACCGACAGGTCGCCGCTCGTGGTCGTCACGCGGATGTGAGCGCCCCCGTTGCCGTGGCGATAGCCGACCAGATTGTCGCGATGCCGCACCGCGGCCCCGTCCTCGAAGCTTACCCGCATGTCGCCGCTCGACTGATGCGCGTCCACGTCGAAGGCGGCGTCCGCAGGCAGCCGCAGAGACACATCCCCGCTCGACGTCTTGATCTTGACGTCCCGGAGTCGGGAGCCGATCGCATCCAGCGCTACGTCGCCCGACGTGGCCTCGGCGGAGAACTCCTCGAGGTCCGCGTCCACGAGCCGCGCGTCGCCCGAGCTCGCTTCGAGCGCGACACGGGCCGCCCGGACGTGCTTCAAGACGAAATTTCCGGAGCTCGCCGTCAGGTTCACCGTGCTTCCGTCGAAACCATCGATCACGCAGTCGCCGCTCGAGAAGTCCGATTTCCAGCTCCCCGTGATGTCCCGGGCGCGCACGTCGCCCGAGGAGCCGGTCACTGCGATCTCCCCGTCGAGGCGCCGCAGGCGCAGGTCGGCGCTCTCGACGCCAAACCGAAGTCGCCCTTGAATTCCGGAGGCCTCGATGAGGCCCACGAGGTTTCGAAAGCTCGCCTGGACGCGCCCCGCCGGCACCTGCACCTCGAGATCCGCATACAGGCGTTTACCGTGGCCGGGACTCACGCGCACCGTCCGGCTGTCGTAGTCGTAGGTGCTCACCGAGCCGAAGCCGAGGAAGAAGCCGTCGATGTCGTTTCGGGGATCCCGGTACCGGAACGTCGACACCTTGTCGTAAGGATAGCGAACCCGGAGCGCCATGGCGCCTCCGTCCAGCGCGACCCGCTCGAGCCGGACGGCGTTGGCGAGGGTCTCGCTCTCGGCGTAAACCGTGGCGACCACGCTGACCCCGCTGCCCGGCCCCACGGACACGTGCATCGCCCCAACGAGGTTCTCGACCTCAAAACTCGAGGCCTCGGGCCCGGATAGCTCGGCCCGGATCGTCCGCACGCTTTCCGCCGCAGACCCCTTCGCTGGCGCGACGGCGAGGGCGACCCCGAATGCCGATACGGACAGCAGACGCAGCAACCGCATGGAACCCTCCCCCGGGCCGCCGCATGGCGGGCCGCACAAATCCGTTACGCATTCGGATCCCGAAAGGTTCCCGATTTCGCCGCGTGCTAAGCTGGCGTCATGCCCTGTCGTACATGATGAAGAAGAACCAGACGTTCGGGATCGTCCTCACCCGTCTTGCCAGGGTCCGCGAGACTCCGGGGCTCATCCAGATCACGGTCGGCGAATCGAACGGTGCCCGGGCACCGCGAAAGCTCGGCAAGCTGACGGATGCCGCCCTCCGGAGCCGGCTGGCGCACTTCGACGCCCATTCGGCCAACGAGGTCGCTGCCCTCCGGCAGGAACTCGGAAAGGACCGGGGCCAGACGACCGTCTACGAGAGCTGGCCGGGACTGGCCAATTGCCTCCACTTCTGGCACGGCTTCGTTGGCTCCCAGATCCGGCCCATCGAGTGGGTCTGTGAGAAGTGCGGCCTGCCTCACCGTGACGACGTGGGCGCATCGGTTGGCGAGTCGTTCCTGCGGCCCTGCAAGTGCGGCCAGATCAAGCTGATCACGGTCACCACGCGCCTCGTCCCGGCTTAAGACCCGCGCCTTCGGCCGGGCCTCGACCCACGATCCCCATGCGGGTGCGGTTGACCGGGTCGCTCCGCGGCACGGAACGAATCTGACGGAAAGGCCAACGGGCCCCGCAAGCCCGCGCCCTCCGCCACGTCCAGAGCATCACGGCAAACATCAGGGAGCACCCGCCCGCGGCGAGCCACCCCGCCTCGAGCCAGCGGCCGCCGAGAATCGCAGCCGCCGCCACCGCGGCGAACAAGCGTACCGGTAGCCAGCGCGCGGTCGCCAGAACGGTTGCAAGCCATACGGCGACGACCCCGTCGATGGCGACCTCGACGCCGGGGCCGCGCGGCAGGACAATCCCCGCCGCCGCCGCAAGCGGCAACACGCACATCGGGCACTTCGGGAGAAACGGTATTGCCAGCGCGGCTCCCGCGCCGGCGATCCTCCCGAGCCGCCCTCGCGCGCGCATTATCCTTACTCCGCCACTCCCTTGGCCTTGAGGATCGCCCAGATCTTCTGCGGGGTCATGGGAATGTCGATGTGGGTGACGCCGAGGTGCGACAGAGCATCCACCGCGGCGTTGACGATCGCGGGCGGCGCCCCGACGGTGGCCGACTCGCCCACTCCCTTGGCTCCGAAGGGATGGTGGGGGGAGGGGGTCACGGTCTTGCCGGTCTCCCAGCGGGGCGTCTCCATCGAGGTCGGCACCAGGTAGTCCATGAAGCTGCCGGCCTGGTTGTTACCGCTGGCGTCGTAGCTGATCTCTTCCATCAGAGCCGGCGCCATTCCCATGGACAGACCGCCGTGAATCTGTCCGTCCACGATCATGGGGTTGATGATGTTGCCGCAGTCGTCCACGGCGACGAAGCGCCGGATTTTGATCTCGCCCGTACCGCGATCGATGTCCACCACACAGATGTAGCTTCCGAACGGGAAGGTCAGGTTCGGTGGATCGTAGTAGTTGACCGCCTCGAGGCCGGCCTCCATTCCCTGGGGATGATTGGTGTAGGCGGCGAACGCAATGTCCTGGATGGTCTTGGACTTCTGCGGCGCCCCCTTGACCGAGAACTTGCCGGGCTCCCAGACGAGGTCCGCCTCGCTGACCTCCAGCAGGTGCGCTGCGATCTTCTTCGCCTTGTCGCGAATCTTGCGCGCCGCCATCGCACCCGCGGCTCCGGCCGTAGGCGTAGAGCGGCTCGCATAGGTGCCGAGGCCATACGGCGCCGTGTCGGTGTCTCCCTCCTCGATCTCGACGTGCGCCGCGGGGATGCCGAGCTCTTCCGCGATGATCTGCGCGTACGTCGTCTCGTGTCCCTGCCCCTGAGACTTCGTGCCGAAGCGCGCGATGGCCTTGCCCGTCGGGTGGACGCGAATCTCGCAGGAATCGAACATCTTGATGCCGAGAATGTCGAAGTGCTTGGAGGGCCCCGCGCCGACGATCTCGGTGAAGCTCGAGATCCCGATGCCCATGAGCTCGCCCTTCTTGCGCTTCTCGGCCTGCTCCTTACGAAGCGCCTCGTAACCAATCATGTCCATGGCCTTGCGCAGGGCCGCCGGGTAGTTCCCACTGTCGTACTCCCAGCCGAGAGCGGACCGGTACGGGAACTTGTCCGGCGGTATGAAATTCTTCATGCGCAGCGCGGCCGGGTCCATCTTCAGCTCCTGCGCCAGCCGGTCCGTGATCCGCTCGATCGCATGCACCGCCTCGGTGACGCGGAAGGAGCAGCGGTACGCGACCCCTCCCGGCGGCTTGTTCGTGTAGACCCCGTCCACCTCGCAGAACGCGTTGGGCAGGACGTAGGAGCCGGTGCAGATCGAGAAGAGGCCGGCCGGGTACTTGGACGGGTTGGCCGCGGCGTCGGCGTAGCCGTGGTCGGCCAGCGTCTTGATCCGAAGGCCCGTCATCGTGCCGTCCTTCTTCGCCGAGAGCTCCACGTCCATGTGATAGTCGCGCGCGAAGGAGTCGGCCTGGAGGTTCTCCATGCGGTCCTCGACCCACTTGATGGGCTTTCCGATCACGACCGAGGCCGCCACGGCGATGACGTAGCCCGGGTAGACCGGAACCTTGCCTCCAAACCCGCCGCCGAGGTCCGGCGACACGATGCGGATCTTCTCCTCCGACAGGCCCACGTGCCCCGCCACGAGCGCGAAGACCGTGCGGATCGCGTGCGGCGCCTGGGTCGTCATGTACACGGTCAGCTTGCCCATCACCCGGTCGAAGTCGGCAACGCACCCGCATGTCTCGATCGAAGAGACGTGGATGCGCGGGATGTACATGTGCTCCCGAACGACGACGTCGGCCTCGGCGGCGGCCTTCTCGGTGGCCTTCTTGTCGCCGACCTCCCAGTGGAAGATGCGGTTGTCCTTCTTGCCCGGCTTGTCCGTGCGCAGCACGGGCGCGCCCGGCTCGAGCGCCTTGAACGGGTCGATGACCACCGGGAGGGGCTCGTACTCGACCTCGACCGCCGCGACCCCGTCGGCCGCCGTGTACCGGTCGGTCGCGATGACCGCAGCGACTTCCTGCGCCTGGTACATCACCCGGTCGGTCGGAAGGACCATCTGCGTGTCCGACATGAGCGTCGGCATCCAGTGCAGCTTGTACTTCTCGAGGGTCGCGCCCGTGATCACGGCGAGCACTCCGGGGATCTTCAGCGCCTTTTCCGAGTCGATCTTCTTGATCTTCGCGTGCGCGTAGGGGCTGCGGACGATGTCCATGTGCAGCATCCCGGGCAGCTGGATGTCATCCACGTAGTGGCCCCGGCCGCGGATGAAGCGCGGGTCCTCCTTGCGCTTGATGGAGTGGCCCATGCCTCCGACTTCGAGCGTCGTTTGAGGTGCCATGTTCTTACTCCTAGCCCCGGGCCGTCGCGGCCGCGGCCTGTACCGACTTCACGATGTTCACGTACCCGGTGCAGCGGCAGAGGTTGCCGGAGATGGCCTGCCGGATGTCGCCCTCGCTCGGGTTCGCGTTCGTCCTCAGCAGCGCAAAGCTCGTCATCATCATCCCCGGCGTGCAGTAGCCGCACTGGAGGCCGTGCTGGTCCCAGAAGCCCTGCTGGATCGGGTCGAGCTTGCCGTCCTTCTCGAGCCCCTCCACGGTCATGACGTCGCGCCCGTCGGCCTGCACCGCGAGCACGGTGCAGGACTTGACCGGGCGCCCGTCGAGAAGGACCGTGCAGGCCCCGCAGTGCGTGGTGTCGCACCCGATGTGCGTGCCGGTCAACCGCAACGACTCGCGCAGGTAGTGCACGAGAAGCATGCGCGACTCGACCTCGCCCTCCTGCGCGCCGCCGTTGATCGTGAAGCGGATCTTGTGATTCGACATCGCTATGCTCCTTGGGCCCGGGACACGGCCCGCTTGAGGGCACGCACGGTGAGGACGCGCGCCATGTCCTTCTTGTACTCGACCGAGCCGCGACGGTCCGCGCCCGGGTCGGCGGCCCCGGCCGCCAGGCGCGCCGCCTCCGCGATCGTCGCGAGGTCGGGCTTCCTGCCCTGAAGGAACTTCTCGGCGGCCTCGGCCTTTACGGGGGTGAGGCCCGCGTTGGTGAGGCCGATCCCGACGCGCGCAACCTCGCCCCCTTTGCCCAGGGTCAGCTGCGCGGCCGTGGCCGCGGTGGCGAAGTCGCCCACCTTGCGTTCGAGCTTGACGTAGGCGCCGCCGCTGCCGGCCGGCGGTGTCGGGATGCGGATCTCGGTCAGGATCTCGTCCTTCGCGAGCGCCGTCTCGAAGAGGCCCGTGAAGAACTTTTCGATCGGGATCGCCCGCTCGCCCTTCGGACCGGTCGCCACGACGGTCGCGCCGAGGGCGAGCATGGTGGCGGGGTGGTCGTTGGCCGGGTCCCCGTGCGCGAGATTGCCGCCCACGGTCGCGAGATTTCGCACGAGCGGGTCGGCGATCACCGCTGCCGTGTCGGCGAGAATCGGGTACTTCCCGTGGACGAGGGCCGACTCCTCGAGCGCCGACTCGCGTGTGCGCCCCCCGATCTTCAGGAAGCCGCCCTCCTCCCGGATGTACTCGAGGCCCGGGATCCGGCCGATGTCCACGAGGTGGCCGGCAGACCCCATCCGCAGCTTCAGGAGCGGCAGGAGGCTCTGGCCACCCGAGAGCACCTTGGCCTCGTCGCCGTATCGCGACAGCAGGCCGACGGCCTCGGCGAGCGTCCCGGGAGAGTGATAGTCGAACTCAGCGGGAATCATCGGGCCTCCTTTCGAATACGGGACGATCGTCGCAATCGCATTCTTGCCACCGTCAGGCTGCCACGAGCGGCAAGAGCCGCTCGAGCGACTCGAGATTGTGCGCGGGTGCCAGGACGTCGAGGAAGGGAAGCGCGGCCTCCATCCCCCGGGCCGTCGGCTCGTAGCGCGGATCGCCGACCAGCGGATTCAACCAGATCACACGGCGCGCCCGCGCCCAGATCGCACGCATGGCCCGGGCGAGCACCGCGGTGTCCCCCCCATCGAGACCGTCGCTCACGATCACGACGACCGTTTTCGCGCCGACCATCTCGTCGCGGTACCGCGCCACGAACTCGGCCAGGCTCTCGCCGATCCGGGTCCCTCCCGACCAGCCCGGTACGCCGGCTGCCAGCCGCTCGAGCGTCGGGCGCAGTTTTTCGGCCGTGATCCAGGGGGTCAGGCGCACGAGCGACGTGTTGAAGGCGAAGAGCTCGGTGCGGCGAGCCGCCCTCTTGAGCGCGAGCAGGAAGGTCAGGAGGAATCGGGTATGGGGGTCCATCGAGCCGCTCGTGTCGCAGAGGACCAGCAGGCGCGGCTCCTCGACCGCCCGGGCGCGGCGGGCCAGCCGCAGGAACTCGCCGTCGGTTCCGATGGCCGCGCGAAAGCTGCGGCGCGGGTCCGGGCGTCCACGTCCCCGCGTGGGCACCAGGCGGCGGCTCTTGCGCGTGGCGAGCTTGAGGGCCAGCCGCGCCAGGAGCCGCTCCATCGCAGCGACCTCCGAGGCCGTGCACTCGTCGAACGCTTTCGTCCGCAGGACTGCCTCGGGACTACAAGCGGGCGTGTCGCCTCGCGTGACTTCCCGCTCCCGCTCCGCTGCGCCCGACCGCGCCCCCGGAAGGCCGCCGAAACGGCGTATCGGGCCGGCCGGAGGCTCCGCCGGGCGGTCCGGAGAGCCGGCCCGCTCGTCCAGGCCCTTCCACCAACGCTCGAAGAGCTCGTCGAATGTCGCCGCATCGCGCGGTCTCACCCTCAACGTGACGGTCAGCGCGCAGCGCACCTCCGCGCGATCCGCGAGGTCCACGTGCGTGAGCGAAGCGACGGCGTCGACCTCGTCCGAAAGCCCGACCCGGACACCCCTCTGCCGCAGACCGCGAGCAAAGCGCGCCAGGTTCGCAACCAGGTCCATCCCGGTCACCCCATGGGAGCCGCCTCCCCGACCAGCCCGGCGAGCTCGACGCCGCGGGTGTCGCCGAGGTCGTTGCGGTCCTTCAGAATGCAGCCGAGCGTCTGTTCCACCGTGTCGAGATCGAGGTGTTCGCGGTGCAGGCGAACCAGCGCCTGCGCCCAATCGATCGTCTCGGCCACGCCGGGAACCTTGAGCAGCTGCCGGCTTCGGAGCGCCTGGACGAAGCGCCCGATCTCTCCCGCGAGCCGCTCGCTCGCGTCGGGCACGCGAGCCCGGATGATCCGGACCTCCTTCTCGAGGGTCGGATGCTCGATGTAGAGATAGAGGCAGCGCCGCCGCAGGGCATCCCCGATCTCGCGCGTCCGGTTCGAGGTCAACACCACGACGGGCGGTTGGTCGGCGCGCACCGTCCCGAGCTCCGGGATCGTGACCTGAAAATCGGAGAGCAGCTCCAGCAGAAAAGCCTCGAAGCCGTCGTCGGCGCGATCCACCTCGTCTACCAGAAGGACGGGCCTCCCCACGGGCCGCGTGATCGCCCGCAGCAGCGGGCGCTCGAGCAGGTACGCCCGCGAATAGATCACGGACTCGATCTCCCCGGGCGAGCGCCCCTCCTGCTCGCCCATCCGTACTCGCAGCATCTGGCGCGGATAGTCCCATTCGTAGAGCGACGTTTGGACGTCGAGTCCCTCGTAACACTGGAGGCGAATCAGTTCCGTGTCGAGCAGGCGAGCCAGCACTTTTGCGACCTCCGTCTTGCCGACGCCGGCGTCGCCCTCGATCAGCAGGGGTTTCTTCATCTCGACGGCGAGGAACACCGCGGTCGCGATCGCAGGCTCCGCGATGTAGCCGCACTCCTCCATGGCCGTCTGCATCGCGCGGATCTCTTCCCTCACGCGGCGCCTCCCAACCCGGCCTGCGTCGTGAACTTCTCGGGCGTCGCGAGAAACCGATCGCGGCATCCCCCGCAGCAGAAGTACCAGGTTCGCCCCCCGACCTCGGCGACGTGGCGCGCGCCGGCGACGACGACCTTCATCGCGCAGACGGGATCGATCGCCTCGCGCGCCGCGGCGACCGGAAGCCCGGCAGCGGCGGCCGGCTCGGCCGCCAGTCGGCGACGAACCTGGACGATCTCGGCGAGAATGCTGACGGCGATCTCTTCGGGCGTCCGGGCGCCGATGTCGAGCCCCGCGGGGCTCTTGACCCGCGCCAGGGCCTCGCCCGCGACACCGCGCGCGAGAAGCGTTTCCCGAATCTGCGCAAAGCGCCTTCCGCTCGCGACCACGCCGAGATAGGCGGGCTCTGCTGCCGCAGCGGCCGCCACCGCATCCTCGTCGCTCTCCCCCATGGTGGCCACCACCGCAAAAGTCCGCGCGCCCGCGCCCGGCCCCAAACCGCCGAAATCCGTGAAAATGCGTGCGGCCTCCGGAAAGATCGTCGCGTCCGCCGCCGGATCCGCGGCATCCACGGCAAATCCCGCCGCCCGTGCCAGGCGCGCGAGCGCGCGGGCAACGGGCGACACCCCGAAGATCAGGAATCGCGAGGGCGGTAACACGGGCTCGAGATAGATCTCCACGGTCCCTCCGCTGTGGCAGGTCATCGGAAAGACGAGAATGCCGGGTCGGCGGTCCGCGCCGGGATTTGGCGATAGCGCGATCAGACGGGGCCGCCCGTCCGCGATCGCGCGCAAAGCTTCCCGCACGACCGTCGGCTGCGTGCAGCTGCCGCCGAGCCACCCGTGGAAGGTTCCGTCGGCCGCCACGAGCGCGCCGTCGCCCTGCTGCGAGGAGCTCGCCGACTGCCGGCGCACGACCGTCGCCAGGGCGAAGGGCTCCTCGCGGCGCGCAAGGTCGGCGGCGAGAATCAGGAGGTCGGGGCGGATGGCATCCTCTTTCCGTCGGCTGCGCCCAGGCGGGCCAGGTCCCCGGGTTCGTCCAGGTCGGCGAGCCCCTCGGCCGGCCAGGCGACGACCGCGGCCTCCTGGCGGTGGTTGCGAACGATGTGGCGACCGCATCCGTCGCCCGACATCGCGCCGATCTCGGCAAAGAGCGCTCGATCGTAGAGCGTCGGCGGCGCGTGCACGCCGCCATATTCCGTGATGACGAGCGGGCTTCCCGCGCTGCGGTAACGCGCGACGAGGGCCGCAAGCATCTCCGCCGTCACGTGCGGCATGTCGGCGAGCAGAATGACGGCCGCCGGAGCCTCCTCGGGAACCGCGGCGATCCCGGCGCGAAAGGAGGATGCCTGTCCGCTGGCGTGGTCGGGATTGAAGACGGGTCGGTACCGGACCCCCGCCAGGGCCCGCTCCACGTGCTCGGCCTCGTGGCCGAGCACGACCAGGACCGGGTCGAGGCCGCCGGCCGCGGCGCGTCGCGCCGCCCGCGCAACGAGCGCCTCTCCGTCAAGGCGCAGCAACAGTTTGTTCTGCCCCATCCGGGTGGAAGACCCGGCCGCGAGGACCACGCCGGCCACGGGCCTCGGCTCAGCGGACATGGATCGTCGCTCCCTTCCCACGCAGGCGCCTCGGCTCGACCCCGGAGCCCGCTGCCAGCAGTTCCGCGACAATACTCAGGGCAACCTGCTCGGACCCCTCGGCGCCGAGGTCGAGGCCGACCGGCCCGAAGATACGGTCGTCGCCTTCCGCCCCGATCTCCCGCACGATCTCCCGCGTCCGCGCGCGCGGACCCAGCAGGCCGACGTATGCCGCCCCGGCCGAAAGAAGCCGCCGCGCCCATTCCCGATCGTGGGCGATCAAGTGCGTCTTGACCACCGCATAGGCGCGCGGCCCGAGGGGGAGAGCGGCCGCCCCATCTTCCGGCCGCAGAGCCACACGTCGCTCCGCTCCAGGAAAGCGTTCCGGGGCGAGGAAGGCGGGACGATGGTCCACCACGGTGACGCGGAAGCCGGCCGCGGATGCATAGGCGCAGATCGGCCGCGCATCGTCGTCGGCGCCGAACAGGAGCAGATGCGGGGGCGGGATGAGAATCTCGACGAATAGCTCCACCGGACCGACGGACGAGAGCGACGAGGTCCGGGCGGCGATCCATGCGGCCGAGCGCCGAGCGACCTCGCGGTCGACCGCGGCATCTCCGGTCGAGCCCGCGAGCGCTCCGTCCGATCCGGCGACGAGCATGCCGCCCGGTGCCGGCACGCCCCCCACCACGGTGCAGAGCGCGAAGGGCCGCCCCTGCTCGAAGAGCGCAAGTACCCGTTCGACTGCCTCCACGGCCTGCGGCTCGGTCGCCGGCTGCACGAAGAGCTCGACCGATCCGGCGCATCCAAGGCCGAGCCCCCATGCCGCGTTCTCCTCGGCCCCGGTGTCGTAGCGACGCCGGCGAGGCGTGCGGTCGCGCATCACGCCGAGAGCGATCGCACGCACATCGCCCTCGAGGCAGCCCCCGCTGATCGAACCGATCGTCCGACCGTCCTCCTCGACGAGAAGCTTCGCGCCGGGGCGCCGATATGCGGAGCCCTCGGTGTGCACGACCGTGGCGAGCGCGGCCCTCCTGCCGTCACTCAGCAACCGGGTGACCCGCCCGAACACCTCCGCGGTCTCTTTCCAATGCTTCACGGCCGCACCAAGGGGAAGCCAACGTACACCGCCCCCGCAGAGGCGTCAACGGAATCCGCGCCTGCCAGGCACCTGTCTTAAGATCACCGCCGTGCCGGACGTCGAGATCGCCGTCATCGGGGCCGGGGTCGTCGGGCTCGCGGTGGCGGCGCGCCTGGCTCCGGGAAGCCCCGGCCTCGTCGTTCTCGACCGCAATCCCCGCCACGGCATGGAGATCTCGAGCCGGAACAGCCAGGTCGTCCACGCCGGCATCTACTATCCGCCGGGCTCGCTCAAGGCGCGGCTCTGCGTCGAGGGCCGCGAGCGCGTGTACGGCCTCTGCGCGCGGCACGACATCCCGCACCGCAAGATCGGCAAGCTCATCACCGCGACGAGCACCGAGGAGCTGGCTGCCCTCGACCCGATCCGCGAAGCCGCGAGCCGCAGCGGTGTCGAGCTCGTCCGCCTGTCCGAGAGCGAGGCGCACGCGCTCGAGCCGGCAGTCCGCTCGGTCGGAGCTCTCTGGTCGCCCGAGTCCGGGATCGTGGACGCCCACGCGCTGATGGACCACTTTCTGCAGCGGGCACTCGCGGCAGGTGCCGTGCTCCAACCGCGCGCGAGGGTGGTCGGCATCGAGCCCGCGCCAGGGGGCTACCGGATCGCCGTCTCGAGCGGCGCCGAACTCGAGTCGTTCACCGCCGAGCGGGTGGTCAATGCCGCGGGACTCGAGGCGGACACGATCGCCGGGCTCGCGGGCATGGACGTCGATGCGGCCGGGTATCGGCTCCACTACTGCAAGGGAAGCTACTTCTCCGCCGCGACCCGGTGCTGGAAGCTGGCGTCGCATCTCGTCTACCCCGTGCCCGCGCGCGAGAGCCTGGGCGTCCATGTCGTCCTCGATACCGGCGGCCGCCTTCGCTTCGGGCCGGACGCGGAATACCTGCCCGACCGGCGTACCGACTACCGCGTGGACCCCGCGCGCCGGGCCGCCTTCGGCCAGGCCGCGCGACGGCTGCTCCCCGCCGTGCGCGACGAGGACCTCGAGCCGGACATCAGCGGCATCCGGCCGAAGCTCCAGGGCAAGGGCCAGCCCTTCCGCGACTTCGTGATCGTCGAGGAGCGCGACCGGGGCCTGCCCGGCTTCTACGACCTCATCGGCATCGAGTCGCCCGGCCTGACTGCCGCGCCCGCGATCGCCGAATACGTGGCCGGGCTCGTCCGCGGCTGACCGCGGCAGGGCCTCTCGGACTCGCCGCCTCGGGTATTCTTCGCCGAACTTCAGGAGGAACCGATGTCGCTACGCCGCGTCGTTGCCGGGTTCGCCGCCGGATTGTCCCTGATCGCGGTTGCCGGACTCGCCCCTCCCGCCGCCGGTCCGAAGCTCCGGTTCGCCGTAACCTACGGCTCCGACAAGAGCCGGGAACCGCTCGATGGCCGGCTGCTTCTCATCATCTCGAAGGATGCTTCCGCCGAGCCCCGCTTTCAGACGACCTTCGAGGTCACGAAGAGTCAGCAGATCTTCGGCATCGACGTGGACAGCTGGAAACCGGGTACCGAGGCGATCCTCGAGGACGACGTCCTCGGCTTCCCGACCGAGCGCCTCGCCCACCTGCCGGCCGGTACGTACCGCGTCCAGGCATTGCTCCATAGATACGAGACTTTCCACCGCGCAGACGGTCACGTCGTCAAGCTCCCCATGGACCGCGGCGAGGGCCAGCAGTGGAACAAGGCGCCGGGCAATCTCTACTCGACGCCGCGCGAGATCACGCTCGACCCCGGCACGTCCGGGACGGTGCGGATCGAGCTCGACCAGGTCATTTCTCCGATCGCCGAGCCTCCGCAGACGAAGTACCTCAGGCACGAGAGGATTCAGAGTGCCCTGCTATCGAAGTTCTGGGGACGGCCCATGTACCTCGGGGCCAACGTCCTGCTGCCCGAGGGCTTCGACCTCCACCCGAAGGCCCGGTATCCCCTCGTCATCAACCACGGCCACTTCCCCTACACGATGGACAGCTATCGCGAGGAGCCACCCGATCCCAACCTGAAGCCGGACTTTTCGGACCGGTTCCAACTCGAGGGTTACAACCGCATTCAGCAGCAGTACGCGCACGAGTTCTTCGAGGACTGGACCGGACCGAACTACCCGCGCTATCTGCTGATCGAGGTCCAGCACGCGAACCCGTACTACGACGATTCCTATGCCGTGAACTCGCAGAACCTGGGGCCCTACGGCGACGCCATCACCTACGAGCTCATTCCGTATCTCGAGAAGAAGTACCGGGCACTCGGCGGAGGCTGGGCGCGGTTCATGTACGGCGGCTCGACGGGCGGCTGGGAGGCCATGGGCGTCCAGGTTCTGTATCCCGACGAGTACAACGGGGCCTGGGCGGCCTGTCCCGACCCGATCGACTTTCACGAGTACACGGTGGTCAACATCTACGACGACGAAAACGCATACTTCTGGCCGGGCCCCTGGGGGCAGGTCCCCACCCCCGCGCACCGCAACTCCCTCGGCCACATCCAGGCCACGATCGAGCAGTCGAACCGGTATGAGCTCGTCCTCGGCACGAAGAGCCGCTCGGGCGGGCAATGGGACATCTGGGAGGCGGTCTACTCGCCGGTGGGCGCGGACGGATACCCGCGGCGCATCTGGGACAAGCGCACCGGCGTGATCGACAAGGAGGTCGCGGCCTACTGGAAGGAGCACTACGATCTCGTCGATATCCTGCGGCGCAACTGGAACGCCGGCCTCGGCAAGAAGCTCGAGGGCAAGCTCCACATCTACGTCGGCGACATGGACAACTACTACTTGAACAACGCCGTATACCTCGCCCAGCAATTCCTCGAGAGTACGAAGAACCCGTACTACGCCGGAGAGGTCGCGTACGGCGACCGCGCGGAGCACTGCTGGAACGGCGACCCGACCCGTCCGAACGCGATCTCGCGCCTGCGCTATCACCAGATGTTCGCGCCGCGCATCGTCGAGCGGATCCTGAAGACCGCGCCGGCGGGGGCCGACGTCACGAGCTGGAGGTATTGAGGCCGCGTCTCCCTCCGGTCGACGACGCTTAGACGGCCGCCTCCTCGAGCACCGCGAGATCCGGCTCCCCCTCGCCCGCCTCGGCGACCTTCGTGCGCGTCTTCGCCACGAGCACGTAGATGGACGGCACGACGAAGAGCGTGAAGGCGGTGCCGATGATCATGCCGCTGACGAGCATGATGCCGATGCTGTTCCGGGCGCCGGCTCCGGGACCTCGGGCGAAGACGAGCGGCAGATGGCCCATGACCGTCGCCGCGGTGGTCATGAGGATCGGGCGCAGCCGCGTCTCGGCGGCCTCGATCACGGCCTGCAGCTTTCCGATGCCCTTCTCCTGAACCTTGTTGGCGAACTCCACGATCAGGATCCCGTTCTTGGCGACGAGGCCGACGAGGGTGATCAGGCCGACCTGGCTGTAGATGTTGAGCGTCGTCAGGCCAAGGAACGAGAAGAACAGCGCTCCCGAAAGGGCCAGCGGCACCGAGCCTGCGAGGACGATGAACGGATCACGGAAGCTCTCGAACTGAGCCGCCAGCACGAGGTAGATGAGGATCGCCGAGAGAAGGAACGTGAACAGGAACTTGCTTCCCTCCCTGCGCAGCTGCCGCGACTCGCCCGCGTAGTCCACCGTGAACCCCTTCGGGAGAATGCGGGCCGCCTCGGCCTCGAGGACTCCGAGCGCTTTATCGAGGGGCACGCCTCCCGGGATGACGCCCTGGATCCGCACCGCGTTCAGCTGCTGGAAGCGCTTGAGCTCCCGCGGCTCCGAAGTCGTTTGCAGCGTGGCGAATGTCGACAGCGGCACCAGCTTGCCGCCGGCCCCGGTGACGTAGATGTCGGCCAGCTGGTCTGCCGTGAGGCGCTCGGAGCGCTTGATCTGCGGGATCACCTTGTAGCTGCGCCCCTGGATGCTGAAGCGGTTCACGTAGTTCCCGCCGAGCATCGTCGAGAGGTCGCGGCCGGCCTGGCCGAGATCCACGCCCTGCGCCCTCAGCTTGTCGCGGTCGAAGACGACCCGGGCCTGGGGCTGATCGAACTTGAGGTCCGAGTCCGCGAACATGAAGAGCCCGCTCGCAAACGCCTTCTGGACGAGTTGATTGGCGAACTGTGTGAGGCGCTCCGGCTCCGCCGTTGAAGCCACGACGAAGTCGACGGGGAAGCTGCCGCCGCCAGGAAGCGCGGACGGGATGAGCGAGATCACGCGGACACCCGGAATTTTGGAGAACTTGGCGGCGGCCTCGCCCTGGAGCTGAATCGTGCTCTTCTTGCGCTCGCTCCAGGGCTTGGTGACCATGCCGCCGAACCCGCCGCTCGGCCCGGTGATCTGAAAGACGCTCTGGTTCTCGGGAAACGAAGAGTAGACGTCGTTGACCTGCGACGCGAACAGGCGCGTCTGGTCGAGCGTCGCGTTGGGAGCCGCCTGGATGACCCCGAAGACGATGGCCTGGTCCTCGCGCGGCGCCAGCTCCTTCTGCGAGAACATGTAGAACGGGATCATGAGAGCCACCACGATGGCCCACAGCACGAACACCACGGGGCGATAGTTCAGGCTTCCCGTCAGCAGGCGTGCGTACGTGCTCCGCACCACCTCGAAGCGCCGGTTGATCCAGCCCGCGAAACCCCGCTCGCTGTCACCGGATCGCAAAAGCCTGGATCCCATCATGGGCGAGAGCGTGAGCGCCACGATGCCCGAGACGACGACGGCACCGGCCAGGGTGAACGCAAATTCGCGGAAGAGCGCACCCGTCAGGCCGCCCTGGATCCCGATCGGCGCGTACACCGCCGCCAGCGTGATCGTCATGGCGATGATCGGGCCGACGAGCTCCCGCGCCGCGCGAATCGCGGCCGGGAACGGGCGCTCTCCCAGATGGAGATGCCGCTCGACGTTCTCGACGATGACGATCGCGTCGTCGACGACGAGACCGACCGAAAGCACGATGGCCAGCAGGGTCAACAGGTTGATGGTGAAGCCGAACAGGAGCATCAGGAAGACCGCGCCAATGAGCGAGATGGGGATCGCGATGATCGGGATGATCACGGCGCGAAACGACCCGAGGAACAGGAAGATGACGACGATGACGATCAACAGGGTCTCGGTCAGCGTCGACAGCACCTCGTTGATGGCATCCTGGATGTATGCGGTCGAGTCGTACGGTACCCCGGCCGTCATCCCCTCCGGCAGCTGCGCCTGGATCTCGGGCAGGGCGGCCCGTACCCGTCGGATCACTTCCAGGGAGTTGGCCGTCGGAAGCACCCAGATACCCATGAAAGTCGCCGATTGGCCGTTGAAGCGCACATCGGAGTCGTAGTTCTCGGCGCCGAGCACCACGTCTGCGATCTCGCCGAGGCGGACCACCACGCCGTCCTTTTCCTTGACCACGAGCTGACGGAATTCATCCACCGTCTTCAGGTCCGTGTTGGCGACGAGGTTGACGGAGACCATCGAGCCCTTGGTCTGGCCGAGCGCAGAGAGGTAGTTGTTTTCCGAGAGGGCGGTCCGGACGTCGGACGGCGAAATGCCGAGCGCCGCCATCTTCTCGGGCTTGAGCCAGACGCGCATGGCAAACACGCGGCCGCCGAGAATGTCGGCGCGCTGCACGCCGCTGATCGCGGAGAGCTTGGGCTGCACGACGCGGGTCAGATAGTCCGTGATCTGGTTCTGGTCCAGATCCTTCGAGGCGAAGCCGAGGTACATCGCCGCGAACTCGGTGTCCGCGGTCTCGAGCTCGATGACCGGCGCCTGGGACTCGGGCGGAAGGTCGTTGCGCACCTGGGCCACTTTCGCCTGAACCTGAGTGAGCGCAGCGTTCGTGTCGTAGTTGAGATTGAGGTGGACGGTGATCGTGCTGACACCCTGCGCACTCGAGGATTCGATGTAGTCGATGCCGTCGGCGCTGGCGATGACGCGCTCGAGCGGCGTCGTGATGAAGCCGCGCACGAGATCCGCGTTGGCGCCCACGTAGGTGGTTGTCACCTTCACCACGGCGATGTCGCTGCGCGGGTATTGGCGGACCGACAGCGTGCGGATCGCCTGGAGACCGGCGATCAATATGACGAGGTTGACGACGATCGCGAGAACCGGCCGCCGGATGAACAGATCCGTGAACTTCATTTTGAGGCGCCCTCGACGCGCGCACCTGAGCCGAGAGTGGTTCTCGTCTTCACTTTGAGGCGCGCTCGACGCGCGCACAGGAGCAGAGTGTGGTCCTCGTCGACGTCGCTAGCCCTCATGTACGGTAGCCACATTTTAACTATCCTCCGGCCGGGGAGCCGTGCTGTTGGCGGGCTGCGTCTTGTTGTCGACCTGCACCGCAGCGCCCTGGCGAAGCTTGAAGACTCCCGACGTGACGACCTCTTCGCCCGCCTTCAGCCCGGAAACGATCGCGATCTGATCGCCCCGCCCCGCTCCGAGCTTGACGAACTGCTGGCGGACTCCGCGGTAGGTCTGTCCCTTCGGGTTTTTCATCTCCTCGACGACGTAGACCGAGTCGCCATAGGGAGCGTAGTTGATCGCCGAGGCCGGCAAGGCAATCACCGTCGACGCCGAGCCGACGCCGACCGTCGCCGTCACGAACATCCCGGGACGGAGCTTTCCATCGGGGTTGGAAAGGGTGGCCTGAACCTCGATGTTGCGCGTCCCCGTATCGATGACCGAGTCGATCGCCGTCACCTTGCCCTTGTACTCGTTGCCCTCCCCCTGCGTCGCGACGCGAACCTCGCCGCCCACCTTGAGCTGTGCCAGCTCCTGTTGCGGCACGGAGAAGTTCACGTAAATCGGATCCACCAGCTGCAGCGGGACGACGGCCTTGCCGGCCTCGAGATACTGCCCGAGGTTGGCCTGCCGGATGCCCAGAATCCCCGAAAACGGCGCCCGGATGGTCTTGCGCTCGATCGTGGCACGAATCTCCCCGACCTGGGCGACCGCTTGCTTGGTCTCCGCCTCCAGCCGGTCGCGATCCGCCAGGGGCGCAACCCCCTGCTCGCTCAGCTGGCGCGTCCGTTCGAGGTTCAGACGGGAGAGCTCGAGTTGCGCCTGCGCGTACTGGAGCTGCGCCTCCTCCTGCTTGGTGTCGAGCTGTACCAGAACGTCGCCTGCGTGCACCTTCTGCCCGGACTCGAACGAGATCTTCGACACGATGCCGGGAAGGTCCGCGCTGACGACCACGCCGTGGACGGCGACTGCCGTGCCGATCGCCTTGAGCGTGGCAGGCCACTCTTCCTTCTTCGTCACGATCGTGGTGACGGTTTCCGGCGGCGGCTGGTAGGAGGCCTGCTGGGCCATGCCCTTCTTGATCTGGCCGTACTTGACGGTACCGACGGCTCCGAGGAACACCACGATCCCCGCGAGCATCAGGAGCATCCGTTTTTTCATGAGGAAGGAACCTCCAGCTCTAACCTAATTCCAGCCTCCCTGCGGGGGCCCGACTCCTCGCACCCGCGGAGCCCGGACGAACGAGTGGCCGGCGCTAAGAGAAGCGTCCGGGGCGAAAAGGGCTCAGCAAAGAGCCCAAGGCAAACGAACGGACGGGCTTCGAGGCCATCAATAACGATATAAGCCTCCTCCGGCTGCTCGGATTCCAGAAAAATCAGCGGTTTCAGCCCGGCGGCTGCAGCGCAAGTCATTGATTCCGCTGACCTGGCGGTCACCACGTCCTGCGGAGCGGGTGGGCCTCAGTGTTGAAGACCACGTGCCCAAGATCCAGCGTTTCGTCGCCCGAGAACAAGAGGTAGAGGTATTTCAGCGTCTCAGCAAGAAAGTAGCTGGGCATGAGGTCGCCCTGCTGCTTCGTCAGCACGTTGTTCAGGATGGTGTAGCCGGACTCCGTGCGGCAATGGGTCCGGATGGTCTCGAAAAACGTCCGCCCCATCTCGAGATAGCGCGGGTCCTTCGTGGACCGATACAGGTAGAAAGCCGACTCGATGATCTCGGGGCGCAACCGGTATCCCGCCTCCACGACCCGCATGGTCTTGTAGTCGAGCACCTCGGGCTCGATGCCCCGGAGATTCCACATCTTCCAGCACGACTCTTGCAAACGCCGCGCCCGGACGAGGTCGCCCCCGAGCGCGAGCACGCCGGGCAGGAAGGCTTGCAAGGCCCCGAACTCGGTGGCGGTCCGCCTGCCCGTCACCATGTCCACCTGTCCGTACCAGAGACCCGTCGGCTCCTCGTCGGCCACGTGCTCGTTCAAAGCCCGGAGCGCTTCCTGCCACATCCGTTCGCAGTCCCGGTCGCCGAAGAGCCGTGAGCACTTGAGAAGGTACTCATAGTAGGAGTCGATTCCGCCGCCCACGTGGCTCGAGC
Organism: uncultured Acidobacteriota bacterium; assembly: GCA_963847075.1. Lineage (GTDB taxonomy): Bacteria > Acidobacteriota > Thermoanaerobaculia > UBA5066 > Gp7-AA6 > DAHUXD01. The sequence continues at coordinate 620,484 of CAWJYL010000001.1, forward strand.
GACTGAGCCAATCGCCGGTCTCGACGTTGATCTCCTCGCCGACGAGGCCGAGCGGCGAGCGGCGGGCATGGAGTTGAACGAGGGCGTTGTGCGCCTTTTCATAGAAGACCGGTTTTCCCGTAAGCCGCGCCAGGGTGCCGAACTCGAGCAGGAGGGTCCCGATCTCGGCCGGATTCGAGCGCGCGCCGCTGACCTGCCCCGTCTTCAGGTTCACGTACATGTAGGGCATCCCGGTCGGCGAGGCGAACGCGGGCAACAGCCGCGTTCCCAGATCCTCGGCCAGGCGAAGGAGGCGAGCGTCGCCGGTGGCCTGGTAGGCGGAGAGAAGGCCCCCGAGGATGCGGATCGTGACCTCGAAGTTCTTGACCGAGATGTCGCGATCGAAGGACAGCCTCTCGAGGATCAGCGCCTTGGCCCGGTCCCCTTCCTCGCGGTAGCCCATCAGGTACAGCGTGTCCAGGGCGTCCACGGGAGTCATGAGGAGGGAGTCGCGGTGCCAGTCGTGAGGGCCCCTGCTCAACGGCATCAACTCGTCGTGACCCCACGCGTAGCGCTCGTAACCTCGCCAGGCGTGCAGCAGCTCGTCCCTGACCTGCGAAGCCAGGGCGGCCCGATCCAAAGGAGCCGGAGGCGTTGCCAGGGGGCCAGGAACCACGAATCCGGCGAGGACCGACAAAAGCGCCAGCGTCGGAGCGATGCGCCCGGCTCTCATCCAGGCGGCTGATTATCGCGGAGTCGGAGCGCTGAGTCTGCAAAGAAAAAAGGCGGGGTCCGCAGACCCCGCCTCGGCGAATCGAGTCGAAGAGCGATCGGGTCAGTAACGGGCGCGCCCGCCACCGCCGCCCTCGTTCTTGGGCCGCGCCTCGTTGACCGTGAGCGAGCGGCCGCCGAACTCGGTTCCGTTGAGCGAAAGGGCCTGCTTCGCCTGGTCCGCGTTGCTGAACTCGACGAACCCGAACCCCTTGGACTGGCCGGTGTCGCGGTCGGTGATGACCTTGGCCGAGTCGGGCGTGCCGAACTTGGCGAACATGTCGTTCAGCTGGTCATCGGAGATGTTGTACGGAAGATTGCCAACGTAGAGCTTCATCAGATCCATCCTTACGCGCCGGGTGAATTAAGTGAGCCGGATCGCTGCCGGCGCAGCGATCCGCATTCTCGTGGCTTTTCGTTCGGGGTTCGTCAGACGGATCTGGCAAAAGCAGAGCGAAGCGAGAACACCGGAACCATATCACGTTTCCGGGCCCGTCCATCCTGCCCGTGATACCCTGAACTTCTCCGGACTCCCTCCCGACAGTGCCTGCCGTGCCGCGACGGTCCTGCCAGAAGGTCTTCGGGGAGAAAGCGAGGTGCCCATGAGCGAGCTCCGAAACTGGAAGTGCCGTAACTGCGGCCGGGCCAACGCGACGGCCGTCGAGCCGGACGGAACGGGCAAGTGCGAACACTGCCGGTACGTCATGAGCCTCCAGCCGAGCCGTCTGCGCAATGGGGCGCTCCTGCCGAACAGCTATCCGACTCGCATGGGATCACGCAGCGGCTCGCCGATCCGCTCCATGCGAGAGGACTAACGCGCGCGGGCTCCCAGGCGCATCGCCTCGCACCGGGGGATGTTCACGGCTGACATTCCTCGAGCGCCCCGGGGCCCACCCCGGTCCGGCCTACCGTCTCGTCGTTATCCCTTTCCCGCGAGCCGCCGCGTCGGGTAGCCTCCACAACGGCTTGGGCAGCGGTGGACACATCAGAATGAGGGCGCGTTAGAGCGCGCGTTCCCGGTGCCCCATCAGCAGGAGTCCCGTCTGCGGTTCTGGCTCTTCGCGGCCACCGGACTCACGGTGCCGCTGTTCGCGTTCGCTCCATTTCGGTTGGTGGGCCATCGGATCGACCTGGCGATCGTCCTGGCCGCGGCATTTCTGCTGGCGAGCCTCTCCGCACTCGCCCGGTCTCTGACGAGGAGCCGAGCGAGAGCACTCTTCGCCGCAGCCGCCGCCATCGTCCCGCTACTCGCGCTGATCCCCCGACAGGACCCCACCTTCTCGGCCCCCCATTTCACTCGATCGCTCGTCCACTGGTGGATCGTGACCGGCTTCTTCCTCGCCGCCGGCACGCTTGCACTTTCCCAACGGCATCGCATCCTCCTGATCCGCCTCAACCTCGTCGCCGGTATCGTCGTCGCCGCCTACGCCGTCTACCAGGCCTTCGGTCACGCCCGCGGCTGGCCCGGTGCGGGCGATCGCCTTTTCCCGTTCCAGCGCTCCCCGTTCATGATCTACGGGTACGGCGATTACGTTCGGCCTTCCTCTTTCTTCCTCGAGCCCCGCTACATGGGCGGATATCTCGCATGGATCGCGTTGCTCGCTCTGTCGGCGTTGATTGCCGGCCGCAACGGGACATCGCCAGGCCTCTCGCTCGTCGCGCTATCGTTCGCGGTCTTCGGCGTGGCGATCAGCCTCTCCTGGGGCGCCTATGCGGACGTTTTCGTCGTCCTGGGCGCCGCGGCCCTGCAGATGCGCGGCTCTCCGCGCGAAAATCGTGCGACATACCGCCGTCTCGGCGGAGTGCTCGCCGCCGTCGTGCTCCTGGCTGCAGCCACGCCCCTGCGGCAGGCCCTGCTCGGCCGCCTGGATCGGCTCTCCCGCACGCCCATCGATACGACGACATCGGTCCGCGACCCGGACTCGCTGCGATCGCGGATCATCAATCTGCACCACACGATGTTTCTTTTCGAGAGCGCGCCCGTGACCGGGATCGGTATCGGTCAGTTTCGTCAGCGAACGGGCGCGCAGCCCGGCTCCTTCGAGGAATCGCCATGGTTTGGCTGGGCGGCGTCGGCAGCACTGTTCGGCCTGCTTGGTCCGCTGCTGATCGCTGCCGGACCGCTCCTCGTCGTTCAAGCGGCCCGCCCGCGCAGCCAGCTAATCGCCGCCGGGACCGTGGCCTTCGCCGTCGTCGATCAGATCCACACCGCCAGTTTCATCGACCTGCATTGGTGGTTTCCCCTCGCGGTCGCCCTCGTTCTGTGTCGGGCAGAGGATTCCGGCCGCGTCGCGACGGCTGGCGCGACGCTCCCGGCGCAACGGTGACGGCTCAGCCGCCCGCTGCCACTTCGTCGAAGATGGCCAGGAGCGAGCGGGCGGCCCGATCCCAGGAGAAGAGTCGGGCGCGAGCACGGCCCGCCCGAACCATCTCGTCCCGGCGTAAGGAATTGCCGAGCACCCGATCGAGCGCTCGGACGAGGGACCCGGCGTCCACGGGGTCGAAGAATTCTGCAGCCGTCTCACAGATTTCCGGTCCCACGTTGGTACGGCCCGCCTGACCATCCGCGTTCATGCGCCAATCGGAGACGACCACGGGAACACCCGCGCCCATCGCCTCGACGAGCGGAAGGCCGAAGGTTTCCTCGAGAGTGGGCAGCACGAAGAGCTCGGCGGCCCCGTAAATACCCGACATGGCCGCGCCCGGGACACTCCCGACGAAATGCACCCGGTCCCGGCAACCGAGCTGGTCCCGCCGAGTGCGTAGCTTTCGCAAGTAGCTCGAAGATCCCTTCGGCGAACCACCGACCACGACGAGGTCCCCCGGGTAGCCGTGGTGTTCGACCAGGCGCGCAAAGGCATCGAGCAGGACATCGACGTTCTTGTGCTCGAGAAGGTCGCCGACCGTCAGGACGAAGCGCTCCGGGAGAGGGGGAACGCCTGGCGCGCCGCTGCCGGCAATCTCGGTCGGGGCGCGCCAGCCGTAGTGAACGACGCGGGTTTTCGACGCGGGAACCCGCATGCGGGGCGCCATGAATAGCGCCGAGGTCTCGGAGACGAAAACCACGGCCCCCGCGACGCGCCCCGAAAGAACGCCGAGCAGCCGCAGGGCCGCATGACGGACCGTCATGGAGAAAGGCCAACGGATCGGCAACCGTGAGTACGCGTTGACGCTGTGGGCTGCCAGAACGACCGGGACCGGAGAAAGAAGAACCGCCGTGTTGAAAGCCGCAAACAGGAGATCGGGTCGCCACTCCCGCAGCAGCACCGGAAGCACCATCTGCTCCCAGCCGATGCGCAGCCACGCCGGACCCGGGACGCCGCGGCACTCCCGGATACGGACTGCTGCAGGCAACGCCTCGGCCAGGGCGCGCTGCCGGCGTGTCAGGACAACCTCGTATTCGTGAAGCGGCTCGGAGACACAGAGTGCTTGGAGAATGTTCACCAGATAGGTCTGGCCCCCGCCGCCCGCGACCGCCACGGCGTTGATGACGATCCGAAGCGACCTCCGGCTCTCGGGCGCGGCTTTCACGCTACAGAACCTTCGAGGATCCCGTACGATCCCGGGGCGCAGGAAGGCGTGCGGCGAGCAGGGCTTCGAGGTCGCGAAAACGATGCTCCCAGGAATGCGATGCGACGGCCCGCCAGCGGGCATTCGCCAACTCTTCGTCGTCCTTGAGTCGAAGTGCGTCCTCCAGGCGTCCGAGAAGCTCTTCCGCGCCGCTGCCGATACCGACGACATCGGCGAACTTGCTGGCCTCCGGCATTTCCACGGAAACGACGGGCTTGCCGCTGGCGAGGTACTCGTACAGTTTGAGCGGACTGCAGTTGCGCGCGAGCTCGCCTGGCATGTAGGGGTTGAGGCACACGTCGAAGCCCTTCAGGTAGGACGGCAGTTGCTCGTAGGGTTTGCGACCCAGCAGGTGCACGTTGGGCAGTCTCTCGATCTTCTCGATGGGGGCCAGCCGCCCCCGCGGGCCGATGAGCGCAAAGGACCAGTTTGGCCGTGCCAGGGCCAGCAAACGCAGAAGATCGAAGTCGATCCAGTACTGCAGAGAACCGAGAAAGCCGATCACGGGGCCGCGCATCGCCTGCATCTCGGGTGCAAGCGGGGTGTCCGCAAGAGATGCCCTGCGGAAATGCTCGAGCTCGGCGCCATTGGGAATGAGATGGACATCCCGGCCGGGATTCGCCCTGGAACGGGAGAGATTCTCGTGGGTCGCGATCACCAGGTCGACCTTGCTCAAGAGTCGCCGTTCGAGCTCCCGGACGATCCGACGCCGCACGAGCCCTCGAGACCCGGCGAACTCGTCCACACAGTCGTAGATGGCGAATCGCTCGCCGAGCCGGCCGACCAGGCTCTCGGAGGCCGGATTGTACGTCCAGAGAATCGGTTGGCGGTAGCCGAGCGCCGCCATCCAGCGGCGCAGCAGCGGTGCCAGGAAGGCGTTGTTCAGCCGATTGACCGCGAGAGACATCTGAAAGAACGGGATGAGGAGCGGCAAGGTGGCGACGTGGAGATTCGGCTCGACGAGACGAGGACCCGCCAGCCACCGCCACACCCGCGCCGGATCGGCTCGCAGCATGGGGAGACTGACGAGACTCGCCGGTGTCTCGACATAGAGGACGCGGTTACCCCGGCGCGCGAGCTGCTGCATGAACCTCTGCTTGCGCGTCCAGAGGTCTCCCCAGTCCTGCGACGACAGGCACACGATGTCGTGGCCTGTCACAGGCCATCGTGGCCCCACGGCGCCGCCTTCCATCACTTCCGAATCTCCGCATAGACATCGAACGTTCGCCGGGCGTTGACGTTCGCGTCGAACCTCTCGCGGGCTCTCGAGTACGCAGCCTCGCCCATCCGCCGGGCGCCGACGGGGTCCTCGAGGGTAGCAAGGATCGCTTCGGCCAGGGCCTCGGGGTCGGAGGGCTCGATCAGCCTGCCCGTGACACCGTCTTCGACCAGCTCGGGCGAGGCCCCCAGCCGAGACGCGACGACGGGCTTCGCCATGGCGGCCGCTTCGATCAGCGGGCGGCCGAAATGGGGCACGGCAGCCGGAAAGACCAGCACATCGGTGGCAGCGAGAAGCCGCGCCACGTCCGAACGGACTCCGACGAAGCGGAGGTGGCCGCCGGAGGCCCGGGCCTCGGACATCACCCTCCGGTCGTAGCCATCGACGCGAAGGAGCCAGCGTGCGAGCGACCTCGCCCTCGTTCTCCCACCGACCGAGGGCGGCCTGCCCGCCACCACGAACACGGTGTCGGGCAGCCTCCTCCGCACCAGCGGCACGGCGCGCGCGAGAGTCAGCGTGCCCTTTGCCGCGGCAACTCCCCCCAGCATGGTCACGACGCGGGCTCCCCGAGGCAGGTCGAGCGCCTCGCGCGCGAGGGAGGGGTCGAGAGCCCGATCGAACTCGTTGCGATCCACGAAATTGTAGATGACTCGAATCCTGGGCGAGGCCAGGAGGCGCCCGGCGTCGTATTCCGAGATCGCGATGACGCGGTCCGCATCGCGGTCGATCCGCGCCTTCAGCCACTCCCGACGCAAGCCCGTGTAGCCGTTCGCGATCGGCTCCCGGATATGCCAGATCACCGGAATCCCCTCTCTGCGCGCAGCCTGCGCCGCGGCTGCGAGCGTGGAAGAGTTGAGGTGAACGAGGTCCGCCCGGAGCCGGCGAAACAGGTCGCGGCAAACCCGGACCGAGAAGGCGAAGCGGGCGACCCGCGACGGCAGCCGCCACAGATCGCCGGCGCCGTACCACTCGAGCGCCGTGTGGCTGAAGTCCGTGGCGCCCTCCGCAACGTGTGTTTCGGTCCCCTCCGCGCGAAATCGGTCCACGGCCGGCCCGGGCCGGAGCGCCACGACGACCGGCGTATAGGCCGACCGGTCGATCTGCCGCAGAAGGTAGAGCAGCGACAAGGGCGCGCCGCCGATCGCGCCGCCGTGATGGACGTACACGACGCGACGCGTCACCGCGCGCCCGCACGACGGAGCTCCCGGACACCCGCTCCGATGCCCCGCAGCGTGGCGCAGGAGGCGATCCAGTCCAGAGCCGCGAACGTCACCCAATCCGCGCGCCGACGCGGCGAGTACGCCGAAAGGCGCCATCCGCGCCACAGGGACCCGAGGGGAAGAAGCAGATCGAGGCCCCTCCGGCACGCGACTCGGGCGAGCGTCCCGCGGATCGATCGCAGGGAGCGGCCGTAGCGCAAATGCAGAACCTGCGGCCAGCCCCGTCCCCGATCGCAGCGCTGGTGCCAGAACCCGGACAGATCCGCAGGCGCAACGTGCGTGACCACGATGGTGCGATCGAAGACCCTCCGGTATCCGGCGGCAACCAGGCGGTCGCCGAACCACCCATCCTCCCCCGCGACCATCGGCACGGCTCCCTCCGGGAAGAGGCCCACGGCCAGAGCGGCCTCCCGACGGCAGGAAAAGCCCTCCGTCCAGGTCATCCTCGCCTCCGCCTCGGAGCCCGGCGGGTAATCCCGCTCGTGCAGCGCCTGAACGTAGCGGGCCGTCGCCGACTCGACGTTGACGACGCGGCTCTCGACGAGAACGAAGTCGGCGCCGGCCGCGTAATGCGGCAGGATGCGTCCCAGGAAATCCGACGGCAGCCGCACGTCCGCGTTCAGGACGACAACGATCTGCCCGAGTGCCGCGCGGACTCCCGTATTTCGCGCTGCCGTGCGGCCGCCGGCCCGCGCGTGCCGGATCAGGCGGACCGGGGGCGACGGGTAGCTCCCGACGACCTCCGGTGTCGGGTCGTCTGAGGCATCCACGACGATCACTTCGAGCGCCGGTTCGTCCAGAGCCATCAGCGCGTCGAGGGTCGCGCCGATGTCCGCCGCCTCGTTGTAGGTGGGAATGACGACCGATACCCCGGGCATCATGATTGCCACATTTCCCGATAGTGGCGACCGAGCTCCGCGTAATAGTGCTCCCAGGTGAATCGCATGGCCTGCTGCCGCGCGGACTCCCCCATCCCTTTCCGAAGGGTCTCGTCCTGGAGCCGCACCAGCCCTTCGGCAATCGCGTCCGGATCGCGAATCGGGACGACGAAGCCGTCCACGCCGTTGCGCACTTCCGCACCGACGTTCTCCGAAATGATCACCGGCAATCCCGTGGCCGCTCCCTCATAGACCACCATGCCGAAGCCATCCTGTATGGAGGGCAGGACCAGCACGGACGCCTGTTGATAGATACGCGCGAGCTCCTCGTGGCGCAGGAAGTGCACACGGCGATATGTGCCCTCGTACTTCCGCAGGAAGGAGCGCGCCTCGGGGAACTCCTCCCCGACGAGAACGAGCTCGCTGCGTTCACGCGACAGCCCCGCGCGGCGAAAGCCCTCCAGCAGATCCGGCAGCCCCTTCTGCAGGCTGAGCGCTCCCACGAAGAGGACCCGGAATATCCCATCGTCCTTCTTGCCCGGAGAGAAGCGGGCCGCCGACACTCCCAGCGGCAGCCGACGCAGCTTCCTCGCCGGAACGCCCTGTTCGGTCATCGTGCGATGGACGAACTCCGAAGGAACCATGATCCAGTCCGCCTCGGCGTACTCCTGAACGTGCTTCGCGATCGTGCGCTCGTTGACGTTCGGATAGGAAAGGCCGAAGCGCTCGAACTCGTCTCGCAGAAGCGCGTGCTGCACCACGGGATGGGCAGAAGACCGTTCCACGATCGTGATCGCACCGGCACGCCGGGCGGCCCGAATCCCGTGCAGGGCATGATGGTTGAACGCGTGGTAGATGTCGGCCTCGGAAGCGTAGCGGCTGGCGGCGCGGTCGAACCAGTTGTCGCCGATCACATAGGACCATCCAAGACTGCCGGGAAAGCGCAGGCGCTCGATGAGCCTCGCGGCATGGGCCGGCGCCGGGATTTCGACGATCTTCTCGGCCGGCAGGCCCGATTCGCTCGAGTCGAAGATCGTCGTAACGAAGCGGCGCAGACATCCCGCACGGTCGGCGCCTCGCGCAACGTGATACGCGTGGAACTTTCCACCCGAGACCACGACGACTCCCGGTGTCGAGGACCGTTTTCCGCTCACGTGCTTCGCAGGCCACGCCGAACGGTGCGCCACGCGTCCACTGCGCCCGGGCGATCGAGCAGCGCCAACCCGGCGCCGAAGACGAGGCCGCACGTGACGGCCTTGACGACTGCGCGAGCCCAAATCGCCTCCGGCAAGAATGGCGCCAGCATGGTCACGAGTGCAACGGCGAGGATACTCGTGCCTGCGGGCACCGCGTAGAGCCGCGAGCCGGAGACGTGCAGACGGCGGCGCACGCACCGCTCGCTGCTGGCCAGGCCGATGACGGACATCACGCTCACGGAAACGGCCGCCCCGGCGGCCCCAAAGAAGAAAACGGCCGGCGGACAGGCCGCCACGATGAAAATCGCCTGGATGGCCATGCTTCGCCGGAAATCGCGTTCGTGCCGCAGGGCCAGCAGGAGCTGCGCGTTGTTCTGAAAGAGCGGCCGACCCACAACGAAGAGGATCATGAGGCGCAACAGCGGAACCATGGGTATCCATGCGTCCCCCAGAATGTGGACCAGGTCGTCGGCGGCGACGAAGAGATACGCGCCCGAGGAGAGGATGATCCACGCGAGCAGCCAGGTCAGCCGTCGGTGGATGCCGACCAGCACTTCGCGCCCGCGCGCAACACCCTCGACGTAGAGCGCGAGAGCGTTGCTCGCGATCATGCCGGCGGCCAGGTCCATGGGCAGCTTTCCCACGCTGTAGGCCCGGTCGTAGAGCGCTTCCGATTGGACGCCGGAGCTGCGCCACAGGTTCGGACCCGTTCGTTTCAGGTTGAAGACCAGCCAGTCATCGAGCTGAAACGTGATCTTCGACAGCATCCCCGCGGACCACATTGTCCACGCCAGATGCAACTGCTCTCGAACGCGCGGCAGGTTCCAGCGAAATGCCGGGCGCCACCGGATGAACACGAGGGCGCCAAGGCGCGGGATCACCAGGGGGACGAGTGCGTCCACGATGAGCGCCGGAAAGGCGGCACCACGCACCGCCAGAATAACCGGAAGCGCGAAGCCGACGACGGCCGAGGCGGTGGTCAGCCGGCCCAGGACGTCCTGCCGCAGCCGCTTCTCGGTGAGGTACACGTGCGTCGAGGTCAGGGCTTCCAGCTGGGAAACCGCCAGCAGGAGAAAAATGAGCAACCAGACCGGGGGGGTCGTCAGGCGGGGCCACCCGAGTGCGAGCAGGCCGGCGAGGGCCAGCCCGCAGAAAGCGGACCCGTTCTCGATCAGAAACTGAGTGTCGAGAACGTCGGGCTCCTCTCGGCTCGTCAGGACCGCGAGTCGAAGGTCCAGCCGCGTGAAGCCCAGGAACGAGGCCCAGACCGTCGCGCCCGCGACCAGGCCGAAAAACTCTCGACCCACCAGGCGGGCCAGAATGATGGCCTTGACGATTCCGAGTGCGAACCACAGGTACTGGCCGGCTCCCGTCCACAATGCGCCCCGCGTGGCGAGCCGTGCGAGCGAGGAGGGCGGCTCGGGCGGGTGCTCGGTCATGCAGCGGTCGAACAGCGGCGCATCCGCCACCTCATCGCCCGGTCAAGTCTCTGCGCGCCGAGCCCTGCTAAGCTGCGCGGGAACGAAGATGGTGTTCTCCCCGAGGCCACGGAATCCATCCTCGTCGGGCCATCCTAGCATCCCAGCCGGGATGCGGATCTTGATGATCGGCCACACATACCTCGTGGCCGAGAACCAGAAGAAGATCCGGGCGCTGGCCGCGCAGCCCGGCGTCGAGCTCGAGCTCGTCACACCGCACACCTGGCCCGAACCGTTGCTCGGCGCTCTCCGGCCGCACGTGGATCCGCATGCCCCGTTCGCGACCCGGCCGATTCGGGCCGTCTGGGCGGGGGCGGAGCAACTCTATTGGTATCTCTCCGGCGACCTCGGGATGCGACGATTCCAACCGGACGTCCTGTGCGTCGAACAGGGGGCCGGCTCCCTCGTCTACGCCCAGAGCCTTCTCTATCGCCGCCTGTACGCGCGCGGAGCGAAGGCGACGTTCTTCACCTGGTGGAACCTGCCCTATCAGGCCCGGCGACCGCTTGCCGCAGTCGAACGGTTCAACCTCCGGCGCTCGCAGGGGGCGGTCGCCGGTAACGCCGACGCGGCGGCCATTCTCCGGGAACACGGCTTCACGGGCCCTGTGGTCGTGCTGCCTCAACTCGGCGTCGATCCCGAGGAGTTTCGGCCGTCCGACGCGACCGCTCTGCGACGCGAGCTGGGGCTCGATCGCTTCACCATCGGGTTCGCGGGACGATTCGTCGAAACGAAGGGGATCCTGATCCTGCTCGAGGCTCTCCGCGCGGCGACATTCGATTTCCAGCTTCTCCTGCTCGGCCGCGGGCCGCTCGAGAGCGAGATTCGTTCTACCGCCGCGGCGCGCGACTGGACCGACCGGCTCAGGATCGTGTCCGGCGTCGGACACGGTGCGATCGCACGCTATTACCCCTGCATGGACGTGATGGTGCTCCCCTCCTTGACGAGGCCGCCCTCCAAGGAACAGTTCGGTCACGTTCTCATCGAGGCCATGGCATGCGAAGTCGCGGTGATCGGATCGGACTGCGGCGAGATCCCCAACGTCCTCGCCGATGCGGGGCTCGTCACGCCGGAGGGGGACGCGCCGGCCCTCCTCGAGGCCCTGGCCCGCACGGCCGCCTCGCCGGAGTTGCGCCGCACGATGGGCGCCGCAGGGCGACAGCGCGTTCTCGACCTCTTTACGCACGACCGGCTTGCCCAACGCCTCGTGGCGTTCTTCCGGTCGATCTGAGCGGCGTCAGCCGGAGCGCGGAGTCCGGGGAGATGCCCGCGGCTCGATCGTGCGCCGAAGCAAGAGCCCCAGACTTCCCGCGAGAATGGCGACGAGAACGGCCGGAACGAGCGCGGCCCAGCGGATCCCCCGGTAGAGCGCCCGGATCCACCACCAATCGGGTGCGTTCAATTCCACATCGCGGAGCAATCGGTCCTGATGGTTGGCGGGCCCCCTCATGTGTTCGAGCTGCGTTCCCGGCCGGAGATGTCGCGCGGCATTGAGGACGTTCCCCCCTTGATTGAGGAGCAGAGACCATTCGGGCTGCCAGTCCAGCGCGCGCCCGAAGTCCGCATGGGCCACCGTTGCCCGAACGTAGGTCCGCAGCCACGCCGCGGAAACCGAGAACGCCTGGATGCTCACGCTCACGACGACAAGCCCGGCCAGAGCGATCCGCGCACGACGCGGGAAAGCGCGCCAGCTCTCGAGGGCCTCCGCCCAGACGACGGCGATCAACGGCATGAGCGGAAGCAGGTAATGGGGTCCCCAGCCCCACAGGCCCAGACCGCCGAACTGGCTGTAGGCGAGCAGGTAGGCAATGCTGATGACGCACAGACTCGCCGCAAACGCCGGCGCTCGCTGAATGGTCCGGCGAGCCAGAAAGGGCACGGCAATCGCGAGCGGCACGTACCAGAGCAGTCCGCGCCCCGGGCTCACCAGAAACGTCGCGAGGCCGGCACCGACGGAACTTTCGAACCAGCGCGGGGCCTTGCCCTCGTACCCGGTCGAGAACGGCTGGCCGAAACGCAGCCAGTCGTACCAGAGTATGACGGCGACGGCGGGCACCAGTCCGGCTCCAAACCGGAACAGGTCGAGACATCGAGTCCCGCCGGAGCGAAGGCGATCGCCTCGGGCGACGAGCAGGATCACGCCGGGAAGAGCGAACGCGACGGAAAACCGGGCCAGCGCACCGCATCCGAACACGAGTGCGGCAGCGAAGATCGCCCTCTTCGAACCCTGCCGGTGGGCGAACAGCAGTATCGCCAGGCAGGCCGTCAGACACAACGTCTCGATCAGCAGGTCGTAGCTGTCTCGCGAATGGTCCCAGACGATCGTGCCGAGGCCGCAGAGTCCCGCAGCACCGAGCGCCACCCGCTGGCCGTGGCCGAGCTGCCGGGCCAGTGCGAACACCGCGACCGCCAGCGATGCGCCGACGAAACTGTTGAGGAAGGATGCGAGCACCGCCGGCCAGTCCGAGGCGCCGTGCGCCAGGGCCTGGACACCGAGACCCGCGACATGCAGCGGTACGAAGGCAAGCGACTGCCCGATCCCGAAGTACGAATACGCGGTTCCGCCGGGACCATGGACGATCCAGTACGAGCCGAGGCTCGGGAGAATCTCCGGCGGCAGAACGGGCCGGCCATATTCGACCAGACCGACGGCGACCATGTACCGCGTCCAGCCGTCGGTGTTCCAGATATGGCCCGCTGCGGTGAGCAGATAGATCGCGAGAAACGCGACGAACACCAGCCCGTAGGGAAGCAGCCGTCGGATCATGACCGGACCATCACCCTATTGTCCCAAAGACCTCGCCGTGGGCCTCGCGGAACGCGGCTCGCAGTTGCCCCTCGACGGGAGCCGTTGCGAACCGTCGCAGCGCATGCTCCCGGCTCGCGACTCCCATCGAACGCCGTCGTTCGGGCCTGCGCAGCAGCGCATCGATCGCTTCCGCCAGCGCAGCTTCGTCACCGCTCGGGACGAGCCGCCCGGTCCGGCCCTCCTGGACGAGTTCCTCGGGTCCTCCGCTGAGCGTCGCAACGACCGGAACGCCGGAGGCCATGGCTTCCAGGACGGAGATGCCCAGACCCTCCTGTCGCGACGGGAAGACGAAGACCGCAGCTCCCCGATAGAGCGCGGGGAGCTCATCCGCCGTCACGTATCCCGGGAACTCGACGCGCTCGGCCGCTCCGAGGTCCGCGACGAGTTGCCGGATCTCGGGGGTCGGCTGATCACCGGCGACGACGAGCCTCAAACGCGGATGCGCGGCGCCAACCCGGGAAAACGCCCGCAGGAGCAGGCCGAGATTCTTGCGAGGGTCGCGAATGCGCGCCGTCAGGAGGAGGTAGGGCGGATCCGAGGGCCCGTCTCCGGGCCGGAAGCGATCGGTGTCGACGGGACAGACGAGCGTGCGCAGCCTCGGTACGACGGCCGGCCAGCGCCGGGCGATCCGGCTTCGCGTGTACTCGCTGACGGCGAGAATGACACTGGCGCTCTCGAAACAGAGGCCCTCCTGGGCTTCGAGGACCGGCCAGTCGCGACTGCCGAGCAGATCCCGGGCCCAGCGATCGCCCGCCTCCGCGCGCGCCCGCAGTTCGTCCTCGTAGACCGTCCCCACCCAGAGCACGTAAGGGAGCCGCGCGAGGGCCCGCGGAAGGGCGACGTGGCTGCTGCCGGAGACAACGGCCGCGATCGGCGCCCGCACCGCGGACCGTGCGAGGCGCGGCAGGTGGTACTGAAAGCGAGGCGGGACGGGATAGGCCGCAATCGACTCTGCCGGCGTGCCGTCGCGCAGGACCCTTCGGACCGGGGGCCGACCGAGGAAATATCGCGCAACGCGAAACCTGGAACCGTCGGGCACCTCCTCGGCAGCCCGATAGAGAAGGGCCGGCGAGTGTCCGGAGGCGCGGAGCAGGTCGTAAACGACGCGGGTCGCCGCAGGAACGCCCCCGCGCGGCGAGTCGAGCGTGAAGATCGTGGCGCCCGCCACCGCGCTACCCGGACGAGCCCACGCCTCGTCCCCGAACCGGCTCGACTTCAACCACGGGGCGATGCTACCGCGCCTGGCCGCGGGTAGACTCACCGCGCATGTGCGGGATCTGCGGCATTCTCTTCACCGGGGAGACAGCCGGCCGCGTCGATCCAGCGGATCTGGCCCGCATGCGCGACGCCATGATCCATCGAGGACCCGACGGAGCCGGGGCCTGGATCGCCCCCGACGGCAGGACGGGCCTGGGACATCGAAGGCTCTCGATCCTCGACCTGAGCCCCCTCGCGGCCCAGCCCATGAGCAACGAGGACGGCACGGTCCGAGTCACGTACAACGGAGAAATTTACAACCACGCCGCCCTTCGAGCGGAGCTTCTCGAGGCCGGTCATCGGTTCCGGACGGACCACTCCGATACCGAGGTCGTCGTCCACGCGTACGAACGCTGGGGGACGGACTGCGTCGAGCGGTTCGACGGCGTGTTCGCGTTCGGAATCTGGGATACCGCTCGGGGGCGGCTCTTTCTGGCGCGCGACCGGCTCGGCGTCAAGCCCCTGTACATCGGCATTCGGCCGGGTGTCGTCCTGTTCGCTTCCGAGATCAAGGGAATCCTGGCCCATCCCTCGGTCTCGGCCGCGATTTCGCCCGCCGCCATGTACCACTACCTGTCGTTCCTGACGGCTCCGGCACCGCTGACCATGTTCGACGGCATCTTCAAGGTGCCGGCGGGCTGCTGCCTGAGCGTCGAACGCGGCGGGCGACAGGAGATGTGGCGATACTGGGACGCGACTCCACGCGAGTCTTCGGCACGAGAGCTCGCCGGCCTCTCGGCCGCGGCCCGGGAAGAGTTCTGCGTGCGGCGGATTCGCGACCTGCTCTCCCGAGCGGTCGAGAAGCGGATGATGTCCGACGTCCCGTTCGGAGTCCTGCTCTCCGGCGGCATCGACTCCAGCACGAACGTCGCCCTGATGGGCCGCTTCATGGACCGACCGGTCGAGACTTTCACGGTCGGCTACCGCGACCACACCTGGGCTAACGAGCTCGAGCCGGCCCGGCGCGTCGCGCGGGCCTTCGCCACGAACCACCACGAGGTGCTCATCGGGGAGCGCGAGGCGCGCGACTACCTGCCCGAGCTCATCCATCAGCAGGACGAGCCCCTGGCCGACTGGGCCAGCATTCCGCTGGCCTTCGTCTCGCGCCTGGCTCGGGCGAATGGAACGATCGTCGTTCAGGTCGGCGAGGGCAGCGACGAACAGTTCTGCGGCTACGACCACTTCGTTCGCTACCTCCGCATCCATCGGCGCTACTGGAGCCCCTTCCGTCTCCTGCCGGGCTCTCTGCGACGGGCGATCGCTGCGGCCGCCCTCCGCGCGTCCGACCAACTCGGTCGGGGTCGCTTCTACGCCGACATCCTCGACCGCGGGGCCCGCGATCGGGAGCTCTTCTGGGGCGGCGCAGTCGTATTCGGCGAGAGCGAGAAGGCTCGCCTCGTCCGACGCGAGCGCTTCGAGGGTTCGTCGGCGGAAATTCCAGCGGCTCTGCGGACCTTCGCCCCGGATTCGTTCTTCCGGCCGGACAGCTTCGGCGTGGTTGCGGAGTACTTGCGCCCGCTGGATCGCGCCTTTCCCCGCGCCGACATGCTCACGCGAATGGCGTACCTCGAGTGCAAGCTCCGCCTTCCGGAGCTGCTGCTGATGCGCGTCGACAAGATCACGATGTCGGCTTCCGTCGAGGCCCGCGTGCCGTTTCTCGACTACCGCCTCGTGGAGTTCACCATGGGAATTCCGATGTCGCTCAAGGTCAAGCGGGACGTGCCCAAGTACCTTCTCAAGAAGGCCTGCGAGGGCATCATCCCCGACGACGTGATCCGCCGCAAAAAGATGGGATTCGGGGTACCCATGCGGGAATGGCTGCGCGGGGAGTTCGGGCGCGGCGTCGAAGCGGCCATTCTCCGCAGTCCGATGCTCCCCGAGGGCTACTTCCGCGAGGACCAGGTCGCCGATCTCTTTCGAAGGCAACGCGCCGGCAAGGACCTGAGCCTGCCGATCTGGACGCTGTTCAACCTGGCGGCCTGGTTCGACCATTGGATCGCCGGCCGGCGAGCGGCAGCCTGATGGCGCGCGGCTTCGATCGCCTCCGAAAAGCGCTGCATCGCCCCCCGCGATACCTCATCGCGCGCATCGGGAGCGAGATCGCGCGCCAGAGTCGGCGCCCCTGGACCCGCCTACGGCCACGGCTCCTGAGCGACCGGGTCCTCCTTCGAAAGATGCATGCGGGTTCAATCGGCGAGCTCTGGGGCCGACAGGCCGCCTCCGCCTTCTTCGTCGGCGCCCCCGCGCCGGAAGCCATGCGCCGAAGGTTTCTCGATACCTATCCCCTCGGGGAGCGCGACATCGTCCGGGCGGCGGAGGCCGTCCTGAGGCACGAGTTCGACCTTCTGGGGTCCGGTCCCACGACTCTGGGGGACCCGCTGCCGTGGCACGTCGACTTCAAGACGGGACGGCGATGGCCGCTTCGATACTGCCACGACCTCGACCCCAACGAGCTCGATCGGCCGTCCGACGTCAAGGTCCCCTGGGAGCTGAGCCGTTGCCAGCACTTCACGACTCTGGGCCAGGCCTACTGGCTCACGGAGGACGAGCGCTTCGCAGAGGAGTTCGTCGCGCAGGTGACGGACTGGATCAGGGCCAACCCCTTCGCGCGCGGCATCAACTGGGCATGCCCGATGGACGTCGCCCTGCGGGCCATCTCCTGGATCTGGGGCTTCCACTTCTTCGCGGGCTCGCGCGCCTGTGCGACCGACGCCTTCCGCTCCCAATTTCTTCGCAATCTCCTGCTTCACGGCGAGTTCTTGGCGGCCAACATCGAGGTCGACGAGGTCAACGGAAATCACCATCTCGTCGACGGTGCCGGCCTCGTGTTCCTGGGCCTCTTCTTCCGGCAGACGCACGTCGGCGTACGCTGGCTCAATCGGGGCCGGCGCATCGTGATCGAAGCGATGCTTGAGCAGGTCCACGAGGACGGCGTCGATATCGAGCAGTCGATCGCCTACCACCGCCTCGTCCTCGAGACATTCCTGACGACCGCGCTCCTGCTTCGGCATCACGGGGAGAATCCGCCCCGGCCGTTCTCGGAACGGCTCGAGCGCATGATCGAGTTCGTCCTCGCGTACTCGAAGCCCGACGGCCGGGCCCCGCTCATCGGCGACGCGGACGACGGCCGCATGCAAAAACTCGGGCTCCAGGCCGTCGGCGACCATCGTTACCTGTTGTCCACGGGCGCGGTGCTCTTCGAGCGCGGGGACTTCAAATCCGCGGCCGGGCGTTTCTGGGAAGAATCGTTCTGGCTGCTCGGCCCTTCCGCGGTCGCGTCCTTCGAGAGATTGCCCGCGGCCGCGGCCGCGCCCGCTTCGCGGGCTTTTCCGCATGGCGGCTTCTACGTCCTGCGCAACGCGGCGGCGCACGTCATCGTGGACTGCGGCGAGGTCGGGCTCCGTGGCCTCGGTGGCCACGGCCATAACGACATCCTGAGCTTCGAGCTCCACATGAACGGCATCAATCTCGTCACGGACTGCGGGGCGTATCTCTACACGGCTTCGCGGGAATGGCGCAACCGACTTCGAAGCACGGCCGCGCACAACACGGTGGAGGTCGACGGCGAGGAGCTCAACCGGCTGGTCGACCCCGACGAACTGTTCCGGCTCCGTTACGACGCGGTTCCGACGGAGGTGCGCTGGGGCCCGGACGGCGACTGGCTCGGCCTCCGCGCAGGCCACCGCGGCTACGAGCGCCTGCCCGCCCCCGTCATGCACGTACGAACGATCCTGCTCCACCCCGAGGAGCCCCGCGTCCTGATCCGTGACCGACTCGAGAGCGCCGGCGTCCACGGGCTCATCTGGCGATTCCATCTGGATCCGGGGATCGAGGCCAGGGTCCTGGGCGAAGCCGTACAACTCTCTGCCGGTGAACGGGTCGCATGGTTTACGCTTCTGGAGGGCCCCGCAGACCTCGCCTTCCGGCTCGAGTCCGGCTGGGTCTCTCCGCGTTACGGCGTCAAGGTCGCTAGCGCCGTTCTCGTCGGGAAGACGGCGGGCAGACTGCCCGTCGAGGTGTCCTGCGCTTTCACGAGCTACCCACCCGACGCCTCCGAGCGAGCGAGGTATCTGGACGCACTCGCCGCCGCTTCGACCCATTCGGCGGAGGACTCCGATGGAGAGATCGGGGAAGCGCACATCCGGAGCTCGAGCGCGCGCAACCACCCGCGATGAAAGCCTCCGCCGCCGCGGCTACTCTACACTCCGCTTTCATGTCGCGGGACGGCGCACCCAACCACGTCACCATCCGCCCGGGCGGCGCCGCGCTGCCTGCTCCCGCCCCGCCGCGGCTGCCGGGAAAGGCCCTCGTGCGGCGCGTTCATGCGTACGCTGCCTTCGAACTCTTCGACGGTTCGAACCGGAACCATCGGATGGACTGGATCGGACGCCTGAGGGAGAGGTATCCCTGTCCCCTCCGAAAGGCGATGGGATACGTCCGCAGAGAGGGCCTTCGGCAAACCTGGGCCAAGATCCGAACCCGGTCGACCCTCGAGAGATGGAACGCCTCGTACGGCGCCTTCGCGGCTGTCGGAGTGATCGTCGAATCCTCTCCTCCGGCGCCGCAACCCGGCTCTGCGGTGCTCTGCTGGGGTTGGCAGGGACCGGTCGACGCCGATTTCCATCTCGTGTCGCCCGAGCAGTGCCTTCCCGTGCCGGACCTCACGCCTCTCTACGCCTTCGCTCCCACGCTCGGCTGGATCGCGAGCGTGCTGCGACGCAGCGGCGAGCGTTTTGCGGCATGGCGGCTCGTCGGCATCGACCCGTCGCTCGAGGTGCCCCTCTCGGAGATGATGGGCCCCGCCGACGCCGCAGGAAGACGCGTCGCGATCGGCTGGAGCACTGCCCTCGCGAAGGCCCGGCGCCCCGGCGAGATCGCGGTGCTGTTGCGGCCGGAGCGAGCCGTCGAACCGCTCGTCGAAAGGAGCCGGGAGACCTGGTCGTGCCGCCTTCCGGATCCCGCCCACTACTTCCTCGACCCTTATTACCCCGGTCCTCCCGAAGCGCCGGGGCCCTTCGGGCGCGAAGCGGTCGAGGAGGCTCTCGCGACACTCATACGCCACCCGGGCGACGTCCTGGGAGCGGCGCTCGTGCCGGGCCCTGCTGCTCCCCCGGCAAGGACCCTGAGGCTCGTGTCCCGACGCCGCGTCGAGCCCGCGGCGCTCGGCGTCTCGTGCCTCGGCGCCGGCAACTACGTCGGCGCGGTGCTGCTCCCCAACCTTCGCCGCCATGCGCGAGTCCTGGTTCGTGGAGTGATGGACATCCGGCCGGAAGTTGCCGCCGTGCAGGCGCGAGCGCTCGGGGCAGCCTTCTGCACGACGGACCCGGAAGCCGTGATCACCGACGAAGGAACCGCCCTCGTCCTGGTCGCCTCCGACCACGCGAGCCACGCCGATTATGCGATCGCCGCGCTGCGGGCGGGCAAAGCCGTGCATCTCGAGAAACCTCCGGCCGTCACGCCCGAACAGCTGGACCGGTTGCTCCGATGCCTGGACGACGTCGCTGCACCTCGCCTCTACCTTGGATACAACCGGCCGTTTGCGCCGGCCATCATCGATCTCAGCCGGGAGCTCGACCGGCTCACCGGCCCCACCAGCGCGACATTCGAAGTGGAAGGCCATCGTCTCGCGCGCGCCCATTGGTACCGCTGGCCCAACCAGGGGACGCGGATCGCCGGCAACCTCGTCCACTGGATCGACCTCGGCTACCGCCTCACCGGACGGGGGCTTCCGTCGTGGGTCGACATCGCCGCACCGCCTGAATCCTCGAGACTCGATGCCGACGCGATCGTCCTGTCGGTCGGATTCGACGACGGCGCACGGGTCGTGATCCGCTTCGCGACCAGCAAGGACGAGATCTGGGGCATCCGCGAGCGACTTCGAGTCGCCCGGCAAGACCTGGTTGCCGAGATCGACGACTTTCGGTCGCTGACCATTTCGCGCGCGGGCCGATGGAAGCGCCGCCGCTACCGACGGGACAAGGGGCACGCAGGACTCATGGCGACGCTCGCAGCGCACGTCATCCACGGCACGCGGGATCCGTTCATCCTCCGGGACATGGCCCGCACCGGCGCGATTCAGTTCGCGGCCCGGGAGGCGCTCGCCGCGGGCGGCGGCCGGCGGGACCTCAGCCCGTACCTGCTTCCCCAGGGTCGCTAGAACGGACTTTCGTGCGACCGTGCCACCCCCGTCCGGGACGCAACGCGCCTTCGTCGCCCGGTAGTATCATCCGCGAACATTGCTGCAGGTCGCGGTTTCCGGAGGCGAGATCAAGGTCGTTGACGTCCCGGAGCCGGGTCTGCGGCCCGGCGGTGTCCTCGTCCGGACGAGTCACTCCGTAATCAGCGTCGGAACGGAGTCGGCGAGCCTCGGCGCAGGCGGCCGCGCGGAGGGACTGCTCCTCAGGGCCCTACGCAACCCTCATCTCGTGCGCAAGGTCATGAACCGCGTGGCCAGCCGGGGCCTGCGGAGCACGGTCGAACTGGTCCGCTCCCGGGTTTCCGGCGAGCAGGCGGTCGGGTATTCGTCGGCCGGGACCGTCATCGAGGTGGCGCCCGGGGTCACCCGGTTTCGCCGGGGAGACCGGGTTGCCTGCGGGGGCGCCGGCTACGCGAATCACGCAGCCGTCAACGCGGTCCCCGTGAATCTGCTCGCCCGCCTTCCGGACGAAGTCTCCTTCCCGGAGGGCGCCTTCACCACGCTCGGGGCGATCGCCCTCCAGGGGGTTCGGCGCGCGGCGCCGGCCCTCGGGGACCGCGTGGCGGTCGTCGGACTGGGCCTGATCGGTCAGCTCACGGCCCAGCTGCTCCGCGCAAACGGTGCGGTCGTCACAGGCGTCGACGTGCGGGCCGATCGCGTGGAGCGCGCCCGCGCGCTGGGAATGGCGAGCGGCTTCGCCGTGGCGGACCGAGGCCTCGTCGATGGGATCCTCGAGCGCACCGACGGTCACGGAGCCGACGCCGTGATCGTCACGGCCGCGGGCGGCGACGCCGCGCTCTTGAACCGTTGCTTCGAGGCGTGCCGCCGCAAGGGGCGGGTCGTCCTCGTCGGAGACGTTCCGATCCGGATTCAGCGGGACCGGATTTACGCCAAGGAGCTGGACTTCCTGATCTCCACCTCCTACGGCCCCGGCCGCTACGACCCCGACTACGAGGAAGGGGGCATCGACTATCCCTTCTCCTACGTCCGCTGGACCGAAGGACGCAATCTCGAGGAAGTCGTTCGACGCATTGCCTGCGGTGACCTGAACGTCGGCGCGCTGATCGACCGGGTTCACCCGGTGGAGGAGGCGCTCGAGGCCTATCGATCACTCGGTTCCGACGCGCGCCCGGTAGGCGTGGTGCTCGACCACCACATCGAGGCCGTCGCCACGCCGACGCCCCGCGTCTACCTCACGCGCCGGGCCGCGTCGTCATCGTCCGCAGGCGCCATCCGGATCGGGGCGATCGGTTTCGGCCAGTACTTTCGCGGTGTCCTGCTTCCGATCCTCAAGGAAATGCCCGCGATCGCCCTGGGCTCCGTCTGCACTCCCAATGGCCTGACGGTTCGTGGAGCCGTGGAACGCGACGGCTTCAGCAAGGGAACCACGGACTGGCGCGAGATCGTGCACGACCCGCTGATCGACGCCGTCTTCGTCGCCACGCGCCACGACCAGCACTACCCGATCGCACGGGAGGCGGTCGAGGCCGGGAAAGCCGTCTTCGTCGAGAAGCCCATGACGATGACGGCGCGCGAGGGGCGGGATCTCGCCGATCTCGTGGCCGAGCGCAAGGCCCTGCTGACCGTCGGGTTCAACCGCCGCTTCTCTCCCCACGCGCGCAGGCTTCGCCAGCTCCTCACGCGCCGTCGCCGGCCCGAAGATGATGACCTACCGCGTCAACGCCGGCCCGCTCCCGCCGGGCCACTGGCTCCTCGATCCGACCCAGGGCGGAGGGCGCCTGCTCGGCGAGGGGGTCCACTTCTTCGATTTCCTGGCGTTTGCCTGCGCAGCGGCCCCGACCCGCGTCCATGCCGTTTCGGCGCCCGGCCGGGCGGCGGACGAAGGCTTGGTGTCCATCGAATTCGAGGACGGATCCGTCGGCATGCTCGTGTACTCGGGGACGGGAGGCCCGGCTCCGGACAAGGAGCGTCTCGAGATCTTCGCCGGCGGAGCAACGATCGTCCTCGAGGACTTCCGCAGCCTGAGCGTCCGGGGACTGGCGGGTGGGGGTACCAGAACCCGTCACGTCGAGAAGGGGCAGAGAGAGCAGCTCGCCAATTTCGTCGCCGCGGTGCGCGGACAGCAGGATCTCGGGGTCACGGCCGAGGACGGCTGGCGTGCCACGTGGTGCGCGGAAAAGGCGAGAGAAGCCGCGCTCGACCGGTGACCGCGCCGCCCGCCAAGTCGATACCGTGACCGATGAAGAAGCGCGCGAGGGTCCTGCACATCGTCGGCGCACGGCCCAACTTCATGAAGATAGCGCCCGTCATGGAGGCCCTCGGGGTGCGCGACCGTTTTCAGCAGCGTCTCGTCCACACGGGCCAGCACTACGACGAGACGATGACGGAGCTTTTCTTCCGAGACCTGGGCCTGCCGCGCCCGGACCGGGACCTGGGAGCCGGGGGCGGCTCGCCGGCCGAGCAGCTGGCGGCGCTGCTCGTTCGCATCGACCGCGTGCTCACCGAGGAGCGGCCCGACATGGTCGTCGTCGTCGGGGACGTCAACTCGACGCTGGCTGCCGCCCTCGCCGCGGCGAGGACGGGGATCCCGGTCGCCCACGTGGAGGCGGGGCTGCGCTCCTTCGACCGTTCGATGCCGGAGGAGATCAACCGGATCGTGACGGACCGGCTGGCCTCCATCCTGCTCACCCCCTCGCGCGACGCGAACCTCAACCTGCTCCGGGAGGGCGTGCCGGAGCAGATCACCCACTTCGTGGGCAACGTGATGATCGACACGCTTCGGGCCCATCGCGAGAGAGCGCCCTGGCCGCAGGTCGGCGTCCGATTCGGGGTCGAGGAGCGAAAGTATGCGCTGCTCACCCTCCATCGTCCGGGCAACGTGGACGATGGGGGGCTCTTTCGGAGATTCTCGGCCGTCTCGAGCCGATCGCGCGTCGGCTCCCGATCCTCTTTCCCGTCCATCCCCGGACGGCGCGCAGAATCGCCGAGCATGGTCTCGAGGAGCGTGTCGCGTTCCTGCAGCGGACCGAGCCTCTCGGCTACCTCGACTTTCTCGCCCTCATGGACCACGCCGCGTTGGTTCTGACCGACTCCGGCGGCATCCAGGAAGAGACGACCGTGCTCGGCGTGCCCTGCTTCACGCTGCGGGATAACACGGAACGTCCGATCACGGTCTCCGAGGGGACCAACACACTCGTCGGGGCCGACGGCCGCGATCTCGCGGCGGCTTTCGGCGCGTATGAACGCGATGGCGGTAAACGCGGACGCGTGCCCGAAAGGTGGGACGGGGCCGCCGCAAGGCGGGTCGCGGACATGCTCGAACGGTTCCTGAGCACCGCTTAGAGCCGGCTCGGATGCGCATCCTGTGGATCTCGCAGTGGTTTCCGCCGGACCTCGGGGCCCTGCCGGCGCGTCTGACCGAGATGGCGCGGGAATGGACGCGATCTGGCCACGAGGTCACGGTCGTGACCGGATTCCCCCACCATCCACTCGGAGTGATCCCGGAGGCGTATCGGGGCAGGTGGACGTCCGAGGAGCGGTACGACGGCCTTCGCGTAATCCGCTGCCGTCTCTGGGCGCTCCCCAACCGGCGCTTCTGGCAACGGGCACTGTGTCAGATCTCCTTCGCCGTGACCTCCGTTACGCTCGCGCTCGGACGACCGGAGAAGCCGGACGTGGTCATCGCCAGCTCACCACCCTTCTTCACGTTGCCGGCCGCTCTGCTCTTCGCGCGGCGCCATCGGGCTCATTTCGTCGTCGAGGTGCGGGACCTCTGGCCCGCCGTGCTCCTCGCCACCCGGGCGCTTTCCCCGGGCATTCTGTACCGATGCCTCGAGCGAGCCGAAATGGCCTTCTACCGGGCAGCCGACCGCGTCGTCGTCGTGACGGACGCGTTCGAGCGCGATCTCACGGACCGGGGTGTCCCGAAGAACGCGATCTCCGTGGTCCCCAACGGAGCCGACCTCGAGCTCTATGGCCCGCGCCCGCCGTCCGCGGAGCTTCGGGCGAGGCTCGGTGGAAACGGCAAGTTCCTGGTCACGTACGTTGGCACGCACGGGCTGGCGACGGGGCTCGAACAGATCCTCGATGCGGCGCACGCGCTTCGTGACGATCCCGCCTTCGCGTTCGCGCTCGTCGGGGAGGGCGCCCAGCGCGACGCCCTCATCGCCGAAGCCCGGCGCCGCGGGCTTCGCAACGTGGTTTTCCATCCGGCGCTCCCGAAGGCGGCCATGCCCGAGCTCTACGCGAGCTCGGATGCGTGCGTCGTCTGCCTGCGCCCGCTGGCCCTCTTCGAGAAGTTCATCCCGTCGAAGATCTTCGAGATCCTTGCATGCGGCCGCCCCCTCGTCGCCGCCCTTGCCGGAGAGGCCGCGGACATCGTCCGCGCTGCGGGCGGCCGCGTCACGCCGCCCGGAGACGGCGGCGCCATCGCGCGCGCCCTACAGGATATTCGCCGCGCGCCGCAGTCCAGCCGCGAGATGGAGAAGTCGGAGCGCTCTTACGTCGCCGCGCACTTCGACCGGCGCGAGCTGGCACGACGCTACCTCGCCGCTCTCGAATCGATCGCGGCGCCGCGCTGACCGTCGGAGACTTCCGTCAGGCCGATCTCCCGGATCTCGACGGAAGCCCGCCGACAGCTCTGCACAATCTGAGCACGCAGCCGCGATTCGACCTTCGACACAGCGATCACAACCATCTCGATCGGCTCCTGCGCCAGGATCCGCTCGAGGTCCCCGAGGGGACCGAGGACCGGGAGCCCCGACAGCCGGCGCCCAATCCTTTCCGGATCGTCGTCGAGAAAGCCGGCGAACCGATACAGGCTGGCCTCGTCCGTCTTGAGCAACCGCAGGGCGGCTTCGCCCAGGTTGCCCGCGCCGAGGATCAGGACCCGAAGCCCGCGGTCCTGGAGCCGGCCACCGAAGATCTCGTGCAGAGAGCGCAGAGCAAGACGTGAAAAGCAGACGGCGGACAGCGTGAGCAGCCCGTCGATCAGCATCACGGCCCGCGAGTAACCATGGAAGCGGGTCAGGATCACCAGTCCGGTCACGAACAGGGTCGACGAGGCCAGTACCGCCTTGGCGATCGCGAGCACGTCATGCAGCGAGAACGCGCCGGGGACGGCGCGGTAGAGGCCGAAGGCGAAGAAGCAGACGAGTCGCACGCCCACGAGAAACGGGAGGGACCGGACCAGGAGCCGGGCATTCTCGGCCGCCAGCCCGCCCTCCCATCGCAGCAGGTACGCGGCCAGGTACGACGTGACGACGATGACCACGTCGACCGCCACGTCGAGGATACGGCGTTTGTAGGCGATGAACGTGTCGAGAACGAAGAAGCCGCGCTCCCGCGCCTGCTCGAGCGCGTCCGGGTCGGATCGATAGACCGGCACCGAACCCAGGTACGCGCCAAAGTAGTAGACCGACAGGATCACGACGAGAAAGATCACGGTCAGCAGCAGCGGCGGGAACCGGGGCACGAGCAGCGAAAAGAGTCCCGTCGCGGCGGCCAGAACGTAGAGCGTGACGACCGCGCCGCGCTCCGAGAGGCCCAGAGAGACGAGACGATGGCTCGAGTGGTCTCTCCCCCCGACGGCCACCGGTCGCCGATTGAGAACCCGCAGCACGGTGACCAGGCTCGTGTCGAAGATCGGTATGGCCAGCACGAACAGGGGAACCGCGATGATCGAGAGGCTGACCAGGGGTCGGCTTCCGACGTCGATCAGCGTCAGCGTGCCCAGGGAGTAGCCGAGGAAGAGGCTCCCGCTGTCGCCCATGAAGATGGAGGCCGGCTGAAAATTGAAGACCAGAAAACCGAGAGCCGCGCCGGCGATGCTCGCCGCGGCGACCCGCAGGGGCCCATTTCCCCACGGGACGACGTGCATCGCCAGGACCGAGGCCGCAATGGCCGAGATTCCCGCGGCCAGACCGTCCATATTGTCGAGCAGGTTCATGGCGTTTGTGATTCCGACGATCCAGATCAGCACGACCAGCAGCGATGCGACCGGGTGGAAGCCGGGAATCGAGAGACCGGCATAGAGCGGGATCGTCGCGATGAGGATCTGACCGATCAGCTTGTTTGCGGGCCGCAAGTGCCAGACGTCGTCGGCGACGCCCAACAGCGAGACGGCGGCGGCACCCGTAATCCACGCCACGAAGAGCGGCCCCGGCCGCGGACCGCTCGTCAGGAGGAACGCGGCCAGCGAGCCGATCGTGATCGCCGGACCGCCCAGCAGCGCGGTGGGCCTGTGGTGCCAGCGCCCCGCACCGGGCGCAGCCACGAGATTGAGACGCCGGGCCAGGCGGCGAAAGACCGGGGTCAGAGCGAAGACGAACGCGAAGCCGAGCGCGAGGCTGCGTGCCACGCCCGCGGTCTCAGACGGCCACACGGTAGTGCTCGGCGACACGGTCGATGATCTCGGACAAGGGCGTCCGCGCCTCGAATCCCACCAGGGCGAACGCCTTGCGCGTATCGGGAACCCGTCGCCGCATGTCCTCGAACCCCGCCCGATATGCCTCCTCGTAGGGGATGGAGACGATGTCCGAAGAACTCCCCAGACGACGCTTCACGAGCTCCGCGAGCTCCCGGATCGAGATCTCCTCCGTCGAACCGAGATTGAAGACCCCGCCGTACGCGGCGTCGTTCCGAACGAGGCGGACGATTGCGGGAACGACATCGCCCACGTAAGCGAAGGAGCGCGATTGCGAACCGTCGCCGAACACCGTGATGGGGGACCCGGCCAGGGCCTGCTTGACGAAGTTCGGCAACACCATTCCGTAGCGGCCCCTCTGCCGCGGCCCTACGGTGTTGAAGAGGCGGCCGATCACGACGGGCAGGCCCCTCTCGCGAAAGTAGGCGATCCCGAGGAACTCGTCGAGCGCCTTGCTGCAGGCGTACGACCAGCGGCCTCGGGTCGTCGCGCCGAGCACCAGGTCGTCGTCCTCGGTGAATGGAACCTTCGTTGTCTTCCCATACACCTCGGACGTGGACGCGATGAAGACAGGCTTGCTCTCTCGATTCGCGAGCTCGAGCACGGTCTCGGTGCCCCGAACGTTGGTCTCGATCGCACGGACCGGGCTCTCGACGACGAGCCGGACTCCGACGGCCGCAGCGAGGTGCAGAACGTAGTCGGCGCGGGAAACGAGATCGGACATGACTCCGCGGTTCATGACCGTGTCGACCACGCACTCGAACCCCGGCACCGGTTTCAGATGCTCGATGTTCTGCAGGCGACCGGTCGAGAGATCGTCCACGACGAGAACCCGCTCTCCCTGCTCGAGAAGGGCCTCGGCCAGGTGACTTCCGATGAAGCCTGCGCCCCCGGTAATGAGATACGTCTGGGGCATCCGCGGGACAATAACAAAAGTCGCGGCGCGGCCGGCGCGGCGGCCGGCGTTCTCAGAGCGCGCGAAAGGCGCTCGCCGGGTTCGCGCGCGAGGCGCGCAGAGCGGGCACCAGGCTGGCCGCGAGCGCCACGGCGGCGAGCAGGCAGGCGGTCGCACCGAAGATCACCGGCTCGTCAGGCCGGACCCCGAAGAGCAGGCTCGCGAGCCCGCGCGTCGCGACCCACGCGGCGGCGAGACCGGCGAGTATGCCGATGCCCGCGAGCGCCATCCCCTCCCTTGCCACGAGCACGAGCACGTCGGCCCGGCGCGCCCCCAGTGCCACGCGAATCGCGAATTCGTGCCGGCGCTGCGCCACCGAATAGGAAATGATGCTGTAGACCCCCAGGACGGCAAGGGCGAGCGCCAGCACCGCGAAGACGCCGAGCAACGTAGTGTAGAACCTCGGCTCCGAGGTCGACTCCTCGACGACTTCCTCCATCGTCTTCAGATTGAAAACAGGCTGCTCCGGATCGAGACTCGCAATCTCTCCCCGCAGGCGCGCGCCCAGAGCCGTCGGATCGACCTTCGACCGCACGGCGAGGACCATCGAGTCCGGCGCGTCCTGCGCGTAGCAGACGTACATCTCGGGAACCGTCGGCACATCGAGCCGCGTGTGCCGCACGTCCCCGACCACGCCGATGACCTCGAAGGGTTTGGCCAGGTCTTCGGCGAAGAGGATCCGCTTGCCGACGGGATCTTGGTTCGGCCAATAGCGGCGCGCGAACGCCGTGTTCACGACCACCACGCCGGGAGCCTCCGCCGTGTCCCTCTCCGAGAAGCCCCGCCCCTTGAGCAGCGGGATCCTCAGGGCCTCGAAGTAGCCCGGGGTGACGGTTCGATATGCCTCCTCGGGCGTATCGCCCGGCTGTGCCGGCGCCCGACCCGCGATGACGAAGCCCTGCGTGGAGTTGCTGCCGCTGAAGGGCAGGTTCGCAGCACCGCCTGCGGACTCGACGCCCGGCACCCGGGACGCCCGCTCGACGAGCTCTCGAAAAAAGGCCGATCGCTTCGCCTTGTCGGGGTAACGGGCGGGCGGCAGCACGACCTCCATGGTGAGAACTCCGCGCGGATCGAGGCCCGGTTCGACGCGCCGCAGCCGAGCGAGGCTCGACAGAAGCAGGGCGGCGCCGACAAGCAGCACGACCGCCCCCGCGAGTTCTCCGATCGTCAGCATACGCCGAAATCGGATGTGGGCGACGCCCGACGACGCGGCCCGCCCGCCCTCCTGGAGCCCACCCACCAGATCGACCCGCAACGCGGAGCGGGCCGGAACGAGGCCGAAGAGCACGCCCGTCAGGATCGAAACCACCACGGCGAAGAAGAGGACCCTTCCGTCCATGCCGACTTCCTCGAGGCGCGGGATATACCTCGAACTCCAGGCGACGAGCAGGCGCAGGCAGGCCTGGGAAAGGGCGATCCCGAGGAGCCCTCCCAGCAGGGCGAGGGTTAGCCCCTCCGTGATCAGCTGGCGCAAGACTTCTCTTCCGGAAGCCCCGATCGCGCACCGGATCGCCATCTCGCGGCTGCGCCCGGCCGCGCGGGCGAGCTGGAGGTTGGCGACGTTGGCGCAGGCGATGAGCAGCACCATCAGCACCGTCGCCATCAGGATCAGGAGGGCCGGTCGCACCCTGCCCACGAGCGCGTCGCGCAGCGGGACGAGGCGCACGCCCCAGTCCTTGTTGAACTCGGGATACTGGAGCGAGAGCGACCGCGTCAGCCCGTCCATCTCCTGCTGGGCCGCAGACAGCGACACGCCGTCCTTCAGGCGCCCGACGGCGTACAGCCAGCGTGACTGCCGATCCCGGGAGCGTTCCGGCGTCACGCGCAGCGGCATCCAGAGCCGCACATCGCTCGTGCCGAACGTCGGGAACCGAAACTCCGGCGGCATCACGCCCACGACCGGGTACTCGATGTCCGACAGCCGGATCACCTTGCCCACGATGTCCGGGTCGGACCCGAACCGGCTGCTCCACAGCCCGTAGCCGAGCAGTACGACCCGCGTCTGCGGGCCCTCCTCCTCCGGCAGAAACAGGCGCCCCAACAGGGGCTTGGTTCCCAGGGCCAGGAGAGCGCCGGGTGTGATGACGGCCCCCTGGAGCCGCTCGGGCGATCCCGTTCCCGTGAGGTTGACCGATGCCGGGCCATAGGCGCCCAGCTGAGCAAAGGACCGGCTCTCGCGGCGCCAGTCGAGGAAGGTCGCTGGTGCAACCTCGGTTCCCATCGCGTTCGGCCGGTGCGCGGCGGGAAGCATGACGAGCCGGTCCGGCGAGCGATACGGGAGGGGCCGCAGCACGACTGCGTTGACCACGCTGAAGATCGCGGCGTTTGCCCCGATGCCGAGGGCCAGAATTCCGATCACGAGGGCGGCAAAGGCCGGGCTTTTCCGCAGCGTTCGGAAGGCATACCCCAGGTCGCGTCCGATCATGCGCATGCCGGTGCCATGTCCCGGAGACGGCGTCGAGAAGCGAAGGTTACGCCCAGGGGTCTATGGACGGACCGGCAGGCGCGGGCGGAGCCGCAGACCTGTCGGATTCTCTCGAACATCCGACCGCGTCGCCACCCTACCGCTTCGGAGCATCTTCATTGGACCCCCCGATCGTCCAGCCGATTGATCGTGGCAGCGCACGGCGTTACTCCGCGTTGAAGCGCCACCGCACGGTGAGCTTCCCGGCGTCGCCGAACTCGCCTTTCAACATCACCACCTGCTCGCCCGCCTGACTGCGCCAGCCTCCCTGGAGCGGTACGGTGAACGGCTTGTCGTGCGTGACGTTGCCCGCGGCGTCGACTCGAAAGCGCAAGAGCTTCTGCTGGGGGCCCCTGGGCGTGGGTGTGTCGTGGGTGCCCTCGGGCTCATCGGTCGTGATGGTCTCCGTGTAGGGCAGCGCGAAGAGCGGCACCGGCAGCATTACCGTGAGCGTGTTCTTGACCGTGTCGACCTCGACGGCCGAAACGCCGGCCGCGGCAGCCGGGTTCTTCTTCGCATCCGGCGGTAGAGGGATCTCGCCCGAGCCCCTGCGCACCTCGTCGCGGGTGCAGCGATGGCGCGGCTTGCTCGAGCAGATGGGGTCGGGGACGGACACGTGCACCGTCTCGTCGATGACGTAGGTGCCCTTCTGCACCGTCGGGCGCCACGCCTGGTAGCGCGGCGCGCCCTGCTTGCCGAGCTCCTGCGCGCCCTTCTTCGCGCTCATCGCGGTTTCGAGCTCCGGCGTGCCCGCCATCGCCGCGCCCATTTTCTGGGTCTCGCGGGTAATGCACGCTTCGTCCTCGCCGCACTTCTCGATGATCTTCTGGACGTCGGCCATCATCGGCTGCGTCTTCTTTTCGAGGGACCTGGCCTTGGCGTCCATTCCCTTGAGCTCGGCCGTCTGCGCGGCGTCGAGGGTCTGCGTCGTGGGCATGGCCGTGGCGGGCTGTGCCGCGAGAT
Source organism: uncultured Acidobacteriota bacterium (assembly GCA_963847075.1). GTDB lineage: Bacteria > Acidobacteriota > Thermoanaerobaculia > UBA5066 > Gp7-AA6 > DAHUXD01. Next base: position 651,824 of record CAWJYL010000001.1, read on the forward strand.
CGGCCGTCAGGTTCGCGCTGCGTCTGACGCGCCATTCGTACGGGTCGTACAGGCCCTCGCTGCTCTTCTTGCCGGCCGACTCGTAGAGATACTCGACGCTGAGCGTGGCCTTCGCGCGGGCAGGCGCGAAGCTGCCCTCCGCCAGGGCCGCCGTCGGCATGAATGCCAACGCGATCACCAGGATTGCCGAGGGCTTTGCCTGATCCGGCCTTGTCACGTGACTGACTGTTCGAGCTGGGTTGCGAATGATGGCCTCCCTGCCTATCGCAAAGTCTCGCCTGAACTTCCGGCTCCCGTCTCCGCGCGACCGATGAGGATGTCTCCCATTGTACCCGGCGGGGGACCGGCTCACATCATCGGAGCCCAAGAGCGAGGTCTTGGTCTAAGTGATTCGTGCGGCGAGAATTAGCTTGGAGCGGGAAACGGGGATCGAACCCGCGACTTCCACCTTGGCAAGAAGGTGCTCTCGTCGGGGACGTTAAGGGACGCTTGGGGATAAAGGAGTTACGTTTCGTCGTCAAGCGTCCCCGAGTGTCCGCGAGCATCCTTAGAGCTCCGTTTGAACTCGTCTTTGAACTGGTCTCCCGCATACCACGGCTCACCGGAGATCTCGAATGCTGTCGGCGCAGTCCTCCACTCGCCCTGCGAGCTGACGCCATCCACCGAGATCGCTACCGGGGCAGCAGCCATCGGACCCGCCTCCGGCCCTCACTTGAGGCCGGTGACCACGAAGAGCGTGGAGAGCTGCCGCTCGACGCTGTAGGCGTAGGTCTTTCCGTCGGGCGTCAGGTAGAGGGTGTCGACGCCCAGGGCGCCGGTCGTGTCCGACGGTCCTATCGAGCCGATCCGCTCGCTCCGGCCGCTTTGGATGTCGAGGCTCCAGATCTCGACGGACTGGCCCATGTCCTTGCGCAGGAAGAGCGCGTGGCCGGTGCGGTCCCACCGAAGGACGTCGATGACGTCCGGGCCGATGCCGGGGATCTCACGCGGCTCTCCTCCCTCGACGGGGAAGAAGAACCACTTCCCTTCCTTGTTGAGGATGGCAACCTTGCCGTCGGGAGACACCCCGCATCCGATCCCATAGCCCTCCGGACCAAACGGTCGGGCGGCCCCACCGAGGTCCTGGAGATAGACGCGGAAGGGTTTGCCCTTGGGCCGGGCCGTGATCAGAAAGCTCCGCCCGTCGGGCATCCAGACGGCCGTGAGGTACCTCACGCCCTCGGTCTGGAAGACCTTTGGCTGCCCCGCGCCCGTCGGAATCAGAATCAGCCGATCCTGCGTGGTTTCGGGCGTCGCGATGACCCACTTGCCGTCGGGCGAAAGGGCGAGCGGCAGACCCTCCCCGAGTCGCGTCGCCGGGGCTCCGTCGCTCTTGCGCAGATAGATGGACCCCTTCGCTCCTCCTCCCCTCCCGCTCTCGTCCAGAAGGAGCGTCTTCCCGTCGTCGGAGAGATCCGTCACGCGGGAAAAATCGAGCCAGGAAAGGTTCGTCTCCGCGGTGGAGCCGACCCGGCCGTACATCGCCGACTCGTGCCAGTCGTCCACTCGGAGCAGCACCCGGCCGTCCGGGGCGATGTCCTGCAGGCGGGTGACGCCGGGAGACCGGGCGATCACGCGGCTCTTGCCGGAGGAAGGCGAGACGGCCGAGAGCATCAGCACACTTCCGGGCGCGAGGTCGCGCGGGCTGAACCAGACCTCCCCGGTCCGGGGATGCCAGGCCAGGCCCTCGGCGTAGCCCCATCCCGTGCTCACGGTCCGCTTGCGCCCCGAGGCAACGTCGAAGACGACGACAGACGCCGCCTCGGTTCCCTGCTTCAGGTTCTCGATCGCTGCGATTTCTCGCCCATCGGGTGAGAATCGGAGGTCGGTGAGCACCCGGCCTTCCGAGGGACTTCCAAGCACCTTGCCGACCGGAAATTCCAGTTGCCCCTTGCGAATCACCGCGAGGCTCCGGCCGTCGGGCGCCCAATCGACATCCTGGGGGTTCTCCAGGATCTCGCGGGGTGCGCCGCCCGACAGCGACACTTCCGCGATTGTCGGGGGTCCCGTGTCTCGATGGAGCAGCACGGCCATCATTCCCGAGGACGAGATCGCGCCCAGGAACGCGCTCGGAATCGGCAGCGGCATCGCCTCCGTGCTGCCGGCACGCGTCGAGAAGAGTTGTGTGGGCCCGCCCTCCCACTCCGCTGAGTACACGATGGTCTGGCCATCGGGCGCGAAGCGCGCCCTTCCGATGACGCCCCGGCGGAAGGTGACGGCATGATAGTTGGCGACCGGCTCCGGCCCCTTCCGCGTGGCCAGGAACCCGAGCACGGTGCCAGCGAGTAGCGCGAGGGCCGCCGGCACGAGCCAGGGCCGGCGGGCGCGTCCCGGCGCACCCGCCGCGGCCGCGAAGGCACCCGAGGCGCTGGCCTCCGAGATTCCCTCTCTCAGCCGCGCGAGGTCCCGCGCCAGATCCCGCGTAGAGCCGTAGCGCTCCTCGGGGTCTTTGGCGAGGCAGCGCTCGACGATCCAGCGAAGCGGCACAGGTGTCGAGGGAGAAACCGCCGTGAGCGCCTCCGCCTCTTCCCGGATGATCGCGGCCATCGTCTCGGGACCACTCGCCCGCGCGAAGGCTTTCCGGCCCGTGACCATCTCGTAGAGCACCGAGCCGAAGGAGAACTGGTCGGAGCGGAAGTCGAGCGGCCTTGCAAGTGCCTGCTCCGGCGACATGTACGCCACGGTGCCGACGACCACTCCCGGCTCCGTCGCTCCCGAGAGCGTCGGCGCCTGCGTTCCCTGGCCGCTCACGCCTTCCGGCTGCGTGAGCTTGGCCAGCCCGAAGTCCAGGATCTTGGCGAACCCGTCCTTCGTCACCATGACGTTCTCGGGCTTCAAGTCCCGGTGCACGATTCCGGCCCCATGCGCCTTCGCCAACCCGTCCGCGATCTGCGCCGCGATGCCGAGCAGCCTCTTCACCGGCAGCGGACCCTCGGCGAGAAGCTCCCGCAGCGTGGCGCCTGCGACGAGCTCCATCGCGATGTAGGGGATCGAGCCCGAAGACCCGATGTCGAAGACCGTAACGATGTTGGGATGATTCAGAGAAGACGCCGACCGCGCCTCCTTCTCGAAGCGCCGTAGCCGGCCCTCGTCCGATGAGAGCGTCTCCGGCAAAACCTTCACGGCGACCTCGCGCCCCAGGCGCGTGTCCCGCGCCCGGTAGACCTCCCCCATCCCCCCGGCACCGAGCGGCGCGAGGATCTCATAGGGGCCGAGGCAGGTGCCGACAGCGAGCGACATGGATTTGCGGCGATTCTATTCGCCGCCGAAGACGTTCAGCTCCGGTCGGGTCCGAGATTCGAACTGTGGCGTCCCAAGCTTCGTTTTGCCAAGGGTCTCACTGGTTACCAAGGGGCGAGTCCCTGGCGAGACCAGAAGCAAACCCGTTCGAGCATCGTGATCTCCACTCTTCTTTTTGAACTCTCGAGTGCGGGAACGCTCTGCTACTGGAGACTTCCAGAAGTAACTGGAACGATATGACTTGTTGGAGCGGGAAACGGGGATCGAACCCGCGACTTCCACCTTGGCAAGGTGGCGCTCTACCGCTGAGCTATTCCCGCTCGGGGAGGCGAAGGATAGCCGAGGAGTCGAGGGAGGGTCAAGGCTCCAGGGTGGCGAGCTCGTTGACCGTGCCGCCGCAGTGCTCGCAGACGCGCACGGACGCGCCCCCGAACTTCTTCTCCGCGGCGCAAGCTTCGCACAGCGGGCGTCCGGTCTCCGTGCACTGGTAGTGGGCGAGCTGGTCGGTGTGCTTGCGGCAGACCGTCGGAGGCTGCACGCGGGAGGTCTTTCTCAACTCGAAAAGAGACTTCAACTCGGGGTAGTCGGCGGCCCGCCGGGGCTCGCCGTCGTCGACGCGGACTGAGTCCGACTCCGCCAGTCCTCCCGAGCGGATGAGGTTTCGCATTGCCCGCCGGTCGTACGTGTCGTTTTCGAAGCCCTTCTTCTCGACGCGGTAGACCTTGGTCGAGGTTGCCGTGGAGTCGCCGACGGCCGAGTCCGGCGACACACTTGCGGGTGGTGCGGCGGGCGGCGGGTCGTTCCGCGGGGCGGGCTCGGCCGCGATGGCGCCGGACGGAGCCGCCGAGGCGCCGCCGCTGCCCTGGAGCGAAATGTAGACGCGCGCCTCTTCCCGCGACGGAAAGTCCATCGGCTTTCCGCACTTGGGGCAGCTGAATCGCGCCTGAACGGGCGGGATCTTCGCGAGCGATATCGAGAAGCTTCCAGAGCAGCTCGGACAGGAGAAGTTGTAGCGGAGATCGGAATCGTTCAACGAAGAGCCCCCGAAAAGAGGGGCGATTCTAACATGCCGCAGCCGCTCAGCGCCGCGGTCCGCGTGGCTCGGGCCGATCGAAGGCGCCGCGCAGGATCGTGACCTCCGCCTTTTCGTTCGACTCGAGAATCGCGACGACGTCGAAGCGGCACGCGGGCGAGCCGAGACGTTTCCGCTTGAGATATTCCTCGGCGGCACGGGCGATCCGCCGCTGCTTCTCGAGCGTTACCGCTTCGGCGGGCGCACCAAAGGAGGTCCCGGTGCGCCCCTTCACCTCGATGAAGCACAGGACGCCCTTCTCCTCGGCAACAAAGTCGATCTCTCCCGCCCGAGCGCGGAAATTGCGGTGGCGAATGGCGTATCCCTCGGCCTTCAGGCGTTTCTCGGCCAGCCGCTCCCACTGCTGCCCCACACCGCGCAGCCCCTGATAGTCGGACTTGGGCGGCTCGAGGAAGCGAAGGAGACGATCGAGAAGAGCGCGGGGCGTCATCCTTCCATCCGGAACTTTCGGGAACGCCTGCCTCGTGTTCCCGGCGGTCAGTTCCCGAACCGGGCCTCGAGTCTTTCGAGACGGGCCCGGAGGTTGCTGACACTTCCTTCAAGAGTCGTGATTCGATGATCGAGCTGGCCGAACGAGATGCGGATCATCGCTTTGATTTCGCTCGTCTCCTCGGCCATCTGAGACTGGAAGCGATCGAGCCGTTCGTTGGTACCCGCAACGCCTTCGGCCACCGCGCGGATCTCCGACCGCAGTCCCTCAGCCACGACGCTGAAGTGCCGCTTGATGTCGTCCGCAATCTCGCGATCCATGGTCTTCTCCTGAAAGCTTAGCATCGTCGGGCCGGCCCTCGACTACGGGGCAGCGGCCCGTCCCATCGACCGGCGCGCGAGCTCGAGGACGTCGAAGGGCTGCGTTGCCACGCCGATTTCGTCCTTCGCGTTGCCGATCATGACCATGCAGAAAGGACAGGAGACGCCGACCGAGCCCGCGCCCGTGTCCGCGATCTCGCGCATCCGCGTCTGGTTGATGCGCGTGCCGAGCTTCTCCTCCATCCACATGCGGCCGCCGCCCGCGCCGCAGCAGAGCCCCTTCTCCCGCGAGCGCTCCATCTCCCGGAGCTCGAGCCCCGGGATTGCGCGCAGGATGTCCCGCGGCGCGTCGTAGCCGTCGTTGTAGCGGCCGAGGTAGCACGGGTCGTGAAAAGTGATCGTGTCGGAGATCGGCGTCGTCAGCTTCACGCGGCCCGCGGCGATCAGCTCGGCAACGAGCTGCGTTCCATGGACGACCTCGTACTTGCCCCCGAAGTCGCCGTACTCCCTTCCCAGGCAGTTGAAGCAGTGCGGGCAGTTGGTGACGATCTTCTTCACCCTGTAGTCGTTGAGCGTCTCGACGTTCTGCTGGGCCAGCATCTGGAACAGGTACTCGTTGCCCATGCGCCGCGCCGAGTCGCCGGTGCAGGTTTCCTCGTTGCCGAGGATGGCGAAAGACACCCCGGCCTCGTTCAGGATCTCCACCAGGGACTTCGAGACGCGCCTGGCACGGTCCTCGTAGGAGCCCGCGCACCCGACCCAGAAGAGGACCTCGATCTCCCTGCCCTCGGCCTCGGCCATCGTCGTTACGGTCAGACCGTTCGCCCAGTCGGCGCGTGAAGAGGCGGAGATGTTCCAGGGGTTGCCGTTGGTCTCCATCCCCCGGAACGCGTTCTGCACTTCCCTGGGAAACTCGGCCTTGTCCAGTACGAGGTACCGGCGCATCTCGGCAATCTTGTCGACCGCCGGAACGATGAAGATCGGGCAGGCCGTCGTGCAGAAGCCGCACATCGTGCAGGCCCAGATCGTGTCCTCGGAGATCCACCCGCCAATGAGATCCCTGCGCACCCCGGGCGAGGTTCCGTTGCCGCGCCCGGAGCCCTCCCCGAGGATCGTCGGCGTCGCTTCATAGACCGCGTCCCGCACGGTTCCGATGAAGATCTTCGGGTCGAGGGGCTTCCCGGTCAGCGCCGTCGGGCACACCTCGCGGCAGCGACCGCACTCGGTGCAGGTGTAGCCGTCGAGCATCTGTTTCCAGCTCAGATCCTCGACCCTCGAGGCTCCGAAGCGCTCCGAGTTCTCGATGTCCACGGTGCGCAGCTTTCCCATGGGCTCGAGATTCATGAAGAAGACGTTCGGGATCGCCGTAATGATGTGGAAATGCTTCGAGTATGGGAGGTAGTTGCCGAAGAAAAGGAGGTCGAGCAGGTGAGTCCACCAGGACACGTCGTAGATCCCCTGCAGTCGCTCCGGGGGCAATCCCGCGAACAGCCTTGCCATGGCGGCGACCGCCGGGGCCCAGGGCAAAAGAAGCCCCGGGGCCAGGGCGGCTCGCGCTGCCTCGGCCACGAGATCCGTGGCCATCAGGTACGCGATCAGAAAGAGGATGAGCCACGCGTCCATCGAGAGGTCGAGGCGTTTCGGTCGCGCGAATAGGCGACGATAGACCGCCATCGCGACGCCAAGGAGCACCAGCACCTCGAAGATGTCCTTCACCAGCGTGTAGAGGTTGCCCACCTTTCCGGGCAGGAGCGCGAAGCCGGGAATCAGGCCCTCGACGACGAGCTCGAGCGAACGGACGGTCAGCACGACGAAGCCGCTGAAGATCAGGATGTGAAAAGACCCCGCATAGCGATCGCGAAACATCCGCCTCTGCGCGAAGGCGTACTGAAGCGTGCGCGCGAGGCGCTCTGGGATTCTCGTGAAGCGGTTCTCCGGCCGGCCGGCGAGCAGCACACGGACCCGCCGCGACATCGAGTAGGCGAAGGCGACGATCGCCGCGAGAACCAGGATGCCGAAGACGGCCCGGCCGGGAAGGCCCAGGATGAGGCGCTCGGTGGGGAGCGGCGGCACGGGCGAGAGTCTAGCAGGGCGGCCGAGGATGGACTACGAGTGTGGCAGCGGGCGAGAGGCCGATCTCTACGGCTCGCACCACGGGTCGAATGAGGCGACGATCGCGCGTGCTCGAGTGCGCGCCGTCCTGTTGAGTCCGGGATCCTTACGCTGCGCTCAGGGTGACAAAGGCCGCTCGGGATACGTCGCAGCGCAGCGGGCCGAGCGATGCTTATTCGGCTTTCGCTGCCCGGACCGCCTTCGCGAACTCGGGGACGATCTGGAAGAGATCGCCGACCACGCCATAGGTCGCGACCTTGAAGATCGGCGCCTCGGCATCCTTGTTGATCGCAACGATCACCTTCGAGGTGCCCATGCCGGCCAGATGCTGGATCGCCCCCGAAATGCCGCAGGCGACGTACAGGGTCGGCGAGACGACCTTGCCCGTTTGACCCACCTGGTACTGGTGATCGATCCATCCGGCGTCGACGACGGCCCGCGATGCGCCGAGAGCGGCACCCAGGGCCTGCTGGAGATCGCGGATCACGGGCCAGCCCTCGGGGCCCTTGATGCCGCGGCCTCCGGACACGATGATGTCCGCCTCGGAGACGTCGAGCTCCCGGGATTCCGAGGTCTCGACGCGCAGCACCTTCGCGCGCGGGGCGACATCGCCGAGCTCGAGCGACTCGACCGCGGTATCCACCGCGCCGCTCTGGGCCTCGGCCGGAAAGACGTTCGGCCGGGTGCTCGCGATCTGGAGCTTGGCCGATCCGCAGTCCACCTCGGCCCGCGCCTTGCCGGAATAGACCGGACGCCAGGCGACGAGGCGATCCCCCTCGATGCGCAGGTCCATCACGTCGGCGAGCGCCGAAACGTCGCGCCGGGCGGCGAAACGCGGAGCCAGATCCTTGCCCATCGCGGTTGCCGCAATGAGGACCGCATCCGGCGCGGCCTTCGTCGCCGCGGCATCGAGCGCACCGACGTAACCCTTGGTCGAATAGAGGGCGAGGTCTTCGCGATCGGCGACGTACACGGTCCCGGCGCCGTACTTGCCGAGGTCCCCGGCCAGAGCGGTCACGCCCTTGCCAGGCAGCACGGCCGCTACCCGCCCGCCGGAGAGCTTGCGGGCGAGCGAGAGCGCCTCGAGCGATGCCTTGCGGATCTTTCCGTCGCGCTGCTCGACGAAGACGAGGAATTTCATTGCGCTACTCCTGGCGCCGGTCGAGTTCGGGATCCCTCGCTGAGCTCGGGATGATTTGACCGTCCTCTGCGCACGGTCAAATCACTTTCGACTCTTCGCGAAGCAACCGGACGAGCTCCTTGCCCGCAGCTGCCGGATCGTCCGCCGGAACGAGCTTCACGGCCTGGCGCGACGCCGGAAGCTCGAGCTTGCGCCAGCGCGTCTTCGCGTGCGCCGGGTCGGCTTCCGCGACACCCAGCTCTCCCAGCTTCCTCTCCGTAATCGGCTTCTTCTTGGCCGCCATGATGCCCTTGAGCGAGGCATAACGCGGCTCGTTCAATCCCTTCTGTGCGGTGAGAACCGCTGGAAGCGAGCACTCCACCACCTCGTGCGCTCCCTCGATCTCGCGGTGCGCCGTGACCCTTCCGTCACCCAGCTCGAGCTTGACGACGCTCCCGACGTGCGGCACGTTCATGAGCTCCGCAAACATCGGCCCGACGAGCGACTCGTCGTAGCCGACACCCTTCTGGCCGAACCAGAAGAAATCGTACGCCCCGCCCTTTGCGACCGCGGCCAGAGCCTTGGCCGTGCCGAGCGCATCCAGATACGGCGTGCCCGTCGAATCGATCCAAATCGCCTCGTCCGCGCCGCGCGCCAGGCACTCCCGCAGGCCCGTCTTCGCGCGCTCGGGGCCGAGCGCCGCGACGGTTACCGTGCCGGCGCCCCGGGCTTCCCGCGTCTTCAACGCCTCCTCGAGCCCGTACTCGTCGTAGGGCGAGACGATCCACTTGACGTCACCCTCGTCGATGGACTTTCCGTCGGCGCCGATCCGGATCTTCGTCTCGGTATCGGGCACGTAGGCGATGCAGACCAGAGAGTTCATGCGCTCCTCAAGCCAGCCCTTTCAGGATGAGACAGCCGTTGGTGCCCCCGAAGCCGAAGGAATTCGAGAGCACGTACTGGACCCGCCCCTGCCGGGCCGTGTTCGGCACGTAGTCCAGATCGCACTCGGGATCGGGATTCTGGTAGTTGATCGTCGGCGGCAGGACGCCGTGGAAGACGGCAAGGGCGCAAATTCCGGTCTCCAGTCCGCCGGCTGCGCCGAGAAGGTGCCCGGTCATGGACTTCGTGGAGGAGACGGCGAGCTTTCGGGCGTGAGGTCCGAAGACCTTCTTGATCGCAAACGTCTCGGCCTTGTCGCCGAGCGGCGTGGAGGTGCCGTGAGCGTTGATGTAGTCGATCTGCTCCGGGTTGATCCGGGCATCCGCCAGGCAGTTGCGCATGACGCGTGCCGGGCCGTCCCCGTCCTCCGAGGGCGCAGCGATGTGGTACGCGTCGCCGGACATGCCGTAGCCCACGAGCTCCGCGTACATTCGCGCGCCGCGCTTCTTCGCCGACTCCATCTCTTCCAGGACGACGAGGCCGGCGCCTTCGGCGATGACGAAGCCATCGCGGTCGCGGTCCCAGGGCCGCGATGCGCCCTGCGGGTCGTCGTTACGGCTCGAGAGCGCCCTCATGACGCCGAAGCCGCCTACGGCGAGCGGCGTTATGACCGACTCCGTGCCGCCCGCCAGGGCGAGATCCGCGTCGCCGTACTGGATCATCCGGTAGGCCTCGCCGACGGCGTGCGCGCCGGTCGTGCAGGCCGTGACCGTGGCCAGATTCGGCCCCTTGATCCCGTACTTGATCGAGATGTTGCCGCCCGCCTCGTTGACGATCAGGCCCGTGATGAAAAAGGGAGAGATAACGCGCGGGTTACCGCCGCTCTCGACGTATTTCTTCTGCGTCTCCTCGATGATCGGAAGCCCGCCGATCCCGGAGCCCACGACGACCGCGAAACGCTCCCGGTTCGCGTCGGTGACGGGGACACCCGAGTCCTCCATCGCGAGATGGGCGGCCCCCATCGCGTAATGGATGAAGGTGTCCATCTTCTTGATCTCTTTCTTGTCGATGTAGAGAGAGGGGTCGAAGCCCTTCACCTCGCCGGCGATCCGGGAGTTGAAGCGGGAGGAATCGAACCGGGTGATCGGCCCGAGCCCGGAGCGGCCGGCCGTCAGCGCATCCCAGTTTTCGCGGTTTCCAATGCCGAGGGGCGAGACGAGACCCAGCCCCGTCACGGCCACCCGGCGCGGAGAGGAAAAGCGGGACATGGATTTTCAGTTTTTCGAGGAGTTTTTCTCGATGTACTCGACGGCGTCCTTGACCTTCTGGATCTTTTCGGCAGCCTCGTCCGGGATCTCGATGTTGAAGGCCTCCTCGAAGGCCATGACGAGCTCCACGGTGTCGAGCGAGTCGGCGCCGAGGTCATCGACGAACGACGCCTCCGCGGTCACCTCGTTGGCGTCCACGCCGAGCTGTTCGACGATGATGCTCTTCACCTTTTCTTCGACGGCCATTCCACTCCCCCTTCTTGAGTCTCGAAAGACGCCGTATTCTTTCCGAGATTGCCCCCCGGGGCAAGCCCGTAGAAAAACCTACATGTAAAGGCCCCCGGAGACGTTGACGACCGTCCCGGTGATGTACGACGCCTCGTCCGAGGCCAGGAATGCCACGGCCGCGGCGACATCCTCGGGAGTCCCGAGGCGCTCGAGGGGGATCTGGCCCGAGAGCCTCTCGCGCGCCACTTCCGTCATCGTATCGGTCATCGCCGTGGCGACGAAGCCCGGGGCGACCGCGTTGCAGGTGATGTTGCGCGAGGCGAGCTCGCGCGCGATCGACTTCGTCAGGCCGATGAGGCCCGCCTTCGACGCAGCGTAATTGGCCTGGCCGGCGTTGCCCATCAGGCCCACGACGGAGGTGACGTTGACGATCCGGCCGTAACGCTTGCGCACCATCGCCTTGATCACGGCCTGGGTCAGCAGGAAGACCCCGGTCAGATTGGTCGCGAGGACGCGGTCCCAGGCATCCCTGCCCATGCGCAGAATCAGGTTGTCCTCGGTAACACCGGCGTTGTTGACGAGGATGTGGATTTCACCGTGCGCGGCCAGGGCCGACTTTGCTGCCGCCTCGATCGACGCGGCCTCGGAGAGATCGAGAGCGAGCGCGGAGGCTTTTCCGCCGGCGGCCTCGATCTCCCCGACCACGTTGCCGAGAGCGTCCACCGAGCGCGCCGCCCCGATCACGAGCGCCCCTTCGGCGGCCAGTCGCTTCGCGATCGCCGCCCCGATCCCGCGCGAAGCCCCGGTGACCAGGGCAATCTTGCCGTCGAAACGCTTCAGGGGCATCTCCTCATCGCGAGAGTCTATCCGTGTGAGGGGGCAAGTGACGAATGTCCAGTGATGAGTGACGAGGGGGGCCGATTCACCGCCCGCCAGCCGTCACTCGCCACCGGTCACTCCGGTTTCGCGGTTATCTCCGGCAGGTCCTTGGACCAGGCGTCCACGATCGCCCTGGCCAGGTCCGCGATGGCGATGATGGCAGGATGGTCCGGGCCGAATCCTTCGGCCTTGCTTCCGTCGGTGAAGACGACGAGGACGAAGCGGCCCTTCTTCGTGCGGAGGATTCCCGAGTCGTTGCGGACACCGGACATGGTTCCGGTCTTGCCGGCCCACAGGTACGAGGAGGGAAAGCGGCGCGCGATACGGAGACGACTCGGATCGTTGTCGAGATACGCGAAGACCTTCTGCGAGGTGTCCGCGTCGAGGAGCTGGCCCTGCGCGACGCGGGTCATCCACTCGGCAACGTCGTGCGGCGTGATCGTGCCCAGGCGGAACCCCTTCCAGGCCGACGGCACTTCGTCCTTCTGCGAGAGCCGGGGGATCTCCATCCCGATCAGGCGAATGTGCGCGAAGCCGAGCGACAGCATCCTCGCGTTGATCGCGTCGATCCCGAGCCTGGAGATCCACGCGTTGGCCGCCGTGTTGTCCGACGGGCCGATCATCAGAGTGGTCAGGTCGTTCCAGGTGGGGTTGAGGCCGGGGTCCAGCATCAACAGCACGCCGGAGCCGTCGGCCTTGTTCGCCTCCGTCAGCTCCCAGCGTTGCGAAAGGTCCACGCGCCCCTCGCGCACTTCGGCCATCGCCTCCGTCAGGACGGCGATTTTGATCACCGAAGCCGATTCGAACTCGGCCTCGCCGTTGTGCTCGTAGGACCGGCCGCTCTCCAGGTGGCGTGCCGCGACTCCCATCCGACACTGGCAGCGCCGTTGCGCCGACGCGACAGCCGCGTCGATCGGCGAAGCCGCCGGCCCCGTCGTCGCGCATGCGGCTGTCGCCAGCCATCCCGCTGCCACCACGGTACGGATCCCAAGATCCGAAATCCGAAATCCGAAACCCGAAATCTTCACCCCCCGTACCCTTCGACCGGAATTCCCTTCTCGATGCGCCTGACCAGGCCGGCGAGGACCTTTCCCGGCCCGATCTCCAGGGCCCGCGCAACGCCGCGGCGGGCGAGCAACTGGATGGATTCCACCCACCGCACCGGAGAGTCGATCTGCCGCACCAGCGCATCGCGCAACCTCGCCCCGGACGACTCCGCGACGGCGTCCACGTTGGTGATGACGGGCAGCGCGGCGTCCGCGAACGCGGCTCCCTCGAGCAACGGTCGCATCCGATCACGGGCGGGCGACATCAGGGCGCAGTGAAAGGGCGCCGATACGGCGAGCGGCGTCGCCTTCCGGGCACCCCTGGCGAGGCACGCCTGGGATGCGCGCGCCACGGCCGCCGCGTTGCCCGCGATCACGGTCTGCTCGGGCGAGTTGTAGTTGGCCGGGGCAACGACCTCGCCTCCTGCCGCCTCGCGGCAGGCCGCCTCGACCTCCTCCGGGGCGAGGGCGAGGATCGCCGCCATCGCGCCCACTCCCGCGGGCACCGCCTCCTGCATGAGCCTGCCGCGCTCGCGCACCAGGCTCACGGCTTCGCCGAAGGACAGGGCTCTTCCGGCAACGTTGGCCGAATACTCTCCGAGCGAGTGCCCGGCCGCGAAGGCCGCGCCCTCGAGCCGCTCGGGGAAGCGCGCCCGCAGATCCTCGAGGGCGGCAATCGAGTGCGTGAGGATCGCGGGCTGCGTGTTCGCGGTGAGCTTCAGGTCTTCCTCCGGGCCGTCGAAGCAGAGCCGCGAGAGGGGAAACCCGAGCACCGCGTCGGCCTCGTCGAAGACCGCGCGAGCCGCCGGCGAGGCCTCGTACAGCGCCTTCCCCATTCCGACGAACTGCGACCCCTGCCCCGGGAACAGAAGCGCGAGCATTCAGGAAATCCGAATTCCGAAATCCGAAATCCGAAATCTCCCGTTCACCATCGCAAGAGCACGCTGCCCCAGACGAGCCCGGCGCCGAACGCCGTCAGGAGCACCATGTCCCCCTCCCGGACGCGGCCCTCGCGCACGCACTCGTCGAGCGCGATCGGGATCGAGGCGGCCGAGGTGTTGCCGAATCGGTCGACGTTCTTGTAGACCTTCGCCGGATCCATCTTCAACCGCTCGCCCACGGCATCGATGATCCGCAGGTTCGCCTGGTGCGGGATGAACACGTCCACCTGTTCGTGCGTGAAACCCTGCTCGGTCAGGAGCTCCGTCGACACGTCGGCCATCGCCTTGACCGCCACCTTGAAGGTCTCGTTCCCCTTCATCTTGATAAACGGCAGGCGTTCCTCGATCGACTTCGGATCGTTGGCGGGCCGGTCGGAGCCTCCGCCGGGCATGCAGATGAAGTCGTGGTAGCTGCCGTTCGACTTCATGATGCTGCCGAGGATGCCGTGGTCCCCGCGGGTCGCCTGCAGCAACACCGCCCCCGCGCCGTCGCCGAACAGGACGCAGGTGTTGCGATCCGTCCAGTCGACGTAACGCGAGAGGATCTCGCCGCCGATGACGAGCACGTTCAGCGCCTTGCCGGACTGGATCAGGCCATCGGCGAGGTGCAGGGCGTAGAGAAAGCCGACGCAGGCCGCGGAGACGTCGGAGGCGGCCGCGCGCGTGGCGCCCAGATTTCTCTGCACCAGGCACGACGTCGCGGGAAACGGCATGTCGCCCGAGATCGTCCCGACGAGGATCATGTCGATCTCCTCGGGCTTGATGTGCGCGCGCTTGATGGCCTGCTCGGCGGCGCGCGTGCAGAGGTCGGAAAAGTGCTCGCCCTCGCTGACGATGTGCCGCTCCCGGATCCCCGTCCGGGAGGTAATCCATTCGTCCGAGGTCTCGACGAGCTTCTCGAGGTCGGCGTTGGACAGGATCCTCTTGGGAACCGCACAGCCCGTCCCGATGATCTTGGCGCGGATCACGAATCAGGCCTTCACGAGCCGCTCTTCCCGGGAGTGGAGCTCGGCGATCTGCGCCTGGATCTTTTCGGCGAGCTTCCGGCGCGAGAACTCGGCGGCAAATCGGATGGCGTTCTTGACGGCCTTCGCCGAGGATCGGCCGTGGCAGATGATGACGCACCCCTTGACGCCCAGCAGCGGCGCCCCGCCGTACTCGGAGTAGTCCAGGCGCTGCTTGAACCGGCGAAACGCAGCCTTCGAGAGGAGGAAGCCGACCGAGGCCTGGAGGGTCCGCTTGATCTCCTCGCGCAGCAGGTTCTCGACCATCTCCGCGAGGGCCTCGGAGACCTTGAGGATGACGTTTCCGGTGAAGCCGTCGGTGACGATGACGTCGACGGCGCCGTTGAAGACGTCGCGCCCCTCGACGTTGCCGACGAAGTTGAGCCCCGTTTCCTTCAGGGCCTTGAAAGCCTCCTTGGTCTTGTCCGTCCCCTTGGAGTCCTCTTCGCCGATGGACATGAGCCCGATCGACGGCGCGTTCTTGCCGAAGGCGAGCTCCGCGTAGATGGATCCCATGACGGCAAACTCGCGAAAGTGCGGGGTCTTCGTATCGGGATTGGCTCCGACGTCGAGCAGGAGGCAGTGCCCGGTCAGATTCGGCAGGACGGTGGCCAGCGCCGGGCGATCGACGCCCTCGATCATGCCGACGACCATCTTGGCGCAGACCATGGCCGCGCCGGTGTGTCCCGCCGAAACCAGCCCCTCGGCCCGGCCGTCGCGCACGCAGTTGGCGGCGACGCGGATCGAGGAATTTCGCTTCTTGCGGATCGCCGCCGTGGCGGGGTCGTCCATCGTCACGACCTCGGGCGCCTCCACGATCTCGATGTCCGAGCCCTTGTAGCCCGAATCGGCCAGAAGCCGGGAGAGCTCGCCGGATTTGCCGACGAGGAGGCAGGCGATGCCGTACTCGCGGGCGGCCGCGATCGCTCCGTCGACGTTGACCCGGGGTGCGTGGTCCCCACCCATCGCATCGATCGCGATCCGCACCCCGACTAGCCCCTCTTCCTCGAAGGCACCATGAGTGCGGGGATTATAAGACTACGTGTTGATCGCCTGCTTGCCCTTGTAGTAGCCGCAGCGCGAGCAGACGCGGTGCGGCTGCTTCGGCTCGTGGCAGTTGGGGCACTCCGAGAGGGCCGGCGGCGTCAACGCGTCGTGCGCACGCCGCTTGTCGCGACGGGCCTTGCTGTGGCGCCTTTTGGGGTTGGGCATCGTTTCTCCTAAACTTTCTCCCGAAGAGCCCGCAGGGCTTCCCATCGGGGATCAGCCGCCTCGCGCGCACAGGCGCACGGACCGGCGTTGAGATCTTTTCCGCACTCGACACACAGGCCCTTGCAATCCGGCTGACACAGCGGCTTCATGGGCAGAGCCATCTGGACCCGCTCCTGGGCAATGGCCGAGAGCTCGATGAGCGGCTCGTCGTAATAGAAGGCGTCGAGATCGTCGCGTGTCAGCTCGACCTCCGCGCCGGCTCTTGCCGGCCGGGGATACAGCACCAGGCCGAAGTCCTCGGCGGACGTGAAAGGATATGCCGCCAGGCATCGACTGCACTCGAGCCGACCCTCCCAGGCGAGACGGGCGGACAACGCGTAGCCCCCCTCGATGCGAACGACCTCGCCCGAGACCTGGAGCGGTGAGATCGCGACGAGCGGCTCTCGGTCGATGGCTTCGAGACCGACGGCAAGCTCGCTCGCGAACCGCACGGGCTCGTCGAGCACGGATTCGAGGGAAATGGCGTCCGGCCTCATGATGGAACCGCGCATTTTACCCGGATGCCGGGAGACGTCAAACAGGCCTGCCATCAGCTATCCGCGATCGGCCATCGGCCGTCAGCCAGAAGGGGACCGGGGCGGGCCCCGCTGAAGGCTGAGAGCCGACAGCTGATAGCTTCTTCCCGTGAAGATCGCCATCGACGGCCGTGCCCTCCTCGGGGAGCGGACCGGCATCGGGACCTACACGGACGCCATCGCCCGGGGCCTTTCGCGGCAGCCGGCCGCCGAGGTCGGCCTTTTCGCTCCGCGGCCCCTTCCGGCCTCCTGGAACGGGTCGGGGCCCATCTCGCTCCACACGGACAACCACCACTTCGGAATCGTCTGGCTGCACACGATGCTTCCGCGGCGAATCGCCCGCTGGGGCGCGGACGTCCTCGTGGCGGCCCTCACGATCGGCCCCGCCCGGGGCGAGACCCCCGTCGTCTCGGTCGTCCACGATCTGACTCCGATCACGCATCCCGAATGGCATGCGCGCCGCACTCTCCTCGGATTCATCCCCCTCTGGGAGCGCACGGTCGAGAAGGCGGCGCGGTTTCTCTGCGTCTCGCAAACGACCGCCCGGGACCTCGCGCTGCGCTACCCCGAGACGGGGCCGCGGATCCGCGTCGCCGAGAACGGCGTCGACCTCGCGTTCTTCGGCCCTGTCGACGATCCGGCGGCGCGGGCACGCACGCGCCAGCGCTACTCCGGCGGGCAGCCCTACATCCTCTATCTCGGCACTCTCGAGCCGCGCAAGAACGTCGAGGCGCTCGTCGTGGCCTGCGAACGGCTATGGGGAGCGCGGCGCTCCCGGCCCGACCTCGTTCTGGCCGGCGGCGCCGGGTGGAAGACCGCGGGCCTTCATCGCCGCATCGCGCGTTCGGCCTACCGCGACAAGATTCACGTCATCGGTTACACGGTCCGGGAAGCGGCCCGCGAGCTCTACCGGGCCGCGGAGGCCTTCGTCTACCCCTCGCTCTTCGAGGGTTTCGGTCTCCCGGTCCTCGAGGCCATGGCCTGCGGCACCCCGGTCGTGGCATCGACGGCCGACGCTCTCGTCGAGGTCGGCGGTGATGCGGCGCTCTACGCCGCACCCCGCGATGCCGAGGCCCTTGCGCGGCAGATCGAGCGCGTGCTGGAGGACGAATCGATCCGGCGTCGCCTCGTCGTGGCGGGACCCGCGCGGGCCGCCGGGTTCGGGTGGGATGCCACCACCGCCCGAACCGCGGACGTCGTCTTCGAGGCGGCGGAGAAATCGCGGTGAGCGTCGGCCGTCCGCCCCGCATCGGCATCGACGCCCGCAAGCTGAAGGATTTTGGAATCGGCTCCTACGTCCGGAACCTGCTCGCCGGGATCGCGCGCCGGCCCGAGGCCGAGCAGTACCAGTTCCGCGTCTATGCGCCCGCTGCCGACCGGGACGCCGTCCCGCCCCTGCCGCCCAACTTCGAGGTCGTCGAGGAAAACTCGCCCGGCTATTCGATCTCGGAGTTGACGCGATTCTCGTGGCGCCTCTTCGCCGACCGGCTCGACCTCTTCCACGCCACGCATTACGTGATCCCGCCGCTCGCCCGAGCCCGGGCGGTCGTCACGATCCACGACATCATTCACGTGCTCTATCCGCAGTTCCTTCCCAGCCGCGCGGCCCTCCTCTATGCGCGCGTCATGATTCGCCGGGCCCTGAAGCGGGCCGACCGGATCATCACGGTTTCCTACAACAGCAAGCGCGATCTCGTCGACTACTTCGGCATCACGCCCGCCTCGATCGAGGTCGTCTACAACGGCGTGGCGAGCGACTTTCGCGCGGACATCCCGCGTGCCGAGCGGGAACGGGTCGCGGGTAAGTACGGCCTGCCGCGGCCGTACCTGCTGTTCCTCGGCGGCGAAAAGCCGCACAAGAACGTGCGCAACGTGCTGCGCGCCTACGCCGAGGCGCGCCGGGCGCGGGCGCTGCCCCACGCCCTCGTCCTCGCCGGCCCCATGCCGAAGAACCGCAGCCGGGTCGAGGCGCTCATCGCCGCCCTCGACATCGAAAGCCGGGTCTTTCGCCCCGGGATCGTCCCCGAGGAAGATCTTCCGGGTCTCTTCGCGGGCGCGGATGCGTTCCTCTACCCGACGCTCTACGAGGGCTTCGGGCTTCCGGTCGTCGAGGCCATGGCCTGCGGCGTTCCGGTCTTGACGTCCTCGACGTCGGCGTTGCAGGAGATCGCCGGCGGCTACGCCCAACTCGTCGACCCGATGGACGTGGATGCGATCGCCCGCGGCATCGCCGACCTCGCCACCGACCCGCGGCGTCGGGCCCGGTATTCGGAGCTCGGGAAGCGTCGCGCCGGGGAATTCTCCTGGGACCGCGCGGCCGAGCACACGCTGCGCGTTTACGCCGAGGCGCTCTCGGGCGGCCACACGGCGAACGCGCGCTCCACGACGCACGGTTCATGACGCCGCGCCGCACCGCCGTCGTCCACGACTGGCTGAACGGGATGCGCGGCGGCGAAAAAGTCCTCGAGGCGATCCTGCCGCTCGTGCCGGACCCCACGATCTTCACCCTCTTTCACGCGCCCGGCTCGGTGTCGCGCGCGATCGAGCGCCATCCGATCCGCGCGTCGTACTTGAACCGCCTGCCTTTCTCGCGAAGGCACTACCGCCACTTTCTGCCGCTGTTTCCACGGGCCGTCGAGTCGTTCGACCTCTCGGGGTTCGACCTGATGGTGTCCTCCTCGCACTGTGTGGCCAAGGGGGCGATCGCTCCGACGGGCGTTCCGCATCTCTGTTACTGCCACACGCCCGTGCGCTACGCCTACGAGCAGTTCGACCTGTATTTCCCGCGCCGCACGACGCGCTTCTATTGGGCGAAGGCCGGGGCGATCGCGCGGCTGCGGGCCTGGGATCTCGCGACCGCCGACCGCCCCACCGCCTATCTCGCCAACTCGTCGGCCGTCGCCGACCGGATTGCGAGACATTACGGGCGCACCGCCCGCGTCTGCCACCCTCCCGTCGACGTCGATTTCTTCCATCCCGCCCGAGGGGGATCACGGGAGAGCTTCCTGCTCGCCGTCGGCGCGCTCGTCCCCTACAAGCGCTTCGAGGTCGCGATCGAGGCCGCGCGGCGGCTCGGCCGCAGGCTCGTGATCGTCGGCGCGGGACCCGAGGAGGCGCGGCTTCGCGCCCTCGGACGCGGCCATGCGGAGCTCGTCCGAAACCTCACACCCGAAGACCTGCGCGCGCTGTACCGGAGCTGCTCTTTCTTCATTCAGCCCGGCGAGGAGGACTTCGGAATCTCGGCCGTGGAAGCCATCGCGTGCGGCACTCCGGTCGTGGCGCTCGGGCGGGGCGGCGCCAGCGACATCGTGGGGGACGGGGTCAACGGGATCCTCTACGGCTCGCCGACGGCAGAGGCGCTCGCCGGAGCCATCACTCGGGCCGAGCGGACCGAGTTCGACTACACTCGCGTGCGCGCCTCGGCGCTCCCCTTTCACGGAGAGCGGTTCGCCGAGAAGTTTCGCGGCGCAATCGGAGAGCTTCTGCGGTGATCCGAAAATCGACACGCCGCATCGCGGCCCTCATGCTGGTCTCCGACGTGGGCGCGACCATCTTCGCGCTCGGTGCCGCCTATTTCCTGCGTTTTCGGGTCGAGATCGTGCCCGTCACCAAGGGAATTCCGGACGCCATTTCGTACTACCGGCTCATTCCGCTGATGGCCGCGCTCTGGCCCCTCGTCTACTACTTCTACGGCCTCTACCAGGTCCGGCGTAACCGCTCCCGCGTGGAGGAGGGGCTCTCCGTGCTCGTGGCCACCGGTCTCGCCACGCTCCTGCTCGCCGGCCTCGCCACCTTCTACCGGGGATTCTCCTACTCGCGCCTCGTGCTGCTGCTCTTCTTCGCGCTCGACGTCCTCTTCGTGTTCGCCGGGCGCACCGCGATCCGCCGCTACCTCGAGGAGGCATGGCGCCATGGCGTGGGGGTGCGGCGGGTGCTCGTCGTGGGCGAGGGGCGGCTCGGGCACGCGGTCGTCGACAAGTTCCTCGAGCACCCGGAAGCCGGTCTGCGCGCGGTGGGGTTCGTGGACGACGCCCCCGGGAAGCAGCGGGACGCGTACCGCGGGCTTCCCGTGCTCGGCACAACGGCCGAGGCGGCGCGGATCGTGGAAGAGCGCGGCGTGGACACCGTCTTCCTCGCCCTGCCGCTCGAGGCGCACCGCGCGATGTTCGCGGTTCTGCAGGAGGTCGGCCGCACCATCGCCGACGTGCGCGTCGTTCCCGACCTCATGCAGTACATCACCTTCCGCGCCGGAGTCGAGGACCTCGACGGGCTGCCTGTCGTTCACCTCACGCAGGTCCCGCTGACGGGTTGGATGAGCCTCGTCAAGCGCACCCTCGACATCGTCATCGCGGCGGCCGCGCTGGTCCTGCTTGCACCGCTCATCGGTGCTATCGCTGCCGCGATCCGCCTCGCCGACGGTCCCCCGGTCTTCTACCGGCAGCGGCGGATGGGCCTGGATGGCCGCCCCTTCGACATCCTCAAGTTCCGGTCGATGGTGGTGGGCGCCGAGGAGAACTCGGGCCCCACCTGGGCGAGCCCCGACGACGCGCGCCGCACAGGGCTCGGAGCGTTTCTGCGACGGTGGAGTCTCGACGAGCTCCCGCAGCTGGTCAACGTGTTCCGCGGCGAAATGTCCCTCGTCGGGCCGCGCCCGGAGCGGCCGGAGTTCGTGCGCGAGTTCAAGGAAAAGTTCCCGCAGTACATGCTGCGCCACCGGGTGCGAGCGGGAATCACCGGCTGGGCGCAGGTGCACGGCTGGCGCGGCAACACCAGCCTCTCCAAGCGCATCGAGTACGACCTCTACTACATCGAAAACTGGTCGCTGTCGCTCGACATCAAGATCCTCTGGATGACGCTGCGCCACGGCTTCCGCGACCGCAACGCGTACTGAAGCACGGAGTCCGGTTCCGATGATCGCGCGCGTGGCGGCATTCCTGCGACGGCAACCGCGGGCCCTGCTGACGTTCGCAGGGCTGGGATCGATTGCCGTGCTGGCCCTCGCCGACTACGTGGCGCCGCCCGACGTGTCCTTCCTCATCTTCTACGTCGGCCCGGTCCTCTTTCTGGTCTGGTTCGTCGGCCTCTGGGCCGGGCTTCTCGGGGCCGTGGCGAGCGCCGGTTTCTGGGCCTACGAGGACGTCCTCTCTCCGCACGCCTACGGGTCCGTGCCCGTCGCGGACTGGAACATCGCCGTGCGCCTGCTCTTCCTGCTGCTCTTCGTCTATGTCGTGGCGGAGCTCAAGCAGGCGCTCGAGCGCGAGCGGCAATTGGCCCAGGAGCGCCTCGAGCGGGAGGTGCGCATCGCCCGCCAGGTCCAGGCCAGGCTCTTTCCGCAGAGAGCCCCGCGCGCTCCGGGCATCGAGTGCCACGGCGTCTGCACGCCCGCCCGGGGCGTGGCCGGCGACTACTACGACTTCCTCGAGCTCGACCCCGGCCACCTCGGGATCGCCGTGGGGGACGTGGCGGGCAAGGGCATATCGGCTGCGCTGCTCATGGCGAGCCTCCAGGGCGCCCTGCGCAGCCATGCCTCGCTCTCCGACCGCGGCCCCGCGGACGCGGCCAGGGGCATCAACCTGCAGATCCACGCGCTCACGGAGTCGAACCGCTTCGCGACGTTCTTCTGGGCGATCTTCGACCGGGACGCCCGCGCGCTGACCTACGTCAACGCCGGGCACAATCCCCCCATGCTGCTGCGGGCCGGAGGATCGCTCGAGCGCCTGACCGTCGGCGGCCCGCCGCTCGGCCTGTTCGCCGAATCGCGCTACGCCCAGCAGACGGTGACGCTCGGGCCGGCCGATCTTCTCGTCGTCTTCACCGACGGGATCACCGAGGCGCCGGATGCGGCCGATCGGGAGTTCGGCGAGGCCCGCCTGGAGCAGGTCATCCGCGAGAACCCGATGCTCCCCCCGGCCGGGCTCTGCGCGATAATTCTCAAGGCCGTTGCCCGGTTCCAGTCCGGCGTGCCGCCGGAGGACGACATGACGATCGTCGTGGTCCGCGTGGCCTCTCGCCTCGATTCGGCGTCCTAGAAGCCGCCCGCCGCTCCGATCGGAAGGCGCGGGTGGAAGGGCAGATCGTCGTTCAGATTGAAGAGATACGAGATTCCGGGCTGATCCATCACAACCACGGCGTACCGAAGCCAGGTATTGAAGCCCGCATTCGGGTCACAGTGCGTCTTGGCAGAACCGAGCCCGCCGACCTGCAAGGCGGAGTTCGCCGGGACGATCACCGAGCGGCTTTCGAGAACCGTGTCGTCGCAGGCCTGATAAACGGAAATCGTCGCCACGGCGTCGCGTTCGCCCCCGTTGTAGAGGCCGACGTTGAAGCGGCTCGGCTGCGCGCCGAGGTCGGCACCGACGTGGATCTGACCCACCCCCGCGGACACGAGATCCCGAAATACCGGCATCGAAAACGCTCCGAGATTCGGAAGGGGATTGGGCGGCAGGCCGCACGGCGACGGGCACTCGCCGTCCAGGCCGCCGCGGCTGGCGACGATCACCCCTTCGGGAACCTCCAACCGGACGACCCAGAGGTCTGGAAAGGAGTCGGGCTTCCAGAGGCCGCGGCCCGCCAGACTGACCGTGCGGCCCGCAGCGACGGGAATTTCGATCGGGTCCTCCGGCCGGATTTCTCCGTTGCTGATGCCGACGAGGCGGACGACCGCATCCTGCTTTGCCGTATTGTGGAATACGAGATCGTCGTGCCACGACACGCTGATTCCTCCGCTTCGCGCATCGAACCGGAACGCCCAGATGTCGGCACGGGCGCCCCCCACCGCGCACACGTAGAGAGCCAGACCGAGAAACGCTCGAGCCATATTTGCCTCCTTGCATGACCACCGACGTCGCGTCCGCCCAGCTTGAATCAGATCGCTGCCTTCAGCCGTCGCACACGTGCGTCGAGCTGCCGCACGGTGTCCGGTCCCGGGGCAATCCCGCCAAAGGCACTCGCGCAATACACCGAGACGACCGCCGCCGCATCCTCGCGGGCCTGCGGCACGGCTTCGGCGAAAAGGCGCGCCACCTCTGCCGGCGGCGTCGAGGGTGCCAGAGCGCCTTTCCTGTGGACCAGTGCTCGCCGCAGGGCCACGTACGCCCGTGTGGCCGGTGGCAGCGTCTGCCTCCTCCGCAGCACGGCCCGCGCGCCAAAAAGGACAAGGAGCAGCAGCGCGAGCGCGCCCGGTGCCATCCCGGGCGAGAGCGCGCCCCGCGCGGCGTCCCGCAGCGACGACAGCGTCGCCGCGGCGGAGGACAGCGACTCGCGCGCCGTCTCGATCGCTCCCGCCTGATCGCTCGAGTCGAAGCCGAGGACGTGGCGGTCGTAGAAGAATTCGATCTCCCGGCCGAGCGCCGAGAGCCGCGACAGGAGCGAGTAGGGGCGAAGCGCCTCCGGCAGGCCGCCCGGAGGCGTCGGATCGAAAATCTGGAAGCCCGTCCCGTCCAGATCCGCCTCGACCCATGCGTGCAGGTTCGGCGCCCGCACGACGATCGTGCTCGAGAAGAGACCCTCTTCGCCGCCGTAAGAGCCGGTGACCAGGCGTGCCGGAATTCCGCGCGCGGCGAGCATCATCGCGGCCGCCGACGCGAAATATTCGCAGTGCCCGGCCTTCGAGCGAAGCAGGAAGTGGACCAGCGGGTCGCCCTCCGCACGCGGAGGGTCGAGGGTGTAGACGAAGTCCCGGGCGAAGTGCTCCTCGATCCTCCGGGCGATCGCGCGGGGGTCCTGGATGCCCGCCGTCAACTGCGTCGCGTAGAGCTCGACCTCGGGCGGCACGTCCGCGGCCGAGATTGCGTCGTGCCCTTCCCCGCGGGGAGCCTCGCGACGCACGTCCGCTTCGTAGTGCACCGGTCCGCGGCCCGACGCGACCTGGAAGACGCCGTCGGCAAGCTCCGCGGCGCGCCCGCGCTCGACGCGCACCGCCGAGGTCCCATACGGCAGGAACAGAAAACCCTGGCCATAGACATTCAGGTCGGCGGAGACGGTAGCGGCCAGGCGGCCCGCTTTGCCGGAAGTCGCGGGGGCAGGCGCCACGCGACCGCCCCGCCGGGCGGAGGCTCTCGGATCCCGCGTCCACACGCCGTCCAGGTAGTCCGTGAAGACCGCCTCGCGCAGGCGCAGGGCGCTCACCCGCGCGAGCTCCGGTTTCGCGGTCAGACGCAGGATCACCCGGTCGCTGCGTTTGGCTGCGCCGAAGGCTTCCAGGTCCACGCGATCGGCCGCCAGCGTCCTGCCGAACGCGTCCTCGACGCGGAACGGGGCGAGCGCGAACGGGCCGTGCAGGCGCGGCAGGATGACGAAGAGCGGGACGGCGCACGCCGCCCCACCGAGGATGGCGACCGCGGCCATCCCGGTCGTCGGCACGGCGACGAGCACCCGCTCGGGCGGCGCGTCGTCGAAGTCGGCGAGGACGGCCATGCGGGCCAGGGCGCGAAAGCCGACCCAGGCCGCCGCGCCGAAGTAGAGCACCGAGGAGACGTGCGTCGAGGAGGAGGCCGAAGCAAGCGTCAGCAGGAAGACGACCAGAAGCGCCAGGCGTGCTTCGCTCGGACGCTTGAGGGACGCCAGCTTGGCCAGCCCCGTGAAGAGCAGCAGGTGCGCGACCGCGGGAAGCAATCCGGGCCGCAGCGTCGCAAGCGAAACGCCGAGCCATCCGAGGTATGCGAGGCCCGCCACGTTCATCATCGCGTTCGTGATTCGAACCGGGCGGCCCCCGCGGGCCCGGACCCAGAGAACGGCCAGCGCAATCTCGTAGGCGAGGATCGCGGCGCGGCCCGCGCCCCCGGTCCAGAGCAGCGGCACGGGAGCGAGGAAGGCGGGCGGAGCGAGAACCAGCATGTAGGCCCGCCGCAGGCCCGACGGCATTTCGCGGGTGTCGGTCACGAGACGAGCCATCGCACGTCTCCCCGACGCATCGCCGGAAAATCGGGCGCGGCCGCGAGCGCAACGGGCTGGACCCGGGCGAGGGCATCGAGGATGCGGACCCGCTGCGGCCGGCCTCCGCGTGCAGCGACCTTTGACCCGCGCACGTGCAGCCCGACCTCCGCGCCGCGGGACAGCAGGAGCAGCGCCTGCCCCGCCGCCCGTGCGATCGAGCGCTCGAGCCGCTCGAGGGCCTCGGGGTCGAAAGGCTCGGCAAGGGCGTTGTCGACGGCCAGGAAAACGGCGCGGTCGCGCTCGGCCTCGCGCTCGCGCACGATCCATCGGCGCATCCGGGCCGACTGCTTCCAGTGCACGTCGCGCGGATCGTCACCGGGCGAGAAGTCGCGCAGCGTCCGGATGTCCGAGCCGCCGCCGCGCGAGTGCGGGTGGGGTCGCCCTCCCCGCGCGTCTTCGGGCGGAATCTCGGGCACGCGGCTCGCCTCCGGCAGCGGGTAGACGACGACCTCGCGCTCGAGCGTCGCGCGGCAATACTTTCGGAAGAGCCCGAGCGGAAAGCGCGAGAGCAGCCCCGCGTCGGCCTCGCGGTAGACGCCGCGCCGCGCAAAGGCACCCTCGACGACGAGATCCCGGGTCTCCCCCGGGCCGAGGGGATCGATCCAGAGCGGACCGGGCAGGGACTCGTGGAGGAAGAAAAGGGCCTGCGCCGTGCCCGTCCGCATACGGTTCTCGAGCCGGATCCTGAGCCAGGCGGGGCGGGTCGCGACGACCTCCCCCACGGTCCCGATCCGGCAGGCCACGCCGCGGACGTTGCGGCGCGACAGGACGCCCGAGACGATCATCGCCGCCAGCATGCCGGCCAGCACCAGGTAGAGGCCGTTGTTTCCCGTGTTGAGCGCCGAGATCGCGACCACGAGACACATGAGGATGTACCCCAGGCCGAAATTGGTGATGCGGATCTCCCAGTGCGGGATGAGGCGCGTCATGCGATTTCGAATTTCGAAATTCGGATTTCGGATTTGAAGGAGACCAGCTCCCAACCCGCAATCCCAAATCCCAAATCCCAAATCCGAAATCTCAAAGCGGCACCGCCACCTGGGCGAGGATCCTCCGCACAATCTCCCGCTCCCTCCCCCCGGCTCCGAAGCCGTCCGACGAGATGGACAGGATGCGGTGGGCGAGGACCGGCTCCGCGACCGCCTGCACGTCGTCGGGCGTGGCGAACGCCCGGCCCTGCAGGAGCGCGAACGCCTGCGCCGACCGAAAAAGCGCCTGCGCACCCCGCGTCGAGACCGGCAGCCGCAGCTCGGCGCTCTGACGCGTCGCGCGCACGAGAGCGTGGAGGTAGTCGAGCAGCGGCTCGGACACGGTGACCTTTTCGGTTTCGTCCTGCAGCGCCAGGACCTGTTCCGGGTCCGAGCACGGCCGGGATCGCGGCGAGAACGCGCTCGGTTCCACCGCGGCGCAGCAACATCTTCTCCTCGTCCGCCGCCGGGTATCCCAGAGCGGGAGCCGCAGAAGAAACCGGTCCATCTGGGACTCGGGGAGCGGGTAGGTGCCCAGGTACTCGACGGGGTTCTGCGTCGCGACGACGATGAACGGGCTGCGGGAGCTCGCGCCGCGCAGTCGACCGTGACCGCGCCCTCGTTCATCGCCTCGAGCAGCGCCGACTGCGTCTGCGGCGTCGCCCGGTTGATCTCGTCGGCGAGCACGACGTTGGCGAAGATCGGACCCTGCTGGAACACGAAGGCGTCGGTTCCTGCGTGGAAGACCGAGACGCCGATCACGTCGGCGGGAAGCGGTCGCTCGTGAACTGTATCCGCCGGAAGGCAGCGACGAGGCTGCGCCCGAGGGCGCGAGCAAGCGTCGTCTTGCCCACGCCCGGGACGTCCTCGATCAGAACGTGGCCCGCGAGCGAGCAGCGCCGTCAGCATCAGATCGACAGCGCGCGGCTCCCCGCGGTATGCGAGGGCCACGTTGTCGCGCAGCCTCGACAGGGAAGCGGCGGAGTCGAGCATCATGCGGCTCTCACTCCGTCGTTCCCGGTCCGCGCCGCGCGGCCGGCTGCCCGCGACGCAGCCGCTCGACGGCGGCTCGCAGCTCCCCCTCCCGCTCGAAAGGCAGCACCAGGACGCCCTCGCTGCCGACCACGACGGCCGTGTCCCGCACTCCGGGCGCGAGCACGGGGACGTCCGCCAGGACGAGGTTGCCCGCCGCGTCGCTCGCGCCGCGCAGCGCGCGGACCGAGCGCCACGTGCCGACGTCGCTCCATCCCGCGTCGAGCGGCACCGCGCGCACCCCGGAAATCTTCTCCATCAGCGCGAAGTCGATCGAGATGTCCGGCAGGGCCTCGTAGTCGGCGGCGGCTCCCGTCCGGACGTAGCGCTCCGCTCCCGCCACGAGGTCGCCCGCCACGCGCCGTGCCTCCGCGAGCAGACGCGAGGGTCGGAAGACGAAAATGCCGACGTTCCAGGAGTGCCGGCCGGAGGCCAGAAACTCCCGGGCAGTGTCCGCCCCCGGCTTCTCGGTGAAGCGCAGGACCCGCCCGTCTCGGTGTTCGATGTAGCCATAGTCCGTCTCCGCCCGCGTTGGAGCGGCGGCGAGCACGACAACGCTCGCCGCATCGGCCTCCCGCGCGGCCGCCGCCATCGCATCGCGAAAGGCTCCGGCGTCGCGCACGGTCTGGTCGGAGGGGACCGCAGCGGTGACCGGATCGCCGTCCCCGGCAAAGCGCAGCGCCGCACAGAGAATGGCCGGCCCGGAGTTGCGCCGCGCCGGCTCGGGGAAGATCCGCTCCGGAGGAACCTCAGGCAGCTGCTTCGCGACGAGGGACGCGTGGCGCTGTGCGGTGGCCACGAACACATCCCGAGTCAGGGGCAGGACACGTGCGTACGTCTCGGCAAGCAGGCTCCTGTCGGACAGGAGGGGAAGGAACTGCTTCGGGCGGTCCTCCGTGGAGAGCGGCCAGAGACGCGTTCCACCGCCGCCCG
The DNA here is from genome assembly GCA_963847075.1 of uncultured Acidobacteriota bacterium. Lineage (GTDB taxonomy): Bacteria > Acidobacteriota > Thermoanaerobaculia > UBA5066 > Gp7-AA6 > DAHUXD01. The sequence goes on from CAWJYL010000001.1 coordinate 680,080, forward strand.
CGAGAAGAAGAACTCTCACGGGAAGGCGACCCGAGCCGGCTCCGTCACTCCCACTTCAGCCCCAGCATCTCCACCTCGGGAGACAGGGTAACTCCGAACTTCGCCTGCACGGCATCCCTCATTCTCCGCATCAGGAAGAACACGTCGACGGCCCGCCCCTCCCCGGTGTTGACGATCACATTGGCGTGCCGGGGCGAGATCATCGCTCCCCCACGGCGCTCGCCCTTGAGGCCGCAGGCTTCAATGAGCCGCCCCGCATGGTCTCCTTCCGGGTTCTTGAACACGCTACCCGCGTTTGCCTCAGACGGAAGGACCCCGCGGCGCTTCTCCGCGACGGCGCGCGTCCGCGCGTCGATCTCCTCGCGGGGCGCCCGAACGAGCTTCAGCACGGCGGCGCTGACGATCTCCTTCGTATCGACGAGACGGGACCAGCGGTAGCCGTGCGGCACCTCGGCGGCCGCCACGGCGCGGCACTCGCCGGTCCTCGCCACGAGGCGGAGCGTCTCGAGAACGTCGAAGATCTCGCCGCCGTATGCCCCGGCATTGATGCGCACGGCACCGCCGATCGAGGAGGGAATTCCGGAGATCGGCTCGATCCCGGTCAACTCCGCCCGCGCCGCGGCCGCGCAGACTCCCCCGAGCGCTGCCCCGCCCCCGGCTCGAATCCGCTCTCCCTCCACCTCGACCCCCAGAAACTCTCCCTCGAGCCGGACCACGCAACCCGGAAACCCTTCGTCCGCCACCAGAACGTTCGAGCCCATCCCCAGGATGGCAAGGGGCAGTCCGCCCTCGCTCGTCCGGGCCAGCACGCGGCAGAGCGCTTGCTCGGTTCGGACGCGGCACAGAAAGCGGGCAGGGCCGCCGATCCGCCAGGTCGTCAGCCCGGCGAGCGGTGCGTTCTGGAGAACCGTGCCCTCGGCCGGATCGAGCCTCAGATCCATCGGCCGACCGCCACCAGAGCCGCCGCCGCCAGGCCGGCCGCGACATCGTCGACGACGACGCCCCAGCCTCCCGGCAGCGACTGAAGCTGGCGGATCGGGGCCGGTTTCCAGACGTCGAAGAGGCGAAACAGCACAAACGCAGCGACCCAACCCGCCGGCGAGGCCGTCGGCAGAGACGCGAGGCCGGCGCAGGCGATTACCTGCCCCGCGACCTCGTCGATGACGATGCAGCCTGGATCCTCGGCCTCGAGGCTCCGGCAAACCGGCCCCGACGCGGCCACACCGATCAAACCGATCCCGAGCCCGGACATCAAGAGTCCGGCCGACGGTGCGATGCTCGGCACGTGAGACGCGAAGACCCGGCCGAGCATCCAGGCCAGCGCCAAACCGACCACCGAACCGGCCGTGCCGGGAGCAATGGGTGAGAGGCCCGCGCCGAAGCCCGTGGCGAGCAACGCGGCAAAGGGATGCTCGGCGAATGCGCGGCGGGCGTCCGACATTGACACGGGATCGTGTCGGAGAGAAGATCCGTTCGTCCTCATCGCGTCCTGCAGCGCCCCTCCCGGAGTCTATAATCGCGCCGAAAGCGCGGAACTTTTTCCCCGATCCAGAAAGGTGAGGACATGTCCAGCGTGAAACCCAACGAAAAGTGGCGCGCCGTCGAGACGGCGCTGACTCAGATCGAGCGCCAGTTCGGCAAAGGCTCGATCATGCGGCTCGGCGAGCGGCCGGAGGTCGCCATTGCCGTCATCTCGACCGGCTCGCTCGCCGTGGACGCCGCGCTCGGCATCGGCGGCATCCCTCGGGGCCGCGTCGTCGAGATCTTCGGCCCGGAGTCTTCGGGCAAGACGACGCTCTCCCTCCAGGTCATCGCCCAGGCGCAGAAGACGGGAGGTCTCGCAGCCTTCATCGACGCCGAGCATGCCCTCGACTCGGAGTACGCGAAGAAGCTCGGCGTCGACACCGACAACCTGCTGGTGTCTCAGCCCGACAACGGCGAGCAGGCGCTCGAGATCGCCGAAATGCTCATCCGCTCGGGCGCGATCGACGTCATCGTGATCGACTCGGTCGCGGCCCTCGTCCCCAAGGCCGAGATCGAGGGCGAGATGGGAGAGGCCCAGATGGGCCTGCAGGCCCGGCTGATGTCGCAGGCGCTGCGCAAGCTCACGGCCATCGTCTCGAAATCGGGTACGAGCCTGATCTTCATCAACCAGATCCGCGAGAAGATCGGCGTGATGTTCGGCAACCCGGAAACGACGACCGGCGGCAGGGCGCTCAAGTTCTACGCCTCGATCCGCATCGACATCCGGCGCATCGCCTCGCTCAAGGACGGCGAGACAGTCGTCGGGTCCCGCACCAAGGTCAAGGTCGTCAAGAACAAGGTGGCCTCTCCGTTCCGGCAGGCGGAGTTCGACATCAACTACGGCGAGGGCATTTCGCGGGCCGGCGAACTGATCGACATGGGACTCGAGGCGAAGCTCGTCGAAAAGTCCGGCGCGTGGCTCTCCTACGGCGACCTGCGGATCGGACAGGGCCGCGAGAACGCGAAGCAGTTCCTGAAGGACAACCCCGAGCTCGCGAACGAGATCGAAAGAAAGCTTCGGCAAAGCCTCGGCCTCGGCGCGGTCGAGGTCGCCCCGGCACCAGCCGTGCCCGCAGCCGTGGCGGAGGCGGTCAAGGAAAAGGAGAAGGCACGGCGCTGACCGGCGGACAGAGCGAACGATCTGGAAGACATCACGCTCTTTCCCGGTTCGCCATGATCATGAGACCTCCCCTGCGCGCCCGCTCGATCGCGGGCGCGCTCATGTTGGCGGCGATCGTCGCGCCGGCGGTACGGGCAGAGCAGATCCGGCTCGCCGCGGAGCGGCCCGACGGCGGCTGCCCGGCAGGCGGCGCGATTCTGGGAATCGCGTCGGCCGGCGCGGCGTTGCCTCCGGGCTCCGAAACTTCCGGGTGCCTGCTTCGTCTGCGCCTGACGGGTTTCTCCGATGTCGAGATCGACGAGGCGGTGGCGCGCCTGGCCGCGCTCAAGGGCGCCGCCGCGACGGTGCTCGAGCTGCCGGCCTCGGCGGACGCCGAGCGCTTCGCCTACACCGTCAAGCGGCTGTCGTCGATCTTCCGCGCGGGCTCGGCCGAGGGCCAGGTCGCGCTCGATACCCCGGAGCCCTTCGATACCGCGGCCGAGGAGGAGCTCTCCGCGTACGTGGATGCCGTCGTCGTCCGCAGCGGCCAGAAGTTGCCGCCGGACATCTCGCGGAGAATCTGGGTCCTCACCTCCGCCGCTGAAGGCAAGGGGCCGGCCTCGGCTCTGCTCGCGGCGCTCGTCGAGTTCCCACAGTCGACTCTGGCGGGCGTTCTCGCGACGGCTGCGCCGCTGTCCGCAACAGAGCTCGACACCATCGGCCGGATCGCGCCGTACCTCACCGCCGACGTCTCGCGCGACCCCACGCCGACCCGGGTCGCCCGCAGGGACGGATCGACGATCGAGGCGCTGCGCCTGTTCGACGGCAAGAAATTCACGCCGATCCTGCTGCTGCCCGCGGATGCCGCCGGGACCGTCGCGATCGAACTCTCGGGTGGACCCTTCGACAGCGCCTCCGTCGAGAATCTTTCGAGCGGCGCCCGGCGCGACTTCGAGGTCAAGGGGGCGAAGTCGCTCACTCTGGATCTCTCGAGGGGTCCGCTCGCCGTGGTTCTCCATCCCTCGGCGCGCGCGGAAGGCGAAACGAAGGCCGCCGTCGAGGTCGGCGCCACCCGGGGCCTCACGGCAGACGAGATCATCGCCCGCGAGCGCGCCTGGGACGCCGGGCAGCGGGAGAAGACGAAGACCTACATTGCCGCGATGGACTCGTCGCTGCGCTTCCGTGTCGCGTCGCTGCCCGGAAGCCTCGACCTGACGATCCGCGGCCCCTACTTCTTCGAACGCGGCAAGGCCCCCGACTGGGCGTGGCAGGAGTTCTACTTGAACGGCGTGAAGTGGAAAGGACGCACAATCCCGAAGCTCCCGATACTGCAGCCGGACAAAGTCACGACGCTGCCGCTCGACATCCGCCTGACCGAGGAATACGAGTACACGCTCGAAGGGGAGACCCGAATCGACGAACGCCCGGCCTACCGTATCGAATTCCGCCCCCGCGCGACCGTCGGCAACAAGCCGATCTACCGCGGCACGGCCTGGATCGACCGGGAGACGTTCGCCCTGCTGCGCCGGGAGTCCATCCAGCTGAACCTCAAGGGCGACACGCTCTCGAACATCCAGACTGAGTACTACCGCGAGGTTCCGGGGACAGCCGGCGTGGTGTTGCCCCTCGAGATTCGCGGCCAGCAGGTCTTCTCGACGGCTGGCCGCACCACGGCCATCGAGCGCAAGGTCACGATGAGCGATGTCGTCGTGAACCCCGGGGACTTCCCGACACGTCTCAAGGAGGCCTACGCGTCCCCGTCCCAGATGGTGCGCGACACGGATGACGGTCTGCGCTACCTGGAACCCGATCCGGCGAAGCCGGACGAGCGGCAGGTCTCGAACAAGCTGACCCGCAAGAGTCTGATCGGGGTCGCGGGCATCTTCTACGAGAGGGGCCTCTCCTACCCCTTCCCTTTGCTCGGTGTTCAGTACTTCAACTTCGACCTCTGGCACAAGAACAAGCAGTTGTCGGTCTTCTTCTTCGGATCGCTTCTCTTTGCCAACTACACGGACCCCGCGTTTCTCGGAACGCACTTCGACCTCGGGGCCGACGCCTTCGGCGTGGCGATCCCGTTCACCGAGACGGAATATCGGTTCGGCCGGGAGTTCAAGGCGGGCTCGGTCAAGCACCTTCCCGAATATCTGTCGTTCAACATCGGCCATCCGCTCGGCAACTACCTCAAGGTCTCGGGAATCTTCTCGACACAGTACGACGGCTACAAATCCACCAGCGATACAGCGCCCGGCTTCGTCGTCCCCGTCGACACGTTCACGCTCGGCGCCGCCCTGCGCCTGAATTGGAGCCAGGACGGCTACAACCTGACGGCCCACGGCGGCTACTACGCGCGGCAGAAGTGGGAGCCCTGGGGCGATCCCGATCTCTCCGTGTACGACCCGAACGCCAAGGACTACTGGAAGTACTCGGTGGAGGCGGCCAAGGGCTTCTACTTCGCGAACTTCCGAAAGCTGCTCGTCAAGCTCGCCTACCTCGGCGGTAAGGACCTCGACCGCTTTTCGCAGTGGGACTTCGGGCCGTTCACGACGACGTCCCTGACCGGATTTCCGAGCGGAAGCGTGCTGGCCGACGAGGCGATCTTGAGCAACGCCTCTTACGGCATCAACATCCAGGACGTCGTCCGCTTCGAGATCGAGTACGACCAGGCACTGGTCACGAACAAGTTTGCCGGCTACCACAACACGTACTTCTCGGGCATCGGTATCACGACCGCCTTCAACGGACCCTGGGACAACACGCGCATCCGCGCCGACGTCGGCTACCCCGTGGTCGCCCACGGCGTAAAGGGGTTCACGATCAACGCGCAGGTCCTGAAGGTATTTTGAGGGGCGCAGGGCGAGGGCTATCCGTTTTCAGTATTCAGTTATCCGCTTCGGGAATGGGTGGCCCCACAACTGACAGCTGAAAACCGAACTCGGCTATATTCCCCTTCGATGCCCGACGCCACGCCGCGGCCTTCCGTGCTCCCCGTCCGCCGGGCTCTCGTCTCGACGCACGACAAGACCGGCGTCGCCGATCTCGCCCGCGAGCTCGTCGGGCTGGGCGTGCGCCTGGTCTCGACGGGCGGCACCGCCGCCCACCTGCGGGCGGCCGGCATCGAAGTGGACCTCGTCGAGGACCTCACGGGCTTTCCCGAGATCCTGGGCGGCCGCGTCAAGACGCTTCACCCGAAGGTCTTCGGCGGAGTGCTCGCCGACGAATCGCGCGACGACCATGCCCGCGACATGCGGCAGGCGGCAATCGAGGCCTTCGACCTCGTGGTCGTCAATCTGTACCCATTCGAGAGGAGCGTCGCAGCGGGCGAAAGCCGCTCCGCGGTCATCGAGATGATCGACGTCGGCGGGCCGGCCATGATCCGCGCGGCTGCAAAGAACCACGCGCGCGTGGCCGTCCTGGTGGACCCGTCCGACTATGCGGGCGTGCTCGAGGAGATCCGTTCTACGGGCGGCACCGGCATCGTGACCCGCGAACGGCTGGCCGCCCGAGCCTTCTCGCGAACCGCGGCGTACGACGCGGCGATCGCAGGCTACTTCGCGGCGGCCGTGCACGAGCCGTACGCCTTTCCGGAAAATCTGGTGTTCGCGTTCGATCGCGTCGGGGCCCTGCGCTACGGCGAGAACCCGCACCAGCGCGCGGCGCTCTATGCCTTTCCCTCGGCGCCGCCGGACGCACTCGTCCGCTTCCGGATGCTCCAGGGCAAGGAGCTCTCGTTCAACAACTTGCTCGACCTCGATTCGGCCGTGGCCCTGGCTCGCGACTTCGACGGTCCCGCTGCCGTCATCGTGAAGCACAACAATCCGTGCGGCGCGGGCATCGGCGACTCTTTGAGCGAGGCCTTCGGGCGAGCGTTCGCCTGTGATCCGCTGGCCGCGTTCGGGGGCATCATCGCCATCCGGGGTCAGGTCGACGGTGCACTGGCTTCTCTCGTCCTGCAGCATTTCGTCGAGGTGGTTGCGGCCGACGACTTCACCGAGGAGGCTCTGTCGTTTTTCGCGAAGAAGCCGAACATCCGCCTCCTGAAGGTCAGCGTCTCGCGGCGACCGGCACCCGGCCTCGACTGGAAGCGCATCGAGGGCGGCCTCCTGCTCCAGGACGCCGACGCGGAGCCGGACCCTTCCTCGAACTGGAAGCAGGTTTCACAGAGAAAGCCGACCGCCGTTGAGCGTGCGGCGTGCGAGATCGCGTGGAAGGTCGCCCGGCGGGTCAAGTCGAACGCGATCGTCGTGGCCAACGCCCGCCAGACGATCGGGATCGGCGCCGGCCAGATGAGCCGGGTGGACGCCTGCCGGCTGGCGGCGACGAAGCCCGTGCTCCCGATCGTCAACTGCGGGGCCGCGTCGGATGCGTTCTTTCCCTTCCGAGACGGTCTGGACATTCTTGGCGACGCCGGCGTGACGGCAATCGTCGCGCCCGGCGGCTCGATCCGAGATCAGGAGATCATCGCCGCCGCCGACGAGCGCAACATGGCATTTCTGATGGCCCCGCGCCGGCACTTCCGGCATTGAGAGTCCTTCGCCGTCAGCTGGCAGGACTCAGCCGTGCCCTTCTGCTCGCGGCCGCTCCGGCCCTGGCCTTCACGCCTCCTGCGCCTGGCACCGACGCGCCGGACGCCATGGCGTTGCTGGCGAGGGCCGCGGGCGCGTACGGGGACGGCGCCGCGCATTCCGCGGCGTTCTCGCAGTCCTACACGCCGGCGGGGTTCACGGCCTCCAAGCGGGAGTCGGGGACGCTCTGGATCCAGGCGCCGCAGCGGCTGCGCTTCGACTACGCGGCTCCGGATGTGAAGATCTTCACCTATGACGGGGGCGAGGGGCGGTTTCTCTCGCCGGAGGACAAACAGCTCACCGTGCGCAAGCTTTCGCCGGACGAGCGCTCGCGCCTGCCCCTCGTTTTCCTCGAAAAGCCGGGAGAGCTGGCGCTCCGCTACGCGATCACCCTCGAGGGGGGCGGGACCGTCCTGCTCGAGCCCCGGGCGGCCGACTCCGAGCTCGCGTGGCTGCGGCTCACGATTGCTGCGACCGGGATGGTCGACGGCCTGAGCTATCAGGACACGTCCGGCAGCCGGACGGAGTTCCGCTTCGAGGGGTGGAAGCGCGAGAGCCCGCGACCGGCCGCCGATTATCGCGTGACCGGCCCGAAAGGGACGAGGGTCGTTCAGGACTAGCTTTCGGCTATCCGCTCTCTGCCAAGACACCTCCTCGCGTGTCGCCTGACACTTTGGCTATTGCGGATAGGCGATTGCTGACAGCTGATAGCCGAGAGCTTCTCCCATAGAATCCCCCCATGGCACAGGAGTTCTCCTTTGACGTCGTGAGCAAGGTGGATCTGCAGGAGGTCCTGAACGCGGTCCAGCAGGCCTCCAAGGAGATCGCCACGCGCTTCGACTTTCGCGGATCGAAATCGAAGGTCGAGTGGAACGAGAAGGATCTCCAGCTCACGCTGACCTCCGACGATGAGTTAAAGCTCAAGTCCGTCGTCGATATCCTCGAAACGCGCCTCGTCAAACGGGGCGTGGCCGTCAAGTCGCTCGACTTCCAGAAGGTCGAGCCCGCGGCCGGCGCCACGGTCCGGCAGATCGTGAAGATCCAGCAGGGCATCGCCTCGGAAAAGGCCAGGGAGATCGTCCGGGCGATCAAGGACCGCAAATTCAAGGTCCAGGCCGCGATCCAGGCGGACCAGGTGCGGGTGTCCGGACGCGCCAAGGACGACCTGCAGGAGGTCATGGCGATGCTGCGAGGGCAGGACTTCGGCGTTCCGCTGCAGTTCACCAACTACCGATGAGCGCGGCCCGCCTCGACAGCGCGCGCTGGAAGCGGGCCTACGACCTGATCAGCGACAAGCTCGCGCGGGTCGAGGAGGAGCTGCTCCTCCATTTCCGCTCGCCCATCCCGACGATCGACCGCATCGGCGCCTATTTGGCTCAGGGGGGCGGCAAGCGGATCCGACCGGCCCTGCTGCTGCTGTCGGCCCGCCTGCTCGACTATCGCGAGGGAGACAAGGATGTCCGCTACGCCGCGGTCGTCGAGTTCATCCATACCGCGACGCTCGTCCACGACGACATCATCGACGAGGCGCGGCTGCGCCGCGGACGTACCTCCGCCAACGCGCGGTGGGGAAACAACCTGACCGTGCTCTTCGGCGATTACCTCTACACGATGTCCATGGGCATCGCTCTCGACGAGGGCGACTTGACCATCCTGAAGGTCCTCTCCGACACGACCCTCTCCATGATCGAGGGCGAGATCATCGGCATCGAGAAAGAAGGATCGGCCCACGTGACGCGCGAGGACTCCCTCGAGATCACGCGGCGCAAGACCGCGGATCTCTTCGCCGCCGCCTGCAGTCTTCCGGCTCACTTCGCCCCCCGGGGCGATCTCGTCGCTGCGGAGCGCCTGGCCGAGTACGGGCGCTGCCTCGGCATGGCCTTTCAGCTGATCGACGACCTGCTGGATTACACGGGCAGCGTCCAGGAGGTGGGCAAGCCGGTCTTGAACGACCTGCGCGAGGGAAAGCTGACGATGCCGCTGCTTCTCGCCATGCCGAAGGCCGAGCCCGCCGAGCGCGACCGGGTGGCCGCGGTCCTGCGCGAAAGGGAATTCCGGACGGTACAGCCGGCCGAGATCCTCGCGATCGTGGACCGGTACGACGGCATCCTCGAAACCCGGGCCCTCGCGCGCGACTACGCGGGCGCTGCCCGCGTCGCTCTCGGGGCTTTCCCGGACTCGGAAGCCAAGGCGGGCCTCCTGCTTGCGACCGAGTCCGTCATCGATCGCGTCCGCTGATCCGAAGCTAGCCTTATTTAATTCGGTTAATTAATTAAATTGACTTATTTAATTAGGACAACATCGCGGACAATTCCGCCATAAAAAAGAAGGATTTCTGGCTAATCCTTCTAAATTTTTATTGAAATTCTGCCAGAATTGCGTACACTAGTCTCGGATGCCGGCAATCTCAAACAGTTGGACCGCCCTCGCCGCCACACTGAAAAACCTCTCGCAACTTCTTCCAGGACAATCGGATCCGTCCGGCGAAGCCGAGCTCTACTACCGTCGCGCCCGTCTGGCGGCCGCCGAGGAGCGTTTCGACGTGGCACTGGTGTTTTGCACGAAGGCCGTCGAGGTCTGCCCCCGGCACCTCGGGGCTCGGCTGCTCATTGCCCGGATCCACGACCGGGGGCTCGGCAACATCGAAGCGGCGGTGGCCGGCTATCGCAAGGTCATCGCCCTCGCGGGCTATGACGGGACAGATCCGCACTGCCTCGCCGCGCGCGAGGCCCTCGACGCGCTCGTCCAGAAGATCTGAACGGAGCCGGATTACCGACTCACCGCCGGCATCGGCGGGTACCCCCACGGATACTGCGGCGGCCTGCCCCAGACAACCGGCCGATAGCGCCCACCATTGCCAACCGCCGTGGGTTCGCGGTCCACACGCCAGGACACATCCGAAACGAGGGCGTCGCGCCCGAACCCATCCACGTCGAGAGCCATCAGGATCCCGCCGATGCCCGTCGGGCTGGCAGCCTCGACCGCGATCCGGTTGAGCCCCGGGTGCAGAAAGCGCGCGATCTCGTAGATCGCGAGAGGATCTCCGGGCCGCTGCGAACCCCCTCCGGCGCGCTCACCGTTGACGAAGAGCACGTGCTCGCGGTCGACGAAGAGTTTCGCGGTGGCGCGGCCCGGCGCCTGCGGAAGAGAGAAATCGCGCGTCGCATAGAAGCGCAGCGGCATCGGTTCCGGAATCCGACTCGAATACCAGATCCACTCGGCCCTTCCCGTGGCGAGATCCATGCGATCCGCGTGGGCCCGGTACAGAGCGAGCCCGGCGGAGGATCCGAAGAGGATGAGGGCCAACCCGTAGAGGGCCGCGGGCCCGGGACGCGATAGGAGGGCGGCGAAACGACTTTCTTGACGCAACGTTTGCTCGAGGATACTATTGAGGCCCGATGATTGCATGTTGATCGTCGGCGTGATTCCCGCGCGATTCGCCTCCGTCCGATTCCCCGGAAAGCCGCTCGCTCCCCTCGCCGGAAAGCCCTTGGTGCTGCACGTGTGGGAGGCGGCTCGTGCGGCCAGGTGGCTCGATCGGGTCGTCGTCGCCACCGAGGACGCGCGGATCGCCGACTGCGTTCGCGCCGCAGGCGCGGAGGCCATGATGACGTCGGCTTCGGCGTCGAGCGGAACGGATCGGGTCGCCGAGGTCGCGCGCCACATGCCCGCCGACGTCTATGTGAATCTGCAGGGGGACGAGCCGCTCATGCCCGCCGAGAACATCGACCGCGCGGTCGCGACGCTGATTGGCGCCGCCGGACGCGAGCTGGCGACCCTCGCGTATCCTGCAGCGCCGGGGGCTGCATCGGATCCCAACACCGTCAAGGTCGTGGCGGCGGCGGACGGGCGCGCACTCTACTTCTCCCGAGCGCCGATCCCGTACCACCGCCAGGGAACACCGTCGTATCGCAAGCACCTCGGCATCTACGCGTACCGGGCGGCAACGCTCGCCGCGGTCGCGGCGCTGCCGCCCTCGCCGCTCGAACGGGCCGAATCGCTCGAGCAGCTGCGATGGCTCGAAGCGGGTTATACGATCTGGGTCGGGGAGGCGGCGGGAGACTCGATCGGCGTGGACACGCCGGAGGATCTGGCCGAGGCAGAACGGCGTTTGCACAGGGAGGTCGCGACATGAGCACGAAGTACGTTTTCATCACCGGCGGGGTCGTCTCGTCGCTCGGCAAGGGCATCGCGGCCTCGTCGATCGGGGCGCTGCTCGAGGCCCGGGGGTTCTCGGTCGCGATGGCCAAGTTCGATCCGTACATCAACGTCGATCCGGGGACGATGTCTCCGTTTCAGCACGGCGAGGTCTACGTGACCGACGACGGAGCCGAGACGGACCTCGACCTCGGTCACTACGAGCGCTTCACGTCGATGACGGCCTCGAAGATCAACAACACGACGGCGGGCCGCATCTACGCCACGGTCATCGAGCGCGAGCGCCGCGGCGACTATCTGGGCAAGACCGTTCAGGTCATCCCCCACATCACCGACGAGATCAAGGAGTCGATCCGGCATGTCGGCACCGATGCGGACGTCGTCCTCGTCGAGATCGGAGGCACGGTCGGGGACATCGAATCCCTGCCGTTTCTCGAGGCGATCCGCCAGTTCCGCCAGGAGGCGGGGCGCGGAAACGCCATCAACGTCCACCTGACCCTCGTGCCCTACATCAAGGCCTCGGACGAGTTGAAGACCAAGCCCACGCAGCACTCCGTCAAGGAGCTGTTGTCGATCGGGATTCAGCCGGACCTCCTGCTTTGCCGCACCGATCGCGCCCTGCCGACCGAGGTCAAGAAGAAGATCGCGCTCTTCTGCAACGTCCCCGTCGAAGCGGTCATCAACGCGAAGGACGTGCCCTCGATTTACGAGGTGCCGCTCCACTTCGCCGCCGAGGGGCTCGACGAGATTCTCCTCGACCTGCTCTCGCTGCCCCACTACGACCGCGACCTCTCGAAATGGGAGAACCTGGTCAACCGGATCAAGAACCCGACGGGCGAGGTCGACGTCGCCGTGGTCGGCAAGTACGTGGACTACGGCGACTCCTACAAGTCGCTGAACGAAGCGCTCGCCCATGGGGGTATCGCCAACAACGTTCGCGTCAAGCTCCACTACGTCGACGCCGAAACCCTCGAGGGAGACCAGTACCCGGAGGTCCTCTTCCGCGCCGACGCGATTCTCGTCCCGGGCGGGTTCGGCCGGCGCGGCGTCGAGGGGATGATGAAGGCGATTCGCTATGCGCGGGAGAAGAAGGTCCCGTTCTTCGGAATCTGCCTTGGCCTGCAGACCGCCGTCATCGAATACGCGCGCAACGTGGCCGGGCTCGAAGGGGCCAACTCGACCGAGTTCGACGAGGAACCCCGACACAAGGTGATCTACAAGCTGCGCGACCTCATCGGCGTCGAGGCTCTCGGCGGCACCATGCGCCTCGGGAAGTATCCATGCGAGCTTTCGGCAGGCTCCTTCGCCGCGCGGGCCTACGGCGAGGGCATGATCTGGGAGCGCCACCGGCATCGGTACGAGGTGAACCAGGAGTTCTTGCCGCGCCTGAAGGAAGCGGGGCTTTCGTTCCCGGGGATGTCTCCGGACAAGAAGTTCGTCGAGATCATCGAGCTCCACGACGACCATCCCTGGTTTCTCGGGTGCCAGTTCCACCCCGAGCTGAAGTCGAAGCCGTTTGCCTGCCATCCCCTGTTCAAGGACTTCATCCGCGCGGCACGCGCGCACCGCGGCGCCGTCAGTGCCGAGATTCCGGTCGGCGTCGAGCGGTCGGCTCCCGAGGAGCTCGCCTGAAGTCGGCCCGGGCCGTCCCGATCGCGCCCGGGTACGTCGCGGGAGGTGGAGCGCCTCCTCTTTTCTTCGCCGGCCCCTGCGTCATCGAGTCGCGGGAGCATTCTCTCGCGATGGCCGAAAGGCTCGGGGAAATCGCCGAGCAGACCGGCGCGCGCATCGTCTTCAAGTCCTCGTTCGACAAGGCGAACCGCTCCGCGAGGGATTCCTTCCGCGGGCCGGGACTGGAGAAGGGGCTCGCCATTCTCGCCGAGGTCAAGGCGAAGACGGGTTTGCCCGTCATCTCGGACATCCACGAGGCGGCCCAGGCTCCGACGGCGGCGGAGGTCCTCGACGTCCTCCAGATCCCGGCCTTCCTTTGCCGCCAGACCGATCTCATCGTGGCCGCGGCGAAGACGGGCAAGCCGGTCAACGTCAAGAAGGGCCAGTTCATGGCTCCGGAGGACATGGGACACGTGGTCGAAAAGTGCCTCGCCGCGGGCAACGAGAAAGTGCTCCTCTGCGAGCGCGGCGCGTCCTTCGGCTACCACAACCTCGTGGTGGACATGCGTTCGTTCCCGATACTGCGCGAGCTCGGCCGCCCCGTCATTTACGACGTGACGCACTCCCTTCAGCTCCCGGGCGCCGGCAGGGAGACGGGCGGGCTCAAGCAGTACGCCCCGGTGCTCGCGCGGGCGGCCGCCGCGACCGGCTGCGTGGACGGTTTCTTCCTGGAGGTCCACGACGATCCCGACCGGGCGCTCTCGGACCGCTCCACGCAGCTCGACGTGAAGTCGGTGCCCGCGCTGATTCGATCGCTCCTCGCGATCTGGGAACTCGTCGGGAGAAGTTAAGAAGAGTCCGGGGGTGATTGGGGCCCTCCCCATGTTTCCCGACGGCCCTCCAACTCCCCCGCCCGTCCTCGAACTACTTCTTCTTCGAAGCCGCCGCGGCCTTCACCTCGACGGCCGTCGCCGTCATCCGGTACTCGATCGTGACCTTCGAGCCGACCTTGAGGTCGCCGGTCACCTTCGTCGAGGCGTCGCGAGCGATCTCCCAGCGATCCTTCCCCTTCTGGACGGCGATCATGCTGTCGCTCACCTCGAGAACCGGCCCGGTGACCTGGTAGGTCCGGGTGGCGGCCCAGGCCGCCGACGAGACGAGAAGTCCGGCCAGGAGCAGCCCCGCGACGCTCAATTTTCCGTGACGCATGCTGTGTCCCCCTCTTTCTGCCGAGGATCTTACTTCCGGAGCCGGTCGATCGCGACACCATCCTACGCACCGGATCCACGTATCGCGATGAGGGGCTCCCCGTCGATCGCGTAGCCCGCCTTGATCCAGGCCTCGAGCCCTCCGGCGAGAGGCCGCACCAGTTTGAATCCCCTGTCGATCAGCATGCGCGCCACACGGGCCGCCGAAGCCTCGTTGGGTCAAGTACAGTAGAGAATGATCTCGCGGTCCCGGGGCAACTCCTTCAACTCGGCGTCCAGGTTGTAAACGTCCAGGACCGCCGCGCCCCGGATCCGCCGGGGATCGACGGAGCGCCCCTTGACGGTCCGCACGTCGAGCACGAGGGGGCTCTGGCCGTCGTCCATGAGTCGCTGGAGCTCCTCGACCGAGATCCGAGCCATCCGCAAGATCTTGTAGAAGCGGCGCCGCTGCCACCACTTGAACGCGATGAACGCGGCGAGGCCGGCGCCGAGCAGGGCGAAGGCGGCGCTTCCGATCGATGTGAGAAAGTCGAGCGCCCGGTCGATCGCCCGGTGGAATGCCATTCCGCCGGCCACGCCGCAACCCGCCCAGACGAGGGCTCCCCCACCGTCGTACAGCAGGAACTCGGCCCAGCCAGCTCCGGTGGCGCCGGCCATCGGGGGGGCCACGGTCGAAAAGCCTGGAATGAACTTCGCCACCAGCAGAGACGGCATTCCCCACCGCTCGAAGACGGACTCGGTCTGTCGCACGCAGGAGTCCGGCGACAGCGAGATCTTGCAAAGGGTCTTCAGGATCCGGTTCCCCTGGGAGCGCCCCAGCAGGTACCAGAGGGAATCGGCGATCAGGGACGCCGCGACCGCGACGCCGAGGACCTGCCATGCCGAGAAATCACGGTCCATCGAGAGAGCGCCCGCGACGATGAGCACCGGGATCGCCGGAATCGGGGCGCCGAGCTGTTCGAGCAGCACGATCCCGAAGATCAGCGGGAGTCCGTAGGCGATGACGTACTGGGTCAGCGGCTCCATGTGGAGACGGGATGATAAACCGACGCGGCGGCGCCGCGGCTCCCATCATCCCGGGCCCGGCGAGGAATCCCTCTTTCCGCCACACGGCGACGCGAAAGAGGATCCGGCCGGCCTTGCGGGGCGGGCGGACCCCGGAATGATGGAGCCCCGGCTTAAGATAGGCGGATGAGCCTGGAAGCCGCGCGCAGGGTCCTGGAGATCGAGGCCGACTCGGTACGGCGACAGATCGACAACCTGGGGCCGGAGTTCCTGCGCGCGATCGAGGCCATCGACGGGTCGCACGGTCGCCTGTGCGTCACCGGGATCGGCAAGTCGGGACTGATCGGTCAGAAGATCGCGGCAACCCTGGCCTCGACCGGTACGCCGGCCTACTTCCTCCACGCCGGCGAAGCGAGCCACGGCGACCTCGGCATGTTGATGCCGGGCGACGTCATTCTGGCGCTGTCACATTCGGGCGAAACCCCGGAGGTCGCCCGCCTGCTCGAGTTTGCACGGGCTCGCTCGATCCGGACGATCGCGATGACCGGAGTGCCTGGATCTCCGATTGCGCTCGCGGCCGAGATCAGGATCTCGGTCGCGATCCCCCGCGAGGCATGCCCCCTCAACCTCGCTCCGACCGCCTCGACCACGGCCATGCTGGCCATGGGAGACGCCCTGGCCATGTCGATCTCCGAACGGCGGGGCTTCAAGGAGGAGGACTTCGCCGCGCTGCATCCGGCGGGGCGCCTCGGCCGCCGCTTTCTCAAGGTCCGCGACCTGATGCGCACCGGAGAACGGGTTCCCAGCGTCGCGAGCGCGGCGGCGATGCCGGAGGCGATCCACGAGATGTCCCGCAAGATGATGGGCGTGACCGCCGTGGTGGACGCGGACGCGCGCCTTTTCGGCGTGATCTCGGACGGCGATCTGCGGCGCTTGCTCGAAAAGGACCCCGCCGACCTCGCCAGGACTGCCGGAGACTGCTGCCGCCGTGGCGCGCGGACGATCGGGGGCGAGGAGTTCGCCTCCGCAGCTCTCGACGCGATGCGCACGCAGAAGATCACTTCGCTGTTCGTCCTCGGAGCCGAAGGGCGCCTTGAGGGCGCTCTCCACATGCACGATCTGCTCGCCGCGGGGATCCGCTGAATCGTTGCGAGTTGTGAGTGGTGATTTGTGACCAGGGCAGGCAAGCGCAGGCCTCGTTCCAATTCTCAAATCCCAAGTCGCAAGCCACAACTCCCCATCCGGGCGCTGTTTCTCGACGTGGATGGCGTCCTGACCGACGGCCAGATCTACCTCGACGGGCGCGGCCACGAGCTCAAGGTCTTCAACACGAAGGACGGGCACGGCATGCGCAAGGCCACCGCCGCCGGGATCACGCTGTGCTGGGTCTCCGGCCGTTCCTCGCCGGCCACCGCGAGTCGCGCCCGCGAGCTCGGAGTGCCCCTCTGCTACCAGGGCGTGCGGAACAAGCGCGCCCGACTTGAGGCGGTACGCCGCAAGCTCGGCCTGACCCGGGAGGAGACGGCCTCGATCGGCGACGACGAGGCCGACATTCCCATGTTCGAGGCGACGGGTTTCTCCGCCTGCCCCGCAGATGCGGTGCCGGCGGCTCGCAAGGCCGCCGCGGTCGTTCTGAAGAGCCGGGGCGGCCGGGGCGCTGTCCGGGAGTTCATCGAGCTGATTCTGCGCCGCAATGGTCGCCCTTAGGCGGTACGCCGCTACGAACCCGAGGGAACCTCCCGCTTCCGGAATACCCAGGCGACCCCGATCCCCAGCAGGTACAGGGCGATCATCGGCAGCGCAAACACGCACTGGGTCGCGATGTCGGGAGTCGGTGTGATGACGGCCGCGATGATGAAGATGATCAGAACCGCGTACTTGAACTTGGACAGAAGCCATCGCTCCGAGACGAGGCCGATGCGCGCGAGGAAAAAGACGAGAATGGGCATCTCGAAGCAGAGGCCGAGCCCAAGGATCAGCTTCGTGGCCATCGACACGTACTCGTTGATGGTGATGACGGCCTGGAAGGGTTTCCCGACGCCGACCAGGAAGCCGACGACCAGGGGAAAGGCCTCGTAATAGGCGAAGGCACAACCCGACAGGAAGAAGAGTGCTCCGAATCCCACGAACGGCAGAACCCAGCGCTTCTCCCGCCGATAGAGCGCCGGGGAAATGAAGAGCCAGATCTGCCAAAGCAGCACGGGAGAGGCGACCAGCGTCCCGGCCAGCAAGGCGACACGGAAATACATCAGGAAGGGCTCGGTCAGAGTCGTGTAGGCCAGGCTCTGGCCCGGAGGCAGGGCCCGGCGGATCGGCCGCGCAAGGAACTCGAAGATCTCGGGCGCCCAGGCCCAGGCCGCCAGGAAGCTCACGAAAACCGCGACGATCGAGACGATCAGCCGCTTGCGGAGCTCCTCGAGATGCTCGAAGAAGCCCATCCGGGGCAACTCGTCTTCACCCGGAACGGACGGATGCCCGCCTTTGCCTTCGAGAAGATCGCGGGGGTTGAAGCCGCTCAAGCCGGGCGAATCGGCGGCTGCGGCTCCGTTCTCGGCACCGTGGCCTCGGCAGCAGCGGCCGGCGGTGTCGAGACGACGGGGACTGCGGCCTGGACCGAGGCGCGGACCTCGTTGACCTGCTGCTTGACGGAGGCCGCCTCCTGCTTGCCCTGCTCGATCTCGTCCTCGATCGTTTTCTTGAGATCCTCCGAGGCCTTCTTGAACTCCGCCAGGCCCCGGCCCAGCGACTTGCCGAGCTCCGGGAGCTTCTTTGGCCCGAAGACCAGCAGTGCCACCACAAAAATCAGGATCAATTCGGGCATTCCGATGGAGCCGAGCATGTTGTATCCCCCCGCAGGGGCGATTTTACGCCGCGCGCCTCGGTCCCGCGAGACTTTCGACGATCGGCGTGCCAGAATGTTCAGCTCGGAGGAACCTTGAGCCGACAGAAATCCCGCTTTCTCTTCGCCCTGGCCCTGGTGGCCGGCGCGACCCTGGCCGGAGGCCTTTTCGCCGGAAAGCTCGACGCGCGGCCCGAGCGCGAAGCTCCCTCCCTCGACGAGTACGCCGACATCCTCACGACCCTGTCGGACTGGGCACCCGAGCCCCTTGCACCCGACAAGGTGGTCTATGCCTCGATCCACGGAATGCTCGGCCGGCTCGACCCCCACACGGCCTTCCTCGAGCCCGACGACTTCTCGGCCATGAAGGAGAAGCAGCACGGCTCCTTCTACGGTCTCGGCATCCAGATCCAGAAGCGGATGGGCAAGATCACGGTCATCGCCCCCATGGAAGGCACGCCGGCCTACAAGATGGGAATCCAGGCGGGAGACATCATCACCCACGTCGGCGAGGAGGAACTCAAGGAGGACACCTCGACCGAAGACGTCGTCCGCAAGCTCCGCGGCCCCAAGGGAACCACGGTGACGATCACGATCCGGCGCGTGGGCTTCGCCGAGCCGATCCGCATGACGATCACGCGCGCCGAGATTCCGACCAAGTCCGTGCGCTACGCCTTCATGCTCGAGCCGGGCGTGGGCTACATCATGCTCTCCGACTTCACGCACACGTCGAACAAGGAGCTCTACGAGGCCATCGAGAAGCTCAAGAAGCAGGGTATGCAGAAGCTGCTCTTCGACATCCGCGGCAATCCCGGCGGAGTTCTCGAGCAGGCCGTGGACGTTACCGACGTCTTCGTTCCGAAGGGCTCCATGGTCGTTTACACGCGGGGTCGGACGGCGTCCTCGGCGCAGGAGTTTTACGCGCCCGGGGACGGCGCGCACTTCGACCAGCCGCTCGTGGTGCTGGTCAACCGCGGTTCCGCATCGGCTTCGGAAATCGTGGCCGGCGCGATCCAGGACCACGACCGCGGCCTCGTCGTCGGCCAGCGCACGTGGGGCAAGGGCCTCGTTCAGAGCGTTTACACGCTGTCCTATGGCGCCGGCCTCGCCCTGACCACCGCCCGTTACTACACGCCGTCGGGCCGTTGGATCCAGAGGGACTACACCGACCTTCTGGCATACGTGAATCCCGGCGATCCCGACGCGGCGACTGGTCCCGGCGAGGAAACCCCGCACGGAAGCACCGAGGGGGGAGTCTTCTACACCGACGCGGGCCGCGTCGTGTACGCGCAGGGAGGCATCACGCCCGACGTGATCGTCAGGAACGACCACGACTCGAAGCTGCTTCAGCAGCTGCTCTCGCGCTATGCCTTTTTCAACTTCGCCGTCGATTGGCTCGCTCGTCACCCCGACGTCACCGCCGAGTTCGACGTCACGCCTGCGATCCGTGACGAGTTTTTCCGATTCGTCGAGACGTCCGCGAAGTACTCGACGGCGGCCGAGCTGGCCAAGGCCTATGCGGAGGACTCCAACCGCAGCCTGATCGACCTCGCCATCAAGACCGAAGTCGTGAACGCCAAGTTCGGCCCCGAGGCCGGCCGCCGGGCATTCGCCGGGGGCGACCCGCAGATCCAGAAGGCCCTGACGCTCTTCGGCGAGGCATCGCGCATCGCGTCGCTTCCCAAGAAGAAGCGGGAGATGGCGGTCAAAGCGGGGAAATAACCGTCGCCCTCGCGCGACCGCTGCAGGCTCCCGCATCGCGAACCTCCTCCCTCCCCTCGGTCGGGAGACTATTCGCGATGCGAGTAGATGTTCCTGGCCACCAAAGAAACGGGGTCATCGCAGTTCGACGAGGCCGCGCGGGGTCTCGAGGTTGGCGATGAGGGCGGACCGGGGGCCCTTCGTCACCGGCAGGTCAATGCCCAGAGGGCGCAGCAGGGCCGCCACAGCGGCGGGATGCGGGTGCTCGGCGCGCAACGCGAGGAGGGAGGCGCCGGCGGGTGCCGAGCCGGCCGGATGCGCGGAAGCCTCCCAATCGATGAAGAAAGGGACGAGGCCGTCTCCCGCGACCACGTGCGGGTCTGTGAACCTCCAGGCCAACCGCGTGCCGTCCGGCCGCTGCCGGCTCCCCGAGATGACCGGCCCGAGTCGCACCCCAGACGCTCCCGCGCGCCTGGACAGGCCTTCGATGTCCCGAGTCCCTACTGCCCAGGCCGTCAGGCGGGGCGCGACCAGGCCCTCCAGCCCGAGCCAGAGCAGCCGGCTCGGCGGCCGCTGTTCGGGGTCCGGCGCCAGGATCTCCAGGTAGCAGTCCGGTCCTAACCCGATCAGCGCATTTCGGGTCCCTTCCTGCATGTGCCTTCCCCCGACCACCGCCCGCACTCCCAGAACCCCCTCGAGCTCCTCCACCGCCCGCTCGAGCTGGAGCGCCGCATACACGAGATGGTCGACGGGATCCCGCATCCCGACGATTAGACCACCCGATCGCCACATCGGCTTGCGCTGGCGCCCCATTTCCATGGTGCAGTGGCTTGCGCTCGCATCGCGAACAGTCTCCCGACCGAAGGGAGGGAGGAGGTTCGCGATGCGGGAGCCCGCAGCGGTCGCGCCGCAGCGCGATCCGCGAGGGCGACGGAAAACAAAACGCCCCGCCTCACGGCGGGGCGATGGTTTCTCGGGGATTCCCCCGCTTTGTCCTACTGGTGTGTGGCCACGTTGTTGTCGACGACGCACTTGCGCCGCCCGATCTCGGAGCGGTTGCCCAGGTTGTCGATGACGTAAGCCACGATGTCGTGCTCGGTGTTCGAGAGCTTGCTCGTGTCGAGCAGGTAGGAGAAGCCGACCAGCGATGAGGGGACGCGCGGGTCGTTGGCCGGAACGTCCGGCCGCGCGAGGCCGTAGGCGGCAGTTCCGACGTTATGGCCGTCCACGTCGATCTGGACGGCCTTGACGCCGCCGAAGTCATACGCCCACCCGAGCACGTCCACGATTCCGTTGATGAACTCGTAGTTCGTGGGGTTGTCGATGTAGCCGAAGGCCGGCCGGTCGCCCTTGGTCTCGTCGCAGAGGATTTGGATCGACATCGCGCCAAACTGCGTCACCGTCTCTTCCTCGTCGCCGGCGCGCACGGCCAGTGTGTGCTTGCCGGGAGATGTGAAGCCAACCAGGCGAGCCTCACCCGTGCTGGCAACAGGCAGGTAGATCCCGACCAGCCCGCTCGAGTCGTTCGAGAGGTGGAGCAGGGAGAACGCGAAGCTGAATCCGGCGTTGTCCTTGTTCACGTACCCGGAGTAGCTCCGCGCCACGTCCGGACGGTTCAGTCCGTAGCAGTTCGTGAGCGCCTGGCCCAGCTGAACGCAGTCGAGCGGATTGCGGGTGTTGGCGATGATCTGACCGTCGAGCAGCAGCTCGACGTAGGAAACCTGACCCTGGTCGAGGCGGGCGCCGACGTCGAGGGCCCAGCCCTTGACGACGTTGAAGATTGCGATCGTGGAGCCGCACAACTCCGGCGTGCACGGCGACGGAAACACGTCGGTCACGACGGACGTCCCGCAGAACAGTGCAGCCTCGTCGAGCGGGGAATCGATCCATCCGAAGGGGCCCAGGTTCTGCCCGTTGTTGACGACCTGCACGTTCCGCGTGCCGAGGTCCCGCGAAGCCCCCTGGTTGTCGGTGGCGCGCACCGTCAGGGTGTGTGCCCCGTCGACGAGCCTGGTCGTGTCGATGTTGGCGGAGTAGCCGGAGTAGAGCGAGTTGGGAACGTCCGGAAACGCGGCGGCGACGTCCGGGCGCGGCGTGCCGTAGACGGCCGGGGACGGGTTCCCCGACCCGACCGAGCCGGAAACGATCTGGTTGTCGATCAGGAAGTCGATGTGATCGATCGCGATGTCGTCGAGCGCCCACCCCGTGACGGGGAAGGAGTTGCTCGCCCCCTGGAGCCCGGCCGGCCCGGGGATGTCGATGTACCCGAACGGAGCCTGATTGAAGCTGTTGTCGACGTACACGTTGACCGTCGCGACGACGTGCGGCGTCGGGTCTGCGGATTCGATGACGCTGATCGAGATGCTGTGGAGCCCGTCGCTCAAGCCGCGCGCGAGAAAGGACGTCAGGAAACCGGGCTGCGACGTCGCGCTACCGTAGTAGGTCGGGAAGATCTCGAGGACGTCGATCCGGGGCAGGTTCATCTGCGCCCGATTGGTCGGGTTGCCGTCGACCAGCAGATCGATCTCGCTGACCGCGTGCATGTCGAGCACGAAACCGGAGACCCGAACGATCCCCGAGACCGTCTGGCCTTCGGCCGGGGAGTCGATGACCCCGATCGGAAGAGCTGCGGCGCCACGCACTCGAACGAGGACTGCCGCGACGACGAGCGCCAGGATACGGGGCGCCTTCCTATCCATGAGCATTACTTCCCCCCGAAAATTTAAGAAAAGAATGTGAAAAATACGCCGGAAAGTCAAGCGCTATCGATCCTTCGCCTCATTTTTTAAGGCAAACAGGCCCGCGAAATGCTAAAACCGCGCAGTGATCTTCCGGGCGTTCGTGAGCCCCCGGGCTCGCTCGCGGCGAGGCCTTGCCCACCCGCGCTCCGCGGTGATCTCCGTCACTCGATGATGGGACTGCTGCGCTCGCGCCGCTTCCAGGCCGGGGCTTCCATACTGCTCGCCGCCGGACTGTTCGCCTTCTTCCTCTCGCGCGTTCCGCTGTCCGCCATAGCCCGCGAGATCGCGTCCGCGTCGCCTTTCTGGCTCGCCACGAGCGTCTGCCTCTCCCTGATCGTCTTCGCGTTGCGCGCCATCCGCTGGGTATGGATTCTGCGGCCGCTCGGGCGCGTGCCCTACTTCCCCGCGTTCCGCGCGACGGCCGTCGGTTTCGCGGCCAACACCGTGCTGCCCGCGCGCGCCGGAGAGATCCTGCGGCCTGCCCTGCTCGCCCGCGAAGAGAGCCTCCCGTTCCCGGCCCTGCTCGCATCCATCGTGTTCGAACGCGTGCTCGATGCCCTCGCGCAGCTCTCTTTCCTCGGCCTCGCCCTGGTCACCCGGCCCTCGACCGGCTCGATGGGCTCTCTCGGCTCGAGCCGGATTCGCTGGGTCGCGGCCGCAGTCGCCGCGGCCGCCGTGACCGTCGCGCTCTTCGCGGTTCTCTGGAGGCCGACCACCGAACGCCTCCTCGAGCGCGTCCTGCGGCTCCTGCCGGCCCGGTTCCGGCCGGTTGCCCGGCGAATCGCGCACACGTTCCTGGACGGCTTCGCATCCCTGAAGAGGCCGCGGCTCGCCCTCGCGGTAGCCGCGGGATCGTTCGCCATGTGGTTCGTCATCAACGTCCAGATGTACTGCACCATGCGGGCCTTCGCGCTCGGGCTCCCGCTCTCGGCGGCTTACGTCGTGACCACCGCCGCGGTCCTTGGTCTCGCGGTTCCCACGCCCGGTGGAGTCGGCGGTTATCACGCGGCCGTGCAGTTCGCCCTCACCGACGTCTTTCGTGTGCCGGTTGCGAGGGCCACGGGGGTCGCGCTCCTCTCGCATGCCATTTCCTTCGTACCGATTTCCCTCATCGGATTCGCACTCTTCGCGACGAGCCCGCTGCGCAAGAAGGGATTCACGGCGCTGGCAAGACCGGGGGAGATCGAGGAGGAAGTGGGTGCGACGCCCGGACCCCGGGGGTCGCGCACCTGACGGAGGCCGCCGCTTCCCCCGCTGATCTCGGATAAGCTTGAACACGATGAAGTGCCCGTTCTGCGCCGCGGTCGACGACCGGGTCGTGGACTCCCGCGAAAGCCGCGAAGGCGAGGTCATTCGCCGCAGGCGCGAGTGCACCGCTTGCGGTCGCCGCTTCACCTCCTACGAGACGATCGAGGAAATCCCCTACATGGTGGTCAAGAACGACGGACGCCGAGAGCGGTTCGACCGCAACAAGCTGCGGATGGGCCTGTCCAAGGCTTGCGAGAAGCGCCCGGTGCCGCCGATCGAACTCGACAAGATCGTCGAGGAGGTGGAATCACTGCTGCACGACGCGGAAGAGCGCGAAATGGCGACTTCCCGGGTCGGCGCGATCGTCATGGAGCGCCTGCGCGAGCTCGACAAGGTCGCCTACGTCCGCTTCGCCTCCGTGTACCGGAAGTTCGAGGACGTGGACGAGTTCCTCCACGAGTTGAAGAACCTGATCGGCCGCGCCGATACGAAGGTGACCTCGTGAGGCGAAGCCCCACGAGGTCATCCCGAGGGCGAAAGGCCCCAGGGATCCCGTCTTCTTCGAGCCACGCATGGTGAAGCGCACGGCGAAGTTCTACGGCCCGATCGTCGAGCTCTCGCGGCTCCAGGGCGAGCTCAACCGCCTCTTCGCCGCCTTCGTCGAGACGAACAACGCGGGCGCGACGCCCGCCTCATCCTGGGATCCCAACGTGGACGTCGTGGACGACGGAGAAACGATCCGCATCCTCGTCGAGCTACCCGGGGTCGAGGCATCCGACGTCCGGGTCACGATCCGAGGTCGGGTCGTCATGATCCGGGGCACGAAGAAGGGTCGCATCCGCGCCAAGGAAGGCATGCGTTTCTTCTGTATGGAGCGCTACTTCGGCAGTTTCGTAAAGTCGGTTCCGATCCCCCGGCCGGTCAACTCGCACCAGGCGAAGACGCGCCTGCGGCAGGGCCTGCTCGAGGTGATTCTGCCGCGCGTACCGGACCTTCGCGAGAAAGAGATCGAGGTTGCAATCCAGCCCGAGCAGGAGGAGTAGCGGGTAGTCATGGCCGAGATCGACGAAAAGGACATCGCGGCGGAGCGGGACGCCGACCTCCCGATACCCGACATTCTCCCGGTCCTGCCACTCAAGGACGTCGTGGTCTTCCCGTTCATCATCCTGCCGCTGTCGGTGTCGCGGGAGAAGTCGATCAACGCGGTCGATGCCGCCCTGGCGGAGCAGCGCATCATCATGCTCGTCGCGCAGCGCGACGGCCAGAACGAAACGCCCCGACCCGACGACCTCTACCCGGTCGGCACGGTCGCGGCGATCATGCGCATGCTGAAGCTGCCGGACGGCCGCATCCGCCTCCTCGTCCAGGGCCTGTCGCGGGCGAGGATCGACTCGGTGCTCGCGGAGGACCCCTACCTCAAGGCGAAGATCACGCGGCTCGAAGAGTCCGACACGCCCGAAGATCTTCCGCCCGAGCACGAGGCGCTCCTGCGCAGCGTGAAACAGAACCTCGAGAAGTCGGTGTCTCTCGGCAAGAACATCTCGCCCGAGGTCATGGTGATCGCGGGCAACCTCGACGACCCGGCGCGCCTGGCGGACCTGGCGGCCTCGAACCTCGACCTGAAGCTCGAGGACGCGCAGAAGATCCTGGAATCGACGGACGCAATCGAGCGCCTGCGCCTCGTCAACGACAGCCTCGCCAAGGAAATCACCGTCCTGACCATGCAGCAGGAGATCTCGACGCAGGCCCGCGGGGAGATGGACAAGTCGCAGCGCGAGTACTACCTGCGTCAGCAGCTGCGCGCGATCCAGCAGGAGCTCGGGGAGGGCGAAGAGATTTCGGAGGAGCTCGACGCCTACCGCCGCGTCATCGCCGAAAAGCGGATTCCCCCGGAGGCCTCGGCCGAGATCGAGAAGCAGATCAAGCGGCTGGAGCGCAGCCACCCCGACTCGGCGGAGACGGCGATCATCCGCACGTACCTCGATTGGATGACGGGGCTGCCCTGGAGCCTCGTCTCCGAGGACTCCAAGGACATCGAACGCGCCCGCAAGATCCTCGACGAGGACCACTACGACATCGAGAAGGTCAAGGAGCGCATTCTCGAGTTCCTGGCCGTGCACGCCCTCAAGCAGAGCCTGAAGGGCCCCATCCTCTGCTTCGTCGGCCCACCTGGCGTCGGGAAGACCTCGCTCGGCCGCTCGATCGCGCGAGCCCTCGACCGCAAGTTCGTGCGGCTCTCACTCGGCGGCGTGCGGGACGAGGCCGAGATTCGCGGCCATCGCCGCACCTATGTCGGGGCGATGCCCGGCCGGATCATCCAGGGCATCCACCAGGCGGGGACCTCGAACCCGGTGTTCATGATGGACGAGATCGACAAGATCGGCGCCGATTATCGCGGCGACCCCTCGGCAGCACTGCTCGAGGTGTTCGACCCGGAGCAGAACTTCTCGTTCCGCGACCACTACCTCTCCGTCCCCTACGACCTTTCGAAGGTTCTCTTCATCGCCACGGCCAACGTGCTCGACCCGATCCAGCCCGCCTTCCTCGATCGGATGGAGGTCATCCGCCTCTCCGGGTACACGGCCGAGGAGAAAAAGGCGATCGCCCGACGCCACCTGATCCCCAAGCAGATGGACGAGAACGGGGTCAGCGAGGCCAACATCGAGTTCACCGACAGCGGCATCGAAAAGGTCATCGAGGCGTACACGCGGGAGGCGGGACTGCGCAACCTCGAGCGCGAGATCGGGGCGCTGTGCCGCAAGGTTGCGGTCTCGGTCGCCAAGGGCAAAGCGCGCCGCTATCGGGTCTCGGCGGCCTCGATCGAGAAGCTGCTCGGCCCGGTCAAACACTTCCGCGACGAGCAGCTCAAGAAGGACGAGGTGGGTGTGGCGACCGGCCTCGCGTGGACCTCCGTCGGCGGGGACATCCTCTTCGTCGAGGCGCTCGCGGTGCGCGGCAAGGGAGGCCTCCGCCTGACCGGACAGCTCGGCGACGTGATGAAGGAATCGGCCCAGGCCGCGATGTCCTACGCCCGGGCACATGGGGCCGCACTCCACATTCCGCAGGACTATTTCGAGACCCATGACGTTCACATCCACGTGCCCGAGGGCGCGATCCCCAAGGACGGGCCGTCGGCCGGCATCACGATCGCCACGGCCATGATCTCCGCCTTCACGGGGCGAAAAACCCGCCGCGACGTGGCCATGACCGGCGAGATCACGCTGCGGGGCGAAGTGCTTCCGATCGGCGGCGTCAAGGAAAAGGTTCTCGCGGCCCGGGCCGCGAAGATCACGACGATCGTCCTCCCGAAGATGAACCGCCGGGACGTCACGCAGATCTCGCCCCGGATTCTGCACGGGCTGACGTTTCGATACGTCGACAGCATGGACGAGGTCCTTGCGATCGCACTGCTCCCGCCGGAGGATGGCGCGTCTGCGGAACCGGAGAACCCCGGCCCGAAGGTGACGGAAACGCCGGCCCGCGAGATCCCCGTCACGGTGCCGCGCCCGCGGAAGGCGCCTGCCGCGCCGCGCGCGTGAGACCCGAGGACCGGTTCGTCGAGAAGCTCCGCGCGCTCGTGCCCCGCGATGGAGCGGTCCTGCTCGGACCGGGCGACGATGCCGCTCTTGTGGCGCGCGAGGCGGGCCTGCTCGCGGCGACGACGGACCTGCTGGTCGAGGGAGTGGACTTCCTGCCCGGCGAGGACCCGGAGCGCCTCGGCCGCCGCGCCGCCGCCCTGAACCTGTCCGACCTGGCTGCGATGGGAGCCCGCCCGGAGTTCTTCCTGCTCTCCGTCGGCTTTCCCGCTGCGCGGGGCGAGGCCTATCCGCTCGCCGTGGCGCGCGGCGCGATCGCGCGGGCCGGCCAGTTTGGCGCGAGCCTGGTCGGGGGCGACATCTCGGCCGCTCCCCAGGCACTGATCTCGATCGCACTCTGGGGAAGGCCCGCGGGACAGCCGCTGCTGCGCTCCGGGGCGGCCCCGGGGGATCTCGCCTACGTCTCGGGTCATCCGGGTCAGGCCGCGGCAGGGCTGCGTCTGGCCCGCAGGCTCGCGGCATTCGCCGAGCAGGGTGCCCAGCCAATCGCCCGCTTCCCGGCGACATCGGGCGAGAACCAGCGCCGCCTGCTCGATGCTTTCCAGGATCCGGTCCCTCCCGTTGCGCTCGGGATCGCCCTCTGCGCCGAAGGGCTCGCGAGCGCCGCGATCGACGTCTCCGACGGTCTCGGAGTGGACGCCGGCCGGCTCGCCCGCGCATCGGGCGTGAGGATCGTGCTCGAACGGGAGCGGCTGCCGCTCTCGACGGCGCTTCTTGACTTCGCCGCGACGGAGGAGCTCGACCCGGCCGACCTCGCGCTCTCGGGTGGCGACGACTACGAGTTGTTCTTCACCGCTCCGGCGGCGAACGCCGCCCGGCTCGAAGCCGTTGCGGCGGCTCTCGGCTCCCGGGTCACGAGGATCGGACGCGTCGAGCCGGGATCCGGCGCGGCGCTTTCGGGGCCGGAAGGACACCGCGACATCGAGGATCTCGGTCACGACCACCTGGAGCTTCCGCGATGAGCGATCCGGTCCCCTCCCACGGTACCGGCCCGACGGCGACGAAACGGCACAAGTCGCTGCGCCGCCGGAGGCTTCGGCTCCTGCTCGAGCTCATGGGACGCGAGGAGGCGCCGGAGAGAGTTGCCGCCGCCGTTGCGCTCGGCGTGGGCGTCGGGCTCTCCCCGTTCATCGGATTTCACTTCATCGCTGCCATCGTGCTCGCCGCCCTCTTTCGGCTGAACAAGCTCGATACGGTGCTCGGCTCGTTCGCGGGCAACCCGTGGACGCTTCCACCCTTATATGCCCTCGGCTACCGCCTCGGACGCATGATCCTCGGGTACGCTCCCGCCCACGTCCCGCCGCTCAAGTGGCAGAGGATCCTGCACCACGACTTCTGGGTCGCCTTCCGCGGCCCGGGTGTGGAGCCCCGGCTCTGGTCATTCCTCGTAGGCACGACGATCCTCGCCGTCACCGCCGCCCTCGGAACCTACACGCTCGCGCGCGGCTTCCTCAGGCTCTACCACCGCCGCCACCCGCGGGTCGCAGCGAGGGCCGCGCGGCGCAGGGAGCTCGCGAACCGTCCGCCGCCCACCGAGGTCGAGGTTCAACCGGACGATCGGGTCCACTAGCAGGCTGCTGAAGACATCGGTGCGTGCGTCGTGTAACGCCATCCCACACCCGCACCCCTTTTCGCCGACTTGCTAGGAGCCGCCTCTCGCCCCCTGCGGCGCCACGGCCTGAAGACGCCTCATCTTCTCCTGCGCGGGTTTGTAGCGGGGGGCCAGCCGCAAGGCCTCGCGCACCTGAGCCCTCGCGTCGTCCAAACGTGCCGCACCGGCGAGCCAATCCGCGTAGGCCAGACGAGCCGGCAGCGACCCCGGATCGATCGCGAGCGCCCGGCGCCAGGCGTGCTCCGTGCTCCGCCGATTCTGACGGGTCAGGAGAAGCGCCATCCGGAACGCGAGGGGCAGCGACTGGGGATTCGCTTGGAGACCGCGGCGATAGGCCGCCTCCGCTCCCCGGTCATCGTGCCGGTCTTCGCGCGCAAGACCGAGGCCGTAGTACCCGTTCTCCGAGGTCGGCGCGATCCGCACCGACTCGGCATAGGACGCCTCCGATGCCGCGGGATCGCCGAGCGCTCGCTCCATGCGGCCGCGCCCGGCCCAGGCGTCCCAGTAGCCCGGGTAGATCTCGGCGGCGCGCTCGTAGTGCTCGAGGGCCCGGCGCGGCAACCCGACCTCGGCCGACATGTAGGCGAAATCGTAGTGCGCTTTCGCGCTCGCCGGCGAAACGCGGACCATGTTGGAAAAGAGCGCTTCGTCGCTCGCCCAGACCGGGTTGCGGACGACGGCCCGCGCGGCGTAGCAGAGCGCGACACCCGCGAGGAGGACGGCGCGCCAGCGCCGCAAGTCGCCAAAGCCCGCCGCGCCGCCCGCAATCCAGACGGCCGCGATCAGGCAGAAGCCGGCCGAAGGCAGATACGCCAGCCGTTCCGCGAAGATGGTCCCGGTGGGAAAGAGGAGGTTCGAAGTCGGCAGGGCCGCGGTGCAGAGAAAAAGGAAGCCCAGCGCGATTGGAGCACGCCGCGGCAGCCTCCACAGCGACGCGGCCAGCAGCGCGACGATCAGAATCGGCGCGGCCCACGTCAGGATCGCGTTGCGCGCGACGAGGCGGATCGACCAGGCGGACTCATCCGATGCCAGGCGCAGCGGCAACGCGAGGCGGCCGAGGTACCGGAAGAAGAGCGCACACGCATTGAGCGCCCGATCGATTGGCGGCAAGGGGGCGAGCGCGTTCTCGAGCTCGAAGATCCCCGTCCCGCCCCCCTTGATCGCTCCCCCGAGGACCGCGGCGCGCAGCCGGAAGACGGCGAACAGAACCAGCGCGGCGCCCAGATAGATCGGCCACGCCCGCTCGAGCGCCCGGACGAGCCGGGTCGGCAACCGCCCTTGCGCGCGCCATGCCAGACAGAGAAAGAGGAGCGCCGGTGCGACCGCGGCGCTCTCCTTGGTCAGGTTGGCTAACAGATAGAGCACGAGCGCCGCAGGCAGGGACAGCCAGCGCCGGCCGAGCCCATCGCTCCAGCGCAGCCCGAGCAGCAGGAAGCCGAGCGTCAGGGCCGCCGCCTGGGTCTCTCCCCTTCCCACCACACTCGTCACCGCTTCGACGTGGACCGGGTGGACGGCGAAGAGAAGGGCCGCCCCAAACGCGATCGGCGGCGCGAGGCCGATCCGCAGCAACAGCCGGGCCAGCAGGACGGTGACCACGACGTGGAGCAGCACGTTCACGGCGTGAAAGGGGACCACGGCGCCGCCGTGGATCCACCACTGCAGCGCAAACGAGAGCAGCAGCAGCGGCCGATACGCGGTTCCCGTCCCCGCCGGCCCGCCGAAGTATTGCGTCGTGAAGATCTCGTCGACCCGCGCCGGCGCTCGGATCCGCGGGTTGTCCCGGACGATCGCTTTGTCGTCGTACGTGAACGCGCCGGTCAGTCCGTTTGCATACGCGAGCAGACAGGCGCCCGCGAGGAGCAGCGCGGCGCGCGGGCCCAGACGGGCGGAGATCACCGGATCTGGTAGAGCTCGTTCCGGATCCGGCACCCGGTCGGCGTCATCGCCAGGCCGCCGTCGGCCGTTTCCTTGAGCGAGCGGGGCATCGCCTCGCCGATCCGGACCATGGCTTCGATCACCTCGTCCATAGGGATCACGCTCTCGACACCCGCCAGCGCCGTCTGCGCGCCGGCCAGGGCGAGCATCGCCGTGAAGCCATTGCGCACGACGCACGGCACCTCGACCAGGCCCGCGACCGGATCGCAGGCAAGGCCGAGCGTGTTCTGCAGGGTCAGGGCGGCCGCATGCACCGACATGCGCGGCGTCCCGCCGAGCAGGAACGCGAGGGCTCCGGCCGCCATGGCGGCGCCCACCCCCTGTTCGGCCTGGCATCCGCCGGCAGCGCCCGAGAGCTCGGCCTTCCCGGCGACGAGCGCGCCGAATCCACCCGCGACGATGAGGCCGCGCGCCGCGTGGGCGTCGTCGAACCCGCGCTCCTGAACCATCGCGAGCAGCGTTCCGGGCACCATTCCCGCCGCTCCGGCGGTCGGAGCCGCGACGATGATCCCCATCCGCGAGTTTTCCTCGAGGACCGCGATCGAATACGCGATCGACCGCGCGACGAGCCTTCCGCCGGCGATGTCGCCACCGGCGGAGAAGTCGATGATCTTTCTTGCATCGCCTCCCACGAGGCCCGAGAACGACTTCCCGCCCTCCAGCCCCCGCCGGACCGAGTCCTTCATCACCGCCCATCGCTCGAGAAACGTGGCGAAAAGGCGCTCCCGCGACAGCTCGCGCTCGGCGCATTCCGCGTCGAGGAAGATCTCGTCGAGCGGCAGGCCGGTCCGGCCAGCCACGTCGAGCAGATCGGCGAAGGTGTTGATCTCTCCCATGTCGTCTCTCTCCTGCCTCAGGTGATCGGCGCGCCGCCGGCCACGCGATCGAGCACGTGCACCCGGCGCACGCCGGGGATCTGCTTGAGCGCGGCGACGTCCTCGTGCGGCAACGCAGCGTCGAGGTCGATCCGCATGAAGGCCTGATCACCCTTGCCGCGCCGGAGCACCTCCATCGAGGCAATGTTGATGCCGCGCAGGCCGATGATCTCGGAGGCGCGCATGACCATGCCCGGCCGGTCCTCGTAGAACAGCAGGAGGCACGGGTCCTTCGCGGAGATCGAGACCGGAAAGCCGTCGATCTCGCGGATCTCGATCAGTCCTCCACCGATCGAGGCGCCGAGGATCGCGATGGCATGGGTCCGCCCGGCGAGATGGATCGCCACGCTGTTCGGATGGGCCTCGGGCCCCATGTTCTTCGGCTTGAGCGCGAAGGCGAGACCGCGGTCCTTCGCGAGGGCGAGCGCGTCCTTCAAGTGCGGGTCGTCGACCTCCATGCCGAGCGCTCCCGCAACCAGGGCACGGTCCGTGCCGTGGCCCCGCATCGTCTTGGCAAACGCAGAATGGAGCTCGAACCGCGCCTGCACCGGTTCTTCCTCGAGCAGCGCCCGTGCCACGCGAGACAGGCGGCAGGCGCCGGCCGTGTGCGACGACGATGGCCCGACCATGACCGGGCCGACGATGTCGAGCAGCGAAATCACAGCCGGAGTATATGAGTGTGACTCAGGCCCTCGATTCCCGCACGTGGCGCTGCTCGGGAACCTTCAGCTCGCGGATCAGATACAGCAGCGCCTGCCGGGACAGTCCGAGATCGCGCGCGGCGCGGCTGCGATTGCCCCCGCTGCGATCGAGGGCGTCGGCAATGAGGCTGCGCCGGTGTGCGTCGACACGCGTGCGATAGTCGCTCGGCGGCCCTTCGGCCCGGCGCGAGGCACGCACCGGCTCCGGCAGCAGCGGCGGCGTGACGAGGCCATCGCGGTCCGCGAGGGCGACCGCCTGTGCCATGGCATTCTGGAGCTCCCGCACGTTTCCGGGCCAGGGATGCGATACCAGCGCCGCGGCGGCCTCCGGCGACAGACGCAGCCTTCCGCGCCCGAACTCGGCGGCGTACCTCTCGAGAAAATGACGGGCGAGGACGAGTGTGTCGCGCCCGCGTTCCCGCAGGGGCGGAAGGCGGATCAGGGCCACGTGAAGGCGATAGTACAAGTCCTCGCGAAAGCGCCCGGCCTCCACCTCCCGGGCCAGATCCCGGGACGTCGCCGAGACGACCCGCAGATCGACCGGCCGCGAACGATTCTCGCCGACGCGGCGGATCTCGCGCTCCTGCAACGCGCGCAGGAGATTGGCCTGCAGGGGCGCGGCGAGGTCGCCGATCTCGTCGAAGAAGATCGTCCCTCCGCCGGACTCCTCGAGCAAGCCCCGCCGCTCACGCTCCGCGCCCGTGAAGGCACCCCGCGCGTGGCCGAACAGCTCGCTCTCGAGCAGCGCCGCCGGGATCGACGGGATGTTGACCGCGATGAAGGGGCCCGCAGAGCGCGGCGAGAGGCGGTGGATCGCCCGCGCGACAGCCTCCTTGCCGCAGCCCGACTCGCCGAGGACGAGGACGGTCACCGGCTGCGGCGCGAACCGCGCCAGCCGGCGATACGGCTCGTCCATCGATGCGTCCGACGTCACGATGCCCAGGCGCGCCCATCCCGCGGCGCCTTCGCGGGGAAGAGCATCCGTCTCGGCGCGATAGAGAAGCGTCTCGAGCAACAGCGCCACCGCCGCGGCGACATCCTCGGCGACGGGCGGGACGAGAGCGAGGGTGAATCGAGCGCCCCCGGCATCGAGCGGCGCGCCCGGCGCATCTCCATCCTGCGGCGGGAGCACTCCGAGACGGACGACCTCGCGACCGCTCCCATCCCGCACGGCCAGGCCCGAGAGCCCGAGGCCCTCGAGCGCCGCCTGCGAAAAGTCATCCTCGCCCTGCAGGGCGGAAACGACCGCCCGGCGCAGCGCGCGCAGGGCAGCGTCTGAAGTCTTGACCCCGGCAGTCCCGAAGACGCGATCGGCGAGCGCCTTTGCCCCCGCCTCGCGCAGCGCACGGGTCGCGTGCTCCTGAAGCGGCGCCGCCACCAGCGCGCCGCCGCAGAGGCCGGTCCAGCGGGCGACACACTCGGCGGCCCGCACCGGGTCGCGGGCCGCGAGGGCATCGAGCTCCGCGAGGGCCGCCGCCGGAGGCCCAGCCTGCTCTTTCCACGAGAGCTCGCGCAGCCGCCCCCGGGCGATCTCGCCGCTGTCGCAGCGATCCGGCGGATCTGCCGCCGCCTTCTCCCAGGCGGCTCGCGCTCCGGCCGGGTCGGACTCGTAGGCGCAGCGGTCGCCCTCTTCCAACCACAGCTCGCCGATCTCCAGCCGGTCGCACAGGCGCTCCGAGAGCTCCCGCGCGCCGGCGTTGTCGCGCGCCGCGGCGGCCAGGTCTCCGCGCCGCAGGGCGAGACGGCTGCGGTGATGCAGCGCGACGAGCAGCCGCGGATCGTCCCGGTCGCTGCGGGCGCCCTGCTCGAGCGCGGCGATCTCCTCTTCGGCTTCCGCAAAGGCGCTCCGGTTGATCAAGAGCTCGATGCGGTTGCCGCGCGCGATTCGCGCGAGGTCCTCCCGCCCGGCGGCGGCCGCTGCCGCTGCCGCCTGCTGCAGAGAGGCCTCGCTCTTTTCGGGCTCGCCGGCGTGGTAAAGAGTCGCCGCGAGGTCGAGGCAGAGCGCCGCGAGCTCGCCCGGGGCGTCGCGGGCCACGGCGATCGCCTCCTCCATCCGCACGATGGCGCGCCGGTAGTCTCGCCGGTCGAGTAATCCGCGGGCTTCCTGGGCGAGAAATCGCGACGCGACCCTATCGTCGGCCACACCGAGGGCGAGCGGCCGGAGCGCCTCGTAGAGTGCGGACTCTTCCTCGAAGCGACCCGCGAGCGCCAGAACCTGCGCCCTCACCAGAGCCGTCTCGACCCGCTCGGTATCCGGGAGAGCGGCGCCGCTGCGGTCCGCCTGTCGGAGCAGTTCGAGCGCCGACTCAATTCTCCCTTCGCGAGATTGAACCGCAGCGAGCAGGCGCAGGGCTCTGACGACCTCCTGCGGCGGGGGATGGCGGTTCGCGCGCCGCCACGCGGCGGCCCGCCGCTCGCCGTCCTTCGCGTCGCCGAGGAGAACGGTCACTTCCGCCGCACGCAGCCTTGCACGACGCCTGTCCCCCGGTTTCGACGACGTCTCCCTGCCGATGCGGTCCAGTCTCGCCCTGGCCTCAGCGAGGCGGCCTCCCGCGATCTCGCGCTCGGCCTCGATGGCTTCGAGCCAGGGGACGAAGGTGCCGCCGACCTCCCCGGCCAGACGGGCCGACAGCGGAAACCAGACTTCGGCGCCGCACTCGGGGAGGCCGAGGACCCATCGCTCCGCCTGCTCCAGAGCGAGGTCCCTTCTTCCGGACCCGAGTAAGAGCTCGATGCGACGGCCGGGATCCCCGGACGCCGCGCCCGAGCCCGAGTCGGTCGCTCGGGGCCCAAGCGCCCGCGGCGCGACAGGCCCCTGGGGTAGTACCGGAAGCGGCGCGTCGCCGGTCGCATCGGCGACGTATCGGGCGAATTCGGGAGTGGCGACGAATGCGCGAGCGGTCATGCTCGCCCGCGCCGGCGCCAGGCGCGCGAGCTCGGCGAACCACTCGTAGAACCGAACGGAGGCGGCGATCGTGCCGCACGGAACCCAGAGCGCCCGCCGCCACTCGTCCGGGGCCTCCGGCATCGGAAGACGATCCGGCACCGTGATCCACTGAAGCCGGTCGCCGAGCGCGAGGCGCGCGGCATCCACGGCCCGGCGCGAAAGTGAGTCCCACCGCTCCGGGGCCACGGCGATCCAGACGAGGCGACGACCGTCTCCCGCCCCGGCTCGTAAGCGGCGACTCGCATCGGCGACGCTGCGCGCGGGCGGGTCCAAGCCCAGGGCCGCGCCGGGCGTCAGCGACGACCCGTCCATCGCGAAGAGTCGCGGCGCGGAGCCGGCGAGTAGCGCCCGGGCTTTTTCGACGAGCGCCCGCGCGCGCGCAGTTCGCAGGGCGCGTCCCGGCAGACCGAGGCAACGTTCGCGCGCGCCCGCAGCGGCGACCCGGGCCAGCTCGGGAAACGCGCGAAATGCCCCGGCGACCCAGTACTCCGGCCGCCGCAACGCCGCCTCCGGCGCCGCCAGCAGCCGGGCCTGCCTCTGCGCCGGCGAGCTGGCGATCCGGCCGCCGTAATCGTAGAGACGCCGGAGCAGGATCTCGAGCCCGCCGGCTGGCGAGGCCGAGCCACCGGCGCGCGCCGCCTCCGGGGTCCGCGTCAGCCAGAGTCTCGGGCCGGCACTGCCGTCGTCCCAGACGGCCGCATCAAGGTCCGCCCCCGTCAGGCCGATGCCATGCGCGGCGAAGAAGGCACCGGCCGCGGCCGCCTGCAGAAAGAGCGGAGCCCGACAGGGGCGCGGAACGCGGCCGCCGGCGATCGCCCGGCCGTCGAGGCGCTCGCGCCAGACGATGAGGTCGTCGGCCTGCCTGTCGAAGTCGGTCACCGGCGCGAGCACGTCGTGCTCGAGCTCGAGCAGGTCGAGCCACCGGTCACGGCACGCCGCGATCGGATGCCGCTCGGGCACACTCTTCCCCACCGCGTCGGCTTCGCGCGCCTGCATCGGTCTCTGTCTCTAGATTGTCGCGACCGGGTCAGCGCACGGCGAGCCCGTCGAGATCGCGAAAGAAGGCCGGATACGACTTCGCGACACACCCGGGGTCTTCGATCAGAAGACCCGGCAGCCCGAGCGCGAGCAGACCCGCCGCCATGGCGATCCGGTGGTCGCGAAACGTCGAGAGGCGCACCACGCGGGTCGCCGCAGCCTTCGCGGGACCGTCGACCGTGAGAGCGCCCTCGGTGGCCGCCGCGCGAGCGCCGGACGACGCGATCAGGCAGGTCAGAGCCGCCATCCGGTCGCTCTCCTTGAGGCGCAGGTGCCCGATCCCGTCGATGAGGCTCCGGCCGGGCGCGAAAGCCGCGAGCGCAGCCAGCGCAGGAACGGCATCCGGAAAGCCCATGGCGCGGACCACGACGGGCCGCAGCCCGCCACGGTCCGCCGAGGCCGCGACGACGGCGGGCCCGGCCGACACGTGCATGCCGAAATCCTCGAGCACGGGCAGCGCCCTGGCGTCCGCATCGGCCGAGGGAAATCGCAGGCCGGTCAGCGACACCGCTCCACCCGCCACCCCCGCCGCGCACAGCAGCGCGACGGCCGACGAGTAATCGCCTGGAACCGCGTAGCGATCGATGATCCGAACGCCCCGCCGGACGCGATGGACGGGACCGGCGCCGGCCTCGTGCCCGAAGTCGCGCAGGACCTCGAGCGTCGTCGCCACGTAGGGTTCGGAGACGACCTCGCCCGTGGCCCGCACCGAGAGTCCGCCCTCGACGGCCACTGCCGCGAGCAGAAGGGCGGAGAGGAACTGGCTGGATCGCGAGGCGTCGACCGCGACCTCCGCGGCCTCGAGCCTGCCGCCCCGGATCGAGAGCGGAAGGCAGCCCTCCCTGCCCCGGTATTCCATCTGCGCCCCTGCGGCCCGCAGGGCCTCGACGAGCTCACCCATGGGCCGTTCACAAAGGCGGGTCGAGCCGCCGAGCACAAAGCGACCCGGCGTTGTCGCCGCCACGGCAGCCAGAAATCGGCCGGCCGTCCCCGAATCACCGGCATCGAGAACGACCTCCGTTTCGCCGGGGCCGCCCAGGGGACCGCAGACCCGCCAGCCCGAGGGACCGCCGACGATCGTCGCGCCCATCGCCGACAGGCATCGTGCCAGCGCGGCCGTGTCGTCGCTCTCGAGCGGCCCGGCGATCTCGACCGGCCTCTCCGAAAGCGCGGCCAGGACCAGAGCGCGGTTGGTCGCGCTCTTGGACGGAGGAACCCTGACCGTGCCGGAGACGGACCGTGCCGGAGGGAAGGCGAGAAAGTCGCTCACGACTTCGGATTTGAGATTTCGGATTTGGGAATGGAAGACCGAGAAGCCGGACTTCGCGCGCCCCAAATCCGAAGTCCGAAATCCGAAATCCGAAATCCGAGATCTCACAGTCCCACCAGCTTCGTCTGGCCGTCGTCCCCGATCTCCATCCAGCGCTCGCCTTCCACGAAGGCCGGGACGATTTCGACCCGTCCGGCGCCGACATTCTCGGCCCAGGAACTGTGAAAGTGCCCGAGCAGCAGCACGTCGATTCCGTGGCAGAAGCGCTCGGCCGCGAAGGCGCGGATCATCTCAACCGGAAGTCGGGTCTTGTGTTTGAAGTTCGACCGGTACAGGCGCGCCTCGGCCTTCCAGACGAGCTGGTTGGCAAATCCCTTCGGTACGAAGTCGAGCGCCGCCCGCGAGAGGGCGTTCTTGGAGAGAAACCGCCAGAATCGATACGGGATGTCCCTCTCGTTGAGCAGATCTCCGTGGATGGCGAGGAAGTGCCGGCCTCCGGACTCGAAGGTCTCCTCCTGGCAGACGGCGCGGAACACGCTTTCGACGTAGGAACCGCGCAGGAAGAAGTCCCGGTTGCCCTCGACGTACGTGACCGCAATGCCTTCGTCGCCGAGTCGGCGCGCCGTCTCGAGAAACCGCCGGATGGCCGGGGTCTCGAAGTTCTTGTGCGCGATGAAGAAGTGGAAGGTGTCGCCGAGCAGGGTGATCGCCCGGGCGCCCCGCCGCCGGAGGGTCTCGAGGGCCGCAAGGAAGGGTTCCTCGTCGCCGGGCCGCCGCCCCACGTGACAATCCGCCAGAACCGCCCGCATGGGGCCTAAGATAGCCGAGATGGAGGAATTTACGGGGCTTTCGCCTGTTCTGCGCCGTATGCGTTTTTCCAGGCTCCGGGAGGCGCCCCTGCCGATGCCAGGGGCCCGCCGGTGGCTCGCCGCGGCAGCTCTGCTGCTGCTTGCCGCAAGGCCGGTCGGCGCGGCCGGCCCCCGCGTCGACCCGGAACAGGCGCCGCGAGCCGACCCGTCGGTGCTGCGGGCCCTGAACCGCGGTGACCAGATCCTCAATGTGATCGTCGGCGTCCGCGACGGGACGCCCTCTCCGAGGCTTCTCGCGGCCCATCCGGACTCGTCCGGAGAGCCGGGCCGGCGGGCCGCGCGCCTGGCCGCGCAGGAGCGGTTGGCGAAAAGCATGAAGGCCGGGCAGTTCGAGCTTCGCCGTCGGTATGAGAGCTTTTCGATGATGTCGGCGCGCGTCACGCGCGAGGGCGCCCTGGCGCTCGCCAACCGCGGCGACGTCGCCTGGGTGACGATCGACGGAATCCGCAAGATGCAGGCGCCGGCGCCGCAGGCCGCGCAAGTGCTGGTGCGCAGCGACCAGACGAATTCCGCCGGGTTCAGCGGCGCCGGGCAGACGATCGCCGTGGTCGACACGGGAGTCGATTACACCGTTGCGGACCTCGGCGGGGGCTCGTTCCCCAACACGAAGGTCGTCGGCGGGAAGGATTTCGGAGACGGCGACGACGACCCGATGG
Source organism: uncultured Acidobacteriota bacterium (assembly GCA_963847075.1). GTDB lineage: Bacteria > Acidobacteriota > Thermoanaerobaculia > UBA5066 > Gp7-AA6 > DAHUXD01. The sequence continues at coordinate 719,275 of CAWJYL010000001.1, forward strand.
ACTGCGAGGGCCACGGCACGTCGGTCGCTGCCGTCGCCGCCGGGCCGACGGGTGTGGCGCCTGCGGCGAAGATCGTGGCGCTGAAGGTCGCCAAGACGAGCAAGTGCGCCGAGGCCGACGATTCGGTCATCCTGGACGCGATCAACTGGGCGATCACCAACCGGGCGACGTACGGGATCTCCGTCATCAATCTCTCCTTCGGTTCGTCCCCTACCGATGGCCTCGACCAGGGCTACTGCGACGCGGATAACCCGCACTACGTGACGGCGATCGAGACCGCGGCCGCGGCCGGGATTGCCTTCGTCGCTTCTGCCGGCAACGACGCCCTTTCCAATGCGATCGCGACGCCAGCCTGTGTGTCCTCGGCCGTGTCGGCGGGCGCGGTCTATCCGTTGAGCTACGCCAGCGTCAGCTGGGCAGACGACAACGGAGGAACTCTCTGCACGGACCAGCCCGCCGTGCCGGATGGGATCGTCTGCTTCTCCGACTCCGCCTCGAACCTCACGCTGCTCGCCCCCGGAGCGTTCTGGTACGTCGCCACCAAGGGCGGCGGCGCGCCCGAGTTCGACGGCACGTCCGCGGCGGCTCCCGCCGTTTCCGGGGCGCTCGCGCTCCTGCGACAGGCACACCCGTCGCTCGGACCGGCGGCGGCGGCGGCCCTGCTCCGAACCACCGGCCGGACGATCGCCGACCCGCGCAACGGGATCATCACGCCGCGCATCGACACGCTGGCCGCCGTCCAACTCTCCGGCACCCGTTTCGCGGCATCGGGCAGCATCCCGGTCCCCGTGCCGGACGGAGTCGGGTCGGCAACGGTGACGGCCACGACGGCCGGTTTCTCGGGGTCGCTCGCCAGCGTCCGGGCCACCGTCGAGATCGCCCACAACGATCCGCGCCAGCTGCGCGTCACGCTCACCGGGCCGGACGGCACCGCCGTGATCCTCCACGACCATTCCGGAGCACCCAACCACCCGATCAGCGGCGTCTACGGACTGACACGGGCCCCGGCGCAGTCGCTCGGCGCCTTCGAAGGCAAGGCGGCCAACGGGGTCTGGATCCTGTCGGTCGTGGACGACGTCGCGACGATCTCGGGCAGCGTCCGCAGCTTCGCGGTGGAGCTCGTCCCCGGTCAGCCGTTGGCGACGATCCCGGCAGGGGCCGACTCGGAAGTCAGCCCCATCGTCGGCCACGTTCAGGGCACGAAGCTCTTCCTCTCCGACGCGCGCATCTACAACCCCAGCGCCGAGGCGCAGACGCTCTCGCTCTTCTACGTTGCGCAGGGCCTCGCGGGCTCGCAGGCCGTGCGATCGACCCGCACCGTCGCTCCCGGGCACGTCCTGGCCTTGAACGATCTGGTCGGCGCCGAGTTTGGCTACGCCAATTCCGTCGGCGAGCTCACACTCGTCGGCCCCGACACGAGCGCGATCGTGACCTGCCGCTCCTACACGCAGGGATCGAGCGGGACGTTCGGCCTGTTCGTTCCCGCCTTCCGCGCCGCAGACGCCCTCGCCCCCGGCCAGACGGCGACTGCAAACGGGCTCTCTCGGACGCTGCAGTTCCATACGAACGCGGGGTTCACCGAAGTTTCCGGCGAGCCGGTCTCCGTGAAGATGGACATCCGGAATGCCGCCGGAGATCTCCTCGCTTCCACCACCCGGGGCACGGCCGCCAACGGCAGCCTCCTCGTCACAGACATCATCGGAGACCGCGGCCTTGGAACCACGTCGAATTTTCGGATCGACTACACGGTCGTCAGCGCGACCGGGCGGGTGATCCCGTTCGCCGCCTTCGTCGACGACACCACGGGCGACGGCCTCTTCGAGGCCGCCGTCAATCCGGCGCTCTCCGGGGGCGACATCGTCGTCCCTCAGGTTTCCCACGCCAGCGGCGCCAACGGCGACTTCTTCCAGACGGATCTGCACATCAGCAACATCGGTCCGGCGCCGGTCTCGGTGACCATCTCCCTGATTCCGCGCGTGCTGACCGGAACGTCGAACCTCTCGGAGACGTTCGCGATCGCGCCCGGCCAGACGATCGAACGGCTGGACGTGCTGGCCGCGGACTTCGGGCTCGCGGACCCGTCCGCGGCCGGGCTGCGCATCCACCCTGGCGGCCCGGCGCGGCTGGCAGTGTCCTCCAGAACGTACGTCTCCAAGCAGGGCGGCACCTTCGGCTTCTCGATCGCGGGGGTCGACGCCGCCGCGGCCATCGGCGCGGGCGACGGCACCGCCACCGTGATCCAGCTCGACCAGAGGAGCTCGGCTCAGGGCTACCGATCCAATTTCGGATTCGCGGAGGTCGGGGGTGCCGACGCCACGGTCCTCGTCACCGCTCGCAGCGGCGACACGGGCGCCGACCTCGGGGCGCGGGCCTACGCCGTCCGCGCCGGCCAGTCGTTCCAGACGAGCGTGGCCGACCTCGTGGGCTCCGCGGGCGCCGACAACGTGTACTTGAGGTTCACGGTCACGGCCGGATCCGGCCGAGTGCTCGCGTACGGAACTTCGATCGACAACATTTCCGGCGATGCGATCTACATCCCGGCCCAGAAAGAGCCCTAGCCGAAAGGCGGCGATCTAGAATACCCGGCTGATGTCCTCGGAGACCTCCCCTTCCGCCCGGCCGGCGGGCGTCCTGCAGCCCTGGCAGCGACGCCTCTACCGGCTTCTGCTCATTCCGCTCGGCCTGATGGCCGCCAACTCCATCTACATCGCGGCCTTCACCCGCGACACGAGCTTCTTCTACGCGATGCTCCTGACGCACCTGACGCTCGGGGTCCTCATCGCGATCCCGTTTTTCGTGTTCGCCGTCACCCACGCGAAACGCATGATCCGGATGTGGAACAAACGGGCCAAGTACGCGGGGCTGGCGATCTTCACGCTGGCGATCGTCTGCGTCGGAACGGGCGCCTTCATGACTTTCCGGGGAGCCACCCTCAACAATCGGGCGGTCTGGCTCGCGCACGTCGGCGCCGTGCCGCTCGCCCTCGTGGCGTTCATCCTGCATCGCCGCGCGCACGTCCACAAGCTCCAGTTTCGGCGACTCTTCGCCTGGGGAGGCGCCGTTGCCGCTTTCCTGGGCGTCATGGCGGTCGTCGCGAGGCTGGAAAAGCCGCCCAGGCGCATCGTCAACGTCGACGGCGACACCGTCTTCTACCCGGCCTCGAGCGAGACGTTCGATCAGGGCCTCCTCGACGGGAAGAAGCTCGCCGCCAACGCATACTGCCAGCAGTGCCACCCCGACTCGTTCCACCAGTGGGAGCGCTCGGCCCACCGCTTTTCGTCGTTCAACAATCCGTTCTACCGCAAGAGCGTCGAGCTCATGGCCGATCAGGTCGGCCGCGAGAGGACCAAGTGGTGCTCGGGTTGCCACGACCCGGTCGTCCTCTTCACCGGAAAGATGGGCAAGGCGACGCAGGCGTCCTTCTCCTACGACTCCTGGGAGGCACAGCAGGGCCTGACCTGCATGTCCTGCCATTCGATCGCCGAGGTCAAGGACGTGCACGGCAACGGTGCGTACGTGATCGAAGAGTCCAAGCAGTACCCGTTCGCGTTTTCCGACAACCGGGCGCTGCAGGCCGTCAACCGTCTTCTCATCCGCATGGAGCCCTCGCTCCATCGCAAGACCTTCCTGAAGCCGTTCATGCGTACTCCCGAGTTCTGTTCGACGTGCCACAAGGTGGCCCTCATCCCGGCCTTGAACGGCTACCGCTGGATGCGCGGCCAGAATCACTACGACACCTGGTACGACTCGGGCGTCTCGGGCCGAGCGGTTCGATCCTTCTACGATCCGCCCAGGCCGAAAGCCTGCCGCGACTGCCACCTGCCGGACTACCGCTCCGACGAGTTCGGCAACAAGAAGGGATTCCTGCACGACCATGTCTTTCCGGCGGCCAACACCGCCCTTCCCTTCATCCGGGGCGACCACGAGACCCAGAAGAAGATCCAGGACTTTCTCGAGAACAAGGTCCTGACCGTCGATATCTTCGCGATCCGGCGCGGGGACGATATCTCCGTGCTCGGAGACCCGCTTCCGGAGGTCCGCCCGGGCGAAACGCTGGACGTCGAGGTCGTCATCCGCACGCGCGGCGTGGGACATCCCTATACCAACGGCACGTCCGACTCCAACGAGACCTGGGTCTCGCTCGAAGGGACGGACGCGTCTCGTAAATTCTTCGAGAGCGGCGTGCTCGACGCGGCCGGTCGCCTCGACGCCGGCGCGGACCGGCTCGAAACGCTCGTCATCGACGAGAACGGCGAGCACATGGACCGGCGCCAGCCCCAGGACATCCGTCTCCCCCTCTACAACAACGGCATCGGCCCGGGTGCCGCGCGCACCGTGCACTACCGGGTCACGGTACCCAGGGATGCGAGGGGAGGCATCAGGCTCACCGCCGGAACGCACTACCGGAAGTTCTCGCGCGACTACACGACCTTCTCGCTCGGAGCCGCCCATCCGTCCCTTCCGGTCACGACGCTCGCCAGCGACACGGTCGTCCTCCCCGTGGCCGGATCCCGCGTCCCGCATCCCGCATCCGCCGCGGCACGCGGCAATTCTGATCCTGCCTGGCTGCGCTGGAACGACTACGGCATCGGCCTCTTTCAGCAGGGCGATCTCAAGGGCGCCTCGCGGGCCTGGACGAGGGTCGCCGAGCTCGCTCCGGACGAGCCGGACGGACCGCTCAACCGCGCGCGCGCCGAGATCGCCGAGGGAAGGCTCGCGGACGCGAAGGCGTCGCTGGCCGAGGCGGAGAAGCGCCGGCCCGGCTGGGGCAAAACGGCGTTCTTCCGCGCCACCGTGGCGAAGGACGAAGGGCGGCTCGCCGACGCCGAGACCGACTTGAAGGCCGTTCTCGAGAAGTTTCCCCTGGACCGGGTGGCCTGGAACAACCTCGGGCTCGTCTACTGGCTCGACGGCAAGTTCCCGGAGGCGATTGCCGCGTACCAGAAGACGCTCGCGATCGACGCCGAGGACTTGAACGCCCACTACAATCTCATGCGCATTTACCGCGCGGCGGGCGACCGCAAGAGCGCCGACCGCGAGGACGCCGCCTACCGCAAGTACAAGGACGACGAGTCGATCCGCGCTATCGCCGGGAACTTCCGCCTGGCCAATCCGTGGGCCAACCGCGAGTCATTGCCCACCCACGTCCACGGCGAGGCCGCGCCGCCGCCCGCCGTCGTGCCGGACTGGGTCGCCACTATCGGCCCGAAGGGATACCAGACCGACGGCAGCTACCTCACGAAGCAACATCCTCCCGTACCGAGCGAGCACGATCAGTGGTCCTACGCCACCGCGCATCCGCCATCGACGCCGGCCACCCCGCGCCTGTCATCGGTTCCGGATTGACCTGGCGAGGCACGGTCGGGCCGGATCGACTTGAATGAGGGGGCCATCCAGGGCACGCGAGGATCGAAGAGACATTCGGAGCCCCGACGTCGCCCGGCCTCTCGCGAAGGCGGACTGCGGCCGGCGCGCCGAGAGGCTAGACTACGGCGCCGTGCGGCGCCTGCAGAAGCTCACGATTCTTCTCTGCGTCGCGCTCGGCTGCCGCCGCGCGGAGAAGGCGTCCATCGCGCCCCCGCCCACTCCCGCGCCGACGCCGCCGCCCGCAATCCGCTACGCCGAGAAGGCTACGGCGCTCGGCGTCGATTTCGTCCACGTGACCGGCGCGCAGGGCAAGAAGTGGATGCCCGAGACGATGGGAGGCGGCGTGGGCGTTCTCGACTACGACGGCGACGGCCGGCCGGACCTGCTCTTCGTCTCCGGATCCTACTGGCCCGGTGATCCGCGGGCCCGGACGCAGACATCCTCGCTCGCCCTCTACCGCAACGAGGGCAACGACGCCGCAGGAGTGCCCCACTTTCGCAACGTCACGCGCGAGGCCGGACTCGAACGCGTCTTCTACGGAATGGGCGCGTCCGTCGGCGACTACGACAACGACGGGCGCGACGACATCTACGTCACCGGCCTCGGGGGGAATCTGCTCTTCCACAATCGCGGCGGCCGCTTCGAGGAGGTCTCCCGGCGTGCGGGTGTGGCCGACTCCGGCTGGGGAACGTCCTCGGCCTGGTTCGACTACGACGGCGACGGCCTCCTCGATCTCTATGTCGGGCGGTACGTCGACTGGAGCCCGGCCAGGGACCTCTTCTGCACCCTCGACGGCAAGACCAAGTCCTACTGCACGCCCGAGCGCTACCCGGGGGTTTCCTCGCATCTCTATCGCAATCTCGGCAATGGGCGCTTCGAGGACGTCACGCGCAGGGCCGGCCTCGAGAGCGGGAACCAGAAAGCTCTCGGCGTGGCACCCTGGGATTTCGACGGCGACGGCCGCGTGGATCTTCTCGTCGCCAACGACACGGCTCCAAACAACCTCTTTCGAAATCGCGGTGACGGGACGTTTGAGGACGTGGCGATTCCGACGGGCATCGCGGTCGACGAGGCCGGCCGCTCGCGCGGAGCCATGGGCGCGGCCTGGGCGGACACGATGAACGGCAAGGGCTCGACGGTCGCGATCGGCAACTTCTCGAACGAGCTGAAATCGCTGTACTGGACGGACTCGGGCGAGGTCTTCCTGGACGAGTCGCCGAAGAGCGGAGTAGGCCCGACGTCGTTTCTGGATCTGACCTTCGGCGTTCTCTTCTTCGACGCCGATCTCGACGGACGGATGGATCTCCTGCTCGCGAACGGCCACGTCGAGCCGACCGTGCAGGAGGTCCAGAAAGACGTCGCCTACCGCCAGGCGCCCATCCTGTACCGCAACGCGGGTGAAGGACGCTTCACGCCGCTCGGCGAAGGATCGGGCGACCTCACGCAACCTCTGGTCGCCCGTGGCGCCGCGTACGCCGACCTCGACGGCGACGGCGATCTCGACCTCATCCTCGTCGAGAACGGCGGCCCGGCGCGCGTGTATCTCAACCCCACCGACGCGCCCGGGAAGAGCGTCCGCGTGCGCCTGGCGGGCTCCGGCCGCTCCAACCGGGACGCCGTCGGCGCACGCGTGACGGCGACGATCGGCGGACGCACTCTTTCTCAGCAGGTCTCGGGAGGCCAGTCCTACCTGTCTGCCTCCGAGAAGACCCTCACCTTCGGCCTCGGCGACGCCGGGAAGATCGACACCCTCGAGATCCGCTGGCCCGACGGCCGGACGCAAACACTGCCCGACGTTGCGGGGGGAGCCCGCCTGACGGTGCAAGAGTCCGCGACCCCCTGACCCGGACTTCCCTGCTGACGTTCCTTCGGGCGCGGCGGCGCTCCGGCGGCTCAGGGCGGGCGACCGGCCGAGGCGATAGGATGGGCGGCGCCGATCGCATGAACGCCATTGCAATGTCCATCGTTCTGGCGGTCTTTCTGACGCCCGCTTTTGCGATGGGGACCGGCGTCGCGCCGCCCGAGAGCAAGCCCGTCGAGGTGGGCACGGCCCACGGCGTCGCCGGCCGAACGGTTCGCGGGTCCCTCCGGGTCGCCGAGGACGCCGACGGAACGCCTGCCACGCTGCCCGTGGCGATCGTCACGGGCGCCAGGTCCGGACCCGTGGTCTGGGTGGAGGCGAGCGCTCACGGCGACGAATACGGGGGACCGCGGGCCCTCCAGGACGTCGTGCGCACCCTCGATCCTTCGGCGATGTCCGGAACGGTCGTGGCGGTGATGATCACGAATCCCCCGGCCTTCCGCGCCCTCCAGCGCGTCAACCCGAGCCTCGACGACCTCGCGGACATGGGGGACGCGTTCCCCGGCCGTGAACGGTTCACGACCGAGCGGATCGCGGCCGCGGTCACGGCCGAGGTGCGGCGCGTGGCGAACTACTTCATCGATCTGCATACCGGGGGTGACCGCTTTCGCCAGTGTCCCTTCGTCTTCTACTCGCTGACCGGCGGCGTGCCCGAGGCCCGCTACGACGAGCTCGCCCGCGGCTTTGGAGTGACCATGTTGTGGCGCGACACCGAGAAGATCTTCGCGCACGACGCGGTGACGAACTTCAGCGCCGCGGGGATTCCGGGGTTCCTGCTCGAGGTCGGAGGCGGTCAACCGCTCGACCCGGCGGACCTGCGCCTGCAGGCGGACGCGGTGCGCAGCTTCCTGCGCAAAGTGGGCGTGCTGAAGGGCGACCCGACGCAACTCTCTTCGTACACCCTCGTCACGGGTTATCGGATCGTCACCAACGGCCGCGGGGGCTTCTTCGACGCGGCGGTCAAGCCCTGCGACCGCGTTCACGAGGGAAGCGTCCTCGGAACCATTCTCGACGCCTATGGCGATACCATCGAGACGCTGAGAGCGCCCGCCGGCACCGACATCGTTCTGGGAGTCAGCACGTATCCCGCCGCGCCAACCGGGGGCTGGCTGCTGGAGCTCGGAACGGGACTCCACGGGGCCCCGGCCGCGGCTACGCCGAGCCCGGAAAAGACGCCGGCGCCACTCGCGACTCCGCTGGCTCCGCCCGCGACGGCGACACTCGCCGGGCCCGCTCCCCCTGTAGCGGCGTCGGCCGATGCGGTTTCCTTTCCGCCCGCCTCCCGCGCGCCGGACCCGACGGGACGCTACGCCGTGGTCGCAGCGGGGGCCGGCGCCGGTCCCCCCGCACTCGAGCTCGAGGACCTCGCCACGAGCCGGACGACGCAGCTCTCTCCGATCGGACGATCCGCGTCGGTTCTTTGGGCGCCCGACGGCAACGCCCTCGCCCTGACCGATCGCACAAACAGCGACAGATCGACTCTGCGCGTGTTCTTCCCGGGGCGGCCGGGTGAGTCGGTCGATCTCGGCGCAGAGCTGACCCTCGCCTTCGGTCCGATGCCCGAGCGCGAAAAGAACCGTCGCGTGTACGCCGAGGCCGTTCGCTGGCTCGACCCCCGGACCCTGAGGTTTCGGCTCCGGGGGCTCGGCGACCACGATCCGGAGGGGTTCGACGAGCTCTTCGACTACGTCCTGCACGAGCGCGTGCGACGTGCCAGCAGCCTGCTTCCGAAGTAAGCATGAGCGCCTCCGAGCCACAGGGGTCGGCACAGACCACCCCGCCCGTCGCAATCCGGGAGGCGATCGCCGAAGACTGCCCGCGCCTGGCCGCCCTCTCGACCGAGCTCGGCTACCCCATGACGTCCGGCGAGGCAAGGGAGAGCTTCGCGCGGATCTCGGATCATCCCGACCACGGACTGCTCGTCGCCGTCTGCCAGGGAGTTCCCGCGGGGTGGATCCAGGTCAGCCTGACCCGCATCTTCGAGTCCCCGGTCCAGGCTGAGATCGCCGGCCTGGTCGTCGATGCGGCGCTGCGGGGCCGAGGAATCGGCAAGCAGCTCGTCGAGGCGGCGGAGTCCTGGGCCCGGAGCAGAGGCTGCGCGATCATCCGCGTCCGGTCCAGTGTCGTCCGCGAGCGAGCGCACGGTTTCTACCGGCGCGCCGGCTATCGGGACCTCAAGACCCAGAGGGTGTTCGAGAAAGGGCTATGACCGGGTGGGCTCGCCGTCTTCAGGCCCGCCCGTAGGCCGGACGGCGATCGCCTCCGAAGGGTCGCACCAGTACGAGCCCCGCGACGAAGCCGCCGACATGTGCGCCGTACGCGACGCCGCCCCCCGCGCCGGCGGCCCCCACACCGCTGAAGAGCTGAAAGAGAAACCAGATCCCGATGACGACGAGCGCGGGGACCTCCAGCACCGAGTAGAGCCAGATCACGCGCACACGCCGCCCCGGGAAGAGCACGATGTATCCCCCGAGCACGCCCGAGATCGCTCCCGAGGCGCCGAGGCAAGGTATGAGGGCGTTGCCGCCAACCATCGCCGTGACCGTTACGTGGGCCAGGCCCGCGAGGATGCCGGTCGTCAGGTAGAAGACGAGAAACCGTCCATGGCCGAGCGCGTCCTCAAGGTTGTCGCCGAAGATCCAGAGATAGAGCATGTTGCCGAAGAGGTGGGCGAGGCCGGCGTGCAGGAACATCGCGGTCACGAGCGTCAGGTAGACCGGGATGGGCGTCGGCTGAAGGTCGATCGAGCCGACCGCCCGGCCATAGTCGTCGCGGATCGGTATGGGCTGCGCGATGTCGTGGCCGGTCAAGATCTCGGCCGGCACCGTTGCGAACGCCATCGTGAACCGCTCGTTGCGACCCAGGCCCTGGAGGGCGACGAACACGAAGACGTTCGCCGCGATCAGCAGCCACGTGACGAACGGCGCGGTCCGCCGGTCGGAATCGTCGTCGCCGATGGGGATCATGCTCGCTAGATCGAGATCATAGAACGACACCTCGGGCCGCCTGATAATCTTTTCGGCAATGGACTCGCCGGCCCGGCCGTACGCTCCAACTCCCTCAACGCCGTTCTCCTGGGTCGTGCTCGCAATCCTGATCGGGCTCGCGGTCCTGCGATCGGCGATCGCAACGCGCCTCGATGGCTTCACGATCGACGAGCCTTACCACGTCGTCGCTGGCGTGTCCGACGTGCGCACGGCGGACTTCCGCCTCGACCCCGAGCATCCACCGCTCATGAAACTCTGGGCCGGCGTCGCCCTCTCCGCCGCGGGGTTCCGGCTTCCGGCTTTCCGTCCATAGGTTCTGCCCGCCAGCGCGTTGTGGTACTCCCAGGTCCGCAACGCCGGCAGGAGCTCCGCAGTCTCTTCCGGAGGTACGGGATCCCCTTGCCGAGTGAGGGCCGGACCGATCAGGGAGTCCGTACGGGACTCAACGCTTCACCCGGGTGCAGCGCATACGACTTGCGCGCGGCCACGTCGGAAAATGCCTGCGTTCGGCCGTCTGGCCAGCGCACCTCGATCGCGTCGGCCCTTTCCGCAGCTCCCAGGCCGAAGTGGAGCGGCACCAGGGAGCCCGACGCGTACGACGGCGAGACACGAAAAGTCTGCGTCTGGGTTCTACCGCCCGCCGTGACGCGCACCTGCGTCCCGATCGCCGTTGCTCCGTCCGGCCCGGGCCTCGGCTCGATTGCGATCCAGCTCTGGCGGCCGCCAATCTCGTTGCGAAAAATCCGCGTTCGCCCATCCACGTCCACGACGACGAGATCGAGCCCGCCGTCTCCGTCGAGATCTGCCACGGCGCTGCCGCGCGCCACCATGCGCCCGCGGACGAGATCGCCCGCCTCGGCCCACTCCGCGAAGCGCCCGGCGCCGAGGTTCTTCATCAGCACCGCGCGCTGCGCAAAGCCGCGGTCCCCCGCCTCGACATAGGCCGCCTCGCCGCTCTTGTAGTGCCCGAGCGCCCGCACGATCCGCGGCGCGAGGTGCCCGGACACCGCGTACAGGTCGAGCCAGCCGTCGTTGTCGAAGTCGGCGAAGTGCGTGCCCCACCGCACGTACGGCAAGCCGAGATCGGCCACGCCGGACGCCTTGCCCGCATCCTCGAAGAGCGCTCCGTCCACGTTGCGGTAGAGGCTGTTCGGCTCGGTGCCGAAGTTCGTGACGAAGACGCTGTCGCGCCCTTCGCCGAAAGGGTCCCCGACCGCTACCCCCATGCCTGCGCGCGGACGCTCCCCGAGCACGCCGGCCCCCGTCTCCTTCGTGACCTCCTCGAACCGTCCCTCCCCCCGATTTCGGAAGAGCCGGTTCGTCACGCGATCGTTGACGAAGTAGAGGTCCGGCCGGCCGTCCCCGTCGTAGTCGAGAACGGCGATCGAGAGCGTCTTGGTCTCGGAAGGCGGCACGGAGAGCCCGGCCTCCTTCGTCACGTCGCGGAACTTGCGCCCCCCGAGGTTGCGAAAAAGGTGCGAGGGCTGGCCCATGTAGTCTTCCGGCACGCGCAGCTCGAACTGCTTCTGGGCGGCTTCCCATTCGGGAGTCGAGTCGAGGTAGTTTGCAACCGCGACGTCGAGTCGTCCGTCGCCGTCGTAGTCGAGAAACGCGGCGCCGGCCGAGAAGAGCGGATCCTCGAGGCCCGTCTCACGCCCCTCTTCGAAGGTGCCGTCGCCACGGTTCCACCACACGGCGTTCGGGCCGACGTTGGTCAGGTACAGGTCGAGCCTGCCGTCGCCGTCGAGGTCGGCCCAGAAGGCGCCCATGCCGAGACCGCAGGCATGAATCCCGGCTTTCCGAGTGACGTCTTCGAACCGCCCGCCGCCCACGTTGTGAAAGAGCCGGCCGCAGTGGTCGTCGTTCGGCTTGCCCCAGCGCGCCACCGAGTTCGTGACGTAGAGATCGGGCCGGCCGTCGCCGTCGTAGTCGCCGACCGCGCAGCCGCCGATCATCGTCGCGATCAGCTTGAGCCGCATCAGGTCCGAGCCGACGCGCATATCCACGCCCGAGGCTCGCGTCACGTCGCGGAAGACCCCGGCCTTCTCCGTGGAGGCCCCCATGAAGCCGAGGGCGGCGCCTGCGAGCGCCGCCGCGAGCCCTCTTCTCACTCTTTGCTCTCGCGGACCGCCTCGATGAACTCCTCGGGCCCTCCGGGTCGGGTGAGGTACTCGCGCACGAAGACGCGGTGCGCCTCGCTCTCCGGAAACACGAGCTCGCCGTAGCGCCCGTCGTCCATGCCGTGAAACGGGAGTGGCAGGACGCTCTGGCCCGCGACCGTGTTCTTGTCGGCGTCCTTGTCCCAGCCATCGAGCACGATCACGTAATCGCGCACCCAGCCCTCGGCCAGCGGCGGCAGCGGCGCGGCGTCGAACGCGAGCCTCACGGCGTCGCCGCCCTTCATCACGACATAGCGATCGTCGGCCGCCGCCAGGAGGTCCCGGACGTTCCCGAACCGGGTGTAGAAGCCCGCCATGTCGGCCCAGCGGGGCTGCCGCGAGACGTCGTCATGCACGAAGACCTGCGGGCCGTCGGGCGACTCGCGCATCATGCGCGAGAACCCCCGGAAGAAGAGCTCGGCCGACCGCAGAGGCACAAAAGTTCGGCGCATCGGCGCGAGTGGTTCGTCGACGGTGTAGGCGATGCGGTCCCAGTAGATCGCGAAATTCGTGCGAATGCGCACGCGAGGGTCGGATCGGTCGAGGACCTCGGAGAGATCCACGGGCACGGTCTTGGTCTTTCCCGCCGGATAGCCCATGGACGCGATGGCGACCTTCCATCCTCCGTGTCCGTCGGGAACCTCGAGGACCGGAGCCGAGGCAGCGAGATCCTTGCGCTGCGACAGCGACACGTTGATCGACGTGTCCGCGTAGAAGATCCAGCCCGTCAGGTAGAGCATGACCCGGGACGCGGCACGCGCCTCGGGAAGCTCGAGGACGAGCTCGTGCGGCTCGACGAGCCCCTGGTAACGTGTCGAGGCGAAGCCGGCCAGATAGTTGCCGTCCTCTGCCGCGATCTCCGCGGTCCGATCGCGCCCCTGGCCGTCGATCGCCGACGGCGTGAGCGGCCGTGCGACGGTGAGGATCGCCTTGGGGGGAAATGGAGGCGGCACCATCTTCTCGTTCGCGACCAGGGAAACTCCGGACGGATGATCCACCGCGGAAAGCTCGGCCAGATCGAGGTAGGCCGTCTCCCAGAGCTCCTCGGTCAAATCGAGCGTGAGCGCCCCGGCTGCCGGTCTCAAGATCCCGCCCGGGACGACGAGCCATTCCCGCGTGTCGGCCGCCGCCTGGTGCACCCCGTCGAAGAGGAGGCCCGCCGGAGCGCGGCCGAGCACGTCGGTGACAAAGTGCCAGCGCTCCCCATCGAACGCGTAGAGGAACGGGCATGAGCCCTTGAGCTGCTGGATCTCGCGCAAGACCGTCTTGACCGTCGGATCGAGGGCGTTCTGCGGGACGCCGTTGGTCCACACGACCCGCAGGACGTCGACCCTGCGCCGGGGCCCGAGGCCGAGCCGCGTGACCGGCCGCGACGCAACGCGGTAGACGTAGAGTTCTTGCGCCTTGCCCTCGATCTCCGACCCGTACCCGAGGCGATTGACCTTCGCCGAGCCGGTCGGCAGGCCTTCCAGCGCCACGTCCAGCCATCCGTTGGCGTTGCCCCCCCGGTTCTCGTAGAGCGCAGCGCCTCCCGCGGGCGTGACGAGTACGAGATCGAGGTCGCCATCTCCGTCGAAATCGACGGCCTCCGCGTCGCGGGCAGCGGGCAGCGGGCCGACCGTGGCGGCCGTGAAGGTGCCGGCCCCGTCGTTGCGGTACAGGGCGGACGGGCCCGAGGGATTAGCCAGAAAGAGATCGAGGGCCCCGTCATTGTCGTAGTCGAAGAGCAGGGGCGCCGTTCCCGGTCCGACCGGATGGGCTGGAAGGAACGTCCCGTCGCCACGGTTGAGGGCGACGAACGCGCCCGCGTCGCTCGTCCACACGAGGTCGATCCTCCCGTCACCGTTGACGTCCCCCGCCACCGCACCCCGGATGCCGCCGGTCCGGGGAAGGCCAGCGTCCCGCTCGGCCAGGCGCCCGCCCCGCAGGTTGTCGTAGAGGACGAAGCCGCCCTCCGGCTGTGCGAGAAGGAGGTCCACGTCGCCGTCGCGGTCGAAGTCGGCGGCGACGGCAAGACGCGAGGCGACGCCGGCGGGAAGCCCTGAAGCCGCAGTGACGTCCGTCCAGGTCCCGTCGAGATTGTTGCGGAGCAGCCGATCCCCGGACTTCGAGGACACGTAGAGATCGAGATCGCCGTCGGCATCGACGTCGAACGGGAGCACCCGGTCGCCGGGAGCGATGGGAGTCTTGCGATACGCCTCGCCGTCCCGGACCCAGAGCGCGCCGGGCGTGACCAAGTCGAGCTGGCCGGCGTTCGTGACGTCGGCCACCGCGACGTCCGTCGACGCGGAGCCCGGGATCGCCGCACCGAGACGGTAACCGGCCGTACCGTCCGCCGCCACGCGCAGCCCCGCCTCCCCGGCGAAGACGAGATCGCGCGCGTCTTTCCCCGTCACCCGCACGGCCGCCGCGCCGGCGACACCGGAAAGCCCCGAGTCCGGGTGGAGCGCGAAGGACACCGGGATCGGACCGGCGGCGCGTGCCCGCGCGGCGGCGGCAATCGCCGGGCCCCAGCCCTCCAGCGGCAACCCCACCACGCCGGGCTCGACGTCGCGGCGCGCCTGCTGGTAGCGGGGCACCGTTCGCAGAATGTTTTCCGCCATCCGGTACTTGAGCGACGCCGCGCGGGCCTCGCCGCCGAGCAGCGCCTGCCTTCCGTCGGCGAGCGCCTGGTCGAGCTTCCCTTCACCGGAGACGAGCGTGGCGAGGCGGTCCGAAACGGCGATGGCCTGAGCCGTGTCTGCCTCGAGGCGCAGGAGTTCGCCGAGGCGGACGAGAAGGAACAGGTTGGCGGGGGCTTCGGTCAGCGCGGCGTCGAGGCTCCGGATTGCGGCGGCGCGGCCCTCCTCGCCGCCGGCCGCCTGGAGGCGCGCCGCGTTCCAGCGGGCGCCGATGTCCCGCGGCGCGGCAGTCGCCGCCCTGTCGAAGAACGCGACGGCTCCTGCCACGTCGCCAGAGAGCTCGCGCCGCGTCGCCTCGAGGGCGAGCACCCGTGCGTCGCCGGGCGCCAGGCGCAGCGCCTCCGCGAGAAGCCGCTCGGCGGCCGCGAGGTCTTTGCTCCGCATCGCCGCCACGGCTCCGTCGGCCCAGCCGAGCGGGTCCGCCGGCGCGAGCTGGCGGACCGTCGCGAAGCGCCGCGAGGCCTCGGCCAGATTGTCCTCCTCGAGGGCCGCGAGGCCGACGTTGCGGGCGGCCTGGAGCTTCGACACGTCGGCGGAGGAGAGCGGCGCCGGAGCCGAACCGAGCGCGAGGAGGAGGGCGACGGCCGGGAGCACGGCGGGTGGGATCAGGACGGGAAATGCATAAGTGAGCGCTTATGGATTCGGCCCGGCCAGCGCATGGGCGAACGCATCGTAGACGGCCTCGTCCAGCAGGCAGAACACGATCTTTGCGACGTACTCCGCGCCGGGCGCGAACGAGCGGGCCGCCGCCACGGTGATCTCGGCGGCCATCTCGAGCGGGAACCCGAAGACGCCCGTCGAGATCGCCGGCATTGCCACCGACGTCGCCCCGATGTCCTCGGCCCGGCGCAGGGCCTGCAGCACCGCGGACGCCAGTAGCATCTCTTCGCCGTAGCTGCCTCCCTTCCAGACCGGGCCGACCGCGTGGATGACCCACTTCGCCGGCAGCTTCCCGGCCTTCGTGACCACCGCCTGCCCGACGGCGCACGTGCCGATCTCGTCGCACTGCTCCTGGATCGTGGGGCCGCCGTTGACGCGGATCGCCCCCGCCACGCCCGAGCCGAGTTGCAGGGCCTCGTTGGCGGCGTTGACGATCGCGTCCACGTGCAACCGCGTGATGTCGACCTTCGCGAGCTCGATCGTTGCCGCCATGACGCGTCTAGAGCCGAGAGTCGATGGTCCTACCCATGGAGCCCCTTGACGATCGTGTCGGCGATCCGGAGATACGCCTCCGTGACCGGGGACCCCGGCTCGCCGGCAACGATCGGGCGCCCCGAGTCGCCGCCCAGCGCAACCTTCGGGTCGAGCGGGATCTCCCCGAGAAATGGAACCTGGAGCTCGGACGCGGTCCGACGGCCCCCGCCGTGCTTGAAGATCTCGTCCCGGTGCCCGCACTGCGGGCAGAGGTAATAGGACATGTTCTCGACGATACCGAGAACGGGAACGTTCACCTTCTGGAACATGGCGAGGCCCTTGCGGGCGTCGATGAGCGACACGTCCTGGGGTGTGGTGACGATGACCGCGCCCGAGAGATGAATCTTCTGCGTCAGAGTGAGCTGGGCATCGCCGGTTCCCGGCGGCAGGTCGATCACGAGGGCATCCAGCGCTCCCCACGCGACATCCTGCAGAAACTGTTCGACCGCCTTCATCACCATCGGGCCGCGCCAGATGACGGGCTGGTCCACGTCCATCAGGAAGCCGAGCGACATCACCTTCACGCCGTAGCGCTCGATCGGCACGATCTGGTTGGACTCGTTGATGTAGGGCTTCTCGTCGATCCCCATCATCATCTGCTGGGAGGGGCCGTAGATGTCGGAGTCCATCAGGCCCACCCGCCATCCCACGCGCTCGAGGGCGAGGGCGAGGTTGGCCGCGACCGTCGACTTGCCGACGCCGCCCTTTCCGGAGGCCACCGCGATCTTGAATCGGACGTCCTTGAGGATCGGCACGGCCCCCGGCGCGGCGCCACCGGGCCGGGGCGGGGCCGGGGCCGGCGCCTTCACTTCGAGGCGGATCGTCACGGCGGACACGCCCGGGAGGCTGCGTAACTTCTCGGTCGCGTCGCGCCGGATCTCTTCGGCCGCGGCGGCGGACTCGGTCATGATCTCGAGGCGAAACGCCACGTTGCCGCCCCCGACCGAGAGGTCCTTGACGAAGCCGAAGGAAACGATGTCCCGCGACAGCCCCGGGAACCGGACCGTCCGCAGGACGTCCAGGACTCCCTGTTGCGTCAATTCCGCCGTGGCGCCCATGGTTCCTCCCTCCGGGATTCTATGTCGGCCGCCGCTTCCTCGCGCAGCCGCGCGACGCTTTCGCGCAGCGCCCCGGTCAGGGCGGTGCGGTCCTGCGCCGGCTGCGCGGCCGCCTCGATCGGCTCGCCGACCGCTACGGTCACGTGCGACCGGGCAATCGTGAATCCGCCGCGCCGCTGGATGCGGAATGTCCCGGCGATGCCGAGCGGCAGCAGCGGCAGACCCGCCTTGAGCGCGAGCATCGCGGCGCCCGACTTGAACGGCAGGAGCTCACCGGTGAGCGTACGCGTCTCCTCGGGAAAGACGATCAGCGAGCTCCCGTTCTGCAACCCGTCGAGGGCCGCCTCGACCGTCGCGAAGCTGCGGGAGCGGTCCGCCCGATCGACGGGAACGAATCCGGCCGCCGCCATCGACCAGCCGAGGATCGGCAGACGGAAGAGGTTGCGCTTGGCCAGAAACCGCACCGGCATCGGCAGCACGGAGAAGAGCACCGGGATGTCGTAAAAGCTCTCGTGATTGGGCGCGATCACGAGGCTGCGACCGCTCGCGAGCCGGTCGCCATGGAGGACACGCACCCGGACGCCCGAGGCCGCGAGGATGATCCGCGACCAGCCGCGCGCGAGAAGCCGGAACCAGGCTCCGCGCGGAGGCAGGAGAGCCAGCGGAATGGCGGGGACACCGAAGAGGATCGTCGCCGTGCAGATGACGATCCAGACGACGAGCGAACGGACAAACGGCACGGCGGCGATGCTACCAAAGCGACAAGTCTCGATGCTTCCGGCATTTACATGGCGGGAAGCGACAGCGTAAAATGCCCCGTCCCATGCCCCCGACACAACAGCAGCCCTCGGCCACGGCGATCTTCTACCGCAACCTGCGATGGCTGCGCTTCGTGGACCGCTTCGGGCGCAAGGGCTCGCAAACGCTCGAGTTCCTCGGAGGTCTCGCCGAGCTCGTGGGACAAACCCTGGCTGCCTGCGTCAGCCGCCCCTTCTACTCCTCGGAAATTCTCAGGCAGATGGACGAGCTCGGCGTCAAGTCGCTCTCGATCACGGGTATCACCGCGTTCGTGACCGGCGGCGTGCTCGCCCTGCAGACCGCGTACTCGCTCGAGGCCTTTGGTGGCAAGACCTTCGTCGGCCGGATCGTCTCCCTTTCTCTCGTGCGCGAGCTCGGGCCGATCCTGACGGCTCTCATGGTCGCCGGCCGCGTCGGCTCGGGCATCACCGCGGAGATCGGCTCGATGACGGTGACCGAGCAGGTGGACGCCCTGCGCTCCATGGCCATCTCCCCCATCCGGAGGCTGGTGGCACCGCGCATGATTGCGACCGTGCTCATGCTGCCGGTCCTGACGGCGATCGCCGACGTGCTCGGCATCCTCGGCGGCCTCGGGATCGCCGTCCTCGAAATCCGCATGACGGCCCAGGACTACATCACCAGTATCTGGCAGCAGCTTTCGATCGCGGACATCGGCAGCGGCCTCGGCAAGACCATATTCTTCGGCCTCGAGATCGCGGCGATCGGCTGCTACAACGGTCTTCAGGTCGAAGGCGGCGCCGCCGCCGTCGGCCGGGCCACGACCCGGACGGTCGTCCTGGCGTCGATCTCCATCCTCGTCTCCGACTTCTTCCTGACGAAGCTCTTCCTGGCCTTCTGATGAGCACGCTCGCCGCCGCTTCGACCGACCGAGGGCTCGCCGCCGCGCCCGAGGGCGAGACGATCGTCGAGTTCAAGAACGTCTGGAAGCGCTACTCGGGGCGCGACGTCCTCGCCGGGATCAACCTGAAGATCCGGCGGGGCGAGGTGCTGTGCATTCTCGGGCCCTCCGGCACGGGCAAGAGCGTGACGCTGCGCCACATCAACGGCCTGACGCGCCCGGACGACGGGGACGTCATCGTCTTCGGCGAGTCCGTCGTCGGCCTGTCGGAGGAGGCCCTGTCCCCCGTTCGACGGCGAGTCGCGATGCTCTTCCAGGGCGGCGCGCTCTTCGATTCGATGAACGTCGAGGAGAACATCGCGTTTCCCGTGCGGGAGCACTCCGGCAGATCGCCCGAGGAACTGGCGGCGATCGTGGCCGAGAAGCTGACGATGGTCGGGCTACCCGGCATCCAGCGAAAGATGCCATCGGAGCTCTCGGGAGGCATGCGCAAGCGGGTCGCGCTCGCCCGGTCGATCGCGCTCGAACCCGAGATCATCCTCTACGATGAGCCGACCACCGGCCTCGACCCCGTCTCCTCCGAAAAGATCTCCCAGCTCATCGTCGAGATGAACAAGCGGCTGCAGACGACCTCGGTCGTCGTGACGCACGACATCGTGGCGGCCCACACGGTGGCCGACCGCGTGGCCTTCCTCCACCAGGGGCGCTTTCAGTTCGTCGGGAGCTTCGACGACGCCGCGCGAGACAGCCATCCCGTCCTGCTCGAGTACTTTCGAGCAATGGGCTTCCCGTGCGGGACGGGGGTCTTCCAGGCAGTGCCGAAAGGAGTATGAGGGTGGCCGGAGAACAGCAGGTCGGACGCCGCTTCCGGGTCGGGCTCGTGGTCCTCATCGCGCTCTTCGCGACGATGATCGGGATCTTCATGATCGGGCAGCGCGCCAACCTCTTCCGCAGCAAGTTTCCGTACGAGACCCACTTCGACTCGGCCTCGGGGCTGATTCCGGGCAACAACGTGTCCTTGAACGGCGTCGTCGTGGGCAACGTCATCGAGGTGAGACTCTCGGGCGACCCGGCCGACCGCACCGTGCGCATCGTGTACGACGTGGTCAAGCGCTGGGCTCCGATGATCCGCAAGAGCACGCGGGCCTCCATCAAGACGCGGGGCCTGCTCGGCGACAAGTACATCGAGCTCGAGGGAGGAAAGCCCGACGAGCCGGAGGTCCCGATCGGCAGCGAGATTCCTCCGGCGGCCGGCGCGGGCCTCGAGAAGTTCCTCGAGGGCAGCGGCGATCTGCTGACCGACCTCGGAGCGATCGCCAAGTCCCTGAAGAACATCCTCGGGCGCACCGAACAGGGAGAGGGCTTTCTCGGAGCGATCACGTCGAACAGCCAGGAGAGCCAGCAGCTGGGCAACAACTTCAACGCCACGCTTCACTCCCTGAATGCCATCCTCAAGAAAGTCGACAGCGGCCAGGGTCTGGTGGGAAAGCTGCTGATCGACGAGAAGTACGGTAAGGAGACGAGCGAGTCGCTGGCCGGAGCGATCCGCTCGGTGCAGTCGCTTCTCGGAAAGATCGACGAAGGCGTGCGAACGGGATCGGGCGCGATCCCCGCCCTGCTTTCCGACCCGGAGGGCAAGAAGAAGATCTACGCCCTGGTGGACAATCTGGCGCTCACCGCCCAGGGCCTGGTCCGGATAACGGAGAACCTGGAGAAGGGCGACGGCACGCTGGCGATCCTGCTGAACGACCCGAAATTCGGCAAGTCCTTCACCGGAAACCTGAAGAGCTTCGCCGAGCACCTCGACTCGATCTCCCGCAAGCTCGACGATGGCACGGGGACAGCCGGCAAGTTGATCAACGATCCCTCCGTGTACGATGCAGCCAACCGTCTCGTCATCGGCGTCAACGAGTCGTGGATGCTGCGCTGGCTCATCAAGGATCGCCAGAAGTCGGGCATCAAGAAGGAGTACGAGGAGGCGCTCCAGCAACAGAACGCCGGGACCCCGACGCCGACGCCTTCGTCCCAGCCGTGAAGCTTCTCGTCACCGGGGGTGCCGGCTTCATCGGCTCGCATCTTGCCGACCGCCGCCTCGCCCGTGGCGACCGGGTCGTCGTGCTCGACGACTTCAACGACTTCTACGATCCGGCCCGCAAGCGCGCCAATGCCGCCCCGCATGCGAACCATCCGCGCTATCGCCTGGTCGAAGGCGACATCCGCGACCGCCCTCTCGTGTTTCGCCTCTTCGCCGAGGAGCGCTTCGACGGCGTCCTCCATCTGGCCGCGCGCGCCGGCGTGCGCCCCTCGCTCACGCAGCCCGTTCTCTACGAAGAGGTCAACTGCGTGGCCACCTGGAACCTGCTCGAGGCGGCGGCCGCGCACGGCAAGCCCCGTTTTGTCTTCGCGTCGTCCTCCTCGGTCTACGGGACCAACTCGAAGCTGCCGTTCTCCGAGGAAGATCCCATCGAGCGCCCGATATCGCCCTACGCGACGACCAAGCGGGCGGGAGAGCTCCAGGTCTACGCGGCGCACCACCTGTGGGGGCTGTCCGCCGCCTGCCTGCGCTTCTTCACGGTGTATGGGCCCCGCCAGCGCCCGGAGATGGCGATCGCGCGCTTCATCCGATGCCTCGAATCCGACGCGCCGATCCCCTACTACGGCGACGGGAGCTCGCGCCGCGACTACACCTACATCGACGACATCGCCGACGGAGTCGAGGCGGCCCTGGAGGCGCAGTTCCCCTTCGAGATCCTCAATCTCGGGGGGGCCCGCCCGGTCACCCTTGCCGAACTTGTCGCCGCCCTCGCGACCGCAACCGGCCGGCGCGCGCGTCTCGACCGGCAACCGGCACAGCCGGGCGACGTGCCGGTGACGTATGCGGCCGTGGAGAAGGCCGAGCGGCTGCTCGGTTTTCGGGCGCGGGTGACCCTCGCGGAAGGACTGCGGCGGTCGGTCGACTGGTACCGCCGGTCGGGAACCGGAAGCCGGGAACCGGAGTTGAAAGAGCACGCATGAACATCTGCATAGTCGGAACGGGCTACGTGGGGCTCGTGACGGGGGCCTGCCTCGCGGATTTCGGCATGAACGTGGTCTGCGTCGACAAGGACGCGGCGAAAATCGCCGCCTTGCAGCGCGGAGAGATACCGATCTACGAGCCGGGCCTCGAAGAGGTGGTCGCCCGCAACACACGGGCCGGGCGCCTGCGGTTCACGAGCGACCTGAAGTCCGGCATCGAGGACGCCCTGGCCATTTTCATCGCCGTCGGCACCCCGCCAAAGGCGGACGGCTCTCCCGACCTGACCTTCGTCCGGCAGGTCGCGGAGGCGATCGCCGAGCACATGAACGGCTACAAGGTGGTCGTCACGAAATCGACCGTGCCGACGGGAACCGGCCGAATGATCGAGCAGATCATCCGGGAGAAGAACGGCCGGCACGAATTTTCGGTCGTGTCCAACCCGGAGTTCCTGCGCGAGGGCTCGGCCGTCGCCGACTTCCTGCGCCCCGACCGCGTCATCATCGGCGCCGACGATCCCCGCGCGATCGAGATCCTGAAGGAGATCTACAGCCCGCTCTATCTGGTCGAGACCCCGTTTCTCATCACGAGCGTGGCCTCCGCGGAGCTCATCAAGTACGCGTCCAACGGCTTCCTCGCCGTGAAGATCTCGTTCATCAACGAAGTCGCGCGCCTCTGCGAGCTCATGGGCGCCGACGTGCACGACGTGGCCAAGGGCATGGGTCTCGACCGCCGCATCGGCGCGAAGTTCCTCCATCCGGGACCCGGCTTCGGCGGATCGTGCTTTCCCAAGGATACGGCGGCCGCCGCGGATCTCGCGCGCCAGCACGGCTACGCGTTCCACATCATCGAAGCCACGATGCGCGTCAACGCCGAGACCAAGGCCCGGATGGTCGAGAAGATTGCCGGCGCCGCGGGACCTCTCCGCGGCAAGACCGCGGCGATGCTTGGGCTTTCGTTCAAGCCGGAGACCGACGACATCCGGGAATCTCCGGCGCTCGCCGTGGTCGCGGGCCTGCAGAAGGCCGGCGCCTCGGTCCGGGCCTTCGACCCGGCGGCGATGCCCGCCGCGAAGGCCATTTTCCCGGATCTGCACTGCGCGCGCGACGCCTACGACTGCGCCGAGGGGTCCGACTTCCTCGTTCTCGCGACCGAGTGGAACGAATTCCGTGCGCTCGACATGGAGCGGCTCGCGAGACTGCTCCGGGCGAAGATCATGATCGACCTGCGCAACGTCTACGATCCGCGGGAGATGAAAGCGGCGGGCTGGAACTACGTCGGCGTGGGGCGGGGATGAGCCCACGGAAGGAGCCGGAGCCATGAGAGTTCTCGTCACGGGGGGAGCCGGATTCCTCGGCAGCCATCTCTGCGACCGCCTCCTCGGCGAAGGCCACGAGGTCATCGCCATGGACAACCTGTTGACCGGGAATCCCCGCAACATCGCCCACCTGCAGGGCGAGAAACGCTTCCGGTTCGTCCGGCACGACGTGACGCAGTTCATCTTCGTAGACGGGCCCCTCGACGCCGTCCTGCACTTCGCTTCTCCTGCGTCCCCGATCGACTACCTCGAGCTGCCGATCCAAACCCTCAAGGTCGGCTCCCTCGGCACGCACAACGCCCTTGGCCTCGCGCTCGAGAAGAAGGCCCGGTTCCTGCTCGCCTCGACCTCCGAGGTCTACGGCGATCCGCTGGTCCACCCGCAGCCCGAGACCTACTGGGGAAACGTGAACCCGATCGGCCCCCGCGGCGTCTACGACGAGGCCAAGCGGTTTGCCGAGGCGATCACGATGGCGTACCGGCGCACGCATGGCGTGGACACCCGCATCGTCCGTATCTTCAACACCTACGGCGAGCGGATGCGGCCTCGCGACGGCCGGGTCGTCCCCGCGCTCATCGGTCAGGCCCTGTCAGGCGAGCCGATGACCGTCTTCGGAGACGGTTCACAGACCCGATCCTTCTGCTACGTGGCGGACCTGGTCGACGGGATCTATCGCCTGCTCCAATCCTCTGTCGCGGAGCCGACCAACATCGGCAACCCGGCCGAGCTCTCGGTGCTCGAGTTCGCGAAGACGATCCAGCGTTTGACCGGCACACGAAGCGAGATTGTCTTCAAGCCTCTGCCGGTCGACGACCCCAGGGTCCGTCAGCCCGACATCACGAACGCCCGGACGAAACTCGGCTGGGAGCCGAAGGTCGAATTGGAAGACGGGCTCCGGAAGACGATCGCGTACTTCAAGAGTCTGCAGGGGTAGGGAGCACCAAATTCGAAATTCGAATTTCGAATTTACGATTCCCCGTCGTTCCCGATTGCCTCGACCGGACACGAGTCCATCGCCTCCTGGCACTGCGCCTCCTCTTCGGGCCCCTCGGGCTGCCGGAAGACGTAGGAATAGCCCCTGTCTTCGCTGCGCTGGAAGTTCTGTGGCGCCGTCACGCGGCATACGTCGCAGTCGATGCACTGGGCATCGACGTAGTACCTTCCGGGGATGCTCTCCGCCACCCTGTCCTTGCGATCCGCCATGGGGGCGGCAACTTAGCACGGCCTCCGCGCGGGAGAAAGGGCGGCTTCGGGCGGGGACGAGGGCGAACCGCAGGGAGTAGACTTCTCTGCGAGGACCTTCGACGGAGCGCCATCGGATGAGCCGCCGCATCCCGCTCTTCCCCCTTCCGGGCGTCGTGCTGCTGCCCGGGACGCTTCTGCCGCTCCACGTCTTCGAGCCCCGTTATCGCGCGATGGTGGCCGACGCCCTCGACGGCGACCGGACGATCGGCATGGCAATGCTCAAACCCGGCTGGGAGGCCTCGCCCGGCGCTCCCCGTATCTACCCGATCGGGGGCGCGGGCGAGATCGTCGAGTCCGAGGCCCTCGAGGACGGAAGGTACAACATCCTTCTCGAAGCGCGCTTTCGGTTCCGTGTGGTCGCGGAAACGGCCCCGGACCCCTACCGCATCGCGCAGGTGGAGGAGGTTTGCTCGGTGCCCTTCACCGAGCCCGCCGAGCAGGTCCGCGTGCGCGACTCGGCCGCGGCGCTCTTCGCCGACGTTGCCGCCGAGCTCTCTCTGCCTCCCCTGCCGGGCGAGGAACTCTCCGCCGAGCGGCTCGCCTCGGAGATCGCGTTGCGCCTGCGCTACGCACCGTCGGAGCTGCAGTCGCTCCTGGAGACCGACTCGCTACCCGCTCGCTTCGAGACGCTCGTGGCTCGAATGCTCGACTGGAAGGGCCGCATCGAGCTGCTCGCGCCTTTTCGGCCCGCAGAGCTCGATCCGCGCCGCAACTGACGGGCGAAGCGCGAAGCGCCATCGCCCGTCATCCCGAGGCCCGCGGGGCCGAGGGATCCCGCACTCGAGAGCCACAGGCCCGAGGCCCGCGGGGCCGAGGGATCCCGCACTCGAGAGCCACAGGCCCGAGGCCCGCAGGGCCGAGGGATCCCGTACTCGAGGCCCGCAGGGCCGAGGGATCCCTTTCCCGGCGGCGGCCGGGTTGTCCTCCATCGCCCAGGCGTCGGCGAAACGCTAGGAGACGCGGACGGGGGCCCAAGGACGATCTCGAAGCATCGCGCCCCAAGCGCCTGCGACCAGGACAACGAGGAGAACGAGCCGCTTCAAGCGGTCCTCGGCGAGCGGTCAGCTGGCCGAGGCGTTGAGGGCTCGTTCGTGGGCCCAGCTGCGGATTGCCTTGATCTGCTCTTCCATCGTGACGGCCAGGGGCACTGTCGCGGAAATCATCCGATACAGATCGTCCTCGGTCAGAGTGCGGTTCTCGGCGTAGGCATCCACGACCGCGGAGACGACCGCCTGCTCGATCTCGGCGCCGTTCCAGCCCGTGGTGGCCTTCGCCAGGAACACCAGGTCGAACAGCGCCACGTCCACCCGGTTCTTCTTCATGTGGATCGCGAAGATCTGCTTGCGCTCTTCCTCGTTCGGCAGGTCGACGAAGAACACCTGGTCGAAACGGCCCTTGCGGATGATCTCGGCCGGGAGCAACTGGATGCGGTTCGCCGTTGCGGCGACGAAGACCAGTGCGCTCTTCTCCTGCATCCACGTCAGGAAGCCCGAGAAGATGCGCGACATCGACGCGTCCTGCCCCTCGCGGTACCCGCCGACCCCCATCTCGATCTCGTCGATCCAGAGAACCGCCGGCGAAACGGACTCGACCGCCCGAAGCGCCCGCAGAAAGGTCATCTCCGCATTATCGGTCCCGAAGACTGCGTTCATGTCGAGACGGAACAGCGGGAGGTTCCAGAGCGTCGAGATCGTCTTGACGCACAGGCTCTTTCCGCATCCCGAGATCCCCATCAGCAGGATGCCCTTGGGAATCGGGATCCCCGCGTCAAGCGCTTCCTTGGAGAACAGCGCCTGCCGCTTCTGCAGCCAGGTCTTCAGGACGGCATAGCCGCCGACGTCGTCGAGCGAAAAGCGGGGGGGAACAAACTCGAGAACCCCCTCCTTCTTCGACATCTGCTCCTTCTCGCTCAGCACTTCGAGAAAAGCCGCCTCGTCGAAGGCCTTGCGCGAGGAGAAGATCTTGGAGGCGAGATGGCCGATCTCGTCGGCAGTCAATCCGCGCATCGCGAGGGCGAGCCGGCGCATTTCGCCCTCTTCGATGGCGACTCCGAGGCGACGGCGCAGATGGCCGTCGAGAATCTTCGCGATCTCGCCATCGTCGGGCAGCTCGTACTCGACGACGTAGATCTCCTTCTTCGCGTCCTCCGGGATGGCCAGGCGCGGCGAGACCAGCAGCACGTGCCGTCCCCGATCCTTGAGTGCGCGGTACAGGTCCCGCAGCCGGCGAACGATCTCGGGCCGGCCGACGGTCGGAAAATCCTTGAGGAGGTAGAACCCCTTGCCCGGGGCGGCGAGGATCGCCTCTAGGGCGCGAAGCGGGTCGCGCGTTTCGGGCACGGGAGCGCCGTCGACCACGAGCCCTTCCACCACGGACCACACCCCGTACGGGCAGGGGGCCCCGTAGAAGGTCTTCGCGAGATGCTGCGCGAGGCGCTCGACGCGCGTCTCCTCCCAGGTCACGACGTAGATGAGCGGATGACCCCCGAGGAGTGCCTTGCGAATCCGCTCCATCGCCCGATTGGGTGCGACGACCGGAGTGGGTGCTGTTGTTGCAGTGCTCACGATCTGATTGTAACGCGGCTTCCCCCGCAGGGCGGTTACAATGCCGGGCGATGGCCAATCCCGAGCACGGAAGGCTCCTGCTCACCGCCGAGTGGAACGCGTGGCGCGCACGGAGCGCGAACGTGACTCCGGATCTGACCGGCGCCGACCTGTCGGGCAAGGACCTCTCCGGCAAAGACCTCAAGCGCGCCGACCTGACCCGCGCCGACCTGTCGGGCGCGAACCTCGCGGGGGCCGATTTCACGCGCGCGACTCTGCGCCATACGAAATGGGCCGGCGCCTCCGCGCCGGGGGCGATCTTGGAGCACTGTGACCTCGACTTCCTGGATTTGACGAAAGTCTTTTTCGCGGGCGCTCGCCTGCGCTCGGCCTCGCTGCAGAGTTGCGGCCTCTCGGGCGCCGACTTCGCAGGTGCGGATCTGTCGCTCACGCGCCTCGAAGGCGCCGACCTGTCGGGCGCGAACCTCGCGGGGGCGATCCTCAAGGACGTCAACTTTCGGGGCGTCAAGTTGAACGGCGCGCACTTCGACGGAGCGGATCTTTCCCGCGCGGTGTTCGAGGGCATCGCCGCCCTGAGCGGCTCCTTCCCGAACGCGAACTTCTCGGGCGCCAACCTGAAGACGGCGGACCTGACGGGGGCCGACCTGCGGCGCGCGAACTTCGCCGGCGCGATTCTTCGTCAGGCGTCCCTGAACGCCGCCGACTGCGAGCGCGCGGAGTTCACGGACGCCGACCTCGAGCTCGTCACGGCCGTCGAGACCAACTTCAGCGCGGCCGGATTCGATCGCGCCCGACTGCGCAAAGCGGATTTACGCAAGGCGGTGTTTCTGGACGCCGGCGGCACGGACGTCAGCTTCGCCGAGGCCAAGCTGACCGAAGTCGACCTGCGGTCGGCCCGGTTCGAGAAAGCCAACTTTCAGGGCGCCGACCTGTCGAAGGTGATCCTGCGCCGCGCGAACCTGAAGCCCTACAGCTTCGCCGGCGCCTCCTTCTCGGGCGCCGACCTGTCCGAGGTCCAGGCCGAAGGCGTCAACTTCTCGCGGGCGGACCTTTCGCTCGGCAGCTTCCGCCTGGCGAACCTGAAACGCGCCGACTTCTCGGAGTGCCGCGGCTTCGACGCGGACCTTTCGGGCTCGCTGCTGATCGGGGCGAACTTCCAGGGAGCGAGCCTCCAGGACGCCGACCTGCGATTCGCGCGGGCCATCGGGGCGGACTTCACGGGGGCGGAGTTGAAGGGCGCGGACCTCGCCAACTCGGACTTTACCGAGGCCATCTTCAAGAAGACGAAGTTCTGGGGCGCCACGGCGCGCCGGGCGAAGCCGCCCAAGGGAAAGGGCCTTCTCTTCTCGCTCTCCACCAGCTTCTCCAAGGCCAAGGAGAAGAAGACGAAGGTTGCCGACGACAAAGAGGCCAAGCGCCAGAAACGCATCGCCGACCTCGAAGCGGAGGCTTCGAAGAGGCCCCCGCACCGCACGGGCAGGCGGTAGCTCGGACCAGGAGCCCGGCCTCCGGGTTTACGGCTTCGCGGTCTTTGCCGGCGCTGGTGGTGCAGTGGCGCGACGCAGGGCGTTCTCGAGCTTCTGCGGGGCATCCCGATCGACGACGAATCCGCCCGGCCGCCCGAGTACGCGGGCGACCGAGTCCCCCGGCCTCGCGAAGAGCGTCAGGCTCCAAGGCCGGCCGGCTTTCACCTTCACGCTCACGGTCGCGAGCGGCGCTGCCAGGTCCTTCATCTCGGCGTCGTCCAGAAACGCCTTGCTCTTGAGATCGAGCAGCGCGGCAATCACATCGTCGGCCGACGCGGCGAGGACCGCGCGGCCCTCGAACATCCACCCGCCATCCTTCTGGCCGAGGGCATACGCCCGCTTGCCGAAAGTTGCTTCGAGGCCCGAGACTTCGCCGCGGGGGAACCCGAGGAGCGTCGCGCTCCGGAATGCCACGGCCTCCTTGGAGAGTTCGTCCACGATGTCGCGCTCGACGGTCAGGACCTGGCCCTCCCGCTTCGCATAGACGGTGTTTCCGTCCGACCGTGTGGCGCCGAAGTCCACGACGGTCTGCGCGCCCTTGGGACCCGCGAGCGTCACGAGAAAGAGCGGAGGATTCAGGCCGATCGCCGCCAGATCCTCCCCGTGCACGAAGTCCTTTGTGCGCAGTGCCGTCAACTGCCCCACGAGCCGGTCGACCGCGCTCGCGTCCGCGAGGTCCGCGATCGGCTCTGAGAGCCACCAGACCCCGTCCTTGCGCACGAGGACGAGCCTCCCGCGACCCCTCAGGATCTCCACGCGGGTCACGTCCGCCGCCGACCCGCCGAAGAGTTCCCGACTCTCGAACTCGTCGGCGTGCTTCTTGAGAGACGCGAGGACCGACGACGGGACGAAGAGAACCTTCTCGGTGCCCTCGACCCGCGCCGCGACGACGTCCGTGCCCGGGATCTCGATGCCGAACTCGACAGTCCGGGTCTTCTTCGACTTCGGGTCGCCGGGATCGGCCCAGACGAGCGTGGCCCGGGCAGCCGGCTTGTCGAGCCCGTAGTCGGCCGGCCGGCCATCGGTCGCGTCGGCGCCGCCGGCGCGCTTCAACTCCCCCAGCTCGGTGGCGATGCCGTTGACCGCGAAGGAATCGGCCGGGTACTTCTCGGGTCGGATCATTTTCCAGGCCGTCGCTTCCCGCTGGAACTCGAGGCTCTCACCGGCCCGCACGAGCTCGATGCGCTCGATCCGGTCCGTCGGGATGTCCCAGTAAAGATCGCCCTTGAGCTGCCGATCGGCGGTCGTCGGCATCTTGCGCTCGTAAAGGACGATGAAGCCGAACAGGGCGGCTACGACCGCGGTCAGGACGAGGAGCTTCTTCGGCGACACGGACTAATCCCGGCGCCGGTACCAGACCCAGACGCCGAGCAGGATCGCCAGGCCCGGCATCCCCAGGATCGCGGCGAGGCCGACGCGGCGGACCTGACTGTCGGTCAGCGAGAGGGAGGCCTGCTCCGGCGTCTTCGGCGCGATGCCGATCTGCTTCTCGCTGCCCGCCAGCCAGTGGACGGCGTTGGCGAAGAACATTCCGTTGGCGCCGTTGGAAAGCGCTCCATTGGACGCAAATCGCGAGTTTCCGACGACGACCAGTCGCGGAGCCTTCGCATCGGCCTTCTTCTCGTCCGCGGGCCCCATCGCAACGGCGAGGGAAACGGGCCCCGGCGTGTCGCTCGGATCCTTCTTGATCCCGGCATCGAGCTGCTTCAGGTTCGTCTCGCCCCATCCGTCGGCCGAGGTCTCGACGAGCATCGTCTCGGCGATCCCTTCGGGCAGCTTCTCCGCCTTCGTCACCGAGCGCACGAGCGGAAAAATGACCGGTAGCCCCTCGGCCGCAAGCGAGGCCACGATCGGCTGGGTGCCGTACCGATTCGCCAGCACGGTCTCCGCCCCGACCATCGGCAGCGCGTTGGCCGGATCCACGACGATGTCGTCGCCGAGCTTGATTCCGTACTTCCCGAGCAGACCGCCGAAGCCGAGATCCGGCGGCGGGCCACCCGGGCCCGGCAGGACCGGATCGAGCAACAGAAGGGCGCGCCCTCCGCCGGCGAGATACTTCTCGAGAGCCCCCGCCTCCGGCTCCAGGAAAGCCGTGCGCGGACCGGCGACGACGACCAGGTCGGCGTCGGACGGCAGGTCGGCCTTGCCGAGGCAATCCCACGTTCCCACCGTCATGTTGGCGCGCTCGAGGAGTTGCTTCGCATCGGCGTAGCCACGGCCGCGCTCGGCCGAGTCGAGCGCCGCTTCGCCGTGGCCCTTCGAGAAGTACACGCGGGGTTGACGCTGCTCGGTGACCGAAAGAATGGCGGACGTGAAGGCCTCTTCGACCTTCAGGGACTTGATGTTCGGGGCACCGCCCATCCCTGCCGCCGCGAAGTCGAAGTCGGCGAGTTTGTCCTCCTCGACGTACTTCTTGCGATCGCCCGAGCGAAACACGATTGTGTTCTGTCGGATCCCGAACTCCTTGACGAGAGCCTCGGCGCGGGCGGGGTTGCGGCGCGGATCGAGGTACTCGACCTCGATTTTCGGGGACAGGGCCTGGTAGCGGGACAGGATCTCCCGGACGGGCTGATAGAGGCGGCCCTCGTTGGTCATGAAGACGGTGACACGAACCGGCTGCTTCAGGCCCGCGAGAATCTTCTTCGTTTGCTCCGAGAGCGAGTAAATCTGCGTCTTTGTCCAGTCGGCCCGTTTCCAGTGGCGCGCCGACAGATAATTGACGCCCACGAGCAGCGCCACGCCGAGCAGAATCGCGGCCGCCGACGATCCCGCGCGCGCCGACCGGGCACTCATGGCGTCTCCTTCTTGGTCGACACCGAAACGGTCGTCAGAAAGAGGAAGAACGCCGTGGCGGAGAGGTAGTAGACGAGCCGGCGCGTGTCCACCACGCCCTTGGAGAATTCGTCCATGTGGTCCCAGAGGTTGAGGTAGGCGAAGACGTCGCGCTTGGCCGGGTCGTTCATCATGGACTCGAGCAGGCCGCCCGAGAAGATCGGGATCAGCATCGCGAACGTGAAGATCGCGGCGACGATCTGGTTCTTGGTCAGCGTGGACGCGAAAATGCCGACCGACAGGAAGTACCCGCCGATCAACGTAACGGCCAGGTAGGCCGCAGCGACGGGGCCGAGGTCGATGGGTGTCTGCCAGCGCAGGATCGCGACGTAGACGAGCGTGGGCAGCCAGAGGGTGAGGAAGAATCCGAGTGCGCCGATGAACTTTCCGAATACGACCGTCGCCTCGGAGACCGGCGACGTCAGAAGGACCTCGAGCGTTCCGGACTTGCGCTCCTCCGCGAACAGCCTCATGGCGATGATCGGCACGATGAAGAGGTTGAAGATCCAGAAGTAGGTGTTCGTGAAGAGCAACGAGAACGCCTGGCCCTTCGGCGCGGTCGGTGAGTTGAGGAAGTTGACGATGGCCGTGAAGATGAAGCCGTTCATCAGCAGAAACGCGGCAAGGATCACGTAGGCGAGGGGCGAGAGGAAGTAGGCGCGCCACTCCCGGCCCACGATGGCGAAGAGCTTTCTCATGAAGGAGCGACCTCGCCGTCGCCGGCCGCGGGCTCGGCGGGAGCGGCGGCGACCTCGTCGTGGCGCGTCAGCCGGACGAATACGTCCTCGAGCGTGAGGGCCTCCCGGGAGAGCTCACGGAGGACCCAGCCTCTCTCGACAGCCAGGCGGAAGACGTCCTCGCGGGGGTCGGCGTTCTTCGCACAGTGGATCCGGGCCCGGGTCTCCCCCTGCGTGTCCTCGATATCGACCGATGCGACCCCGGCGAGGCCGGCGAGCACCTCCCGGGCGGGCACATTCCCCTTGAATGCCACGTGCACGACCGGCGAGCCTGCCAGCTTCGAGCGCAGCTCGGTCGGTGTGCCCTCGGCCACGATCCGCCCCCGGTCGATGATCAAGACCCGATCGCACACGGCCTCGACCTCCGGCAGGATGTGCGTCGAAAGCAGCACCGCGCGGTCGCGGCTGAGCTGACGAATCGTCTCGCGGATCTTGATGATCTGGACGGGATCGAGCCCGATCGTGGGCTCGTCGAGAATGAGCACCCGCGGCCGGTGCACCAGCGCTCCTGCCAGAGCCGTGCGCTGGCGAAACCCCTTGGACAGGTTTTCGATGCGGCGACCGGCCACTTCGCCGAGCAGGCACCGGGTCAGCGCCTCCTCGACGCACGGCCCGACCTGCCTCGATTCGACGCCTTCCAGGCGCGCTCGGAACGCAAGGTACTCGCGCACGCGCATCTCGGGATAGGTCGCGGCCGACTCCGGCAGGTACCCGATCGAAGCGCGGGCCGCCTTCGACTGCGTCACGACATCCTGTCCGGCCACTCGCGCCGAGCCCGACGTGGGCGGAAGGAAACCGGTCAGCATGCGCATGGTCGTGGTCTTGCCGGCGCCGTTGGGGCCGAGGAAGCCGACGACCTCCCCTTCCCGGACGGAGAACGTCACCGCGTCCACAGCCAGGCGCGTCGGGTACCGCTTCGAGAGATTCTGTGCTTCGATCATGAAAAACCGCGTTCCGAAATCGCGGAAATATAGAACATATTCCCAAAAAAACGTAGGCAGCCAGGGCCCTGCATCCCCATCTCGCATCCCGTATCCCGCATCCCGCACATGCTCCCCCACCCTGTATCATCCCCGGCGTGATCGCGGTCGAGAACGTAACCAAGACCTACGGCCGATTCGGCCGCGCGACCCGCGCGCTGGACGACGTGTCGCTCGAGGTCCGTCAAGGCGAAACGCTCGGCCTCATCGGCCCCAACGGCGCCGGCAAGACGACGCTGCTCTCCTGCCTCCTCGGATTCCTTCGGCCGGACTCCGGGCGCATCCGCATCGCCGGGCGCGAGGTCGACGACCTCTGGGTCCGAGCGCGAACCGGCTACATGCCCGAGCGCCTCGGCTTCGACCGGGACCTCTCCGGCGCCGCTTTCCTGGCATTCCACTGGCGCCTTTCCGGCGGAGACCCGGCCGCGACGGCGGCCGCGGTGGCTGCCGCCGCCGAGCGCGTCGGCCTCGATCGCGCCGCGCTCTGGAAGAAGCTGCGCACATACTCGCGCGGCATGCTGCAGCGCATCGGCGTCGCGCAGGCCACGCTCGGCAGCCCCGAGCTTCTCTTTCTCGACGAGCCCGCCTCCGGCACCGACCCGCTCGGGGTGGCGATCGTCCGCGACCGGATCCTCGAGGCCAGGGCGCGCGGCGCCACGATCGTGCTCAACTCCCATCAACTTCCGGAGGTCGAGCGCGTCTGCGACCGTGTCGTGTTCATCGAACGCGGCCGCCTGACGCGCACCGAGACCCTTCAGGGAGACGCCGCCTCGCGGCGCCGTGCGGTCGTCCGCGTGCGGCCGGAACGGGTGGCGGAGGCCGCGGCGCTGCTGGCCCAGGCCGGGATCGCGGCCGAGACCGAGCCCGACGGCTCCATCCGGCTCGCCGAAGCCTCCGAGACCGACGTCGCCCGCGCAGTCAAGGCCCTGGCGCTTGCCGACCTCGCCGTCCTCGAGGTGCGCTCCTCCGCCGAGCTCGAGGAGCTCTTCCGCGAGGCGCCGCTTCCGTGATCGCGATGGCCCACCGTTTTCTGCGGCAGAAGTTTTCGAGCGCCGGAGTCGTCGTCGCGCTTTCTGCCCTGGCCCTGCTCTCGGCCGCGCAGGCCGCCGGCAGCGGTGGCCGGGCGGGACTCGAAACCGCCGTCCTTCCGCTTCTGGTGCTGGCGGCGGGCTGCGTCTCCAAGGACTCCGCGAGTGGAGCCCTGCAGATGATCCTCTGCCGCCCGATTCGGCGCAGCGACTATCTGCTCGGGCGCTACGTCGGCATTCTCGCCGGGTTCGCCGCATTTTTGGCGGCCGCGGCGGCGCTCGCCGTCGTGTTCTCCCGGGTGCTCCTGCCGCTCATGGGCTCTCCGGCCGCGCCGATCTCCCTTCCGTCGCTCGGCACGCAGCTGCTCGCCACCCTGCTCGGCGGTACGGCGACCGCGGCGACGATCCTGCTTCTCTCGACGTTTCTCCCCGGATATGGGGATGTGCTCGGCTTCATCCTCCTCACCCCGATTTTCGCGTTGCCCGAGCTCGCCGGCCAGATTCTCAAAGCCCCATGGCTGGGAAAGCTCGGAGGTTCCCTTCGCCAGAACCTCCTCCCCAGCCTCGACTGGAACGCCGTGCTCCAGGGACGCAATGTCCTCGGCGAGCCGACCGGTCGCTGGGTCCTCGCCCTCGTTCTCTACCTCGTCTTCGCGCTCGCGATCTTCAGCCGGAAGGAGTTCGCCTATGGACAGGATTGACGCCGTCGCCGCCGTGACTCCTCAATCGCAATCGAGACTGTCGCCCGTCCTTCTGTGGGTTCTGCTCGCGGCCGTGCTGCTGCGCCTCGTCACCGCCGTCATGGACCGGGCGCCGAAGGAAGGCGGCACCGGCCTGGTTCAGTGGCAGCCCCGGGAGCAGGCAGCTGCTCTTGCGCGTGCGGGCGGCAAGATCGTGCTCTACGACTTCACCGCCGCCTGGTGCGGCCCGTGCAAGATGCTGGACCGCGAGTGGAACGACGCGGCGATTGCGGACACGGTCAACGCGTCCTTCGTCCCGGCCCGGGTCGTCGACCGGGAGCGCGAGGACGGCCAGAATCCCGCCGAGGTCGCGGAGCTCCAGCGCAAGTACGAGGTGGCCGGATTCCCGACCCTCGTCGCGGCGGCGCCGGACGGCCGCCTCATCGCCAAGATCGAGGGTTATCCCGGGCGAGATCGGCTCGTGCAGTTCCTGGAGGGGTCGAAAGGAAAGTAGCGGATGCGGGATGCGGGATGCGGGAACGTACCTCGGTTCGCATCTCGCATCCCGACCAACCTCTCAGTCGTCCTCTTCGGCCAGATCCTTCCCCGTCCGGATCGTCACCGGGCCGTTCTCGGTCGAGAGGCGCAGGATCGCCGGCCCCTCACCAAGCTCGATGCTCTTGCCATCGTCGGTCCAGTTGCGCCGGGCGCTGGAGCAAACCTCACCTCGGCATTGGAACGGAGAGTGGCCGAGCGATTCGACGACCGTGCCGGAACGGTACCCGACCGGGATCGCCAGGCTCAGCGGACCGTTGACCGCGCGCGCCTCGAGGCCCTCGCCCTTCCACGAGGAGCCGCCGAGCGCCACGGAGATCGGGCCGTTCTGCGTGGAGAGACGCAAGTGGCCTCCCGCTCCGTGCAAGGAGATCGGGCCGTTTTCCGCCTCGGCCTGCAGGTCCCCGGCGCAGTCCCGAACGGAGATCGGCCCGTTCTGCGCATGCGCCGTCACCTTTCCGGAGAGCCCGGACAATCCGACCGGCCCGTTGAAGGCCGACACTTCGACCGCCGCCGTCTTCGGCGCCGCGACGATCAGGTAGCCCACCCAGTCGCCGCCGGAAGGCCCGTGAACGCCGACGGTATCGACGTCGCGCGTGAGGGAGATGCGGGCGAGTTCGGAGGCGGAGCGAGCGGCCTTGCAGGCGAGGACCTCGAAGTCCGCCCGATCGGAGCCGTACACGCGCACGCCCGAGTTCTCCGGCGCCACGATCCGCAGCGCTTTCCCGGGCTCGACGGCGACGACGACCCGCTCCTCGGCGCGCGCGGCCGGCCGATTGCCGATCTCGACGGCGATCTGGTCGCAGCGCTCGGGGTCCCGCCCTTCGTCGATCGATACGTTGACGCCGTGATTGCCGGCGCGCGCGGCCGCCGGGCCGAGCAAAAGCGCCACCGTGAGGGTTACCGCATGCAGGCCGCGTGGGCTCGTCATATCTTCCTCCCGGACGGGATACGCCGGGCCGGGAGGAAGGTTCCGCCCGGGGCCTTCGCGGCCGGTTAGTCCTCCGAGACCTGGACGGGCCCACCCGAGCGCACGAGCGTCACGGCCGTTCCCTCGCACTCGGCCAGAGGCTTCTCCCACCATTCGCCGTTACGCCCCCCGAGCTCCGCGTAGAGCCCGGCGGGGAGCACACCGACCGATCGGTTGCGCCCGGACTGCTTGGCCAGATACATGGCCCGGTCCGCGAGCTTCAGGACCTCGGTGAAGGCGAAGGTTCGAGTCGAGTCCGGATACCACGGGAACGGCGCCCACCCGACCGAGCACGTGCGCCGCACTCTCTGGCCGCCCCCGAGGTCGAAGGGCTCCGAGCCGACGGACTGCATGACGCGGCCGGCCAGAACGTCGCCCCGCGTTCGGTCCGCATCCCGCGAGATCAGGAGGAACTCCTCGCCGCCCCATCGGATGAGTCGGTCCGAGTCCCGCACGACCTGTGTCAGCCGCCGCGCCACCTCGGCCAGGACGCCATCGCCCCGGTCGTGGCCGTACTCGTCGTTGACCTCCTTGAAGTGATCGATGTCGACGATGTAGAAGATCAGGTCGCAGTTGCGCGGCCGGTTCTGCGCGGGCGTCGAATGGACGCGCAACGTTCGATTCACGTCGTCCTCGATCACCGTGGAGAAGAAGCGGCGGTTCCTCGCGCCCGTCAGAGCATCCGTGAACGACGCCTCGCGCAGCTCCCGGTTGGCGGCCGCGAGCTCGGCGCTGCGCGCCGCGACGGCCTCCTCCAGCCGATGCCGCTCGGCCTCGAGGTATCGTGTCCGCCAGCGGACGACCGCGACGATCGCCGCGGCGGCCAGGAGCACCCAGAACGTCCGGGCCCACCAGCTCTCCCACCACGCCGGCCGAACCTGCAGCGTGAACACGGCAGGACGCGAGGTCTTGCCGGACGCCGCGATGCACACGACCTCGAATCGATACCGGCCGCCGGGCAACGCGGGGAAGCGCGCCTCGGTCAGGTCCGTCTCGGTGTCCTGGTCGACGAGCCCCACCATCCGATGCCGGAAGCGCACCCGGGAGGGCTCGATGAAGGTCAGTCCGCACCACGAGACGCTGAAGTTGCGCTCGCTCGCCTGCAGCACCGCGGGTGCACTCGGGTCGAGAGAGCGGTCTCCCGCCCGCACGTCGGTGATCACGACGGTGGGCGCGGGCTGTGGCGCGCGGGCCACCCCCGCCTGGTAGCGGATGAGGCCGCGGCTCGACCCGAGCCAGACGGTGCCGTCGGGCTCCGCGAGGAAGGCGTTCTGGTCGAGGTCGTCGCTGATCATCCCGTCGGGCTTGGCGTAGCGCGCGGCGACGGACCAGTTCGTCCCGAACACGTCGGCTCCCGACCCGGTGCCCATCCAGATCGCGCCCGACGCGTCGCGCCCGGCCAGCACGACCTTGTTCGAGACGAGACCGTTGGTGACGTTGATCGGCCGCACCGTCAGCCGATCGCCCTGGAGGATCACCTTCGCGGCCCCGATCGACTCGCGGTATGCCACGACGAGGCTGCCGTCGGCCGCGACCGCGATTGACGACACGAAGTCCTCGCGCAGCCCGTCCGAGCGGGTGAACCGCCGCGGTGACGGGCCCGTCACCCGCAGGATTCCCTGCCGGGAGGCCGCGTAGAGGATCCCGGACGGATCCTCGGCGAACCCTCGCACGCCGTCGGGCTTCTCCTTGCCGATCGCCACCCGCTCGAACCGGACGGAGCTCGATCCCGCACGCAGGCGATACAATCCGCTGACGGCGCCGACCCAGACCTCGCCGTCGTCGCGCAGGAAGATGGCAGCCACGCGAAACTGATCCGGACGCGCGTCCTCCGCGTCGTAGCGCCGCATTCGGCCATCGGGCATGATACGTGTCACCCCGCCCGGCCAGGAGCCGACCCAGATGCTGCCGTCGTCCCCGGCCGTCAGGGCGTTGACGGTGTTTCCTCCCAACCCGTCGCCCTCGTCGAAGGAGCGCACGAGGCCCGTCTGGGCATCGATGCGATTCAACCCCTGTTCGGTCCCCACCCAGAGCGCGCCTCCACCGGCCTTGCCCGACTGGCGGGCGATGGCCCAGACCACTTCGTGGGACAGACCGTCGGACCGGGTCCAGTTCGTGAACTCGCCGCGCCCGAGGCGCTGGGCGAGGCCGCCTCCGAGAAGGCCGATCCAGAGCGAACCTTCGCGGTCCACGAGCGTGGCGAGCGCCGTGTCGGAAGCGAGGCCTTCGCGCCGGCCGATCAGCCGCCAGAGCCCACGATCTTTGAAAGCGAGGCCGCGGACTGTCGGAACCAGAAGCTCGCCGCGGTCGTCGAAGGCGAGCCGGCCGACCTCGCTCGACTCCGGCAGCCCCGTGTCGTCGCGAGCGAACTTCTGCCCGCCCCTGGGCAGGACGTAAAGGTGTTTGACCGTACGGACCCACAGACGGCCGGCGCGGT
This sequence comes from uncultured Acidobacteriota bacterium, assembly GCA_963847075.1. Lineage (GTDB taxonomy): Bacteria > Acidobacteriota > Thermoanaerobaculia > UBA5066 > Gp7-AA6 > DAHUXD01. The sequence goes on from CAWJYL010000001.1 coordinate 758,124, forward strand.
CCGAGAGCACGGCGTCGAGGTTCTCGTCGGAAGGAAGTGCGCGCGGGCGCCCGAATTCCACGGCGCGCCCCGACTCCTTGCGAAAAAGCAGCCCGCCCCGGGCGAAGTAGAGCGCCCCGTCGGCATCCACCTGCACGGCCGTGACGGCTCCCTCACCGAGCGAGTTGGCCTCCTTGTCCCACTCGAAGCGATCGTCCTTACCCGAGAAGAGGCCCCGATCCGTACCCACGTACAGCGTGCCCCCCGCGTCGGCCGCGATGCCCTGGTGACTGATGGCAAACGGCCCGAGGCCCGCACTCTCGCCGATCACGGTGAACTTCGTCCCCGTGTACCGGGCGAGTCCCCCGCCCGTAGCCGCGTAGAGGCGCCCGTCGGCCGTCTCGTAGAGCTGGTCGATCCGGGTCCGCGGCAGGCCCTGCTGCCGGCCGAACTTGACGAAGCGGTGGCCGTCGAAACGGAAGAGCCCGTCGTCCGTGCCGGCCCACAGAAAGCCGCGGCGGTCCTGCAACACGCACTCGACCGAAGCGTCGGTCAGACCCGACTCCTCCGAATAGGTCCGAAACATGAAACGGCCCAGAAACGGCGGCTCGGGCGCGGGCAGCGGCTCCTCCCGCGCCGTCGCGCCGAGCGCGAGCAGGCACGCGCCCGCAAGCAGGCGCCCTGCACGGCTCGGTATCGTTCGTCGAAAGGGCCTACGCACAGCGATCAGTGAGGAAGAGATCTCGAGCATTATAGGGGTTGGGCGCCGCCACCGCCCGGCGCGCCACCGATTCAGCGGCGATCGATCTCCCCACGCGACACACCGGGCGCAACGCGCAGCCCCATGGCCCCCGGGTCGGAGAGGAAACGCCCCGTCAGGCTCGCCGGGTTGGAGCGCAGGTCCCCGGGCGTTCCTTCCGCCACGATGCGCCCGCCGTCCGCGCCGCCGCCCGGGCCGAGGTCGACGATCCAGTCGCACGCATCGAGAAACCCGAGGTTGTGCTCGACGGTGAGGACCGAGTGGCCCCGCGCGATCAGACGCCGCAGGGTCGCGAGAAGGCGCTCCACGTCGCGCGCATGCAGCCCGGTGGTCGGCTCGTCGAAGAGAAACAGCGTGCCCCGCGCCGAGGCCGGCCGGATGCCGAGAAAGGCCGCGAGCTTGAGGCGCTGCGCCTCGCCGCCCGAGAGCGTCGCCGTCGGCTGGCCGAGGCGCACGTAGCCGAGACCGGCCTCGATGAGCGGTTCGAGCCTCCGCACGACCTTCTCGTCGTCGGCGAAGAACGCCATGGCATCCTCGACCGTCATCTCGAGAACCTCGTCGATGTTCTTTCCACGCAGACGCACCGCGAGCACGCGGCCCTGGAAGCGCCGGCCGTCGCACGCCTCGCAGCGCACGGTGACGTCGGCGAGGAACTGCATATCGATCGTCTGCCAGCCCGTCCCGCGACACGCCTCGCAGCGGCCGCCGACCGAGTTGAACGAGAAATCGCGGGCCGAGATGCCGCGGGAGACCGCGCGAGCCGAGCCGGCAAAGAGCCGCCGGATCTCGTCCCAGGCCTTCGTATAGGTGACGGGGTTGGACCGCGCCGAGCGCCCGAGGGGGGCCTGATCGACGAAAATCAGGTCGGCGATGGCGTCGAAGCCCTCGATCCGGTCGTGGGCGCCGACCTCGTACTGCGTCTCCCCTTTCACGCGCCGCGCATAGGCGTGGTGCAGGATGTCGCGAACGAGCGTGGACTTGCCCGAGCCCGACACGCCGGCGACCGCCGCCAGCCGCCCGAGCGGGAAGCGGACCGTGAGGTTCTTCAGGTTGTGCTGCCGCGCTCCGACGACGGTGATGGCTCCCTCGGCGCGCCGGAAGGGAACGACACGGGAGGGCGCGCGGCCGGAAGGTGTGCCCGTGCCGCGCGTCGCGGATCCTTCTTCGTGCGCCGGCTTCGCGCGCCGGCGCAGCAGCTCGCCCGTGGCGGAGCCGCGAACCCGCGCAAGCCCCGCGGGTGAACCCGCGAAGAGAACCTGGCCACCCCGGCTGCCCGCCCCCGGACCCAGGTCGATGACGTGGTCGGCCGACTCGATCGCCTCCGGGTCGTGCTCCACGACGACGACGGTGTTGCCCCGGTCCGCGAGCCGTCGCAGGATCGCGAGCAGGCGCCGCGTGTCCGCCGCGTGGAGGCCGATCGTCGGTTCGTCGAGCACGTAGAGGGTTCCCGTCAGCGAGCCTCCGAGCGCTGCGGCGAGGCCGATACGCTGCGCTTCGCCTCCCGAGAGCGTCCGCGCGGGCCGGGACAACGTCAGGTAGTCGAGTCCGACGTCGTTCATGTACCGCACCCGGGCCGCGAGCTCCGCGAGCACCGATCCCAATCGCTTCTCTTCCGCGGCGGTCGGCACGAGGCCGTCGAGCAGGGCCTGCAGCTCGCCGAGAGACAGGTCCACCAGATCGGCGATCGTCTTGCCCCGGAACCGGACCCAGAGAGCGGGTGACGCGAGCCGCGCCCCACGGCACGCGTCGCACAGCGTGTAGGCGCGATAACGCGCCAGCAACACCCGGACGTGAATCTTGTAGCGCTTGGTCTCGAGCCAGTCGAAGAACCCCTTGACGCCGTAGAAGTCTCCGCGCCCTTGAATCAGGACCTCCCTCTCGTGCGCCGAGAGGCGCGAGACCGGTACGTCGGTGCGCACCGAATAGCGGCGGCAGGCGCGAAAGAGATCGTCGTACGCCGACTCGTATGCCGGTGTGTTCCAGGGAGCCACCGGGCGCTCGGCGAGCGTCCGGGCGCGCTCGGGAATGGCCTTCTCCAGGTCCACGCCGATGACCCGCCCGAACCCCTGGCAGACCGGGCATGCGCCGAGCGGAGAGTTGAAGGCAAAGAGGGGCGGCGTCGGATCCCGAAACTCGCGGCCGCACCGGGGGCAGTGCAGGCCGCGCCGGAAGGTCCGCACACGCCCGTCCATCCGCGCCTCGAGCGACCCGGCCATCGCAAAGGCCGTCTCGACGGCGGCGGCGATCTCCGGCCGCGCCGACGCGCCGATGACGAAGCGGCCGACGACGACGCAGAGACGCCCGCCGGCATCGAGCAGGCCCGAAACATCCTCGCCGATCTCGACCGTCTCCCCCTCCGCGGAGACGGCCCGGAAGAACCCGGCGCGCTTCAACTCCGACAGCCGTGCCCCGTCGCCGGGCCCCTTACGCCGGCGCGGGCGCGGGGCCGGCCCGCTGCGCCAGTCCACCGGCGCGACGAGCGTGGCGCGGACGCCCTCCTCGGCCTCGCAGAGCACGGCGACTGCCCGGTCGACGCCGCCCGGCACCGCCTCCACGTCGCAGTCCGGGCAGAACGTCGTCCCACCGTGGGCGAACAGGAGGCGCAGCGAATCGTGGATCTCGGTCTGCGTGCCGACGGTCGATCGGGCGTTGCGCACGCCGTTCTTCTGCTCGAGGGCGATGGCGGGAGGCACCGGCTCGATGGAGTCCACGTCCGGTCGGTCGAGCCGCTCGAGAAACTGCCGCGCGTACGTCGACAGCGACTCGGCGTACCGGCGCTGGCCCTCCGCGTAGAGCGTGTCGAACGCCAGCGAGGACTTGCCCGAACCCGAAACGCCCGTGAGGACCGTCAGGCGCCCGAGCGGAATGTCTGCCGAAATGCCCTTGAGGTTGTGGGTGCGCGCGCCGCGGATGCGGATCGATGCGGGCCGTGGCGGATTCGACTTCTTCACGCGGTTACCGAACCGCCGAATCTATCAGACCTCGGGGCGCGACAGTCCAAGTCGGGATTCGAGATCCGAAATTCGAATCTCCCTATCAGCCTCCGCCATGTTTGGGACATGGAGTCGTCGGCGCCGTGCCCTCGATGAAAAACTCGGCCTCCGTGCGCGGGCAGCCAGGGGTCGCGAGAAATCCCGTCTCGGTATCGATCTCGACGGTGACGATGTCGGACGGCACGGGGAAGTCCTCCGCGAAGAGCTGGGCAGGCACCGACCGGGCGAAGTCCGCGAAGATCGGCACGGCCGCCTGGCTGCCCGAGAGGTTCAGCCCCCGGTTGTCGTCGTAGCCAACCCAGACCGTTGCGAGAAATCGCGGCGAAAAACCGACGAACCAGGCGTCGCGTCCGTCGTTGGTCGTTCCGGTCTTGCCGGCGAGCACTCCCGTCAGTCCCCGCGCCCGCGCCGCCGCGCCTGTGCCGCGGTTGACCGCGGCCTTCAGGATGGAGTCGACGAGGAAAACGGCATCGGCCGGAAGCGCCGGCGTCAGAGCTGTGGCCTTTCGGTCGAGTACGGCGCCGTCGCCCGTCAAGACTCCGACGATGGCGTTCGGCGCGACGCGGACGCCGCTGTTGGCCAGAGCCCCGTAGGCTCCGGCGATTTCCATCGGCGAGATCTCGAACGCCCCGAGTGCGACCGACGGATACCCCCGCAGACGGGACGTGATGCCGGCCCCGCGGGCCGCTCCGAGCACGTAGGGCAGCCCCGCCGTCAGGGAGACGCGGACGGTCGGGATGTTGATCGACTGTTCGAGCGCCTGCCGCGCCGACATGCGACCGCGGTACTCACCGTCGTAGTTGCGCGGCGTCCACTGCTCCTCGTCCGTCTTCTCGCCCCACTCGACGACGATCGGCGAGTCCATCAGTATCGTCGCCGGCGTGACCGGCGGATCGAGATCGCCGCGGCCGAAGCCGGCCAGGTACACGAAGGGTTTGAAGAGACTCCCCGGTTGCCGGTGGGCCTGCGTGACCCGGTTGAACTGCGAGAGCGCGTAGTCCCGCCCACCCACCAGTGCCCGCACGCTGCCGCTTTGCGGCTCGAGCACGATCAGCGCGCCCTGGAGCGGCGCTCGTTTCGAGGCCGCCGCCAGGCGGCGGTAGGACTTCTCGAGGCTGTCCAGGCCCAGGCTGACGGCGCGCTGCGCCGCCTGCTGCAGATCCACGTCGAGTGTCGTGTAGACGTGAAGCCCCTCGGTCTGGAGCTGCCGGCCATAGCTTTCGGCAAGCTCTCCCTTGACGAGGTCGACGAAATGGGGCGCCTTGGTTCGCTCTTCGACGCGGGTCTTGGGCGTCACGGGCTGAGCGAGTGCGGCGCGCATGGCGGCCTCGCCGATCTTGCCCTCCTCGAACATCAGGCGCAGCACGAGGTCGCGCCGCTGCTTCGCGCGGTCCGGGTTGCGCAGGGGCGAGTATGCGTTGGGCGCGCGAATCATGCCGGCCAGCGTGGCCGACTCGGCGAGGTCGAGGTCCGAGACCTCGGTGCCGAAGTAATACCGCGCCGCTTCGCCCACGCCCGTCACGGCGATCGCGCCGCGGCGTCCGAGATAGATCTCGTTCAGGTAGGCTTCGAGGATCTCGTCCTTCGAGTAGCGCGCGTCCAGGATCACCGCCATGATGGCTTCGGTGGCCTTCCGGCGAAGTGTCCGCTCCGGCGACAGGTACAGGTTCTTGACGAGCTGCTGCGTCAGGGTCGATCCACCCTGCTTCATTCCGCCGCGCAACGTCGCGAAGATCGCCCCGAAGAGCCGGCGCACGGAAACGCCCGTGTGGTGGTAGAAGTCCCGGTCCTCGGTCACGAGGATCGCATCGATCAGCGACGCCGGCGAATCCTTGAGCCGGATGACGGTTCGATCCTCGAGCTCGGCGCCGAAGACCGACCCGAGCAGCTCGGGCTCCAGGATCAACGCCGCCACCGCGTCTCCTCCAAGGTCGGTCAGCGATCGCACGCGCCCTCCCGAAAAGACGACGCGCACGCCCGCAGCGGGGAACTCCCGTCCCGGATAGCGGAATCCGCGGGTCTGGATGGCCAGGGCATCCTTCTCGCGATGGAAGTGTCCGGGCCGGTCCGGCGCGCCGTCGACCTCCTGGTAGTAGAGGCGTTGGAGTTTCGCGGAAAGTCCCGCCACCGAGGCAGCCTCCCCCGGCCGAAGGACGTAGAGATCCGAGTAGATCCGCGATGGGAGGTTCCAGAGGCGGCCGTCGAAGCGCCCGACGACGAGGGCCGTGAAGTATCCGAGGACGAGGACGCCGGTCAGCAGAAGCCCGCCGAGCGCCGCGAGGATCGGCATGCGGTGCCGGTACACCCACAGGGGCAGGGAGACCAGGCGCGCGCGAGGGGGCTCTTCGTCCATGGCAGCAGGAATTATTCATGATTGCCGGGTCCCCGCGCCGGCGCGAACCGCCCCTGCGCGGCGATGACCGGTCCAACCGGGCGGAAGGGTCGTCGTAACATCGGGGCCCTTGACCAGGAAGAGACGGGCCAAAGCGCAGAAGCCGCCCACGCCGCCTGCGGGCGACAGGGCGGCGATCGCAATTCTCGCTCTGGTCCTCGCCGGGACGGCTCTTGCCGTGGACGCGGGTGCCGGCGCCGCCTTCGACGCTCCCAAGCGGCTGATCGCCCTCTGCGGCACCGCGCTCGCGGCCGCGGTGGCGATTGCCGCCGGCCGACGCCGGGCCGGGGCCGTGGGCCTGGCCCCGGGCGAGGGACCTCTGTCCCGACGGGCCGCACTCTTTCTCACCGCGGCGGCGCTCTTCGTCGCGCTCGTCAACGCCGCCCTTTCGGCGCGCCAGGCCGTATCGCTCGACGCGATGCGCTCGATCGCGCTGTTCGCGCTCCTTCTGCCGCTCGGCGCCTCGGAGACGATCGCGCCGGGTCGCAGCGTACTCGCCGGCGCCTTCCTTGCGGCAACCGGCGTCAACGCGGCGGTCTCGGTCCTGCAGAGCCGCCGCCTCTATCAGCCCTTCGCAATCGAAACCTTCGGAAACCGCCAGGAGACCGGAGCCTTCGCCGGCAACGTGGGATACCTGGCGATCACGCTGGCCCTGGCCGCAGTTCTCGCTTTCGGCATCCTGCTCACTGCCCGGAGCGCGCCGGCCCGCCTGGCCGCCGGGACCGGGCTCGCTCTTTTCGCGATCGGCCTGCTCGTCAATCGAAACGTGACCGCGCTGACCGCCGCACTCGCCGGAACCACCGCCCTCCTGATCGTTCGGTTCCGACGGCGCGCGGTCGTTCCGATCGCAGCCGCGGTCCTTCTCGGAGCCGTCGCGGTAGCCGGCTACGCTCCGCTGCGCTTGCGCGCGCGGGAACTTGTCCGCGCGGCTCGCGTCGGAGACTGGGATGCGCTCGTCTCCTACCGCGGCGGGCCGTGGGCCGCGGCGCTCGAGATGACGCGCGAGAAGCCGCTGACCGGCTTCGGCCCGGGGACCTTCGGGGCCGAATACGTGCCGCACAGGCTGGCGGCCGAGATTCGCTGGCGCCATCGCTTTGTGAGTCCCCTCCTGACGAGCTCGTATGCGGAGGCGCACTGCGACTACCTGCAGGTCTTTTGCGACGCGGGGGCCGTCGCGGGCGTCCTCGTGCTGGCGGCCACCATCTGCTTGCTCTGCGCCGTCGGGCAGGCGGCGTGGCGGCGCCGCGATCCCGAGACGATCGTTCTTCTCGCCGTGCTCGCGGCCGGAGCCGCAGCCGCCCTGACCTGGTTTCCCCTCCAACGGCCGGTCACGGCGGTCCCGCTCTTGGTCGCGGCCGGCAGGGCCTGGAGGATCTCGACGCGACCCGCGGCGGAGGCGAGGGCGTGAGGAGCCTTGCTCGACTGGCCGCGGTCCTGCTCCTGGGAGCGCTCGCCTGGCCCGAGATCCCGCGCTACGCGGCCGAGCGGCGGATCGGCTTCGCGACGAACGCCTTCCGGGACCTGCTCGACCGAATCGGCGAACCGGGTACCGCGCCGAAAATCCTCGAGGTCGGAGCGCTCGCGCTCGGGACGGCCGGATCTCTGCCGGGCGATCCGCGGCCCTTCATCCTCGCCGCATCCTCGTTCCTCGTGACCTCGCAACCCGAACGGGCGCTCGAGCTCTATCGCGACGCGCTCGGGACCGGAGAGCGCGCCGAGATCGATCTCAACCTCGGCCGCTCGTACACGCTTCTCCGAAACACGGAGAGCGCCGATGCGGCGTTCCTCCGGGGCGGATGGGTGAGCCCCGAGATCCTCGCCTCCCTGCCCGCACCGATCAAGAGCCCGTTGCTCGCCGAGGTCGGTCGCCTCGCCGGGGAGCTTCGCGCCGGCCGGCTCGCCGCGCCGCCCCCGCTACCGCCGCAGGAGCGAAGATAGAGGGATTGGTGTCTGGCGATCGACGGCAACCCACAGATCACCAATCACAACTCCCTGAAGATCCGGCTCGAGTAGATCCCCCACACGTGCAGCTTGTAGAGCAGCATGGTCTTCAGGATCGCGAAGCCGTAGCGCACGGACGGGCCGAAGGCGATCTGAGAAGCCTCGTCGAAGTAACGCGTCTCGATCGGGATCTCGCAGATGCGCAGCCCCTTCGCCATCCCCTGGGCGATGATTTCCGTGTCGAAAACGAACCCGTCCGAGTTGGCCTCGAGGTTGACCGACTCGAGGTACTTGCGCGTATAGGCCCGGAAACCGCTGTGGTACTCGGTCAGGTAGATGAGAAACGTCGCGTTCTCGATGGCCGTGAGCAGGATGTTGCCGAGATATTTCCACTTCGGCATTCCACCCTGGATCGGTCGGCCCCCGAGCATCCGGCTCCCGAAGGCGGCATCGAAGCGGCCGTCGCCGAGCGCTTCGAGCAGATGGGGGATGACCGTGGGGTCGTACTGATGGTCGGGGTGAACCATGACGACTACGTCCGCCCCGCGCTCGAGCGCGGTCCGGTAGCAGGTCTTCTGGTTGCCGCCGTAACCCCGGTTCTTCGGATGGACGACGACGTGGATGCCGAGCGACTTTGCGATCTCGACCGTGCGGTCCCGCGACCGGTCGTCCACGAGAATGACGTCGTCCACGTGGGCGCGAGGCACGTCGGCGTAGGTCCGCGCCAGCGTCAGCTCCGCGTTGTACGCCGGCATCACGACGGCGACTCGGCGCCGGCCGGGCGCCTCAGACGCCACGGCGCGTCAGGACGACCGGAAGGGTGCGCAACAAGATTGCCAGATCGAGGCCGAACGACCAGTTGTTCAAGTAGGCGAGATCGTAGCGCAACTTGATCTCCGGCTCCGTCGAGTATTCCCCCGAGACCTGAGCGAGCCCCGTGAGACCGGGCCGGGCCGCGTGCCGCAGCGTGTAGCCCGAGATCGTCCGCGCGAACCGCTCGGCGAACTCGGGCCGCTCGGGCCGCGGGCCGACGAGACTCATGTCCCCGCGCAGAACGTTCCAGAGCTGCGGGATCTCGTCGATGCGCGCTCCCCGCAGGGCCCGGCCGATTCCGGTCACGCGCGGATCGTCGGGAACCGCGAGCACGGCGCCCGTCTCGACTTCGGCGCCCCGGTGCATCGTGCGCAGCTTCCACAGCGCGAATTCCTCGCCGTCCCGGCCGACTCGGGTCTGCCGGTAGAAGACTCCGCCCCGCGAAGTTCCCGCAACGAGCAGGGCCGCCAGCCCGAGCCCCGGAGCGAGCAGGAGCAGCGCCGCGGCGGCGGCGGCGACGTCGAAGGAACGCTTGGCGAAAGCCGCCGCGCCGTCGAGCGGCCTCACGCGCGCCTCGAGCAGCGGAAGGTCTCCGACGATCCGGAAGCGCAAGCGACCGATCATCGTCTCGAAGGGCGATGGCCAAACGAGCACGTCCGCCGGAAACCCGGGAGGTATGGTCTCGGGCAGGCGATCGCGCCAGGACGGGGCCTCGGGGGTAAGGATCACCTCTTCGACTCCCAGCGACTCGACGATCTCGACCAGGCGCTCGGGTGGTCCCAGAACTGGCAGCCCATGCGATTCCCCGCCGCCCTGCCCGAGCACCCCGACCAGATCGACGCCCGTCCACGCGTGGCGACGGACCGTGTCGGCGATCAGCGCGGCGGCGGGACCGCCTCCGACGATCACGGCCCGCCGGCGGGGCTGGGGAAACGCCCTGTCGAGGAGCGCTCGCCACGCCCCAAGCACCGCGCCGTTCAGGACGATGTAGAGAACGAGGACCGAGCGCGGGAAGGAGTACGGCTGCGCCAGAAAGTAGATCGACGCCAGCGTGAGCAGCTCGACGAAAAGGGCCGGCAGGAGAAGCCGGGCCAGGGGCTCGCGAAAGCGCTCATGGTCCCGATAGAGGCCGAGGAACCAGAGCGAGAGCACCTGCACGCCCGCGACGATCACGACGTTCCAGAACGTGAAACGGACGCTGTGGGCGGGCAGCAGCTTGAGCGTGCCCGGGATCGCCACGTGGGTGCGGAGAAAGAACGCTACGCCGAGCATCGCGGCGGCGATCGCCGCGTCGCCCGCAGCGGCGACGGGCCGAAACGGGGAGGACCGGCGGCGGGCGCTCAAGAGCGCGTGGTCCGCTTCCACACGGGACGCGCGTGGCCGCAGAGGCCGGCGGCCACTCCGAGGGCGAGCGCCACGTTCAACACGCCGAAATAATAGAGCCTCCCCGCAATTCCGCGCAGCCGCGGACGCGCCCGGCTTGCGGCGAGCGATCCCAGGGCGAGCGCGAGCGCCACCGCTCCCGCCGCGCGCCAGGCCAAAACGCCCAGAGCCGCGACGGCCGCGGCGAGCGCGAGCAAGGGCGCGAGCCATCGTGCCGCCTTGCGCGAGGCGTACGCGAGCGTGAGCAGCGGGTGGCGGGGAACGTTCCAGAGCCACAGCTCACGCCGCAGCACCTGCCCCGCGCCGATCCCGATCCGCAGGCGCCGCGCCGTCTCCGCGGCGACGTCTCGGGCCGCGTCCTCGCGGGCGACCGCGTCGCCGGCGAAGACGACCTTCCGTCCGGCGCGTGCGACGCGGGCCGGGATCAGGAAGTCGTCCATCGAGGTCGTGTCCTCGGGCAGCGCAACGACGAGTTCGCGCCGCGCCGCATAGATGCCTCCGTTGGCTCCGACGCAGACGCCGAGGCGACCCTCCGCCTCCTTCGATCGCGTCTCGCGGTCCCACAGCGCCGACTCGGGGGTCTCCCGGGCGCCGGCTCCGGTTTCGAACACCAGCCGCCCGCAGACGGCCCCCACCCCGGGGTCCGCGAAGGGCCGTGTCAGGCGGGCGACGGCGTCCGGGTCGAATCGCGTGTTGGCGTCGGAGAAGACGAGAATGTCGGCCGTCGAGGAGCGCACGAGGTCGTTCACGACGGCCGCCTTGCCGCGCCGGGTCCCGAACTCGACGACCCGCACGGCCGCCCGCCCGGCAGCCTCCCGGGCCCGCTCGGCAGTTCGATCGACACAGCCATCGCACCCGATCGCAATCGACCCGACGCCCCTCTCTCCGAGCAGGTTGGCCACGCGTGCGGCGATGACCTCCTCCTCGTCGGCCGCGGAAATGATCACCTCGACCGATGCGGGCGCCGGGGTGCCCGGCGCCCCGCCCTTGCTCTCGGCGCGTCGCGAGAGGCGCAGGACGAGCGGGGGGTACAGGCCGTACGACCACACGAACAGCAGGAGCGATGCGAGCGCGAGCCCGGCCGTCAGAGTCGTCACCGGGGACGGTCCAAGCGTTCGGAAAGCTCCCGAGCAAATTCGCGGCCGATCCGCTCCCAGTCGTAGCGCGCCTCGACACGAGCCCGCGCCGCCGCGGCCTGTCGCCCCGCAGCCGGCCGGTCGCCGAGCAACCGGGCGATGGCGGCTGCGAACTCCGCCGGCTCGTCCCGGACGAGGATTTCCGTGCCGGCCGAAAGCTCCAACCCTTCGGCTCCGACAGACGTGGAAACCACGGGAGCTCCACATGCCGCGGCCTCGAGGATTTTGAGCCGGGTCCCCCCGCCGGAGAAGATCGGAACGACCGCAACCGCTGCGCGGGCCCAGTAGGGCCGCGTGTCCTCGCCCTCGCCTGCGAACACGAAATCCGGCGCCGCCCGCTGCCGCAGATCCGCCGAAGCCCCCCTCCCGAGGACCTCGGCCCGCGCACCCGGGCACAGACGCCGCACCAGGGGCCAGACCCGGTCGCCAAACCAGCGTACGCCCTCGGCGTTCGGAGGCCAGCTCAGGTCTCCGACGAACAGCACGAGATCCTCCGGCCGTGGCCCCGTCTCGAACGCGTAGCGCGACAGGCTGACGCCGTTGGGAACGACGAGGGGTGCGAGCCCGGCGCCGAGGCTCGAGAGCGTCGCCGCATCGCGTTCGGATACGCACGAGATGCCGTCTGCCCGATTCACGAGGTCCCGCTCGAGCGCTCGCACGCGTCGGGCCTGCGCCCGCGCGAAGAGCCGCACCGCGCTCGACGATGCGTGAACGCCCGTGCGACTCCAGATCTCCGAGTCCACGTTGTGGAAGTCGATCCACACGGGCCGTCCCGCCGCCATCGCGAGGGGCGCCACGTGGTATGAGTGAGCGAGGATCCAGCGGGGACTCGAGGCGCGGGCTTCCTCGGCGACGCGGCGCGCCATCGCCGCCGAGCGATACAGCAATTCGGAATAGGCACGGCCCGTCAGGATGCTCGCCGCCGCCGCGACCGCGCGCCGCGGACCGCGTGAGAGCTGGAGAACCAGTTCGACGTCCACGCCCCGGGGCGCCTCTCCCCCGCCATAGGCGCGCTCGGGATCCACGAGGCACAGGGCGCGCACCGTGAACCGCTCCGCGAGCGCCTCGAGGAGATGGTAGTTGCGAATCGCCAGCCCGTCCCGCGAGGGATGCGGCGGGCGGGGCAGTAACGAGAGTACGGCCGGCTTCATCGCGTCCCGGCCGCGCCCGTGAGGGCGGCCCGATACCGCGCACGGCGCACCCGGCCCCGCTCCCCCGGGGTCAGGAGCGCAACCCCGTATCGCAGTACCGCCCCGCAGGCGAGGACGACGCGCACGAGCGCTGCCGCCGTGCGACCGTAGTGCTTCTCCGTGTAGAGCGCGAGCGAGGCATGGAGCTGCCCAAAGAGCCGATCTCCGCCGGATCGGCCGCCCTCGTGCACGACGCGAGCCGCCGGCTCGTACAGGACCCGCCAGCCGCGCGCGCTCCACCGGGCCATCAGGTCGGTTTCCTCGGCGTAGAGAAAGAAGGCTTCGTCGAAGCCGCCGACCTCGTCGAAAGCCTCGCGCCGCACGAGCAGGGCCGCTCCCATCAGAGCCTCGGCTTGGCGGGCGCGCCCGTGGTCCTGCCGGGTGGCGGTGTGCCCCTCGAGCGGCCGCCGCCCCCCCGAGAGGAACGCCAGGCCGAAACTCTCGCAGAAGATCCTCCAGGGCGTGGGAAACCGTCGGATCGATCTCTGCAAGGAGCCATCGGCGTTCTGGAGCCGTGGCCCCGCCGCTGCCGCACCGGGGTCGCTGTCGAGCGAAGCGGTGAGCGCATCGGCCGCCCCCGCCTCGAGGATCGCGTCCGAGTTCAGGAAGAGGAGATAGGGCCGCGCGGTCTCGCGCGCACCCCGGTTGCACGCCGCCCCGTAACCGCGATTCGCGCTTTCCCGAACGAGCCGGGCGTTCGGCGCCTGGCCCGCGAGCTCCGCTTCGATGGCGTCATCCGAGGCGTTGTCCACGACGAGCACTTCGGTTCCGGGCGAGGTCTGTGCCACCGCCCGCGCAGCCCTCACCGTCTCTTTCGGCGTGCGGTAATGCACGATGACGGCGCAAACGCGATCGCCGGCCGCCACGCTCCTCACTCCCCCCACAGCTCGCCGCTCCAGAGCCGGTCGAGAAATACCCGCCACGGCAGGATTTCGATACCGTCCTCGGTCAGGCGGGGCGAAGGCTCCAGCGAAACGACGACTCGCCGCCGCACGTCCGGTTGATCGACGACGAGCTGCCGCAAGCCCTTCAGGTGGTCGGAGGTCACGCGGGCCGTGGCCTTGGCCTCCAGGGCGCAGCGCATGTCGCCGATCACGAAGTCCACCTCGATGCCGCTCGCCAGCCGCCAGTACGAGAGCTCCATGTAGCGCTCGCGATAGTGCGAAGCGGCCGTGAGCTCGTGAAACACCCAGTTCTCGAACGCCTTGCCGAAGAGCGCGGATCCGGCGACCAGGGCCCCTCGGCGGGCGAGCGTGTTCACGATCCCGACGTCCGCGAAGAAGAACTTCGGTGCCGTGATGACGCGGCGGCGCGGGCTCCGCGTGTATGCCGGCAGGTAGCGGCCGAGCAGGGTGTCGACGAGGATCTGGAAATACTCCCGGGCCGTAGGCGCCGAGACGCCGCACTCCCGGGCGATCGTCGCGTACCCCGCGAGCTCGGTGTCCGCGAGGGCCGCTGCCGTCAGAAATCGCGAGAACGCCGGCAGATTTCGGGTCAGGCCGCCGAAGACGACCTCGTCCTTGAGGTATGCCTGCACGTATCCCTTGAGCGCGCGGGCCGGCGCCTCGGCCAGGTAGTGCCGCGGCAGGTAGCCCTGGTTCAGCATTCGACAGAGATCGAAGGCTCGGCCGATCTCGGCCGAGGTCAAGCCGAAGAGGTCGAATCGCGCCACCCGCCCGCCCGGGAGCCCCGCGGGCGAACGTCTCACCGAGCGAGCGCTCGAGCCCGCCATCGCGAAGATCCGGCCCCGGTTCTCGATCATCCAGCGAACCTCGTCGAAAAGGGCTGGCACCTTCTGAACCTCTTCAATGACGACGAGTGGCTCTCCGGGGCGCGCCTCGAGCTCCTCGCGCAGAATGCCCGGCCGCTCGGTGTACCGCACGAACTCCTCGGTCCTCGAAAGGTCGACGCGAATCGCGTGCGGGTAGAGCTCGCGCAGCAGAGCCCGCTTTCCCGTCTGCTGCGGCCCCCAGAGGAAGAAAGACTCCCGTGGACGCTCCGGCAGGCGCACCAGGCGGTGGAACATCTACTTTACTTTATCATGACAATCGAAATTTGACTTTTGTATTGTTGCCTACTTCCCGAGGCATCGAGGCGGGATGCCCTCCCAGAAGACACCACCCCCCACCAAAAAAAAGCCCCGGCCAAGGCCGGGGCTTCGAATCGAATCCGATTCCAGTCTTCGATCAGTACATGCCGCCCATGCCGCCCGGCATTCCACCGCCAGCCGCCGGGGCCCTCTCCTTCTCCTTGATCTCGGAAACGAGGGCCTCGGTCGTCAGCATCAGGCCGGCCACCGACGCCGCATTCTGCAGCGCGTTCTTTGTGACCTTGGTGGGATCGATGATCCCCGCCTTCAACATGTCCTCGATCTTCTCGGAGTTGGCGTTGTAACCGAAGTTGGCTCCTTTGGACTTGAGCTCGTTGATGATCACCGAGCCCTCGCCGCCGGCGTTGGCCACGATCTGGCGGGTCGGCTCCTCGAGCGCGCGGATCACGATCCGCGCCCCGATCTTCTCGTCACCCGCGAGCTCGTTCGCCCTCTTCGTCACGGCCTCGATCGAGCGCAGCAGGGCCACGCCGCCGCCCGGGACGATCCCCTCCTCGACGGCGGCCTTGGTCGCGTGCATCGCATCCTCGACACGCGCCTTCTTCTCCTTCATCTCCGTCTCGGTAGCGGCGCCGACCTTGATCAGGGCCACGCCCCCGACGAGCTTGGCCAGCCGCTCCTGGAGCTTCTCGCGGTCGTAGTCCGAGGTGGTTTCCTCGACCTGCGTCCGAATCTGCTTCACGCGGCCCTGGATGGCCTCCTGCTTCTTCTTGGAGCGGTCATCCACGACGATCGTGGTGTTGTCCTTGTCCACGGTGACCTTCTTCGCGTCGCCGAGGTCCTCCCACTTGACGTTCTCGAGCTTGATTCCCAGATCCTCGGAAATGAGCTTGCCGCCCGTCAGGATCGCGATGTCCTCGAGCATGGCCTTGCGGCGATCGCCGAAGCCGGGGGCCTTGACGGCCGCGACCTGGAGCGTTCCGCGCAGCTTGTTGACCACGAGGGTCGCGAGCGCCTCGCCCTCGATCTCCTCGGCGATGATCAGGAAGGGCTTGCCCTGCTTGGCGATCTGCTCGAGGATCGGGAGCAGGTCCTTCATGTTGGAGATCTTCTTCTCGAAGAGAAGGACCTTGGCGTTCTCCAGCGTGACTTCCATCCGCTCGGCGTCGGTGATGAAGTAGGGCGAGAGATAGCCGCGATCGAACTGCATGCCCTCGACGACCTCGAGGGTCGTCTCGAGGCCCTTGGCCTCCTCGACCGTGATCACGCCGTCCTTACCGACCTTGTCCATTGCCTCGGCGATGATCTTGCCGATCTCGGAGTCGTTGTTGGCCGAGATGGTGCCGACGTGGGCGATATCCTTGCCCTCGACCGGCTTGGAGAGCTTGTCGAGCGACTCGACGGCGGCCCGAACGGCCTGGTCGATTCCGCGCTTCAACTCCATCGGGTTCGCGCCGGCCGTGACGTTCTTGATGCCCTCGCGGTAGATCGCCTGGGCGAGCACCGTCGCGGTCGTCGTGCCGTCGCCGGCCACATCGGAGGTCTTCGAGGCGACCTCGCGGACCATCTGGGCGCCCATGTTCTCGAGCGAATCCTGGAGCTCGATCTCCTTGGCGACGGTGACGCCGTCCTTGGTGACCGTCGGAGACCCGAACTTCTTCTCGATGACGACGTTGCGGCCCTTGGGGCCGAGCGTCACCTTCACCGCATCCGCAAGCTTGTTGACGCCGTGGAGGACGCGCTGGCGCGCCTCCTCACCATAAATGATCGTTTTCGCTGCCATTGTGCTTACTCCTTACTTCCCTTCGACGACCGCGAGCACTTCGTCCTCGCGGAGAATCAGATGCTCGATGTCGTCGATCTTGATTTCGGTGCCGGCGTACTTGCCGATGAGGATGCGGTCGCCCTTCTTGACGTCGAGGGGGAACTGCTTGCCCTCTTCGTTCACTTTGCCCTTGCCGACGGCGACGACCTCTGCCTCCATCGGCTTCTCCTTGGCGGTATCCGGGATGATGATCCCGCCCTTTTTCATTTCGCCCGTTTCGAGTCGCTTGACCAGGATCCGATCGTAGAGTGGCCGAATCTTCATGAAACTTCCTCCTTAGAAGTGTTGTGTTGCCTCCGAATCCGATCCGGGAGATCGGGGGCGGAGATGAATACTAGCACTCATCGACGTTGAGTGCTAGCAGCGGGAGGCGGCGCACACTTATCCCAATGCAAATAACTGATTCTTATATAGTTAGTCCATTGAATGTGACGGTCATGCTATCGTGACGACACGTCATGAGCACTCTCCGCGGGAAGCGCATTCTGGTCACAGGAGGACTCGGTTTCATCGGCTCGAACCTGGCCCGACGCCTCGTCACCGAGGAAGCTCGCGTCACGCTTTGCGACGCGATGATCGCCGGCTACGGAGGGAACCTGGCGAACGTGCGCGAGATCGCCGGCCAGGTCGCCATCGATCCGTCCGACGTCCGCGACGAAGTCGCCATGGGACGCCTCGTTGCCGAATGCGACATCGTCTACCACCTCGCGGCCCAGGTCTCCCACGTCATGTCTCTGTCCAACCCCTACCCCGACATCGACATCAACATCAAGGGTACGGCGGCCCTGCTCGAAGCCTGCAGGAAGGCCAACCCGGGCGCCCTCGTCGTCCGCTCCGGCACGCGCGGGCAGTACGGGCCGGCGGTCGCCCTTCCCGTCTCGGAAACGACCCCCTCCGATCCCCGCGGGATCTACGAGATCTCGCAGCTTTCCGCCGAGATGATCTGCCGCACGTACACGCGGATTCACGGCATCCGGACCGTGCCCCTGCGGCTGACCAACGTGTACGGCCCGCGGGGGCAGATGCGACACTCGCAGTTCGGCGTCGTCAACTGGTTCGTTCGTCTCGCGCTCGAGGGCAAGCCCATTCCGATCTTCGGCTCGGGCAAGATCCTGCGCGACTTTCTCTACGTGGACGACTGCGTGGAGGCCCTGGTCCGCGCCGCCTGCGAGCCCCGGGCGATCGGCGAAGTCCTGAACGTCGGCAGCGACCGTCCCTCCACCTTCCTCGAGGTCGCCGAAATCCTGCGCGAGCTCGTCCCGGGAACCCCGATCGAGTTCACCGATTTCACCCCCGAGCGCCGCGCACAGGAGCCCGGCGATTTTGTCTCCGACATCACGAAGATCCGGGGCATCCTGGGTTGGGAGCCGAAGACCGACCTGCGCGATGGCCTCGGGCGCACCGTCGAGTTCTACCGGGAGCGGCGGGCCGACTACTTCTGACGAGCTTCCATCCGGTAAGCTAGGGGCAGTCCATGCCCTCCATCCATCCCACCGCGCTCGTCGCCTCGAAGGACGTGGGCGAAGGGACCCGGATCTGGGCCTTCGTCAACATCCTGGCGGGCGCGAAGATCGGCCGCGACTGCAACATCTGCGACCGCTGTTTCATCGAGAACGACGTCGTGCTGGGAGACCGGGTGACCGTCAAGTGCGGCGTATCGCTCTACGACGGCCTCGCGCTCGAGAACGACGTCTTCGTCGGGCCGGGCGTGATCTTCTCGAACGATCTGCGGCCGAGAAGTGGCGTTCACCTTCCGGCACATCCCCGCACCCTGGTGCGCCAGGGCGCGAGCCTCGGTGCCGGCACGATACTCGTTCCGGGCATCACCGTCGGCCGCTTTGCAATGGTCGGGGCGGGGGCCCTCCTCACGCGCGACGTCCCGGACTTTGCGCTCGTCTACGGAAGCCCCGCCCAGCTCCACGGCTACGTGTGCCGTTGCACGAAGACACTGCACTTCGAGGACGGAAGCACGGCCTGCTCCTGCGGGCGCCGCTACACGCGCGGCCCGGCCGGCGAGGTCGCGGAGGCCGCATGAGCGCAGGCGCGACCGGCCTTTCACCCCGGGTTGCCTTCGGCGTCCTGGCCGACGACTACCGCGGCAAGCGCGTCGCGATCGACGCCGCGATCGCTCGGGTCCTCGCCCGCGGTTCGTTCATCCTCGGGGAAGAGGTTCGCCTCTTCGAGGAGGAGTTCGCCGAGTGGCTCGACGTCCGGCACGTCGTTGCCTGCGCCAACGGCACCGAGGCGATCGCCCTCGCGCTCCAGGCGGCGGAGGTTGGCGCCGAGGACGAGGTGATCCTCCCCGCCAACACCTGCGTGCCGACCCTGGCTGCGGTGCGCCTGGCGCGCGCGTGGCCGCGGCTGGCCGACGTGGATCCCGAGACGCTCACCCTGGACGCTGCCGCCGCCGAACGCGTCCTCACACCGTTCGTCCGATGTGTCCTGCCGGTCCATCTGTACGGCGGCGCGGCCGACGTCGAGGGGTTGTCGTCCCTGGCGAACCGGGCTGGGATCGCGCTCGTCGAGGACTGCGCGCAGAGTCACGGAGCGAGCGCCGGAGGCCGCCTCACCGGCGCCTTCGGGCGAACCGCGGCGTTCTCCTTCTATCCCACCAAGAACCTCGGCGCCTACGGCGACGGCGGCGCGGTCGCGACCGACGAGCCCGCCCTCGCCGATCGCCTCCGGCACCTTCGCCAGTACGGTTGGAGCCGCCGGGACTACGCCGAGATCGAGGGGTGGAACTCGCGCCTCGACGAGATCCAGGCCGCGATCCTCCGCGCAAAGCTCCCGTATCTGGCGAGCGAGAACGCGCGGCGGCGCGAGATCGCCGAGCGGTACGATGCCGCCTTTGCCGGCCTTCCGCTGCGCCTGCTCCGCTCCCGGCCGGGCACCGTCGCGGCCCGACACCTCTATCCCGTGCGCGTCGACCGGCGCGACGCGTTCCGGGAGAGCCTCGCGCGACGGGGCATCGAGACGGCGATCCACTATCCGGTGCCGCTCCACCTGCAGCCGGCCTATGCGTTCCTCG
Source organism: uncultured Acidobacteriota bacterium (assembly GCA_963847075.1). Classification (GTDB taxonomy): domain Bacteria; phylum Acidobacteriota; class Thermoanaerobaculia; order UBA5066; family Gp7-AA6; genus DAHUXD01. The sequence goes on from CAWJYL010000001.1 coordinate 777,614, forward strand.
GCCACGGGAAGGGCGACTTCCCGGTCTCGGAGGCCGCGTGCGAGACGGTCGTTTCGCTGCCCATCCATCCGATGCTCGGCGATCCGCAGGTGCTGGCAGTGATCGAGGCCGTCCGACAATCCTGCGAGGAGCTGCGTTGACCCGCGAGCTCGTCTCGGTGGTCGTGCCCGTTTACTTCAACGCACCGAGCCTGCCGCGCCTCTTCGAGCGGCTGAGAAAGATCGCCGACGCCGCCGACTACGACCTCGAAGCCGTTTTCGTGGACGACGGCTCGGGAGACGACTCGTGGGCGCGTATCGAGGAGATCTGTCGCGCCTGGCCACGCTCGCGCGGCCTGCGCCTGACGCGTAACTTCGGGTCGCAGATGGCAATCATGGCCGGCCTGCGCGAGGCAAGGGGCGAGGCCGTGGCAATCCTCTCGGCCGATCTTCAGGAGCCGCCCGAGCTGCTGCCCGAAATGGTCGCCGCCTGGCGCAGGGGGGCCGCCGCCGTCCTCGCAGTGCGCCGCAGCCGGCCCGAAGGATGGACCGCGCGGGCAGCCGCAGGTATCTATTACCGTACGCTGCGGCGCCTCGGGCTTTCGCAGATGCCTTCGGGCGGCTTCGACTGCTTCCTCATCGGCCGCGGGGCCGTGGACTTCCTGGTCGAGGGCCGCGAGGTCCATACGTCCCTGCCGGGACTGCTGCTCTGGGGCGGCTTCCCGGCGGCGCTCGTACCCTACGACAGGGCGGCGCGCGAGGAAGGCGCGTCGCGCTGGACGCTCGCCAAGAAGCTGAAGTACTTCATCGATGCCGTCATCGCGTTTTCCTACGTGCCGTTGCGATGGATGTCGGGCGCGGGCGCCATCCTCGCGCTGCTGGCTTTCCTCTACGCCGTCTTCCTCGTCGGCTACAAGCTGCTGCACGGGCAGCCGATCGCCGGCTGGACGTCCCTGATGGTCGCCCTCGCCTTCTTCTCCGGCGTCCAGCTCGTCTCGCTCGGCATCCTCGGGGAGTATCTCTGGCGCACGCTCGATGCCGCGCGAGCGCGCAAGGGCTACCTGGTACGGGAGACGACCCCACGCACTCTCCCGACGTCCACGTCGGAGTGAAGGGGATCCGGGCCAGGCGCCTCGCCGGCGCCGCGACATGCTTGTGTCTGGCTGCGCTGGCCTGTCGCCAACGGGGAACCAGACTCGATCCGATCGTCTACACCCTGCGCTTCCCTGCGCCCGACACGCACATTGCCGAGATCGGGGTCGTCGTTCCAACCGGGGGTCGCGCATCCATCGAGCTGATGATGCCGGTCTGGTCGCCCGGCTACTACGGCATCGGCCACTACGCCCGCAGCGTGATGGGATTCACGGCGCGCACGTCGGAAGGCGCCCCGCTCGCCGTCGAGAAGCCGCGGGAAAACCGCTGGCGCGTCCAGGCGAACGGGAGCGTGACGGTCGTCATCGCGTATCGCCTGCTGTGCCAGTCGACGTTCGTGACCGGGAGCTGGGTTGGTCCCGAGTTCGCCGTCATCAACGGTCCGTCCACGTTCATGACGCTCGACGAACGGGCGAAGCGCCCCTACCAAGTCCGCCTTGTTCTCCCGCCGCACTGGAAACAATCGGCGACCTCGCTCGACGCCGTGCCGGGTGGGCAGCCCAACACGTTCACTGCCCCCGACTACGACACGTTGGTGGACTCGCCCATCGTCCTGGGCACGATCCGCGTCCACGACTTCGAGGTTTCCGGCACGAGGCTGTCCCTGGCGGACTTCGGCAACCCCGGCGCCTGGGACGGCCGGAAGGCGGCCGGGACGTTACAGCGGATCGTCGACGAGCACCGGCGCTTGATGCGCGGTCTGCCCTTCCAACGGTACGTGTTTCTCAACGCGTTTCGCGATGGCCCCGGCGGTCTCGAGCACGGACGGTCTTCCCTGTTGTCCTCGGAACCCAACCCGCAGTCGCCGGAGGCGACGCTGCGCTGGCTCAACTACGTCAGCCACGAGTTCTTTCACGCGATCAACGTAAAGCGGCTGCGGCCGGTCGAGCTCGGCCCGTTCGACTACGAACGCGTGCCGCGGACGCCCAGCCTCTGGATCTGCGAGGGGCTCACGACCTATTACGGCGACCTGGCCGTCGCGCGGTCCGGCGTAGCCACGCCGGACGAGTTCGTGTCGGGCATGGGCGCGTTGATCCAGGCGGTCCAGAGCTCACCGGGGCGCCTCGTCCAGACGCTCGAGCAGGCGTCCCTCGACGTGGGCCTCGGCGGCAGCAGTTCGGGCATCGGCGGCAATCGCAGCGCGACCGTGAGTTACTACGAAAAGGGCGCTGTCGTCGGTTTCCTGCTCGATGCGAGGATCCGGTGGTCGAGCGACGACGCGCGGAGTCTCGACGACGTGATCCGGCTGGAATACCAGCGCTACAGCGGCGAACGCGGCTTCACCCCGGCACAGTTCCAGGCGACCGCCTCCGAAGCAGCGGGCATGGATCTCGGCGATTTCTTTCACAGAACACTGGCCACGACCGAAGAGCTCGACTACACGGAGCTGCTCGATTGGTTCGGCCTGCGCTTTGCCGAGCCCGGTTCGCCCGACCCGGCAAAAGCGTGGAAGCTCGGAATCCGGCCTGACGTGACGGACACGCAGAAAAGCCATTTGCGCAACCTCCTGGCGCCGTCGAAGTAGCGACCGGGCCAGTGTCACCCGCGCCTACGGGAGCCCCGAGCGCCGCAGCAGGTGGGCCGTGAAACCGTCCGTGCGATCGTCGGGAAAGAGCCGAAATCGAGCCCCGTTCGCAAACGGGCGCAGCTGCGGCGGCGCATCGATCGCCTGTGCGACGAGCTCCAGCGCCTGCTCGAGGACCCTGGCCACGACGCGCTCGTTCTCCTCTTCCTCGAGGCTGCAGGTCGAGTACAGCAGATAGCCGCCGGGAGCGAGGAGACGCGCGGCGTGCAGCAGCCAGCCCTCCTGCGCCCGGGCGAGGCGCTCGATTGCCGCGGGACTCACGCGATACCGGATCTCGGGATTCTTGCGCAGTGTTCCCGTTCCGCTGCACGGCGCATCGAGCAGCACGCGGTCGAATCGGCCTTGCGGAAAAGGGAGCGCCGAGAACTCGGCGGCCACCGCGTGGATCTCCGCAACGCCCAGCCGCCGGACGTTCTCGGCGACGAGCCGAAGGCGCCCCAGCGATCCGTCGGCGGCGACGACCCTCGCCGCCCGCCGATGTGCGAGCGCGGACAGCGATTTCCCGCCCGGCGCGGCGCCCAGATCCACGAGCCGATCTCCATCCGGGAGCAGCAGCGGCAACACCTGCGACCCGACGTCCTGCACGCTGAAATGGCCCGCCGCGAGGAGTCCCGAGCGCAGCGGATTGCCGGAGGTGACCGTCAAGGCAAGAGGCGCGAGCGGCGAAGGCTCCGTCGCGATCCCCTCGGAGGTCAGGGCGGCCCGTAGTGCATCACGAGTCGTGCGCCGCGAGTTCGTCAGCAGGTCGATCGAAGGCGACACGTTGTCGGCGGCGAGAATTCGGCGGGTCGTCTCCGGGCCGAAACGCGAGAGCCAGCGCTCGACGAGGAACTCGGGGTGGGAGTAGTGGCGGGCAATGCGCACAGCGTCCACCCGCCGCCCAATTCGGGCCTCTTCCCCCGACGGGGGCGGAGGGGACTCGGGTCCCGGCGGTGGGACGAGCAGGATGTTGCGCAGCACGCCGTTGACGAGCTTCGCTGCGCCCTCGCCTCCACTCGCGCGCGCGTGCTCCACGGCCTGGCTGACCGCCGCGTACTGAGGAACGCGGTCGAGGTGTCGCAACTGGTAGAGCGCCACCTCCAGGATCTCGCGCAGATTCGGCGCCAGCTTGGACATCGGCACCCGGCAGACCCCGGCGATCTCGTCGTCGAGCGCGTCCTTCCAGCGGAGCACGCCGAGAACGAGCTCGCGCGTCAGCCCCTGGTCGGCCGCGGGAAGGCCCCGTGCAAGCTCGCCTGCGACCGGAGCGGCGTTGCGGCCCTTCTCGAGCACCTGGCGCAGCGCCTCGACCGCCCGCGTGCGGGCCGTCGCGGGGCGACGCTTCATGGAATCACCGCGGGCTCTCGAACCGGCCGGGCAGGGGCACCGTCCGCGCGAACTCCGCCCCGGTCACCGCCTTGCGGCCTGCTCTCTGGACTCGTCCGACCTCCATCGCGCTGCCGGCTCCGGCGGCGACGAGGAGACGGCCACCCTCGAGCCAGATCGCACCGGGTTCCGCGTGGCTTCCGACGGCCCATTCGTCGGCCTCGAGAATCTTGACGCGCTCGCCATTCAGGAACGTGTGGAGCCCGGGCCACGGCGTGTACGCGCGCAGACGTCGGGCGATCTCCGCCGCGTCGCGGCTCCAGTCGACCCGCCCGTCCTCCCGGCGGATCGGCCGGCAGAAGGACGGCTCTCCGTGCTGCGGCGCCGCGGAGAGGGTTCCCGCTTCGAGACCGCGCAGTGTCTCTGCGAGCAGAGCGCCGCCGAGCAAGGCGAGCCTCCGGGAGAGCTCTCCCGCCGTCTCCCGGTCCCCGATCGCGACCCTCCGTTCGGCGTAGATCGGGCCGGTGTCGAGGCCCTCCTCCATCTGCATCGTGACCACGCCCGTCTCGGAATCGCCGGCAAGGATGGCTGCCTGGATGGGCGACGCCCCCCGGTGCCTCGGCAGCAGCGAGGCGTGCACGTTGACGCAGCCGCGCCGGGGCAGCCTCAGGATCTCCGTCGGGAGGATGCGGCCGAACGCCACGACGGCGATCGCATCGGGCCGAATGGCGGCGGCTTGCTCGAAAAACGACGCATTGTCCCGGACTCTCTCCGGCTTTGCCGTCGGAATCCCGAGGCCGGCGGCGGCCCCGGCGACCGCGGATGGGCTCGAGACGGCGTGCCGCCCGACAGGCCGGTCAGGTTGGGTCACGACGAGCGGGACCTCGTACCCCGCCTCGATGAGCGCCACGAGCGAAGGCACAGCGAATTCGGGCGTGCCGAAGAAGACGACGCGCAGAGGGACAGTCATGAGTTGTGAGTTGCGAATTGTGAGTTGTGGGTCATGAGTCGTGAGCCGGCTCGACGTGTCAGAGCGGTGGCTTCTCTCCCGCGGTCTCGCCGGGGTCGGAAGGTGGGGCGGCCGCGGGAGGAGGGAGCGCCGCGTGACGCATCTTCCACAGGCGCCGCGCGGCAAAGATCCCGAAACCCGCGAAGACCACGAGCGCGATCCCGTTGACGACCCCGAAGATCGCCCAGACCCGCGGCCACGCATTGGCGTACCCGAAGAGAAAGATGCACGAGAAGAGCAGAAAGGCATACAGGGCCGCGATGATCGTGCGGCGCTCGCCGTGCTCGGGGTTCCAGGGTGGGTCGAGAAACCCGAGTCCCTTCGCCAGGCGGTGAACATAGAACGCCACGAATGGCGCGACCAGCAGCGCCAGGACGAGGAGACGCCTGGCGCGCGTCATCGCGGCTGCCGGTCCACTTCCGCGAAGTAGTCATCGGCGACGAGGACCTCCCGGGGCTTCGAGCCGCGCGGCGGGCCGAGCAGGCCGTCGCGCGCCATCATGTCGATGAGCTTGCCGGCGCGCGAAAAGCCCACGCCCATGCGCCGCTGGAGGAAGGAGATCGAGGCCATCTTCTCCCGCACGACGAGCCGCGCCGCTTCGTCGTACAGCGGGTCCGCCTCGTCGCCGGATTCGTCGCGCTGCATGGTCTCGGTGCGCTCCTTCGTGATCTCCTCGTCGAAGAGCGGCTTGGCCTGCTTTCTCAGGAACTTCATGAGAGCCGCCGTCTCCTGGACCGACACGTACGCGCCGTGCACACGCTTCAGCCGGGAGGTTCCCGGCGGCAGATAGAGCATGTCGCCGCGCCCGAGCAGCCGCTCGGCCCCGTTGCCGTCGAGGATGACGCGCGAGTCGATCTTGGACGAGACCTTGAACGCGATCCGCGAGGAAAGGTTCGCCTTGATGACGCCCGTCAGGACATCCACGGACGGGCGCTGCGTCGCCACCACCAGGTGGATGCCCACGGCCCGCGCCTTCTGGGCAATTCTCACGATCGACTCCTCGACTTCCTTCGGCGCCGTCATCATCAGGTCGGCCAGCTCGTCGATGACGATCACGATCAGCGGCATCGGCTCGAGCTTCAAGTCGGGATCGTCCGGGTGCTGCGCCCGCACGCGAGCCACGGCCTCGGGGTCCTTGATTGCCGCGTTGTACTGCTCCGCGTTGCGAACCTGGCCGAAATCCGACAGAGTCTGGAAGCGCTCCTCCATCTGCGCGACCGCCCATTTCAAAGCGTTGGACGCCTTCTTCGGGTCGGTGATGATGGGTGTGGCCAGATGCGGCAGGTTCTCGTACATCTCGAGCTCGACCATCTTCGGGTCGATCAGAATCAGTTTGACCTTGTCGGGCGGGGCCTTGTACAGAATTGACGTGATGAGCGCGTTGATCCCGACGCTCTTGCCCGATCCGGTCGTGCCGGCGATCAGCAGATGCGGCATCGCCCGCAGATCGTCGACGACCGGCTCGCCGTGGATGTCCTTGCCGAGCGCGAGCGTCAGCGGCGAGCGCGAACCGCTGAACCGTTCGGACTCGAGGACGTCGCGAATGGCGATGATCTCTCCGCCGCCCGGGTTGGGGACCTCGATGCCCACACTCGCGCGTCCCGGCAGGCGCTCGACGCGGATCGATTCGGCCGAGAGCGCGAGCGCCAGGTCCTCCGAGAGCCCCATGACCTGGTTGACCTTGATCCCCGCAGCCGGACGGAACTCGTAGGTCGTGACGACCGGACCGGGGTGATACTCGGTGACTTCGCCCTCGACGCCGAATTCCGCGCACTTGGCGGCAATCACGCGGCCGGTCTCCGCGAGCGCCTTGCGGTCGATCGATCCCGACTCGGCGCGCTTCTCCAGGAGCGAGACCGGGGGCAGCGCATACCCGTCGAGAGTCAGCGGCAAACTCTGCTGGGGCTCCGGCTTCTTCCTGGGCGCCGCCGCGGGCTTCGGTCTCGGAGCGGCCGTCGTCTTCTTGATCGAGAACCGGCCCGGACCCGGGACCTCGCGGACGATCGGCGGCGCGTCCTCCGGGGCAAACGGGATGTCCTCGAGCGAGACATCGTCCTTCCTGACCTTCTCGAGATGCTTCGAGACGACGGTGCGGCGCAGGCGCTCCTTGGTGCGGCGGTCCCTGTGCCGCGCCCAACCGACCGTCAGGCGACCGAGAAGCCCGGCGAATCGGACGCGCAGCTTCAGGAAGACGTCGCCGAGCGAAACCTGGGTGGCCAGCGGAACGGCGAGCAGAACGAACGTCATCGCGAGCAGCACCGCGCCCGTGGTTCCGATCCGGCCCCGGAAGGCGTCCGCGAGGGAACGGCCGACGATGCCCCCGGTGTCCATGCCCTCCCCGTAGAGCTGCCGCTTCCCGAAAACCAGCGCCACCAGCATCGGCAGGAAAAGGACGAGCAGGGCAAGTCCCGCGGCCTTGGTGGCCGGGTTGGCCAGCGGCCGCGCCCAGAAACGCCTCCACCCCAGCAGGAAGACGAGCACGGTCACAGCCCAGGCCACCACCCCGAAGAGCGCGTAGAGGGCTGCGGCGAGCGAGGCCCCGAAGCCTCCGATCCAGTTGGTCGGGCTCGTGGCCTCCCCGCCCGCCGTCCACGAGAAAATGTTGGGGTCCCGCGGGTCGTACGAAAAGAGGGCCAAAACTGCGAGCAGGCCGGCGAGCAGCAGCAGAATGCCGATCGCCTCGCTCGCGAGGCGGCTCTTCCAGAAGGATCCTTCGCTCAATCGTTTTCCATTATCGGACGGAAACGCCGATATTGGTACTGTCTCCGGTCTCGGGCCGGCCGTCCGTGGTGTAAGAATCATCCCGGGCAGCGATGCCCGAACCCGTGCGACCGATGCGATGACCGACAAGACCAAGATCCTCTTTCTCTGCACCGGCAATGCCGCGCGCAGCCAGATGTCCGAGGCGCTCGCGCGGATCGACTACGGCGACCTCGTCGAGCCGTTCTCCGCCGGCTCGCGGCCCGCCGGCTTCGTGCACCCGTTCGCCGTACGGGCGATCGAGGAGCTCGGATTCCGGGTGGCCGGGGCCCGCTCGAAGTCGGCCGAGGAGTTCCGCGCGGCGGCCCTCGATCTCGTCGTCACGGTTTGCGACTCCGCGGCCGCCGACTGCCCCACCTGGCCGCTCGCGCGGCACATCGTGAACTGGTCGATCGAGGACCCGAGCTTCGGTCCCGGCGACGACGAGAAGCGCCTTGCCGCGTTCCGCGCGACGCGTGACGAGCTGCGCCGGCGTATCGATGGCCTCATGGAGGCCTTGCGGCGGGTCCAGCCCCGGCGATCCGATGCCGACCTGCTCGCCGAGGGCTCCCGGATCGTCGAGGGAGCGCTGCGGGAACACGGGTTCAAGTCGGCCGGCGTGCGCGAAGAGAAGACGAAGGGCAAGAGCGTGGCCGTCGCCGACTTCCAACGGCGCGGCCGCGCCGTCGAACTCCAGGTGCGCTCCGGAGTCGCGATTGCCCTGTACGCGGCGGGAGAGCGCCGACTTCTGCATCCGGACTACATGGAATGTTTGGGGGCGACGGGCCTCATGCGATACCCCGGACTTTCGAAGGACCCGCTCGACGCGTTCCGCCGGCTGCGGGCCGACATCGTGCGCTTTGCCGTGCCGTTCCTCACGGGCAAGGGACTGAAAGCGTTCGAACGCTTCGCGGACACGCGAAAGGGCGCCCGCGGTTCCGAAAGCCCGGCGTAGAGGGCGCTCAAGACTACTTCGCGGGCGCCTCGTCGTAGGCGGAGGCGCAGTTGTCCCGGAAACGACTGTCGTATCCCCGGTAGGCCCTGTAAGCCGGCAGATCCGCCGTCTTGACGAACTCGTCTTTGGACTTGCCGGCGATGCGGGCCGCGCGTGCAGCCGAGAGGACGTCGGCGATGTACTGCCGGAAGGCCTTCAGGCCCGCGACGTCGGTCACTTCGCCGTGTCCCGGGATGATCGTCACGTTGGCCGGAACGCGGGCGATGACCGCGTCGATCGCGGCGAGGTATCCGAGCACCGAGCCGCCTCCCTGGATGTCGATGAACGGGATGACCTGGTTGAAGAAGACGTCGCCCATGTGGAGCACGTTCGCCTTCTCGAAGAAGACGACGCTGTCCCCGTCGGTGTGGGCAGGCGGCGTGTGCCATACACCGATCGTCTCGCCGCCGACGTGGATGTGAAGTTCCGAGTCGAAGGTAAGGACCGGCGCCGCGATCTCCTCGACCTTCACCTTCCGGGCCCACTCGATCTGCTCGGACAGGTACTTCACCGTCTGCGCATCGCCCTTCTTCTTCGTCTCCTCGAGCCGCGCCGGGTAATCGCGCAGGATCTCCGCCGGGGACGCGAGCATGTGTTTGCGGACGTTGTCGTGCGCGACGATGACCGCGAACTCGCGGAAGACCTCGTTGCCACCGACGTGGTCGCCGTGATGGTGCGTATTGACGAGGTACTTGATCGGCTTGTCCGTGACCGTGCGGATCTGCCGAACGACTCCCGGCGCAATGTCCTTGAACTGGGAGTCCACCACGACGACGGAGTCCGGGCCGACGGAGAACGCGATGTTGCCCCCGCGCCCGTACAGCGCGTACACGTCGCCACCGAGGGGCTTGAGCGTGAAAACGTCCTCGGGCTTGCGGTCGTGATGATCGGGCGTCGGAGCCGGAGCGGGTTCTCTCTGTGCGGCGCAAAGCGCCGCCAGCAGGAACGCCGCCGCGCTGCACGTCATTTTTCGCATCGAAGTTGCCTCCATTTCTCGAGGCCGGACTCTATACTCTCGCGGGATGCCCCGCTCGGTCTCCAATCCTCCAAACCCCTGGCAGTCGGTCCACGCCGAGTGGCTGGGAGAACCGCCCGCGGCTCAACTCGAGGTCTTCGAAGAAGAGGCGCGCTCCATCATCGCCGAGAACGAGAGCCCTGACGTCGGCTTTCGCTACAGCATCAACCCGTATCGTGGATGTTTTCATTCGTGCTCGTACTGCTATGCGCGTCCCACGCACCAGTATCTCGGCTGGGGCGCGGGCACGGACTTCGACCGGAAGATCGTCGCCAAGACCAACGCTCCGCAGCTTCTGCGCCGCGAACTCCTGCGCCCCTCGTGGAAGGGCGAGACGATCGTCTTCTCCGGCGTGACCGACTGCTACCAGCCGCTCGAGGCCGTCTACGGGCTGACGCGCAAGTGCCTGGAGATCTGCCGGCAGTTCCGCAATCCGATCGGCATCGTGACCAAGGGAGCGCTGATCCGGCGCGACCTCGACATCCTCTCGGGGCTCGCGAAGGAGGCGGAAGTCACCGTGTACATCAGCGTTCCTTTCGACGACGACCGCACCGCCAGAGCGATGGAGCCGAACGTGAGCCCTCCCTCCCAGCGCCTCGAGACGATCGCCGCGCTCGCGGGCGCCGGTGTACGCACGGGCGTCGCCATCGCACCGGTCATTCCCGGCCTAAACGACAGCGACATTCCGAAGATGCTTGCCCGTGCGCGGGCAGCGGGTGCGAGCAAGGCGTTCATCACGCTTCTGCGCCTGCCGGCGGAAGTCCTGCCCGTCTTCGAGGAGCGCTTGAACGAGGCCTTCCCCGACCGCGCCTCCCGCGTCTGGTCGAACCTTCGCCAGGCCCGCGGCGGCAAGTTGAACGACAGCCGCTTCGGCTCGCGCATGGAAGGCACGGGGCCGCGCTGGCAGGCGATCGAGACTCTCTTCGACGTCGAGTGCCGGCGCCTCGGACTGAACTCGGACGGAGAGATGCACCCTCGGACGAGCACGTTTCGCCGACCGCCGCCGGCACAGGCCATGCTCTTCGAGGACGCCTGAATCTCTAGCAGGTTGCTGAAAAAGGGTGTGGGATGGCGTTACGAGCGCCGTCGGGTCAGATGCAAGCAAGCGCGACGACGGCGATGCGAGAGCATCCTTCGCCGCCCCGGGCGGCTCAGGACCTCGGAGCGATGAGGACGCAGATGGCCCGACGCCGCCGTAACCCGAGGGGTGGCCGGCACTTTGCCGGCGCCCGCTTGGAGTGCGAACCTGTGAGAGTTGCTGCAGGCTGGATCGGGCGCCGGATGCAAAGCGCCGGACACGACGCCCGCATCCATCTTTCAGCACCCTGCTAAATCGGCCGGAAGACCGGCGCGGCCGGGAACGCGAGATTCGGGAGCCTTTCCGAGCGGACCGTCTCGCCTTCGCCATAGAGAGCCTTGCTCAGGAAGCCCTCATCGGAATTGACGAGCACCTCGATCGTCTTTCCGGCCGGGTCGACGAGCCACATCTCCCGAACGCCGAAGGTCGCGTAGCGCTTGGCCTTCGCCACCCGATCCCGGCTCTCGGTCGACGGCGACAACACTTCGACGACAACGTCCGGGGCGCCGCCGATGGACTTCTCGCCGATGATCTCGCCCCGGCCCGCGGGCACGAAGAAAATGTCCGGCTGCAACACGTCGTGCTGCGACAGAACGACGTCGCAGGGAGCGACGAGCACCCTTCCCAGCCTGCCGCCAGCCACATGGTCCTCCAGGAGCCTCGCGAGCCGCATCACGACGATCTGATGAAACGGCGTCGGTGCCGGCGTCACAAAAAGCTCCCCATCGATGACCTCGTAGCGGCGGTCGTCCGAGAGGAGCGCGTAGTCGTCGTAGGTGAACCGCAGCGCGGCCGGCACGCTCATGGCAACGATTCTAAGCCTTCCCCGAGGCCTCCTCTCATAGTCTTATTGTCGCGATGACGGATCCCGCGCCGCTTCTCCAGCACTTTCGCGACGAACTCCGGAATGACCCGGTCCGCGCCTACCGCGACTGGTTCCGCGCCCAGGAGGAGCTGCGCGACCGCGGCGCGGCCAACGCGGCTTGTGCGCTGGCCGACGACCTCTGGGAGCTACTCCCGTCGCTACCCTTCGACACATCGGGGGAGCGTGCCCGCTTCCTCCACAATGCCGCCGTCTTCTACGGCAGCCCCGGTCCCGCAGCGGACATTGCGCGAGCCCGCAGGCTGTTTACGGAGGCCCTGGAGGTGTTCGTAACCGAGGACGACGGCGACTGGAAAGCCCGCGCGCTCCACAACCACGCGACCGCTCTTTCGAACCTCGGCACGAGCGCCGCGGATCTCGAGGAATCCGTGTGTCTCTTCGAGCGTGCTCTCGAATGGCGCACCTCCGAACGCGAGATCGCCCGCGCCGTCAGCCTCCACAACCTCGGCCTCGCCCTGCGCCGCCTGGCCGAGCTCGATCCCCCGCGCACACCCGACCACCTCACCGCGAGCGCCGGCGCCCTGCGTGAGGCCGTCGAAATCCGCTCCCGACTTGGTCTGGATGAGGGCCGTGCTCTGTCAGCGCGCTACCTCCAGCTAACGATCGAGCGGATGAAGGAAGAAGCGGGATAGATTTTGGGGTGATGACGCCGCGCCGCTGGGTCGAATACTTCGTGGCTGTCCTCGCGGGAAACGGGATCTACTTCCTGGTGCTGCACTCGCACCTGCCGCCGGCGCTGCAGAACCAGCCGTACCGGTTCGATGCGGGGCTCGCGATCGACTTCGTCTGCTGCGTGCTCGTCTACGCGGCGATCCGGCTCGGCTCGCGGAGGGCGCGGCGGATGGCGGCGGCGCCTAACGCGGGAAAAGGAAGATGAGGACAAGGCCGAAGACGAAGCAGTAGGCCGCGAACCAGCGGACCTTGCGGGTCGAGACCATGCGGATCAAGAACCCGATGGTCGTGTAGCCCACGACACCGGCCACGGCAGCCCCGAGGAGATAACGCCCGAAGTCGGGTGTCGCGAAGAAGGCGGCGCCCTCGTGGCGCAGGGCCGAGAGGATCTCGACTCCTGCTGCGCCGACGATCGCCGGAATCGCCAGGAGAAACGTGAACTCGGCCGCCCACGGGCCCGTGAAGCCAAGGAGCAGGCCGAAGCCGATCGTGGACGCGGAACGGGAGAGTCCGGGGAGCACGGCCAGACCCTGGACGATCCCTATGATGACCGCGTCGAGGTAGGTCATCGTCGCGCGGGTCTTGGTCCCGTTGCGCCGCAGATAGGACAGGGCCAGGTAGAGGCCGCTCAAGATCTCCATCGCTCCCACGAACGACGGATTCGTCTTCGTCTGTTCGACGTAGTGCTTCATCAAGACGCCCGTGATCCCGGTCGGGATCGTCGCCGCGAGCAGGAGCAGCGCGAGCCGCCATGCGGTCCGGCGCTCTCCCGCGTCCTTCGACACGAGCCCCACGACCTCGTCCTGGAGGAGCCTGCGGTAGTAGATGAAGATCGCGGCGAGCGTCCCGACGTGGGCCATGACGTCGAACAAGAGCCCCACCTGTCCGAAGCGCGGCATGAGCATCTCCGCGGCCGAGAGATGCCCGGAGGACGAAACCGGGATGAACTCGGTCAATCCCTGGATGACTCCGAGGACGACCGCATCGAGCCAGCTCACGCGTTCACACTACCACCGGCACGATGACCGGCCGCAGCCCGAGGACCCGGCGGCAGGCGCGCTTGGCCGCGATCGCGATCTCGGCGCGCAGCCACTCGGGATCGGCCCTTTCCTCGCGCGTGGCGCGGCCGAGCACGGCGCGCGCAGCGCGGGAGACTTCGCCCGAAAGCTGCTCCTCGTCGGCCGCAACCCCGCGCGAGACGACATCGACATCCTCGCCCCGAACGAGAACGACCACCACGCCTTCTTCCGCCAGGTGGCGCCGCTCGCGCACGATCTCGGCGTCCACCGTCTCGGGGCGGTCGTCGAGATAGACCGTGCCGCAGGGGACGGCCTTCGGCTCGACGCGTGCGCCCTCGGCCGAAAGCGTCAGGCGGTCGCCGTTGTCGATCAGGTGCACGCGTTCGCGCGGGAATCCCTCGGCCACCGCAATCTCCTCCACGGCCGCGAGCATGCGCCGGTCGCCGTGGACAGGAAGGACCGCGCGGGGCTTCACCATGCGGATCCATTCGGCGATCTCGTCGCGATGGGCGTGGCCGGAAACGTGGATGGGCGGCTCGCTCTCGCGCACGACCCGGGCGCCGCGGCGCACGAGGTGGTCGCTCATGCGATTGACGGAGCGTTCGTGCCCCGGAATCGTGCGCGCGGAGAGCAGGACGAGGTCGCCGGAGGCGAGCTCGAGGTCCCCGTGCTCGCCGAGGGCGAGGCGGTAGAGGGCCGACGAGGGCTCTCCCTGGCTTCCCGACGCCAGGCAGAGCAGGCGCGAGGGCGAGACCTGGCGCAGATCGCTCGACGACGGGCGCGAACCTGCCGGCAGGCGGAGCCGGCCGAGGCGCTCCGCAATCTCCGCCACGGCCCGCATGCTGCGGCCGAGAAGCGCGATGCGGCGGCCCATCCCGAGCGCCGCCTCGGCTGCCTGCGACAGGCGCGCGACGTGGCTCGAGAAGGTCGTCAGGATGATCCGCCCGGGCGCGCCCGCGAAAGCGCGGCGCAGGCCCTCGCCCGCCACGCGCTCGGACTGCGAGTGTCCGGGCCGCTCGGCGTTGGTCGAGTCGACGAGAGCGAGATCGACGCCCGCGTCCACGACCGCCGCGATCCCCTCGCGGTCGGTCCGCTCGCCGTCGGGCGGATCGTCGTCGAGCTTGAAATCGCCCGAGTGGAAGATCCGGCGGCCGCCGGCCGCGATCAGCATGGCCGTCGAGTCCGGCACCGAATGCGAAACCCGAAAGAGGGTGACCGTGAACGCGCCGGCGCGGATGGGCTCGCGGCCCTTCGCCTCCACGAGGCCCTCGAGGGAGACCTGGGCCTCCTCGAGCCTGCGCCGCGCCAGAGCGAGCGTGAAGGGGAAACCGTACACGGGTGCCGTGCACCACTCGCGCAGGAACGATAGTGCGCCGATGTGATCCTCGTGGCCGTGTGTCAGGAAGATTCCGTCGATGCGCTCGTTTCGCACGGCCGAGAGATCCGGCGCGATCCGGTCGATCCCGGGGAAGCTTTCGTCTGGAAAGGACACCCCGACGTCGACGAGGATGGACGACCCTTCCGAGCGTAGCCACAGAACGTTGCGGCCAAACTCCCCGACGCCGCCGAGGGGGACGATCTCGAGAGGAGCCATCACGCGAGCGTCTTCCATCCGCGCGCGATGGCGAGAAAATCCTCGAGGGAGAGCTCCTCGGCGCGGGCCTGCGCGCTCTTGCCGAGGCCCTCGAGCGCGCGCTCCCACTCTGCGCGCGGCGCGGCCGGCGACAGGGCGTTGGCCAGGGTCTTGCGCCGCGCGTTGAAGCCGAGCGACGCGAGCGCGAGCGCGCGCTTTCGCAGCCCCGGCTCGATCGGCTCGCCGCGCGGCGTGAGCTCGAGCAGACTCGATACCACCTTAGGTCGCGGGCGAAAGGCCCCCGGCGGCAGATCGAAGAGGATCCGCCCCATGGCATAGGCCGCGGCGCGGACGGAGAGGTATCCGTAGGCGTCGTCGCCCGGGCGTGCGATGAAACGCCGCGCCACCTCCCGCTGGACTGTCGCGACAGCCCGCCGGATCGTCTCCGGAGCCTCGATCGCCGCCGCCAGAATCGGGGTCGCCGCGTTGTACGGGAGGCTGGCCACGAGCGTCGCCGGCCCGTCCCAGCGGGCCGCCGCGAGCCAGCCGGAAAGCGGCCGCTCGAGAGCGTCCCCGCAGAAGATCGCAACACGCGCATCGCCGCCGAACTCGCGGGCGAGCGCCTCGGCCCGCAGGGGATCGATCTCGACGGCGACCACCCGGAGGGCTATCTCGGCCAGGGGCCGGGTCAGTGCGCCTTCCCCGGGCCCGATCTCGAGGACCGCGTCCTCGGAACCGATGTGCGCGGCCGCGACGATCCGCTCGGCGATCGCCGGGCTGGCGAGGAAGTGCTGGCCCCAGCGCTTGCGAACCGGAATCCCGGCTCGGGCCCGGCGGGCCCGGCTTTCATGCTGCGGCGACATGGCACTGCGTGACAGGGACCACCGGCCCGCAGGCTATCAAATGGTAGACTTTTTTCGGACCAGGACGCCGTGTTGCAGGTCTTCACGCTCGAGAACCGTCGCCTCGAGAATTTTCTCGAGAGGCACAAGGCCTACTACGCGTACACCGGCGAAATCGAGATCGACCGGTTCCTGCGCGAGATCCTCCAGAAGGCGAACGAGTTCGTGCCCTCCGAGG
The DNA here is from genome assembly GCA_963847075.1 of uncultured Acidobacteriota bacterium. Lineage (GTDB taxonomy): Bacteria > Acidobacteriota > Thermoanaerobaculia > UBA5066 > Gp7-AA6 > DAHUXD01. Next base: position 793,696 of record CAWJYL010000001.1, read on the forward strand.
CCGGGTCGATCCTCCTCGACGATCCGATGACCAAGAACTCCGACGACCGCCTCGAGAACGAGCTCGTCTTCATCGCGACCTATGGCGCCCACGGCGAGGCACGCCTCGGCAAGCGCATGAACGCGCGCGTCGGAATCGTGGGACACGTCTACGCCACCGGTGTGGCCTACATGACGGACGACGTCGTGGACGACCCGTTCTTCTACCCGACGCTCGATCTGACCGACGGCTTTCATACAAAATCGGTCCTCTGCGTTCCGATCCGCATCGAGGCCTCGGTCTGCGGCGTCCTCGAGCTCGTCAACAAGTCGGGCCCCGGCGGATTCCGCGAGAAGGACCGGAGGCTGCTCGAGATCTTCGCCGACTACGCGTCGATCTCGATCCAGAACCTGCTCGACGCGCGCCGCGCCTACGAGGTCGCCAAGCGCGACGGCCTGACCGGCCTCTACAACGAGCGGTATCTCCACCTGCGCCTCACGCAGGAGCTCTCGCGCATCTCGCGCGACGGCGGCGACTGCTGCGTCATCTTTCTCGATCTCGACAACCTGAAGTCCGTCAACGACCGGCACGGGCATCTCGCGGGTAGCCAGGTGCTGCGGGAGGTCGGCTACCTCCTTCGCCGCACGGTCACCGACGAGCGCGCGACCCTGACGCGCTACGGCGGCGACGAATTCGTCCTGATCCTGCCCGGCCACAGCCTCAAAGAGGGTCTCGAGGTCGCCGAGGCGATTCGAACCTCGATCCGCAGCGCGACATTTCTCTTCCGTCCCTACGGCTTCAACGAGCCGGCCTTGAACCTGCAGGGAGTCATCACGGCGTCGCTCGGTCTGTCCTCGATCCGCTCGCACGCCACACCGGGTGCTTCGGTCGAGCAGCAGAAGAACGAGCTCCTGCGGGCCGCCGACACCGCTCTCTACCGCGCGAAGGAGCACGGCAAGGACCGCTGCACCGCGGCGAGCCTAGAGGATGCCCGCATTCCGGCGCTGTCCGGCTAGCGCGCACTAACCCCTCTGCCCTCTGCGGTCTACCGGCCGCGGTCCCGGGGGTTCCTTTCCGCCCCCGGAAATGCTAGTTTTTCGCCTTCACGGCCCGGTTTTTCGCCCGCTTTGCGCCGGAGGGGGATTCTCATGTCGACCGTCGCCAAAGAACAGCTGTCGCCCAAGAACGTCCTGGACGTCCTCTCCCGCCACATCCTGGTGGACGGGTACCACGTCGTCATGGACATGGAGCGCAGCAAGGGCTCCTACCTCTACGACGCGCGCAGCGACCGGCCGATCCTCGATTTCTTCTCGTGCTTCGCCACGATCCCGATCGGGTACAACCACCCGAAGATGCAGGACCCGGAGTTCCGGGAAGCCCTGATGGAAGCGGCCCTGACGAAGCCCTCGACGAGCGACATCTACACGGAGCACTTCGCCCGCTTCGTCGAGACGTTCTCGGCGCTTGCCGTCCCGAAGTCGCACTCGGACCACATGTTCTTCGTCGAGGGCGGCACGCTCGCGATCGAGAACACGCTGAAGACGGCCTTCGACTGGAAGGTCCGCAAGAACCTCGCGCGCGGCAAGGGCGAGAAGGGCACGAAGATCCTCCACTTCCAGAATGCCTTTCACGGCCGCTCGGGCTACTCGCTCTCCATGACCAACACGGCCGATCCGCGCAAGACCCAGTACTTTCCGAAGTTCGACTGGCCGCGCCTGTCCTGCCCGCGGCTCTCCTTTCCGATCACCGACGCGATCACCCGGGACGTCGCGGCGGCCGAGGACCGCGTCGAGCGTGAGATCCGCGCCGCATGCGGCGCCAATCCGGACGACATCGCCGCGCTCATCCTCGAGCCGATCCAGGGCGAGGGCGGCGACAACCACTTCCGCCCGGATCTCTTCCGGCGCCTGCGGGCGCTCGCCGACGAGCTCGAGTTCCTCCTGATCTTCGACGAGGTCCAGACCGGCGTCGGCCTGACCGGCTCCATGTGGTGCTGGCAGCAGATGGGTGTGGAGCCCGACATGTTCGCCTTCGGCAAGAAGACCCAGGTCTGCGGCTTCGCCTCCAACCATCGCATCGACGACGTTCCCGACAATGTCTTCAAGGTCTCCTCGCGCATCAACTCGACCTGGGGCGGGAACCTCGTCGACATGATCCGTTGCGCGAAGTACCTCGAGATCATCACCGAGGAGAACCTGATCGAGAACGCGCGCGTCGTGGGCGAGCACCTGCAGGCGCGACTGCGCGAACTCGCCGCGGAGTTCCCCGGCGTCATGACCAACGTGCGCGGCCGCGGCCTCTTCATCGCGTTCGATCTGCCGAACAAGGAGACGCGCGACCGCACGCTCGCGGCCTGCCTCGAGAACGGGATGATGGGCCTTGCCTCCGGCGCCAGCGCCGTGCGCTTCCGTCCGCACCTCGTGCTGTCCAAGGACGAGGCGGACGAAGGTGTTCGAAAGCTCAGGAGGGCGATGACGGCGGTGCGGTCATGAACGGCCCGAGGCACTTCTTCGCTCCCGTCCGCGCGTCGAGCGCGGCTCCAAATGTCCGGAAGCTGCGGAGAGCCATCACGGCCGCCAAGAAGTAGCGCGCGTCTTTCGTGATTCGGCGCGTTTTGCTCGTTTCTCTCGCCGCGGCCCTCGGGGCCGCGGTTCTGTTTTGGGCTACCCTTCCCGACGTCCGCTCGCTCGCGAAGGCCTGGCCCGCAACGACGGCCTTCATGGAGCGGCGCAAGGCCGCGCTCGCCCGGAACGGACAGAGCACGCGCCTCGACTGGATGCCCGTGCCGTTGTCGCAAATCTCGCCCGACATGCAGCGCGCCGCAGTCGTTGCCGAGGACGCCCGCTTCTGGGAGCATGGGGGAGTCGACTGGGAGGCCATGCGCGGGGCTCTCGAGAAGAACTGGGAGAAGGGCAGGGTCAAGGTCGGGGGCTCGACGATCACCCAGCAGCTCGCCAAGAACCTGTACCTCTCCCCCGCCCGCACGCCATGGAGGAAGCTGCGCGAGTTGGCGATCGCCAAACGCCTCGAGCACGCGCTTTCGAAGAAGCGAATCCTCGAGCTCTATCTGAACGTGATCGAGTTCGGGCCGAGGACCTTCGGCATCGAGGCGGCCGCGCGCCGGTACCTGGGTAAGCCGGCCCGCGACCTGACCCGGGAGGAAGCGGCGACGCTCGCCGCCGTCATCCCGTCGCCGCGTATCTACGACCCCGTCCGGCACGGGGATCGCGTCGCGCGAAGGGCGCAGCGCATCCTGCGCTCGATGTAACGGAAACGGTGCTATCCTGAAAATGATCAACTCTCGGGAGGTAAAGGGGATGCGTTCATCCTGGAGCATCGGCCGATGGCTCGCCGTCGTGCTCGCCGCCGCGGCGTGCTCGCGCGGTCCGGCGTCCATCGACATCTCCCCGAAGAAGGTCAAGATCTACGGCATCGACCGATCGCTGCACCTGACGGCCCGCGTGCTCGACAAGAGCGGCCGGCCGGTCGAGCTCGCCACGCCAAACTGGTCCTCCTCGAACGGCGGCGTCGTCGCCGCCGAACCGGGCGGCCGACTCGTCGCAAAGAAGGCCGGCAAGGCCATGGTGACCGCCGCCTACGAGTCCGTCTCGGCGCAGGTTCCCGTCGAGGTCATCGACGTCGCCGCGATCGAGATGAACCCGGCGTCGCTCGCCCTCGTCGGGCCCGCCGGCACTTCGATCCCGCTGACGTGGGCGGTCAAGGATTCCAGGCAGCGGCGCGTCGACCTGAAGCCGGTCTGGAGCTCGTCGGATCCGAAGGTCGCCACCGTGTCCGGGGAAGGCGTCGTCACGTCGGTTGGGGAAGGCAAGACGACGATCCTCACCAAGATCGGGGACGTCCAGGGAGGCTGTGAGGTCGAGGTGAGTCTGCGGCCCATAACGCGGATCGAAATCCGGCCCGCGACGGCGCTCGTGCGCGTGGGAGACTCGCAGCACTTCGCGATCATCGCCTACGGCCCCGACGGCCAGCCGATCGAGGATATCGCGGTCGTCTTCACGTCCTCCAACCCGGCGGTCGCGACCGTGGACGGAGGCGGCGTGGCCTCCGGCAAGAAGGCTGGCGGCGCGGTCATCCGCGGAGAGATCGCGGGGCAAAAGGCCGAGGCGACGCTGCTGGTGAACTGAGGGCCGGAACAGCGCCATGGCCGCCCCCCGCGTCCGGCTTCCCGCGGTTGCGGGCATTTTCTACGAGGCGCGGCCAGATCGGCTCGCGCGGGAACTGCGTGGGTACCTGCCCGAGAGCGCGGTCCCGGGCGCGGCGTTCGGAGCCATCGTTCCCCACGCCGGTTACGTGTATTCGGGGCCCGTCGCCGGAGCCGTCTACGCGAGCCTGCGCATTCCCGCGACCTGCGTGATCTTGTGTCCGAATCACACGGGCCAGGGTGCCGCGGCCGCCCTCGACCCCTCCGACGCCTGGCGCACTCCGCTCGGCGATGTGCCCGTGGATCGCCGGCTCGCCGAGCACTTACTGGCACTAGCTCCCTCCCTCCAGGAGGACGCCGAGGCCCACCGGCGCGAACACTCCCTCGAGGTGCAGCTGCCCTTCCTGCAGACGCTCAACCCCCGGGTTCGGATCGTTCCGATCTGCATCGGCGAGCCGAGCCTGGCGCTCTGCCGGGAGATCGGAGAGGCCATCGTCGCCGTCGCCGCCGACGAGACCGAGCCGCCCCTCGTCCTCGCCTCGTCCGACATGAACCACTACGAGAGCCGCGAAGTCGGCGCGCGCAAGGACCGCATGGCGCTTGCCCGCGTCGAGGGCCTCGACCCGGACGGCCTCTTCCGCACCGTGCTGACGGAATCGATCTCGATGTGCGGGTTTCTGCCGGCGACGGCCCTCCTCTTCGCGGCGCGCAAGGCGGGCGCGACGCGGGCCCGAGTGGTCGCGAGGCGCGACAGCGGAGACCAGACGGGAGACACCGCGAGCGTGGTCGGCTACGCGGGTGTGATCGTGGAGTGAGATTTCGGAATTCGAGATTCGAGATTCGAGATTCGAGATTCAAGATTCGAAAATGAGGAGACGGGGATGACGGCGCAGAGAATGATTCTCCTCGCGATATATGGGATGACGGTCGCGGTCGCGGGCGTCGCGCAAACCGAGATAGCACACGTGGAGGTCGCGACAGTGCCTGCTCGGCCCGACGACGTGTCCACGATCGACGGCATGATCCGGGCTTACTACGAGGTCGTCTCGGGGCCTGCCGGGAAGCCCCGGGAGTGGGCGCGCGATCGGACCCTGTACATGCGGGACCTGCGCTTCGTCGCCGTCGGCGTTGGGAAGGAAGGGGGCTTCGAGACGCGGATCATGGATCACCAGGCCTACGTGGACGCGTCCCACGGCATCTCCGAGCGCGGGTTCTTCGAAAAGGAGATCCACCGTGTCACGGAGCGCTTCGGCCCCATCGCCCACGTCTGGAGCACCTACGAGTCGCGCTGGACGGAATCCGGTCCGGTGATCGCTCGCGGCATCAACTCGATCGAGCTCTTCTTCGACGGGAAGCGCTGGTGGATCGCCAGCGCTATCTGGACCGACGAGACGAAGGACACGCCGATCCCCAAGGAGTACCTTCCGAAGTAGGCCCCGCGGTCAGGCAGAGGTGGCCGGCTCGGCGACGACGACGGCATGGAACCCGGGCTCCTTTCTCAGCAGCGCCGTCTCCTTCTCCAGCAGGGACTCGACGACACGGTCGAACTCCGCCCGCGGCGGCCCGCCGGGCTGGTCGGGCCTCAGCAGGCTCGGGTAGAGGACCGCCAGGAGGTTGCCTCCGTAATCGCGCCGCGCGAGAACCCGGAAGTGCTTCTCGACCGAGGGAAGGATGCCCGAGGACTCGATCGCCTCGGTCGCGTCCTCGGCGTTGATCGGCCGGCGGATGACGTGTGTCCGCCGTACCGCGCGCGGCAGCCTCCGGTAGAGGACGTTCCAGCGGACGAGGTCCTGCCAGGTCCACTCGTCCCGCGCAGGACCGACGTACTCGTCGAGATAGAGGACGCCGCGCGGCGCAAGGCTCCGGCGAACGAGCGCCAGGAGCTCCGGCAGACGGTCGAAGTGGTGGAGCGAGGCGTGGAAGAAGACAGCGTCGAGGCCCCGCTCGGCCCCCAGATACTCCCTCGCGTCGGCAACGACGTAGGCGATCCGATCCGCGAAGCCCCGGTCGGCGGCGGCCCGGCGCGCCTCGGCAACCGCCTCGCTGCTGGCGTCCACGCCGATCACGCTCGAGACGATGCCGTTCTCGACGAGGCTGCGCTCGAGATGGCCCACCCCGCACCCGATGCTGGCCGCCCGCCGAAAGGGAGCCCGATCCGGAACGAGAGTGGGCAGCCACTGGATCGGCCAGCGCGCCGCATCGCCCGTCACGCGCTCGTTGATGCGGGCGCGCACGGCCGGATGATTCATCCAGATCCCGTCCCACGCGTGCCGCTCGAGGCGGGACCAGTACGAGCGGTCTTCCAGGTCAGCTCCCCGGCGCCCCCGGCAGCAGTCCCTCGATCGGGATCGAGCGCGGGCCGTTCTCGTCGCAGACGGCGTAGCGCACGGCGCTGGTCGTTCCGCCGGCCCACCCGATGTCCTCCGGATCCTCGCCGTACATGGCGACGCCGGCGTACTCGCCCTTCGCGTTCAGGACGTAGAAGTTGATGTTGAAGTTCGGATCACCGTTTTTCTTGCGCAGGCGCTTCTCGACCGTGTTCGCCTTGATGCGCTTCAGGGCGTCCATGCCGGCGTCCTTCGGATGCATCCCGCGGCGCATGGCGTCCACGATGAAGAAGGACGACAGGTTGTAGAGATTCGCCTCGCCGCGGCCGGTCGAACCGGCGGCGCCGACCGCGCCGTCGACGTACAGTCCGGCGCCGAGAATCGGCGAATCCCCGACGCGCCCCGGGATCTTGAAGAAGAGGCCGGAGGTCGTCGTCACGCCGCAGATTTCCCCCTTCGCGTTGATCCCGTCGCAGTTGATCGTCCCGTACATCTGGCCCCCCGCAAGCAGCCCCTCGCGCGCCATGTCGCGGCGCACGCCCTGGTACACGATCTCGCGCTCCTTCGGGGTCAGGTAGTGCTTCGGGTCTGTCCGCTGCTTCCACTCGAGCCACAGCTTGAGCGAGAGCGGCGTGTTCAGGTCGTCCTCGATCTTGAACCCCATGTTGCGGGCGAAGTCCTGCGCTCCCTTGCCGACGAGCAGGTGGTGGTCGGTCTCATTCATCACGGCGCGCGCCACCTTCGAGGGCGTGCGCACCCCCTCGAGGGCGGCCACGCCTCCCGCGCGCTTCAGGGGCCCGTGCATGCACGAGGAGTCGAGCTGCACGACGCCGACCGCGTTCGGCACGCCGCCGTAGCCGACCGAGTAGTCCTCGGGGTCGAGCTCGACGATATTGACGCCCTCGATCAGGGCATCGAGTACGTCCGAGCCCTGGGTCATCAACATCCAGGCCTTTTCGACGCACGTGAAGCTGCCGCCGTTCTTGAACCAGTTCCCGTTGGCCGAGGAGATGACGACCGGCCGGACGCCGCCAGCCTGGACGGCCGGAGCCTTGCCGAGCAGGGACCGGGAAGCCGCGGCCGCGAGGCCGGCGGCAGTGCCGGTGCGCACGAAGTCGCGGCGCGAGAAGCCTCGACGCATGGAGAGCCTCCTTCCTTTTGCGCGGCAGTCTACCCTTGCCCGGGCGCGGCGGGGAGGATTACCCTGCATTCTCGTGGAGTACGTCGGCCACATCCTCGCGGACAAGGCAACGACGCTGCCCGGCGAGTACTACACGTCGGCGGAGATCTTTCGAGCCGAGCAGCACCAGATCTTCGAGGAGCGCTGGCTCTGCGCCGGGCGCGCGAACGCCCTCGTCGGACCGGGGGACTATCGGCTCGCCGGAGTCGGCGACGAGAGCCTGATCGTGGTCCGTGGCAAGGACGGCCGGATTCGGGCATTCTTCAACGTCTGCCGCCATCGCGGCACGCGCCTGTGCGAGCCGGAGCGGGGCCGGTTCGCCGGGGGCATCTCGTGCCCCTACCACGCCTGGACCTACGGTCTCGATGGCGCTCTGCTGGGGGCACCGCACATGACCGATGTGCCCTGGTTCGACAGGGCCGAGTACCCGCTCCACGCGGCTGCGGTCGGCGAGTGGGAGGGGTTCCTCTTCCTCAACCTGGCCGAGCGGCCGCAGCCGCTCGAAGAGGTCCTGCGCCCCCTGCTCGGCCGCTTTGCTCCCTGGCGGCTGGGACGCCTCCAAACCGCGCACTCGATCGCCTACGACGTGCGCGCGAACTGGAAGCTCATCTTCCAGAACTTCTCGGAGTGCTACCACTGTCCCCCGGTCCACCCGGCGCTCGCGAAGCTCTCGCACTACAGGAGCGGCGCGAACAACCTTCGGGAGGGCGGTGTTCTCGGGGGATACATGCTCATCAACGAAAAAGGTGGCAGCCTCACGACGAGCGGGCGGCTCTGCGGGGCGCCGCTCGGCGACCTGCCCGAGGACGAGCGCCAGCGCGTCTACTACTACTCCATCTTCCCGGCGACCTTCCTGACGATCCAGCCGGATTTCGCGATGGCCACCCGTCTCGAGCCGCTCGCGGTCGATCGCACGCGCGTCGTCTGCGACTGGCTGTTCGCCCCGGAGACCCTCGCGGACCCCGGGCTCGACCCCGCAGACGGAATCGAGATCTGGGACGTCACGAACCGCCAGGACTGGCGCATGTGCGAGCTCGCCCAGAAGGGCGTCAGCTCGCGAGCGTACCGGCCGGGGCTTTACTCGAAGGAAGAAAGTCTGCTCGCGGCCTTCGACCGGGAGTACTTGAGGAGTCTGAAAACCCCTACTTCGGCACCATGACGGGGCTCGCCCCGGCGGCCCTCGCAGCGACGTTGAAGGCGGCCACGTCCTGAGTCGTGACCTCCCGCAGCCGCCCGAGCACCGCATCGAGCTCGGCGCGCAAGTCGCGGAAGCGCTCGATCTGCCCGGCCGTGGGCTTCGCGTCCACCTCGCCCAGCAGGCCGTACACGTAGGCGAGCTGGTTGTCGATCTTCGTCGGGAAATTCTCGACGTCCTGGTCCGCCTCGTTCTTGGTCTGCATGAGCGCGTTCTCGATCTCCGTCAGCTTGCCGGCGAGAGTCTCCGCCGCGGGCCCGAGCGCGGAAGCGTCCGCGCCGGCCCCCTGCATCCGCAGAACGACCCCGCGCGCCTGCTCGCGCACCGATCGCGCCGTCCGAACCCCATCGTAGGTATCGTCGAGCGCCTGGCGTATTGCGAACATCAACGCGAGCTGGCCGGCATAGTCCTCGGCCGTCATCGTGAGGCGCGGATCGGCCAGGATCCGGAAGTTCCGGCTCTGGGACACCCCGGAGGCGGTCAGCGTCGCCCGGTATTCGCCCGGGACCGCGGCCGGCCCGCCCGTGAATCCCCAAACGATGGCATCCGGGACAATGTCGACGACGGGGTATCGAAGGTCCCAGACGAAGCGGTTCAGACCCGCATTCTTCGTCAGCCGCCGGTCCCCTTTCTGTTGCGCGGTCATCGCGAAGACCTCCGGGGGATTCGGTTCCGCATCGCGCTCGCTCGAAAAACGCTGCACGCGCTTGCCGTCGGGGCCCGTGATCTCGAGCGCCACCTCGCCCGTTACGCCGGGCGGGAGCGAGTAGTACACGATCGCGCCGTAGGGCGGATTCTCCGCGAGCGCTCGCGTCGAGCCCTTGATGACCTCCATCGCCGCCCGCATGGCCTCGCGCGGGGCGAAGAGGTGCGGCGCCGCGATGCCTCCGGCTGCGAGCTCGTGCAGCGGCGAAATGTCGTCCAGGATCCAGAGGCTTCGGCCCTGCGTCGCAACGACGAGGTCCCTGCGGTGGACCCGGAGGTCGGTCACGGGGACGATCGGGAGATTCTGCTGCAGGCTCTGCCAGCGCGCCCCGCCGTCGAACGAGACGTACATGCCCCGCTCGGTCCCCGCGTAGAGGAGCGCCGAGCGGTCGGGGTCCTCGCGCACGACGCGCGTCGGCGTCGATGCGGGAATGCCGTTTCTTCCGTCGGTCAGCAGCCTCCAGGTCTTCCCGTAGTCATTCGTCTCATAGATCAGGGGCCGGAAGTCGTCGAGCTTGTACCGGTGCGCCGCGAGGAGACATCGGCCCGGCTCGCGCGGCGACGGATCCAGGGATTGGATCGTCGTCCACTCCGGCAGGCCCGGCGGTGTCACGTTCTGCCAGCTCCGACCGCCGTCGCGCGAGACGTGGACGAGCCCGTCGTCGCTACCGGCCCAGAGAACGTCCGGCGTGAGCGGCGACTCCTCGAAGGCGAGGATGTTGGAGTTGTTCTCGATGCCGGTATTCTCGTAGGTGATCGGCGCACCGGAATAGTCCTGCTTGTCCTTCTGATCGCGCGAGAGGTCGGGGGATACGATCTGCCAGGTCTCTCCCCCGTCCGTCGAACGATGCACGAACTGCGAACAGTGGTAGAGCACTTTCGGATCGTGATGCGAGATCCGGATCGGCGCGCTCCAGTTGAATCGGTACCGCAGGTCGCGCGGCGCCCGGCCGACCTCCATCTCGGGGTACTCCATGACGTTCTTCCAGAGTCCAGTCGCGACGTCCTTGCGCGTGATCTCGCCCCCGTAGCCGCAGCCGGCATAGACGATGTTCGGGGCCCGCGGGTCGACGGCGATGGCGCCGCTCTCGCACCCGCCCACGTCGCGCCAGCTCTCGTAGGGGGTCAGCCCTGCCGGGGTCCGGCTCGGGATCGAAAACGTCGTGTTGTCCTGCGACGCGGCGTAGACGCGGTAGGGAAACTGCTCGTCCACGGTGACCGAGTACATCTCGGCGGTCGGCTGATTGAGCTGCCCCGACCAGGTCTCACCCCCGTCGAGCGAGACCGTCGCGCCGCCGTCGTTCGACATGGCCAGGATGGCGTTGTCGTTCGGATTGATCCAGATGTCGTGGCTGTCTCCGTGGGGAAGATTTGCCAGCTGTTCGAAGGTCCGCCCTCCGTCCTCCGACCGGAAGCTGTCCACGTTCATCACGTAGACGCGATTGCGGTCGCGCGGATCGGCCACGACGTGCTGGTAGTACCAGCTGCGCTGGTACAGGCGCCGGCGCGCGTTGGTCTTCAGCCGCTGCCAGCTCTTCCCGGCGTCGTCGGAGCGGTACAGGCCCCCGGCCTCCCCGGACGTCTCGACGAGCGCCCAGACACGCTCCGGATCTGCCGGCGAGACGGCAACCCCGATCTTGCCGACGACGCCCTGCGGCAACCCGCCGCCGAGCCTCTCCCAATGCTCGCCTCCGTCCTCGGTTCTGTAGAGCCCGCTCTCGACGCCGCCGGAGAGAATCGTCCAGGGCTTGCGTTCGCCCGTCCACGCCGCCGCGTACAGCAGGCGCGGGTTCTTCACGTCCATCGCCAGGTCCGTGGCGCCGGTCCTCGGGCTGATCGCAAGGACCTTCTCCCACGATTTGCCGCCGTCCTTGGAGCGAAATACGCCGCGCTCCGCGCTGGGGCCGAAAGCGTGACCGATCGCGGCGACGTAGACGAGATCGGGGTTCTGCGGATGGATCCGGATGCGGGCGATCTGTCCCGCGTCGCGCAGTCCCGCGTGGCTCCAGGTCTTCCCGCCGTCGGTCGACCGGTACACGCCCACACCCGCCGACACGTTCGCCCTCAAGGGCGCCTGCCCGGTCCCCGCGTAGACGACGTTCGGATCCGACATCGCGACGGCGACGGCGCCGATTGAGCCCGACTCGAAGAAACCGTCCGATACGTTGAACCAGCTCGTCCCGGCATCGTCCGTCCTCCAGAGCCCTCCGGCCGTCCCCGCGAAGAACGTGTGCGGCCGGCTCGGGACGCCTTCGATCACCGTCGAGCGGCCGCCGCGGGAAGGACCGAGCAACCGGTAGCGCAGGGCCTGATACTGCGCCGGATCGACCTGCCGAATGCTCTCTGCGAGGGCCGGGAACCGCATGGCTGCGGCGGCCAGGACGGCTGCAGAGACCCACGGACGACCGGCACGCTGCGCCCTGCCGTCCCGTCGAACGGGACTACCAGTCACGGGCCCGGGCCTCGATCGTGTCGAGCCACGCGTCGATCAGTTCCACAGAGGAGCCGAGCCTCCCGAAGATCCGGGCCGCCAGGGCTTCATTGTCGGTGTGCGTGGTCAGATTCCGGTCCGAGACCATCTCCAGCGCCTTCCGTGCTGTGGGCGCGTCGTGCGGGCCGACGGCATGGCTCTGGCGAACGGCAGACGCGGGCGAGGCGACGTCGACTCCCTCCCGCTCGCGCAGGAAGCGCTGTGCCGCCCTCCAGCCTGTCTCGAAGCGCGCGCCCCCCGACGATCGGGACCCAAAGAGCCACACGCGGGCGCGCGTTGAGCCGAGCCGGCCCAGAACGATCCGACGCACGGCTTCGACGTCGTCCGGATACGCGGAACATGCGTAAATTATAGGCTCCAGCGGGAAGGGCTCAGATCGCGTCCTCGCTCACGATGCCCCGCGCCACCCGCCGCAGCGCCTCTGCGACGCCGGGCGCGCCCGCGACCACGTTGCCGCGGTCGAGGTATCCCGGGCCGCCGTCGAAGTCGGTGAGCTGTCCGCCCGCCTCTTCGATCAGCAGGGCGCCGGCCGCGATGTCCCAGGGCGCGAGCCGAAACTCGAAGAACCCGTCGAAGACGCCCGCCGCGACGTACGCGAGGTCGAGAGCAGCGGAGCCCGCCCGGCGGATCGCCCGCGCATGGACGAAGACCGCCTTGAACAGGGCCAGGTAGGCATCGATCTTGTGCCGGTTGCGGAAGGGGAATCCCGTCGCGATGAACGCGCCGTCGAGGTCGGGCCTGCCCGTCACCGCGAGCCGCGCCCCGTTGCGCCAGGCCCCGGCTCCTCGCTCGGCGGCATACATCTCGTCGCGCAGCGGGTCCCAAACGACGCCCGCGACGAGCTCGTCGCCTTCCCGGACCGCGATCGAGACGCACCAGAGAGGAAAGCCGGAGACGAAATTGGATGTGCCGTCCAGGGGATCGATGATCCAGACGCGTGCGCCGTCGCGCCCGCGCCGCGACCCGCCCTCCTCGCCGAGGAATGCGTCGTCGGGAAACCGCTCCCGGACCGCGGAGACGATTCGCTCCTCGCTATCGCGGTCCGCCTGCGTCACGAAATCGTTCTTGGTCTTCTCTTCGACGGAGCCGTGCGGGAGGTTGCGCCAGTTTGCCAGCAGCACCTCGCCGCCGAATCGCGCCGCGGACATGGCGACGTCGAGCAGGTCGCTCATGCGCTCACGGGGTCGGCCGCGGAGGCGCGGGGCCGGCCGGGATGGCGCGGAAGCCATCCGCGATCGCCTTCTCCGACGGTGTCCCGACGAAATTGAATCCGCGGTCGCCCGGCCGCGCGACCTTCCCATCCGAGAGGGCCTTCCACCAGTAGACTCCCTTCCACCAGCTTTCTCGGGCCAGGGCCCGGTAGACCGCGGCGATCGCGCGGGCGGCGTCTTCACCCGCGGCCGGTCGGCTCGCATCCTCGTCACGCGGGGCGATCCACGCGCTTCGCAGAGCAGCGTAGCCGGCCTCGGTGAAGATCACGGGCTTCCCCGCCCTCGCCGCGAGGTCGGCCACCGGCCGAACGGCCGCGCGGACACCCTGCTCGAGCGCCGCGTCCGACGCCTTCTCCGCCTTCGCCAGCGGATCGTAGAAATCGACGCCGATCGCATCGAGCGCGTCCCAGAACGTGGCGCGCGGCGCATTGGCGGCCCAGTTCGCGGCGTAGACGAGCGGCGCTCCGGTCGCCAGGCGCACGACGGCGAAAACCTCGCGCCACTGCTTCTCGTGCGCCTCCGTGGACATGAGCTCGGAACCGGCGCAGAAGAGGTCAACCCCGGCAGCCTCCGCCACGACGGCATGATGGACGATGAAGCGCCGGTAGGAGGCGAACCACACCGGCCACGAGCGTTCGTCCTTCATCGCGAGATCGCCGACGGACGCGCCACCTCCGACCCAGATCTGGGGCTTGACCATCGCCGTCATTCCGAGGGACCGGGCATCGACCACCGCGCGTACCGTGCCTTCGTCGGTTTCGCCCTGGGCGCTGCGGTGAACGAAGAGAATCTCGTCGCTTCCGGCTTCGCGCGCAAACGCGTAGGGGACGACGGAGATGGAGTCGGCCCCGTCGTCGCGAAGCCGCTTCAAGGCCGCGAGCGATTGGGGCGCCACGTAAGCGCCTTCGATCGAATTCGTCATGGCGTACGAGACACCGCGCAGAAACCCGGCCGGCAGCGTCCGCCGGGCCGGGGGCTTCACGCTCTGCCGCAAAGCCACGATCCGCCAGCGCGACAACTTTTCCCGGAGCCCGCCCTCGGCCGAGCCGAGGGCCTGGTCGACCGCCTTCTCGCCGTCCAGGCGCGCCCCGGCATCGAGCCAGGCCGCGGCCGAGCCAATGGCGAGCACCGGAGAGACATCCTCCGACGAGTGGATCACCTCGTCGAGCGAGGGCTCCACGCCCGCGGCGCTCGTGAAGGCCGCGAACCCCTTGACCTCGCGTCCCCACCATCGTCCGACCCGCCGCGCCCCGGCGGCGAGAAGCAGGGTGCGGTGCTCGAGCAGCGCGGGCTCCGCGGCCGCGAGCGCGGCGGCGGCAAGCACGGGGGACACGAGGTCGGGCTCCTCGGGCGCCGCGACGTCGATGTCGACGCGGACGCCGCCCGGTACGGAGGCGAGGTCGGCCGGCCGCGAGGAGCCCGTGTACATGCCCTTGGTGACGGCGTCGGGAAAGAGGCGAACGGAAAAGGGCCGCTTGCCCGCGAACCGCGCGGCCGTCCTCTCCCACTTCGCGACCGCGGCGGCCTCGGACTCGCGGTGCTCCCACTCCACGACGCCTCGCTTCTCGCGCCGGAGCGCGCGGAAGAAATCCTCCCTGGCGGCCAGCCGATCGCGGTCGGACGCGCGGTCGATTGCGAGGCGGCCGTCCTTCGCGACGAAGCGCCCCTCCTTCGAGAGGCCCCCGGAGACGGCCTCGTAGTCGGCAGGATCCGCCTCGCGCCAGAACACGCGCCGGGACGCGAGGTCGACGGCCGCGTGTTCCGAGAGCCCGATCACGAAGGTCTCGGCCGGCTTCGCCGGATCGGCCAGAAAGATCGCATCGTCCCTGCCTTCGTAGGTCCGCCCGTCGAAGACGAAGGCCGCCGCCTCGAAGCTCACCGGGAATCGCGCCAGCGCGGTTTTCGACCGATCGCTCACCGGAACACGCGCCAGGTACACCGCTTCCCAACCCTTCGGCACGGGCGCCGCTTCCGGGCGAACGTCCACCTCGAAGCCGCGCCGCTTCGCCCAACCGGTCACCCGCTCGAACTCCGTTCCGAGCGCGAATCCCTCGGGTATCCGCACCGCGATGCGCCGCAGCTCGGGAGTCTTCGGGGACGCCGCAAGACTCGCCGATGTCATCCCGAGGAGCGAAGCGACGAGGGAACCCTTGAGCAAGCGCACAGCAGCTCGAAAGGGAGCCCTCTCGGAGCCGGCCCTGAGCGAAGCCGAAGGGCTCGGGGTGACCGGCGCCCGGCGGGCGCTTACAGGTCGACCCGCTGCCACACGACCGCCCCCGCCACGATCGTCGCGGCGGGGGCGCCGACGAGCTCCCAGCCCGAAAACGGCGTGCTCCGCCCCTTGGAAACGAAGCGCTGCGGATCGACCTTCCAGTGCATCTGCGGGTCGAAGAGGGTCACGTCCGCGGGAGACCCGACGGAGAGCGTCCCCCCGGGAAGCCCGAGAGCGCGGGCGGGCCCGGCCGAGAAGAGGGAGGCGAAGCGTTCGAAGGAGAGCTTGCCAAGACCGACGAGCCGGTCGAAAACGACGGACGCGGCCGTCTCGAGGCCGACCACCCCGAAGGGCGCGCCGTCGAAGTCGACCGCCTTCTCGTCGGCATGGTGGGGCGCGTGGTCGGTCGCGATGGCGTCGATCGTCCCGTCCTTCAGCCCCTCGAGGAGAGCCGCCAGGTCGGAGGCCTCGCGCAGCGGCGGGTTCATCTTGGTGCGCGTCGAGAAGCCGGAGGCGGCAACCTCCTCGTCCGTCAGGACGAGGTGATGCGGCGTGACCTCGCACGTCACCGCCACACCCTCGGCCCGGGCGCGCCGCACGAGATCGAGCGCCCCGGCCGTCGACAGGTGCGCCACGTGGAGGCGTCCTCGCGTCAGCCCGGCCACCAGCAGATCGCGCGCCACGGCCGCCGTCTCGGCCAACGCCGGTTGGCCCGACAACCCGAGTCGCGTCGAGACCCCGCCCTCGTTCATCGGCGCACCCTTGGAGAGGCTGCGGTCCTCGGCGTGCTGGATCAGTGGGAGGCCGATGAAGCCGGCGTGCTCGAAGGCCCGGCGCAGGAGCCCGCCGTCCTCGAGCCACTTGCCGTCGTCCGACAGGGCGACGGCCCCGGCCTGGCGGAGTTCGCCGAATTCCGTCAGCTCTTCGCCCTTCTGGCTCCGCGTGATCGCGCCGATCGGGTAGAGGCGCGCCGCTCCCGCCTGCTCGCCGCGAGTCCGAACGAACTCGCAGACCTCGCGACCGTCGTTGACGGGGCTCGTGTTCGGCATCGCGCAGACCGCCGTGAAGCCCCCCGCGGCCGCGGCCGCGAGGCCCGTGCGGATGGTCTCGGCATACTCGCGTCCGGGCTCGCGCAGGTGTGCGTGCAGATCGATGAAGCCCGGAAAGACCACGAGGCGCGAGGCGTCGAAGAGCTCCGCGTCGCCCGCCTCGACGCGGTCGCCCACTTCCGCCACCCGGCCATCCCGGAGGAGGACGTCGGCGCGGCCGTCGCGCCCGGCCGCGGGGTCCACAACGCGACCTCCGCGAATCAGGAGTGCGCGGCTCATGGCTCCCCTTCCCACGGATGTCCGCCGAGAAGCAGGTAGAGCACCGCCATGCGGACGGCCACGCCGTTGGCGACCTGATCGAGGATGACGGAACGGCCCGAATCGGCGATGTCCGACGCGATCTCGACCCCGCGGTTCATCGGACCCGGGTGCATGACGATCGCCTCGGGCTTTGCGCGGGCGAGCCTCTTCGCATCCAGGCCGAAGTGCCGAAAGTACTCGCGCGTGGACGGGAAGAGCGACTTGCCCTGCCGTTCGAGCTGCATCCGGAGCATCATGACGACATCGGCGCCCTCGAGGGCCGCATCGAAGTCCGTCGTCACCGCAACCCCCATCTCCTCGATCCGCGGCGGCAGCAGCGTCGGCGGGCCGCACACCGTGACCCGGGCGCCCATGCGGGTCAGCAGCCAGATGTTGGAGCGGACGACGCGGGAATGCGCGATGTCCCCGATGATGGAAACCTGGAGCCCCTCGAGCCGCCCGAAGCGCTGCCGGATCGTGAGCGCGTCCAGCAGAGCCTGGGTCGGGTGCTCGTGCGCGCCGTCGCCCGCATTGACCACGCCCGCCTTCAGCTGCCGCGCGAGAAAGTGCGGCACGCCGGGCGAGCCGTGACGGATGACGATCAGGTCGGGCGACATGGCCTGGAGGTTCCTCGCCGTGTCGAGCAGCGACTCCCCCTTTTCAACCGAACTGCCCTTCGCGGCGAAGTTCAGGGAGTCCGCCGAGAGCCACTTCTCCGCGGTTTCGAAGGAGAAGCGAGTCCGCGTGGATGCCTCGAAGAAGAGGTTGACCACCATGCGCCCGCGCAGCGCGGGCACCTTCTTGATCGCTCGCTGGCCGATCGCGCGCATGGACTCGGCCGTGTCGAGCAGAAGCGTGATTTCGTCGGGAGTCAGCGGCTCGATCCCGATCAGATCCTTGGAGCGAAGGTTGGAGACCGTCAGTGGGGCCTCTCGAGAATCCAGACTTCGTCCGCGCCGTCGGTCTCCTTGAACATCACCTGGATGACCTCGCGGTTGGCCGTCGGCACGCTCTTGCCGACGTAGTTTGCCTCGATGGGGAATTCACGGTGGCCGCGATCGATGAGAACGGCGAGACGGATGGCCCTGGGACGCCCGAGGTCGATCACGCCATCCAGGGCCGCGCGGATCGTCCGCCCCGTGAAGAGCACGTCGTCGCAGAGCAGCACGGTCCGCCCGTTCAAGTCGAAGTCGATCTCCGTTTTCTTCAGAAGCGGCTGCGGAGCCACCGTGGAGAGATCGTCCCGGTAGAGCGTGATGTCGAGCGTTCCGACGGGGAAGCTCTGCCGGACCAGGTCGGTCAGCCGGGACGCCAGCCGGGCCGCCAGCGGCACCCCCCGGGTCCGGATCCCGACCAGGGCCAGGCCGGCCAGATCCTTCTGCCGCTCCGCGATCTCATGGGCCATCCGGTCAACCATGCGCTGGATGCGGTCGGCATCGAGGATCTTGGCCTTGCGGACGAGCTCTTCAGTCAAATCCGCGCGAGTCTATGGGGTCGACCGCCCCCGGTCAAGAACAGGCCCGAAAAGAGGCCCGGTCGGCTCTAAACGGCGTTAAAATGGCTGCACCAAAAGCGACACCGATGGTCATCTACAACGCAGCCACGCGGGAGCTGACCGCCAAGATCGTCTACTACGGCCCCGGCCTGTGCGGGAAGACGACCAATCTGAAAGTCCTGCACGATCGCCTCGAGCCCGGGACGGCCGGCAAGCTCCTGAACCTTCAGACGCAGACCGACCGCACGATCTACTTCGACCTGCTGCCCGTCGAGCTCGGCGACATCAAGGGCTACAAGATCCGCTTCCAGCTCGCCACGGTCCCCGGCCAGACGGCCTTCAACGAGACGCGACGCGTCGTCTTGAAGGGCGTGGATGGCATCGTCTTCGTGGCCGACTCGCAATGGACGATGCTGCCCAAGAACCTCGAGAGCTGGCAGAATCTCAAGGACAACCTGAAATCCAACGAGATCTCCTTCGAGAAGATCCCGGTCGTCGTCCAGTACAACAAGCGGGACCTCGCCGACATTCTGGCGGTGGACGCGATGCAGGAGGCGCTCGGACTCTCGTCCTACCCCTTCGTCGAGGCGGTCGCGAGCGCGGGGCGCGGCGTGACGGAGACCTTCAAGCTGATCTCCAAGCTCACGTTCGTGGACCTGCTCCGGCGCCTCCAGGGCCGCCGGGCCGAGGAGGCGAGCGCGGCGGCGCCGGCCGTCCCCGAGGAGGCCCGACCCGACGACCTGCAGACGTGGAAGGACTCACTCCTGAAGCGTGAATCGCAGGCGGCCGCCGCCGCGCGCCCGTCCCGCCCGCTCTCTCTCGTGCCGCCTGTCTCCGACGAGGCGCCGTTCGACACGACCGAGCTCGCGCGCGAGGCCGAGGCCGACGATTTCGACAACGCCTCGCCGTACGCCGTCCCGGAGCCACCGGGGATGGGAACGGGAGCGCCGATCGACCTCGCGCCTCCCCCGGTCGAGACCCCGATCGACGCGATCGAGATCGAGATTCCGGCAGACGAGCCCGAAGAGGCGGAGGAAGCCCCGGAGATTCTGTCCGAGGCGGACGCCGTCGACGCGCGGATCCCCACGGAGCGGGGGTCGGTTACGGACCCGGCCTTCCTCCCCTCCGAGGCCGTGGCGAGCGACGAACGGATCGCCCTGCTCGAAGAGCGTCTGCGCGAAGCCGAGGGCCGCGCCGCCCGGGAACGCGAGGTGGCCGAACGGCTCGACCGGTCGGTCGCATCCCTCGAGGAGCGGGCCGCCCAGACGCAGAATCAGATCGTCGAGATCGGAGACCGCTGCCGGAAGATGGAGAACAGCCTCGTCAGCCTCCAGGAGGCCCTGGGCGCGTTCATGGGCCGCCTGGGGCAGGTCGAGCAGGCGAGCGAGCGGCAGCCCTCGTTGGAGGCGAACCTTCGCAATCTCGAGGCCGCCGTGCAAAGCCTCGACGAGCGCGCACGCACGGAGACGGGCCGCCAGCGCAAGGACGCCGACGACGTCGCCATGGCTCTCTCGAGCCTGACGGAACGGGCATCGCAGTTCGAGGCCCAGATTGCGGCCGTGGTCGGACACGTCGGATCCCAGACCGACCAGCTCTCCACGGTTCGGCAGCTGGCGGAGGCGCTGCCCCGGCTCGAGGACCAGGTCCGGGCGCTCGCCGCGATTGCCGAGCAGGTCCCCGCGCTGGCGAGCAACGTCGAGGCGGTCCTGCGCCAGCACCGCGAGCTCGAGACCATCCTCGAAGAGAAGAATCAGCAAGGCCGCCGCGAGGCCGAGGACATTCGCTCGCAGATTGCCCCCCTGCTCGAGGAACGCGTCCGCAGGCACGAGTCCGACGCTCTGCTCTTCTCGGAGATGGAGCGCTTGCGCGAATCGCTCGCCGAGTCGCTCCACGACCTGGCCGAACGCCTGCGCAACGCCGTCCGGGAGTGAACGGCGAGCCCTGACCCCCGCGTCGCTTCGAGCGCGGGATCCTTCGCTTCGCTCGGGATGACAGAACGCGTCGCAGCGACGAGGCTGCTCGGCGAGCCCGGCTACCCGAACTCTCCGCCCCGCAGCTGCGACAGGAATCGCTCGTCGTTGCGCCAGTCGGCCTTCACGCGCACCGTGAGGTCGAGGAAGAGGCGGCGGCCGAGATGTTCTTCCAGCTCCTCGCGGGCGGCCGTGCCGATCTCGCGGATCATGGAGCCGCCCCGACCGACGAGGATTCCCTTCTGCCCTTCGCGCTCGACGATGATCGAAGCCGTCACGACCAGGATGTCCTTGCGCTCGCCGTCGCGGACGGCCTCGATCAGGACGGCGTGGGCAAAGGGCAGCTCGTCGCGCGTGCGCTCGAGAAGCTTCTCGCGTATCACCTCGCCGATCCATTCCGTCTCGGGAGTCTGGGTCAGGAAGTCTTCCGGATAGGCGGCCTCGCCCTCGGGCAGAAGCGTGCCGAGGACGCCGAAGAGCCGATCGACGTTCTCGCCCGTCTTCGCGGAAACCGGCACGATCTCGCGAAACGCCTCCTGCCGGGGCAGCCCGGAGAGCAGGGGCAACAGGCTCTCCTTGCGAAAGAGGTCGATCTTGTTGACCGCGAGGACCGCGGGCGCGCCCGCTTCCGAAACGCGATCGCAGATGAAGGCCTCGCCGGGCCCGCGCTCGTCGGCAGCGTCGAGGACGAAGAGAATCGCGTCGGCCGAGGACAGGGCGTCGGTCGCCTCCCGTACCATCGCGGCATTCATGCGGTACCGCGGCCGGTGGATCCCCGGAGTGTCGACGAACGCGATTTCGCAGCCGGGCCGTCGCGCGACGCCGAGAATGCGCCGCCGCGTCGTCTGCGGCTTGTCGGAGACGATCGCCACCTTTTCGCCGACCAAGGCGTTGACGAGCGTGGACTTGCCGGCGTTGGGGCGACCGACGACCGCAACCTCGCCGACCTTCACGAGCCGTGAGCCATCCGCTTTGAGCTTTCCGCGATCAGCGATCAGCCTTCAGCTTGCCGGAGCCGACCGTCCGAGCCTCCGGCTGAGAGCTGAGAGCCGACGGCTGAGCGTTCGACTTCGGCTCGATCTTCACGCGGTAGACGCGGCGCCGGTCGGCCTCCTCCACCGTGAAGCGCAGATCGGCCTCGCCATAGGACTCGCCAGGCTTCGGAATGTGGCCGAGCCGGCTCGCCAGGAAGCCGCCCACGGTCGTGAACTCGTCCTCCTCCGGACCCCGCCCGAAGAGGTCCCGGATCACCTCGATGTTGGCCTTCCCGGACACCGAATAGGCGGTCTCGCTGATCCGCGTGACCGGCTCGCGCTCGTCCTCGTGCTCGTCGGAGATCTCGCCGACGATCTCCTCGAGGAGGTCCTCGACCGTGACGAGACCGGAGACCCCGCCATACTCGTCCACGACGATCGCCATCCAGAGGTGCCGGCGCTGGAACTCGCGCAGCAGCTCCGACACCTTCTTGGTCTCGGGCACGAAGTAGGGCTCGCGCAGCACCTCCGCGATGGAGCGCCCCGACCCGGCCCGGATGGCCTGCAGCGCGTCTTTCACGTGCACGATGCCCACGACCGAGTCGATGGAGCCGCGGACGACCGGGATCCGGGAGTACTTGGACTCGACAAAAAGGTCGAACAGGACCGTCATGGACGAGGCGACGTCGATCCACACGATGTCGGTCCGCGGCGTCATGACCTCGCGCACCCGCGTGTCGCCGAAATCCACGATCGAGAGGAGCAGCTTTTCCTCGTCCTTCTCGAGAATCCCCTCCTGGCGGCCAACGTCGATGTAGGCCTGGACCTCCTGCTCGGTCGCCTCGGGCGGCTTCTCGAAGGCCGGGGCACGGCCGGCGAAAATCCGCCGGGTCAGGAACGCGATCGGGAGCAGAAGCCACGAGGCCGCCGTGATCACGGGAAGCAGGCGCTCGATGATCTTCTCGGGATCCCGATTGGCATCCCGCCGCAGCAGCCCGATCTCGGTCAACAGCCAGCCGACGACGAAGAACGCCCCGCCCCAGAACCAGGGCCGGGGCACCTCGAACGACTCGAGGGCCGACACCGTCGAGAGAAGGCCCGTCAGAAGCAGCGCCTGGACGACCACCTTCGTCGTCGTACGCACGATCTCGACTTCGCCCGCCCCGGAGAGGATTCGGGCCCTCTCCGGGTGCTCCTCGAGAAGGCCGCGGACCTTGATCGGCGAAAGGCGGTCGAGCGCGAGCGCGAAGGTCTCGAAGAGCAGGAACACGGCGTAGCAGAAGCCGGCCCCGACGAGGGCGATCACCGGGCCCTCCCGCGCGAGGCCGTCTGCGCCTGCCCCTCGGAGAGTCCGAGCCTGCGCCGCAGGCGACTCTCCAGCGCCTCCATCTCGCCGTCGTCCGTCTCGTGGTCATATCCCATCAGGTGGAGGAACCCGTGCACGAGGAGCCGGTCCATTTCGCGAGCTGGCGGCTCCGCGCGCCGACGGGCCTCCCGCGAGGCGTACGGCACGGAAATGACGACGTCGCCGACGAACCCTCCCGCCCGAGTCGCTGGAAACGCGAGCACGTCGGTCGGTCGGTCCTTGCCGCGGAAACGGCGATTGAGCGTACGCATGCGGGAATCCGCGCAGAAGAGCACCGACACCTCGCGGGCCCGGGAGCGTGTGGCGCGGGCCACGCGCGCGAGCGTGCGCCGCACCCGCGCGGCCGCCGGCGCGCCCGACACGCGAGCCTGCACGTCCACGCGCACGGTCAGACCGCCCGGGGCCCGGGCGCCCCGCCGGAGGCCCCGGCCTCCGCAACCCGCCGCCGGGTGCGTTCGCGGTTGAAGTCGAAGCCGGGGTAATCGATGCGGTGGTGGAAGACGGTCGAGACCGTGTGCTCGAGCGTGTCCACGATGATCGAAAGGTCGCGCATGGTCAGGTCGCACTCGTCGAACTGCCCGTCCCGCAGGCAATCGTCCACGATGGTCTGCACCATCGCGCGGATCTTCGCCGAGGTCGGCTCGATGAGGGTCCGCGAGGCGGCTTCCACCGCGTCGGCGATCATGAGGATCCCGAGAATGCGCGTCGAGGGCTTCGGCCCCGGATACCGGTAGTCGGTCTCCTGCACCGTGGTCTGCGCCGGCTCGGCCTTCGTCAGCGCCTTCTGGTAGAAGTAACGGATCAGCTTCGTTCCGTGGTGTTCGCGAATCGCCGTCACGATCGGCTCGGGAAGGCGGGCCTTCTCGGCCATCTCGACGCCTTCCTTGACGTGGGCCGCGATGATCAGCGCGCTCATCGAGGGCTCGAGCCGGTCGTGCCGGTTGAATCCCTTGGGCTGGTTCTCGATGAAGTAATCGGGCATCCGCGTCTTCCCGATGTCGTGGTAGTAGCCCGACACGCGCGCGAGCAGGGAGTCCGCGCCGATGGCCTCGGCCGCGGCCTCGGCGAGATGGCCCAGCATCAGCGAGTGCTGGTAAGAGCCCGGCGCCTCGAGGGCGAGACTTCGCAGCAGGGGCAGATTCTGATTCGAAAGCTCGAGAAGCCGGATGTCCGTCACGACCGAGAAGACGTGCTCGAAGACCGGCAGAAACAGGGCGACGGCCATCGAGACGGTCAGCCCTCCGACGACTCCGGCGACGGCATCATAGAGAAAGTCCCAGCCCCAGGGTCCAGCGTTCAGGAAATGAATGGCCGCGATCGCGACGAGGTTGGCCGCGGCGACGATGCCTCCCATCGCCAGCAGAACGCTGCGGGCGCCCACTTTGCCGAGCCCGTAGATTCCGGCCAGGGATCCGACGATCGCAAAGAGCGCGAACGGGAACGACAGTCCCATCAGCACTCCGGCCCCGATCGAGAAGACCAGAGCGACGAGCAGGGCCGGCCCCATTCCGGCGACGAGGCTGACGACGATGGGCCCCGCGGCGAACGGGATCGCGTAGTTGACGGCCCCCGAGGCGCCCTCGAGGGACGGCGACAGGGCCTGCGTGAGGGCAAAGAACGCGCGGATCACGACTGCAAAGAGGATCCCGGTCGCGAGCACCGAGCCGTACACCATTCCCGTCGAGCGCTCGCGCTTGCGGCGACGCTGCCTCCGGGCGTCGAGCCAGAACGCGCTCGCCGAGAGCACCTGCAGAATCAGGATCCCGGTCATCTTGACCCAGGAGGACGGGTCCGACGCCGAGGCCCGCACGGCCGCAATCCACTGCGCGCTGCGCGGGGTGATCTCGTCTCCGCGTCGCACGATGACCTTGCCGCGCGGAATGCGCGTGAAGACGCTCTCGACGGAACGCGCGGCGCCGGCGCGCCGCTCCCCCGTCTGTTCCGCATCGTAGGACAGGTTCGGGCGCAGCGTCGCGGCCAGAAACGCCGCGACCTCGGTCCGTTCGCGGGGGGAAAAAGAGCCTTCCGCCAGGCGGGCGGCCACCGCCGACCGCGTCTCGCTGCCGTAGTCGACGGCGCCGAGCTCGCGCCGCCTGGACTCGCGACCCGTGGCGGTGTCCCGCACCTGGAGCCCGCGGCTCCCCGCCTCCGGGCTCAAGTCGCGATGGTCGGCGATGCCGCCACGATAGAGGTCGAGACCGATCGCGACGAAGCGATCCTCGAGCTCCTTCGAGAAACCCTGGCGCGCCAGGGCGGAAAGCGCCTCGTCGCCGATCGGCAGCGTGAATGCGTCCCGCAGCTCGGGGGTCACGGTGCCGCGGGGCCTTGCCCGTGCCGCCGCCGGTCGAGCCCGCTCGAAAGCCTCGCGCAACTGCTCCTCGAACCGTCCAGCCGCCTGCGAATCCAATTCGTAGAGGGGCAGGACCTCCTCCGCCGCCTCGGTCCGCCGGCGCGCCGTTGCTTCCGGATCGGGCACGATGAGGTCGCGCGGGGCCACCACGTCGTGCGCGGCGATGGTACCGGGGCCCATCGGCCTATCCCGGAAGGACAGCGCCGGCGCGAAGGCCAGGGTCGTCACGATCACGTACCCCGCGGCCCACGCAAGCGGCCGCAGGCGAAACGTCCCGCGCCCGCCCCGCGGGGGAGCCGGGGGCTTCTGAAAATCGATCGTGCCGCGCCCGGGCGGGGGTTCGTCAGGCATGGGGCGTTCTCAGCGGGAGGCGGTCGGAGGCTCGGAGGACCGCGCGGTACCCCGGGCCGCTGCACTGGCAGCGCCCGCCATTTCCCGCTCGCGGTCGAGCGCCTCGTACGCCGTGATGATCGACTGGACGAGGGAATGCCGCACGACGTCCCGCTCGTCGAACAGCACGAAGCGGATCCCCTCGACGCCGGCGAGGACCTGTCTCGCCTCCCGCAGGCCGGACGTCTTGCCCTGGGGCAGATCGATCTGCGTGACGTCGCCGGTCACGACCGCCCGGGACCCGAAGCCGATGCGCGTCAGGAACATCTTCATCTGCTCGGAGGTCGTGTTCTGGGCCTCGTCGAGGATGATGAACGCGTCGTTCAGTGTGCGTCCGCGCATGAAGGCGATCGGCGCCACCTCGATGATGCCGCGCTCGAGAAGCTTCGCGGTCTTCTCGTAGCCGAGGATGTCGTAGAGCGCGTCGTAGAGGGGCCGCAGGTAGGGATTCACCTTCTCCACCAGGTCCCCCGGGAGGAAACCCAGTTTCTCCCCGGCCTCGACGGCGGGCCGCGCGAGCACGATCCGCTTGACCTTCTTCTCGAGCAGGGCGGCAGCCGCCATGGCCACGGCAAGGTAGGTTTTCCCGGTGCCGGCCGGTCCGATCGCGAAGACCAGGTCGTGGCGATCGATCGTCTGGACGTAGATCCGCTGCTTGAGGTTGCGGACGGTCACGACCGACTTCAGGGTCGGGCCGAAGGGACTGTCGGTGAAGAACTCGACCAGCGAGACGCCCGGGTCCTCCTTGACCACGCGGATCGCGGTCGCGACGTCGCTGCCGCGCAGCGGGTAGCCGCCCGCGAGCAGGTCCGAGAGGCCGGCGAGGAGCCGCCGGGCGGCCTCCTCACCCTGACCCTCCCCCAGCACGGAGATCTCGCTTCCCCGGGACTGGAGGCGGACCCGGAAGGCTTCCTCGATGGCCCGCAAGTTTTCGTCGGCGATTCCGAAGAGTGCGGTTAGCCCGCTTTCGGGCAGGGCGACCGCGCGGCTTGGCTCAGAGATAAGCACAGCTCCTTGAGGCAATAGACGGTACCACGGCGGAGGGGGGACTCGGCCTTCGCCCCTCCGCGTGAACCGTTAACGTGTTTTGTGGCAATTGCTTAGGAGTTGAGGCCCTGTCTCTTATTTGCCCTTGGCAATGGACTTGGCGCAGTCCTCCAAGCCGTTCTCGACCGCGTCGCGCAGCGTGGATCCCCGGGCCTTCTGCCGAACCTCACCCACGACCTTGCCATTGGCCTTGAGGATGAGCTCGAGCCCTACCCCCGGGTTGGCCGCGCCCCATCCTCCCCAGACGCGGGCTGCGCCGCCCGGCTCCCAGGCGTTGAAGATGTTGCCTTCGACCTGCATTTCGCCGCCCGACTTGACCACCTTGAAGCCCTGCTTTTCGAGCCACTGTTCCATGTAGTCCTTGCCCTCGCGGGCCGCCTCGCGGGCCTCCGAGCCGTGCCCGGTGTGATCGAACTCCGAGACCGATACCGTCTTGTACTTCGTCAGCGAGCCGTCGGGGAAATAGACCCAGTCGGCATCCTTGCCCTTGACGAGCTTGTCGTAGTCGGGCAGGAAGGTCTGCGGCTCGTCTTTTTCCTTGGCATCGGACGAGTCGACGAACTTTTCGGATGCCCGGGCGGCCGAGACGACGAGCAGAAAGAGACCGGCCGAAGCAACGACGAGCAGTCTGCGCGAAAGATGACTCATCTTGGATTTCTCCTTGGCGCCCAATTGTAGCAGGACGCTGTCGGCCGGATCGGGCCCCGGTCACCCCTATCGCAGGCGCCCGCAGACGGCGTCGCCGGCCGCCGCGGTCGAAAGCGAGCCGCCGACGTCGGCCGTTGCCTGGCCTTCGCGGACACAGGCGCCAACTGCGGTCTCCACGGAGGCGGCCTCCGCCGCGTGGCCGAGGTGATCGAGCAGGAGTCCCGCAGTCAGAATCGCCCCGAACGGGTTCGCCCTGCCGGTCCCGGCGTACTTCGGCGCGGAGCCGTGTACGGGCTCGAACATCGAGACGCGGCCCGGATGGATGTTGCCCGAGGCCGCCATTCCGAGCCCCCCCTGCAGCACGGCGCCGAGATCCGTCGCGATGTCGCCGAACATGTTGTTGGTGACGATGACCTCGAACTGTCGCGGGTCCTTGACCATCTGCATACAGAGGGCGTCGATGTAGAGATGCGAGGCCTCGATGTCCGGGTATTGGCGCCCCACGTCGGCGAAGGTTCGCTGCCACAGGTCTCCAACGAAGCGCATCGCGTTCGACTTGTCGGACATGACGACCCGTTTGCGGCCTCGCGCGCGCGCATATTCGAAGGCGTAGCGGATGATCCGCTCCACACCCTTGCGGGTCGAGACGTCCTCCTGGACCGCAACCTCGTCGGCCGTGCCCTTCTTCAGGTGACCGCCGGCCCCGACGTACGAACCCTCGGTGTTCTCGCGAAACACGACGAAGTCCACGTCGCTGGCCGAGAATCCCTTGAGGGGACACAGCCGGTCGTCGAGGCAGCGCACCGGCCGATAGTTCACGTACAGATCGAGCTGGAAGCGGGCTCCGAGAAGGATGTCGGCCGCGTGCTTCATGTCGGGAACCCGCGGATCGCCAAAGGCCCCCATGAAGATGGCGTCGTAATCGCGCGACAGGCTCCCGAAGGCGTCGGGCGGGACCGTCTCGCCGGTCTTCAGGTAGTGGTCGGCGCTCCACGGAAGGAAGACCGGCTCGAAGGGGATCGACCGCAGGCGACAGACCCGATCCAGCACCTTGACGGCCTCGGCTGTGACATCGACGCCGATGCCGTCGCCCGGCACGACCGCGATCTTCATTGCGGCCGGGACGATAGCACGCCCGGCCGGGCCTCTCGAAAGGCCGAGATCGCGGCCCGGGGACCGCTGTAGAATCCCCCGCAGTGAACTTCGCCGACACGGTCCGGGAAGTCATCCGGGAGGCATCGATGCAGCCTCAGCGGCTGACCCCGGGACGCCTCTGCGAGAAGGTCGCGCTCGAAGCCGAACGTTACCTCGACCGCGTGCAGTTTTCGTCGGAACGCTACATGCGCCATCCCATCCTGCTCTGGGACGACTGGGAGGTCATGCTCATCGCCTGGCAGAGCGGGCAGATCACGCCGATCCACGATCACCGCGGCGTCATGGGGGGAATGCTGATCCTCTCCGGAACCCTGGCCGAAGAGCGTTTCACGACGCCCAACGACCGGCCCGAGCTCTCGGACAACCGCGCGCGGCCCGAAGGAGATCTCTCCGACATCGGACCAAGCGCCCTCCACCGCCTGGCTCCGACGAGCGCCCGCGCCATCTCGCTGCACATCTACCGGCCTCCGCTGCGGACCATGGGCGTCTGGGACGCGAGCGGGCTGCTCGCGATCATGCCGTCCCAGTTCGACGTCGGCGAGGAGGTTCTGGCGCGGGCCAACCTGATCCCGACGGCCTGATCCGGGCTAGCCCCGGCGGCCAATCACGACGGCCCAAGGCCTGCCTCGTCCGTCCCGCACGCTCTCCACGACACGCTCGCCGGCGGCGGGAGGGACGTCCGGCCCGACCACCCGCACGCGGAACCGCCCCGGCGATCGGGGCGCAGACACCGGGTCCGGATCGAGACGGTAGCTCCGAATCGCGGTGATCGCCGGCGCGGAGAGACCCACGTCGGGAGACACGACGACCTCGCCGAACGCGCTCCAGCGAGCCGCCGCGCGGCCGATGAGGGTGTCCTGGCCGTGGAAGCCATCGAAGGTCGCCGCGGTTGTCGGCCACACGACGAGTGCATCTCGGGCCCCGATCGCGCCGCCGACTGCCAGTGCGCCGATCGCCGCCAGAGCCGCCGCGCGTCGCCGGGGCTCCGCGGCCAGCCCGACGAGCCAGAGGGTTCCCGCAGCCGCAGCGACAGCCGCAAACGGCGCCAGATACACGAAGCGCGACCCGTTCGGGTTGTCCGCCTGACCGCCCGCGACGGTGGAGCAGAGCGCGGCGAAGGCCTGCGTGAGCAGGATCCCCGACAGCGCGTCGCGAGGCCGCAGCAGCGAGCGGCCGAAGGCAATCGCCACCGGAATTCCGAGCAGCCAGCCGAGCCGCGTACGGCCGGCCAGGTCGTGCCGCGGCGTCGGATCGGCCAGAAACCAGGGTGCCGCGATCGCATCCGCCGCCGCGGCGAAGGGCGGAAGCATCGACTTCGTCCGGGACATCTCGAGGAAGACGTTGTGGTCGGCGGCCCGCACGAAATAGGGAGCCACGCGGCCCTCCCGGAACACGAAGAGGGGCGCCGCCAGCAGCGCAAACCCCGCCAGAAACGCCGCGGCCCGGACCGTCCGCTCCCTGAATCTGTCGGGAGGGTCGGAAGGCCAGAGACAAAAGAGAAAGAGAGCCGCGGCGGCCGGCCAGGCCGACAGGTAGACGTGAGCGCCGAGGCCGGAGAGTGCACCCGCCAGGATCGTCGCTCCCCTGCTGCGACGGCGGCGGGCCATCACCAGAGCGAGCGCCGCGAGGTCGACGATCGGGGCGAGCACGATCATGTTCCAGCCCCATCGCGACAGGATGATGTGCCAGCGCATCCCCCCAAGGATGAGCGCCGCCAGCGCGCCGCCCCCGACGGGAAGCAGCGCGCGGCCCAGAAGCGCCGCGGTCGCCAGCGATGCCGCTCCCGCCGCGGCGGAGGGGAATCGCACTCCAAAAACCGTCGTCCCCAGGACCCGAAGAACCGCGCGGTAGCCCTCGAGGTAGAGCACGCCAATCGTTCCGTACGGCCTCGGGACGCCGAAGGGAGCGGGCCGGATGGCGTCGGAAAAATCACCGACACTTCCGGCGAGCTCGAGCGCCGGCCGGATCAGCGACACATCGTCGACCCACAGTGCCGAGGGAACGTGCTCGAGCGCTACAAATCGCAGCAAACCGCCCCCGAGGATCGCCACGCCGGCGATGGCTGCAAGCGCTTTGCGGTGCAGGGCCAGGGACCGAAGGGGCTCGGCCACCCCGGGCAGCGCGCTCCAGAGGCGGAAGGCGGCGGAGGCGGCGATCCCCGCGGCCGCCGCGCCGGCCGTCACGCCGAGTCCGAGCAGGAGGCGTACCGGCGCCCAGCCAGCGTCCCGATCGAGGAGCAGGCCCGGCCTCGCCCAGCGCACCAGGTCGACTCCAACGACGAGCGCGGCAGCAAGGCCGACGAGCAGTGCCGCCCGATCTCCGGTTCCGGGACGCGCCCGGGGCGGCGTCACTTCTGGAAAAAGAGGAAGAGATTGACGGCCGACGGCCCCAGCGAGAAGAAGTCTCCGGACTTGAGCGGTCGCGCGCAGTCGTCCTCCGACACGCCCGCGAGATCGTCGGGCGCGGGAATCGGATCTCCGTTCAAGTAGGTCCCGCAGGTCGACCGCATGTCGACGAGCCGATAGGTCGCACCGGCGGCGACGGCGTGACGCGTGACCTTCGCATGCAGGCGAGAGACCTCCGTGTTCAGGAAGGCGTCGGGCGAAGAGACCCGGAAACCGGTGACCGGCATGCCGACCCCGATGTACTCGGGCACCTCCCGCCCGATCAACAGCTCGTCGAAATCGAGCTTGACGAGCCCCGCGTTGTACGGGCCGAGGCCGAGAAGGAAGTAACCGGCAGGCAGCCGCAGCAGCGTCTTCTCGAGGCGGCTCGACATGCCCACCATGCCGTTATCGACGAAGGACGTCAGATCCCTCTGGCGCGACTCGAGCGCCTCGCGGCAGATCGCCGAGTAGACATCGTCCATGCGCTCCATTTTAGCGCGTTTGTTGCCCGCGCGACCGCGGTGTCAGTGGACGCGCTCGTCGGAGACGGGCTCCCGGGCCTCATCCGGGGACGCCTCGCGCTCTATGGTCCAGCGCTCGAAGACCCCGTCCGGAAGCTCTGTCAGGAAGCGGGAGGGCTCCAGAATGACGTCCACCCCGTAGCGATCGCGGGCGAGCATCGGATACACCAGGGCGACCTCGTTCTTCGCGCGGGTGAGCGCGACATAGAAGAGCCGGCGCTCCTCCTCGAGGCCCTCGTCGGTCGCAATCGATCGGTAGTTCGGAAACCGGCCCTCGGACAGTCCCATCAGGATCACGCGGCTCCACTCCAACCCCTTGGCCTGGTGGATCGACGACAGCACGACCCGATCGTCGTCGGGTTCGCCCGCGACGACGTCCTCGCCCGAGAGCTCGTTGAAGAGGGTGACCTCCTCCAGAAACGCCGGAAGGGAGTCGTACGTCTGGGCGAACTGCGCGAACTGCTCGAGGTCGTCCAGGCGCGCGTCTCCGTTGGGAAACTTCGCTCGCGCGTAGTCGCGGTACACGTCCTCGACGACCGAGCGAATGGCCTCCGCCGGCGTGGACCGCAGGGACGGCGAGTCGAGCCGCGCGAGAACCGAGCGAAACGGCTTGAGGGCCGCGTCGGCGCCACGGCCGAGCTCGGCGGCTTTGGTGTCCAGGGCCCGGAACGCGGAAAGGGGGTCCGGCCACGCTCCGATTGCCTCCCAGATGGCGGAAGCCGAACGCTCCCCGATGCGCGGGAAGATCTTGAGCGCGCGCTTCCACGACAGCTCGTCTTTCGGATTCACGATGATGCGCAGGAAGGCGAGCACGTCCTTGACATGCCTCTGCTCGAAGAAGCGCGTTCCAGACCGGATTTCGTAGGGGATGCCGCGCCGCGTCAGCTCGATCTGGAGCTCGAGGGCCTGGTAGTGGGCGCGGTAGAGCACCGCAAGGTCGGCGAGTTTCTCGCCCTCGTCGTGCCACTCGAGGAGGCGCTGCGCAACGAAGCGGGCCTGGTCCGGGATGTCCGGCAACGCCACGACCGCGGGCAACGGCCCGCTCTCCCGCGACGCGACGAGCTCCTTCGGAAATTGCCGCTCGTTGTGGCCGATCGAAGCGTTGGCGAGAGCCAGAATCTCCGGCGTCGACCGATAGTTCCGCGTCAGGCGGAAGGTCTGCACGGCGGGGTACCGACCCGGAAAGCCGAGAATGTTCTCGAAGGACGCGCCGCGGAAGGAATAGATCGCCTGCGCGTCGTCGCCGACCACCGTGACGTTGCGCCGTGCCTTCGCCATCCCGTCCACGATCTCTCCCTGCAGCCGATTGGTGTCCTGGTACTCGTCGACGAGAACATGCTCGTACGATGCCGCCAGCTGCGCTGCGGCCTCGGGAATCTCGTCGAGGAGCCGCTTCCAGTGGAGCAACAGGTCGTCGTAGTCACAGGCGTTTCCGAGGCGCTTGCGCTCGCGGTAACGCTGGAAGACCGAGACGATCTCCGCCTCGAGCTCGGCGAAATGCGGGGCGTGCTGGGCGAGGACCTCGGGAAACGGCCTTCCCGTGTTCACGGTGAACGAGTACAGGTCGAGCAGCACGTCGCCCTTCGGAAAGCGCCGCTCCAGCG
Source organism: uncultured Acidobacteriota bacterium (assembly GCA_963847075.1). Classification (GTDB taxonomy): domain Bacteria; phylum Acidobacteriota; class Thermoanaerobaculia; order UBA5066; family Gp7-AA6; genus DAHUXD01. The sequence goes on from CAWJYL010000001.1 coordinate 826,414, forward strand.
TCGGCATCTTCCGGTCCGAGGTCGCCGCCTCGAGCATCTCGCGGGCGTCCTCGGGATCGAGGATCGAGAAGTTGGCCCCGAGCCCGAGGCGGCTCCCGAAGCGGCGCAGCAGCCGGTTTCCCACCGAGTGAAACGTCCCGCCCATCAGGCGGCGCATGTCCACGGCGAGCAGCGCCTCGACCCGCCGCAACATCTCCCGCGCGGCCCGGTTGGTGAAGGTCAGCAGCAGGATCCGCGACGGATCGCAGCCCGATTCGATGAGCCGCGCGACCCGATAAACGAGCGTTCGCGTCTTGCCGGATCCCGCCCCGGCGATGACCAGGATGGGCCCTCCCCCGGCCAGAACGACGTCCCGCTGCTCGTCGTTCAGCTCCCGATCGTAGTCGACCCGATAGGCCTTCAGCCGTGCCGGCGCCTTCAGGACATACTTGCGCTCCACGGCCGAAGTCTAGCCCCGATCCCGGGGGGGTAATCTTTTCCGGGCGGCAGTCGTTTAAGAGATGGAATAGGAGGATTTCCATGAGTATTCGACACATTCGCCGATCCGTACTCATGGCCGCCGCGATCGCTGCTCTTGCCGTGGGCGGTCTTTATGCGGGCCGGCTGTTTGCCCGCCAGTTGGGCCCCGGCGGCCCGGGCTCCATGCACGGAGCGATGGCCGCGCACATGTTCGACCACATCTCCCGGGAGCTCGATCTCTCCGACGCGCAGCGCTCCCAGATCCGCGAGATCCTCAAGTCGCACGCCGACGAGATCCTGGCGCAGGTCCGGGCCGGCATGGACGCGCGCCATGCACTGCACGGGGCGGTCATGGCCCAGCCGACCGACGAGGCGTCGATCCGGCAGTTCGCGACCCAGGTCGGGGCCGTCCACGCCGACGGCGCCCTCCTCTTCGCGAAGGTCCGCAGCGAGGTCTGGCCAGTTCTCACGCCGGAACAACAGCAGAAGTTCACGAGCTTCCACGATCGGATGGGGCAGCGCGGCGACCAAGCGCTCCAGTCACTCGAGGCCTTCCTGAGGGGAGCCAACTGAGTCCGAGGCTGCACCCCCTCGCGGCGGTCCCCGATCTTGCCTGCGTGGTCGACGAAGACACGCTCGTCCGCCAAGCCCGCGAGGGGGACGAGGCGGCGATCGGCGCGCTCGTTCGCATCGCAGCGCCGACTGCTCTCGGCGCCGCCCGGCGGGTTCTCGGCGACTCCGGCCTCGCGGAAGACGCGGTCCAGGAGGCGTTTCTCCGGGCCTTCCGCGCGCTCGACCGGTACCGCCCCCAATCGAGCTTCCGCGGCTGGGTCCGGACAATCGCGATTCGCTGCGCAATCGACCTCGTGCGCCGGCGCCGCCCCGAGTCGCCGCTTCCGGACACGCAGGCCTCGCCCGGCAACGAGGAAACGCGCCACGAGGACGCGGATCTGCTGCGCGCGGCCCTGGCGGAGCTCTCGCCGCTCGACCGCGAGATCATGATCGCTCGCGAGATGGAGGGAGTGGCCGATCGGGAAATCGCCGATCGGTTCGAGATGACCGTGCCAGCCGTGCGGGTCCGCATGCACCGGGCACGCAAGAAGCTTCGCGCCCGATTCCAGGAGGAACGACCATGAGCCGCACCGATTGCATCGCCAACCGCCGAGACGCCAGCCATCTCTTCGTGTGCTCTGCCTGTCGTGCGGATGCCCGCCTGTCCTCGGCCTGGAGAGGCGTCTCGATCTCCGAAACGCCGGTGGCCGTCGACGAGCGCTTCGTGGCGGAGGTCGTTGAAGGCCTGCGGCGCGGCCGTTCGCAGCAAGAGAGGCGCCGGTTCTGGATTGCGGCCGCCGCCGCCGCGCTCTTCTTCTTCTTTGCCGGCCTTGCCCTCGAGCGCGCTTCCCGGGCGACCGCCCCGGCGGCCGAAGAATCCTACGCGAGCCTCGCCTCGCCGGACACCCTCGGGGAACTGATTCCGAACTGACGAGCGAAGCGAAGCCATCGCTCGTCATCCCGAGGGCCGCGCGGGCCCGAGGGATCCCGTTCGTGGTCACGCCGCGGCCCGAAAGGGAGCCCCCGCCGCGCTCTTGGTGACACGGCCCGCTCGCTTCCCTGCGCCCTCGGCTAGACTCACGCCGTGCCTCTGCGCCTCACGACCGCCGGCGAGTCCCATGGACCGCGACTGACCGCGGTCCTCGAAGGCATGCCGGCTGGCCTGTCCATCGACGCCCGCTTCGTCGCGGCAGAGCTCGCCCGCCGCCAGCACGGCTACGGACGGGGCGGCCGGATGAGGATCGAGAAGGACGAAGCGGCCTTCGAGGCGGGAGTGCGCGGCGGCCTCACGCTCGGCTCCCCCATCGCGATCGGCATCCTCAACGCGGACTTCGCCAATTGGGACAAGGTCATGGGCCCGCTCGCGATCGACGCCGAAGCGGTCGCCGCCAGGCGCCTGACGCGGCCGCGGCCCGGCCACGCGGACCTCGCGGGGGGGATGAAATTCGGCGCGCGGGATCTTCGCGACGTGCTCGAGCGCGCCTCGGCGCGCGAATCCGCAGCGCGGGTGGCCGCCGGCGCCGTCTGCAAGCTTCTGTTGCGCGCCTGCGGCATCGAGGTCGCGAGCGGGGTGCTCGCGGTCGGCTCGGTCCACGACGCGCGATCGCCACGTTGCTTCGCGTCGCTGGAAAGGGTCCGCCAGGACTCGCCCCTGCGTGCCGTGGACGCGAGCCTCGAACCGAAGATGGTCGAGGCGGTGGACGCCGCGAAGAAGGACGGCGAAACGCTCGGCGGAGCGATTCTCGTCGGGGCGCGCGGGGTGCCCGCGGGCCTCGGCTCCTATGCCGCGTGGGACCGCAAGCTCGACGGCCGCATCGGTCAGGCCCTCCTGTCCGTGCCCGCCGTGAAGGCCGTCGAATTCGGCTCGGCCATCGAGGCCTCCCGGGGGCCCGGCTCCTCCGCCCACGACGAGATCGAACGGAGCCCCGCCGGGACGCTTCGCCGCCGCACCAACCGGGCCGGCGGCCTCGAGGCCGGAGTGACCAATGGCGAAGAGCTCATAGCGGTCGTGTACATGAAGCCCATTTCGACGCTGGCCCGCGGACTCGATTCGGTGGACCTCGAGACCGGCGAAGCCGCGCGCTCGGCCTATGAGCGCAGCGACGTCACCGCGGTTCCCGCCTGTGGCGTCATCGCCGAGGCCATGCTGGCCTTCACAATCGCCGACGCCCTGCTCGAGTCCGTCGGCGGCGACCGCATGGAGGACGTCCTCGCCCGCATCGGCGCCCACCGCGAGCGGGTCCGCCGCTACCCGGCCTGACCGGCGGCGGCGGAAGCTTCCGTCCGTCGCCCGCCTATGGCTGCCGCGCGATCTGGATCCGGCTGTACTCGGAGAGCGCCTTGCGCACGATCCGCCGCAGGTTCTTCATCCGCCGCTCGGCCCGAGCGCTCTCTTCTTGCCTCGCGTGCTCCTCGCGGCGGCGACGCACCATCTCGCGAACGAGGAGATCGACGGCGCGCTTCCATCGCGCATAAGCCTCGGCCACGTCGAAGGTCTCGGTCATCTTCACAAACAGCATAACGCCGGTGGAGAAAACCGGCCATGAGACAATCGCGTCACGGCGCACGAGGTTGGCCCGACCGAGATCCGCGCTGGGGATGAGAGCGTTCCCGGAGCCGACCCGTCTCAACTCGAGCTTCCGATCGACCTCCCGGAATCCCCGGGCAACGACTCCGGCCCATCCATCCCTCTGGCCGGACAATATGCAGTCCTGGGCGCCGCGCTGGGAGTCGGAGCGCCCGCGGGCGCCCTTGCGCTCCGGGTCCTGGCCGGCGTGCCCGATCCCCTCGCCGAGCTGCGCGCGAACGCTTTCTTCTACATGTACGAGCTCGTGGGTTCGTGCCTGGTCTTCGCGATCGCAGGCTTCGTCGTGGGGCGCCGCGCCGACCGCCTCCGGCTCGGCCGGGATCGATACCGTGACCTGTCGGAGCGCGACGCACTGACGGGGCTCGCCAATGCGCGCAGCTTCCTCGGCAGGTACCGACGGGCGATCGAGCACGCCACTCGATTCGAGGAGCCGATCTCGCTGCTCGTCGTCGACGTCGACGGCCTCAAGACAATCAACGACCGGCTCGGTCACGCCTGCGGCACCGCGGCGCTCGTCCACGTGGCGAAGGTCCTCGTCGGGTGCAAGCGCGAGGACGACATGGCGGCGCGCTGGGGCGGCGACGAGTTCGCGCTCCTGATGCCGGGCGCCGACGCGGACGCAGCCGGGCGCCAGGCCGACGCCATCCTGCAGCGGCTGCGCGAGGAGCCGGCGGACAAAGCGGGTCAGCGCTACGAGGTCTCCGTCACGATCGGCGTCGCCACGTCGGTCGGCGACTCCGAGGGCGACCTCTTCCAGCGGGCCGATCGAGCGCTCTACGAAGGAAAGCGCGGGGGACGTGGCCGCGCGAGCGCCGCCCCGTAGCCGTCAGCGAGACAGTCCGGGCAGCGGCTCGACCGGCCCGGGCGCCGAGGTCGCAAGCATCTTTTCGAGGGAAAGGTCGCGGCCCGCCAGGCGCCGGTCCAGAATCGCGAATCGGGGATCCGTCGGCGCGAGCCCGTCCAAGCCGCGCTTCCAGTATTCGTAATGCAGCGTCGGCGACATCGCCCATCCGGTCGTCCCGACCGAGCCGAGGCGCTCGCCGCGCCGAACGCGCGATCCGCGGCGCGCCTCGATCTTCCCGAGGTGCCCGAAGAGCGTCGCCCCGGCCGCGCCATGCGAGAGGACCACGCAATTGCCGAAGCGCCAGAGCCGGGAGCCCGGGGAGGGGGCGATTCGGCCGGCAAACACGACGGTCCCTGCGGCCGGAGCGATGACCGCCGACCCCGCAGGCGCCGCGAGGTCGAGCCCGGTGAAGAACTCCTCGGCTCCGGTCCAGGGCGATATGCGCGGGCCAAAGAGCGCCGACGGCTCCACCAGGTCCGTCGCCAGGGGGAGAATCGAAGGGGTCGAGGCGGCCAGGGCGGGGTCTGCAGCCTCCCGCTCTTCGATCAGCGACAGCCCACGCTCGAGCCCGGAGAGATAGCGCGCGAGGCCCCGGACGATCGCCTCCGGCTCCTTGCCTCCGAGCACGCCGGTCTCCGGGTTCAGACTCTTCGGCCACCGCGCGGGGGTCGCACCCGCGAGGAACGCGATGCGACTGACCAGCGTGCCGGCATCCAGGGCCCGGTCCCGAAGCGAAACGGCGCGCGCTTCGAGCTCGCTCCGCGACCGCCCGACACGGGCCGACTCGGCCAGGATCGCACCGGACTGCTCGCGCCGCGCCGATCGGAGGACGAAGGCTGGAACAGTCACCCATAGCGATAACGCCACCGCGCAGGCGAGACCGGCGAGCACGACCACCACGCGTTCCTCGCGCGCGCCGAGCACGAAGCTGCGCACGCGGCCACTCGGCGAGGCCGGATGGAACTGGACCTCCATTATCGGTTGCCGGGGGGGAATACGGCGACCAGGCCGAGCTCCCGGCGATCTCCCGAAAGACCGAGACGCCGCGGCACGAAGGCGCGCGAGACCGTGAAACGGACGACCCGGGGGCGGGTCGCGCCCCCACGAAGGCGAAGCCCGACGCCCTTCCCCGGCCCGAGCGTGCGGGCGAAGACGACTCGCCCGTCGCACTCCGCGGTCAGCTCCACGTCCTTGCCCTCCGGAGTGAAGTGCACCAGCTCGAGCGGCAGCGTTTCCCCCGGGCCCACGCGGATCGCGAAACGGCGGGCTGTCCAATAGAACGGACCGGAGGGCCCGCTCTCCTTCGCGTAGAACCCGATGCCGCTGCGATACCGGAAAGAGTCGGCCGGTCCGTCCGCCGCGAAAAGACCGGCCAACGCCGCCGCTGCATATCCCGTCGCGAGCAGCGCACGCACCCTCCGCGGCCAGCGCTCTGGCTCGGCGGCCCCTCCACCGCAAGCAACGGCCGCGAGGCCGAAAAAGAGCAGGGCGACATCCGGTGCGAGCCAGTGCGAACCGGCGCCGAGCACCACGAGCATACCCAACACCGCGGCAGCACTGCCCACCGCGAGGGCAGAGCGCTCGAGCCCGCGGAGAGCCGACCACGCTTCGCGCGCGAGGACCAGGGCCAGCGCCGCCGTCAGCAGGAACCCGATGACTCCCGTCTCCGCCAGCGCCTGCAGATACGCGTTGCCCGGATTGTCGTGGACGTGCGACCCATTGCCGCGATCGGCCAGCAGATTTGGCAGCTCCCACGAAAACGCGCCAAGCCCGGCGCCGGAGAGCGGATGGCGCTCGAAGAGTCGCAGGGCGCTCTCCCAGAGAATCGGGCGACCCGAAGTGCGGTACAGGGGAGGCACACGCGCATCGAAGGACTCCGCCACGCGGGCGCCGACGCTGCCGCGCCCGCCGACGAAAAACGAGGCCGCAATGCCGAGCACGGCGATGAGGGCCGCGGCGGCGAGGCGCCGACGTCCGGAGAAGCCCGATCCGACGAGGAGCAGGAACACGCCGATGGCGGCCAGGGCAACGCCGCTTCGCGAGCCCGACAGGACGAGGCCGGCCACGAAAACGGCGACGAGGGCCGCCGCGGTCGGCCGCCAGCCTCGGCCGGCCATGGCCAGGGCTGCCCCGACGACGAGCCCGAGCCCGCAGAGGATGCCCAGGGCGTTGGGGTCCATGGCGGCGCCCGACAGCCGCCCCGTCATGCGCCAGAAATCGCTCGGCTGGCCGGGGGGCAGACCCAGGCGTTCGCCCAGGGCGGCGACGGCGGAGAGCGCGGTTCCCGCAAGCGCCGCGCGAAGCGCCCGCTCGCGCAGGGCCCGGCCCGACCAGCGCAGGATGAAGAAGAATCCGATACCCGCCGAGAGGCTCGCCAGCGCGAGGACGCTGTCGCGGATCGCCGCCGAGTCGAGCAGCCCCTCCACGTTGACGGCGCGCAGGCGCAGGCGATGGAACAGGGCCCAGGGGGACCGCGCCCGAAGGACCGCGGCGAGGGCTGCCAGCAACCAGAGCACCGCGACCGCCCGAAGCGCTCCATCCGCCCGGGACGGGTCGGCCTCGCTCTCGAAGTCGTACAGGAAGCGAAAGGTCCATCCCGCGGCGAACCCCCCGAAGAGGAGGATCGGCCACGCGATGGCATCCGAGCCGCCGAGCGCGCGATGGCCGAGCCCTGCCAGAGGAAAGAGAAGCGCGAATGCGACGAGTCCCGTGCGAGGGCTCCACGCCGTCGCGAGCGCGAGGCCGAGCGCCAGAACGAGGACGGGAAGGCGATCGCGAGCGGCCGGAGGGAAACCGACGGAGAAGATGGCGAAGAACCCCGCAGTGACCGTCCCGAGCAGGGCCAGGCGAGCGAGCCCTCCCGGCCGGCGGACCCGCTCGTCGCTCACGCCCATGCCGGTGGCCGCGACACCCTCATCCGCGGTGGTACTCCTGCAGCGACGCGACGCTGGTCGCCTCTTCCTGCCGCGCGCGAATGCCCTCGACGGCCGCCGTGGCCGCGGATAGCGTCGTCAGGCAAGGGATCGACAGGCGCAGTGCCGCGGCCCGGATCGCCGCCTCGTCGAACCGCGAACCCCGGCCGAGCGGAGTGTTGACGACGAGCTGGATCTCGCCGGCTTCCATCCGATCGACCGCATTGGGGCTGCCCTCGTTGACCCTGTACACGCGCTCGGCATCCACACCCGCCTCGCGGAGAGCCTGGCTCGTGCCCTCCGTCGCGCAGAGCGCGAACCCGAGGTCCTTCAACTCCCGGCCGATCGGAATCACCGCCGCTTTGTCATACGGATTGACCGTCAGAAAAGCCCGGCCCGAGAGCGGCAGGCGGGATCCGACCGCCTCGCACGCCTTGGCGAAGGCGTCGCCGAAGCGCGGAGAAATGCCCATGACCTCCCCCGTCGACTTCATCTCGGGGCCGAGCAGCACGTCTTCGCCCGGGAACTTGCGGAATGGGAAGACTGGCGCCTTGATGAAGAAGTCCACCGGATCGCGCTCGGCCGGCAGACCGAGCGACGCGAGACTCTTGCCGGCCGCCAGCAGGGCCGCGGCCCGCGCCATCGGCACTCCGATCGCCTTCGAGACGAAGGGCACCGTGCGCGAGGCGCGCGGATTGACCTCCAGGACGTAGAGCCTGCCGTGCTGGATCGCGAACTGGATGTTGAGGAGACCGCGCACCTCAAGGCCCTCGGCCAGCCGCCGGGTGGCCCGGCGGATCTCCTCGAGCAGGGCCGGCGGCACCTTCCATGGCGGCAGGACCGAGAACGAGTCGCCGGAATGGATGCCGGCCTCTTCGATGTGCTGCTGGACCCCGCCGATCCACGTCGAGGCGCCGTCGCAGAGGGCGTCCACGTCGAGCTCGACGGCGTCGTCGAGAAACCGGTCGATCAGGACCGGGTGCTCGGGCGAGCTCTTCACCGCCTCTTCCATGTATGCCGAAAGGCGCGACTCGTCGAAGACGATCGCCATGGCCCGGCCGCCGAGAACGTACGAGGGCCGGACGACGAGGGGATACCCGATGCCGCGCGCGGCTTCGACGGCCTCCGCCACCGTCCGCGCCTCGGCATGGGGAGGCGCGGCGAGCCCGAGATCGGCGAGGAGCCGCCCGAAGCGGCCGCGATCCTCGGCCAGATCGATCGATTCCGGCGAGGTGCCCCAGATCGGGTAGCCGGCCGCCTCGAGCTGGCGGGCGAGCTTGAGCGGCGTCTGCCCACCGAACTGCACGAGCACGCCGTCGGGCCGCTCGTTGTCCAGAACCGCCGAGACCTCTTCAAACGTCAGCGGCTCGAAGTAGAGCCGGTCGGAGGTGTCGTAATCCGTGGACACCGTCTCGGGATTGCAGTTGATCATGACGGTCTCGAACCCGGCCTCGGCGAGCGCGTAGCACGCATGCACGCAGCAGTAGTCGAACTCGATGCCCTGGCCGATGCGATTGGGGCCGCCGCCGAGGATGGCGACCTTGGGCCGCCCCGTGCGCCGAGACTCGTTCTCGTCCTCGTACGTCGAGTAGAAGTAGGGGGTCTCGGCCTCGAACTCCGCTGCGCAGGTGTCGATCGTCTTGTAAACCGGTACGAGGCCAAGCTCGCGGCGCTTCGCGCCGACGGACCGCTCGTCCACGCCCATCCGCCGTGCCAGCGCGCGGTCGGAAAGCCCGAGGCGCTTGGCATCGCGCAGCTCCTCCCTCGAGACCACGGCCAGGTCGCGGCCCGCGAACGACTCCTCGACCTCCACCATCCGGCGCATGCCGTCGAGGAACCACGGGTCGATCCGCGTGCGCGCGGCGACCTCCTCGACGCTGACTCCGGCGAGAAAGGCGTGCCGGACGTAGAACAGGCGTTCCGCCGTCGGCTCTTCCAGCCGCGTCAGCAGCTCCTCGCGCAGAGGCGGCGGGCGCCCGTCGTCGAGGCCGTCGCGCCCGATCTCGAGCGAGCGGATGGCCTTGCCGAGCGCCTCGGGAAACGTGCGGCCGATTGCCATCGCCTCGCCGACGGACTTCATCTGGATCGTTAGGCGCGCGTCCGCCCGCGGGAACTTCTCGAAGGTCCAGCGCGGAATCTTGACGACCACATAGTCGAGGGACGGCTCGAAGCAGGCCGGAGTCTTTCTCGTAATGTCGTTCGGAATCTCGTCGAGACGATAGCCGACGGCGAGCAGCGCCGCGATCTTGGCTATCGGAAACCCCGTGGCCTTCGACGCGAGCGCGGAGGACCGCGAGACGCGAGGGTTCATCTCGATCACCACACGCCGCCCGGTCTTCGGGTCCACGGCGAACTGGATGTTCGAGCCGCCCGTGTCCACGCCGACTTTGCGGATGACGGCCTTCGCCTCGTCGCGCATGGCCTGGTACTGGCGGTCCGAGAGCGTCATCTGCGGCGCCACCGTGATCGAGTCGCCGGTGTGGACCCCCATCGCGTCGACATTCTCGATCGAGCAGACGATGATGACGTTGTCTGCGCCGTCGCGCATGACCTCGAGCTCGAATTCCTTCCAGCCCTCCACGGACTCCTCGATCAAGACTTCGTGGGACGGGGACTCGGCCAGGCCGTTCTTCGCAATCTGCCGCAGCTGCGCCTTCGTGCGGGCGACACCACCGCCCGATCCGCCGAGCGTGAAGGAGGGGCGGATGACCACAGGAAGGCCGATCTCCGCGGCGAGCGCCTCGGCCTCGGCGAGCGAACGGGCACGGCCCGATTGCAGTACCTCGGCGCCGATCTCGAGCATGGCCTTCTTGAAGAGGTCCCGATCCTCGGCCAGACGCATGGAGCGCTCGTTGGCGCCAATGAGCAGGACGTTGCGCTTCTCGAGCACGCCCCGCTCCGCCATGGCGAGCGCGAGGTTGATGGCGGTCTGGCCGCCGACGGTCGGCAGAATCGCGTCCGGGCGCTCGCGATCAATGATGCGCTCGAGGAAGTCCGGCGTCAGCGGCTCGATGTACGTCGCGTCGGCCAGCTCCGGGTCCGTCATGATCGTGGCCGGGTTCGAGTTGACGAGCACCACGCGGTAGCCCTCGCCGCGCAGGGCCCGAACGGCCTGCGTCCCGGAATAGTCGAACTCGCAGGCCTGGCCGATCACGATCGGCCCCGACCCGATGACGAGGATCGACCGGATGTCGTCGCGCTTCGGCACCGGGGCGGGAGTATAGCGGGGCGCGGGCCACGAGCCCGGCCGTGATCCTCGGGTCAGCCCCCGAAGGCGGCGATCGCGATCGGCGTCAATCCGGGCGCGCGACCCGACGCAGCCCACGGGTCGCGGCTTCGCACCCTCCATCGAGGATCGCTCCGCCCTTGCCGAGCGCGAGCAGGCGGGAGCCGGCCCACGCAACTCCGTAGAGCGACTCCGCGGCTCCCGATTCGTGCAATTCCCATTGCCGGCCGTCGGCGCTCTCGGCCGTCACGCCGCCTTCGCCGACCGCCTCGTAGCGCGCGCCAGTCCAGGTCACGGAGAAGAGGGCGCCGGCAACGCCGGCTGACCCCGTCTCCCAATTCTCTCCGTCCCCGCTGGCGGCCACGCTTCCCTGCCCGCCGACCGCGAGGAACTCGCTGCCGTTCCAGGTGACGTCGTAGAGAGGCGCTTCGCTTCCCGTTTCCTGCTGGACTGCCCACGCTGCGGCGTCCGCGCTCGTCAGGATGAGCCGAGCCCGTTCGCCACCCACTGCGACGTACCGGGACCCGTTCCACGCAATCGAAAGGAGGCTGTTGTGAATGCCCGCCAGTCCGACGGACCATCGTGAACCGTCGGCGCTCGCCAGGACGACCCCACCGCTTCCAACGGATACGAAACGCCGGCCGTCCCAGAGAACGCTGTACAGCACTTCGTTCACCCCGGGCGAGTGAGCGGTCCAATTCATGCCGTCCGGGCTCACCAGCACCGTGCCCGCCTCGCCGACTGCCACGAACTGGCGATCTCCCCACGCCACGCCCAGGAGCCAGCGGAAAGAACCCGAGGTTCGGGGCGTCCAGGCGACCGCGTCCGGACTGGTGGCGATCGCGCCCTCCGCGCCCACGGCCACGTACACGTGTCCATTCCAGGCCACATCCGAGAAAGCGGCGCGCGGGCCGGCCGCTCGATTCGACCAGCCGAGGCCGTCGACGCTGGTCAGCAGCGAACCCCGCTTGCCCACAGCGACGAAGCCGCCGGGTCCGTCGGCGACCCCGTACAGGTCCATCGCCGTTTCCGGAGCCCGGGTGACCCACTGCTGCCCGTCCACGCTCGTCGCGACCAGGCCAAACCCGCCGACCGCGAGAAACTCCGACCCCGTCCAGGTCAGCCGGTGCGGAGCCCCGCCGGGCGGGAGCGCGACCTGCTGCCACGACGCACCGTCGTCGCTCCAATAGGCGCGCGGAACGTAGGGAAATCCCGCGCCGGCCGCAACGTACCGCGAACCGTTCCACCCGATGGCAGTGAGATCATCGACGGAGCGCAGATCGACTCGATTCCAGCGAACTCCGTCCGAGCTGCGGACCATGGTGCCCCCCTGCCCGACCGCGACGAGCTCGCGACCATTCCAGGAAACGTCCTGGAGCGAGGCGGACACTCCCGAGACTCGCGAGGTCCAGATATAGCCGTCCGGGCTCGAGACGATCGTCCCACCGTCCCCCACCGCGACGAACTGGAAGCCGGTCCAGACGACCCGATGCAGAGCCGCCGTAGGGGCCATCCGGCGAGGGGACCAGGTCTGCCCGTCCGCGCTCACCATCACCGCGCCGCGGTCACCGACGGCCAGGAACGTCGAGCCGTTCCAAAGCACGTCGAACAGGTCCACGGACGAGCTCGCCACGCGCGCCTCCCAGGACTGCCCATCCCGGCTCGCGACGATGGCCCCGGCCCGGCCGACCGCCAGATATTCATCGTTGCCGAATACGACTGCCTCGAGGTTGTTTCCCTGCGGGAGAGGGTTGAGCCATCGCCACTGGTCGCAGGTCTGTCCCGAGAGAGAGGCAGAAACGAGAAAGAGAACGACGACGGCGGGCTTCCCGATGAACCTGGGCATGGCAACCTCGTTGAAAGAGTGGGGCCTCATTATAGCGGTTAGAATCCGAGCCGAGGGCTCCCAACTCCTCCTCTCGACACCGAACGATGATCGGCCAGACCATCTCGCACTACCGCGTCCTCTCGAAGGTGGGCGGCGGCGGCATGGGTGTGGTCTTCGAGGCCGAGGATCTGAGGCTCGGCCGGCGCGTGGCGCTCAAGTTTCTTCCCGAAGACCTCGCGCGGGACCACCAGGCGCTCGAGCGCCTGCAGCGCGAGGCGCGGGCGGCATCCTCGCTGCAGCATCCCAACATCTGCACGATCTTCGACGTGGACGAGCACGAGGGGCGGCCGTTCATCGCGATGGAACTCCTCGAGGGCGAGACCCTCCGCGAACGACTCGCCCCCGGCCCGCTCAACCTCGAGGTCCTTCTGGATTTCGGGAGCCAGATCGCCGACGCTCTGGAAACGGCACACGCCCGCGGCATCGTGCACCGCGACATCAAACCCGCGAACATTTTCGTGACGAAGCGCGGCCAGGCCAAGTTGCTCGACTTCGGCCTCGCGAAACAGGCCGCCCGCACGCCCGATGCGAGCGCCGCCGGGAACACGGCGCAGCCGACCGCAATGGCCGAGGAGCACCTGACGAGCCCCGGCATGGCGATCGGAACCGTCGCGTACATGTCCCCGGAGCAGGCCCGTGGCGAGCCGCTCGATGCCCGGACCGACGTCTTCTCCTGTGGCGCCGTGTTGTACGAGATGGCGACGGGCCGCCAGCCCTTCCCCGGAAATACAACGGCCGTCATCTTCGACGCAATCCTGAACCGCGCACCGATCTCTCCGGTCCGGTTGAATCCGCACTTGCCGGTCGAGCTCGAGCGCATCGTCAACACGGCCCTCGAGAAGGACCGCGACCTGCGCTACCAGAGCGCGGCCGAGCTGAAGACGGACTTGAAGCGCCTGAAGCGGGACTCGGACTCGGGCCGCAGCACGAAGGTCCCTGCGACGCCCGTCGAGCGACCGCGGGATCCTCGAGGACGCTGGAAGACCCCGGCCGTCGCGGCCGGGATACTCATCGTCGCCGGCGCCGCGGGCTGGTGGGCTCTCCACCGCCCCGGCTCGCCAGGCGCCCGCGGCCAGACCACGATCGCGGCCCTTCCCTTCCAGAACCTGAGCGGCGACACATCCCTCGACTACCTGCGGCTCGCGCTGCCGGACGAGATCGCCACCACCCTGTCTTACATCCCGACGCTCGCGATCCGCCCCTTCGCCTCGACCCAGAAGTACGCCAGGAGCGAGGCGGACCCGCAGGCGGCCGGGCGCGAGCTGAAGGTCGCCGACGTCCTCACCGGCCACTTCCAGAAGGAGGGGGACCAGATTCGGGTCACGCTCGAAGTCATCGATACCGAGAGCAACCGCCTGCTCTGGCGCGATACGTCCAGCGCGACGGCGGGTGACCTCATCGGCCTCCGCGCGCAGTTGACCTCCCGCATGCGTCAGGGACTCTTCCCGCTTCTCGGGGGATCCGCGGTCGGCAGCGACGCCGCGACGCCTCCGAAGAATCCCGAAGCCTACGACCTATACCTGCGCAGCAAGCCCCGAACGAGCGACCCCGAGCCCAACCGCCAGGCGATGGACATGCTCGAGCGTTCGGTGGGGCTCGATGCGACCTTTGCGCCCGCCTGGGCCGAGCTTGCCCAGCGCTACTACTACGACGGCAGCTATGGCCAGGGGGGCAACGCCGCCTACTCCCGCGCGGTCGCGGCCGCCAAGCACGCCCTCTCGCTCGATCCGGACCTGATGGAGGCTACCGAGAACCTGGCGATCTACGAGGTCGAGGGCGGAGACCTCTGGGGCGCCTACGAACGCGCCACCGAGATGGTGCGCCGGCGGCCGCAGAGCGGCCGGGCGCACTTCACGCTGAGCTACGTCCTGCGGTATGCCGGGCTGCTCGAGGAGTCGGCCCGCGAGTGCGACGCGGCGCTCGCCGTGGATCCGCGAGATCGGGACTCTCGCTCCTGCAGCGTCACGATGATGCAGCTCAACCGCTTCGACCGAGCGAGGCAGTTCCTCGCGTTGGATGCCGGGTCCCGGTGGGCGCAGCGGCAAGACATCATGCAGATGCTGCGCGACGGGCGGCGCGAGGAGGGTCTGCGGCGCATCGAACGCGAAGGGTTGCCACTCGGCGACGTACGCACGATCCTGACGTCTCCGCCCGGGCCGGGGAAAGACGCCACCGCGGCCAAACTGACGGCGGACCTTCTCCAGAGCCGCGACGCCGAGTCGAAATATTTTATCGCGTCCAACCTCGCGCTCGCCGGCTACCCCCGGGAAGCCCTGCAACTTCTTCGCGCGGCGGTGAACGGTGGCTACCTCGCCTATCCGGCGATGGACAACGACCCGCTCTTCGACCAGGTCCGTCGGGACCCGGAGTTCGCCGCGATTCGCGCGGATGCGATGCGGAAGCAGAAGGAGTTTCTGGAACGGCGCGCTCGGCCGGCGAAGTGAGGGGCTTCGTCCTTCGGTCCTTCGGTCCTTCGGCCCTCGGGATGACGGGCGACGGCGCTGCGCGCTTCGCCCTCACTCGTAACGCAGAGCGTCGGCGATGTCGATCCGCGAGGCGCGCCGGGCCGGAACCCAGGAGGCCGCGAGGATCGCGAGCGCGGCAAATCCGACGATCGCCGCTATGTCCCTGAACCGCACGAGAAACGGGATGTACGAAACGAAATAGATCTCCGCCACGCCCGCCGGGAAGGACAGAAGCCGGAACCGCGTCATCGTCCAGCAGATCAGCGAGCCGAAGAGCACACCCGCAACGACCCCCGTTCCGCCGAGGAGCGTCCCGAGCGCGAGGAAAACCCGCGAGAAGAACCCCGGCTCCGCACCGAGAGCCGTGAGCACCCCGATGTCCCGCTTCTTCTCCTGCACGGTCATGACGAGTGTCGCCACGATGTTGAACGTGGACACGGCCACGATCAGACCGATTACGAGAAAGAGGGTCGTCTGCTGGATGGCGAGCGCCGAGAAGAGGCCGCCGTTCATCGAGCGCCAGTCCGAGACGGAATAGCCGTTGCCCGCCGCCGACCCGATGGCTGCAGCCGCCGCCTCGGTGTCGCGGATCGTATCGAGCCGGACCTCGATGACGTTGGCCTGGCCCGGCATCCGCGCCAGGCGGCGAAGCTCCTCGCGGTCCAGGAAGATCCACTCGCTGTCGTACTCGGAAAAATTCGTCCGAAAGATCCGGCCCACACGGAATCGGCCGCTGCGCGGTGCGAACCGCGCGCCCTTGTCCGAGTTGTCCGCCACCGAGAGGGTGATCGCGTCCCCCTCGCGCACGTCCAGCCGGCGCGCGAGCTCGTCGCCGATCGCGACCGATGCCAGCGCCCGCGGGGTCGCCCGCGTCACGACTCGCGCGGCATCGGGAAGGTACGCATCGAGCTGCGACACGCCGCGCTCGGCCTCCGCGTCGATTCCCTTGAGAACCGCATCGGCGCCGTCGGGCGCGGCGGCGGACGAGGCCACGCCCGTCTGGTAGATCACGGGAGCCGTCGCGCGCACGCGGGTCACCTTCTCGATCCTCTTCGCGAGCGCCGCCGGATCGCCTTCGCCCCCGGCGGTCATCGGAAACACGACCACCTCGGCGTTTGCCCCGATCAGCTTCTCGCGGATCTCCGTGCGATAACCCGAGAGCAGCCCCATGGCGACCACCAGCGCCGCGACACCGAGGGCGATTCCCCCGATCGACAGGAGCGAGACCGAGGAAACCAGCCGCGAGGGTCGCGACTTCAGGTACCGCACCGCGACCTCGATCGAGAGGGACTTCACGCCCGGGCGCGCTCCATGGCGGCGAGGAAGGCCTCGAAGAGAACGTTGGCGTCGTGCGGCCCCGGCGCGGCCTCCGGATGAAACTGCGCCGCCAGGATCGGCAGCGTCCGATGCCGAAAGCCTTCGAGCGTGCCGTCGTTCAGGTTCCGATGTGTGGCCTCGACCTCGGGCGGCAGCGCGTCCGCGTCCACCGCGAAGCCGTGGTTCTGCGAGGTGATCGCCACGTGTCCCGACTGCAGGTCCTGCACGGGATGATTCGCACCCCGGTGTCCGAACTTGAGCTTGAAGGTCTTCGCCCCGAGGGCGAGGCCGAGCAGCTGGTGTCCCAGGCAGATGCCGAAGATGGGCCTGCCTGTGACGGCGAGTTTTTCGATCGTCCGGATCGGGCCCGCCAGCGCCGCCGGATCGCCGGGGCCGTTTGAGAGAAAGATCCCGTCCGGCCGGCTCTCCAGAACCTCGCCCGGCGAGGCCGTCGCCGGAAAGACCGTGACGCGGCACGATCCCGCCTGCAGGAGCCGGACGATGTTTCTCTTCATGCCATAGTCGATGGCCGCCACCCGAAACTTCTTGCGGCCGCGGCCCCCCGGCGCGAGCCGGACTTCCCGGGGCGACACGGACAGGGCCAGGTCGCTGCCGATCATCGCGGGCGAATCGAGGACGCGGCGGTGAAGCTCGGCCGGGTCCTCGATCTCCGTCGAAACCCCGGCGCGCATCGCGCCCTCGCTCCGAATGCGGCGCACCAGCGCACGCGTGTCCAGGCCGTGGAGGCCGAGCACGCCGTTCTCGGCGAGGTAGTCCGCGAGGCTGCGCTCCCCGCCCGTGCCGCTCCACCGCGCCGGGAAATCCCGCGCAATGAAGCCCTCGACGTGCACGCGGCTCGACTCGGCTTCGTCGGCCCGGATGCCGTAGTTTCCGACGTGCGCCGCCGTCATGACGACGATCTGCCCGGCATAGGACGGGTCCGTCAGCACCTCCTGGTACCCGCTCATCGCCGTGTTGAAGACGATCTCGCCGAAGCGGGTCCCGGGGCGGCCGATCGCCTCGGCCCGGTACGCCGTCCCGTCCTCGAGAACCAGGGTCCCGTTCACACCGATCGTCCGACGACGGGCGCGAGCCGCCTTATCTCCAGGACCAGGTCGCCGAACATCTCCGGCAGGATCGCCTGCGGCCCGTCCGACAGCGCGTGCTCGGGTTGATGGTGAACCTCGATGAGGAGTCCGTCCGCCCCGACGGCGACCGCCGCCCGCGAGAGCGGCAGCACCTTCGCGCGCTTGCCCGTCCCGTGCGAGGGGTCGACGAGAATCGGCAGGTGGGAAATCCGCTGGACGTAGGGGACCGCCGAGAGATCGAGCGTATTGCGCGTGTGATCGGCGAAGGTGCGCACGCCGCGCTCGCAGAGCATCACGTCGTAGTTGCCCTCGGCGAGCAGGTACTCGGCCGAGAGCAGGAGCTCCTCGATCGTCGCCGACATGCCGCGCTTCAGAAGCACCGGCTTGCGGATGCGCCCGAGCCGCCTGAGCAGGGAAAAATTCTGCATGTTGCGCGCGCCGACCTGCAGGCAGTCCGCGTACTCGGCCACGACGTCGACGGTTTCCGTGTCGAGCACTTCGGTCACGATCGGGAGTCCGGTCTCTTCACGGACGCGCGCGAGAATCCGCAATCCCTCGACGCCGAGGCCCTGGAAGGAGTACGGGGAGGTGCGCGGCTTGAAGGCTCCCCCGCGGTAGAGCGTGGCGCCGGCCGCTTTCACGCGGCGGCCGATCTCCAGAGCCTGTTCCGCGGTCTCCACGGCGCACGGACCGGCAACGATCGCGAGCCTCTCGCCGCCGACCGGGACGCCGGCCACCGACACGACCGTGTTCTCGCGCTTGGCTTCCCGCGACACCAGCTTGTACGGCGCCGAGACCGGAATGACCTCGAGGACTCCGGGCAGGTTCTCGAAGGCGCCGGGGTCGACGGTGCCGCGGTTGCCCGTGATGCCGATCGCCGTCCGCTGGGCTCCCGGGATCGGATGCGCCTCCAGGCCGAGTCCCTGAACGACGTCCACGACCCGGCGGACGTCTTCCGCCGTCGCGACCGCGTCCATGACGATGAGCATGCGGGTGCTATCATAGACGCGGATCCGCCGACCCTGGACGCCGTCCCCCTCCGGGACGAGGAGGTCTCGCCGCCGTGAAGAAGATCCTGCTCCTGTCGGTTCTTGCGACGGTTCTCGCCGCCTCGCCGGCGCTCGCCTACGTCATCAAGTTGAAGGACGGCTCGCTCATTTTCGCGCGCACGAAGTACACCGTGCGCCAGGACAAGGCGATCATCACGCTCGAGAACGGAACCGTCACCGCGATCAAGCTCGACCAGATCGATGTGGAGGGGTCCGAGAAGTACAACCGGGAGAATTTCGGCAACGTCGTCGCGATCGACACGCCCGACAGCCGCAAGCCGACACCGTCGGAATCGGCGCCCGCTTCGCCCCGCCTGCAGGACTTCATCCGGCAGAACAAGCCGCGCATGGCTCTGCCCTCCCAGATCGACAAGCCCGAAACCGCCGGCTCGGGCCCGTCGTTCCAGCCGGTCGACGCGAATCTCCAGGCAGCCTTCGCCAAGGTTTTCGACGGGGCAGGAATCAGCCAGTACAAGCTCACGAATTTCCGCGGCAAGACGCGCCTGCTCGTGACCGCCAACACCGAGGAAGCCGTGTTCAACGCGCTCAACGCGGCGGCCCGCGCCCTGTCGGACCCGACGAGCCGGGGAGTGCCCGTCACCATCCAGATCATCATGACGACCGGCTCGGGCGAGTCCGCCGGGAATCTCGACATGTCACCCGAGCAGGCCCGGTTGCTCGTGAACGGGCAGATTTCGGCCGCGGACTATTTCGTGAAAAACGTCAACCTGTAGTCCCGGCCTTCCTGTCAGAGAGAAGTCGCATGGCAGGCAAACCACAGTCTTTCGAAGCGCACGCGCGCTGGGTTCCCCTCTATCACTTCGGAATTTCCACGATTCTCCTGCTCAACCTCGGCTGGTCGCTCTACCAGGCGTACCGGGCATTCTCGTGGCCGACGCTGCTCGCCGTGCTCATGGCCCTCGCCTTCTTCGGACTCTTCTTCTTCATGCGGATCTTCGCGCTGACCGTGCAGGATCGGGTCATCCGTTTGGAGATGCGGCTGCGCCTGGAGAGGCTTCTCGACGCGGATCTGAAGGCGCGGATCCTCGAGCTGACAAAGGATCAGCTGATCGGCCTGCGGTTTGCGGGCGACGCCGAGCTTCCTGCCCTCGTGCGCGAAGTGCTCGAGAAGAGCATCACGGACCGCACGGAGATCAAGCGGCGCATCCGCGACTGGCAGACCGACCACCTGCGCGCCTGACGGCCGCGAGGAAGTTGCGAGCCGTGAGGCCGCTCATCCGGCTCACAGATCACGAATCGCAGATCAGGTCTCCCCCTCCAGCGAATCGGGAACCGGCGTGAGGTAGTACCGCGCGTCCTCCCCGACCGTCCGCTTGAAGCGGTCGGAGAACGAGACGAAGTCGCCCGCGGTCTCGTCGATGAAGACGCGCTCCACGCGATGCAACGGAAAGAAAACCGTGGAGGGCAGAATCGTGATCGTCTCCCTGCGCGCGATCTCGTGGAGCCACCCTTCGAACCCCTCCAGCGACAGTCCGCGCACCGTGATCCCGGCGACGTCGCGGTCCTTCAGGATTCCCCAGAACTTCTCCTTCGGGTTGACGAGGTGCGCCAGAACGTATTCGCCGATCTTCATGGTTTCTCCCGCTTCTCGGACAGCTCGATCAGGACTCCGTGGCCCGCCTCCGGGTGCAGGAAGGCGATGCGCTTGCCGTCGGCACCGGGCGCGGGGGTCCGGTCGATGAGGCGGAAACCCCGTGCCTGCAGATCCGCGAGGGCCGTGTCGAGATCTTCGACGGCGAAACACACGTGGTGCAACCCTTCACCCCGCCGGGCGATGAACTTCGCCACCGGAGAGTCGGGCGAGGTCGCCTCGAGCAGCTCGATGCGGCTCTCCCCGACCGGCAGGAATGCCGCAACGACCCTCTGACCGGGTACCGCCTCGCGCTTGTCCTCGACGATTCCGAGAGCGCGATAGACGGCGAGGGCCTCGTCGATCGAGGACACGGCGACGCCGACGTGATCGATCCGGTAGGCTCTCATACAGAGGTCCGCGCCGCCGTCTCGCGCGGCGCTCCCACGAGTGCATCGAAGAGCCGCCCCGCGGCGGTGTAGGGATCGTCGCGGCGCGCGAGAACCGCCGCAACCGCCTGCTCCAGGCCCCCCTGTTCCGGGGCACGGGCCTCGACGGCCCGCCGGAATCGCTCCTCGAGCAGGGCGAGCAGGCGCGACCGCGCGCGGATCGCCCGGCGGCGCAGACCCTCCCCCGTCGCGGCCAGATGTTCGCCGTGAGCGGAGAGCGCCCGGAGCACCTCCGGCACGCCCGCGCCCGAGGGCGCCGTGGTGCGGACGATCGGCGGACGCCACGCCTTCCCGGGCGAAAGATCGAGCATCATCGCGAGCTCGGCCGCAGCCCGGTCGGCCCCCTCGCGCTCCGCCTTGTTCACGATGAAAACATCGGCGATCTCGAGAATCCCCGCTTTGATGGCCTGAATGTCGTCCCCGAGCCCGGGGACCAGGACGACGGCGACCGTGTCCGCAGCGCGAACGACGTCCACCTCGTCCTGGCCAACGCCGACCGTCTCCACGAGAATCGTCTCGAACCCGCCGGCGTCGAGCACGTCGACCGCATCGCTCGTCGCCCGTGCGAGGCCCCCGAGTGCGCCGCGCGTGGCCATCGAGCGGATGAAGACTCCGGGGTCCGTGTAGATCTCGGCCATCCGGATGCGGTCGCCAAGGATCGCGCCGCCCGTGAACGGCGAGGAAGGGTCCACGGCCACGATGCCGACCGTCCGGCCTTGCTTTCGGTAGGCCTGCGCCAGCCGCTGCACGAGCGTCGACTTGCCGGCGCCCGGCGGTCCCGTGACGCCGAGAATCCGCGCGCGGCCTGTCCGGGGGAAGAGGAGGCGGAGAATCTCTGGCACGGCCCCGGAATCGCGCTCGACCTCCGAGATTGCCCGGCCGATCGCGCGCCCACGGCCCTCCACGACGGCCCGCGCCAGCTCGGCCGCCGCGGCATCGGCGGGAGGGATCATGCGCCGCCTGAAAGCAGCTGCTTCGCGATAACGAGCTTCTGGATCTCGCTCGTGCCTTCCCCGATCGTGCAGAGCTTGACGTCGCGATAGAACTTCTCGACCGGAAAGTCCTTCGTGAACCCGTAGCCTCCGTGGATCTGCAAAGCGCGGTCTGTCGCGCGCACGGCGATCTCGGAGGCGTAGAGCTTGGCCTGGGCCGAGAACCGGGTGACAAGCTCTCCGGCGTCCTTGGCGGCCGCCGCCCGCTCCGTCAGAAGCCTCGCGGCGTCGATCTCGGTCGCCATCTCGGCAAGGTAGAACTGGATCGCTTCGAACTCGCAGAGCGCTTTGCCGAACTGCCGGCGCTCCTGCGCGTAGGCGAGCGCGGCCTCGAAGGCGCCGCGTGCCAGTCCGACCGAGAGCGCGGCGATCGAGATGCGTCCCCCGTCGAGGACCTTCATCGCGTCCAGCCAGCCCGAACCGGGCTCACCGAGCAGGCTCCCCACCGGCACCCGACAGTCCTCCATCACGAGCGTGCACGTGTCGGACGCGCGCATCCCGAGCTTGTTCTCCTTCTTGCCGACCCGGATGCCCGGGTTGTCGAGCTCTACGATGAACGCGGAGATTCCCCGGTTGCCGCGCCCCGGCTCGGTGACGGCCATGAGGACTGCGACCCGCCCGACAGAGGCGTTCGTGATGAAGTTCTTCGAGCCGTTCAAGACCCAGCCATCCCCGTTGCGCAGGGCGGTCGTCTTTGTGCCGCTCGAGTCGGACCCGGCGTCGGCCTCGGTCAGGCCCCAGGCCGCAAGCCACTCGCCCGAGGTGAGCTTCGGAAGATATCTCCGGCGCTGCACCTCACTTCCGAACGTGTAGATGTGATTCGAACCGAGGCTGTTATGCGCCGCCAGGGCGAGCGCGATCGACGGATCGACGCAAGCGATCTCCTCGATGATCGCCTGGTAGTCCATGTACGAGAGCCCGGCGCCGCCGTACTCCTCCGGAAACAGGATTCCCAGGAAGCCGAGCTCTCCGAGCTCGCGAAAGACTTCCCGGGGAAACTCCTGTGCCTCGTCCCAGCGCATCACGTGCGGCCGGATCCGCGCCTCGCAGAAGGCTCGCAGGGTCTGCACGATTGCCCGACGCTCCGCAGAGATCGTGGCGCTCATTCGATCCATTTTAGTTCACAGTCGCGCCGCCCGATGAACCCTTCGACTTCACTCAGGGCGGGCTCCTCCGCGCCGAGGGGCCACTTCTCGGGCCGCCACGAGACCCCGAAAGGATCCCCTGCCGCCCCTGGGAAGGACAGCGCTTGACCCGCCGCCGCGCGATCAGCGCGAGGACGGTGCCGGCGCGGCCGTCACCGTGGACGCCGGCACGATGTCGACCCCCGTGTAGTAATGGCGCAGGATCCGATCGTAGGTCTCTCCCGCGAGTGCCCTGCCGAATGCGCCATTCTGGCAGAGGCCAACACCGTGGCCCCAGCCCCGCCCGAGGAACACGAACTCGGCCTCGCCCCCCGGTCCCTCGACCCGCGACACCGTGAACAGCATCTCCGGCATCTCGACGGCCTGGCGCAGGTCGAAGCGCCGGAACGTCGCCTCTGCGACGTCCGTCTTGACGCGCATCTCGATGGCCCGGCCCGAGGGGCTCCTCTTCGTCACGACGATCTCCCGGACCTCGGTGCCTGCGATGCGGCCGGCCATGCGCCGTGCAAGCTCGCTCGCCCCGACCCGTCGCACCCACTCCGTCCAGGCGGAGTCCCGCTCGAACGTCGGCCCGTCGGCCTCCATCTCGACCCACAACCCGAGAACGCGGCTCCCGCCCTTCCACCAGCGCAGGCGGTCCCCGGGTCGCAGCGTCAGTGTGTTCGACGGATGGAATCGGTCGCCGACGCGGCGCGCCATCGGCAGCTCCGGATCGACGGCAAGCCCCTGCCTGCCGTCCGTCGTCTTGACCCAGATGTTCGAGCCTTCCCGGGAGAGAAACCGGCCGGAACCCTCGGTGACGCCCGCGAGGCGCAAGGCAACCGAGAAGAGGAGTCCGCCGTATTCCTCCTCGCCGAGATCCCGGTCGGCCGCCGGAAGGTCCGAGCCGGCGAACCGGAATCGCAGCAGGAACTCGTACGCGCCTCGGGCCGGGCCGCTGAGGCCCGCCACCGAGGACGGGTGCTCGGCGAAGTAACTCTCGTCCCGGGGCAGCAGGTGCAGCGCCTTCGCCTCGGTGAGGCCGAACGCGGTCAGCAAGGATGGATAGACCGCCTCCGGCGTGAGCCTCGCGGGAACCGAGCCGGCCCGCGGCACTCCCGCCCAGCGCTGCGCCGTTTCGAGGCTGGCCGCGCGCGGCGCCGCCTTCTTCGCGACATGCCGGCGCAGGACGTAGCCGCGCCACTCGAGCGCCGTGCGGCCCTCCCGCTTCGCATCGCGTGGCACGTTCGCTCCCGCGATCTCCTCGGTCGGCAGCTCGCCGCAATCCACGGAGACCAGGTACGGCACGGGCCCGCCGGAGAACACGTTCTCGACATTTTCCGTCCTTCCGCCGCAGGTCGAAACGAAGAGAGCGTCCGCGAATTGGCCCTGGAAAGCGAGCACGAGGCCCCGCGTCCCGTCGACGGCCGCCGTCGAGAGAGAATCCTCCGCGGAAAATCCACCGTAGACCTGGCACTTGGGGGTCGCGCAGATGTCATAGCCCTCGCTCTCGAACTGGCCCCGGTGGGCCATGGCGTAGGTCCGCGCCGCCACCGCCTGCGCCTTCAGGCCTTCGATGGCGTCGAAGCGCCTGGGACCCATCTCCGAGGGGACGACCCCATACAGGTACTCCTCGAGATCCACCCGGTTGACGACGTTGAGCGTTCCGCGCGGGTTGACGGTGACGCGCAGGCTCCCGCGGTAGGAGGTGGCGTCCACGACGACGTGCGCCCCCGGTGCCGGCGCGTAGATATCGACCGGCGAGGGCAGGGTGAGCGCTTCGCCGGTCGCGCCCGCGACGACGATCGCTGCGGGTGCAGTCGGGGACCGGGGAGCCCCCGGGACGACGAACCCGTCCTGGCCCGAGGCCTTGAGCTTGGCGAGGAGTTCGTCCGCCTCGCCCCGCGAGGAGAAGGCGCCGACGAGCACCCGGTAGACGCCGCGATCGGCCGAGAACGCAACCTGCGCCGGAGCCTCGAATGCGGCACCGAGCCGGTCGGCGAGCTTGCGGGCCGGGTCCTGCTGCGAGAACGCGCCCGCCTGGATCTGAAACGACGCGGGAGCCGCACCGGCGCCGACCGCCCGCAGCGTTACGGGGCCCTGCACGAGCTCGGCCCGATCGCCCGAAGCCACGATCCACACGGTGCCGGGAACTCCCGTCGAAAACTCGGTCAGGTCGCTCTTCAAACCCGCCCGGTACAGCACGCCCGAGGGCGCCGTCGCTGCCGGCGGCGCCACTCGCACCACCGGCAGCGGCACAGGACCCGGCTCCGGGGCAGTCGGCGTCGCCACGGGCGCCGGGCGGGGGGTCGCGCAGGCCACCGCGGAGAGCAGCACTCCGACCGCGAGGCGCACGAGAAGGATCCCTCGTTGCGAGCTCAAAACCCGGACCGAATCCGCGTGCCGAGAACCTCCTTGCGGAAGTCTCCCCCCCGCAGCGGCACCATCAGGCACATCTCGTAGAGACGGCTGCGCAACCGATAGCCGATGCGATCCTCCAGCCTCTCGCGCTCGCCTGCCGACGCGTCGATCTCGTCCTCGAAGTTCGACGTCGCGATCGTGATACGCCGGCGGTTGTAGCGGGTGTTGAGCAAACTGTAGAGAACGTCGAGCACCCACGGGTGCGGCTTGGAGGCGCCGAGCTCGTCGAGGACGAGAATCTCGGCCTCGCCGTAAGGCGTCAGGACGGACTCCTTGGAGAGATCGGCGTCGGGGCGGAAGGAGGTCTGGATCTTCATGAGCAGGTCCGAGAAGTCGACGTACATCCCGGTCACACCCTTGGTCGCCACCAGCTCCGACAGGATGGCGCAGGCCAGGTGCGTCTTGCCGCGCCCCGCCGGCCCGACCAGGAGCAGGCCCGCCTCGACCGCCGGATACGCGTCCACGAAGTCCCGCGCGGCCGTCCGCGCCTTGGCGAGGCTCAGGTTGTTGTCGGAAAAATTGTCGAGCGTGCAGTCGCGATAGCGCTGCGGAATCCCGGCCGCATCGAGCCGGGCGCGCGCCAGCGCCGCGGTGCGGCAGACGCACGGGTGCGCGAGCTTGCGGCCGTCCGCGGAGTCGAGGACCCAGCCCGTGCCTCCGCACAGCGCACAAGCGCCGGCCTCCGACGCGCCGTCCCGACCCCCGGCCTCCCGTTCGCGGCTCGTCATTTCAGTTCTCCGGCAGCCCCGCCTCGATCAGGATCCTCCGGCGGCGGGGACCCTCGAGGTACTTCTTCAGGTCGGCCAGGCTCGCTTCCCACCCGATGCCGGCATCTCCCAGGTATCGCTCGTAGGCAGGTCCCGCGTCCGGGACGTCCTGCGCGACCGTCACGATGCAGCCCTCCGCCCGGGCGTCGAACGTCAACTCGAGGCGGATTCCGGACAACGCCTCGCCCTCGCGCGGCTCGACCGAGATGTCACCCACCACCAGCCGGCGGCCGCGCTCGAATTCAATGATCTTGCCGAGCACCGTCACCTCGGTAATCCCACGCTGGTTCGTGAAGCCGACCGCCCAGTTGCCGCCGGGCCGCAGGCCCACCAGCGCTCCCTCACAGAGCCACGACAGCAGGTCGGGAACGCGCGTGAAGGCGTCGAACGCATCGTTCGCGCTGGCACCGACCGCTACCGAGCGCACGACGGGAAGGCCCATGGCGGCATTCTAATGCTGCCGGCCGCGATCACGAACGCGGCGGGAGAGCGAACGTCTCTTCGGCACGCGCTCGATATACTCGGCGCCCATGCTGGAAGGCATCCGCACCGCGCTGGCCGACGCGATCCGCACGGCGGCCCGCGAGAAGCTCGGCATCGAGGTCGTTGTCGTGCTCGAGAGACCCCCCCAGCTCGCGCTCGGAGATCTTGCTTGCCCTGTCGCCTTCGATCTCGCCAAGGCTCTCAAGAAAGCGCCACGCGCCATCGCCGCGGACCTCGCCGGTGCGATCCGGCTGCCCGAGGGGGTGCGACGCTCCAGCCTCGAGGGCGCCGGCTACCTCAATTTCTCTCTCGATCGCGGCGCACTCATCGCCGCGCTGCTCCGGGAGCCCGCGCCCCGCTCCCCGCGCGAGGGGAAAGTCATCGTCGAGCACACGAACATCAACCCCAACAAGGCGGCGCACATCGGCCACCTCAGAAATGCCGTGCTGGGCGACGTCCTGGTCCGGACCCTTCGCCATCAGGGATTCGAGGTCGAGGTCCAGAACTACCTCGACGACACCGGCGTACAGGTTGCCGACGTGGTCGCCGGGCTCATTCACCTGCGCGGCGTGACGACGCAGGCAGAGGCGCAACGGGCGATCGCGGAGAGCCGGCTGCCCGATGGCACGTCCAACGACAAGGGATTCGCCTACCTCTGCTGGGACCTGTACGCGGAGGTCGGGCGCACGTACGCCGCGCGCCCCGAGACCCGGGCCTGGCGCGACGAGATCCTCCACGCGATCGAGGCGGGTAACAACGAAACGGCGCGCATCGCCGCAGCCGTCGTGGCCGCAGTCTCCTCGGCGCACCTGGCCACGATGGGCCGCCTGGGCATCGCCTACGACGTTCTCCCGCGCGAGAGCGACATCCTGCACAAGCACTTCTGGACGCGCGCGTTCGCCATGTTGAGGGAGGCGGGCGCGATTCACCTCGAGAGCGAGGGCAAGCACGCGGGTTGCTGGGTGCTGCGCCTGACGGACTCCCCGGAATTCGCCGGGATGGAGGAACCGGACAAGATTCTGGTGCGCTCCAACGGTACCGTCACGTATACGGGCAAGGACATCGCCTATCAACTCTGGAAGTTCGGTCTGCTTCCGATCGACTTCGACTATGCGCCCTTTCGCCCCAGCTGGAATACGGGCCCTGTCCGGGAACAGGAAATCCCGACCGAAGTTCTCACGCACACGGTCTGGAGGACCGCACACACCGATGGCGTGCCGGGCGCGCCCCGCTTCGGCCATGCCGAGCGCGTCTTCAATGTCATCGACGTGCGCCAGTCCTACCCCCAGAGAGTCGTCCGGGAGGGCCTCCGCGCGCTCGGCCACGGCAAGGAGGCGGACCGATCGGTTCACTTCTCGTACGAGGTCGTGGCCCTCTCGCCCCGGGCGGCCCGCGAGCTCGCCGAGCGCTTCGGGGAGGAGTACCGCCTCTCGACCGAGGACGAGAAGAGGCCGTACGTCGAGATGTCGGGCCGCAAAGGGCTCGGGGTCAAGGCGGACGATCTCGTCGAGCTGCTTTTCGAGCGCGCAGGCGCCGAGGTCGCCAGCCGCCGCGGCGTCGAGGGCGCGACGCCCGACGCCGGGCAGGATGCGCGCGCGATCGCGATCGGGGCCCTTCGGTACTTCCTGTTGAAAGTCGGCCGCAACAAGGTCATCGCGTTCGACTTCGACGAGGCCCTGAATTTCGAAGGTGACACGGGGCCCTACCTGCAGTACTCGCTGGTCCGAGCCGACAATATCTTCCGCAAGCTCGCGGAAAAGGGGATCAACTCCGACGTCGATCCGGCAGGCCTCTCGGCGGCCGAGTGGGACGACGATTTCTGGGCGATCGCCCTGGACGCGGCGTCGACCCCCGAGGTGGCCGAGCGGTCGGTGGACTCGCTCGAGCTCGCAAACCTGGCCCGCCACGCCTTCGGTCTCGCCCAGGCCTTCAATCACTTCTACCACCGCCAGCCGATCCTTCAGGAGGCGGACGCAGCCGTCCGGAACCGTCGCCTCGCCATCGCGCGCATTTTTCGCCGGGAGATGTCGCACCTTCTCGGACTTCTCGGGATTCCGGAGCCCGGAAGAATGTGACGTTGCGGGAGCGAAGCCTCCGCGACGTCATCCCGCGGCCGCAGGCCCGAGGGATTTCCTTGATCTCCGGACGTGGAACGCGGAGCAAATGATGCAAAAGGTGAATCTTCTCGAAAAGTTCTCCCGCTTCAGCGAGCGCTGGAGCCCCAAGATCGTGGGGGACCTCAACGACCATCAGGTCAAGCTCGTCAAGCTCCAGGGCGAGTTCGTCTGGCACCACCACGAGAACGAGGACGAGCTCTTCCTCGTCATCCGCGGGCGCATGCGGATGGGCCTGCGTTCGGGTGACATCGAGCTCGGTGAGGGCGAGCTCTTCATCGTGCCGAAGGGCACGGAGCACAAGCCCTCGGCCGCGGAAGAGTGCTGGATCGTGCTCATGGAGCCGAAGACCACGCTCAACACCGGTAACGTCGTCGGCGAGCGCACGGTCGCGGATCTCGAGCGGATCTGATGGCTCGGGTCGACGAGAGGCTGCCGGACAACGCCCCGGGCGACTTCTACGTCGACCGCACCTGCATCGACTGCGATACCTGCCGCTGCATCGCACCTTCCGTCTTCGAGGAGGGCGACGGGCACTCCTTCGTTCGCGCACAACCCGGCACGGGTGCGGACCGGCGGCGGGCCCTCATGGCCCTCGTCGCCTGCCCGACCGCTTCGATCGGGACGGTCCGGCCCGCAAGCGCGGCCGCGGGGGCCGCCGCCTTCCCGGAAGTCGTCGACGAGAACGTCGCCTTCTGCGGGTTCACCGCAGAGAGCTCCTTCGGCGCATGGAGCTATTTCATTGAACGCTCGGAGGGCAACGTCCTCGTCGACTCGCCGCGCGCCGCCGGGCCGCTGCTCGGGGCGCTGGCAGCACGCGGCGGAGTGCAGACGCTCTTTCTGACCCACCGGGACGACGTGGCCGAGCACGAGGCCTTCCGAGCGCGATTCGGCTGCGAGCGCGTGATCCACGCCGCGGACGTCACTTCGGCAACGCGAGGCATCGAGCGCCGCCTCGAAGGCCGGGAGCCCGTGCGCCTGGCCGAAGACCTCGTCGCCATCCCCACCCCGGGCCACACGCGCGGGCACGCCGTCCTGCTCTACCGGGACAGGTACCTCTTCGCCGGCGACCACCTCGCCTGGTCTCGCAGCCGGGGCCAGCTCGTCGCCTTCCGGGACGCATGCTGGCACTCGTGGAGCGAGCAGATTCATTCGATGGAGAGCCTTCTGGACCACCGCTTCGAGTGGGTGCTGCCCGGCCACGGCGGCTGGCACCACGCGCCCTCGGCAGCCGCAATGCGCAGCGAAGTCGAGCGCTGCCTGGCGTGGATGCGCCGGGCCCCCTGATCTCAGGCGGCGGGACCCACCGCGAGCCCGCGGTTCTCCACGGCCACGAGGAGAAGCCGCCCCTCGGGCAGCCGCGAGAGCGCATCGCGCACCGCGGGAGTCTTGTCGGGCGACGAGAGGACCACGATGCAGCCTCCTCCCCCCGCGCCACAGGCCTTGCCCGCCCAGGCGCCCGCTTCGACCGCCGTCCCGATCGCGCCCTCGATGCCCGCCGACGACACGACCGGCGCCAGGCGCCGGCGCGCCTCCCATTCGCGACGCAGGGCACTGCCCATCGCATGGAAGTCTTCGGCCCCGGCCGCCTCCGCCATCTCCTGGGCAGCCGTCCGCACGTCGTCGAGGCGCGCGGCGACCTCGCGGTCACCCTCGAGCCGCGCGCGGAAAACCTCCCAGTTGTTCATCCCCGAGGAGTGTGCGGCGCCCGTATCGAAGAGCGTCAGGTGGCGAAGCCAGACCGCCGGATCGACATCCCGCCGCTCGACCTCCACACGGCCGGGCTCGAAGCGCAGAAAATGCATCCCGCCCGAGAGCGGCGGGTAGTAGTCCTGGATTCCGGCGGGCTTTGCCAGTACCCGCGTCTCCACGTCCCGCAGGAAGTCGACCCGACCTTCCCCCGAGAAATCGCTGCCGACGCTCGCCGCGAGCGCGGCGGCCGCGGCCACGGTCAGGGCCGAGGAGCCCCCGAGGCCCGAGCTGTATGGAACATCCGAGGACAGCTCGACGTCGCGCGGTGCGGTGATGCGAAGTCCCTCGAACAACGCCCCGGCGAGCGCGGCGCGCGGGTCCGCGAGCAGTTCGCGCGGCCTGCCGACGGTCCGCTCGAAACCGAGCCCCGGTACCACGACGCGATAGCCCGCCTCCCGCACCCTCACCCGGCACCGGGCTCGCAGATCGACCGCGAGGTTCACCGTGACCGACCCCGGGTGCAGAACATGCAGGGGCCAGAGGTCGAGCGTTCCC
This sequence comes from uncultured Acidobacteriota bacterium, assembly GCA_963847075.1. Classification (GTDB taxonomy): domain Bacteria; phylum Acidobacteriota; class Thermoanaerobaculia; order UBA5066; family Gp7-AA6; genus DAHUXD01. The sequence continues at coordinate 856,989 of CAWJYL010000001.1, forward strand.
CCGGCCAGATCGATCCGCGCCGGCGCACTCGCCTCGAACCACCCGCTCATCGACAGGATTTTACCGTCGCTTCCGACCAGGACCGGCGAAGAGGGACTACCGCGTTAGAGGCTCGCTCCCATCCGCTCGCATCGCGAATAGTCTCCCGACCGCAGGGAGGGAGGAGGTTCGCGATGCGGGAGCCGCAGCGCAGCGATAGGGTCAGGCGAGCGGTCGAGCCCCTTGGGCGAGCCGCTCGCCGGTGCGCGCGACCGCGCGCAGACCCCCGAGCGAAGCGGAGGCGACGGCCCGACTCGTGCCTTCGCATCGCGAATAGTCTCCCGACCGCAGGGAGGGAGGAGGTTCGCGATGCGGGAGCCGCAGCGCAGCGAGAGGGTCAGGCGAGCGGTCGAGCCCCTTGGGCGAGCCGCTCGCCGGTGCGCGCGACCGCGCGCAGACCCCCGAGCGAAGCGGACGCGACGGCCCGACTCGTGCCTTCGCATCGCGAATAGTCTCCCGACCGCAGGGAGGGAGGTTCGCGATGCGGGAGCCGCAGCGCAGCGAGAGGGTCAGGCGAGCGGTCGAGCCCCTTGGGCGAGCCGCTCGCCGGTGCGCGCGACCGCGCGCAGACCCCGAGCGAAGCGGAGGCGACGGCCCGACTCGTGCCTTCGCATCGCGAATAGTCTCCCGACCGCAGGGAGGGAGGAGGTTCGCGATGCGGGAGCCGCAGCGCAGCGAGAGGGTCAGGCGAGCGGTCGAGCCCCTTGGGCGAGCCGCTCGCCGGTGCGCGCGACCGCGCGCAGACCCCCGAGCGAAGCGGAGGCGACGGCCTAGTACCCCACGCGCGAAGCCCGCAGGAAACCGGACTCGGGAAACGCGACGCCCTCGACCTCGACCGTCTGCCCGACGGATGCGCTGGCAAAACTGGAGTCTGCGGTCATGATCCGCCACGTCTCGCCGTTGTCGGCGCAGAACCCGAGCTCGTGGCTGAGCTTGTGGTTGGGGCGCTCGAGGGGGCAAACTTCCTTTTCGTGCCGGCCGTCGCACTGAAGGCAGACGAAGGTGCCGATCATCTTGCGCGCGACCGGGGCCGCGCTCCGGGATACGGTCGCCGCCACCGGGGCGGCCATCGAGAAGGCCGCGCTCCGGGGACCCGACTGATCGGCAACGAGCGGAAGGATGAGGAGCAGGATCGAAGCCGCGATCCCGAGCGGCGCATACCGCAGCCGCAGGCGCGGAGCGACGAGACCTCCGTGGAGCCTTTCCCGCAACGCGAGCGGCGCCCGCGTGTACTCGAGCCGGGCATGCAGGAGCCGCGACAGGTCCCTCGCCGAACGCGCCCGCAGCGCACAGGACGAACACACGCCCAGATGCCTCTCCAGTGTCCCCGCGTCTGCCCCGGGCAGCTCGCGGCCGAGGTAGGCGTACAGGAGAAAACGGGCTCTCGCGCAGTTCATCGGGCCGAGGGTAGAAACGATACCCCACGACCCCTTATTCCGTCCCTCCGGACGGGGCTCCTGTCCCCCGGGGCGGTCGCCCCGGGACTAGGCGGTCCGGGGCCGAGTCCGCATCTTGGTCGGCTCGGCCCCACGGATATAGCCGTGCTTGCGGGCGTACTTGAGGAGGGCCTTTTCCAGGAGCTTTCTGCCCCGGTACAGGCGGGACATGACCGTCCCAACCGGGCAGTCCAGGATCTCGGCGATTTCCTTGTAGGAGAAGTCCTCGAGATCCGCCAGGATCACGACCATCCGGTAATCGTAGGGCAGGGACTCGAGAGACTTGCGGACGTCATCGTCCAGAACGCCGCTGAAAAACTCGGCCTCCGGGTCGCCCATCGGCTCGCCGGTATCACGGCGCACGATTCGCTCGAAGGAGTCCTCGATTTCGGCGAAATCGACGCTGCGCGGCTCGAGCTTCTTTTTGCGGTAGTTGTTGATGAACGTGTTCTTGAGGATCTTGAAAAGCCACGCCTTCAGGTTCGTTCCCTCTTCGAACTTGTCGTAGTACTTGTACGCCTTGAAGTAGGTCTCCTGCACCAGGTCTTCCGCGTCCTCGGAGCTGCGGGTCATGCGGTACGCCGTGTTGTAGAGGGAATCCACGAAGGGCATCACCTGGGAATCGAAGTCCCAGGCGCTGATCGCCGGCGGGGCCACGGGTTCGAGGTTCGATTGCACGCTTGCCTTTTCCATACCCTCTCGGTTTCGCAAGATCCTTGCCCGCCCCGCCAGGACGGGTCCCGTCGACTCCCAACCCTCGCTAAGCCCCGGGTTTTCTACGGAGTAGACGGCATTTTCGTCGAGGACCCTCACATCAGAAGTACGCACTAGCCCGCGGCGAGGTTTCCAGCCGGGGTCAGGATGTACCCAAAAAGAGACAAAAAAGCCCCCCGCCCCCTGTTGTGGGACGGGAGGCCTGCCGACGGGATCCTAGAGCTTGCTGACCTGGCTGGCGATCAGCAGGGCATAGAGTACGAGCGACTCGATGAGAGCCAGACCGATGATCGTCATGAGACGAATCGGGCCGGCCGCCCCGGGGTTTCGGGACATGGCCTCCGCAGCCGACGACGTGGCGCGACCCTGCGCCACGGCCCCGGCCGCTGCCGCGATTCCAAGCAGGAACGCCGCCGAGATGGCGCCCCAGCGCACACCCCCGGAGCCGGCCCCTCCGGCCGCCGACTCCTGGGCCATCGCGGGAAGCGCCAGGCAAGCCAGCGCGACGACCCCGATCCACAACGCTTTCTTCAGCATCCGCAATTCTCCTTCTTCCTCTCGAACGATTTCAGTGTTCTTCGTGAGCCGTGGCCAAATTGATGTAGACAGCCGTGAGCGTAACAAAGATGAACGACTGGAGCAGGGCCGTGAAGAGCCCGAGGGCCATCAGGGGCCAGGGCACCACGATCGGCAACAGACTCGCGAAGAAGCCCGTGACCGTGTGCTCGCCCGAGATGTTCATGAAAAGGCGCACCGACAGGGACAGGACGCGCGCGACGTTCCCGATCATCTCGATGACGAAGAAAAGGGGCGCGAGCCACCAGACCGGTCCCATGAAGTGCTTCAGGTATCCGAAGAATCCGTGCTCCTTGAAGCCCTGCCAGTTGAAATAGAAGAAGGCGATCACGGCGAGCGCCACCGTCGTCGAAAGCGAGCCGGTCGGCGGCTGCAAGGGGAAGAGAAGGGCGAACAGGTTCCCGAGGAAGATGAAGAGCGCGAACGTGCCGATCATCGGGAGGTACTTCTTCGCGGCGCCTGGCCCGATGACGTCGTCGAGCAAGCGGCGGATTGCGTCCACGACCATCTCCAGAAAGTTCTGCACCCCGCCGGGCCGCTCCCTGTCGAAGCGGCGGGCGGCCATCGGGAAGATAACGGCAATGATGGCCGTCAAGAGCAGGGCCATGATGGCGGTATCGGGAATCCAAGCGCTCGCGCCATCCGGGAAGAGGAAGGTTGCCCATCCCGGCGAGAGCCTTGCCACTGGCGGAGGGCCGAGCAACGCGAGGAGCAGGTGGTTGACCGGCCCGTAGAGAATCGAGTGATGTTCCATTAACGGACCCCGCCTCCCCCTCGCTCAAACCCTTCCACCACCACCGCGGCCACGACGGCCGAAATTCCCGCGGCTCCCCCCGCAAGGCTGAACCCTTTCCAGCGGAAGGCTGCCACCCCGAGGAGCACGAGACTCGCGGCCGTCACCAGCAGGAGGGGTCCCAGCGCGCGGATCCCATGCTTTGCCTGCGGGGGAACGAGACGCTCGGTCAGCTTCTCGAGAACCAGGAGGCTGAAAATTACCACGGCCGCGCTGATTGTCAAGGATAGGGCCGCCCGCCAGCTGAAGACGCAAGCCACTGCACCGGAAAGAGTTGTGAGGACGATTGCGCGTCGCTCGATCCGCCGGAGGACCAGCTCCTCGTTGCTCACTCGTCGCCTGACCTCGAAGCCCATCGAAAGAGCTCGATGAAGCCCCCGACGGCACCGAGCGCCGCGCCCGCGGCGGCTGTCCACTCGCCCAGCCCGAACCACCTTCCCGCCCAGCGACCAACGAGATACCCGGCCACCAGGAGCACCGGAAACATGATTCCCAGGGTCGCTGCCCGGGCCCAGCCTGCACGAGGGTTCACCGGGGCAGTCTATCCGTGGACGGTGTGGAATGCGGGATACGGGATCTGGGATGCGGGGATGTGGGATGCGGGATTGGGCCTCTATGGCGTGAGTCCACAGGTCTTCAGGATCGAGAGGAAAGGCTGCGGCAAGAGGCCGATCGCGAGCGTGCCGGCGGCGCAGATCACCACCGTCGCGGTCAGCGCATAGGAGCTCGCGAGCTTCACCCTGGACCCCTCGGTGAAGAACATCGCGGAGACGATTCGAAAGTAGTAGAAGATCGAGACGGCCGACATCAGAACCGCGAGCACTGCCAGCCAGGTGTACCCCGCCTTCATCGCGGCCGTGAACAGGTAGTACTTGCCGATGAAGCCCGCGGTCGGCGGGACACCGGCCAGTGACAGAAGGAAGAGCAGCATCACCAGGGCGGCCGGCATGTTGCGCTGGGCGAGGCCGTTGAAGTCCGACACGGACTCCGCGGCATATCCCCGGGTCTCGAGGAGAATCACCACGCTGAACGCCCCGAAATTCATCAGCGCGTAGGCGAGCAGGTAAACCAGGATCCCCCACAGGCCCCACTCCGTCCGAAAGCCCAGGACGCCGAGCAGTGCGTATCCGGCGCTGGCGATCGAGGAGTAGGCGAGCATGCGCTTCACGTTGGACTGCAGCAGCGCGGCCACGTTGCCGAGCACCATCGTCGCCGCCGCCACCAGGGCCACGATCAGGCCCCAGTCCGCGTGGAACTTCGGGAACGCGACGTAGAAGATGCGAGCCAGAATGCCGTAGGCGGCGATCTTCGGGCCGACCGAGAAGAACGCGGTGACCGGTGTCGGCGAACCCTCGTAGACGTCGGGGGTCCAGACATGGAACGGGACGGCCGCGATCTTGAAGAGCAGGCCCGCGAGAACGAGCAGGATGCCGAGGACGAGCAGGTTCGACCGTTCGACCGACGCGAAAAGCTTCGCGAGCTCGGGCAGGCCCATGATCCCGGCCACCCCGTACACGAGCGACAGCCCGTACAGCAGCACGCCGGACGAGAAGGCCCCCAGGATGAAGTACTTCAGCGCCGCCTCGGTGGACTTGACCTCCCCCTTGAAGTAGCCCGCGAGGATGTAGGACGAGAGAGCCATGAGCTCGAGGGCGACGTAGATCGCGATCAGATTGTTGCCCGACACCATGAACAGCATGCCCACGCCCGCAAAGAGCAACAGCGCGTAGTACTCGCCGCCCGGATAGGGCGCCGAGCCCACGAACCGCACGGAGGCAAGGACGGTGAGGGCGAGGGAGAGCAGGACGAGGGCCTTGAAGAAAAGGGCGAAGTTGTCGACGACGAACGCTCCCCCGAGGATCGCGGTTCTGCGCTCCGGCTGGCCGGCCGCGAAGACGAGCAGGGCCCCGGTCACGGCGATCGAGAGCATCGCGAAGAAGGCCAGGAACTCCTCCTTCCTCTTGCCGAGCGCCACGGCGAACGACAGCATCGCGAGCCCGGCCGCGGTCAGGAACAGCTCCGGCGACAGGAGAATCCAGTCGACCGGGCGAAACGCCGAAGTCATGGGCGCGCGGCCTCGGCGTCCGGGGCCGCGGGAACCCTCTCGAGCGCGAAGGCCGGCGCCTCGACCGCCGGCCGCGTCACGGCCTGGACGATCTTCTCGGAGGGGCGGCGCAAAACGTCGAAGATCGGCTTCGGATACAGCCCGATCCAGAGGGCGAGGACGACGAGCGGAGCGAGCGTGAGCTGTTCGCGCAGCGTCAGGTCCGCGAGCTTCGCGTTGGCCGGATTGGTGAGCTCGCCGAAGAAGATTCGCTGGTAGAGCCACAGCAGATACGCGGCACCGAGCACGATGCCCGTGGCCGCGAAAAACGCCCACCAGAAGCTCTTCGCGAAGGCGCCCTGCAGGATCGCGAACTCGCCGATGAACCCGTTCAGCAGAGGCAGGCCCATCGAGGAGAGGACGAGGACCATGAAGTAGGTCGCATAGATCGGCATCTGCTTCGCCAGGCCCCCGTACTCGGCGATCATCCGAGTGTGGCGGCGCTCGTAGACGATTCCCACGAGCAGGAAGAGCCCGCCGGTCGAGATGCCGTGGTTGATCATCTGCAGCACGCCGCCCTGGACCCCCGCCATGTTCAGCGCAAAGATGCCGAGCATCACGAAGCCGAGGTGCGAGACCGAGGAGTACGCGATCAGCTTCTTCATGTCCTTCTGCACGAGCGTGACCATGGCACCGTAGACGATGCCGACGATGGCGAGCCCGGCCATCAGCCCGATCACGCGGGCGTTGCGCACCGCCTCCGGGAACATCGGCAGCGAGAACCGCACGAAGCCGTAGGTCCCCATCTTCAGGAGGATCGCAGCCAGGATCACCGAGCCCGCCGTGGGCGCCTCCGTGTGCGCGTCGGGCAGCCAGGTGTGGAACGGGAACATGGGCACCTTGATGGCGAATCCGAAGAAGAACGCGAAGAAGAGCCAGATCTGCAACTCCGCCGGCATCCCGGCGGCGACGGCCGTCAGTTGCTCGATCGAGAAGGTCGCCGCGTTACCGAGGCCCTTGTACCCGAGAAAGCCCGTCGTGTTGTAGAAGTACAGGGCGATGATACCGAGCAGCATCAGGACCGAGCCGGCGAGCGTGTACAGGAAGAACTTGATCGCCGCGTAGAGCCGCCGCGACCCGCCCCAGACGCCGATCAGGAAGTACATCGGGACGAGCATCACTTCCCAGAACACGTAGAAAAGGAAGAGGTCGAGACAGCAGAACGTCCCGATCATGAAGGTCTGCAGGAGCAGCAGGAGGACGTAATACTCCTTCTGCCGCTCGGTGATCGCCGAGTACGAGCTGTACACGGCGATCAGGCCCATGATCGTCGTCAGCAAGATCAGGACGAGCGTGATGCCGTCGATCCCGAAGTGATAGGACACGCCGAGCGACGGGATCCAGGACGCCTTCTCCACGAACTGGTAGCCGTCCTTGGCCCGATCGAAGGCCCACCAGAGGGGCAGCGATACGGCGAGGTCGACTGCCGCCACCAGCGTCGCGAAGGCCTTGATCGGGCCTGTCTTCTCCTTCGGGAAGAGGAAGACGATCGCCAGCGCCCCGAGCAGGGGAATGTAGGTGATGATGGACAGAATCGGGATGTGCGTCAGTTGTTCCATCGAGCCCTCATCGGAATAACAGGTACACGGCCACGAGGCAGAAGAGCCCCCCGCCCATCACCAGCGCATAGTTCTGAACCCGGCCGGTCTGCGCGCGGCGCAGGAGCCGGTAGGAAGCCTGGAGGGTGTTCGCGACGCCGTTGACGAGACCGTCGACGACGTACTGATCGAAGAACGAGGCGATCCAGGAGAGGCCGCGCGTGAGGGCCCCGGCGCCGTTGGGAATGAGGTCGACGACCGTCGCGTCGACCTCCCAGAGGAACCGGCCGCCGCCGAGCGCGAGGCCGCGCACGAAGACCCGGTCGTAAACCTCGTCCACGAAGTACTTGTTGGAGACGGCGCGGTAGACACCCGGCCACTCCACAGCCAGCCGCGCCGGAACACGCCCCTCGCCCTTGGCGTACCAGGACCAGGCCAGGTAGATGCCGACCGACGCCACGGCGACGGCCGCCGCCATGAGCGCGAGCTCGATCGAGAGCGGCGCATGATGCCCCCTCTCCGCGAGGCCCGCTATCGGCAGCCGGATCGGCCTCAGGAACTCCCCGATCCGGTCGCCGTGCTCGATGATCGGCACCCCCACGTACCCGGAAACGACCGAGAGAAACGCGAGCACCATCAGCGGTACGGTCATCGTCGCGGGCGACTCGTGGACGTGGGACTCCTGCTCCTTCGTGCCGCGGAAGGTCCCCCAGAAGGTCAGCGACAGCAGTCGGAACATGTAGAAGGCCGTCAGCCCCGCCGTGAAGAGCGCCACCGCATACAGAACCCGTGGCAGCCACGGGACGGGCTCGAACTCGGCGTGGAACACGGCGGCCTTGATCGCGTCCTTCGAGAAGAACGCCGCCAGAAAGGGCACGCCGGAGATCGTCAGGGTCGCGACGAGGAACGTCCGGTACGTGGTCGGGATCCTCGTCGCGAGCCCGCCCATCTTTCGGATGTCCTGCTCGCCTCCCATCGCGTGGATCACGGACCCGGCACCGAGGAAGAGACAGGCCTTGAAGAAAGCATGGGTCGTGACGTGGAACATGCCTTCCGTGAACGCCCCGACGCCGCAGGCCAGAAACATGTAACCGAGCTGGGACACGGTCGAGTAGGCGAGCACCTTCTTGATGTCGTTCTGGGCCACGCCGATCGTGGCCGCGAAGAGGGCCGTGAAGGCGCCGACGACCGCCACGACGATCATGGCGTTGGGCGCGAGGCGGAAGAAGACGTTGCACCGCGCGACCATGTAGACGCCCGCCGTCACCATCGTGGCGGCGTGGATCAGCGCGGAGACGGGTGTGGGCCCGGCCATGGCGTCCGGCAGCCAGACGTGAAGAGGAAACTGCGCGGACTTGCCGCACGCCCCGACGAAGAGGAGCAGGCAGACGAGCGTCATGAACGGCGCGTACGCCGCCGGGTTCGCCGCCGCGGCCGTGAAAACCTTCTGAAAGTCCACCGAGCCGAAGAGCGCGAACACGCCGAAGATGCCGAGGATGAACCCGAAGTCGCCGATGCGATTGACCACGAACGCCTTCTTGCCGGCATCCGCTGCGAACGTCTTGTCGTAGTAGTAGCCGATGAGCAGGTACGAGCAGAGTCCTACTCCCTCCCACCCGACGAAGAGCAGGAGGAAATTCGCCCCGAGCACGAGCACGAGCATCGCGAACATGAAGAGGTTCAGGTAGGCGAAATACCGGCCGTAGCCCTCCTCGTGCGCCATGTAGCCCGTGGAGTAGACGTGGATGAGAAACCCCACGAACGTGACGAAGGCGAGCATGAGCGCCGAGAGCGAGTCGAGGCGAAACGCCACGTCGACGAACCAGTCGGCGGCTCCCCCGTGGACCTGTCCCACGGCCTGGTTCACGCCCAGAGGAATCCAACGGTACAGCGTCACCGTGTGGGACGCACCCTCCGCGAACGCCCTGAGACCCACGTCGAAGATCGCGCCGAACGCGAGCAGGCAGGCCAGCCCCACGCTGCCCACGCCGACAGCCGTGTGGACGGTCCGAAAGGGAATCGTCGCGTGGGAGTCCCCATGACCGGCGGCATGCGCGCCGTGATCTGCCACAGCAGCGGGGGCAGCGTGGCCTTCGTCGCCGCGGCCATGCGCCTCGCCCCGCGTACGATGCGACAGGAGATACAGGAGCCCGTTGACGGCGAATCCCGCCAGCGGCAGAAGCGGAATCGCCCAGATCAGCTGACGCATCCGCTATCCCCGCATCGAGTGCGCTTCTTCGACGTCGAGCGTCTTGCGCTGTCGGAAGAACGAGATCGTCAGGGCAAGGCCGATGGCGGCCTCCCCGGCGGCGATGGTGATGACGAACACGGAGAAGACCTGTCCGGTCAAGTCGGAGAGGCGGCGGGAGAACGCGATCAGGTTGAGGTTGACGGCGTTCAACATCAGCTCGATCGACATGAGGATGGTCAGGAAGTTGCGGCGCACCAGCACACCGAGAAAGCCGATCGCAAAGAGCAACAGGCTCACGATCAGGTAGTGATTGATCGTGATCGTCATGCCCGGTGCCCTCCGCGCCGCATCAGTCCATCTTCTCCACGGACCGCTTGCCCAGGACCACCGCGCCGACCATCGCGACGAGCAGGAAGATCGAGGCGACCTCGAAGGGAAGCAGGTAGTCGCGGAACAACACCCACGACACCGCCTCGGTGTTGCCGGCGACGTGGCCCCGCACCATCCGGAAGGCCTCCGGCCTGAACGGGACGTCCGGCAGCTTTTCGGTCGCCAGGATGTACAGGAACGGAAGCAGGAACACCGGGGTCAAAAGCAGCGCCACGTCCCACTGGTGCTGAAACGTCTTGACGGTCTTGACCGTGCCCGGGTTCACGAGCATCACGACGAAAAGAAAGAGCACCATGATCCCGCCCGCGTAGACCAGGATCTGGACGGCCCCCACGAACTCCGCCTGCTGGAGGATGAAGATGCAGGCCACGAGCAGAAACGAGAGCAGCAGGTACAGCGCCGAGTGGACGGGATGCCGCGCTACCACGACGGCGACCGCGGCCGCGAGCGCCAGGAAGGAAAAGATCACGAAAAGCCAGCCGGCGGTTCCCGTGAGGAGCGCCCCGGAGGCCACGGTCAGCCCCTCTCCACGACCGTGAACGGCTTCACGTTCGGAGCCTCGCGCCAGTCGGTGAGCTTGCGAATGTCGAGGTAGAGCGCTTCGTTGCGCTCGTAGGACGCCATCTCGTAAGTCTTCGTCGTCAGCCAGATGGACTTCGGCACCGTCGGACAGGCCTCCTCGCAGAGCTGGCAGAACATGCACCGTTTCAGGTCGACGTCGAACCGGTCGAGCACCTTGACGGACTTGTTGGACTCATCCTTCTCGTTGTGCCAGTCGATGTAGATGATGTTGATCGGACACTCGATGGCGCAGAGCGTGCACTTGATGCAACGCTCCTCATCGAGCCGGAACATGCCCCGGAACCGGTCGGAGGGAAGCTTCTTCTGCTCCGGGTACTCGATCGTCACCTTCTTCTTCAGCAGATGCCTCCCGGTCACCGACAGACCGTCGAAGAGGTCGAGCAGGGCGAGCCGGTCGAGCCATCGCTTCAGCGCCACCGCTTCAGCCCTCCACCGGATGCGGCTCGGCCGCGAGGCGCTCACGCCGTCCGAGCGCCTGCCGCAGCTTCGAGAGCGCGAACATGGCGACGAAGAGCCCGCCGAAGATCCACGAGAGCCACACGAGCCCCGTCGTTCGCCCCGGAAACAGGAGGACCGCCAGCGCCACGGCGATTATGTTCGCGAGCGCGAGCGGGATGAGCCACTTCCAGCCGAGCGCCATCAGCTGGTCGAAGCGATAGCGCGGGAAGGTCGAGCGGAACCAGATGTAGCCGAAGATGAAGACGCCGACCTTCGCGAGGAACCACACGGCGCCCGGAACGGCGCCCAGGAACCGGAGGGCCGCAACACTCGGAAACGGCGCCAGCCAGCCGCCGAAGAAGACCGTCACCGCCACGCAGGAGATGATGATCATCGCGGTGTACTCGCCCAGGAAGAAGAAGGCGAACTTCACGCCCGAGTACTCCGTGTTGAACCCGGAGACGAGCTCCGATTCGGCCTCCGGCAGGTCGAACGGGTTGCGGTTGGTCTCGGCCACACCGGACACGAAGTAGATGAAGAAGGCGACGAGTCCCGGAAAGACGAACCACAACCCGGTCGCCTCCTGGCGCCGCACGATCTCGACGAGCGAGAGCGACCGCGTCATGAGGAGGACCGACACGAGGGACAGCCCCATCGGGACCTCGTAGGACACGAGCTGCGCCGCCGAGCGCAGGCCCCCGAGGAGCGAGTACTTGTTGTTCGACGACCAGCCCCCGAGGATGATCCCGTAGACGCCGATCGAGGTGATCGCGAGCAGGAACAGGAGGCCGATGTTCACGTCGGCCACCCAGAGCGGCACCATCGTCTTCCCGATCCGGACCGGCGGGCCGAAAGGGATGACCGCGAGGGCCGTCAGCGCCGGGATGACCGCGAGCACGGGCGCGAGGAAGTGCACCGCCTTCTCGGCCTTCGCGGGCGTGATGTCTTCCTTCGTCACGAGCTTCAGGAGGTCGGCCAGACCCTGCAGCACGCCCTCGGGCCCGACGCGGTTGGGGCCGAGGCGGGCCTGCATGAAGCCCATGATGCGGCGCTCGGCCAGCACGATGACGAAGCCGACGATCGCCGGCACGGTCGCCACGAGCAGCACGACCTTTGCGTAGGTAAAGAAGTCCCCGCTCATGCGGATCCCGCCTGCCGCACCCGGCATCCCGTTTCCCGCATCCCGTACCCCGCCTCCCTCACCGGTCGACTTCCCCGAGCACGATGTCGATCGTGCCGATCAGCGCCACGAGATCCGACACGAGATGCCCCTTGGCCAGGCGTGGAAGCGCCTGCAGGTTGATGAACGACGGGGGCCGCACGTGCATGCGGTAGGGCTTGTTGGTGCCGTTGGAGACGCAGTAGAAGCCGAGCTCGCCCTTGGGCGACTCGACCGACGCGTAGACCTCCTCGGCGGGCGGCTTGATCACGCGCGGCACCTTACCGCGAATCTCGCCCGGCTCGAGCCTCTCGAGGCACTGCCGGATGATCCGCGCGCTCTGGCGCATCTCCTGGACGCGCACGATGTAGCGGTCGTACGTGTCGCCGTTCTGCCGGGTCGGCACGACGAAGTTCAGCTCGTCGTAACACTCGTAGGGGCGGGCCCGGCGCAGATCCCACGCGACACCCGAGCCGCGCAGGATGGGACCCGTCAGACCCCACTCGATGCACTCCTCGGCCGAGATCACGCCCACGCCGACCGTTCTCTTCTTCCAGATCCGGTTGTCCGTCAGTAGCTGCTCGTAGTCGTCGATGCGCGCCGGCAGGTCCACGATGAACTCCGCGACCCGCTCGGTCCAGCCGGGCGTCAGGTCGAACGGAAGGCCGCCGATCCGCATGCAGTTCAGGGTCAGGCGCGCCCCGCAGTACTCCTCGAAGAAGTCCAGGATCTGCTCCCGCTCGCGGAAGGCGTACCAGAACGGCGTCACCGCGCCGAGATCGATCCCCGAGGTCCCGAGCCAGACGAGGTGCGAGGAGAGCCGTTGCAGTTCGTCCAGGACGACGCGGACGAGCTGGGCGCGGCGCGGAATCTCGACGCCGAGCAGCTTCTCGACCGCCAGGCAGAAGGCATGGTTGTTCGTCGCCGCGGCGACGTAGTCCATGCGGTCGGTGTGCGGAATCCCCATCGGGTACGTCTCGGTCTCGAAGAGCTTCTCGGTGCCGCGGTGGAGATACCCGACGTCCGGCTTGGCCTCGAGGATCCTCTCGCCGTCGACCTTGAGAACGAGCCGCAGGACTCCGTGCGTCGAAGGGTGCTGCGGGCCGAAGTTGAGCTCCATCTCCTGGACGTCGAAGAGCGTGTGGTCGCCCGGCACGCTGCTCGAAGCGGCCTGCGCCGCGGCGGCGCCCGCCTTCGCCCTCTGCGCGAAGTACGCCGCCTCGTCCTTCTCGGCCTGCGAGATCTTCTCGTCGCTCAATTGTCTCGCCGCCTCCCCAATTCCGAAATCCGAAATCCGAAATCCGAAATCACGAGACCACCTTCCGATTCGAGTCCTTCTGGGACGGCCCTCCGCCCTCCGGCCACTCTTCCGGGTAGATGGCCGCCCCCGTGTCCACGCCCTCGAGCGGAAAGTCCTTGCGCAGGGGATGCCCGTGGAACCCGTCCCAGGTCAGGATTCGCCTCAGGTCGGGATGGCCCGAGAAGCGGATCCCGAACATGTCCCAGGTCTCGCGCTCGCACCAGTTGGCGGCGAGAAAGACGGAGGCGATCGACGGCACCTCCTCGCCCTCCGCGGCGCCGCACTTGACGCGAATCCGGTCGTTCTTCGAGAACGAGTAGAAGTGGTAGACGACGTCGAACCGGGGCTCGCGATTCTTCCAGTCGACCGCCGTCACGTCCACGCAGTACTTGAAGTCCTCGGCGTCCTTCAAGTGACGCGCCACGCGTGCGATCGCCTCCTTCTGGACGACGACCGTCACCTGCCCCGCGAACTCCTTGGCGGAGACGACGGTGTCGGGCAGGGCCGAGCGGATCGACCGTACCCACGGATGGCTCGAAGCATCCACCGCCTCGGGCCGGGGCTTCTTCTCCTCGGCCGGAGCCTTCTCGACGTCCGCCAATCAGGAGGCCTTCCGGATGACCTTCATCCGGTCGATTTTCTTCTGGAGGGCCATGATCCCGTAGATGAGGGCCTCGGGGCGCGGCGGGCAACCGGGCACGTAGACGTCCACCGGGACGATCCGATCCACGCCCTGCGTGACGGCGTAGGTCCTGTAGGGGCCGCCGCAGGTGGCGCAGGAGCCCATCGCGATGACCCACTTGGGCTCGGGCATCTGATCGTAGAGGCGCTTGACGATCGGGGCCATCTTCTCGACGACCGTCCCCGCCACGATCATCAGGTCGGACTGGCGCGGCGTGCCGCGGAAGACCTCGGCTCCGAATCGGGCGAGGTCGTGGCGCGCGTCCATGACGGCCATCATCTCGATCGCGCAGCACGCCAGGCCGAACTGCATCGGCCAGATCGAGGAGCGCCGTGCCCAGTTGATCACCGAGTCCACGGTGGTCGTGACGACGTTGTCCTCGAACCGGTTGTCGACCAGACCCATGCGCTTCCCTTTCCGCTCCTCGGATCAGGCCCAGTCGAGGGCGTTGCGCTTCCAGCAGTAGACGTAGCCCACCACGAGGATCAGGAGGAAGACCAGCATCTCGACGAGGCCGAAGAGGCCGAGGCGATTGAACATGATGGCCCAGGGGAACAAAAAGATCGTCTCGACGTCGAAGACGACGAAGAGCACGGCGATCAGGAAGTACCGCACCGAGAAGCGCGTATCGAAGGCCGAGGTCGTCGCCTCCACGCCGCACTCGTACGGCTCGAGCTTGGCGGGGTTGGGCTTGCGGCTCTGGATCACCCGTGCGGCCACGATCGTGCCGAGCGGCAGGGCAGCCGCCAGCAGCGCGAAGATCAGAATCGGGAAGTACTGGCCCACTGGCGCGGCATTCTATCGGACGCGGGAACCGAAACCAAACCCCATCTCACGCGGTCGCTGTGCTCCACGGGCGACGGAGAAGTCCTCTGTTCGACAGGCCAGAGCCCCTGGAGACTGCTGACTGCGGGCTCAGTCCCGCGCGCCGCCCGTCGTCACTCCCTTCGATTGCACCAGGACGGAGATTTCCTCGCCCATCCCTGCGGGATCCACCAGGCGATAGATCCGCCACTTCTCCGCGTCCGTCGACGCGAAGTCGAACACGCCGCGCTCGACGAGGAAGAGACCCTGCCGCATGAGGCGATCGGAATGCAGCCCTTCCGCCGCGCCGACGGAGAGGAGCACGTCCCAGTTCACATGCGCCGTGAGGTCCTGCGATCCCGGGTCTGCGAGCGGGTCGCCGCCGCGAACGCCGCCGCGATGCACGGCAAGTGTGCCGGCCGGCCGAGCAAACGGATGGTAAAGGACCCGCGCCGGGTGCCCGTAGTCGAAGACCACGAGCCAGCCCCTTCGGAGCGCCCGGGCGAGACTCCGGTGGAGCCCCTCCGTCTCGAGGGCGATTTCGGCCTTCTGGCCGGGCTCGAGTGGCACCCCGAATCGCGCGAGGTGCTCGGAAAGAGCCCCGGAAGCGGGCGCAGGCGTCCAAACGAAACGGCCCTCGACGGAGGCGACCCGGAGCTCGTCGATGCCGCCGCCCGCACCCACCACCCGCGCGACCGGGAGGGCGTCGTAAAGCTCGTTCGAGAAGATCCAGCCCACGACGGAGCCCTCTCCGAGCTCCGCCGCTTCCGCGAGAATTCGTGGCGCCGGGTCGAGTCCGCGCGCGGCGATCGCGCGGCGGCCTGCGGCCGAGGCCTCGACGGCCGTCCATCGCACGCGAGAAGCGGTCTGCGGGTCGAGCCCGCGCAGCGCCGTCGCGAAGTCTTCGAGAAATTGGCCGCTGCCCGCGCCGACCTCGACGAAATCGAGCGGGCCGCCCCCGAGCCGCTCGGCATCGATCGCGAAAAGCCGAGCGAGCGTGGCGGCGAAGGCCGGCGAGACGTGGGGCGACGTCAGGAAGTCTCCACCCTCGCCGATCGTCGGTCCTCGCGCGTAGTAACCCTCGTCCGGATCGTAGAGAGCCGCCCGCATGAAATCCAGGAAGGAGACGGGACCCTCGCGGGCAATGCGTTCGTGCAGGCGCTCGGCGAGTGAAGGCACGTCGGGGGCGCATTATAGTTTCGACGATGCGGTGTCGCGGCCTCGCTCGCGCCCTGTGGGCTGCGACTCTTGTCGCCTGCGCCTGCTCCTCGCGCTCGAACCAGGAGCTCCCGTCGCTCGAGGACTATTCCGACGGCACGTCGCGCTACGCGGACCAATTTCTCGAGGGGTGGAAGGAGGGAGCCATTCCGGCCGCGCTGCTTTCGCCCCGGCTGCAATGGAGCGGCCCGCTGCCGGGAGAGGGCCTCGGTCCCGCGACTGCCCGTGCTCCGTTTCTCATCGCTGTCCTACCTCCTCCTGGCGGCGAAACGCGATCTGCCACCTTCGCGGGCCCGGCCGCACTCGCCGAGAAGCTGGCGGCACTCCGCGGCAATTTCGCTGCGCTCGAGCGGACCGAGGCGACGCTCTTCGACTTCCGGCGGCGCGGCCCGGACCGCGAGATCGTCCTCGGGCTCTTTCTCGCCGGACGCGGCAGGCGGGGCGAGCTCCGGCAGGAAGGCGGCAGGATCCGCGTCACCCTCTCCCCGGCTCCCGGCGGAGGCTGGCAGATGGCGTCGGGGTCCGTCGTCTCCTGGCTTGCAGCAACCGCCGCCGAGCCTCTCTTCGAGGAAACGGCCGCGAAGGCTGGGCTCTCGCGCGTCCACAGCCCGTATTTGCCGAACGCCCGCAAGAACGCGCCAATCCCCGGCGAGCATCTGCCGCCCGGCGTGGCGGTCCTCGACTTCGACGGCGATGGCCGGCCGGACCTTTACATCTGCGGCGGAGACGGCAATCGGCTCTACCGCAACCGCGGCGACTCGACGTTCGAGGACGTCACCGCGAAAGCCGGTGTCGGCGGCCAGGAAGGCGAGGCGCTCGGAGCCCTTTCGTTCGACTTCGACAACGACGGGCGGCCCGACATCTACGTCACGTACCTCGATCGGCCGAACCTTCTCTACCGCAACCGCGGCGATGGGACCTTCGCGGAGACCGGTGCAAAGGCCGGCGTGGCCCTCCGGGACTACAGCACGTCGGCCGCCGCGATCGATTACGACCGCGACGGGCTTCCCGATCTCTACGTCCTCGTGTACGGCCATCCCGATTACGGCCCGAGCCTCGAGGCCGACAACGCGCCGCCCAATCACCTGTTCCACAACAACGGCGACGGCACCTTCACCGACGTTACGAAGGCGTCGAGGACCGGCGACACCGGGTGGGGTCTCGCGCTCGAATCCGCGGACCTCGACGGCGACGGCTGGCCCGACATCTACGTGGCCAACGATTTCGGCAGAAACGCCTACCTGCACAACAACGGCGACGGCACGTTCTCGAATGTCGCGAAGAAAGCCGGGGTCCTCGATCCCGCCTTCGGGATGGGCGTGGCCGTCGACGACTACGACGGCGACGGGCGGCTCGACTTCTACGTCTCCGACTACTCGTTCCCGCTCAACTGGTTCCTGCGCGATCCGCGCTACCCCATGCCCCCATTCCCCTATTCCGTCGGGCGGCCTTTCGTCTGGCGCCGCCTCACGGCGCTGTCGCGCGGCTCCTCTCTCTTCCACAACATCGGCGGCAACCGGTTCGAGCGAACCTCGGAGGAAGCCGGTGTCTGGGACACCTCGTGGTCGTGGGGATGCCTCTTCGTGGACGCCGACATGGACGGCCGGCCGGACCTCTACGTCGTCAACGGCATGCTCACGGGTAAGAACGAAGACGAACGCGAGATCGAGTTCTGGAACCTCATGTCCATCGAGTTCAAAAAATTCGAGAAAGGCATCGCCACGGCGGATTTCGGCGACGACTCGCTCTGGGGGCGGCCGCCCAAGCGTTTCTATCGCAACCGCGACGGGCGCCACTTCGACGAGCTCGCGGCGGTCAGCGGCCTCGAATCGGAGGCGAATCAGCGCGGCCTCGTCGTCGTGGACGTGGACGGAGACGGCGCTCCGGACCTTTTCGCGACGGGGTTCCTGCAGCCGCCGGCCCTCTGGATGAACCGCAATCCCTCGAAGGCCAAGGCCCTCGTCGTCACACTCGAAGGCGATCCAACCGCGCCCGGCCGGTACCACTCGACCCGGGACGCCCTCGGCGCCACGGTCACCGTCGAGTCGGGAGGCATCTCCCGAACCCAGGTCGTCGCGGCCGGCTACTCCTTCCTGTCGTCAGGTCCCAAGGAGCTCTACTTCGGCCTCGGCGATCGCGAGAAGGCGGACCGCGTCACGGTCCGCTGGCCCTCCGGTAACCTCACCGACCGCCGCGATGTCCCGGCAGGGCGTCTCCGAATCGAGGAGACGAACCCGCCGTAGCGCGAACCGGCAAGACCCGATCACCGCGTCTCCTGCCTTCCCCGCGACGCTTCACACCCGTGTAGAATCCGGCACCTCGATGGAAAAGAAGCGCAAGTTCCTCTTCGTGTCGCTGACCGGACTCATCGGTGACATCGCGTGGCAGGTCCTGAAAGAGGGCCACGAGGTCCGGTACTTCATCGGCGACGTCGAGGAGAAGGACATCGCGGATGGCTTCGTCCCGAAGACGGACGACTGGGAGAAGGACGTCGACTGGGCGGACGTGATCGTCTTCGACGACACGCTCGGACAGGGGGAGAAAGCCGTTGTCCTCAGAGCAAAGGGCAAGGCCGTCGTCGGCGGCACGCCGTACACCGACCGGCTCGAGGACGACCGCTCCTTCGGGCAGGAAGAGCTCAAAAAGGCCGGCGTCTCGATCATCCCCTACCGGGACTTCGACAACTTCGACGATGCCATCGTCTACGTCCAGGAGAACCCTTCCCGCTACGTCATCAAGCCGTCGGGGGCGGCGGGCAACGTCAAGCGGCGGCTTTTCGTGGGCGACGAGGAGGACGGGCGCGACGTCGTCCGCATGCTCGAGGCCTACAAGAAGGCCTTCTCGGACGAGATCAAGGTCTTCCAGCTCCAGAAGCGGGTCGTGGGCGTCGAGGTCGCGGTGGGTGCCTTCTTCAATGGCAAGACCTTCGTTTACCCGGTCAACACGAACTTCGAGCACAAGAAGCTCTTTCCCGGCAACAGCGGGCCGCCGACCGGCGAGATGGGGACGACGATGTTCTGGTCGGAGCCGAACAAGATCTTCGAGCAGACGCTCCTCAAGATGGAGCCGCGCCTGTCCGAGGAGGGCTACGTCGGCTACATCGACGTCAACTGCATCGTCAACAACAACGGAATCTACCCGCTCGAGTTCACCTCGCGCTTCGGTTATCCCACGATCTTCATCCAGCAGGAGGGCATGATCACGCCGATCGGCCTGTTCCTCGACGACCTCGCCCATGGGCTCGATCCGAAGCTCAAGGTCAAGAGCGGCTTCCAGGTCGGCGTGCGGATCGTTATGCCGCCCTTCCCGTTCGACGACGACGCCACGTTCGAGTCCTTCTCTCGCAACGCCGTCATCGTCTTCAAGCGCGGCACGCCCGAAGAAGTCCACATCGAGGACACGAAGATCGTCGAGGGCCAGTGGCTGGTGGCGGGAACCTCCGGTGTCGTGCTGACGGTCGTTGGCCTTGGCCAGACGATGAAGCAGGCCCGCGAGCAGGCCTACAGCCGCGTGCGCAACATCCTCATCCCCAATATGTACTACCGCGACGACATCGGCGAGCGGTGGGCGGAGGATTCGGACCGCCTCCACAACTGGGGGTACCTGAGGTAGGTTCCTCCCGGCCCTAGGTCGATCCCGCGGCCGCCTTCTCCTGCGCGTCCACCACGGCGATCGCGGCCATGTTCACGATGTCCGCGACGTCGACGCCGCGCTGCAGGACGTGGACCGGGCGCTTCAAGCCGAGAAGGATGGGGCCGATCGCCTCGGCGCCCGCGAGCCGCCAGACCAGCTTGTAGGCGGCGTTGGCCGACTGCAGGTCGGGGAAGATCAGCACGTTCGGGTCGCGCACGGCCGCCCAGGGGTACTGCTCCTCGAGGAGCTCGGGCACGACTGCGTAATCCGCCTGCATCTCACCCTCCACGGCGAGCCCCGGCCGCGCCGCCCGTACGAGCTCGACCGCCTTACGGACCTTGAGGGCGTGGGGGTGCGTGCTCGAACCAAAGTTCGAGAACGAGATCATCGCGACCCGCGGCTCCATGTCGAACCGCTGGACCGCGTCGGCCGTCAGCAGCGCGACCTCGGCCAGCTCCTCGGCGGTCGGATCGATGTTGACGGTCGTGTCGGCGAAGAAGAAGGTCCGGTGCTGCTTGAGCATGAGGATGTAAAGGCCAGAGACGCGCCGGACTCCGGGTGCGGTGCCGAAGATCTGGAGGGCCGGGCGGATCGTGTCCGCGTAGGACTGGGTGAGCCCGGAGATCACGCCGTCGGCGTCGCCCGCATCCATCATGAGAGGCCCGAACACGTTTCGCACGCGGGCCTGCTTCACCGCATCTTCGGGGGTCATGCCATGGCGGCGCCGGATTTCCTCGAGGCGCCGGGCGTAGGCCGGCAACTTGTCGGATCGGTTGGTGTTGATGAAATCGATCCGATCCATCGGAAGCTGCAGGTCCCGGGCGAGCTTCTCGATCTCGGCCTCGCGCGCGAGCAGGATCGGCCGACAGACGCCCTCCTCCGCGAGGATCTTGGCGGCCCGCAGCACCTTGGGGTGTTCCCCTTCCGGGAACACGATCCGCTTCGGATCCCGCCGGGCCTTCTCGAGGACGGCGCTCATGACTTCGCGCGAGCGCGAGAGCATCGCTTCCAGGCGCCGCAGGTACGCGCCCATGTCGGTGATGGGCTTCCGCGCCACGCCGGAACGCATGGCTGCCTCCGCCACCGCCGGCGCGACCCAGAGGAGCACGCGGTGATCGAAGGGCTTGGGGATCAGGTACTCGCGGCCGAAGCGAAAGGAAGTCCCGCCGTAGGCCTTCGACACCGAGTCCGGCACGTCCATCTTGGCCAGCGCCGCGAGGGCCTGGGAGGCCGCCCGCTTCATGGCCTCGTTGATCTCGGTGGCCCGCACGTCGAGCGCCCCGCGGAAGATGAAGGGGAAGCCGAGGACGTTGTTGACCTGATTGGGGTAGTCGCTGCGGCCCGTTGCCATGATGACGTCCGGCCGCACGGCCCTCGCCTCCTCCGGCGTGATCTCGGGATTGGGGTTGGCCAGGGCGAAGACGATCGGATCGCGCGCCATCCCCTTCAGCATTTCTCCCTTGACGATGCCGCCGGTCGAAAGACCGATGAACGCGTCGGCGCCCGTCAGCGCATCCTCGAGCGTCCTCTCGAAGGTCTCGACAGCAAACTCGACCTTGTACGGATTCATGTCCTCCTGGCGACCGAGGTAGATCACCCCGGATCGATCCACCATGCGCAGGTTCTCGCGCCGTACTCCGTAGGAAAGGTAGAGCCGGGCGCAGGCGATTGCCGACGCGCCGGCGCCGCAGAAGACGACCTTCACGTTCTCGATCTTCTTGCCCACGACCTCCAGGGCGTTCAGAAATGCCGCGGACGAAATGATGGCCGTCCCGTGCTGGTCGTCGTGGAACACCGGGATCTGGAGACGCTTCTTGAGCTGCGTCTCGATCTCGAAGCACTCGGGAGACTTGATGTCTTCGAGGTTGATCCCGCCGAACGTCGGCGCGATGCGGGCCACCGTGTCGACGAAGGCGTCGACCTCCTTCGCGTCCACTTCGATGTCGAACACGTCGATGTCGGCGAAGCGCTTGAAGAGAACGCCCTTGCCTTCCATCACGGGCTTGCCGGCGAGCGGGCCGATGTCTCCGAGCCCGAGCACGGCCGTCCCGTTCGAGATCACGGCGACCAGATTGCCCTTGGTCGTGTACTCGTAGACCTTGTCCGGGTCCCTGGCGATCGCGAGGCAGGGCTCGGCCACGCCGGGGCTGTAGGCGAGCGACAGGTCCTCCTGCGTGCGACAAGGCTTGGAGGGAACCACCTCGACCTTGCCCTTGCGTCCACGGGAGTGGTACTCGAGAGCCTCCTCCGGCGACATCTTCCGCATGGCTATCTCCCGGCCAGCTCGGCGCGGAGCGCCTGCACGGCGGCGACGGCACCCTCCCGGGCGACCGCGCGCATGCCGCGGTCGCGCCGCACCACGACCTCGACGTTTCCCTCCTTCAGCGCGCGCCCCCCCACGTTGACGCGGATCGGAAACCCGATCAGGTCCGCATCCTTGAACTTCACGCCGGGACGCTCGTCGCGGTCATCGTAGAAGACTTCCAGGCCGGCCGCCACCAGGCCCTCGTAGAGGGAGTCCGCGGTCGCGCGCGTCGACTCGTCCGAAGAGTTGAGCGACACGAGCGCAATCTCGAAGGGCGCGAGCGCCAGTGGCCAGACGATCCCATCGGCGTCGTGATGCTGTTCGACCGCGGCCGACATCGTCCGGCCCACACCGATGCCGTACGTGCCCATCACGGCCGGCCGGGTCTCCCCCTTCTCGTCGGTGAACGAGCAGGACAGGGCGGTCGAATACTTGGTTCCGAGCTTGAAGATATGGCCGACCTCGATGCCGCGGGCGATCGCGAGGGGCTTGCCGCACCGCGGGCAGGGATCTCCGGCGCGCGCGGCCGCGAACACTCCCCATTCCTGCACCGGCGCATCACGGCGCTGCACGAAGCCCGCGACGTGCCAGTCGCGCCGCCCCGCACCGGTGACCGCGTTCACCGCGTCGCGAATGGACTCGTCGCCGACGATTCGCACCCTCTCGCCGGCCAGCTTATGCGGCCCGACGTAACCGACGGGCGCACCCGTCGCCGTCTCCACCTTCTCCTCGGACGCGAGCGCGAGGTGCTCGACCCCGAGAACGTGCTTGAGGGCGACCTCGTTGACCTCGAGGTCCCCGCGCAGGAGCGCCACTGCAAAACCCTGCTCGGTCTCGTAGACCAGGCATTTGATCATCCGCGAGGCGGTGATCCCGAGGAACGAGACCACGTCGTCGATTCCGCCCTTGCCGGGCGTGGGAACCTCGACGAGCGGGGCCTCCGTCTCATCTTTCCACGGCGCCGGCCGCCTGCCCGTCTCGGCCTTCTCGAGGTTTGCGCCGTAGCCGCAGGCGGCACAGCGCACGACGGCGTCCTCGCCCGTGTCGGCGAGCACCATGAACTCCTCCGAGGCGTTGCCTCCGATCGCTCCCGAGTCGGCCTGGACGACCGTGAAGTCGAGACCGCACCGTTCGAAGACGCGCCGGTACGCCGCGTCCTGCGCCTTGTAGGATCGGTCGAGCCCCTCGAAATCGACGTCGAAGGAGTAGCCGTCGTACATGAGAAACTCGCGGCCGCGCATGAGGCCGAAACGCGGCCGGATCTCGTCGCGGAATTTGGTGCGAATCTGGTACAGCGTCACGGGCAGCTGCCGATACGAGGTGACGCCGGAGCGAACCATCGTCGTCACGGCTTCCTCGGCCGTTGGCGCGAGGCAGTACTCCCCCTTCTTGCGATCCTCGAGGTGAAACAGAATCTGCTCCTGCTCGTACCGCGCCCAGCGGCCGCTCTGCTCCCAGAGCTCCCGGGGCTGAAGGATGGGCAGTTCGACCTCGAGGCAGCCCGCCCGGTCGACCTCCTCGCGCACGATGGCCTCGGCCTTACGGTGCGAACGCAACCCGAGAGGCGTGAGCGAATACACGCCGGCCGCCACGCGGCGGATCATCCCGGCCCGCGCCAGCAAGACGTGGGAAATGGCCTCGGCGTCCCCGGGCACCTCGCGGACGGTCTGGAGGAAGTATCGGGACCAGCGCATAGGGAGCTGAGGATACTAGCAGGGTGCTGAAAAATGGATGCGGGCGTCGTGTCCGGCACTTTGCATCCGGCGCCCGATCCGGCCTGCAGCAACTCTCACAGGTTCGCACTCCAAGCGGGCGCCGGCAAAGTGCCGGCCACCCTTCGGGTTACGGCGGCGTCGGCGCTCGTAACGCCATCCCACACCCTTTTTCAGCAACCTGCTCGAGGAGCCGTCAGCGATCAGCTATCGGCTATCAGCTATCCGTCATCCGCTGTGAACCCAGGCCTGGCCGAGAGCTGACGGCTGAAAGCTAACAGCTCCCTACCGGCTCTTGCCGGGAGGCGCAGCTTCCTTCTTGCGCGGGCCGACCTTCTCGACCAGGCGCAGGTTGGTGCGCAGCTGCTGCATCATCCGATCCTCGATCCCCGCGCCGCGGGTCGCCGTCTTTGCCCGCGTGAATGCGGCTTTCGCCTCGTCGGCCCGGCCCGCGGCGAGGTAGGCCATTCCGAGGTGATGGAGCGTCATGGGGGCGGCCGCCCGCTCGCAGGAGCGCCGCAGGCACTCGATCGCCCGGTCGTACTCCTGCCGCTTGTAGTGGACCCAGCCCAGGGCGGCCAGCGGATATGGCTTGAGCTCCTCGGGGGCCGCGGCCAGCGCGCGGCCCGCGTAGTCGAGGGCGAGGTCGAGGTCCTCGCCCGACTCGGCCAGGCTCGTCGCGAGCTCGTAGTAGCCGACGGCCTGGGCCGTCTTCGAGGGGTGCTGGTCGAGGAACTCGCGCAAGAACTCGGCCGCCTCCCGCGGGTTGCCTTCGGCGCGCAAGGACTCGGCCAGCGTCGAGCAGGCGGCGGCGGCGACCACGTCCTCGGGATCCGCGGCGAGCACCTCCCGGCAGGCGGCGATCGCCTCCTTCCAGCGCCCCATGGACGCCGCGAGCAGGGCGAAGGACACGCGGATCGTGGGATTGCGGGGCTCGGCGCGCATCGCCTTGCGGTAGAGCTCCTGCGCGCGCTGGAGATAGCCCTTCGCGGCGCTGTCCTCGGCGTCGCGAAACGCGGCGGCGCCCGGGCCATCCACACGCGGCAACTCGTAGCCGCGCCGGCGCTCCAGCACGCGCACCGCCTCCTGGTACTCGAGCCGTCGGGGATTCTTCTCGAGAGCCTCCTGGAAGCACTCGAGCGCGCGCTTGTGCCAATTCTTCTCGAGATAGCAGAGGCCGAGCTGGAAGACCGCCTCCTCGGATTCGGGCGCGAGTCTCCGCGCCTCCTCGAACTCGTGGATGGCGCGCCCCAGCTCCCCCTTCTCCCGCAGCACACTGCCGAGAAGGATGTGCGCCGATGGCACGGGGGCGCAGTCGAGCGCCCGCGTCAGGGCCTCCCCGGCTTCGTCCCATCGCGAAAGGTGCGCGCAGAGGGTGCCGAGCGCGAAGTGGGGCAGAAATGCGTCGGGCTTGCGCTCGATCGCACGTCGCAGCACCGCTTCAGCCTCGACGGTCTCGCCCGCCTCGGAAGCCGCGATTCCGCTGTAGACGAGCGCCTCGAAATGGTTCGGGTCGACGGCCAGGATCTTCTTGAAGTGCCCGGAGGCCTTCTCGAGCTCGCCGGCGGAGAAGAACGTCTCGGCGAGGTAGAAGCCGAGCTCGACGTTCGATCGGTCGGCTCGCAGGAGTTCCTCGAGGACCCGGATGCCGCGGTCGGCGTCGAGCGCCAGGATGGCGAACTCGGCCTCGCGCAGTTTCTTCATGAACGTCTCGCGGTCCGGGGCCGAGGAGCGGGCGATGATGCGGTCGCGACGCTCGAGGAACCGGTCCTTCTTCTCGACCGCCTGCATCCGCTCGTCCATCTTGGATTCCCACAGATCGACGACTTCCTCGGCGCGGACGGCCCCCCGGCGCTCGAGGGTCTCCTGCAGCGCGAGGATGCCCGTGTGAGCCACGAAGAGGTTCTTCTCGAGGTTGCCCATCGACTCGAAGAGCGACTTGACCGCTTCGGCCGTGCGCTTGACGACGTCCTCGAGCGTGGAGATGCGCTCGAGGAGGTGTTCGTCGAAGGGAATCTCCTCCTGCGGCTCCCCCTGCTCCTCGACCACGCCGACGCCCGAGAGAACCAGCAGTTTCGAGTTACAGCGGGCGCAGAACTCCTCGTCGTCGGGATTCTTGAGGCCGCAGACCTGGCAGTACATTCAGAGCAGTCGCGCGTTGCGAGTCGTGAATTGCGAATCGTGAGGGCTCATGGGGCGGCGTACTCGTAGAAGCCACGGCCAGACTTCCTGCCGAGCCAGCCGGCGTCGACCATGCGGCACAGCAGTGGGCTCGGCCGGTACTTCGGATCCCCGAAGCCCTCGTGAAGGACACGCAGAATGGCGAGGCAGGTGTCGAGACCGATGAAGTCGGCCAGGGTCAGCGGCCCCATGGGGTGATTCATTCCGAGCTTCATGATCCCGTCGATCGCCTCCCGCGTGGCCACGCCCTCCCGCAGCGCCTCGATCGCCTCGTTGATCATGGGCATCAGCACGCGATTGGCAATGAAGCCCGGGTAGTCGGCGCAGAGGATCGGCGTCTTGCCCATCCGGCGCGCGAGCTCCGCGATCGCCTCGACCGTCCCGTCGGAGGTTGCCATGCCCCGGATCACCTCGACCAGCTGCATCACGGGCACGGGGTTCATGAAGTGCATGCCGATGAAAGACTCGGGCCGCCGGGTCGCCGCCGCCAGCCGGGTGATCGAGATCGAGGACGTGTTGGAGGCGAAGATCGCGCCCGGGCGGCAGATGCGATCGAGCTTCCCGAAGAGGTCCTTCTTGGCGTCCTCGTTCTCGACGATCGCCTCGACGACGGTGTCCGACGCGGCGAGATCCTCGAGCCGCGTGGTGGTCTTGAGACGGCCGAGTGCGGTCGCCTTCTCCTCGGCCGTGCGCTTGCCTTTGGCGACCTCGCGATCCAGGTTCTTCTCGATGGATGCGCGCGCCCGCTCGAGGAGCCCCTGGTCGACGTCCACCACCGTGACCGCGCACCCCGTCGCCGCGGCAACGTGCGCAATTCCCGCGCCCATCTGCCCGGCACCGACGACGCCCAGGCTGGCGATGCTCATGGGCGGACTCTATCGCGTTGGCGTACCGACCATCAAAAGCGTCACGCGCGGCACAACGCCAGCCTCAGGCGACGGATCTTTCTCTCCCGTCCGCGCGTCGAGCGCGGCTTCAAATTGCTATTCGGTAGCGCGGCGTCCCGAACCGGGACATCAAAGCCACACCGACCGCGACGACCGAGGCCGCGCTCCAGACGAGAGCTCCGAGGAAGGGCACCAGCGACAATCCGCCGAGGACGACGAACCCCGCAGCGAGGGCCGCGGGCCGGCGGGCCGGAGCGACGCTCCTCAACAGCTTTTGTCCGAGCAGAAGGAAGAGCGCCGCCATCCCGAAGATCTTCGCGACGACGGCGAGCGCCGCCGACATGAGCGCGATCGGTATGGCCAGAGCCGACGGCAGCAGCGACAGCGCCGCGCCCGCCGCGAGAAACAGGGTCAGCACTCCGAGTACTCCGGCCAGCATCGATCCCGTCCAGTCCTCCTCCACCGACAGCGCTGCGCGAGACAGCGGCGAGGCGAACAGATACAGGAGAGCGAGCGCCACCGCGAGCCAGAGCGAAAGCCCGATCAGATGGAGCCCTCCGATCACCGAGCTCTCGCCGGTGCCGCCCTCCCATGGCGCGCGGCGCATCTCGGAGAGGTAGAGCCGCAGCATCGAATCCGGCGTCGCGACGCGGCCTTCCACGGGGAGTGCGCGGCCGGGAGGCTCGTCGATCCGGCCGCCCAGGACCAGCAGATCCCCGGCGATCGAGCCGCCCGGAGAGAATGCGACGTTCCCGAACCACACGACGACGTCGCCCGAAACTCGCGCGGCGACGCGGACGTCCGCGAACACGGCGACCACTTTTCCGGGAAGAGCCTGGGAGACGACGATGTCCTTGCCGACCGAGGTGAGGGACCCCGACGCCGCCGCGGTCGAAGCGGGAAGCGTGAGCAGCAACAGGCCCGGCAGCGCGAGCGCCGAGCGCCTCATCCGCGGCTGGGAACTCGAGCGCGCGCGAGGGCCCGGCGCAGGCCGAGCCCGAGGGGCACGAGAAGCGCGAGGGCGGCCAGCCCCATCGAGCTTTCCCGCCGCAGCCCGTCCGAGAGCGCGGCGAGGCTACCGGGTGCCAGAGCCAGCAGGTCGAAGGCGGCGCGGGAGGCCGAGCGCACGAGCGCGGACAAAGGCAGCAGGGCCGCCGCTCCGAGGGAGACCTGGTCGCCCGCGGTCAGAACCGGGGTGGCCAGCAGGCCAACCCCGACCACCGCCAGACCGGCCGACAACAGGGCAGGAGGCGTCCAAAGGGCGTAAGCTCGGCGCTCCCTGGGAGAGAAGGCTCTGAGCCGGACCAGGCGGTCCGTCAGGCCGGAGACTGCCTCGGAAGCCTCGGAGAGCCCGTCCAGCGCCCCGGAGAGGCTCGCCGCTGCGGCTACCATGGCCCCGCAGGAGGGGCACCCCAGGGCATGCCCCGCCGCATCGGCGGCAAAGACGGGATCCGCGCCCGCCGCTACGGCCTCGGCGTCAATCGGATCCAGGGGGCGATGGCACGGTTTCACGTCACTTCTCCTGACAACCTTTCCTTCAATACGGCTCGGGCTCGAAAGAGTTTGTTCTTGACGGTCCCAAGCGGCATGTTCTTGACGCCGGCGATCTCCTCGTACGAGAGCCCGGCGAAGTGCCGCAGTGCGATCAGCTCACGAAAATCGGCCGGGAGCTCCTGGATCGCCCGTGTAATCGCGCTGCCCCGCTCGAGGTTGCGCAGGTGCCCGTACGGGTCGAGGCCGGTCGACTTCTGCTCGGGAACCGAAGGCCCGCCCGACTCGGGATCCCCCATCTCGAGGGGCACGGTGCGGGGGCGGCGCTTGCGCAGGTGATCGATCGCGGCGTTGCCGGCGATCCGGAAGAGCCAGGTCGAGAACTTGTAGGCCGGGTCGAATCGGCCGAGGGCCTGGAAGACCTTGAGGAAGACCTCCTGGGCGAGATCCAGGGCATCGTCGCGGTTGCCGACCATCCGCGCCACGTGGGACACCAGCCGCACCTGATAGCGCCGGACCAGAACCCCGAAGAGGTCCTCTTCGCCCGACAGCACGCGGCGCACGATTGCGTTGTCCTCGAGGTCGGTCTCCATCGGTTCCAACTGCAGCCCTTGGCTTTCCGCCGGCACCGGCGGCCGGCCTGCGGGCCGGAGGCCCGGTGCTAGAATTCCCCGACATCTTAGTGGACCGGGCTGCGCGCCCGAACGGGAGCCGCTCCATGAGCACAATTGCCGAACCGCAGTTCCCTACCATCGGGTCGCATCCCCAGGGCACCGACTCCGCGAGCCCCTTCGAGGAGATGATGTCGCGGTTCGATCTGGCCGCGCAGAAGCTCGGGCTCGACCCGGGGCTCTACAAGGTGCTCCGCGAGCCCGTGCGGGAAACGAAGGTCTCGATCCCGATCGCGATGGACGACGGGCGCATCGAGGTCTTCATCGGATATCGGGTCCTGCACAACATCGCGCGCGGCCCCGGCAAGGGCGGCATTCGCTTCGACAAGAACGTGACGCTCGACGAGGTGCGCGCTCTCGCGGCCTGGATGACCTGGAAATGTGCCGTCGTCAACATTCCCTTCGGAGGAGCCAAGGGTGGCGTGATCTGCGATCCCCAGGCGCTCTCGCGGGCAGAGCTCGAGAAGATCACGCGCCGCTATACGGCCGAACTGATGGACCAGTTCGGCCCGGAGAAGGACGTTCCGGCTCCCGACATGGGGACCAATCCCCAGACGATGGCCTGGGTCATGGATACGTACTCGATGCACGCCCGCCACACGGTCACGGCGGTCGTCACGGGCAAACCGCTGTCGCTCGGCGGCTCGCGGGGCCGCGTCGAGGCGACGGGCCGCGGCCTGATGCTGATCGCACGCGAGGCGGCGCCGCTGCGCGGCCTGACGCTCGAAGGCAGCCGCATCGTCGTTCAGGGCTTCGGCAACGTCGGATCGATCGCGGCGCGGATGTGCCACGAAGCCGGCGCGCGCATCGTCGCGGTCTCCGACATCCACGGGGGCATCCACAGCCCGCAGGGCCTCGACATGCCCGCCGTCCTCGCTCACTACGAAAAGACCCGCTCGCTGTCCGACATCCCCGGAACAACGGCTGTCAGCAACCCGGATCTGCTCGAGCTCGACTGCGACATCCTGATTCCCGCCGCCAACGAGAACCAGATCCGACAGAAGAACGCCGGCAACATCCGGGCGAAGATCATCGTGGAGGGCGCCAACGGCCCGACGACCCAGCGCGCCGACGAGATCTTGAACGCCAAGAACATCCTCGTCGTCCCCGACATCCTCGCCAACGCGGGAGGCGTGACGGTCTCCTACTTCGAATGGGTGCAGGACCGCGCCGGCTTCTTCTGGCGCGAGAGCGAGGTCAACGAGCGGCTGGAGGACATCATGGTCCAGTCCTTCCGCGACGTGGCGAGCATGGCCGAAAAGTACGACGTCAGCTTCCGGATCGCCGCCTACATGCTTGGCATCTCGCGCGTGGCCCACGACACGATGGTGCGGGGCCTGTACGCGTAGATAGCCGATACGGGATACGCGATACGGGATAGCGATTACATAAGCCGTTGCTTATATATCGCCGTCACGGGCATCGCGCATCTTCCTAGCGCAGCGTCACCTTCGGCCGGACAGTAGGCATCTCGACAGCGAGCTTGCGCTCGAGCTCCGGCAGGGCCGCTTCGATCGGTTTTCTCCAGGCGGGATCGAGCAGCGATACGGTCAGCCGCCGTCCGGAGAGCGCCGTCGGCTCGATCTTGCGCGAAAGCGGCTCTCCGACGATTCGGCCCCAGCGAGCCTGCAGCCAGACGAGGGCGTTGTCCCCGCGGACGAGGCGGCGCAGCAACCCGTTCGCGGCCGCATCGTCGAGGCAAGTGAAGCTGCTCCTGCCCTTCTTCATCGACGGCCGCCTTCCGGCGGAACCGCTCTCAGCGGCTTCTCGCCCGTCAGCACCCGCCGGACGTCCTCGACGACCATCCGCGCCATCTCCCGGCGCGTCTCGACGGTCGCGCTGCCGGCATGCGGCATCAGCACCACGCGATCGTCGTCGCGAAGGGCCGGCGTGATCGCGGGTTCGTTCTCGTAGACATCGAGGCCGGCGCCGGCGATCGGTCCGACCTCCAGGGCGCGAGTCAGAGCCACCTCGTCGATGACCGGACCGCGCGACGTATTGAGCAGGAAGCTGCCGGGCTTCATCCGGGCGAAAGTCTCGGGGTTGAAGAGATGCCAGGTCTCGTAGGTCAGCGGCACGTGCAGGGAGATGACGTCCGAGCGCCGCAGCAGCTCGTCGAAGGACACGCGGGGAGGATCGTCGGGGTCGCCTTCGTGGCGGGGACTGCGACCCGAGGCGATGGTCGTCATGCCGAAGGCTCTGGCGCGGCGCGCCACGGCTTTCCCGATGCGTCCCGGCCCGACGATGCCGAAGACCTTGCCCTTCAGGTCGCGCCCGAGCAGGAGATCGGGCGACCATCCCGCAAAGCCCCCCGTCCGCACGAGGCGGTCCCCCTCGACGACTCGCCGTGCAAGGGCGAGCAGGATCGCCATCGTCAGATCGGCCGTGGCGTCGGTCAACACGTTGGGGGTGTGCGTGACCGGAATGCCGCGGGCGGCAGCCGCGGCGCGGTCGATCTGATTGACGCCGACCGCGTAGCTCGCGATGACCTTCAGGCGGTCGGCGGCCTGAATGACCGCGGCGGTCACCGGATCGTCCACGAGGCAAATGAGCGCGTCCACTCCGGGGACTTCGGCGGCGAGCTCTTTCTCGCTCGGGGTGTAGCCGAGGACGCGCACCTCGAAGTCGGGGCGGAGCGTGTCGAACGGCTCAGGGAGCTCGCGTGTGGAGAGCACGACGCCCGCCGTCATCGCGCACTCCGCTGCAGGCCGTAGCCCGCAAAGAAGATCGCGGCACCGATCCCGAGCAGCATGAGCTCGCGCCGGGCATCGTGTCCGAGAAAGCCGACGAACAGGGCGGCGCCGGCCACGATGAGGCCGAGAAACTGCACGGCCCGCGCGAGGGCGTACATCTAGGAGCCCTCATCCGGGTCCACGCGCCGGACGATGGTCCGCGGCACGGACCTGCCCGCGCAGCCCGTCATCGCGCCCGCCAGGAAAAGCGCCGCGCCGAGGGCGCGCGCTCCGCGCCGCCGTGTCCTCACCGTCTCCTCCGAATTCGAGCCGGATTATAGGCCGCTACGAACCGACGAGCAGACGGTCTCCCAGGATGTGCGGCAGGCCGGCCTTGTAGATCTTGTCGCGCGCCTTCTCGGCCGGATACGGGACGCGGTCGAAGTGCACCACGTGCCGCGCCGCATCGTAGATCGCGTACGCGGCCGATGCGTTGCGGTCCCGGGGCTGCCCCACCGAGCCGGGGTTGATGAGGTAGCGCAGTCCCTTCTTCAGCGGGTATCGCAGACGATCCCCCTGCACGAGCTCGACGAGGATTCCGTGCGGCTCCAGGGTAAAAACGCACGGGATGTGGCTGTGGCCGAAGAAGCACACGGAGGCCTCGGTCTCCCGAAAGTTCAGGTATGCGTCGTAGTCGGTGAAAATGTACGCGTCCTCGTCGCGCGGGGAGCCGTGGCAGACGACGAAGGCTCCGTCCACGGAAACCGGCCCGAGCGGAAGGGCTTCGAGAAACTTGCGGTTGCGCGGCGTGAGCCGTTCGGTGGTCCAGCGCGCCGCCTGGAGCGCCACGGGGTTGAAGAGATCTCCGGATTCCACGCCGCAGACGACCTTGTCGTGGTTCCCGCGGATCAGGCGCTTGGGCTTGCGGACGTTGCGGATCCGGTCGATGACCTGGTTGGGATTGGCGCCGTATCCGACGAAATCGCCAAGGACGACGACCCGGTCGAAACGCTTGCGCCGCACGCGCGCGAAGACCGCCGCGAGCGCCTCGTCGTTCGAGTGGATGTCCGACACGATCAGGTAGCGCATGCGTCCTTTTCGAGAGGCGGCGTCTTGGCGTCGTCGAGCGCGATGAGGACCCGGTCCGCGACCTCGTCGATCGACTCGGTTCCGGCCAGGTTCACGCAGACCCGAGCCATTCTATAGAACGGCTCGCGCGCGGCGAAGAGGCCTGCCAGCTGCTCGGGAGTCTGGAACAGCGGGCGATCGGTCTTTCCGCGCAGGCGCTCGCGGACCGCCGCCAGGGACGCGTCGAGAAAGACCGACGTCCCGAGCCGGGCGATCCGGCGCCGGTTCGCCTCCTGGGCGAAGCAGCCTCCGCCCGTGGCGATGACCGCGGCCGGCAGGGACTCCGTTCCCTCGAGAAACGCGGCCTCCCGAAGGCGAAACGCCTCCTCTCCGGACTGCTCGAAGAGGGCCCGGATGGTCTTGCCCGAAGTGCGCTCGATCTCGTCGTCGAGATCCACGAAGGGCATGGAAAGCCTCTCGGCGAGCCGGCGGCCTACGGTGCTCTTGCCGCTGCCCATGAATCCGACGAGGTAGATCCGGCCCGGCCGGCGCCGCCGCCGCCCGAGGTCGAGCGCGCGCCGGGCATTGTCCTCGATTCGCCCGCCTGCATAAAGGCCTCCGATCATCGCGGCCGAATCGGCGCCCGCGTTCCAGACCTCGTCGAGCTTGTCCGGCGTGACGCCCCCGATGGCCACGAGGGGCTTCGTCTTGCCCGCGGCCGCCCGGGCGAGCGCGGAGAGGCCCCGGGCGGACCGGCCGGCCTTGGTCGGGCTGTGGAAGACCGGGCCGAAGGCGACATAGTCGGCAGCCGGGTCCCCGAAGGCCCGCCACGCCGCTTCCTCGTCGTGCGTCGAGACGCCGACGATCGCCCCGGGACCGAGGATCGCGCGCGCGTGCGCCGCCGGGAGGTCGTCTTCGCCGAGGTGTACACCCGCCCCCGCCAGGCGGGCAACGTCCACGCGGTCGTTGACGAGGACCGCGGCGCGAACGGCCCGGCCATCGCCTGCAACCGCCTCGGCGCAGGCCAGGAGCTCCCGGTCGGGCAACGCCCTCTCCCTCACCTGGATGGCGCGTACGCCGACCCGCAGGAGCCGTCGGGCGTCGTCGCGCACGCTCCCCGCGTCGGAGGCGTCGCCCCGGGTGATGGCGTAGACCGGTGGAAGCTTCACCCCTTTGCGGCGAACCGTTCCATGAAACGGGTCGACAGCCGGCCAGCGATGAAGTCCGGGTCGTCCAGGATGCGCCGATGCAGAGGGATCGTCGTCTTCACGCCCTCGATGACGAAGAAATCGAGGGCCCGGCGCCCCCGGCCGATGGCCTCGTTGCGGTCCCGCCCCCAGACGATGAGCTTGGCAATCAGCGAGTCGTAGTGCGGCGGAATGAGATAGCCCTGGTAGGCCGCGGTGTCCAGGCGCACGCCAAGGCCCCCGGGCGGGTGGAACGAGACGATCCGGCCCGGCGAGGGCGTGAAGGTCACGGGATCCTCGGCGTTGATCCGGAACTCGATGGCGTGCCCCCGGGGCGCGGTGTCCCGTTCCGCGAACGAGAGCGGGGCGCCCGCCGCCACCGCGATCTGCTCTTTCACGAGGTCCAGGGCCATCACCTCCTCGGTGATCGGGTGCTCGACCTGGAGTCGCGTGTTCATCTCCATGAAGTAGAACCGCCCGTCGGCATCGAGAAGGAACTCGACGGTGCCCGCGTTGACGTAACCGACCGCGCGGGCGGTCGCGATCGCGGCCTCCCCCATCTCGCGCCGCAGCCGCTCGTCCAGGACGGCCGAGGGGGCCTCCTCGATCAGCTTCTGGTGCCGGCGCTGGACGGAGCATTCGCGCTCGCCGAGGTGGCGGACGTTGCCCCGGGAATCCCCGAAAATCTGGAACTCGATGTGGCGCGGCTCCTCGATGTACTTCTCGAGGTACACGTCCGCGTTTCCAAACGCCTTCTCGGCCTCGGCACGCGCCGTCTCGTAGGCGCCCGAGAGTTCGCGCTCGTCGCGGGCCACGCGCATGCCGCGGCCGCCTCCTCCCGCCGAGGCTTTCAGGATCACGGGGTACCCGGCCTTCTTGGCGTACGCAACCGCCTCGTCGACCGACTCGAGCGGCCCGGGCGAGCCCGGCACGGTGGGCACGCCCGCCGCGGCCACCGTGCGCCGCGCCAGGGACTTGTCCCCCATCTTGCGGATCGCGTCCGGCGAAGGGCCGATGAACGCGATGTGGCAGTCCTGCAGGATCTCGGCGAAGTAGGCGTTCTCCGAGAGGAACCCGTAGCCCGGATGAATGGCATCGGCCTCCGTGATTTCCGCGGCCGAGACGATCGCCGAGATGTTCAGGTACGAGGCCGCCGAGGGGTACGGACCCACGCACACGTCCTCATCGGCGTAGCGCACGTGGAGGGCGTCCCGGTCCGCCTCGCTGTAAATCGCGACGGTGCGGATCCCGAGCTCGCGGCAGGCCGAGATCACCCGCAGGGCGATCTCGCCCCGGTTGGCGATGAGGATCTTCTTGAACATGCGGGACGTCCGGGTCCCGGGTTCAGGCCGCGAGGCGGATGGCGAACAGCTTTTCGCCGTACTCCACGGGCTGACCGTTGCGCGGATAGACGGCGACGATCTCGCCGTCGACGTCCGACTCGATTTCGTTCATGAGCTTCATCGACTCGATGATGCAAAGGATCTTGCCCCGGGCGATCTTCGTTCCGACCGCGGCGAATGCCTCCGCCTCCGGCGACGCCGATCGGTAGAACGTCCCCACGATCGGCGAGGTGATCACGTGGACGTCTTCCGCGGGGACCGATGGAGGCTCGGGCCCGTCCACGGCAACAGCCGCCGCGCGCGGAACCGGCACCGATGCCGGTGACGCCGGGTTGGCCGGCGCCTCGGGACGGCGGCCGTCGATGCGAAGGCGGAACCCGGCCCTCTCGATCTCGAGACCTGCGAGGCCGCGCTCCGAGACCAGATCGATCAGCTCCCGGATCTCCTTGAGAGAAAGCATGTCCTAGAGCAGCTCCTTCTCCAGCGCGGCCGCGGCCTTCCGGAGCTCGAAGCGACCCCGGCCGAAGTTGCCGTCCCGGGCCAACAGGAGGAGCAAATAATACTCCTCCGTCACGCGGCACAGGACCGCGGCCGACCGCTCCGAGGCCACAGTCATCTGCTCCACCTCTCCGTGGTCGGCCAGGGCCCGGGTCGCGCGCGCCGCCTTGACGAGCGAGCCGGCCTCCGCGGCGAGCGAATCCATCGGGAGGCCTTCGGCGCTGACGTAGGAATCGATCGCGATCCCGTCGAGCCCGATGAGAGAGACGGCTCGCGTTCCCTCCACCCGTTCGGCGATCCGGCGCAGACTATCCTGAAAGACGTTCATCCGAAGCGAATGATGTCACGGACCGGGGGTCTGGATCATCCGGCCTGGACGAGCGCCAGCCACTGCTTCAGGGCCCGGATCCGGGCCAGGCGACGCTCGAGGCCGATGTCGGACGCGGCGGCCGCCGGCGCCGAGGCGGCCGGGAGCAGTCGAGCCTCCGCATCGCGCCGCATGCGCTTCAACTCCTCGTCGAAAGGATGCCGCGTGACGAGGTCGTCGTAGATCTGCAGGGCCTCGGCGTAGTGGCCCTGGGCATAGTAGAGATCGGCCAGTGCTCGGCCCGTGGGCCGGCCCGGAGGCGGCGGCTCGGCCGGCGGCGGCGCCTGCGGTGGCGAGTGCGGAGCGGGCGGGAGCTCCGGCACCGTCGCGGGTGGCGGCGCAGGCGAAGTCGGCGCGGAAACCTGGGGCTCGGTCGCCGTCGCCGGTCGGCCAGCCGCATCCGGTTCCTGCGCGGGCGGCGTCGGCCGCGCGGCGGGCGGTGCCGGGGCCAGAGACACATCGCGCGTCGGAACGAAGGGGAACGGCTCCTCCGTCCTGGACTTGCCGGAGTCTTCGCCAATCTCGAAAGGAACCGAGGTCAGCTCGAACGGCTCCGCAAGCGGAGGCATCGCGCTCGACTCCGGGAGCCGCTGGCCGGAGCGGCGGCGCGACTTGTCGGTCTCCTGGAAGCGCGGCGGGGGCGGCGGCTCCGCGGGCGCGGCCGAACGGGGCGGCGTGACCGGCCGCGGAGCGACCAGGGGCTCGAGGCGGGCGATGACCTCGTCGACCTTCCGGTCGCCGGAGATTCCCCGGTACAGCTTGTACTTCTTGAGGGCCTCGAGGTTGTCACCGCGGGAGAGATGGATGTCGGCCAGCGACTTTGCGGCGACCAGGTTGGCCGGATCTGCCTGAAGGACCTTCGCGAAGGTCGCGATCGAGTCGGTCGGCAGGTTCGCCTCCAGATACGCACGGCCGAGGGCGACCTGCGCCGCGATGTAGCCGGGGTGCGCCAGCAGGCCCTTCTGGAGACACGACAGGGCATCCCGGGCTCTCCCGATCCTGCGGTATTCCTCGGCGAGCGCAACGAACAGACGCGAGCCCGGATCCAGGTCGAGTCGGCGCTCGAGATCGCGAATGCGGGCTTCGGCCGTCGGGTCAGCCACGGTGAGAAAAGCAACGCCGCCCCCCGGAGGGGGCGGCGATTCTCGCTACGGCGTTGGGGTCGGCGGCGGCACGCACGGCAACTGGTACTGGAAGGCCTGCGGCAGCTTCACCGTACACGAAGTCGAACGACTCGTCACCGTGATGTCGAGGGTCGATACAGTCTCGGGCGTACCCGGAGAGTCGCTGCCGCTGCAGACGGGCGCCGCGGTTCCGGTGTCGGGAACCGTGAACGTGATGGCGGTGCCCGATGCGGCGGTGACGCCCGCGAGGGTCGTACCCATCCTGACCTCCGCGTCGCTGATGGCGAGCGGCAGGTTCGTGCCGGTGATCGTCACGCTGGTGCCCGGCTGACCAAAGGCCGGGTTCACATTCGTGATGATGGGAGTCGGCACGACGTAGGTAAAGCTGAGGCCGGAAGCCGAATCGCCGGTGTCGATGTTCGTCACGGTCACGTCGCCCGCGACGTCGGCGCATCCGCTGGCCAGGGGATGCCCCGGAACCACGACGAGCTCGGTCGCCGAGACGGAGACGATGCTGGCCGCCCATCCGGCGAGACTGACGGCCACCGGAGCCTGGAAGCCCTGGCCGTAGATGGTCACGGGGACGAACGGCCCCTGGCCCGGCTGGGTGTTGTTGCTGATCGCCGTGAGCTGGACCGCCGGCGTGTAGCGGTAGTCGACGCCGTTCGAGGTGACGCCCGAGCCAATGTTCTTCACCGTCACCGCCACGGTCTGATTCAGATTCGGAGCCCCCGCGCCGAAGGCCGGCGGCGAGAGCACGACGACCTGGTTGTAGGAGACGGACACGACCGTCGCCTCGACGGACCCGAAGAACACCTGGACGCCCGCCGTCGAGAAGCCCGAACCGATGATGGTCACCCGCGTCTTGCCTTCGTTGGTCCCCGAGGAAGGCAGCAGGGAGCTGACCGTCGGGATGCCGGGTTCCGAGTTTCCGTAGGCAAAGCAGCTCGGCAGCGAAAGAACCAGGGACGTCGGCACGGCGAGCAGCGTCATCGTGATCGCCGCGGGCGTCGCCGGCGCCGAGAGTTCCGGGAATCCAGGCGTCTGCACGGTGACCGACGTCCCGTTCGCGGAGACGGCCGTGATGATGCCGTCTCGCGTTACGCCGTTGGCCGTGAACTGCACCCGCGTCGTGCTGGACAAGCGCCCGCCGTTCAAAGTCAAGCTCGTCCCGCCGGTGGTAGGGCCGAAACTCGGACTGCAGAACGAGACGTAGGGAAGCGTGGCCGAACTGGGCTGGAAATTGATCGGCAGGCTGGCGGAGTTGGTCTTCCCGGCGATCGTCACCTGGGCTTTCACCTTGGCCGGACCCGCTCCGGACCCGCACAGGGCCGTGGTCGCGACGTTGTTGGACGTCTCGACCGACACCAGCGGCAGGCCGTTCTGGCCGAAGGCCCCGAAGTCGGTCGTGAAGTTGACGTCCGTGCCGTCGGGAACCGATCCGCCGTTCAGAGCCACGAGGGCTTCGATCTGCGTACACGTTCCCGCCTTCGGGTTTGCGTCGTTCGTGTAGAGCTGCACCGACACGGCGCTCGACGGCGTTCCGCCTCCCGATCCGGGCTTGGGCGCGGTTGGCGCGTCCGCGGCGCAGGAATACATGCCTGCGACGGCAGCAACCAGGATCAGTGTGATGGCTATCCGGCGCATGGGTCCCCCTTACTTCGCCTGTCTCGAGGATTGGGTCGTCGCGGCGTATCGGAAGATCAGGATGCCGCTGGCGGTATCGCTCTGGACGCGCTTTCCGGACACCGTCGTCCCGTAGAACGTGATGTTGAAAGCCGTGTCGATTTCGTCCTTGCCGGTCTGCCGGTCGATCCCGCCGTTGAAGGGCAGAAGCTGGTCGAACGGCGACTGTTGGACGGCGCTCGCGTACATCACCGGGTAGTTCGAGAGTGTCGCGCTCCCGTCGTGAGGCAGGAGCACGCCGCACGCGAAGCTCTGCATCGGCGGAACCTGCGTGCCTCCGTCCGTCCGGCTGTAGGTCACCGTGTAGTTGTTGACCTGGACGTCCGAATACCCGAGCGTGTCGACGGAGTCCGGATTCTTGCGTCTCGACTGCAACGTGATCGTGTTGATCTGCACCGCCGCGGGCGTTGCGACGTTGACGAACCCCGGCTGCAATTCGATGTTGACCGTCACGAACACGGGAGACTCCGTCGTCCCCTGCGTGTTCGTGCAGGCCGACCCCGCGGCCAGGATGGCTGCCAGACCGACTCCCAACAGAACCTTCGACTTCATGGCCGTTCTCCCTTAGGACCGGAGGATGCGGGGCGTGATGAAAATCAGCAGCTCATCGTGCTTCTCGGTCCGCGTCTTGTTCTTGAAAAGGTTTCCGAGGACAGGAATCTTCCACAGCCCCGGGATCATGTTGTACTGGTCCTGGTCGTTGATCTGGAAGATGCCGCCGATGACCGTCGTCCCGCCGTCCTTCACGAGCACCTGGCCGCGGTACTCGCGGATCGTCAGCGGGACGTTCTGGCCGAGCGACAGGTTCAGCGCGACGGCCGGCTCGCGCTTGGTCACGTTCACGGTCAAGAGGACGGTCCCCTCTGCCGTGATCTGCGGCGTCACGTCGAGCTTGAGCGTGGCGTCCACGTAGATGACGGTCGTCGTGTTGTTGACGGTCGTCTGCACGGGGATCTGAACGCCCGATTGGATCAGCGCCGGCGTGTTCGTCAGGGACGTCACCTTGGGCGACGAGATGATCTTCAGGAGGCCCTGGTTCTCGGCCGCCGTCAGAGCCATGTCCAGATTGAAGGTGTTCAGGATGTTGCCGAGGACGAGGGAGGCGACCGTCGGTCCGTTGCCGAGCCCGACGTTCAGGCCACCGCTGACCGTGTTCGGAAAGATCAAATTGGTGGTGTTGCCCGTTTCGTTGTCGGCCTTGCCGCGCACCTGCCAGTTGATGCCGAGGCTGCGGCCGAGGCTCTTGGTCGTTTCCACGATCCGCGACTCGATGACGACCTGCGGCGTTGCCGTATCCAGGTTGTCGATCAGCTGGAGCACCGCCGGCAGATACGTCGGGATCTCGCGGATGATGAGCGTGTTGGTCCTCGGATCCACGACGATCGCGCCGCGCTTGGACATCACGCTCTGCAGGACGGGCACGATCTCGCCGGCCTTGGCGTAGGAGAGCTTCTTGATTACGGTGCGCGCGGGCTCGGAGGCCTGCCGGGCCTCGGCGAGGCGGGCCCGATCCGACTCCTCGGCCTGGAGCTTCGCGGTGGTCGCGATGCGCATGATGTTGTTCTCGAGCACGTAGCCGAGGCCGTTCTGTTTCAGGATGAGATCGAGAGCCTGATCCCACGGCACGTCTTCGAGCTGCACCGTCACGGTGCCGCGGACGTCCGGATCGATGACGATGTTCAGGCCCGTCAACTGCGAGATCGTCCGGAAGACGTCTTTGATGTCGGCGTCTTTGAGGTCGAGCGAGATCGGCTCACCGGTGAACTGGCTCTGCGCTTCCGAGATCGTCCTCGACTTGTAGGCGGTCCCGGACCCGGCCGGTGTGGTCTGGCTCTGGTCGAGCTGCGCGGCTGCCGCCTCGAAGAGCGCCTCTCCCCGGGACGGTGCCGGTTTGGGCGCCGACTTCGGTGCAGCCGGCGGCGGTGCCGGAGAGGCTTTGGGCGGCGCCGCGGCGACCGCCACCGGCTCGACGTGCGGCGCTGGCGGTGGCGCCGCGACCGGGGCCGGGGCCGGGGCAGCTGCGACCGGCTGCGGCTCGGAAGCGGAATGCTGGTCGACGGCCTCGGTAGTCGGGGCCGGCGCGGTGTCGTGGTTTGCCGGGGGCGGCGGCACGGGAGGCGTCGCAGCAGCGACCGGCTCGGCTGCGGCCGACGCCGGGAGGGGCGGCACGTCAGGCTGCGGGTTGGTGGCGACCGGCTCGGGACTGGCCTGCGGAGCGACAGCGACGAGCGTCGGGGCGGCCGGCGGCGCCTCGGCCTTGGCCGCTTCTGCCGGCGCCGCATCGACGACGGCCGGCGCCTGACCGACGACGACCGCGAGCCGCTCGCCGTCGGGCACGAGGGCATGCGGCATCGGCCTGGCGAGATCCACCACGACGCGTGTCACGAATTCCGGCGAGGTCTGGAACTGGGAAATACGGACGCGGGTCACGACGTCGTCCTTGACGGCGATCGTCCTCTGCTTCACCTCGTTGCGGACGCCGGGCAGGTCGATGACGATCCGAGGCGGGTTGGCGAGGGCAAAGTCCTTCGCCGTAAACCATCCGTCCCCGAGCAGCATGATCGCCACGCGACCACCCCGGGTTTCGGCGGTCACCTTCTCGAGGGCATGCGCCATCTCGCCGCGAGCCGATGGCGACGCGGCCGCGGTGACCGCGGGCGCGGCGGGTTCCGTCGCGGCCGACCGCTGCGTGGACGGCGGCGAATCGCTCAGAGCCTGGGTGGTGACGACCGGCGTTTCCGCCGGTGTTTCGGCTTCCGCCGTTGCGACCGGGCTCGTGAAGGCAATGGCGAGCCCATGGCCGACGGAGCGCAGATCCACGTGGGCGTTCGCGTTGTGGGTTATCGACAGGCGCGTCGTGCGCTTGCCGAGCTCGTCCAGTTCCTCGAACTTGATCGCCTCGACGATTCCGCCAGCGGCCCTGGGGGCCGCGAATCCTTCCGCGACCGACGCGTTGCGCAGGTCGACGACGAGCAGGTTCGGCCGGGGCTCGTAGGAGGTGTAGAGCAGAGGGCCGTTCGCGGTGAGGACGACGCGGGCGCCGTCAGCATCTTCGTTGAACGCCGC
Organism: uncultured Acidobacteriota bacterium; assembly: GCA_963847075.1. Classification (GTDB taxonomy): domain Bacteria; phylum Acidobacteriota; class Thermoanaerobaculia; order UBA5066; family Gp7-AA6; genus DAHUXD01. The sequence goes on from CAWJYL010000001.1 coordinate 898,844, forward strand.
CTCCGTGATTTTCGACGAGGCGGGAGTCGCGGCCGTCGGCGCCGCGGCTGTGGCCGTTGCCGGCGTTGCGGCCGGCGCGGCAGAGGCGGCACTCTTGGTCGCCTGACCCCTCGAGGAGCAGCCCACGGCGGCTGCCCACGCGAGCGCAAGCGCCGTGGCCGTCGCAGTTGCCCGGAATGCCATTCGCATCGTTCCTCCCGTCGCGCGGAATACCATGCTCACCGAGTCCTCACGGCTTGACCGTCGCATTGAGTTGCTTGGTCACTTCCCGGAATGGCTTCACGCTTTGTGGATCGTTGAGGTTCTGCCGGAACGTCACCTCGTTCGGCCCCACGCGGGTCACTTCCCCGTCGTAGAGAAGGTCGCCGGCCTTGATCAGGTAGCTCTTGTTGTCGGTCGCGCGGATCTGGGCGATGTAGCCCGCCTTCGTCTTCCAGATTCCGTGAACCACGAGATCGTCGATCGAGATGCCCGCGATCCCGGGCGGTCTGTCGACGCCGGCCCTGTTCTGCTCGCGAACGAGCAGCGAGCGGAACGGATCGCGACGGCCGGCCGGATCGTAGGAGTACGCGCGGCCCGAGAGGGCCGACTCTTCCTGCTCGATCATCGACTGCCCCGGCGATTCGGGCACCGGAGCGATGACCGCGGGCTTGGTCGCCTGGGGCGCCGGCGCAGCCGCTTGCTGCGCGAGGTCCGGAGCGGCCGCTGCGGCCAAGAGCGCGAGGGCGAGCAGGAGTCGCCTCATTCGACACCCCGCCCTTCGGCGCGTTCTTTGAGTCCCTGCGCCGACTTGGCGGCGCCCGCGGGCTTGGGCCCGCCCGGCGGCTGGCCGGCCGCTCCGGCAGGTCCGCCTGCGGTGCCCTGCCCGACCTCGTCGCCCGTGTAGATGAAGGTCTTCGCCACGAAGTTGGCGGCAATGGATTTGCCTGCAACGTCGTTCAATGCCGTGATCTTCAAGTCCTCGACGTTGACGATGCGCGAGAACCGGCTCATTCGGTCGAAGAAGAGGGCCAGATTATGGTACGTGCCTTCCACCTGAATGTCGATGGGCCACTCGGCGTAGAAGTCTTTCTGCTGGAATTCTCCCGGTGTGAACTTTTTCAGCGTGAAGTCGCCCTGTCGGGTCAACGTCTCGATGCGCTTGATGAGCTCTTCGGTGTTGCGCTTGGACGGCAGGATTTGCAGGAGCTTGGAGAGCTCGAGCTCGAGGCGCTTGACCTCTTCGCGGAACTGCGAGAGCTTGCGCTCGGCCGCCCGCCCCTTCTCGATCTCCTGCTTGAGCCCTTCGAGCTCGGTCCTCTTGCTCGTGATCTCTTCGCCGAGGGGCTTGAACCAGAACCAGTGCACGGCCCCGGCCAGCGCGATGCCGACCGCCAGGCCCACGCTCAGGGCGTAGTACCAGGGCTTTTCTTCGACGTTGATTCCGAAAACGGCCATGGCCTTATGCCCCCGGCTTTCCGGCCGCGGCACCCGCCCGGCCCCGCGGACCCGCCGGTGTCTTCGCCGCTCCCGGCGCCTTGGCATCCGCGCCCGGCTTGCCGTACGTGAAGATGACCGTCATCTCCCAGCCGTAGATGCCCTGCGGGCCGGACTCGCGGCCCAGGTTCTTGAACACCGGTTCGGCGAAATACGGGCTCTTCTTGAGGTTCTCGAGATAGGTCGCCACCGCGTTGGGCGAGAGCGTCTTGCCTTTCAGGGTCAGCAGATTGCCCTGCGCCTGGAGCTCCGTCAGCCACACCAGATCGGGCAGCGCCTTGGACACCTCGTCCATGAGGCGGACAGGGCCCTTCTGGTTCGTCTTGAGGTTGTTGATCAGCGAGATCTTCTCCTCGAGGCTCTTCTTCTTGTCCTCGTAGCCCTTGACCTCGTCGATGATCGACTTCAAGCGCGCGACCTCTTCCTTCGCCCGGCCGATCTCTTCGTTGAGGTGCCGGCGCTGGGAGGTCAGGACCAGGGCCATCGTGCCGATGTAGATGAGGCCGAGCACCAGGCCGCCCACGAGGATCAGATTGTTGAGCCGCGCTCCGGTCGGGAGGGACGGCCCCTTCTTCTTGGCAGCAGCCGCCCGGGCTTCGGTGAGGAGATTGATTCTGATCAAGCGGCTTCGTCCCCGATGTGTCGGATCGCGAGCCCGACGGCCACGGCCAGGCTCGGCGCGTTGTCCGTCAGCCACTCGCCCGAAACCGCGGCGCCCGCGATGTCAATCTGGCGGAAGGGGTTCAGGATCTCGACCGGGATCCCGAACCGCTCCTTCAGCTGCGTGTCCAGATTGACCACCCGGGACGCCCCCCCGGAGATGAAGAGCTGGTCGATCTTCTCCGTGGAGGTCGTCGCCAGGAAGAAATCGAAGGTCTTCTGCAGCTCCTGCGCGAGGTCGTCGGAGACAGACCGCAGGATCGGGAGAATGTCCTGCAGCGACTGGTCTCCCGATTTCTCGCCTTTCTTGAGGGCCTCGGCCTGCTCGAAGGAAAGCGACAGCTGCTTCTGGATGGCGTCGGTGTACTGATTGCCGCCGAAGGAGATGTCGCGCCAGAAGATCGTGTTGGCCCCGGACAGGATGTTCACGTTCGTCACGGAGGCCCCGATGTTGACCAGGGCGACGACCCGGCCCGGCTCGACCGGATAGTTGGCCTCGTAGGCGTTCTGGAGCGCGAAGGCGTCCACGTCCACGAGAACGGGGGTCTTACCGGCCTGGCTGATGACGCCGGTGTAGTCCGAGATCTTGTCCTTCTTGACGGCGACGAGCAGGACGTCCATCGTCTCGCCGCCGCCCGACTCGAGGACGACATAGTCGAGGTTGACGTCATTGATGTCGAAGGGGACGTACTGCTCGGCCTCCCACCGGATTGACTCCGCGAGCTCCTCGGGCGACATCGCCGGCAGGGAAATCTTCTTGATGATGACCGAGTGACCCGAAAGGGAGGTCCCGAACTCCGGATTCCGAACGTTCAGGCTGGAAACGATGCGGTTGACGGTGTCCACGACCAGCGACGAGTCCATGATCGCGCCGTCCACGATCGCCTCGGGCGACAGCGTCTCGAGCCCCGTCTTGACGAGTCGGAAACCGCCGCCCTTGGCATCCTTCAGCTCTACGAGCTTGACTGCCGAGGACCCGATGTCCAGACCCACCAGGTTCTTGGTTTTTCTGAACAGCACGCTTCGCCCCACCGAAAAAATGAAGACGGTTACGGGCTTTGACCTTTGGTTAATTCGGCTGGTTGTCAAAATAGCAAAAGGTTTTCGCCTAGTCAAGAGATGAAGCGCTCAAACCGTCCGGGGTGCAAAGACTTACGCCACTCGGACAGGTTCAAAAGCCGAAGGCCAGCTGTTCTTCCTTGCGTCGTCGCGACGAGAGGTGTAGGCTTCGCGGGTTTTTTCGGCGCGACCAGCCGAGAACGAGGAGACCATGGCTCAGCACTGTCGTTTTTGCGGAAAGACTCCGATGTCGGGGCATCGCGTCAGCCACGCGCACAACGTTTCGAATCGCAAGTGGCACCTGAACCTCAAGACGGTGCGCGCGGTCGTCGACGGAGCGGCCCGCAAGGTCTCCGCCTGCACGCGATGCATCCGCTCGGGCAGAGTCGTCAAGGCCGGCCCGCGCAAGAAGACCGCGTAGCGCCAGCTCCCCGCCCGGATCCTAGTTCGCGGCCCCCTCCGTGCCCTTCGGGACGTTGTACTTTCGGATGACGTCCCGAACTCCGCTGATCGCCCGGATACGGCCCAGGATCTTCTCCAGCTGCTTCAAGTCCGACGTCTCGAGCGACACGGACACCGTGGCCTGGCGCATCTCACCCACGCGCGCCTCGATGCGCCGGATGTTCGAACCTTCCCCCGCGATCGCCTGGGTCACGTCCGCGAGCAGGCCCGGCCGGTCCTCGGTCACGACCTCGAGCTCGATGGCGTAGGACGCGCGCTTGTCGCCGGCCCAGGCGACCTCGATGCGGCGTTCCGGATCGTAGAGGAGGTTCTTCACGTTCGGGCAGCTCTCCGAGTGGACCGAGACCCCGCGCCCGCGCGTGATGTAGCCGAGGATCTTCTCTCCCGGAACCGGGTTGCAGCACTTGGCGAGCGCCGCCAGCAGGTCGTTGTGGCCGACCACCACGATGTCCGAAACGCCGAAGGGAAGGATCTTCCGGACGACCCGCGAGACGGCCGACTCCTTCCTGTCGGGGTCCGGGCGCGCCAGTTCCTCGGCCGGTACGAAACGTTCGAGGGCGTTCTTCGGCGAGAGCTTCCCGTACCCGATCGCCGCAAACAGATCCTCGATCCGCGAGAATCCCCATGCCTTGAGCTCCCGGGCGAGGCTACCCTCCTGCTCCAGTTTCCTGACCGTCCGCCGGTACTTCTTCAACTCGCGCTCAAAGAGCCGCCGCCCGAGCTCGACGGCCTGGAGATTCTCCTGCGTGTGGATGAAGTGCCGGATCTTGTGGCGGGCCCGGCTCGTCACGACCGACGAGAGCCAGTCCCGCGACGGAACCTGGCTGGGGGCCGTCAGGATCTCGACGATGTCCCCGCTCTGCAGCGTCGTGCGCACGGGCACGAGCTTGCCGTTGACCCGCGCCCCGACGCACCGGTGCCCGACGTCCGTGTGGATGCGGTACGCGAAGTCGATCGGCGTCGCCCCGCGGGGAAAGGCAAAGACCTCGCCCTTGGGCGTGAACGTGTAGACCTCGTCCGGGTAGAGATCCACCTTGAGGGCCGAGAGAAACTGCCTCGGATCCGAGACGTCGCTCTGCCAGTCCACGAGCTGCCGCAGCCACTGAAAGCGGGCGTCATCGGCGTGCGGCCCGAGACGCCCCTCCTTGTACTTCCAGTGCGCGGCGATTCCCCGCTCCGCGATCAGATCCATTTCGCGGGTCCGGATCTGGATTTCGAAGGGCTGGCCCGTCTCGCCGATGACCGTCGTGTGGAGCGACTGGTAGAAGTTCGGCTTCGGCATCGCGACGTAGTCCTTGATCCGCCCCGGCACGGGGCGCCAGAGCTGGTGGACCGTGCCGAGCACGGCGTAGCAGTCCCGCGTCTCGGGGACCACCACGCGAAAGGCGAGGATGTCGTAGAGCTGGGCGACGTCCACGCCGGTTCGCTTCATCTTCGACCAGATCGAGTAGTAGCGCTTCATCCGGCCCGAGACTTCGGCCGGGATGCCCGCTTCGGCGAGCCGGGCCTCGATGCGGCGCCGGATCTCCCCGATCATTCCCTCCGAGACCTTCATCCGGCGCGCCACCTCGCGCAGCACCCGCTCGTGGTCCTCGGGCTCCAGATACAGGAAGGCGAGGTCTTCGAGCTCCCCCTTCACGCTCCCCATCCCCAGGCGGTGGGCGATGGGTGAGTAGATGTCGAGGGTCTCCCGGGCGATCTCGCGCCGCTTCGATTCCGGCAGGAAGCCGAGGGTGCGCATGTTGTGAAGGCGGTCGGCGAGTTTGACCATCACGATCCGGAGGTCGGAGACCATCGCCAGGATCATCTTTCGAAAGGTCTCCGCCTGCTCCTCCTCGCGCGAAACGTAAGAGAACTTGCCGATCTTGGTCAGCCCGTCCACGAGCTCGGCCACCTCGGCGCCGAACTGCTGGGCGATCGATTCCCGGGTCGTCAGCGTGTCCTCGAGGACGTCGTGGAGCAGCCCCACGACGATCGAGGTGTCGTCCGCCTTGAGATCCGCGAGGATCGAGGCCACGTTCAGAGGGTGGACCAGATAGGGCTCGCCCGAGCGGCGCACCTGCCCCTTGTGCTCGAGCGCCGAGAAGACGTACGCGCGCCGCAGCAGGTCGAGGTCGCTGGCCGGGTTGTAGGCCTCGACCTTCTCGAGGATCTCCTCGAAGTGGATCACGATCCGAGAAGGGTAGCGCGGAAGAGGACGGCTGTCAGCTGTCCGCTGTCAGCCAGAGCTAGCGCCGTTTCGAGTTCTTCTTCGCGGGAGCGACCGGCGAGGCAACCGCGGGAGGGGGCGCAGGCACGACTGCGAGCTTTCGACGGTTCTTGAAGTCCTTCCAGATGACGACGATCGCGGCCGCCACGTAGATCGAGGAATATGTCCCGACCACGATGCCGATGATCAGCGTCAGGGCAAAGGTGTTCAGGACCTCGCCGCCCAGGAAGTACAGGGCGACGACGACGAGCATGGTCGCGCCCGCGGTGAGAATCGTCCGGGACAGCGTCTGGTTGATCGACCGGTTGATGACCGCCTCGAGCGCCTCCTTCTTGGGCGTCTTCATGTTCTCGCGCACGCGGTCGTAGACGACGACCGTGTCGTTGACGGAATAGCCGACCAGCGTCAAGAGCGCCGCGACCACGACGAGGTTGAACTCCCGGCCGAAGAGGGCGAGCATGCCCACGGTGATCAGCGTGTCGTGCACGGTCGCCACGATCGCGCCGACGCCAAACGGCACCGACCGGAACCGGAAGGCGATGTAGGTCAGCATGCCGATCGTCGAGAAGACGACAGCCAGGAGAGCCTTCTTTTGGAGATCGGCACCGACCTGGGGCCCGACGTTCTCGGCCGAGAGGAGCACGAAGGGCCCCGCATAGGTGTTCGCCTGAAACCAGGCCTTCACCGGTGCGGACGCCTCGGCAACGGCGCCGACGTCCGCCGGCGAGCGAAAGATCCCGAGCTGCGAGCGGCGAGCGATGACCCTCTCGGCGATTTGCCCGTAGTAGTCCCCCGGATTCGCATCGGGGCGGCCCGCGACGCGGTCCGGATCGGCCGCCGCCAGCCGCGCGGCGAGCGTGGCCTTGCCTTCCGTGTTGATGTCGACCTTGCCCGGATCGGTCGGCGACTGCAGGCCCGCGCGCAACGCCTTCAAGACATCGCCGGCGACGTCGCGGCCCTCCTTGTGCTGCTGCTGCACGCGGATCAGGGCCTCGTTCTTGTCAGCCTCCTCGTAACGCTGGATACCGGTCTCGCCGAGATTCGTCCCGTCCAATATCTTGCGCAGGGCGTCGATGTCGGGCCGCGCCGCGAACCGGAGCGCGATCTGCGTGCCGCCCGCGAAGTCGATGCCGAACTTCAGCCCCTTCTGCACGAAGATGGCGAAGAGGCCGAGCAGGATCAGCGCCCATGAGGCGAGGATCGCCCGCCACTTGTACTTGAGAAAGTCGATGTTTGTCTGGCGGAAAAATTCCATCTCCGGCCTCTAAATCGAAATCGAATCGATGTGCTGCCGGCGTCCGTAGACGAGCTCGAACAGCGTGTGCGACACGAAAACCGCCGTGAACATCGAGATCAGGAGACCGATGATGAGCGTTACCGCAAACCCCTTGACGGGACCGGTGCCGAACTGCAGCAGGAAGAGGGCCGAGATGATGACCGTGGCGTGGGTGTCGATGATCGTGGACCACGCCTTCCCGAATCCGTTCTCGATGGCCGCCTTCGGCGCACGCCCGTTGCGCAGTTCCTCGCGGATGCGCTCGAAGATCAGCACGTTCGAGTCGACCGCCATGCCGATCGTCAGGATGAAGCCCGCGATCCCGGGAAGCGTGAGGGTCGCCTCGAAGAGCGACATCGCGGCCATCAGCAGGATGGCGTTGAGAGTCAGCGCGAGCACGGCGTTCCAGCCCGCGTGCCGGTAGTAGAGCACGACCGCGACGAAGACCAGCAGCGCGCCCGCGACCGAGGCGGTCACGCCCTTGCGGATCGAGTCGAGGCCGAGGGAGGGACCGACCGTGCGCTCCTCGAGGTACGTCAGCCCGGCCGGCAGCGCTCCGGCCCGGAGCACGAGGGCGAGGTCGTTGGCCTCCTCGGGCGAGAAGGATCCCTCGATCACGCCCTGCTCGGTGATGCGGTCCTTGATGTTCGGCGCCGACTGCACCTTGTTGTCCAGGACGATGGCCAGGTGCCTTCCGATGTTGGCCCCGGTCGCGGCTCCGAACTTCTGGGATCCGGAGGCCGTCAGAAAGAAAGTGACGGAGTGCGACGTGCCGAACTGGCCCTGCGTCGGCCTCGCGTTCTTCAGATCCCGCCCGGTGATCACGGCCTGCTTGCGCACCAGATAATAGGTGCGCTCACGGCTTCCCGGGTCGCTCTTGCCCTCGATCAGCTTCATGTCGTCGGGGACCTTGCCGCCCTTCGAGGCGAGCAGCGCGGCCTGCGTGGACGGCCCGCCCTCGACGAGCGAGAGCTCCAGGAAGGCCGTGTTCTTGATCAGGTCCTTGACGCGCCGGGGATCGTCGATTCCCGGCAGCTGCACGAGGATCCGGTCGGCTCCCTGGCGGGCGATCAGCGGTTCCGCGACGCCGAACTCGTCGACGCGGTTGCGGATGGTCTCGACGGCCTGGGCGACGGCGTTGTCCTCGATCTGGCGGCGCGCCGGATCCTTCAATGCGAAGGTCCATTTTCCGCCGGCCGTGCTGTAGTTCCAGTCGGGCAGAAAGCGCTTGATCGTCTCCTCGAGCTTGCTTTGGTCCGTCTTGTCCGTCACGGCCAGCGTGAACGAGGAATCGGTCGGCAACTCCATCGCGCCGACGTTCAGGTCCTTCGTCTCCGCCTTCAACAGCTCGACGGCGTCGTCCCGCTCGGCCTTGACGGCGTCGGAGGTCTTCACCTGGAGGACCAGGTGGATGCCGCCGCGCAGATCGAGCCCCAACTTGATGCCACTCTTGAGAGCATCCCGGAGGCTCGGGCCGCCCGGCCCGGTCCATTCCTTGCGCGCGTGGGCGTAGCCCATGGCCACGTAACCGGCAACTGCGCCTCCCACGACGAGAACGATCAACACAATGCGCCAGCGGAGCTTCTTCGCCAAAACACCCCTCCCGAAAAGAACGCCGGAGTCTACAGGAATGAGCCGTCAGCTGTCATTCCGAGCGGCGGGTCGACGCCGCCGAAAGGAGCCGGAAAGTCCCTCGGAGTACGCGCTCTCTCTAACTCGCTGTCGTGCCTGTAGTTGCATCCGGTTCACCGGCCAGGCCGCTGATCGCGCTGCGAAGCACCTTGATCTTGGTCTGGTCGGAGATCTGGAGGATCAGGAATCCGCGCTCCTCGTCGATCGCGGTGATGCGCCCGAAGATGCCTCCACCCGTAATCACCTCATCGCCCTTCTTCAGCTTGGCCAGCATCTCCTGCGCCTTCTTCTGCTTCTTGCGCATGGGCGCGATGAGGAGGAAATAGAAGATGACGAAGATGAAGATCATCGGGAGGAACTGGACGAGCCCTCCCGCGGCGCCTCCGGGGGCCGGAGCAGTCTGCAGAAGTTCGATCATAGGGAACGGATCATACAACCCTCGGGCTCGAGCCCCGGGAGCCTAATTCGGTTTCGAGAAAGGGAGCGGTTCCGTCCTCGGCGGCATCACCTTCTTCGCCGCCTCGACCCGGTCCCAGAACGCGAGGAAATTCTCCCCGAGGACGCCACGGATCTCGGCGTCGGAGTGGCCGCGCCGCAGCAACTCCTCCGTCAGCTTCGGCAACTTCGCGACGTCCTCCAGACCGGTGGGCGGATCCTCGATCCCGTCGAAATCCGTGCCGAGGCCGACGGCCTTCGATCCGCCGATCTTCATGACTCGCTCGATGTGGTCCGCCGCGAGCGTCCAGTCGGCGTCGGGATAGTGGATCGTGGCCGTCAGTTTGGCGATCTCCTCGTCGCGCTTCTTCGGGTCGTCCTTGAACTGCTCACGCACCGCGGCGATCCTCGGCTGGAGCGCCGTCTTCGCCGCGACGTACGCGTCGACGGATTTCTGATCGAGGAACAGGGAGCTCACGTTGACCATCACGACGCCGCCTCCGGCGGCGATGGCCTTGATCTGGGCGTCCGTGACGTTGCGCGGGAGATCCGAGAGCGCGCGGCACGACGAGTGCGACGCGAAGACCGGCGCCTTCGAGACGGCAATCGCGTCCGCCATCGTCTTGTCGCTGACGTGCGACACGTCGACGAGCATGCCGAGCCGGTTCATCTCGAGAACCACCTCGCGTCCGTGCTCCGTCAACCCGTCGTGGACGGCGTACGGCTTCGGGTCGTACAGGTCCGGACCGAAGAACGAGCCCGACGAGTCCGCCCAGGCGTTCGTGTTGGTGTGCGTCAGCGTCATGTAGCGCACTCCGAGGCGATAGAAGGCGGACAGGGCACCGAGCGAGTCCTCGATCGCGTGGCCGCCCTCGATGCCGATCAGGGCGGCGATCTTGCCGTCCTTCTTGGCCTGGCGGATCCCGGCCACCGAGTCGGCGAAGACGAGGTCCCTCGGGTGCGCCTCGACGAGGCGGTGAATGAGATCGATGAACTCCAGCGCTTTCTTCGCCGAGCCGCCCGACTTCGCGTAGTCGGCGCTGACGTAAGCGGCGAGGAACGCGCCCGTCATGCCACCCTCCCGCCAGCGCGGGATGTCGGTGTGGCCTGTCGTTCCACGCACTCCGATGTCGACCCACTCCTTCTCGAGACGCTCCGGCACGTCCTCGTGGGTGTCGACGACGATGGCGCTCGCGTGAAGGCGCAGCGCCCGCTCGCGGAGGTCCTCTCCACCCGCCAGAGCGGCGGCCGTCCATATTCCAATCGCCCAGACGAGTTTTTTCATCCGCGGAAGGCTATAACAGAGGCATGACGAACGCCGCCCGCCTCGAGCCCCTCGCCTTCGCTCGCCTTGCCCCGGCGGAGATGCTCGCCCGGTCCGAGGACTTCCTGGCCCGCATCTCCACACGGCGAACCGTCCGCGACTTCTCCGACGAGCCCGTGCCCCGTGCCCTCGTCGCGAACGCGGTCCGCGCCGCCGCGAGCGCTCCGTCGGGCGCGAACCGCCAGCCGTGGAAGTTCGTGGTCGTCTCCGACCCGCATACCCAACGCGAGATACGCGTCGCCGCCGAGGCCGAGGAGAAAGACAGCTACGAGCGCCGCATGCCCGAGGAGTGGCTCGAGGCCCTCGCGCCCCTCGGCACCGACTGGCACAAGCCCTTCCTCGAAACCGCGCCGTACCTGATTGCCGTCTTCCGCCTGGACTGGGAGCCCGCGCCGGCCGTCGGCGGCGTCGACGACGGCACCGCGCGCAAGCAGAAGAACTATTACGTGTCGGAATCCGTGGGGATCGCCTGCGGGTTCCTGCTCGCCGCGCTCCACCTCTCGGGACTCGCCAGCCTCACACACACGCCTTCGCCCATGGGCTTCCTGAACCGCATCCTCGACCGCCCGCCGCACGAGAAGCCGTACCTGCTCATCCCCGTCGGTTACCCCGCCGACGGCGCGAAGGTTCCGGTCATCGAGAAGAAGCCGCTCGAGGGCGTCCTGGTCAACGTCGGGACTTGACAGGGCGTCCCGCCACACGGCTGTGCCCGGAGGTTCTGCACTGCGTCGCCTTCCGTCCCTCCCCTACGCGAGCTGGAACGGCAGCCGGCGCAGCCGCTTTCCGGTGGCGGCGAAGACGGCGTTGGCGACGGCCGGAGCGATCGGCGGCGTGCCCGGCTCCCCGACGCCGCCCGACTTCTCGGCGCTGTCGAGGATGTGGACCTCGACCTTCGGCATCTCGCCGCCCTCGAGCATCGGATAGGAGTCGAAATTGGACTGCTCGACCCGGCCTTCCTTCAGGGTGATCTCTCCGTAGAGGGCGGCCGAGAGACCGAACACGATGCCCGACTGCATCTGCGCCGCCACACCCGCCGGGTTGATGCACACGCCGCAGTCGATTGCGCAGACCACGCGGTGGACCCGCACTTTCGCCTTCTCGACCGAGACCTCGGCGACCTCGGCGACGTAGCTGCCGAAGGACGAGTGGACCGCCAGCCCCTGGAACCGCCCCGGCGGAAGCGGCTTGCCCCAGCCGGCCTTCTCGGCGGCCAGGTTCAGCACGCCGAGATGGCGCGGCGCGTTCTTGAGGAGCCGGCGGCGGTAGGCGAGCGGGTCTTCCCGCGCCTTGTCGGCGAGCGCGTCGATCATCGTCTCCATCACGAACGCGGTGTGCGAATGGCCGACCGACCGCCACCAGAGGACGGGCACGGGCGACTTGGGCGACTGCAGGCCCACGTAGTGGTGCGGCGTCGCCTGCAGGTAAGGCGAATCGACGACGCCCTCGACGGAAGTCTCGTCGATGCCCTCCTTGATCATCATGGCGAACGGCGTGCCCTCCATGATGGACTGGCCCACGATCGACTGCTTCCAGGCGACCGGAGCGTTATCGGGCCCGAGGCCGACCGAAAGCTTGTGCGCCCACATCGGGCGGTAGTAGCCGCCGCGCATGTCGTCTTCCCGCATCCACACGACCTTGACCGGAACGCCGGCCGCCTTCGCGACGTGAACGGCCTCGGCGACGAAGTCGCTGGCCGGGTTGGCGCGGCGGCCGAATCCGCCTCCGAGAAACGTCGTGTGAAGGGAGACCTGCTCGGGCTTCAGGCCGGCGATCCTGGCGGCCGCGGCCTGGTCGCCCGTCTGGAACTGCGTCCCGGCCCAGACCTCGCACGAATCCGGCGAGAGTCTCACGGTGCAGTTGAGCGGCTCCATCGCCGCGTGGGCGAGAAACGGAAACTCGTATTCCGCATCCACGCGCGCCGCCGCGGAGGCGAGCGCGGGGCCGACGTCGCCGGCCGCTGCGGCCTTGAGTCCGTCGTGGGCGGCCATGGCGCGGTACTGCTCGAACATCTTCGCCGTGTCGAGGCTGGCGCCCGTCCCGAGGTCCCAGTCGATCTCGAGGGCCTCGCGGCCGACCTTCGCCGCCCAGAAGTGATCCGCCACGACGGCGACTCCCGAGGGGATCTCGACGACGGCACGTACGCCTGGGACGGCCTTCGCCTTTTCGGCGCGGAAGCCCTTCACCCTGCCGCCGAAGACCGGCGGCCGGGCGACCAGAGCGACCTTCATTCCCGGTACTCTCGCGTCGATGCCGAACTCGGCCTTGCCGGCCACCTTCTGCGGGGAGTCGAGGCGTCTCGTCGGCTTCCCCAGGATCTTCCAGTCCTTGCGCTGCTTGAGCGTTACCGACGAGGGAGGCTTCTGCGCCTGCGCGGCCTTCGCGAGCGAGCCATACGATGTCCTGTGAGTGCCCGACACCACGAAGCCGTTCTCGGCGCGGCAGGCGGAGGGGGCCACGCCCCACTTCGCGGCCGCGGCGGCGATCAGCATCTGGCGTGCCATCGCGCCGACCTGCCGGTACCGGTCGAGCTCGGACCAGGTGGACGTCGAGCCTCCCGTCATCTGCGCCCCGTAGGCCGGATGGGCGTAGACGGGGGCCGCCGGCGCGTTCTCGACGCGGATCTTCGACCAGTCGCACTCGAGTTCCTCGGCGACCATCATCGGGAGCGTCGTCCAGACGCCCTGCCCCATCTCCGAGTGCGCGAGCAGCACCGTGACGGTGTCGTCCTCGCCGATGCGCAGGAAGGCGTTCGGCGGAGGCAGGGCAGCGGCGGGCGCCCCCTGGAGGGCGGAGAGCCTCCCATTCGGCAGGACCCTGAAGCCGATGACGAATCCCGCCGACGTCTTCAGGAACCGCCGCCGGCTGACGCCTCTGGCGAACCTCACGACTTCGGCTCCCTCGCCGGAGCTTCGGTCGCGAGGCGCACGGCCTCGCGAATCTTCTGGTACGTGCCGCATCGGCACAGTCCCATCGCAGCGTCGATCTGCGCATCGCTCGGCTTCGGGGTGATCTTCAGCAGGGCCGCGGCCGCCATGATCTGGCCGGGCTGGCAATAGCCGCACTGCACGACGTCCGCCTCGATCCAGGCGCGCTGGACCGGGTGGAGCGCGCGGCCCGGGGCGAGGCCCTCGATCGTCGTCACGGCCCGGCCCTTGACCTCCGAGACCGGCACCGCGCACGAGCGCGTGGCCTCGCCGTCGAGGTGGACAGTGCACGCGCCGCACTGCGCGATGCCGCAGCCGTACTTCGTTCCGGTCAGGCCGAGCAAGTCGCGCAGGACCCAGAGCAGCGGCATGTCGTCGGGCGCCGAGACTTCGTGCACCGTACCGTTGACCTTGAGCTTCATTCCTGTGGCGGAATCCTACTCCCGAACTCCCCGCGCCGCTCAACCCGTCGAAGCCTTCATCCGCCCTCCGGGATCTTTTCCTCGGGAGGCGCCGCGAGGGCAGCCAGGCGGCCCGACTCGATGGCTCCCCGGATCGTCCGCATCCAGGCGAGGTAGAAAAACACGTTGTGCGTGGACAACAGCATCGGCGCGGAGAAATCCTTGAGAACGAAGAGATTCCGGAGGTACGCGCGGCTGTGCCGGCCGCAGACCGGGCAGGCGCACTCGGGGTCGAGCGGCGCCAGGTCCTCCTTGAAGCGCTCGTGCTTGATCGCGATCTCGCCGCGCGAGGTGTAGACGTGGCCCATGCGGCCGTTCCTGGTCGGCAGCACGCAGTCGAAGAGGTCGACACCCGACCGAACTGCGGCAAGCAGATCGGCCGGCGTGCCCACACCCATCAGGTAGCGCGGCTTGGCGTCCGGCAACAGGCGCGCGGAAAGCTCGGTGACCTCCCGGATCGCCTCCTTCGATTCGCCGACCGCCACGCCTCCGATCGCGTACCCGGAGAAGTCGAGCTCCGCGAGGGGACCCGCGTTCTGTCTCCTCAAGACCGCGTGCGTGCCGCCCTGCAGAATTCCGAACAGGAGACCGGGGCCGCGGTATGAGCGCCTGGAGCGCTCGGCCCAGGCGAGGGTCAGGCGGCAGGCCTCCTCGACCTCCTTGCGCTCCGCCGGAAAGGCAGGGCACACATCCAGCGCCATCGCCACGTCCACCCCGAAGCCCGACTGCAGCTCCATGGCGCGTTCCGGCGTAAGGAAGTGCTTCGTACCGTCCTCGGGCGCGCGGAATTCGACTCCCTCCTCCGTGATGCTTCGGTGGTCGGAGAGACTCATCACCTGGAAACCGCCCGAGTCCGTGAGGATCGCCCGCGGCCAGCCCATGAATGCGTGGAGCCCCCCCGCACGCGCGATCAGCTCGAGACCCGGCCGGGCCATCAGGTGATACGTGTTGGCCAGCACGACGCGACAGTCCCACTCTTCCAGCCGGTCGAAAGCCACGCCCTTTACGGCGCCCCGCGTACCGACCGGCATGAAGCACGGTGTCTCGATCCCCGCGTGATGGGTCGCGAGAAGCCCGCGCCTGGCCAGCGAGGCCCCGTCTCTGGCGAGAATCTGGAACATCGTCGCGCTTCCACAGATACGAGATGCGAAATCCGAAATCCCTAGAAGTGGACCCGCACCCCGGCCGCGCCTCCCAGAGCCTCCCGGCTCGGGTTCTTGTAGTTGAAGCCGCCCGTCGGCCCCCAGGTCACCGAGGCGTCGACCGACACCATCGGGATCCCGAACCCGAGGCCGAAGGAGTATGCCCACGTGGGATTGGCAGCCGCGAAATCGCGGGAAGCGCCGAGGCGGAAGGCAAAAAGGGGGATGTTCACCTCGGCGCCGAGGGACATCTGCTGGCTCTTCGTCCCCGGCGCAAGCGTGTCGCTCTGGATGAAGTCCCCGTCGGCGGCGAGCGTGAGGAAGGAGAGTACGTCGACGGCCACGCCGCCGCGGACCTGACGCGGAAGAGGGAGCGAGCTCGGGCTTCCCGGGACCGGGGCCACGTCGAAACTCGGCTGGGTCAGCGACGCGCCCAGGATCCCGAGCTTGACGATGCCGAAGTTGGCCCGGGCCCCGAGATCGAAGGTGAAATTGGTGCTCGTCAGAGCGTTCTGCTTGAAGGCGTCGTTGATGAGCTCGGAGAGATCCTGGCCCTTGCAGCTCGCGTTGAAGACGCCGCAGCGGCCGAAGTACGTCACGCCGGACACGAACCGGGCGGCGCCACCGACCTCGAGAAGCCCGCCGAGAAACGGGTGGCCATACGCCAGCCGCACCTCGCGTGCCGAGAGGCCGACGAGGTCGAGGCCGGTCGTGTTGTAGGCAAGGCCGTTCTCCGGCCCTCCTCCCGGGATCACGTGCTCAAGATCGATGACCGGATAGATCCCCGCGTACGGCACGTCCCCTATGGACAGGGCGAAGCCCTGGTACGAGGCGACGAGGCCCGCCGTGCCCGAGAAGATGACGCTGCTGCCCGGCCGGGCCAGGTTCGCGATTCCGCCGATGAGGACGGGAACGAGTTCGGGCCGATCGCCGGCGGCAATCTCGTCGTACGGCAGGGTGGCGAGGGTGGTCAGCGTTCCGACGAGATTGTTGCGATTCTGGGCAACGCCGCCGCCGAAGGCCTCGAAGTTCCAGCCCTTCAGGCCCGCGAGCGCGGCCGGGTTGGCCCAGGCCGCCGTCGCATCGTTGACCGTGGCAACCTCGGCGCCCGCCATGCCGTTGGCTCGGGCGCCGGCCCATGGAAACTGCGCCCGCGCGGGGCGCGGCGAAGCGATCCAGAGCGCCGCGGCGAGCAATAAGAACGGGCGGATCCGGCCGGGCTTCACCCCCGCGATCTTAGCATTCGCTCCTCGGTTGACCCCCGGAAACTCGCGTGCTAGGTTTGGCCGCCTTTCGAGGGGGAAATGCCCGATCTCGGAAAAAAGTACGAGTGCTTCCACTGCCACACCAAGTTCTACAACCTCGGCAAGCCCGAGCCGATCTGCCCCAAGTGTGGAGCCAACCAGAAGAACGCAAAGTCCGATGACGCGCCGCCGCCCGCGCCGCGGCCTGCGCGTCGCTCGGCGCTGCTCGAGACGATCCCGGACGAAAATCCGCCCGAGTTCGGCGAAGAAGCGCCGGCCGAGCCCGAAGAGAGCGACCTCGACGACGACGAGCTCGAAGAGGGCGACGAGCCGCGCGAGGCCGAGGAAGAAGAAGAGGAGTACTGAGGCAACGCCCGCACGCGGGCGGATCGCCTACCTCGGCCTCGGCTCCAATCGCGGCGACCGCCGCGCGCACCTCGAAGAAGCGCTCGCCCGGATTGCCCGCGCCGCTCCGATCCTCGCCGTCTCGTCTTTCTACCGCACGGATCCGGTCGGTTTCGCGGCCCAGCCCCATTTCTGGAACGTGGTGGCCGCGATTCGGTGGACCGGATCGGCCCCCGGTCTGCTTCGGGCGACCCGGGGAATCGAGCGCTCGGTGGGCCGCACCCCCACGTTCCCTAACGGACCCCGCGAGATCGACGTGGACATCCTGGACTTCGGCGGTCAGGTGCGCCCCGGACCGGACCCGGTCCTGCCGCACCCGCGGCTCTCGGGACGGCGCTTCGTTCTTGCGCCGCTCGCCGAGATCGCACCCGGGTGGAGGCACCCCGTGACCGGGGCCGTGGCGCGAGAGCTCCTGGAGTCGCTCCCCCGCCGCCCTCGCGCTACGAGGCTGTCCTCCAGGCCGCGAGGTTTTGCCGCGCCTCTTCCTGAATCGTGAGCTCCTCGACGACCCGGGTCGGCGAAGGCGCATCCGCCACGAGCCCTTCCTCGAGGGCCACCGCCTCGGCCTGCTCCTTCGCGTCGCCGCCGTGGAGCGCTTCGGCGAGGAAGTGCCGGTTGGCGAAGTTCAGTCCATTTTCTTTCATCGCCATCCTCATGTATTTGACGGCGTCGGCCCGCGAGACCCAGCCGGTGATGAAGGGAATCCACGGCGCCTGGTCATTGAGACGGCCGAGTACCCGGTAGCCGCCGCCGTCCTCGAAGGCCGGATCGATGCCGATCACGGTGAGGGCGTCGTCGCGAATCTTGTCGGCCGCTCCCGTCCGGGCCGCATCGAGCTTTCCGGACGCGAGGGCCCATTCGCCCCAACTCACCGCGGACCAGAAGTAGATCGGGGCCGCATCCGACTGATCCTTCAGGTGACCGGCCAGCACCTGGGGACCGAACTCGATCCAGCCGATCAGTCCGCGCTTCTCGAGGGCCGTTCCCAGGATCGCGATCGCCTCGTCGGAGACCTTCTTCGCCTTCGCGAACACCGCCAGACGCGATTCCTCGTCGAGCCCCGTGTACTTCCCCTTGAAGTAGAAGGCGCGCATGAGCTTCCAGCGCGCCTCCAGAAGGCCCGGGGCCCGCGAGGCCTCCTCGTAAGCGGCGATGGCCTTGTTGATCGGACCCGCGGCCGCCCGCGCCCCGATCCGGCCTTCCTGGCGCGCACGGTACCAGCGGTCGCCCTCCACCACGAGAGGGTTCGTGGTGTACGCCTCCGGGCGAGAGTAGGCCTGTCCCGCCACGGGCGAGACCCGGACGAGGGCCGTCACAATACAGAACAGGAGGATGCGAACCCTGCGACGCACGACCGGGTCAGTGTACCCCGGCTCCGCGTCGGTCGTCATGGGCTCGCGCGCGGAGCAGCGGCGATAGACTGTCGGTCGGAGGCTGCCATGAGCGACGTCAAGCCGGTGCCCGTCAAGGTCACCATCGACGAATCGACCGCCGAAGGGCACTACGTCAACTTCGCGAACATCCTGCACAACCCGACCGAGTTCGTGCTCGACTTCGGTCGCGTCGTTCCCGGAAGGAGCGACGTCAAGGTCATGAGCCGCATCCTCACCACACCCTTCCATGCCCGCCAGCTGCTGCGAGCGCTCCAGCAGAACATCGACCTGTACGAGCGCACGTACGGCGAGATTCGCTCCGACTTCCAGCCGCCGGCGCCCGAGGCGACAGATACGCCGACGAACTAGGCAGACCTCCGGATGACCCCTCCGCCCAGGACCACGTCTCCCTCATAGAAGACGCACGACTGCCCCGGCGTGACGGCTCGCACGGGCGCGTCGAAGATCACGCGGGCCGTGTCGGGGCCGGTCGGATGGATCGTCGCGGGCACCTCGGGGGCGTGATGCCGAACGCGGGCGCGGGCGCGCAGGGGCCCCTCCGGAGCGGGCGCGAGATACCTCACGGAGCCGAGCGTCGCCTCCGACGCCTCGAGCCCGGCGCCCGGGCCCACGACGACGCGGTTGCGCGCGGCGTCCACCGAGAGCACGTAGAGCCGCTCGGATGCGGCGATGCCGATGCCGCGTCGCTGTCCGATGGTGAAGCGGAAGTGCCCACCGTGGGTGCCGACCCGCGCCCCGCTCGCGTCCTCGAGCGGCCCTTCGGCGGGGACGGGACCGAGCCCGAGGGCCTCGGCGTGGGCCGCAACGAACTCGCCCGCGCGCGTTGCCGGCGGCACGAAGCAGATCTCCTGGCTCTCCGGCTTGTCGGCGGTCGGCAGGTTCGCGCGGCGCGCGAGCGCGCGCACCTCACCCTTGCTCAGGGCTCCGACCGGGAACCGGGCCGCGGCCAGCTGCTCGGCCGTCAGGTCGTAGAGAAAGTACGACTGGTCCTTGTCGGCGTCGAGACCCTTGCGAAGCACGGCGCGGCCGCCCGAGGGGTCCAGGCCCGCGCGCACGTAGTGCCCTGTCGCCACCGCCTCACACCCGATCGCCCGGGCGCGGTCCCAGAGGGTCGCGAACTTCACTTTCGCGTTGCAGGCCGAACACGGGATGGGGGTCTCCCCGCCGAGGTACGCGGCGACGAACGGGCGGACGACCTCGCGCCGAAACTCCTCCTCGAGGTTCAGGACGTAGTGCCGGATGCCGAGGGCCCAGGCGACGCGACGGGCGTCGCCCAGATCGTCCAGGGTGCAGCACCGCCCCGACCGGCCCGCCGCCCGCGAGTGGTCCCAGAGCTGCATCGAGAGGCCGACGACCTCATGCCCCGCCTCCTTCAGCAGGAGCGCGGCAACCGAGGAGTCCACTCCACCGGACATGGCGACGGCGATGCGCATGGGGGAAGCCTATCCGATGCTCGCGGCGCAGTCAGGCACGGGCCGCGATTGGCGATTCGCGATTTGCGAGTCGTGAGTTGCGGTTGTGAATTCCTTGGTAAAGCCGACTTCCAATTCGCAATTCGCAACTCCCTCAGGAGGCCGGCGTGACGATCAGCATCAACGTCGACCCGCCGATCGTGAACTCGCCCTGGTTTTCGAGCGGCGCTTCGGTGACCAGCTCCTCGCCCACCACCGTCCCGTTGGAGGAACCAAGGTCCACGACGACGACCTGGTCGCCCGCGACCTCGAGGGCGGCGTGGTGGCGCGAAACCTCCGGGTCGTCGACGACGAAGTCCACGTCCTCTCGCCCGATGACGACGCGCGGCTTCTCGATCACGAACATCTTGCCGGCGTCGGGGCCCGCGATCACGGCCAGCGAGAGCTTCAGCTCGGCCGGTAATTTGAGCTCCCGGGTTTTCGGGCGCCCGGCCGCCGCGATCCGGCTCCGGCGCGCCGCCTCCTCGCGCGCGGCCTCGCCGCCGCGCCGGACGATCGTCTCGTCCGGACGAACCGGAGGCCGTACGGCCGGCCGCGATTCGAACGCCCGCGTGTTGACGACCTCGAAGATCGCATGGCACTTGGAGCAGCGCAGTTTCTTGGCCGCCTTTCCGCCAAAGCGCTCCTCGTCGTACTGGTACTTCGCATGGCACCGATCGCACTCGACGATCATCCGGGAACCCCGGCGACTGCGGCCGCGACGGGCAAAGGCGTACCTCCCGCGCGCACGTCACGAACCACGGCCGGCAGGAGGGCGAGCACGCGGGAGATCTCGTCTTCGGTCGTGAGGCGGGACAGCGAAAAACGCACCGCGCCCTTGGCTTCCTCCCGGGAAAGACCGAGCGCGAGCAGCGCCGGTGAAGGCGCCAGCGTTCCGCTCGAGCACGCGCTACCCACCGACACGGCGACCCCCTCGAGATCGAGGCGGATCAGGAGGGCCTCGCCCGAGGCACCGGCGAAGGCAATCGCCGACGTGTTCGGCAGGCGCGGCGCAGCGGCGCCGAGCGCCCGCGTGCCCGAGATGCTTTCCAGAATCCCCTGCTCGAGACGGTCGCGCAGGTGCGCGATCCCGGACGCTTCGGGCACGAGCCGCCGCGCAGCCAGCTCGGCTGCCACCCCGAAGCCGACGATCGCCAGCGTGTTCTCCGTACCGGCGCGCAGCCGGCGTTCCTGCCCGCCTCCGGGCGTGTGCGCCGAGAGCGCCACTCCCCGGCGGACGTAGAGCGCACCGGCGCCCTTGGGCCCGTGCAACTTGTGCGCCGACAGGGTCATCAGGTCCACACCCCAGGCCACCCCGTCCACGGGCACGCGCCCGGCGGCCTGGACCGCGTCGGTGTGAAAGAGGATCCCGCGCCGCCGCACTTCCTCGGCGAGCGCCGCCACGGGGAAGAGCCCGCCGTACTCGTTGTTTGCCGCCATGACCGAGACGAGAACCGTGTCGGGCGTGACGGCGGCGAGGACCCGCTCGGGCTCGAGCGCGCCGGAAGGTTCCGGATCGACCGTGACGAGCTCGAAGCCGCCCGATTCCGACAGCCGCGCCGCCGGCTCCCGCACGGACGGGTGCTCGGCGCCGGAAATCACGATGCGCCCGCGCCGCCAGGCGGTGGTCCCGAAAATGGCCAGGGCATTCGCCTCGGTCCCACCGGATGTGAGGACGACCTCGTCCGCGCCTACGCCCGCGAGCCGCGCGACACGCTCCCGCGCTTCCTCGATGGCGCGCCGGGCCCTTTGCCCGTCCGCGTGGACCGAAGACGCGTTTCCGTGGACGAAAGCCGTCTCGGCCATCGCCGACCACACTTGCGGGTCGATCGGGGTCGAGGCGTTGTTGTCGAGATAGATCATGCGCGCGGGGCTTCGGGCGTTCTCGCTGAAATTATCCCTCCGGACCGGGCGACGCCGTAAGGATTTCTTCAAGGAATAGCCATGCCGAAGCACAGAGTTACCATCCTCGGTCCCATGAAGGCGCGAACGGCTCTCGTACTCTTTATCTGCGTAGGCGGCGCACTCTTCGGGCCCGCCGCGCCGACCGTTTCGGCCGGCGCGGCGGCGGATGCGCTGCCGCCGGAGGAGCGTCAGTGGCTCGATGTGTTCGTCGCGCCCATCATTCTGCCCCAGGAGAAGACGATCTTTCTGTCGCTCACCGAGCCCTATCAGCGCGAAATCTTCAAACAGGATTTCTGGGCTCGCCGCGAAGAGCCCGGCCTCCCGCCACCTCTCGGCCCCGGCTATCGGCGTCGCTACGAGGAGCTGCGCCAGCTGGCCGACGACAAGTACGACGGATGGCGACAGGATGCAGGCCGCATGGTGATTCGCTGGGGCGAGCCCGGATCCGTCGTTCAGCCCTCCTGCGGCCAGGAGACTTTCCGGGACCTCGAAATCTGGACCTACAACAACTTCGGCACCCAGGGCCGGCAGACGATCCACTTCATCTTCTATCGCCCTTCGGCGGGGGCGGCCCGCCGGCTGTGGACGACGGGCACCTCGGATTCCGCCGTGTTCCTGCCCGGTTCCTGCCGCAAGACCTTCGAGTCGCTCTCCATGGACTGCCGTACGGTGAAGGGAGATCCCTGCTTTGCTTGCCAGGACCTCTGCGAGGTCTACAAGGTTTACGAGGAGACGAAGAACCGTGAAAGCGTGGCCGGCGGCGCGATGGAGGGAGAGCTCCTGTTTCGGCCGCCGGCGGTGACGACCGAGGGCATCGAAAAACTCAAGGACCGCTGGGCGACGATCGGAGACCCCAAGGCCAAGGCGCTGTCGGTCGAGGGACCTTCGGGAACGACGGCCGCCCCGGCGAGCCCCGCAGTCGCGCCCGGGGCACCGGCGAGCGCGGCGCCCGCGACCGTATCTGCGGCGAGGAAGGTTCCTGTCCTGACCGCCTCCGAGCGCTCGGCGCGACTCAAGGCTTTGCCGGACGAAGACCGCAAATGGCTGGAGGAGTACGTCGCCCCGATCATCCTCCCGGACGAGGCAAACCTCTTCCTGCAGCTGACCGAGGCGCACGAGCGTGAGATCTTCAAGCAGGAGTTCTGGGCGCGCCGCGAGCAGCCTGGCCTGCCGGATCCCCTCGGCCCCTCCTACCACGCGCGCTACGACAACTACCGCGAGCTGGCGCAGACGGTCTACGGAGGGCTCGCGAGCGACGCCGGCCGGCTCGTCGTACGCCAGGGAGAGCCGACCGCCGTGCAGGAGTTCCAGAACTGCACCGGGATCTTCCGGCAGGTCGAGGTCTGGACGTACTTCCGCGCGCCCGCCGGCGTGGCGCGCACCGAGCTACAGTTCCTCTTCTACCGGCCGACGTTCGGGGGGCCGAGAAAGCTCTGGTATCCCGGGGTGCCGGAGAGCGATCTTCTCGAGCGGGCGTCGCACTACGGAACGGCGCAGGAAGCCTGTCGCCCGCCGTCGGGGGCCCATACGTGCGATCAGGCCTGCGCCATCGCGCACATCGTCGCGAGCATCGCCGCCCGCGGGGCCTCGGAACTCAACGCCGCGGCCAGCAACCCTCCCGCGGTTCCGACGGAGGACCTGGGGCGGCTCGCCGAGAAGTTCCCCAACGTCGGCGGCGCCGGCGCGAAAGCGCTTTCGGTGGAAGGCCCGGCCGGGGGGAAGGCCCCCGCGCCGGCAGCCGCCCCCGGCCCTTCGGGTCCCGTTGCCGCGCGCAAGAAACTCTCCAACAAGGAAATCCGGCAGCTCACCGACGCGCTCTCCCAGAAGTACCGCGACTTCCTCACCCTCGTCTCGCTCATCATCACCGACGACGAGCGCGAGGTCTTTCTCGAGATCCACGAGGACTATCAGCGAGACCAGTTCATCGAGGCCTTCTGGAAGCGCCGCTCGATGGACGCGCAGGGTCTTCGGACCGACTACAAGGCCACCTACATCCGGCGCGTCGAACAGGCCACCGAGCTCTTCAAGGACCTCTACAACGACCGCGCGAAGGTTTACGTCCTGAACGGGGGCCCGGACGCCGTGATCCCGATCGAATGCAACGACGTCTACGTGCCGATCCAGATCTGGTACTACGAGCACCTCGAATCGTTGAAGACCAAGACCTACCTGATCTTCTACCGGCAGAACAGCGGCGGCCCGTACAAGCTCTGGTTGCCCCTCGACGGCCGCGGGGTGCTGCTCGTGGGGGTCGGGTCGCAGGCGACCGGGGCGCGCGTTCCCAACATCCAGAGCTGCTTCGAATGGCGAACCGTCGAGCAGGCGATCAGCGCCACGACTGCCGTGCTCGGCACCGGCGCATTCGGCATGCTCTCCCAGAGCAAGATCTTCCAGCCGCCCGTCGTGGAGACGGAGGGCGTGGACCAGATCCTTGCCATGACGACCGACGTTCACGAAGGAGCTGCCGACCTGGCCGTCGGCAAGCTCATCCGTTACCCGGAGATGCGCTCCAACAAGCTGGCCATGGACCTGTCTCTGCTCGTGCCGAAGGCGGAGCTGAAGCCGCGGGCGCTCGGCGAGGAGAGCTTCTACAACATCGACATCGTCGGGGAGATCGTCAAGGACGATCGGCTCATGGACAACTTCAAGTACCGATTCGACATCCCTGTTGCCGACGCCACCGGAGCGAAGATTCCGCTGACGATCCGCCGATACCTCTACCCCGGCGAGTACAAGCTCGTCCTCAAGATCTCCGACGGCAACCAGAACGCCGAAGGGCGCCTGGCCGAAACGCTCAACGTTCCCGAGCAGGCCGACGCTCCCACGCCCGAGACCGCCGCCGCGCGGGCCGAGGGCAGGGTCGCGGTCGACCGGATCAAGGGCACGGGACTGCAGCCGTCGACCATCTCGATATTGCCCGTGGCCAAGGAGATCGCCACGGGGCTCCAGCGCTTCGAGACACGCACGTCGGAGGGCGTCCGGTCCGTGGACTTCTATCTCAATGGCGCCAAGGTCATGACCCGGACCAAGGCCCCGTTCGACGCCGACCTCAACCTGGGAGCTCTCCCCCGCAAGCAGACGGTCCGGGTCGTCGCCTTCGGCGCCAGCGGAAAGCAAGTTGGCGAGGACGAGTACATCGTCAACGAAGGCCGAGAGGTGTTCCGCGTCCGCATCCTGTCGCCCGAGAAGGGATCGAAGGCGGTGGGGCCGACCAAGGTCGTTGCGGACGCCTCCGTTCCCGAGGGCAAGACGCTGCAGAAGATGGAGTTCTATTCGAACGAGACCCGCGTTGCGACGCTGTATCAGCCGCCCTTCGAGCAGACCGTGGCGATCAAGGACGCCAAGTCGCTCGGCTACGTTCGCATCCTCGGCACGCTCGACGACGGAACGGTGGCCGAGGACCTGCGCTACGTCAACGCGCCGCAGTTCGTGTCGGAGGTCACCGTCGACGCCGTCGAGATTTTCGCGACCGTGACGGACAAGGGGCGGCCGGTCAGTTCGCTGGACGCCACGCACTTCAAGATCTTCGAGGACAGCGTCGCCCAGAAGATCGAAGGCTTCGAGTACGTCAAGAACCTGCCTCTCTCGATCGGCGTGATGATCGACACCTCCGCTTCCATGCTCCCATCGCTGCCGGACGCCGAGCAGGCGGCCCTCCAGTTTCTCGATTACTCGATCGGCGCGAAGGACCGCGCTTTCGTCGTCGCGTTCTCGAACGAGCCGTCACTCCTCTCGAAGCTGACGGGGCGCAAGGACAAGCTGACCCGCGCCCTGTCGAGCCTGCGGGCGGAGGGATCCACGGCCCTCTACGATGCGATCATCTACGGCCTCTACGAGTTCACGGGCGTGAAGGGCAAGAAGGCGCTCGTGATCCTGACCGACGGCAAGGACACGTCGTCGAAGTTCGACTACGAGACGATGCTCGAGTACGTGCGCAAGTCCGGGATCGCCGTGTACGGCATCGGGCTCAAGATTTCGGGGGCCGATCTCGAGGTCAAGTCCAAGCTCAACAAGATCGCCCAGGCAACCGGCGGCCAGACCTTCTACATAAACTCCGCCCGCAACCTCGAGGCCGTCTACCGGCAGATCAACGACGACCTGCGCAGCCAGTACCTGTTGACGTACTACTCTTCCAACACCGACAACCGGGAGCAGTGGCGCAAGGTCGAGGTCAAGGTCGACCCCCCCAGTCTCCAGGCGAGAACGATCAGCGGGTATTACCCTTAGGGGAGACTCGTGATTTGCGATTTGCGATTTGTGAATCATGATTTGCGAATTGCGAATTCGAAATTGAGCTAGATTCCCGGGCGTGGCCCCAAATCCGAAATCCAAAATCCGAAATCCGAGATTGGTGCTTGCGTCGGCGTCACCGCGGCGCGCGGAGATCCTCCGCTCGCTCGCGATCCCATTCACCGTGCTCCCCGTCGATCTCGCGGAGGACGTTCGTCCCGGCGAGACCGCCGAGGCCGCCGCCCGGCGCCTCGCCGCCGAGAAGGCTGCCATCGCGGCAGCGCGCGAGCCACACTGCTGGGTGCTCGCCGCCGACACACTCGTGTTCCTCGGCGGATTGATCCTCGGCAAACCTCGCGACGACCGGGAAGCCGCCGCGATGCTCGGTCAGCTCGCGGGACGGGACCACCACGTCGTGACGGCCGTCCACCTGCGGCGCGGCAAATCGCCCGGTCTTAGCCTCGCCGGCCTGACCCGCGTTCGCTTCGCGCCGATGAGCGAGCCGGAGATCCGCTGGTACGTTGGGACCGGAGAACCGCGCGACAAGGCCGGCGCTTACGGAATCCAGGGCCACGGGGCCCGTTTCATCGAGGAAATCGACGGCTCTTTCACGAACGTCATGGGCCTGCCCGCGCGGGGCGTCTACGACCTGCTCAGAAACTCCGGGGATCCCGCTCTCGGACTTCTCGCTCTTTCTTCCGGCTGAGCTTCATTTCGTACATCCGCGCGTCGGCTTCCGCGAGCGTCCGGGGAAACTCCGCCTTGGGGCGGTGCGTGGCCCAACCGACCGATAGCGTTGGCTGGAGATGCTCCGCGCCCGGGACGTGCGGGAGCGAGCGGCCGAGTTCCTCCGCCTTTTGCGCGGCCGAGGCCTCCTCCGCCTGCGTGAGGAGGATCAGGAATTCGTCGCCGCCCCAGCGGAACACCAGGTCGGACTCCCGCACGCACGCCGCCAGGTAGTTGGCGACGTACTGGAGAACCTCGTCACCGACCGTGTGCCCCCGCACGTCGTTGATCTCTTTGAACCGGTCGACGTCGATCAGGAGCACCGAGATCGGCATGCCGTGGCGCTGCGAACGGGCGAGCTCCCGGCGAATCACGTCGTTGAAATAGTGGCGGTTATAGAGTCCGGTCAGCCTGTCGCGGATCCCCATCTCCTTGACCTGGGAATCGGCCTCGACCAGCCGCTGCATCTCCTGTTCGAGCTGAGACTGGCTGGCCTCGAAGAGCAAGATGATGATCCCGACGGCCACCGTCATTTCGAGGAACATCTCGAGAAAATGGGCGTAGAAGCCGAGGTCGGTCAGCGCCGCGGCGTCCCCGTATTCGAGAAACATCCACCCGGAAAATGCGCGCTCGGCGGACCACAGGAAGAAGGATGCCGAGAGAATCGCCCTTCCTGCCGCCGAGCCCGGCATCCGCGCGAACGCGACGGCCGTGACGAGGTAGGCGGCGGCCCGGATCAGAGCAAGGGGTCCGGCGGGCGCGGGAAGCACCGTCAGCAATCCCGCGACGAAGAGGATCGGCACGGCCCAGAGCATTTCTGCGGGCCGCGAGGGGCCCTTGCGGCGGAAGCGCCATACCCCGCGCAGCAGAAAGAAGACGTGGGACAGCAGTGCGACCGTCAGGGCATAGAGGAGTGCCGGCCGCATCGTCGTGGCCGACCGGACCGCCGACAGCAGGCCGATCGAGAGCAGGAAGAACCCCCACGACGCGATCCAGTCCAGGAACGCTGGGCGGCGCAGCTTGCCGTACAGGAGCAGGAAGACGACGAAGAGCAGGACCGTGCCTGCCGCTTGGACCACCAAGGCGAACTGGTAGTTCTGCATTCGGGTGCTTGGAATACAGTGTACGTGACATCGGCGCCCCGGCCAACCGGAGCATGCGCCTTAGAATCCCCGGCCATGGCACCGCCGATCGCATGCCTCGCGCCGGGCGGGAGACTGCCCCGGGCCGTTTGGTCCCGCATCGAGGCCGAGACCCACCCGGCCCCGATCTCGTGCTTCTCCCTCTCCGCGTATCTCGCGGCGTCCCGTCCGCCCGGGCGCCTCGTCGTTTGCCCGGCGGGTGGCTCGCTCGACGCCGATGTGGAATACCTGCGCCGAGTGGCGCTGCGCCTGTTGTGGCCGCCGCCCCCCGGCGGCTTCCAGGACGCGATTGCAGGAATCCGGTCGCCCGGGGTCGAGAGGCCCCGCCGCGGAGGCCGTTCCCCCACGCCAAAAGGGCAGATCGCTGCGGCGCTCCTGCTCGAGGGCGAAGTCCGCCTCGAGCGTGCTCGGCTTTCCCTGACCGCTACCGGACCGCGCGAGTGGATCGTCGAGGACCCACGATGCGTCCGCATCCCGGAGAGGTCGCTACGCGCGCTCGCCCGGGCCGGTGTCCGATGGTCCGCCCTGGAGGGGTTGGAGGTCGTCGCGCTCTGTGCTTGCCCGGCACTTGCGCGAGCGAGGCCCCGTTGGAAGCGGCTCTTGCCGCCGCGCACTCCGATCTGGGTGCGCCGTTAGCTACGGGGCCAGGTCCCGAATCAGCTCCTCGGCGGTTTCTTTCGTCAGGACCTGCCTCGCCCGGTATTCGCCGTGCTCCACTTCGAGAGCGGCTTCGGCTCCGGACATCAGCTGGAGGCGACCCGCATCGCCGAGGGGGAAGCGAATGTAATGCACGGCGGAGATGCGATCCTCCCGACTCTGACCCGCCTCGAATCGGGCCGGATATCGGCTCGGGCCGATGCGAAGAGCGAGGCGCCCCGGCTCATCGAGACCGATGAACCGGTCGAGGATCTCCTGGATCCTCTCCTGGTCCGTGATCTCGATGAAGAGCGTGCCGGCCACTTCCCCCGATCCCGGAAGGAGTGCGTTGTACGTGTCGATTTCGTGCTGGACCTTTTCGGGCCGCACGATTCGCTCGACCTGCAGCATTTCCTGGATCTGGAATCGAACGGTCTCGCGATTTTCGAAGACGACCGTCATCAAAGGCCCCAGAGGAACACGGCGCCGCGCCTTGACCTCGATGACCCGGCGCCGGAAGTCGGGGCGCTCGAGCTCGTACTCGTGGAGGTTGGAGATGTCGGCGGCCGTAAGAGGGTTCATGGAATTGAAGATTTCGGATCTCGAATGTCGAATTTCGGACGTCAGATTTCAGGTTTCAGGTCTTTCATCCCGCACCCCGCACCCCGCCCTACGCATCCTTCAGGCCGTACGCTTCCGCGAAGATTTGAATGGGATGCTTCGTCGTCCTCCCCGTACCCTGCCGGATCTGGACGCCGGCGAGGGTGCAATCCGTGGCAACGCGGTCGGGCTGCTCGCTCTGGATCGCGTCGAACACGGGCCGGCCGATTTTCATGGAGAGCGGGAAGTACTCCGTCTTCATGCTCCACGTGCCGTCGTGGCCGGTGCACTTCTCGACGGTGACCACCTCGCTGCCCGGGATCAGCTGCAGCAGGTCTCGGGACTTGAAGCCGATGTCCTGCACCTTGAGGTGGCAGGGCACCTGGTAGACCACCTTGCCGGGCGAGCGCTGAAAGTCGGTCGAGAGCTTCCCTGCGGCGTGCCGCCGCATGAGGTACTCGCAGAGATCGAGCGTGTGCGCCGCCACCTCCTTCGCTTCCTCCTCCGGCCCGAGGACCGGATATTCCTTCTTGAGCGTCAGGCTGCAGGTCGGGCCCGGCGTCACGATCGTGTAGCCCGCGCGCGCGAAGGGCAGGAGCGACGTCACGTTGTCCCACCGGCACTCGCGCGCCGTGTCCAGGTCGCCGCTCTCGAGGGACGGCATGCCGCAGCAGCGCTGCGGCGGGACGACGACCTCGCACCCGTTCTTCTCGAGGACCGCAACCGCGGCGCGCCCGACTTCCGGCGTGTTCGCGTTGACCGAGCAGGTCACGAACAGCGCGACACGGTCCTCGCGCGGAGCCCGAACCGACGGCTCGGTCGCTCCCCCGCGCCGCTCCCACCACTGGAAGAACGTCTCCGACGACCAGGCCGGCAGAAGCCTGTCGCGGTGCACCCCGAATGTCTTCTCCATGAGAACCCGAGCGAACCGCGTCTCGCCCAGCGCGTTGACGAGAGGCGCGGCCGCGGTGGCCAGCTTCCCGAGCGCGTCCGTCGACGCCAGGATACGCTCGCGCAACGCCGGCTTGCCCGCGTCCCGGACGCGCGCGGCACGGTCGCGCAGGACGAGCCGCGGGATGTCCACGTCCCAGCGGTGCGGCGGGTAATACGGGCAGTGCGGGATGCACAGCTTGCACTCGAAGCAGAGATCCGAAAACTCGGACAGGTCGCGCGCCGGGAGGCGGCCGACCTCGCCGTCCACCTCCGGGCGATCGAGCGCCCGAAAGAGGACGTCGAAAGAGGGGCAGAGGTTGTAACAGCGCCGGCACGTGTGGCAGATGTCCGCCACTCTCCGGAGCTGCCCGTCGACCGCCGACCGATCGAAAAAATCGGGGGCGGCGAGATCGAACACGCCGCCCGCCCCCGCGCCGTTCACGGGTTAGAACTTGCCCAGGTTGTCCAGACCCTTCTGGAAGCGTCCCGCGTGGGACTTCTCGGCCCGAGCCAGGGTCTCGAACCACTCGGCGATCTCGGTGAAGCCCTCTTCGCGGGCCGACTTCGCGAAACCCGGATACATCTGCGTGTACTCGTAGGTCTCGCCCTCAACCGCGGACTTCAGGTTGGCGTCCGTCGCGCCGATGGCGAACCCGGTGGCGGGATCCCCGACCTCCTTCAGAAAGTCCATGTGCCCGAAGGCGTGCCCCGTCTCGGCCTCCGCCGTGTCGCGGAAGAGACCGCCGATCTCCGGGTAGCCCTCGATGTCCGCCCGGCGGGCGAAATACATGTAGCGCCGATTCGCCTGGGACTCCCCGGCGAAGGCGTGCTTCAGATTCTCGTGGGTCTTGGTGTTGGCGAGCTTTGCCATTTCGATTCTCCTCCTCCTGTTTTGGTGCCGCGCCGGCAGGTCCGGCACAGCCCGTGAAATTCCAGAGTTCTCCCCGATACACGGTAGCCGAGAGCCCGGAGCCGGCGCTCCGCCGGCAGCGCCTCGGCCGAGCGCGGGATGTCGATGAGCGCCCCGCATCCCTCGCACACGAAATGGTCGTGAAGCTCGAGATCCGCGTCGTAGCGGATGCGGCCGTCCCGGGAAAACGATCGCAGCCGGCCCTCCTCGACGAGCACCTGGAGATTGCGGTACACCGTGCCGAGCGAGACGCGGGGCATCGCGCGCCGCACGCTCTCGTACACCCACTCGGCCGTCGGGTGCGACTTGGTTCCCATCACGACCTCCAGGACGAGCTGCCGCTGGCGGGTGGAACGGCGACGGGGCGAGAGTGAGTCCATATCAGTAAGGATTCTCATTATTGATAGAGTGACACGTCCTGTCAAGGGCAATCTCGGATTTCGGTTTGGAGGGGCGCCGTGGCGCCCTTCCCCGGGAAACCGAAAGTCGCAGGTTCGAAATCCGAAGCTCGCAGGTTACAATCCGCCCGCTTGGAGACCTCGACCCCGCCAACTGCCGCCGAGAGGGACTTCCCCCTCGGCGAGCCGGGCTTCTCTTACCAGGACCTGCACCGCGAGGGGCGCCTCGCCGAGCTCGATCGGGCGTTTCTCGAGGGCCTCGATCGCGCCGACCCCTCCCTCGGAGCACGGCTGCGAGCCTACCGCGACAACCCTGCCTCCGTCGATCCGTTGGCGCGGTCCCGGCTCCTCGTCCAGGCCGCCCGCCAGCTCTCCCTCTTCGTCGCCCGCCTGTTCGGAATCGAAGAGGCGTGGCATCACCAGGCGGACAGCGCCGGGCCCGAGGGCGTCCTCTTCCGGTTCCGCCGCGACTTCCTGCTGCGGCGGGCCGTCAAGACGAAGCTGCCCGAGGATCTCCTGGCCGTCGACCTGGCTCCCCTCCGGGCGGCCGCGGCCGCGCTCGAGCGAGAGCTCCATCCGGGCCTGCCCTGGGACTCGGACCCGGAGCTCGCGACCTCCCGGATGGTGAGCGGCCTGCTCGACCTGGAGGCCGACTTCATCGCGGCGCTTCGACAGAAGAAGAAACCCGAGGTCTCGGCGGCCTCCCGGGAAACCGCGCGCGAGCTCGCCCGCAGGGCGGGCGGCGCGCCTCTGCCCCGGCCGTCCGGGGATTCCGACGAGGATCTCCTCGGCTTCCTCGAAAAGACGCTCGAACAGTATGCCTTCTGGTGCCACCTCCGTCGGGAGCATCCACGCCTGGAGCCGGAGATCCGGGCCTGGATCTCCTTCCGGCTGCCCGAGACGCTGGACTACCAGCACCTCGTCCAAACCCAACGGCCCAACGCCGCCCTGCCCGAGGAACGCATCGGGCCGCCCTCGCGCCGGCGGCGCCGCGAGGGCTTCACCCTCACCGATCCCCGGATGACGCGCCGCGAGGTGCTCGGCGAGACGCACTATTGCCTTCTCTGTCACGAGCGCGAGAAGGATTCCTGCTCCCGGGGATTCCTCGATGCGAAGACTTCGTCGTGGCAGAAGAATCCCCTCGGCATCTCGCTCAAGGGATGCCCCCTCGACGAAAAGATTTCCGAGATGCACGAGCTGCGGCGCGAGGGCGACTCGATCGGGGCGCTCGCCCTCATCTGCATCGACAACCCGATGTGCCCGGGGACGGGACACCGGATCTGCAACGACTGCATGAAGGGCTGCATTTTCCAGAAGCAGGAGCCCGTCAACATCCCCCAGATCGAGACGGGTGCCCTGACCGACGTGCTCGCGCTGCCCTGGGGTGTCGAGATCTACGGGCTCCTGACGCGCTGGAATCCGCTCAACGCGCTGCGGCCCCATGCCCTCCCCTACGCGGGGAAGAAGGTGCTGGTGGTCGGCCTCGGGCCCGCGGGCTACACGCTGGCGCACTACCTGTTGAACGAGGGCTGCGGCGTGGCCGGCATCGACGGCCTCAAGATCGAGCCCTTACCTGAGGACTGGACCGGGGCGGACGGCAAGGGCATCCTCCCGATCCGGGACTACGCCGCGCTCGCTCGCCCGCTCGACCAGAGGCCGCTCGCCGGCTTCGGCGGAGTCTCCGAATACGGCATCACGGTGCGCTGGGACAAGAACTTCCTCACGCTCATCCACCTGACGCTCGCCCGCCGCCGCCGCTTCGCGATCCTCGGCGGCGTCCGTTTCGGCGGCGCGCTCTCCGCCGAGCAGGCCTTCCACTCCGGCTTCGACCACGTGGCGATCGCCGCAGGCGCCGGCCGCCCCACGATCATCCCGATGAAGAACAACCTGATCCGCGGCGTCCGGAAGGCCTCGGACTTTCTGATGGCCCTCCAGTTGACGGGCGCATTCAAGGAAGAAGCGCTCGCCAACCTCCAGGTGGAACTGCCGGCCGTCGTCATCGGCGGCGGGCTCACCGCCATCGATACGGCGACGGAATTGCTCGCCTACTATCCCCTCCAGGCCGAGAAAACCCTCCTGCGCTACGAGGCGCTGTGCCACGACCGGGGCGAGGAGAACGTCCTCGCGAGCTTCGACGCGGAGGAGCGCGAGATCCTCGACCGGCTGCTCGGCCACGGCCACGCCGTGCGCCGGGAACGTGCCCGCGCCAGGGCGGCCGGAGAAGCTCCCGACCTCTCGGCTCTCTGCAAACAGTGGGGCGGCGTCTCGATCGCCTACCGTCGCGCCATGGAGGAGGCCCCGGCCTACCGCCTCAATCACGAGGAGATCATTAAGGCCCTCGAGGAGGGGATCTCCTTCATCGAAGGGCTGGAACCGTCGGAAGCGGTGCCGGACGCCGACGGCAAGCTCGCCGCCGTTCGGTTCCAGCGCGCCGGATCGGGGGAGATCGTGGAGCTGCCGGCGAGGGCCTGTCTCGTCGCCGCGGGGACCACTCCCAACATCACGTACGCAAAGGAGTTTCCCGACGATATTGCTCTCGACACCAAGCGGCGCTTCTTCGCGCCCCATCGCGCCATGCCCGACGGCACATCCTGGAGGCTCGTCGAGGCCTCGCCGGAAGACGAGGGAG
Organism: uncultured Acidobacteriota bacterium; assembly: GCA_963847075.1. Taxonomy (GTDB): domain Bacteria; phylum Acidobacteriota; class Thermoanaerobaculia; order UBA5066; family Gp7-AA6; genus DAHUXD01. Next base: position 932,507 of record CAWJYL010000001.1, read on the forward strand.
CTTTCTTCACCGGCTACTCGCGCGGAGGCAAGTTCGTCACGTTCTTCGGCGACAACCATCCCGTCTACAACGGCAACGTCGTGAAGGCGATGGCCTCCGCCAGGAACGGCTATCGAGCGATCGCCGAGGTCGTCAACGGCAAGGGATCCCCGGCCATGCCCGATGCCGAATGGGACGCCTTCCGGGCCCGGCTCGAGGACGAGTTGGTCCCGCACGTGGTTGCCGTGCACCGGCTGACCTCGACGATCGTCGAGGTCGTCGTCCGCGCTCCCGCCGCCGCTCGCAATTTCCTTCCCGGACAGTTCTTTCGCCTGCAGAACTTCGAGGCCCGCGCACCGCGCATCGGCGGCGCGCCCCTGCTGATCGAGCCCTGCGCCCTGACGGGAGCGTGGGTGGACAAGGAGCAGGGCCTGCTCTCGATGATCGCCCTGGAAATCGGCGGTTCGACGCGGCTGTGCGCCGCTCTGGCGCCCGGCGAGCCCGTCGTGGCGATGGGGCCCACCGGTTCCGCGACGGAGCTGCCCGAGAACGGCACGGTGATGCTCTGCGGCGGCGGCCTCGGCAACGCGGTCCTCTTCTCCATCGGAAAGAGAGCCCGGGAGCTCGGCAACCGCGTCGTCTACTTCGCCGGCTACAAGAAAGCCGCGGACTTCTACAAGCGCGACGAACTCGAGGCGGCGGCCGACGTGCTGGTCCTCTCGGTCGACCGGGGAGAGCCGATCCCGGCTCGCCGCGACTCCGACCGCAGCTTCGTCGGAAACATCGTCGAGGCGATGCTCGCCTATGCGACCGGGAAGCTCGGCGAAGCCACCATCCCTCTGGCCGCGGTCGAGAGGATCATCGTGATCGGCTCGGATCGCATGATGGCGGCGGTGACGCGATCCCGGAAGACGGTGCTCGCGCCGTTTCTCAAGCCCGACCACGTCGGCATTGCTTCGATCAACTCCCCGATGCAGTGCATGATGAAGGAAGTCTGCGCGCAGTGCCTCCAGAAGCACATCGACCCGGTAACCGGCAAGGAAGAGATCGTGTTCTCGTGCTTCAACCAGGACCAGAAGCTCGACGAGATGGACTGGGGCAACCTCGCGGCCCGGTTGCGCCAGAACACAGTTTCGGAGAAGCTGACGAACCTGTGGCTGGACCGGCTGTTCGCACAAGAAGATCCGCGCACGGTGTAGCCCCGCCCCCCCTGTTATCCTGCGCGAAGTGAAGGACCCCGGACTCGATTAGCGCCCTCGCGGTAAAGCCCGGGATCCCTCGGGCTCACGCCCTCGCGATGACAGGGCTCACCGGAGAGTCCAGAGCCGGCCATCGACCCGCGACGGCGACGGCTAGTTGACGGCCGCCAGGAACAACAGGTACGGGTTGACCGCCACGCCGGCCTTGAAGTTGTCGTCGTCCTCCGGCAGGCGCGTGATCGAGAAGTGCAGGTGCGGCCCGCCGATGACGTGACCGGTGCGGCCGACGTAGGCGATCACGTCGCCCCGGCTCACCTTCCGGCCCGGCCTGACGTCGGCGGCGTACTTCGTCAGGTGGCAGTAGAAGAGCAGGTAACGCCCCGTCGCGTCCTTCTGGTACAGAGAGATGCCGCCCCGCTTCTCGCGGCGAAGCTGGACGATCTCTCCGTCGGCGGCGGCCACGACCGGCGTTCCCCTGGGCGCGCCTATGTCGATGGCGAGATGCTGCTGGTGCTTGCCCCGCGAGTTGAGGAAGGAGTCCTTCAAGCGGCTGGCATCCACGCCCTCCACCGGAATCTGCACGCCGGCCGAGAGAAGATCCGAGAGATCCACGTCCTCGGGGCGGACCGTGGATTGGGACGACTTCGGCCGAAGGAGGGCGCCGAGGGTCCGAGCGACCCGAGCCAGCGCGCCGACCTTATTCGCGGGAACGCTCTCGGCGACGCCGACCGGCTCCTCCGCCTCCACGTCAGACTGATGTTCGTGGGCCTCGACGACCGCGTCGAACTCATGGCAGACGGGCCGGGGGAAATCGTAGAGCTGGGCCGGCAGGAAGGGCCCGAATTGCTCGCGCGGCTGGAGGGATGCCCTCCGGACCACGGCGGTCCCGGCGGGGTGGGTGAGGTGGCTCGCCTTGGCGGGCGTCCCGGCCTGCGCCGGCTTGTGAAGGGTCCCGGAGGTTTTCGCTTGCGACTCTTTGTGCGTCGAGCTGGTCCGCCCGGAGGCCGTCTTCACGGCTGGCTGATGATGGACGGTCGTCCCCTCGAGAAGAGAGGACTGAAAGAAAACGAAACCGGCGGCCAGAACAGCCGCCGGGATGACCGACGTCCTACGCACGGAAAGGGATTATCCGGGGGGGTGGATGGGGCGTCAAGCCGAAAAGGCCGACTCCCCGAGATATTTATGCCGAATCAGCATATTCACTGGTGCTCCGCTGATAGCCGAAAGTCGACGGCGGACAGCTTTCCTATCCGCGCTCCAGGTAGCTGTTGTCCCGGGTGTCGATCTTGATCCGAATGCCCGCCTCGACGAACTGCGGAACCATCACCTGCAGACCCGTTTCGAGAGTCGCCGGCTTGTAGGAGGCCGAGGCGGTGGCGCCCTTCATGCCGGGCTGGGTCTCCACGACCTTGAGCGTCACGGTGTTCGGCAGCTCGATGCCGACCGGATTTCCCTCGTAGAAGTCCACGTGGATGACCGTATTGGCGAGCAGATACTTCATCTGTTCGCCGATGACCTCGTCGGACAGCGTCACCTGGTCGAAGGTCGTCTGGTCCATGAAATGGTGTCCGGCCGCGTCGGAATAGAGGTATTCCATCTCCCGCTCGTCGAGAGACGCCTTTTCGACACGGTCGGTCGACCCGAACCGGTGCTCGTTCATGGAGCCCGAGCGGACGTTGCGCATCTTGGCCTGCACGAAACCGCGCAGGTTACCGGGCGTCTTGTGGACCATGTCGTGAACGCGGTGAAGCTCTCCGTTGTGGATGATGAGCATCCCGCTACGAAGCTGTGTCGCCGGAATCATCATGAGACCTGCCCCCTGAAAAGACGGCGAAATCTAGCAGATGCGGGCCAAAAGAAAAAGCCCCGGGGACCAGGCCCCCGGGGCGGATGCGCGCGGGCGAAGAGCTCAGTGGTTGGCGTCCCGCTCGACCGATCGGGTCGGACTGCCGGGGGCCTGGCGGGGCGCGGTCCCTGGCGGCGTGACTCTCATCCGCACAGCGGGCGGCATCGCGAGGCGGACGCCGTGCGGAGAGAGGGCGGTCGAAAGGAGGTTCTGCCACATTCCGAGCGAGTAGTTCCAGGGTCCCCCATCGCGCACGCTCGCGCTCCCCAGGTCCGGAACGTTGGGCTCGAACAGAATGTTGCCGAAATTTGGACGGGGGTAGGACGTCCCCTTCACCGCGTTCAGCGTCCGGATGAAGGCGTCGGCAATGACTGCGTAACCGATCGCCGTCGGATGGACTCCGTCGTAGGAGAAGAGGCCGCCCGTCAGGTAGTCCTTGGTGAGGTGGACTCCGCCGATCGAGTATCCCTCGACGGCGATCTCTTTCAAGAGGGCATTGGCATTGATCAGGATCGCCCCATACGTGGTCGCTGCGGCGGCGATGGCCTGGTTGTAGCCGTCGGTCGTTTCGGCGATGAGCTGGACGTCGTCCGGGTAGAGGACGACCCCCACGTTGAGCGTGGATGGCGGCGTGAACGTCCCGTGCGGCAGCGGCAGGCCCGTCCCACCGACGGAAGTCGGGATGCCGATTCCCTGTCCGAGCAGCGACGACGCCGGCAGAGTCACGAGCGAGCCGGCAGGCAGCGCACAGCCCGTGTCGCCGGGCGCAGGGGTCGTGCATGGATAGGCCGCATCACCGGGCCCGAGCAGCGGCACCAAGCCTCCGTTGACGATGACCGGCTGCCTCGTCGTCGGATTGACGACGATCGGGGGAATCGTCGTTGCATACGGGACCGAAGTCACGTCGGGAACGTTGAAAATCACGAGAGTCCTGCCCGGGGCGGACAGGCCGGCCATCACCTGGTCATAGCTGGTGGCGTACGACGAAACGGGCGTCAGCGTGACCCCCACGATCGCAACGCCGGCACCCATCGCGTTCAGGGCGTCGTTGTTCCCGCCCCAGAACGCCACGAGGTCGGGAGCGAGCAGGTTGGCTTCATCGACCGCGCTCATGTTGTAGAACGGGCCGCCCTGGAAGTTGCGCAGGACTTTTGCAGCGATGTTGTCGAGATCCGAACTGCCGGGCACCGTGACGGTCAGGTCCACGAAGTCGCTGATCGTCGGCGAGCCGTTGAATCCGAGGTTGTTGTAGGGCACGGGCAGGGTGGGGTTGAGGTTGGGCCCCACCATGGAGACGACTGTGATGCCGATGGTCGTTCCGGTCCAAGCCGCGCCCAGGCACGGGTAGCTCGTCAGCGGATTGGTGGCCGCGAGCTCCTGGATGAAGGGCTGCTCGAAATCGTTCGCCAGGCCGAGCGACTTCGCCGCAAGCGCCACCCACGACCGCTCCTGGAAGCGTTGCACGACGCAGCCCGACTCCTCTCCCGCGATCAGGCTGTCACCGACGGTCACGAACGTGTGGAAAGGCTGGGCTACGGCCGGCCCGGCGGCGAGGAGCGCGAGCGAGGCGACGAGCGTAACGGCGCGAAAGATGTTCTGGTTCATGGCTCTCCTCCTCACCTAAAACGAGATCCGCAGGTCGGCGATCGCGGCCCAGCCGATCTCCGAGTACGTCCCGAAGAAATTGTCGGTCGACTCGGTCAGGACCTGTCGGTCTTTGAACACGATGTACGCGCCTCCGACATCGAAGCCCCAGCTCGGCGTGTTGTAGCCGAAGCCGCCGGTGTAGACGTTGCGGTCGCTGTCGGCGAGGATCGGCCCGGCGTCCCGCGTTGGCTGCGGCGTGTTGTCGTAGTAGTACCCCACGCGCACGGCCCAGCAGTCCCCGAGCTTCTTCTCGATGCCGACACGGTAGGCCCACGAGTCCGTCCAGGCGGTCGGGCGGTTGACATCCGGCGTCACGTGGTCCGGGAACACGATGTTCAGCGCGGCGAAGCTCGACCACTCCGTCCAGTCCGCCTCCCCAGAGAGCAGCCATCCGCTGCCGAGGTCGACGCCGATACCCGTATTGAGAGATGCCGGGAAAGCGATGGACGACTGCACGGGATGGTCCCCGAAGGGAATCTGCAGCTGCACGAGTCCGTCGAAGATCGGATTCCCGGTCGGACGCGGCGTGAGCGTGATCGTTCCCGTGTAGTCCACGGTGATCTTGCTGCGGTATGAAGCGCCGATTCCGATCGAGGGCACCGGTTTCCACATGAGCCCGACGTTCCAGCCCCAGGCGCCCTGCGAGGTGAGGTTGCTGTAGAGCTTGGCGTGCGCGACGTCCACCACGGCTCCGGTGAACGGGTTGGTCGCCGCCTGGTTTCGCTCGAGCTGCAGGCCGGAGAAGCGGTAGACGGCCCCCGCCGCGATGGAGAGCTGCGGGAAGAGCTTGTAGGAAAAGACCGGATTGATGTCCGTCGTCTTGATGACCGCGTTCTGCGAGATGTAGCGACCGGACCAGATGTTCGGATCGTTCCAGCGCAGTCCCAGGCCGTACGGCGCGTCGATACCGAGGCCGAAATGGAGGTCGGCCGTCAGCGGCACGAGGATGTAGAGGTTCGGAAGAAAGAAGACCTGCTTCTGGATGGAGCCGACGCTCCCGGCACCCGGATACGGGTCGGCCCCGGCGAAGTCGCCCTTCGCGCGGCTCAGGAACGTCCCTCCGACCATCGTCGAGAAATGATCCTGAAACGCGATGCCGGCCGGGTTGTAGAAGATCGCCGAGGGGTCGTCGGCAACGCCCGCGAAGGCGAGTCCCATGCCGGTCGCACGGGCGCCCTGTGTCATGACCTGGAAGCCGGCCGGAAACGCGGGGCTCGCCAGCAGGAAGCCGACGATCGCCAGGGTGACAAAGACGCGCAGCAAGGGAACCCGATCACGTAGTCTCACGGTGCTCCTCCCTCCATTTTTCGCCGGGGAACTGCAGCAACGAAGCGGTCGCTTTGCACGTTTGCCGGCCAATCTAGACCTCGCCGCCGGGAATGTCAAAGGAGCTCGCGGTCCGACGGCGCCATACAATCGCGCCATCGTGTCCCACGAGAGCAAGCTCCCGACCCGCGACGGCTCGGCCGCGAAAGCGGGAGCCCGGGAGGCGCCCGTCCGGATCGGCACGATCCTCTCGGGCCGATACCGCATCGACGCGGTCCTCGGCTTCGGCGGCATGGGGGTCGTGTACCGCGCCCGGGACCTCAAGCTCGACCAGGCGATCGCCCTGAAGCGCATCCGGCCCGATCGGGTCTCTCCCGAACGGCGCGAGACGCTGCGACACGAGATCATCCTCTCCCGCAAGGTCACCCACGAGAATGTCTGCCGCGTTTACGACCTCGTCGAGATCGAGGGCGAGGAGTTCGTCTCGATGGAGTACCTTCCCGGCAAGACGCTCAAGGAGCTCGAGGAGCAGGAAAAGACACTGCCCCTCGGGCGCGGCCTCGCGATCGCCAAGGGCATCTGCGGAGGGCTCGCGGCGGCGCACCGGATCGGCATTCTCCACAGGGACTTGAAGCCGGAGAACGTAATCGTCGGCGACGACGGAACGCCGCGCCTCATGGACTTCGGCATCGCCGTCGAGACCTCGCTCTACCAGGGCGAGAAGGGCGACACCGTGCCGGGAACCCCGCAGTTTCTGGCGCCGGAGCTGCTCGGCGGCGAGGCGCCGAGCCCCCGCACCGACGTCTACGCCATGGGGGTCCTGCTCTACGAGATGTTCACGGGGCGCGTCCCTTTCGACGACAACGACACCGCCCGGCTCATGCGCCGCGTCCTGTCGGAGTCGGCGCCGAGCATCCGGACGCTGCGGCCGGATCTGCCCCCCGAACTCACCGACATCCTCGAACGCGCAATCGCCCGAGACCCCGAGGCGCGATTCCCCGATGCTCCCTCGCTCTCCGATGCAATTTCGGCCTTCGAGGGCCGGGTCCTCGACCACGTGCTCGCGGAGGTCTCGGTCACGCGCGCCCGCATGGTGAAGCTCATGGTGATCCTGGAGGCCAACAAGTCGCTCGCGGCGACGTTGGACCCGACCGAGATGCTGCGGATCATCCTGCGGACCGCGACCTCCGAAACCGATGCCGAGCGCGGCACGATCTTCCTGAAGGACCCCGACTCCGGCGATCTCGTCAGCCAGATCCTCGAGGGCGGCTCCGTGAACCCGATCCGGCTTCCGCCGGGGACGGGGATCGCGGGAACCGTGGCGCAGACGGGGAAGATCGTCAACAGCTCCGACGCGTACCAGGACCCCCGCTTCGACAAGCACACCGACGCGTCCTCGGGCTTCAGGACGCATTCGATCCTGGCGGCGCCCATGCGGACTCCGGCCGGCGAGATCGTCGGTGTGGTCGAGATCCTGAACAAGCGCCGGCGGGACTTCACGAAGGAAGACGAGGAGTTCCTCGCGGAGGTCGGCACGCACGCGGCCCTGGCCGTATGGAGTCTGCGCGAGCACGAGGCGGCCGTGCGCCGCGCGCGCACTGAGGGCGCCGCTGCGGTCCTGCGCGCCGTCACGCCCCTTCTCTCGCCCTCCTCGTGGCCGTCGACCCCCGGTTTCGATTCGGCCCCTATGCGCTGGCGCGCCGAGGAACCGAACCTGGCGGTCTACGCCGTCGAGGCCGCCGAAGGTGCCCTCTGCCTCCTCCTCCTCGAGGGACGCGGGGACATCGAGACCTCGATCGGTCCGCTCGTGCGCGCCGCGGCCATCGGCCACCGGCTCCTCGCCGCGGCGCCGCCGCTCGAGATCGTCGGCGCGATCGCCGCGACCGAGCCCACCTGCGCGGTGACCGCCGCCCGGTGGGAGGGCGACCGCATCCGGCTCGCTGCGCGCGAGGCGCCCGTACCCTATTTCTTCCGGTTCGGCCGACCGGTTCCGTTCGAGATCCACGAATCCCTCGGGATCTGCGAAGTTACCCTCGAGACGGCCCGCGGAGATGCGCTCGTGATCGGGTCGAGCGGCCTGTTCACCCTCGCGTCGGCCGGCAAGCCCGCGTCAGCCGACAAGGCCGTCCAACGCCTCGCCCGCGCTGCCGAGACCCAGCCCCTCTCGGCTGCGTTCGCCGCGCTCGTCGCGGAGTGGAAGAGGGCGAGCATCGCGCCGGGCACCCGCGACGTGCTGCTACTCGCCGCAAAGCGCCTCTAGGTCACATCCCGAGGGGCCTTCGACTGTGCTCGGGGCAGGCTCCGCGACGAGGGATCCCTCGCTACGCTCGGCATGACAAGTGAACTACGGCAGCACGGCCACCGCCAGCGCTCCCGGTCCGGCGTGCGCGCCGAGGGCCGGGCCGCACTCGACGATCATGACGTCGGACTCCGGATAGCGATCGCGAATCTCGCGCGCGATCTCCTCGGCGACGTCCTCGGCGTCACAATGCGCCACGCCGAACCGGCGCGAGGCGCTGACTCGCTGCCCCGCTTCCGCAAAGAGCAGCTTCATCATCTTTCGCCGTACGGCGGCGTAGCCGCGGGCCTTGCCGGCCGCCTCGACCTTGCCCTCCCGGGTGATCGTCAGGATCGGGAGCAGTCCAAGCAGTTTCGCGATGAACCCACGCGTGGCCGAGACGCGTCCGCCGCGGATCAGATGCTTGAGCGTCGGGACGGCCACGAAGACGCGCACCCGCGCGGCCGTCTCCCTCGCCACCCGCGCAACATCCTCGGCACTCTTGCCGCTGCGGGCCGCCTCGGCGGCGGCGCGCACCACGAGCCCGAGCCCCACCGAGGCGCTGCCGCTGTCGACGTGGTGGATCGTCGTCTTGGCGACCGGCCGCGCCCCGACCACGGCCGCCTGGTAGGTCCCGGAGAGACTTGCCCCGAGGTGAATGGACACGATCGCGCCGGCGTGGGTCGCGATGTTGCCGTAGACCTGGGTGAAGTCGGCCGGCGGTGGCTGCGACGTCTTGGGCGCGACGTCCGTCACCGCGAATCGCCCGTAGAACTCGGACGGCGTGATCGTCACCTTGTCGAGATAGTTCTCCGAACCGAAGTAGACGCGCACGGGCACGACCCCGACGTGCATCTCCTCGAGCATCGTGACCGGCAGATCGCAGGTCGAGTCGGTCACGATGCCGACCCGCTCCGCCCGGCTCTTGTCGAAGCGCGACTCGTGCTGCGCCCGCATGTCCTCGACCTTCGTCTGGGCCACGTCGGCAAAGCGCGCCGCAACTTCGAAGAGCTTCTCGGGCTCGTTGGTGTGAATGTGGAGGCGGATTCGCGAGGCGCCTCCGGCCATGACGATCGAGTCGCCGAGCAGAGCCGCCTCCCTGCGCAGGGCGTCGCGGTCGATCGCGTCCCCCTCCAGCAGGGCCTCCGTGCAGTAGCGAAAGAGGATGTCCTCCGGCGTCCGGTCGAAGAGGGCAGGGCGGATGTCCTCGGGAGCCGTGGCCTGCGGCGCGAGCCGGGCGGATTCCCGGAAGTAGGTCACGATCCCCTCGAGCAGATACACGAAACCCTGTGCCCCGGCGTCTACGACGCCCGCCTTCTCGAGCACCTTCATCTGCTTCGGCGTTCGCTCGAGCGAGGCCTTCGCCTCCTTGAGCGACTCGGGCAGCAGCACGCCGAAGTCCCGCATCTCGCCGGCGCGATCCGCCACGTTCCGCGCCCAGTCGCGGATCACCGTCAGGATCGTGCCCTCGACCGGGCGCGCGATCGCCGAGTACGCCGATTCCGCCGCCCGGACCACCGCGGCGCCGAAGCCCTTCGTCGTGACGCGGGGCGTGTCGGGCAGCCCTTCGGCGAACCCACAGAAGAACTGGGCCAGGATTGCGCCCGAGTTGCCTCGCGCGCCGCCGACGGCCTGGTCCGCAACCGTCCGGGACATCTCGCGGACGTGCCGCTGGCGAACCCGGGAAATGCCGGCGGCAACCTTCTGGAGCGTCGAGGCGACGTTGGTCCCCGTGTCGCCGTCGGGCACGGGAAACACGTTGATCTTGTTCAGGGCCTCGGCCCGCTCGGCCACGAAGTGGGCGCCGGCGATCACGGCCCGGGCCAAGCGGTTGCCGTCGAGATAGCCGATTGCGATCAAGGCTTGATCGTGGCGGGGTACCCATCCGGCGCGCGCTCCGCGCTGCGGGCTGCCCGATACTCCTCGACGACCGCCGGCAGCCGATCGAGGTAGAAGAGCACGACCCCGCAGCCCATGCACGCCCAGGGATAAACCTTCTCGGCACCCCACGCAAAGAGGCCCGTTCTCCAGGGCTTCTTCCAGAAGTAGGTCGTGTAGCCGGAGGTGTTGCTGCGTGAGCGGAGCAGGTCCCCCCCGCAGAGCGGGCATTTCCGATGGAAGGCGTCGCTCATGGTGCTGTGCTGGCGAGGCAAGAATAACCCAGGCCGGCTCTAGGGCCTCCACCGGAGAACGAGGTTGCGGGCGGCGCCCACTTCGTCCACGCGCTTGACCGGGGTCGTGTGGGGCGCGGTCCGCACGAGATCGGGGCTCTCTTCGCACTCCTTCGCGATCCGGCGCATGGCCTCGATAAACGCGTCGAGCACGGGCTTGCCCTCGGTTTCCGTCGGCTCGATCATCATGGCGCCATGGACGATCAGCGGGAATGAGATCGTCGGCGGATGGAAGCCGTAGTCCATCAGCCGCTTGGCGATGTCCATGTTCGAGACCCCGCCCTCGGCCTGTTTCTTGTCCGAGAAGACGACCTCGTGCATCGAGGGCGCGTCGTACTTCAGGTGGTACACGCCGGTCAGCCCCGCCCGGATGTAGTTGGCGTTCAACACCGCGACCCGCGCGACCTCGCCGATCCGGTTTCCGTACGCCGCGATGTAGGAGAGCGCGCGCACGAACATGCCGAAGTTGCCGAGAAACGTGCGCAACCGTCCGATCGAGTCCGGACGGTCGAAGTCGAGGAAGAAGCTTCCGTCCGCGCGGCGCTCGACGGTCGGCCGCGGCAGATGCGGCACCAGCCCCTCGCACACGGCCACCGGCCCGGAACCCGGGCCTCCCCCGCCATGCGGCGTCGAGAAGGTCTTGTGCAGGTTCATGTGCATGACGTCGATGCCCATCAGGCCGGGCTTCGCCACGCCGACGAAGGCGTTGAAGTTGGCACCGTCGCAGTAGAGGTATCCGCCCCGGGCGTGCACGATCTTCGCGATGTCGAGGATCCGGTCCTCGAAGATGCCGAGCGTGTTCGGCACCGTGAGCATCAGAGCCGCCACGTCCTCGGTCATGGCGGCCTCGAGAACGTCCAGATCGATCGTGCCGCGGGCGTTCGACTTGAGCTCCCGGACCTTGTAGCCGGCGAAGTGCGCCGAGGCGGGGTTGGTGCCGTGCGCGGAGTCGGGGATGAGTACCGTCGTCCGCGCCCTGCCCGTCTTCTCGAGCGCCTTGCGCACCATGAGGATGCCGGCCAGCTCGCCCTGTGCTCCTGCCGAGGGCTGGAGCGTCACGCGCGGCAGGCCGGTCAGCTCCGCGAGCATGCGCTCCAGGCGCCAGGCGAGCTCGAGCGAGCCCTGCGAGAGCTCGTCGGGGGTCAGCGGGTGCGTGGCCGCAAAGCCGGGCAGGCGGGCCATCTCTTCGTTCGTGCGGGGGTTGTGCTTCATCGTGCAGGAGCCGAGCGCGTACAGCCCCTGGTCGATCGAGAAGTTCAGGCGCGACAGGCGCGTGAAGTGGCGCGCCGCGTCGACCTCGGAAATCTCCGTGCCGCCCGCGATCTCCCGGCGCCGGAGCCGCTCCGGAATCGCCACGACCGGCGGGACGTCGAGCGGCGGCAGCGAGTAGCCGACCTTCCCCTCCCCCGAGCGCTCGAACACGAGGGGCAGGGGCCGCGGCTCGGGGCGGCGCGGGTCGCGGACCGCGGCCGCGTTCTCCTGGATCTCGACGCTCACGCGAGCCTCCCGGACAGTGCGGCCGCCAGGCGGTCCATCTCCGCGCGCTCGTTCATCTCCGTTACCGCCACCAGGAATCGCCGCCGGTCCTCGGGATCGTAGCGCGACAGAGCGACTCCCCCAAGGATCTTCCGTGCCGCCAGGCGCGAGAGCAGCGGCGCCGCGTCTTCCGGCGCCTCGACCACGAACTCGTTGAAGGTTGGGCCGGAGTACGGGATCCGGAAGCCCGGGTTCTTCGGGATCTCGCCCTTCAGGTACTCCGCCTTCGCGTGGCACTGCAGGGCGACTTCCCGCAAGCCGGCCTTGCCGAGCAGCGACATGTGGATGTTCGACGCGAGGGCCATCAGGCCCTGGTTCGTGCAGATGTTCGAGGTCGCCTTCTCGCGCCGGATGTGCTGCTCGCGCGTCGAGAGCGTCAGGCAGAAGGCGCGACGGCCCTCGGCGTCCCGGGTCTGGCCGACCAGGCGGCCCGGGATATGCCGCTGGTGCTCGGTGCGGCAGGCCAGAAAGCCCAGCAGCGGCCCGCCATTGTGCATCGGCACGCCGAGCGACTGCGCCTCGCCGCAGGCGATGTCGGCGCCGCCCTCGCCGGGAGGCGCGAGCAGGGCCATCGAGATCGCCTCCGCCACGACCGCGATCGACAGCGCGCCCTTCGCCTTCGCCGCCGACGAGCCGACGCTCCAATCCTCGACGACGCCGAAGAAGTTCGGCGACTGGACGGCCACGGCGAAGGTTTTCTCGTCGACGGCGGCCTCGAGCGCCCGGGGGTCCGTGGCTCCGTCCGGGCCGATCGGAACTTCCACGATCTCCAGGCCGAGGTTCGCGAAGTACGTCCGCACCGTCTCGCGGTACTCGGGGTGGACTCCGGCCGAGATCACGGCGCGCGTCCTACCCCGCGAGAGCCGCTCGGCCATCAGGAGCGCCTCGACGAGCGCCGAGGCTCCCTCGTAGAGCGAGGCGTTGGCGACCTCGAGCCCCGTGAGCAGGCAGATGTGCGTCTGGAACTCGAAGATGGACTGGAGCGTCCCCTGCGAGATCTCGGGCTGATAGGGCGTGTAGGCGGTCAGCCACTCGGCCCGGTAGAGCATCTGGTCGGCGATCGCCGATACGTAGTGATGGTAGAGGCCGGCTCCCAGGAAAAAGGCCGTCTCGCGCGCGTTCGCGTTTCTTCCGGCCATGCCGCCGACGAATCGGCGGATCTCGATCTCGGACATCGGCGGAGGCAGATCCGGCCCCCGCCGCACGGCCGCGGGCACCGCCGCGAACAGGTCGTCGATCGAGCGCACGCCGATTGCCGCCAGCATGGCCGCGCGCTGGGCGTCGGAGGTCGGAAGGAACTTCACTTCTCCTGCTCTTCCTCCCTCACGTACTCGGCATAGGCGTCGGCCGACATGAGCTTCGCGGCCTCCTCGTCGGTCGAGAGCTTCAGCTTGATGAGCCATCCGTCGCCGAACGGGTCGTCGTTGATGATGCCGGGTTCGCCCACGGCGCCCTTGTTGATCTCGACGACTTCGCCCGAGACGGGAGTGAACAGCTCCGACACGGCCTTCACCGATTCGACGGTCCCGAACTCTTCGCCGGCGTTGTAGACGTGGCCGACTTCCGGCAGCTCGAGGTACACGATCTCGCCCAGCTGCTTCTGGGCGTGATCGGTGATGCCGATCGTGCCCGTGTCTCCGTCCACGCGGACCCATTCGTGGCTGTCGGCGTAGCGCAGCTCCTCCGGATTTGCGGTGGTCATTGGGGGTCACTCCTCCTGTAGAACGGTGTCGGCACGACACGCGCCACGGCGTCCCGGCCTCGAATTTCGACCTGAAACTCCGTGCCCACTCCCGTCGTGCGGCTCGGGAGCAGGGCGAGGCCGATCGGCCTGCCGAGTGTCGGCGAGTGGGTGCCGGACGTGACGACGCCCGGACCGGCTGCGGTCTTCGCGGGATACCCGTGCCGCGCGATGCCGCGATCGACCATCTCGAAGCCGATGAGCTTGCGCGGCACTCCCGCCTGCTTCTGCGCGGCGAGCGCGTCGCGGCCGATGAAGTCGCCCTTGCCGAGCTTCACGATCCATCCGAGATCGGCCTCGAGAGCCGTGACCGTGTCGTCGATGTCGTTTCCGTAGAGAGCCATCTTGGCCTCGAGCCGCAGGGTGTCGCGCGCGCCGAGGCCGCACGGGGCCACACCGTCGGGGCGGCCCTCCTCGAGGAGCCCGCGGAAGAGCGCCCCGGCATCCTCGGGCCGGCAATAGACCTCGAAGCCGTCCTCGCCCGTGTAGCCGGTGCGGGACACGAGAGCCTCGGCCCCGGCGACCCGGCCGTTGCGGAAGCCGTAGTAGGGAAGGTCCGACGGGTCGGGGCGGCAGACCCGCGCGAGCAGTCCCGCAGCCTTCGGGCCCTGGACCGCGATCAACGCGTAGTCGCGGCTACGATCGGCGATTCGGACGTCGCCCCGAGCGTGGGAAGTCGCCCACGCAAAGTCCTTCGGCGTGTTGCCCGCGTTGACGACCAGCAGGTAGGCGTCCGCCGCCTTCCGGTAAACGAGCAGATCGTCCACGAACGTGCCCTTCTCGGTCAGGAAGGCCGAGTAGTGGATTCGCCCGTCGTCGAGACGGGCCACGTCGTTGGGCGTGAGCCGCTGGAGAAACGCCAGGGCGTCTGGCCCCGTGACGTCGAACTCGCCCATGTGCGAAACGTCGAAGAGCCCCACGCGCTCCCGAACGGCGCGGTGCTCCTCGAGGATGCCGGCGTACTGCACGGGCATCTCCCAGCCTCCGAAATCGATCAGTTTCGCGCCGAGCTCGCGGTGCACGTCGTAGAGCGGCGTGCGCTGGAGCGGCTGCGTCGCGGCGGCGGGGGCGGCCATCGGGACAGGAAAGTTAGCACAACGCGCGCGGCGGCCGGCAGAGCTCCGCAGATCCCATACAATCGGCCCGGATTTCGGAGGCCGCAACGTGCTTCCCAGAGTGGGCCGGCTCGCGTGACCGATGCGCCCGCACAGCGCGCGCGCGACGCGGCGCGACGCTGCGAGGCGAAAGGGCTCATGGCCGAGGCGGACATCCTGTTCCGGTTCGCCGAATCCCTCGAGGCCCAGGACCGCGCCGCCGCGGCCGCCTCGCTCGCGCGCGTCCTGATCTCGGCCGGACGGATCGACGAGGCGCGGCCGTACGCGCTCGACGGCAACGACCCGGTGCTCGTCGCGCGGCTGCTGCTCGAGGGTCACGAGTTCGTGCAGGCCCGACGGCTGCTCGACGAGGCGCGGCTGCGGGACCCCTTCGATCCGCGGATCGCCTCGGCCCGGGGCCGGCTCGGTTTTCTCGAGAAGCGCTTCGGCGAAGCCGCCTGGGACCTCCTCGAGGCGGCCTTGCTGCGGCCGGACGGCACACCCGACGCGACGGACCGGCGCTTCCTACGGGCGGCGCACACGCTGGCGCCCGGCCAGATCCCGACCTGGAAAGAGGCCGTCGGGGCCGCTCGCGATCGGCTCGCCGAAAAGGCGCGGGCCCGCGCTCCCGAAATCCGCCTTCCGGACCGCTCGAGTGATCTGCTGCGCTGCCTGATCCGCCGCACGGCCTCCGTTTCGGATGGCGTGATCGAGAGAGCCCGGCGCCTCGCGGAGCTCCCCGCGCTCCAGGGCCTCGACGAGGGCGCCCTGTTTTCGGCTGCCGCCGCGGGCGAGCTGCGGCGCCTTGCGACCGGTAGCGTCCTCTACCGAACCGGCGACACCTCCGGAGAGATCTCCTTCGTCGTCCAGGGATCGCTCGATCTCGTGCGCTCGACACCCGTCGGCGACCAGCCGATGGGCGAGGCCGGCGCCGGAGACCTCGTCGGCGAGGAAGCCCTCGTGCCGGCCCCCCGCACGAGCGAGGCGCGCGCGCGGGGCGCGGTCACGCTGCTCGGATTCACGCCCGACTTCTTTGCACCCGAGCCCGAGCGCGCCGCCTGGCTGAGGTACCTGCGCACGCGCCTCGCCCGCCGGCTGGCCCATCTGAACGACCTCTTTCGACAGTTCTTTCCCGACCAACAGCTGCCGCCCCGGCGGGGCACCGTCGCCGGCGCCCTCGCCGAGCCTGACGCGAAGCTGTCGCTCGCGGAACGCTCCAGGTCGCTCACGACGGTCGGACTCGGCGAATCCGACCGCTTCCTCTTCGCGGTCTTCGCCGAGGAGAGAAGCTATCCGGCGGAAGCGACGATCTTCCGCGAGGGCGACGCCGGCACCGCCATCTACGTCATCGCGCGGGGTCGGGTACGCATTTCGCGGCAAATCTCCGGAGGAGAGGAGGCGTTCGCGATTCTTTCGACCGGCGAGATGTTCGGCGAAATGGCTCTTCTCGATCCGGGTTCGGGCCGCTCGGCAGACGCCGTCGCGCACGAGGACGCCGTGGTGCTCGAGCTCTCGCGCGAGCGCTTCGAGGCCCTCGAGGCGGCCGACCCGGAGGGCTGCGCCGAGATTTCCCTCCTCCTGTGTCGCCTCGCCGCCCGCCGGGCGGTCGAGACGGCGGAGCGCCTCGCGAACTGGCGGGTGCTGGCGGGGCCGGGCTGACGATCTGCCGTCATCCCGAGAAGCGCAGCGACGAGGGATCCCCTTGCTGGCCCAACCGTGACTTCAAAGGGATCTTCGCAGCGCTCGGGATGACAAACCGGATGAACCCTGCCCGACAGACTCGTAAGCACGACCGAGGAGTCACTCCCTCTTCAGCGTCTCCTTGACCTTCGCCCGGTCCTTGCCGGCGTTGCGCGCAACCAGGACGCGCACCCGCTTCGACGTGTATCCCGGCGCCGAGAGCACGAGATCGTGGACAGTCGGTCCCCCGAGCTCGAGGGGCGAGCCGGCCCCAAAAGACGAGACCGGGCCCAGAGTCTTGCCCGCCTCGCTGACGACGGCGTCCGACGGTTCCACGGAGAACTCGACCGGTCCTGTCGTCCGGTCGTAGGGAGCCGGAAGCTTTTCGTACGGCTGGCGGTCGTAGCGGTCCATTTCCTCGTCCACCGAAATGGAGTCTCTTCCGGAGTCCGGAGTGAGGTCGATTTGCAGGTTCAGGGTGCGGTAACCGGGCAATTCCATCCGGACGTAGTGCGGCCCGATTGTCTCGAGCTCGAGCTCGCGCCCGCCGCCCCGGTTGTCCCAGTCGTCGGCGATACCAACGTAACGCCCGTCCACGGAGAGGCGGGCCTGCTCCGGGCTCGAGGTGAAGCGCACCGCGCGGCGCGTGGCGAACACGGCGTCGATGCGATCCGGCCGGACCGGAGCGGTCGCCGGCGCAGGGATGATCGGCCCCGCAGGCGCCGGCGGTTTCTCTCCAGACAGTGCCGCGACCTCCTTCGGTCGCATGCTCGGCCTTGGCCGGGGCGGCACCGTCGCTCGCGGGACGGCCGTTGCCTCCGCAACCGACTCTTCGGTCGGCGCGGCAGTCGGAACGGGCTCGGCGGCGGGCTCGGGGGAAGGTTCCATCGCGGGCACGACCGTCGGCTCGACCGCCACGGAAGCCGCCGGTGTCGGCATGGACGCGGGCCCGGAGCGCCGCTCCCGCAGCAGGAAGAACGACGCGGCGATCAGGACTCCCAGGGCGGCGAGCACGACCGGCATTCCGCTCGGCGGCGACCGGGGCGGCGCGGGAGGGACAGCCGCAGCGACCGGTTCGGCGGACGCGGGCTTCGGGGATGGTACCGGGACCGCCGCCACGGAACGCGCCGGGGGTGGCGCGACGACCGCGCGGTTCGTCACCTCCGACTCCCGCTGGATCTTCTCGATCCGGGAAAGCTCGCGGATGAATGCGCCGGCGTCGGCCGGCCGCTTCTGCGGATCCTTGGCGAGCAGCCGGGCCATCACTTCGCGCGTCGCGATCGGGAGGTCCGCCTTGAGTTCCAGAGGATCCCGCGGCTCGGTGTGAAGGATCTGGTAGACCAGAGTCGTGATCGACTCTCCGGGGAACGGTCGCACACCGGTCAGGAGCTCGTAGAGGACGACGCCCAGCGAGAACAGGTCCGATCGGCCGTCGAGCTTCTCGCCCCGGACCTGTTCGGGCGACATGTACGCCGGGCTGCCGATCATCTGGCCCGTGCGCGTCAACTCCGCGGAGGTCGCCTCCGTGAACTTGCCGATGCCGAAGTCCGTGACCTTGGCCCGGCCGTCCCGGGTAATCAGGATGTTGCCCGGCTTGATGTCGCGGTGGACGACCCCGCGCTGGTGGGCGTGGCCGAGCGCCTCGGCCACCTGGCGCACGATGGCCACCTTGGCCGTGAGCGGCAGCTCGTCCGCCCGGCCGAGATACCGTGTGAGCGGGCTCCCTTCGACGTACTCCATGGCGATGAAGCAGACCTCGCCGTCGCGTCCGACGTCGAAAACGGTGACGATGTTGGGGTGCTGGAGGCGTCCCGCGAGCTTCGCCTCCTTGAGGAAGCGGCCTTCGACCTCCGCGGCGCTCGCGCCGACCGCCGCCTCCGGGCGCACGGTCTTGATCGCGACGGCGCGCTCGATCTCCGGATCCCGGGCGAGGTACACGACGCCCATGGCGCCCTGCCCAAGAACGGACTCGACCCGGAATCGTCCGATCTTCGAGCCGGCGGGAATCCGGTTCATTCCTCGGTGGCGAGATTGCGCTCGGCGTCTTTTTCGCGCTCCGCGATGAGCGCCTTCGCCTCGGCGGCGCGATCGGGCGGCACCATCACGCGCGAGAGGCCGAGCGCGCCGAGATTCTCGGGCCACGGGGAGGCCGAAGCACCCTCGATCTCGCACGGAATGTCCTCGGACTCGAGCAGCCCCGCGATGATCTCCGCCTCTTCGTCGTCGCCCACGGCGGCGACCTCGACCCAGTCCTCCTGGTCGGTGTCCTCGGTCATGGCCCTCCCTTCCCTACGTCGTCACCCGCAGAGGCGCTTGTCCCCGTTCGAGAACCCGGCCGACGACGGTGCCTGCCGGCGCGCCGCGCTCCCGACAGCGGGCGGCATACGCCTCGGCTTCCGACTCCGGGAGCGCCACGAGAAGACCACCGGAGGTCTGCGCATCGCAGGCGAGGAGGAAGTCGTCATCCGTGACCCCCTCCGCGACCTCGGTCCGCGGACGCATGTTCCGCACGTTGACCCGGGAGCCGCCCGGCGCGACTCCCTGCGCCGCGAGGCGGCGGGCCTCGGAAAGCAGGGGAAGCCGCGAGACGGAAAACTCCGCGGTCGTTCCGGAGGCCTCCATCATCTCGTGGGTGTGCCCGAGCAGGCCGAACCCGGTCACATCGGTCGCCGCGTGGATGTCGAAGCCTTCCATCGCCTCGACTGCGGCGCGATTGAGCGTGCACATCACGTTGACCGCCTCCTCGAGCGCAGCGTCGGAGAGCTTGCGTCGGTGCAGGAGGCCCGACACGCCTTCGGCTGCGGCCGAGTCCGCGCGGCCAGCGCGAATCGTGATTCCGATCCCGAGGGGTTTCGTCAGGACGAGCGCGTCGCCGGGCTTCGCTCCGGCATTGCGCGTGACCCTGGCCTCGTCGACCACGCCCGTGACCGAAAGCCCGTAAAGCGGGATATCGTGGTCGATCGAGTGGCCGCCACCGATGATGGCGCCCGCCTCGGCCACCTTCTCCGCTCCGCCACGCAGGATCTCCTCCAGGACTTCGGGAGGCAAAACCGTCATCGGGAACGCGACGACCGCCAGCGCAAGGACCGGCCGACCGCGCATGGCGTAGACGTCGGAGAGGGCGTTCGCGGCAGCGATGCGCCCGAAGACGCGGGGGTCGTCCACAATCGGAGTGAAGAAGTCGATCGTCTGCACGATCGTGTGGCCGCCGCCGAGCCGGTAGACGGCAGCGTCGTCAGCGAGCGCGTTTCCGACCAGCAGGTTCGGGTCGGCTCCCGCCGGAACCTTTCGCAGGAGTGCCGACAGATCGAACTGGCCGATCTTGCAGGCACACCCGGCACTGGAAGCGAAGGTCGAGAGCGCCGGGTGCGCTGCCTTGGCCGGTGTCACGCGGGGATTGTCGAGCTTCTCAGTCGTCGTCGCCGCGCAGCAGGAACCCGAGCACGAAGCCGACCGCGGCCGAGATCGCGAGCGCCGTGCCCGGATTTTCCCGGACGTATCCGCGGACGTCGTCCCACAGGTAGCCGTAGTCCGATTCGATCTTCTTCGCGGTCGACTTGACGGTCTTGCGCACATCCTCGCTCACGTCGTCGAATTGGTCCCGGGCCTTGGTGTACGAGTCCCCGAGGGCCTCCTTGGTCCGGTCGATCTTCTCTTCCACGAAATCGCGCGCCCGATCGAAAGGGGTGTCTTTGGGCATGGTCGCCTCCCTCTGCAGAGGGGCGGCATCATATACCCTTCCCGGGGGATTTCGGATTTCGGAATTCGGATTCCGGACCTGGAGACAATGGCCAGCAGCGAGAAACGACAGAAGCGGGGATGGTCGCTCGTGGAGGTGGCCGCGGAGACCTTTCGGGGCTTCCGGGCCGACCGCGGCTTCGACCTGGCGGGGTCTCTCGCGTTCACGACGATCCTGACCGCGGTTCCGCTGCTGGCGACATTCTCGCTCTTCCTGGTCACCTTTTTCCGCGAGAACGACGACCAGATCCTCAGCATCGTCAACGTCCTTCTTCCCTACCAGACCGTGCGCCTGACGCAGAACCTGCGCGACTTCATCGCCGAGTCGACGGCCATCTCGGGTGTGGGCCTTCTGCTCCTCGTCGCCGCCTCGGTGCGCCTCGTCTTCGTCGTGGAAGGCGTCTTCAACGCGGTCTGGGGGCGCCGCGCCGCCGCCTGAGCGCCGCGCGCCTGGCCCTCTATACGTTTGCCCTGCTCGCCCTCGGCCTCGTGCTCGGCGGCATCGGTTGGGGCGTGCGCGCCGCGCGCCGCTCGCTGGAAGTGCACTCGTTCGTCCAGTCCGCCGCGGTGGCGGCCATTGCCCCTTTCCTGCTCAAGGCCTTCTTCCTCGCGCTGCTCTACCGATACCTTCCCAACGCCCGCGTGCGCCTCGCGGCCGCGGTCGCGGCCGGCACAACAGTGGCGCTCGCACTGGAGCTGCTCCGGCTGCTCTTTGGCCTGTATGCGCGGGCGATGCAGCAGATGAACCTGATCACCGGCTCCCTCGGACTCGCTTTCTTCGCGATCATTTCGCTCTACTTCGCATGGGCCCTGATTCTGCTCGGCGTCGAGCTGACCCACGTCCTGCAAGTGCACGTCGCGCGTGCCGGCGCCGGCGATGCTCCCGGCGGCCGCGCCGAGATGGCGATCCGGATGCTGATGCGCCTGTCGCCTCGGGAGCCGACCCCACTGTCGGCAATCGACACCGATCCGGCAACCTCTGCCGAAGCTCTCGCCATCCTGCCTCTGCTCACGCAGGCTGGTCTTCTGCAGGGCAACGAGGAAACCGGCTTCCAGTTGGCGCTGCCGGCGCGCCAGATCACGATTGCGCGCGTAGTCGAAGCTCTCTTGCCGGACGTCTACCGCGTCAGCCGGACCGAGGATCGGGTGGCGCTCGTCCTCGAGCCTCTCTTCTACCGCCTCGACGCCGAGCGCCGTTCCCTTCTCAACGCGACTCTCGCGGACCTGAAGCGCCGCTGAGATCTACGCCGGGCGCGGCCGCAACACCTTGAGCAGCGGCGGTGCGACGAAGGTCGTCGCGAAGACCGCCACGAGCACCGCGACGAAGACGCGGTCGGGCAGGGCCTTCGTCGCCAGGCCGAGCGAAGCGAAGATCAGCCCGACCTCTCCCCGCGGCACCATCCCGGCACCGATGAAGGCGCGCCGCACACCGCCCCACGCGCAGAAGCCCGCCGCGAATTTTCCGGCGAAGCCGACGACCGTCAGCAGCAGCCCCAGCAAGAGGGCTGGCCGGTTCGCCGCCAGGGCAGGGTTGAGGAGCTTCACGTTCACCTCCGCCCCCACGTAGACGAAGAAGACCGGGGCGAAGATGTCGACGACCGGCTTCAAAGCGGTCTCGATGTCGTGCCGGCGATCGGTCCGCGCGAGCGCCATGCCGGCGGCGAAGGCCCCGACGATCGGCGCCGACTCGGCCGCCTTCGCGGACCAGGCGATCAGCAACGCGAAGGCGACGGCAATTGCCCCGAGGACTCCGCGCACCTTCGCCCTGCCCACGACGTGAACGAGACGGTGCCCGAGCGGGATCCCCAGCGCGATGGCGGCGGCAAGAAAGCCGACCGCGAGGACGCCGGACTTGACCGCAGCGCCAATCGCGAATTGTCCGCCGGCCGCAACTTTCGAGACGACCGCCAGGATCACGAGGCCGAGCACGTCGTCGACCACGGCCGCGCCGAGAACGATCTGGCCCTCGCGCGTGCCGAGCACCTTCAGCTCGGAGAGGACGCGGGCGGTGATTCCGATCGAGGTCGCCGTCAGGGCCGCGCCGACGAACACGGCGCTCAGCTCCTCGTAACCGAGCGCGCGCGTGACGGCGTAGCCGCCGGCGAAAGGCAGGACCATTCCCGCGAAGGCAACCGCCAGGGCCGGAGCGCCCACGCGCATCAGGTCCGCGAGGTTCGTCTCGAGCCCGACTTCGAAGAGCAGCAGCACCACGCCGATCTCCGCCAGCAGGAAGATCCCGTCCGAGAGCGGAACGAGGCCGAGCACCGAGGGGCCGAGCAAGATCCCCGCGAGGAGCTCGCCGAGGACGGCGGGTTGTCCGATCCTTTCCGCAAGCTCGCCGAAGAGCTTCGCCCCGAAGAGCGCCGCTCCGAAGGCGAGCAGAAGCGGGCCGATTGCGATTCCATGTTCCACGCCGCGAATGATATTCGCAGTCCGGCGCGGCCCCGCGACGCGTTTGCCGACTTCTCGCCGGCCGTGCTATTCTTCGCGCCCTCGTCCGGCGTGGGGCTGTAGCTCAGTTTGGGAGAGCGCGTGAATCGCACTCACGAGGTCGCCGGTTCGATCCCGGTCAGCTCCACCAATCACGTCGCACTCGCTCCAGCCTCCCGTCCAATTCGTTGGGTACGGCTTCAGCCGACCGGAGGCAGGCCGCTCACAAGTCCAGAACGCCGCCGCGCCTGCCGAGGAAGACTGTCGCGCCGACGGCGAGCATGACGATCCCGTTGCCGACGAGGACGGCCGGAGCGGAGAAAGCGCTCGCGAGCGCGCCCGCGACCAGGTTGCCGAGCGGCATGGCGCCGCGGAACGCGAGCGAATACACGGAGACGACGCGGCCCCGCAGACCGTCCTCCACGTTCGACTGGACGAGCGTCATGAAGAGCGCGAACACCACCATGAGGGCGGCGCCCGCCAGGCCGAGCAGGACGTAGGAAACAAGGGGCGTGCGGGAGACCGCGAACCCGACCATCAGCGCGCCAAAGAACATCTGCATGGCGACGGCGAGAGCTCCCTTGCGCGCCACATGGCCGAAGGCCGCGACGCCGAAGGCACCGAGAATCGCGCCGATGCCGAACGCGGCGAGGAGCACGCTGTAGCCCCGGGCGTCCCGATGAAAGACGGTACGCGCGAAAACCGGCAGGAACGTCACGAGCGGCATGGCGCAGAAGCTCCCGATGAACGAGAGAACGATGAGGCCACGCAGGGGCTTGGCGCCCCATGCCGCGGCCAGGCCCGTCTTCAGGCTCGCGAGGACGCCCTCAGTCGAAGCGACGGTGCCGCCCCCGCCCGTCAGAAACCAGAGCGCCGCGATGGGCGCGAGGAACGAGACGGCATTGAGGCCGAAGCAGGCCGCCGCGCCGAGCTTGTAGAACGCGATGCCGGCGAGCACCGGCCCGACGACGCGGGCCAGGTTGAACTGGATCGAATTGAGCGCCACGGCGTTCGGCAGGTCGCGGCGGTCCACCAGGGTCGGCACCAGGGCCTGGTAGGCCGGACCACCGAAGGATTGCGCGAGCCCCACGACGAACGACAGCGTCAGGATCATCCAGACCTGCACGGCGCCCGCGAGCAGGAGGGCGGCAAGGAGCGCGGCGCTTCCCATCTGCACGTACTGCGACCGCAGCAGGATCCGGCGCCGGTCCACGCGATCGGCCATGACTCCGCCGAAGAGGGAGAAGAGCAGGAACGGCGCGTCGCCGAGGAAGGCATCCAGACCGAGCAGAAAGGCCGATCCCGTCATCGTCAGGATCAGCCAGTTCTGCGCGACCTCCTGCATCCACGTGCCGACGCTCGACGTGAACGCCCCCGCCCACATCAGGCGAAAGTCGCGATACGAGAACGCCTTGAATGCCTTGCGCAAGCCGGCGTAGCTTATGCCCGGTTTGCCGGGCCGCGAGGTTCGCGGCCCGTTCTCAACCCAGGCGGCCCTGCTGGAAGTCCTCGAAGGCCTGGACGATCTCGGCCCGCGTGTTCATGACGAACGGGCCGGCGCGCGCCACGGGCTCCCCGAGGGGGCGGCCAGCGATGACGAGCGCGCGCAGGGGCTCGTCGGCACCGGCCTCGAGCCGCGCCGTGGACCCGTCGTTCCGGAAGAGCACGAGATCGTGCGGCCGCGCGGAGACCCGGTCGGCGCCGAAGACGCCCGTGCCCTCGACCACGTAGGCGAACGCGTTGAAGTCCGTTTCGAGCGCCTGTTCCAGGACCGCGCCCGGGGCGAGCGTGACGTCGAAGTAGGCGATCGGTGTGCGCGTGTCGATGACGGCCCGAGCGCCGAGCGCCTCGCCGGCGATCACGCGCGCGGTCGCCGAGCCGTCCGACGAGCGGCCGACGGGAATCGCGGCGGCCGGCACCTCCTGGTAGCGCGGCTTCATCATCTTGTCCCTGCGCGGGAGGTTCACCCAGAGCTGGAAGCCGTGCATGCGGCCGCCCTTTGCGGCAAAGCCCGGCTCCGGCATCTCGGAGTGCACCACCCCCGAGCCGGCCGTCATCCACTGGACGTCGCCGGGGCCGAGCCTTCCGCGGTTGCCCCGCGAGTCGCCGTGCTCCATGCGCCCGGCGAGCAGGTAGGTGACGGTCTCGAAGCCGCGGTGGGGATGATCGGGCGCGCCCTTCGCCTGTCCGGGCCCCAGGTCCATGGGGCCCATCTCGTCGAGCAGCAGGAACGGGTCGAAGTGATCGAGCGCGGCCGTCGGGAACGGCCGATGAACCAGGAACCCGGCGCCCTCGAGCGTCTCGACGCTCGGCAGGATGCGGCGGACGGTGCGTGCGTTTCCCATGGTGACCGTATTACGCTTCGGGCGAGGAATCCGATTCGCGGGCGCCGTGTTGGCACCCGAGCAAGGAGATCCATCATGGCGAAAGCGACGTTTGGAGCCGGTTGTTTCTGGGGGGTCGAGGAGGAGTTCCGGAAGATTCCGGGGGTCCTCGCGACAGCCGTCGGATACAGCGGCGGAAAGCTCGAGAACCCGACGTACGAGGACGTCTGCACCGACACGACCGGCCACGCCGAGGTCGTCGAGGTGGATTACGACCCCGCGCGCGTTTCCTACGACGCGCTGCTCGAGGTCTTCTGGAACGGCCACAACCCGACCCAGTTGAACCGCCAGGGACCGGACGTCGGCACGCAGTACCGGTCGGCCATCTTCGTTCACACGCCCGACCAGGAAGCCGCCGCCCGGGCCTCGAAGGAAAGGCTGCAGAAGAGCGGCCGTTTCCCGAGACCGATCGTGACGGAAATCTCCCCGGCGCAGCCCTTCTGGCGGGCCGAGGACTACCACCAGCAGTACCTGGCCAAACGCGGCCTCGGATCCTGCCACGTCTGAGGGAGCCGCAACGGCTTCTCCTGATGTAGTATCCGCCGGACCAAAATTAGGGTTAGCCGGCGCGCCAGGCGGCGTCGCCGGTATCCAGAAAACTTAAGGAGAGGTCATGAAGAAGATACTGGTTCTTTCCCTGCTCGCCGGCATCGCCGGCATCGCCTCGGGCCAGCAGGCCCAGTCGGGACCGCCGGCATCCAACATGGCGCGATACAAGGTCGCCATCACCGACGCGCGCCGCACGCTCTTCGCAGCCGGCATGAGCAATTTGACGCCCGCGCAGCTCGAAACGTTCTGGGCCGTGTACGGCGACTACGAGAAGGAAAAAGACGCAATCACGTCCGCCCGCGCGGATCTCGCGAAAAAGTATGTGGACGCATACTCGAGCCCGGCCGGTGTCTCCGACGCGGAGATCACGCAGATCGTCAACGACGCGTTCGCCCTGCAGAAGAAGAGCATCGACGTGCGCGCCAAGTACTTCGGCGTCTACAGCCAGAAGCTGAACCCGAAGGCCGCTGCGCGGTTCGTCCTCATCGACGACTACGTCTCGACGGCGGTGCGCCTGAACCTCCTCGAGCAGATTCCGATCCCGAGCGGCGAAGCCCGGTAGGCCGCCGACTCGGCTTCAGACCCTCGGCCGGCGTCCGAGGCGCTCCCGGATGACGGCGAGCGCCTCGGCGCGCTCGGCTCCCTCGAGCACCAGGCGAGGCGGCCGCACGCGCTCCGAGCCGATCCCGCATTCCTGCTGCGCGAGCTTGATGAGCTGCACGAATTTCGGCACGACGTCCAGGCGCAAGAGCGGCAGGAACCAATCGTAGAGGGCCGCCACTTCGGCGTGCTTGCCCGCCATGGCGAGATCGAACAGACGCACCGACTCCGCCGGCAGCGCGTTGACGAGCCCGGCAATCCAGCCGACCGCCCCGGCCGCGATCCCCTCGACGATGAGATCGTCCACGCCGACGAAAATCGCGAGCCGGCCGCCGAGCAACCCGCGGATCGCCGTGACCCTCCGCACGTCGGCGCTGGACTCCTTGACGGCCGCCAGGTTCGGGTGGCGCCCGGCGAGCTCGGCGAGCTCCTCGGGCAGGACGTCCGTCCCGTAGGCGATCGGGTTGTTGTAGAGCATGCAGGGCAGCGAGGTCGCCCCGATGACCGTCGAGAAATGCTCCAGGGTCTCGCGCCGGTCGCCGCGGTAGACGTACGGGGGCAGGACCATCAGGCCATCGCAGCCCCTCTCGGCGGCGAGCCGGGCGGTTGCGACGGCTTCCGCCGTCGAGAGCGCCGCAATGCCGGCCACGAGAGGCGCGCGCTTGCCGAGAATTCGGCGGCACGCCTCGAGGATCTTTCCCTTCTCCTCGAACGTCAGCGTCGCCGATTCGCCGAGCGAACCGAGCGGCACGAAGCCCTCGCAGCCGGCGGCGAGCATCGCCTCGAGGTGCCGGGGCAGGAAGTCGAGGTCGAGCGACAGATCCTCGTGGAAGGGGGTCGTGATCGCCGGGATGACTCCTCGCCAATTCATGAAGGGTCCTCCGATGAAAACAGGTTGCCGAGAGCGGCCGGTCTGGCCGGAGGACGTACGGTATCCGATTCCCAGCCGAAGAGAAATTCGAGCACCGGACCGCAGACGCGCCCCTGGCAGGGGCCCATGCCGGCGCGGGAGGAGAGCTTCGCCTCGCGCGCGCCGCGACAGGCGGCGATCGTCGAAAGAGAGACGTCCTCGCAGCGACAGACGATCGTGTCGGGCCGCGCCAGAGTGCGCAACGCGTCGCGAGGACGGAAGGCCCGGTCCATCGCAGCCGCCAGACGGCGTCCCTTCCTGCGCGCCGCCTCGAGGCGCCGGCCGCCCTCCCCGCCGCCCCTCTGAGCGGCAGCGAGGCCCGCGATCTCCCCCTCGGCGAGGGCAACGTCGACGCCCGCAACTCCACACGGTTCGCCGGCGCTGAAGACGCCGCCCACGCTCGTTTCCTGGCGGGAATCCACGGCGACCACTGCCCCGCGGAGCTCGCAGCCCAGGAGGCGCGCCATCTCGGTGTTCGGCACGAGCCCGTAGGCCACGGCAGCGAGGTCGCAGGGCACCTCGAAAGTGCGAACGCCATCGGTGAGGACGACGCCCTCCAGCTTCCCGTCGCCCTGCGCTTCCCGAATCCACGTGCCCGTCCGATAGCGCGATCCGGAAAAGGCGCGTCGGTACGCCGCGGCCTCGGCGAGCTTTCGGGGAAACCACGCGAGGCCCGACGCAAACCGCACCAGCGCGGCCAGGCTTGCCTGCTCGGCGACCGTGTGCACCTGCGCGCCGGCCTTCGCGAGCGACGCCGCGACCGGCAGGAGCAGCGGACCGGACCCCGCGACGACCGCCATCCGCCCGGATAAAAACGCTCCCGACTTCCAGAGCGCCTGGGCGCCCCCGGCGCCCATCACGCCCGGCAGCGTCCAGCCGGGGAACGGGAGGAAAAGTTCCCGCGCGCCCGTTGCCAGAACGACGCGCCCGGCCGCGACCGTGCACGAGCCCTCCGGCGTCTGCGCCGCGAGGCGAATGCCCGAGTCGGTGCGCACCGCATCGAACACGGACGCGCCATGGCGCACGCGAGCACCCGAGCGCGCGAGCCTCGCGATCCACGCTCGCGCGACGGGCGGCGCCTCGCTGTCCGGCAGATGCCGGTAGATCTGTCCGCCTGGCGCCAGTCCCTCGTCCAGCACCACGGTGCGCGCCCCGCTTTCGGCCGCGCGGCACGCCGCCGCAACGCCGGCCGGGCCCGCGCCCACGACTGCGACATCGCATTCGATCTCTTCGTGCTCAAAACGGACAACCGACAGCTGAAGCCTGACGGCCCGAACTCCCGTCTCGACGACCATTCCCTCCCGGACCAGCTCCACGCAGGCGCGCCGGTGCGGAACGCCGTCGATCGTCACGCGACACTCGAAGCAGATTCCCATGCCGCACAGCACGCCCCGGCCCTCTCCGGAGACCGATTGGCGGCAGACCGTCACGCCGGCATTCGCGAGGGCGGCGGCGACCGTGACTCCCCTGTCGGCCGCGATGGGGCGGCCATCGACCCGCAGCGCAGCGCGATCAGGCATGCGCCGCCGCCGGAAATTGCCGATTCGGAGAATAGGGCGACCGATCGATCTCGCTCGCGCGCCCGAGGATCGCGTCCGCGATCAGGCGCGCCGTGCCGAGCGACGTCGTAATTCCCAGTCCCTCGTGCCCCGCCGCGACGTAGAGGCCGGGGGTGGGCGTGAACGGCCCGACGAGCGGCAGGTTGTCCGGCGTGGCCGGCCGAAATCCCGTCCACGTGCGAATCGCCGAGAGCCGGGCGAGCGCGGGCATGAACTGCAGGGCGCGGCGGATCATCCGATCGCGGATGCGGCGGTTGACGCGGGGGTCCAATCCCGCGAACTCCCTCGACGAGCCGAGCAGCATCTGTCCGGTCGCGCGCGGCTGGAGGTTGAACGCGACCGACTCGGGAGACGGCGTGTGCGCGCTCTTGAGGTAGCCGAGCTCGATGAGCTGATTGCGGCAGAAGCCCGGGTAACGGTCGGTGATGATGAGGTGCCCCTTCCGAGGTTGGATGGGCAGACCGGGCGTCAGCCGAGGCGCCGCCGCGCCGGCGGCGTTGACGACGGCGCCGGCGTCGATCGCACCCGCTCGCGTCTCGACTCGCCGCGGGCCGATCGCGACGACTTCCACGCCTTCGCGCCGCAGCGCCCCGCGCCCGACGGCCCGCTCGAGCAGCCAGCGCGCCGCACCCGGCGGATACAGGACGCGATCGCCCGGCACACGGAGGCCGCCCGCGAGGCCGGGCCGGAGGTTCGGCTCCTCGCGCTCCAGATCCCGTCCCGACAGCTCCTCGACCGCGACGCCGCGCTGGCGATAGAACTTCGCCTTTCTCCCGACGTGCTCCAGCTCTTCCGCGTCCTCGGCGACCCAGAGCGCCCCGGCCTGCTCGTCCTCGCAGGATGGTGGCATCTCCGGGGAGAGCTCCGTCCACAGCCGTCGCGACAGCTGTGTCAGGGCAAACTGTGCCTCCGAGTCGTCCATCACGGCGATGTGTCCCATCGCGGCGGCCGTGGCGCCGCCGCCCGCGAACCGCGATTCGAGCACCTCGACCCGAAGCCCCTCGGCCGACAGCGCGTCGGCGCAGGCGGCGCCGACGATGCCGGCGCCGACAACCAGCACATCAGGCGCCGGCATCGCCCTCGAGCTGGAGACCTCGACGGAACGGGTCGCGCGGATCGAACAGAAGCCGCGCCTGGCCGGTGATGAAGGCGCGCCCCTGGATGCGCGGGACGAGCTTGCCGTCGCGCTCCTCGAGCCAGCCCGTGAAGAGGCTTCCGGTGATCGACTCCTGCCTGTACCGCGCCCCGATCGCGAGCTCTCCACGGGCGTGGAGCGATGCCATCTTCGCCGAGGTTCCCGTGCCGCAGGGCGAGCGGTCGTATGCGCCGCCCGGGCAGAGGACGTAATTCCTGCTGTCCGCGTCGGACCGCTCGGCCGGGCCGTACAGGATGACGTGGTCCACGACCTCGCCCCCCTCGCCCCGGATTCCCTGCATTGCGAGCGCCCGCTGGATCGCGAGCGTCACGCTCCGCAGCCGCTCACGGTTCGCTGCCCGGATCGGCTCCGCCTCGAGGCGCGCAAGGAAAAACCAGTTACCGCCGTAGGCGACGTCTCCGACCACGCGTCCGAGGCCCGGCACGTCGACCGCGACGTCGCGGGCGTGGCTGCGCGCGGGCACGTTCTCGATCGTCACGAGACCGTCGACCGCGAGCTCGGCGCCGACGGGCCCGACGGGCGTGTCGAGGCGAACCGCGCCCGGCGCGATGCGGCCGAGGTGCTCGAGCGTGCGCACGACGCCGATCGTTCCGTGGCCGCACATCCAGAGCGGCCCGACGTTGTCGAAGAACACCACGCCGGCGACGGCGCCCCGCGAGACCGGGGGCGTCAAGAGCGCGCCGACGATCGCGTCGTGGCCCCGCGGCTCGAGGACGACGCCTCGCCACAGCCCATCGAAACGCCGCGCGAGCTCTTCGCGGCGCCCCTCCATCGTCGGCGCCTCGAGCTGCGGCCAGCCCGCGACGACGACCCGGGTCGGCTCGCCTTCGGTGTGCGAGTCGACGACCTCGATCGCGTCGGGAAAGTCCTTCGGGGTCACAGCGAGTCCCGCGTCAAGCTTCCGTCGACCAGGCGCCAGATCCCGCGGGGATTCTCGTCCCGGAGCTCCTCGGGCAAGGCGGCTTGCGGAAAGTCCTGGTAACAGACCGGGCGCACGAAACGCTGGATGGCCGCCGTGCCGACCGAGGTCGCCCGGGAGTCGGTGGTCGCCGGGTAGGGCCCGCCGTGATGCATCGCGTGGCAGACCTCGACACCGGTCGGGAAGCCGTTGAAGACGAGGCGGCCGGCCTTGCGGCGCAGCACCGCGACGAGCTCGGAGAACTCGGCCAGATCCTTTTCGGTGCCATGAACGGTCGCGGTGAGATGGCCGTGGAGAGAGCGCGCGAGCTGCAGCATCTCGGGCCGCGAGCCGCACCGCACGGCGACGGTTGCCGGCCCGTAAATCTCCCCCGACAGGCGCGGATTTCGGGTGAAGGTCCTTGTATCGGTGACGAGCAGGACGGCCGGAGCCGCCGTGTCGGGATTCGCGCCCGGTGCCGCCGCCCGCGCCCCGATCGCCACGCCCTCGATCCGCGCGGCCTCGCCGAGATCCCGATCGTAGGCGGCCTTGATCCTCGCGTGCACCATCGTCCCGGGCGGCGTGCCCGCCAGCGTATCGCCCGTCGCCTTGAGAAAACCGGGAACCGCCGAAGACTCGACGAGGAACACGAGCCCCGGGTTGGTGCAGAACTGCCCCGCCCCGAGCGTCACCGACGCCGCGAGCCCACGAGCGATCGCCTCGCCGCGCTCGGCGAGCGCGCCCGGAAGAATGAACACGGGGTTCGACGAGCCCATCTCGGCGAAAACCGGAATGGGCTCGGGTCGCAGCGCGGCGGCGTCGAACAGCGTGCGCCCCGCGTTCAGCGACCCGGTGAAACCGGCCGCCTGGATCGCCGGGTGCGTGACGAGCGTGATGCCGACCTCCGGCGAGCGGCCATGGACCATGCCGAACACGCCCTCCGGCATCCGCGTCTCACGCGCCGCGGTGCGAACCGCCGAGGCAACCAGCTCGGACGTGCCGGGGTGCGCCGGGTGTGCCTTGACGACGACCGGGCAGCCGGCCGCGAGCGCCGAGATCGTGTCGCCTCCGGCGACCGAGAAGGCGAGCGGAAAATTCGACGCCCCGAACACGGCGACGGGTCCGAGCGGAACCACCATGCGCCGGATGTCGGGGCGCGGAGCGGGCTTGCGGTCCGGAAGCGCCCGGTCGATCCGCGCCTCGACCCACGAACCCTCTTCGATGACCTGCGCGAAGAGCAGGATCTGGCTTGCCGTGCGCGCCCTCTCGCTCTCCAGGCGCGCCGCGGGCAGCGCCGTCTCCGCGCCGGCGCGCTCGAGCAACCGGTCCCCGAGCGCCAGAATCTGCTGCGCGATCGCCCTCAGGAACTCGGCGCGGCGCGCCGGGACGAGGGCCGCGTACGGCTCGAACGCCCGCTCCGCGGCGCGCGCCGCGGCATCCACCTCGCCCGCGGTCGCTTCGAGGAATTCCCCCTCGAGGTCGTCGCCCGTTGAGGGGTTCTGCGCTCGGAAGCGGATTCTCTCGGTCGTCGCAGTGGCCATTCTGGTCTCCACGCGGTCTCTCCGCGGAGGCGCATCGTAGCAGAGCGGTCCTGCAGGCGGCCCGTGGCTACGGAGGCGCGAGCTGCCTGCGCAACGACGCGATCGCCGTCTCGGACCGCTGGCCCGCCGGAAGGGCCTCGGCATATGCCAGGGCCTCTTCGAGGGTCTTCCGGGCCGCGGCCGCGTCGCCCATCCCCTTATAGATGTCCGCGCGCACGGCGAGCACGCGCAGCTTGCGGGGCCCGTACACGAGGGCGAGAGCCCGATCCGACGCCGACAGAGCCGCGTCGTAGCTCTTGAGCTCCAGGTAGACCAGCGCGAGCCGCGCGGGCGGGTTGTAGTCCTGCGGGAAATCCCGCTGCGAGGCCTCGAGCATCGGAATCGCCTGCGCGGCCTCCCCCGCCGCCAGGAAGGCGTTCAAGCGGTCGGGGTCGAGAGCCGTTCGCTGCTCGGGGGTCTTGGCCCGAGCCGCCTCGGCGTCGAGGTCGGCCACCCATGCGAGAGCGAGCTTCTTCGCACCGTCGGAATCCTTCGCGTCCTCGCGGGCGGAAACGAGCGAGCCGTAGAGCGCGGAGCGATCGTCGGCGACGAGAACGAGCGACCGGTCGGCAAGCACCGCCCGAACGTCCTTTTCAAAGGCGGCGATCGCCTCGGCCCTGCCGGGCGCCCCTTCGGGCAGTCCCATCGCACAGTCGAGGCCGGATCCAGCGACATTGGCAGCGGAGGCGGTGTGGCGCAGCTTCGAAAACGCTTCGCGGGCCAGCGTCACGCAGGCGGACTCGTCCTTCGTGACCGTGTCGCAGAAGAGAATCGAGTCGACGACGCGGGCGTACTGGGGCGACTTCGCAGAGAGCTGCCCGAGCAGTTCGCGGAAGGCCGTGCCGGCTGCGGCGTAGTCGCCCTCCCCGTAGAGCGAGTCCGCCCGGGCCAGCGCCTCGCTCGTGGTCGAGCCACGGCCCT
This sequence comes from uncultured Acidobacteriota bacterium, assembly GCA_963847075.1. Classification (GTDB taxonomy): domain Bacteria; phylum Acidobacteriota; class Thermoanaerobaculia; order UBA5066; family Gp7-AA6; genus DAHUXD01. Next base: position 965,669 of record CAWJYL010000001.1, read on the forward strand.
TCACCGCGCGGCCGCCGTCGGCGAAGATCTTCTCGAGTTGAGAGACCGTCGCCCCGCCCACCCAGCGCAGCACCACGGTCTCCTTCTTCGGGTCGATGACGTAGAACGAGGGCCACGCGCGGATGGGAAACTTCTTCGCAAACGGCGCGTTCTGCGCCTTCTCCGTGTCGATCGAGAGCCAGACGAACTGCCCGGCGTGCTTCGCGAGAGCCTTATCCGTGAAAACGAAGGCCCTCATCGAGCGACACGTGTGTCACCAGGGCGCCCAGGCCTCGGCGAAGATCGGGACGTTCCTGGCGCGAGCCTCGGCCAGCGCCTTCGTGTAGTCATCCTCGACCCACGGCAGGACGGTCCTGTCGGCCGGCGTCGCCGGGCTCGCAAAGGCGGGGGCTGCCGCGGCCAGGAGGATCGGAATCAGCCGGTGCATTTTCATGCGGCAGATCATATTTCAGATCGGCGGTCCCGGGCGCGCCCCGGACGAGCGCCGACACATTAGTACTCGCTTATATGATGGCTCCATGAGCACACCGAGGCTGCAGGCCGCTTTTCACGCGCTGGCGGACCCGACGCGCCGCCGCATCCTGGAACTCCTCGAGGACGGCGAGCGCCCCGTGACGGCGCTGCTTCCCTCCTTTTCCATCACGCAATCCGCCGTCTCGCAGCACCTGGCAGTCCTGTCGAAGGCGGGACTCGTTCGTGTCCGGCGCTCGGGCCGCCGACACATGTATTCCCTCGGAGCGCCCGCCCTGCGAACGGTCGCACGTTGGGCCGCCGGCCTCACGCGCGCGAAGCCGCGCTGAATACCCGCACCCGCCGGACCCTTCGCTTTTTCGGGAATTGGAGAGATGCAGGTTAAGATTCTGTCCCTCGGACCGCACACGGAAGGAGACTCCGCGCCATGACCACCAGCCGCAAAGCTCTTGCCGTCTTTCTCGCTGCCGCGATCTCGACGTTGACCGCGGGGCCCCTGCCCGCGCAGACGACGCCGACCTCCGGCGCCCCGAGCGCCGCGACCGCACCGGACCCGTGGCCGCGCCAGGTCAAGAGCGGGACCGACACATTCTTGATCTACCAGCCGCAGCTCGAGAGCTGGTCGAACAATCAGCTCGAGGGGCGTGCGGCCGTCTCGGTCGGGATCGCGGGGTCCAAGAACCCGGTCTTCGGCGTCATCTGGTTCACCGCCCGGACCGAAGTGGATAAGGTCAACCGGGTGGTCTTCCTCGAGGACCTGAACATCACGCGCACGAGCTTCCCGTCGGCGCCCGGCAGGGCCGCCGCCTGGCAGGCCGCGCTTCAGGAGGACGAGAAGGGCAAGAGGACCAAGGCGATCTCCCTGGACCGGCTCGAGGCCGACCTCGGCATCCTGACCGAGCGCAAGGTTGGCGAGTCGCGGCCGCTCCACAACGCTCCCCCGCAGATCGTCTTCTCCAGCGTCCCCGCCGTCCTCGTGCTGACGGACGGCGCGCCGGCGTACCGCGCGGAATCCGGCACCGACATGCAGCGCCTGATCAACACGAGCTCCATCATCCTGAAGGCCGAAAGCGGCGAGATCTATCTCCACCTCTTCGACGGATGGATGAAGGCCACCGCGATCTCGGGACCGTGGGAAGTCGCGGACCCGCATCTCGGCAGGAAGGACAACCTCGACAAGGCGCTCAAGCAGATCCTGGCCGCCGGCAACGGCGATCCCATGACGGGCGGCTCGGCCTCGGACCCGAATGCGCCGAAACCTTCGCTCAAGACCCAGCCCGTGCCGGTCGTCTACGTGGAGACGCAACCGACCGAGCTCATCGTCGTCAGCGGCGAGCCGAACTACGACCCCATCGCGGGTACCCAGCTTCTCTCCGTGACCAACACGACGGGCCGCGTTTTCAAGGACCTCGACAACCAGAACACGTACGTCCTGATCGCCGGACGCTGGTTCAGCGCCGCCACGACGGCGGGCCCCTGGCAGTACGTGGCGGCCGCGAGCCTGCCGCCCGACTTCGCGAAGATCCCGGACGACAGCGCCATGGAGAACGTGAAGGCCTCCGTGCCGGGAACGGCGCAGGCCAAGGAGGCGGTCGTCGCCAACAGCATCCCGCAGACCGCAACCGTCCAGCGCAGCGCGCAGATCGCCAAGCCCATCACGTTCGATGGAGCGCCGCAGCTGAAGCCGATCGAGGGGACGAGCCTTCAATACGTCGTCAACGCATCGACGCCGATCATCATGACCGCCCCCTACTCGTACTACGCCTGCCAGAGCGGAATCTGGTTCTCCTCTCCGGCCATGACGGGCCCGTGGACAGTCGCCGCCTGGGTCCCGGCGTCCATCTACTCGATCCCGCCGAGCTCCCCGCTCTACTACCTGACGTACGTTCAGGTGTACGGTTCGACGTCAAGCGCCGTCTACGTGGGATACACGCCGGGCTACACCGGTGCGATCATCTCCGACGGCGTCGTCGTGTACGGCACGGGCTACGTCTACTCGCCCTGGATCGGCTCGGTCTGGTACGGTCCGCCGGTCACTTACGGCTACGGCGTCAACCTGGCCTACACGCCCTGGACGGGCTGGGGGTTTGCCTTCGGCGTCGGCTGCGGCTTCGCGATGGGCGCCGCGATGTGCGGATACGGCTGGGGCTACTGCGGCTGGGGCTGGGGGGCCGCCTGCGGCGGATGGTACGGCGGCTACGGTGCTGCGGCCTGGGGTCACGGCGGCGGGGCCGTGTGGGGGCCGGGCTATGCGCGGTGGTCATCGGGCAACGTCTACAGCCACTGGGGCTCGACGAGCGCCGTCACGAGGAGCGGCGGCGGCTACAACGCGTGGACCGGGAACGCGTGGCGCGGGAGCGAGGGCGCTGCCTACAACTCGGCTACCGGCGTCGCCTCGGCCGGCCAGCGCGCCGGCGGGTACAACGCGTACACCGGCAACTACGCGGCCGGCGAGCGCGGGACGGCCTACAACACGAAGACCGGAGCGAGCGCGACCGGAGCCCGCGGAACGGTCGGCAACGCGTACACGGGACAATCGGTGACGGGCGGCCGCGGCACGGTCACGGGACCGGGCGACAACACCACGTCGGTCGCGGGTGTCCACAACGACAACAGCGGCGTCGCCAAAGTCGGCAATAACGTCTACGCCGACCACGACGGCAACATCTACAAGAGCGGGGGCAGCGGCGACTACGGCGCCAGGAGCGTCGGCAACCTCGGCTGGTCGCAGTACGACCACGGGAGCGGCTCCTGGGGCAGCGTGAGCGACAGCTCGATGTCCCACAACCTGGACAGCTGGGACTCGGCCCGCTCCGCCGGCGACAGCCGTTGGGGCAGCTTCGGCTCGAGCGGCTGGGGCGGTCGCTCCTGGGGAGGGGGCGATCGATCCTTTGGAGGGGGCGGTTGGGGCGGCTTCCACGGCGGGGGCGGATTTCGACGGTAGGCAGAGAAGCGCGATACGATGCGCAGCCAAAGTTACTGAAACTGCGACGAAGGGAGAGAGAGATGAGAAAAGCAGCGACCGTTCTCGGAATTCTGGTTGGCGCTCTAACTCTGGCATGCTCGACCGTAACGACGAGTTACGACTACGACCACACGATCAACTGGAGCCAGTTCCACACGTTCCAGATCAGCGAGGGGACGAAAGATCCTGTCACGTTCGTCCAGAAGCGCATCGAAGACGCCATCACGAGCACGCTCAGCTCCAAGGGATGGCAGCCTGTGACGAGCAACCCCGACATCCTCGTTTTCACGCACGTGGTCCTCTCGCAGGAGAAGCAGTGGACGGCCACGAGCACGGGGGGCTACGGATACCGGGGCTGGGGCGGCATGGGCGGCGGCATGGCGACGGCTACCCAGACCAACATCCCGATCGGAACGCTCATCGTCGACCTCGTCAACCCGAAGACCAAAGAGATGGTCTGGCGTGGCCAGGCAAGCGACCAGGTCTCGCAAAGCGGACAGGGAGACCCGAACAAGATCCAGGACGCCGTGCAGAAACTCTTCGACAAGTTCCCGCCGGGGTCGACCAGCAAGTAACGGCTCTCCGGAGCGGCCGGGTATCTTGCCCGGCCGCCCCCGTGTTCACCCGAAAGGCGAAAATCACATGAGCAGGAAATTCCTCCGGGGGCTCCTCTTCGTCGCGGCCGGGCTCCTCCTTCACGCCGGCGGCGCGAACGCTCAGCAGCTCATCATCAAGGGCATGTACGGCATGATGGCCGGGACCCAGGCGCCCCCCGGGCTCTACGCGGGGATGTTCGGCGCCGTCTCCTGGGCCGACCAGATCAAGGGCCCAAATGGAAACAGCATCAATGGCCCCAAGCTCACGCAGGAGCTCTTCGGGCCCCTGGTGATGTGGGTGTCGTGCATCAAGATTTTTGGCGGCAACTACAGCGCCGTCGTCGGCATCCCTTTCGCAAACTTCCTCCTCGATTCTCCGCGGCTCGACAACATGGGCGCATCGACGGGCCTCGCTCTCTCGCAGATGTACGTCTCGCCCTTCCAGATCGGCTGGCACTCGAACAAGGCCTTGCCGATCTTCGGCGGAGGCACCGACGTCCTTTTCGCGTACACCTTCTATGCGCCGACCGGCCGCTACAACGTCGTCCAGACGGACAGCGGCACGAGTCCCGCCCTGAACAACACCTCGCTCGGCATGTGGTGCAACGAGATCTCGCTGCGTGCAACGGGCTTCGTCGACAAGGACAAGCACTGGTCCGCCGCCGGCGCCCTCTTCTACGACATCAACAGCAAGAAGCAGGACGTCGACTGGAAGCAGGGCAACGCCATCAACTACATGTGGGGCGTTGGCCGCAACTTCGGCGAGCCCAAGAGCATGTTGAGTGGCTGGGCCGGAATCGCGGGTTACGCCCAGTGGCAGGTAAGCTCCACGACGGGCACCGACGTGCCCCCGATCCTCCAGAACAACAAGACGACGGTCTACGGGGTCGGCCCGGAGCTCACCGCCCTCGAGGGCGCGTTGACCGTGCGTTACTTCTGGCAGTACGGCGCCAAGACCTCGACGCAGGGTCAGGGTCTCTACGTCCAGTTCGCGATGCCGCTTCCCTTTTGAGGGTCCGCAGACCGGGTCATCGCCGGTCTACCGGGGCTGGCGCCCGACTACCATCGACATCCGCGGCGTTCGGGACAGCGACCCCGTCAAAGTAAAGCTCCGCCCCCCGGACGCGGGGATTCGGACTGCCGCGGAGTTACTTCGAGGCCCTGACGACCAGCGCGTCGCCCTTGTCGTCCACCGCGGCGACGCCGCACGCCGTGCTCTTTCCCGTCGCGTCGAACGTGCAGCCGTAGACGCCGGCGGCCTGGGCCGCGCACTCGCTCTTGTCGACCTCTGCGGCCCACCACCCCGAGCCCGCGGGCTTGCCGTGCGAGTTGCCCTTGCCGTACACGGCGATGAGCATCCCTCCGGCTCCGGTGCCGCCGTTGGCGCAGGTAAAGGTGCCCTCCTTGTAGATGTACAGCACCCTGTCCTCGTCGTCCCAGAGCAGGCTTGCCTCGTCCACGTTGCCGTCGCCGTCCACGTCGATCTTCTCGACCCACAGCGAGTCCGTGTCGTCTGCCGAGTTCGCCGTATTCGCCGAGACTTTGCCCTTGCCGATCGACTTGACTTGCCTGGCATTGGCGGGCGGGGCCGGCGCATCCGCTTTCGCCTTGACCGAGGCCGGAACCTGGACCTTGACCGGGGCCTGGGCTGCCGCGCCCTGGGCGAGCACCGCGACTGCGCCCGCGAACCCCGCGAGCAGGGAGAGAGCCGTCGTCTTTCCGCTCACCTTCGTCCTCCTCAAATTTACCGTTGTGGAAACTTCTGGTAGTTCGAGTTCGTGACCGTGACCTGGATCCCCTTGGCAGGCGCGTTGACCACTTCCTGTGCCGGATAGTTGGTCCCGTCCGGCAGTGGCGCGAACCGGACCGACAGGGTCACCGGGCTCGAGGGATCGCCCACGTACGTGTTGACCGACAGGGCCGCGAGCTTTCGCGCCGTCATGGCGAAGTCGAGCGACATCGAGTCGCCCGGCTGCGCGTAGTTCTTGAAAACGATCGCCGCTTCTCCGGCCGCCGGCCTCGACAGGGAGAGATTGCCGGCGGCGCGCGCCGCCTCCATCCGGGCCGGGTCCGGCGGGACATACAACCCGATGACCCCCTTGACCTTCTGCATGTAGTCCGTGAGCTCCTCCTTCTTCTTCTCCATCGCCCGTTCGCGCAGCGGCCCCATGCGCTTCTGCTCCGGCGGCGGCCCGATCGGGGTGCACTGGGGTTTCCCGTTCGGGGCGTAGCTGCACGTCATCTGCTTGGTGGATTTCACCTCGCCGTTCAGGCTGACCTGCTGCGTCTCGGTCCAGGTGTACTGCCGCAGCGCCTGCTGGTTGGCTGCGGCCGCCTGCTTGACGGCCGCAAAACGGTCCGCCAGGGCGGTGCCCTGTTGCTGTGCCGCAAGGTCAGCCCGCAGGAGCGCCACGCCCGCTCCAGCCGCAACTGCGAGCCGAACCAGACGAATCCCGGCTCGTTCCGTCGACCCGATCCCACCAATCCATCGCATCGCGGCCTCCTTGTAGCCCCCCGGAGCGGAAAGCTTCCGAATCTTATGTGAAATCCTTCGCGCGGTCTTTTCACTGCTGCGCACGGGAGCGTGTGCGTTCGGAAAGGAGCCAGCCGTGCTCGGATTCGCCGTCGCGGACATCACGATGTCGCGCCAGAACAGCCTGCGCCTCGTTGACACTCGTCTGCCGACGCCGATCTGATATTTGCCGGGCGATTTACCAAGATGAGGAGGGGACCAATGAAGTTCCTGCGCCCGGACCGTCGCCTTTTCGGTAGTCCTGCCCCTCGGCGCCGCCGTGCTCGGGCAGCAGACCCAGGCTCCGCCCGGCGCTCGGCCGGCGCGACGACCACCGTTGACGGGAGATATCTGCCGCCGCCTCCACAGGAGTTTCACGGGGACATTCAGCCCAATGCCTACCAGTCGAGGCCGTACTGGCCCTAACTGGTGACCCCACCCAAGGGCGCGCCCAGCGTCCTGTTGATCATGACCGACGACGTCGGCTTCAGCGCGCCGTCGACGTTCGGCGGCTTGATTCCCACGCCGGCGCTGGACCGTGTGGCGAAGATGGGACTGCGCTTCACCCGCCCATCGCATTTCGGCGGCACCCGCAACGGAATGGCCATGTGCTGGCCCGCGCGCATCAAGGACGCGGGCAGCATCCGAAACCAATTCCACCACGTCATCGACATCGTGCCGACGATCCTCGAGGCGGCCGGGCTGCCGGAGCCGGCGATGGTCAACGGCATCGCGCAGAAGCCGATCGAAGGCACGAGCATGGTCTACACGTGGGACAAGGCGAACGCGCCGGACCGGCGAACGACGCAGTACTTCGAGATGTTCGGCTCGCGGGCCATCTACCGGGAGGGGTGGGTCGCCGCCGCGCCGCCCGTGATCACGCCCTAGGTCATGACGATGACCGGCGCGACCAGGGACGTCATGAACGGCTTCAAGTGGGAGTTGTACGACACGAACAAGGACTGGACCGAGTCCAGGGACCTGGCGGCCCAGATGCTGGACAAGCTGCGCGACATGCAACAGCTGTTTTCGATGGAGGCCGCGAAGTACAACGTGTTCCCGCTCGACGACTCCCGCATCTCCCGGTTCTTCGGCGAGAAGCCAAGCTACACGCCGGGCCGAACCGTGTATACCTACTCGGGCGAGCTCTCGAACGTGCCGTTCCCGGGCACGGCCGGTGCGCCGGATCTGCTGGACCGGTCGTACACCATCACGGCGGACGTCGACGTCGCGCAAGGCGGCGCAGAGGGCATGCTGGTGACCGACGGCGGGCGCTTCGGCGGTTACGGCTTCTATCTCCTGAAAGGCAGGCCGGTCTTCGTCTGGAACCTGATCCAGCTCGAGATCGTGAAGTGGCAAGGGAAAGACGCGCTCACGCCAGGTAAACACATGGTCGAGTTCGACTGGAAGTACGACGGTCCGGGATTGGGCAAAGGCGGGACCGGCACCTTGACGGTTGATGGCAAGACGGTGGAGACTCGAACAGAAGCGGCGCGACCGGCAGTAGCCGCCGTCGCGCGAGGCGCCCAGGCGATAAAGGCCAGATCACGATCCGCCATCGGCATCACCGCGGCGCCCGTCCCCTTCCGAAAGGTCGGTGGCGCTCGGGCGAAGGCCGGGCGATGAACGCGAACGGCGGGCGCCCAGAATACCCGTAGTGATGCGTTCTCATCTGGTCGCCGGCCGCCGCGACAGGACAGTGTGCGATGAGCGAGGCGAAACAGACGAAATAATCAGGGCCTGTCGCCGGCCGGGGCATGCGCTAGAATCCGCGGGCGAATGCAGCGACGGTGGCGGCGACGGCAAGTAAGGGGGCTCGCAATGCGCTCGAAACTACTGGGCCTGTCCGATGTTCTCTCGTGCGCAGCACTGGTTCTTCTCACGGCGTGGCCGGCCGGTGCCCAGACGCCCAACCCCGACAGGAACGCCTACTTCGGGGAGACGCACGTGCACACGAGCTGGTCGCTCGACGCCTTCGCCATTGGGAACACACTGACCACCCCGGCCGATGCGTACAAATACTTCAAGGGCGAGCCGATCAAGCACCCGCTGGGCTACGAGGTCAAGATCGACACGCCGCTCGATTTCGCGGGCGTCACGGACCACTCCGAGTACGCCGGTGTCGTCCAGCTGGCCAACGACCCCAAGTCCCCCGTCAGCAAGATCCCGCAGGCGGAGCCCCTCATTCTGAAAGCGAGAACGAAGGAGGAGATGGAGAGGGTCGCGCTGTACGCGATCAACACGCTCGTTCCCGGGCCGCCGGTCAAGGCGCTAATGTCGCCGGAGATCGCGGGCGCAGTCTGGAAGAAGAACGTCGAGCTCGCCGACCAGGCAAACCAGCCGGGGAAGTTCACGGCGTTCTGCTCGTACGAGTGGACGTCGATGCCGAACAACATGAACCTCCACCGCAACGTCTTCTTCAAGGAGTGCTCGCACGTTCCGGCGACGCCGTTCAGCGCGCTGAACTCCTTCCATCCGGTGGATCTGTGGAACTGGATGGACGGCCAGCGCAAGGTCGGCAACGAGCTTCTCGCCATCTCGCACAACGCCAATCTCTCGGACGGGCGCATGTATCCCGTCGATTTCGACACGGAGGGCCGCCCGATCGACGCCGCCTATGCCGCCTCGCGGACGCGCAACGAGCCCCTGGTCGAAATCAAGCAGCTCAAGGGGACGTCGGAGACGCACCCCGTGCTGTCGCCCAACGACGAGTACGCGAACTTCGAGATCATGTCGGTGCTTCTCGGCAACCCCCCCGGGCGCGTTCCTCATATCGTGGGCAGCTACGCCCGCCAGGCGCTGAAAGACGGAATCGCTCTCGCGGACAGCAAGGGCTTCAACCCGTACAAGTTCGGCTTTGGAGCGGCGTCCGACTCGCACAACACCGCCGTACCGTACCGCCAGGACAACTTCTTCGGCGGACACTCCTTCACCGACGGCACCATCGAGGTGCGCATGTCCGGCAACCTGGTCGGCGGGTTCTTCGACGCCCGGACGGAAGGTACCGCCGGCCTGACGGGAGTCTGGGCCGAAGAAAACACGCGCGCGTCGATCTTCGAGGGCATGAAGCGCAAAGAAACCTTCGCCGTGTCCGGTCCGCATATCAAGGTCCGGCTCTTCGGCGGTTGGCAGTACGCCGCGGCCATGCTGGCCGAGAAGGACTGGGTCAAGACCGGCTACTCCAGGGGCGTGCCGATGGGCGGCGACCTTCCGCCGGCCACCGGAAAGGCCCCGACGTTCATGGTGTGGGCGGTGAAGGACCCCACCTCCGGCAACCTCGACCGGATCCAGATCGTCAAGGGTTGGGCAAAGAGCGGCCAGAGTTTCGAGAAGGTCTTCGACGTCGCCTGGTCGGGCGACCGCAAGGCCGACAAGTGGACCGGCGTCGTGCCGCCGGTCGGCAGTACCGTGGACATCGACAACGCGACCTACACCAACACGATCGGCGCGGTAGAGCTCAAGACCGTTTGGACCGATCCCGAGTTCGACCCGAGCCTGCACGCTTTCTACTACGCCCGGGTGCTCGAGATTCCGACGCCGCGCTGGACGACGATCCAGGCGAAGAAGCTCGGGATTGCTCCCCCCGAAGTCGTCGCCGCTACGATCCAGGAGCGCGCCTGGAGCTCGCCAATCTGGTACACGCCGGGCGCCGAGGCCCGCAAGAACGCCAACTCGGCAATCACCGTCGCCGAGCTGACCAGTAAGGGCGCCATGGCCCTCAATGACGATCAGCTCAAGGCCCTCATCGAACAGAAGTCCGTCTGGTTCAAGAACAACGTGACGGGTGACAAATACATGCTCGTCTACGGCGCCCTGGGCAAGGGCGGGGACGCCAGGGATCTCACGCCCTCCGATCCCGGCTACCTCACACAGCAATTCCCGCCCAACCAGGGTCAGTTCCAGGTCCGGTACGTCGGGAAGACGGTCCTGCAGAGCCTCGCCGGCGACTCGATCAAGGCCAGCTACCTGGGGACGTCCCGGACTTACAACATCGCCCGCGGAAGGGTCGTCACCGATCTCGCCGGAACACCGATCGAGATCAGCGTCTTCAAGTATGGCGACAAGTACGTCGCCGCGCGCTCCAACGAATTCGGGTACGCCAACTACGAGATCATCCCCGCCGTGGCGGAGTTGGAACCCATACGGTAGAGGCTCGCGATGTCCGCCAGCTGAAACGGCGGCCTTGAAGACGCTCCCGAATCCCGCGACGCCCCCGGCCAGTCCCTCATGAAGCGCTGGCTTCGCGAGCCCCTCCTCCACTTCCTGCTCCTCGGTGCGGCGCTCTTCGCGATCTCGCGCGCCGTCAAGCCAGCCACCGACCGGACCGCGCCGTCGCGCCAGATCGTCCTCACTCTCGACGACCTGCGCCAGCTCCAGATCGGCTTCGCCGCACAGTGGCAGCGCCCGCCGACCGAGCAAGAGATGCTCGCCCTGATCGAGAGCCGGATCAAGGAGGAGATCCTCTATCGCGAGGCCCTGGCGATGGGCCTCGACAAGGACGACACGATCGTCAAGCGCCGGATGGCGCAGAAGATGGAGTTTCTCGCCGAAGACGTCTCCGCCGCGCACGAGCCGACGACCGAGGAGCTCAAGGCCTGGTTCGCGAAGAACACGAAGCTGTTCACGCAGCCGGCGCGGGTGACTTTCCGGCACCTGTACTTTTCGCCCGACCGCCGCGGCAAGAGCGCCTGGTCGGACGCGAAGGCCGCCCTGGCGAAGCTCGCCGGCAAGCCCGCAGGCTGGGCTGGCGCGGCGGCCCTCGGCGACCCCTTCATGTTCCAGGACTATCTCGCCGACCGCACGCCCGACCAGATCGCCAAGGACTTCGGCCCACCGTTCGCGAAGGCACTCTTCGTCCAGAAACCCGGCGCGTGGACCGGTCCGATCGAGTCGGGCTACGGCTGGCACCTCGTCTTCGTCGATTCCCTGATACCGGAGCGCGCCTCCTCGTTCGAGGAGGTCGAGCCGGACGTCAAGGCGGCGTGGCTCGCGACCCGCAAGGAGCAGGCCAAGGAGTCGGCCTACAAGGCCATGCGCGCAAAGTACGCGCTCGTCCTTCCGGCCCCACCCGAGGTCACGCCTTCGCCGAAGACTCCACGATGAAGGGCCGCTCGGTGATTCTGGCTGCGTTGCTCATGGCCCTCGCGGCGTGGGCGCAGGCGCACGAGGCGCGGCCCGCCTATCTCGAGGTGCGCGAGACCGGGCCCGGCCGGTACGAGTTGCTCTGGCGCACGCCCGTACTCGCCGGCATGCGGCTGCCCGTCGTATTGCAGATGCCCGAGGGCGTGCGGAACCTCAAGGAGCCGACGGTCCAGGAGCTGACCGACTCGCTGGTCGAGCGGCGGACGGTGGACGCAGGCCCGGGAGGCCTCGCCGGAAAGCGGATCGAGCTCCCCGGGCTTCAGGCAACGATCACCGACGTTCTCGTGAAGGTGGTCCTCGCCGACGGCAGGCAGTGGACGACGATCGCCCATCCGTCGCAGGCGTGGATCGAGATCGCCGGGGCGCCCGGGCCGTTCACCGTCGCGGGCACGTACATCGTTCACGGGATCCGCCACATCGCCTTCGGCGCGGACCACCTGCTCTTCGTACTGGGCCTTTTGCTCATCGTCAAGGACCGCTGGATGCTCGTGAAGACGGTGACCGCCTTCACCCTCGCCCACAGCATCACGCTCGCGATCGCGACCTTCGGGTACGCCGACGCACCCGTCCTGCCGCTCAACGCCGCGATCGCTCTCTCGATCTTCTTCCTCGGGCCCGAAATCGTCCGGTCCTGGCGCGGGCAGACGAGCTTCACGATCCGGCATCCCTGGGTCGTGGCTTTCGTCTTCGGCCTCATCCACGGCTTCGGCTTCGCCAGCGCCCTGACGAGTGCCGGCCTTCCCAAGAAGGATCTTCCGCTCGCGCTGCTCGGCTTCAACGTGGGCGTCGAGATCGGGCAGGTGGGGTTCATTCTCATCATCCTCGCCCTCGAGCGTTCGTTCCGGGAGCTCCAGATCCGCTGGCCCCGCTGGGTCGAGGCTCTTCCCGGCTACACAGTCGGCACGCTCGGCGCCTTCTGGACGATCCAGAGAACCGCGATCATGTTCGGGTGGACACAGTGAGGCGACTCACCCTCCTCTTCCTCCTCGCTTTCTGGCCGGCGCAGGTCTTCGCCCATGTCCGTGGCGGCGAGGCGGTCGGCTTCGTCGCCGGCCTCTCTCACCCGATCTCCGGTCTCGACCACATCCTCGCCATGATCGCCGTCGGGCTCTGGGGGGCACAGCTGGGCGCGCCCGCGATCTGGCTCCTGCCGGTCACGTTTCCGATGGTCATGGCTTTCGGCGGAACGCTCGGCCTGCTCGGCGTGAAGCTCCCGGGCATCGAGATCGGCATCGCGCTCTCGGCAATCGGGCTCGGCGCGGCCGTGCTCTTCGAGGCGCGCCCGAAGCTCTGGATCGCGGCAGCGCTCGTCGGCTTCTTCGCGATCTTTCACGGTCACGCCCACGGCACGGAGCTGCCGGCGGGAGGCAACGGAATTCTCTACAGCATCGGCTTCGTGATCGCCACCGGCCTCCTGCATGCCACCGGAATCGGCATCGGCCTCATTCACCGCTGGCCCGCGGGCCAGAAGGCGCTCCGCGTCGCGGGCGCCGGAGTTGCGCTCGCAGGGCTCGCGTTTCTCTGGCAGGCTCTGGCAACACGCCCATGATCCTCCTCCACCTCATGAACACGGGCCTCGGGCCCTTTTACGACGGACTTCTGCACCTCTTCGTGACTCCCGAGGACCTCCTTCCGGTCATCGCGCTCGCGCTCCTCGCGGGGCTGCGAGGACCCGCCTTCGGCCGGATCGTGCTCTTCACATTGCCCGCTGCCTGGCTCGCCGGAAGCGCGGCGGGCCGACTCCTGGGCCGCGAGGCGGCTCTGCCCGCGCTCGCCGCCGCACTCACGGTCGTGCTCGGAGCCCTCGTGGCGACGGATCGATCCCTGGCGCTCCCCTGGGCAGTCGGTCTGTCCAGCATTCTCGGGCTGCTCCATGGCGCATGGAACGGAATCGAGCTTTCGCGGGCGCGGACGGGCGGCTTCGGCAATGCTCTCGGCGTCGCCTGCGCGCTCTTCGTCGTCGCGGCGATTCTGGCGGCGTTCGTGTGCTCGCTCCGCGTTCCCTGGTCGCGCATCGTCGTGCGCGTTGCGGGAAGCTGGATCGCGGCGGCCGCCCTTCTGATGCTCGGCTGGTCGCTGCGGACCGCATGAAAGACCTGCGCGGGACCACCTCCCCTGGCGCAAGAGCGCCGGGTGGCCTGCCCGAGCTGGCGTTCCTGTCGCTCATCGTGGGAGCTTTTTCGGCCTCGTCGGGTCCGTCTTCCGGCTGGCGCTCGAACGCGGAGACATGTTCCGGGGCGCCGTCATCGGCTGGGCGCACGGAAGGACCGGGGGTCTGCTGCTCGTCGTCGGCGCCTGCACCTGCGCCACCGCCTGCGCGACGTGGCTCGTGCGGCCTCGGGCAGCGGCATCCCGCGGGTCGAAGCCGTGCTGGAGGGAAAGGAACCCCCCGCGCATTCGCGCCTCATCGGCGTCAAGTTCGTCGGTGGCCTGCTGGCAATGGGAAGCGGCCTCGCCCTCGGCCGAGAGGGCCCGACCGTGCAAATGGGGGCGTCGATCGGCAACCTCTTCGCCGGGCTCTTCCGACGCGGCCAGGACGATTCTCGCGTGCTGATCGCCGCCGGCGCCGGGGCGGGCCTCGCCACGGCCTTCAACGCGCCGATCGCCGGAGCCGTGCTCGTGCTCGAAGAGCTCGTGCGCCGATTCGACACGCGCATCGCGATCGCGGCCCTCGGCGCCTCGGCGGCCGCGATCAGCGTGGCCCGTGTCTTCCTCGGTGACGCGCCCGACTGCCACGTCGCGGCCCAGCCCTACCCCGGCTTCGGGACCGCGCCGGTTCACATCCTCCTCGGCGCGGTCGCCGGGCTCTTCGGTATCCTCTACAACCTCGCGATTCTCGGCGCGCTCGCCGCGGCGGACCGCCTTCGCGCCTGGCCCCCCGAGCTGCGCGCGGCCGCGGTGGGCGCCGCCGTGGGGCTCTTGGCCTGGTTCGCTCCGGATCTCGTGGGCGGAGGCGATCCGCTGACCCAGCGCGCGCTTTCGGGCTCCATCGCGCTCTCCGCGCTGTCGCTCGTGTTCGTCGTCCGCTTCGGCCTCGGGCCGCTCTCCTATGCGGCGGGCACGCCGGGCGGTCTCTTCGCGCCGTTGCTCGTTCTCGGAGCGCAGATCGGGCTGCTCTTTGCGGCCGCGGGCGCAAGCTGGTTCCCCGACCTGACCCCGACTCCCACTTCCCTCGCCATCGTCGCCATGGCCGCGTTCTTCACCGCCGTCGTCCGCGCTCCCCTCACGGGCATCGTCCTCGTCACCGAGATGACCGGCACCCTCACGTTGCTGCTCCCGATGCTCGCTGCGTGCTTCGCCGCGATGGCTGTAACGACCTGGCTCGGCGATCCTCCGATCTACGACTCGCTCGAGGAGCGGGACCGCCCCTGAGCCGGGATTCCGCTCAGGTCTTCGCGATCGGGCGCACCTGGATGCTGCCCCCGTGTTGGAGGTGCGGACAGCTGCGCGCGAGCACGACGGCGGCCGCCTCGTCCCTGGCAGCGATCACGAAGTAGCCTCCGAGCCCGCGCGCGCCGGGGCCGGCGATCGGCGGGCCGAGCAGCTCTTCGCGTGGCTCGAGCTTCTCTCCGGTGATCTCCCCGCCGGCGCGCCGCACACCACGTGCCCAGTTCCGGTACTCCTCCACCCGCTGCTCCATCTGACTCTCCGTGAGCCGGGGCTCGTCGGGAGCGTCGTACAGCAAGAGCGCAAAACGTTGCATCTCGGGCTTCCCGCTCGCCCCGGTGCCTGGGCGCTGTCCGACGTAGACGCCGGCCGCAAAGAGCGCGAGCCCGGCAGCGGCCGCCAACAGGCCATTGCGCCAGCGCAGATCCCGGGCGCCAAGGAGGCCCGCATTTCGCAGCCGAGCGACCGTCCGATCCTCCAGCGCAGCGGGCGGGTTCTCGCCTCCCGCCAGTCCTTCCAGCGCCAGCGCCTCCTCGGGCGTCAGTTCATCGCGATCCGTCATGGTGCCCTCCTCCCGATAGCCGCGCGCGCAGCGCCCGCCGCGCACGGGAAAGCTGGCTCTTCGAAGTTCCGGCCTCGACACCGAGCAGCCGCGCCACCTCTTCGTGCGTATAGCCCTCGACGTCGTGCAGGACGAGCACTTCCCGATAGCCCGCGGGAAGCGCCGCCACCGCGCGCTCGAGGTCGAGCCGATCGATCTCCCCGTGGATCGGTTCGGCGCCGAGCGCACTCTGCTCCAGGGAGCCCGGCTCGCGCCGCGAATGGCGAGCCCTCTCGCGCGACCAGTGCATCGCGATGCCGGCGAGCCAGGTCCTCAGGCTCGAGCGTCCGGCGAACGCGGGAAGGCCCTTCACCGCGCGGACCCAGGTCTCCTGCACGCCCTCCTCCGCCTCGGCCACCTGTCCGCCCGTCAGCCGCAGGAGGAACCGGTACAGAAACCGCGTATGTCTCGTGTAGAGCGCTCGAAAGCTCGCCTCGTCCCGCGCCGCGAGAAAGCGGCCGACGAGGCGCCGGTCGTCGTCGAAGGCGTCGGCGTCGATCATTGGGCCGCGATGCGAGTCTGCACGATGTCCTCGAACCACTTCTCCTCGCCATTCTGATACCAGGTCCAGCGCGACCGCACGCGGTCGGGGGCCTCGAACGTGAACACGGCCTTGTCCATGTGCCCGCGGTCGCGCGTCGCGATGTTGGTACCGTCCTTGAACGTGAAGACCACCGTGCGCCCCGCGTCTGCGAATGCCGTGGCGACCAGGCGAGGCTGGTTCTTCGCGACACAGTAGTGGGTCAGCATGAGCGCGTCGCCGTCCATGTGAAATGCGGTTGCCATCGTCTCGCCCGGATGCGCATCCACCGAAGTCTCGAGAACGGCCGATCCGCCCGCGATGACCTCGTAACGCAGGCGCTCTTCCCAACCCTTCGTGCTGGTTCCCTCCCACGTCCCCGAGAGCCCCTTGAACCGCTCGAAAGCCGCCCGGCAGAGTTCCGGCGTGGACGGGACCGTCCCGGCCGAATCGATTGGGTAGGGCGCCGCCGAAACAGTCCAGAGACTCAGGGCGAGCGCGATCTTCATCGGATACCTCCTTGTTCTTATCGGTGAGTGACCGCCCCCGGGGGAAGGGTTGCACCCTCGAGCATGCCGATGACGAACCCGAGGCCTCATCTTCTTTCCATAGGACCAAAGACCAATGGCATCGACCGCCTGCCGAGGCTAGGCTGCGGGTCAGCGTCGCGACCTGCGAACTTGGAAAGATGGTTGTTTCGATATACTTCCCGCCGCCCAACCGCAGAGGAGGCCAACATGGTTCCCCCGAAGCATAGGCACCCGATGCGAGTGGCCCTCGCGCCCGCACTCGCCGCCCTTTTTGCGGTCGTAACCGGTCAGGCCTGCAAGAAGGAAGAGCCGCCGCCGCCGCCCCCCCCACCGTCGAGGTCGCGCCGGTCGTCCAGAAGGACGTCCCGATTTTCCAGGAATGGATCGGTTCGCTCGATGGCTTCGTCAACGCCGAGATCCGGCCGCAGATCGAGGGCTACGTGCTCCGGCAGGTCTACCGGGAGGGCTTCCTCGTCAAGACCGGCGACACGCTCTTCGAGATCGACCCGCGCCAGTTCCAGGCGACGTACGACCAGGCCAAGGGCACGCTGGCCCAGTACGAAGCGACGCTCGCCAACGCGAAAACGATGGCGGCGCGCTACAGGCCGCTGGCCGCCGAGAAGGCGATCAGCCAGCAGGAGCTCGACGACGCCGAGACGCGGGAGCGCACGGCGCAGGCCAACGTGGAAAGCGCGCGAGCCAGTCTCGAGAAGGCGAAGCTCGACCTCGGCTGGACGAAGGTCGCCTCGCCCATCGACGGCATCGCGGGCGTCGCAAAATCGCAGGTCGGCGATCTCGTCAACCGCCTGACCGTCATGACGACGGTCTCGCAGGTCGATCCGATCAAGGTCAACTTCAACCCGAGCGAGCAGGAGTACCTGACCTGGGTGGCCAAGCACGGTCCGCCCGAGAAGACCCTTCGCGCCGGTCAGGACCTCGAAAAGGGGCCCCTGGAGCTCATCCTCTCGGACGGCTCCGTGTTCCCGCACCACGGCAGGGCGATCCTCGTTGGCCGCGAGGTGGACGTGAAGACAGGGACGATCCAGCTTGCGGGGGCGTTCCCGAATCCGGGCAACCTCATGCGGCCGGGTCAGTACGCCAAAGTCCGGGTCGCCATGGACCTCAAGAAGGGCGCGATCCTCGTGCCGCAGCGCGCGGTTTCCGAGCTGCAGGGCAGCTACCAGGTCGCCGTCGTGGGGGCGGACAACAAGGTGACCATCCGTGTCGTGAAAACCGGCCCGGTCGAAGGCAGCATGTGGGTCATCGAGGAGGGCTTGAAGCCCGGAGACCGGATCGTGGTGGAAGGTCTGCAGCGGGTGAAGTCCGGGATGACGGTCGTGCCGAAGGAGGCCTCGAGCCCGGCGGCGTCGGCGGCGGAGCCCGCCAAAGAGGCCGGGAAGTAACGTGGGCGCCTTTTTCGTTCGCCGGCCGATCGTCGCGATCGTCATCGCGATCCTGATGACGATGGCGGGGGCCGTCGCGATGACGAAGCTCCCGACCGCACAGTACCCGGACATTGTGCCGCCCCAGATCCAGGTCACCACGACCTACACCGGCGCCGACGCGATCACGATCGAGCAGTCCGTCGCGACGCCGATCGAGCAGCAGATGAACGGCGTCGACTACATGATCTACATGCAGTCCACCAACGCCAACGACGGGACGATGAAGCTCACCGTCACGTTCGACGTCGAGACCGACATCAACTTCGACCAGGTCAACACGCAGAACCGCGTCTCGCAGGCGCAGCCCAACCTGCCGGCCGACGTGAATCAGTTCGGCCTGACGGTCAAGAAGGCTACGAGCAATCCCCTGCTCATCGTTTCGCTGTACTCCCCCAAGGGAACGTACGACGCGCTCTTTCTCGGCAACTACGCGACGATCAACGTCAACGACGCCATCTACCGCGTGCCGGGCGTGGGCCAGATTCAGAACTACGGTACCGCCGACTACGCGATGCGCATCTGGGTCAAGCCGGACCGGCTGGCGAGCCTCGGACTGACCGTCCCCGACCTGATGAACGCGGTGAAGCAGCAGAGCACGGTGAACCCGTCGGGAGGAATCGGCACGGAGCCCGCCCCGAAGGGTCAGGAGTTCACCTACACGCTCCGCGCCCAGGGTCGCCTCGAGACCGCCGAGCAATTCGGCAACGTCGTGGTGCGCCTGAACCCCGACGGATCCATGGTTCGCCTGAAGGACGTCAGCCGGATCGATCTCGGCGCCCTCAACTACCAGCAGCGCGCGCGCCTGAACGGCAAGCCCTCCTGCCCGATCGGCGTCTTCCAGGTCCCCGGTTCCAACGCCATCGCCGTGGCCGAGGGCGTCAAGAAGACCATGAAGGAGTTGAAGGAGCGCTTCCCGGACGACCTCGACTACGTGGTTGCCCTCGACACGACGCTGCCTGTCACCGAGGGCATCAAGGAGATCGAGCACACCCTTTTTGAAGCGATCGTCCTCGTCATCATCGTCGTGTTCCTGTTCCTGCAGGGGTGGCGCGCGACGCTCATTCCGCTGCTCGCCGTGCCGGTGTCGCTCGTCGGCACGTTCATGTTCTTTCCCGCGCTGGGATTCTCGATCAACACGCTTTCCCTCTTCGGCCTGGTCCTCGCGATCGGCCTCGTCGTGGACGACGCGATCGTCGTCGTCGAGGCGGTCGAGCACCACATCGAGCACGGACTCTCGCCGAGGGACGCCACGTTGAAGGCGATGGAGGAGGTCACCCAGCCGGTCATCGGAATCGCCCTCGTCCTCTCCGCCGTGTTCATCCCCGTCGCCTTCATGGGCGGAATCCAGGGGCGGATGAACATGCAGTTCGCCATCACGATCGCCATCTCCGTCCTGATCTCGGCCTTCAACGCCCTCTCGCTGTCCCCGGCCCTCTGTTCCCTCATCCTGAAACCCAAGAAGGAGTCGAAGGGGCCGCTCGGAAAGTTCTTCGCCTGGTTCAATCGGGTCTTTGCGAAGATGACCAACGGCTACGTCAACCTCTCGCACCACCTGGTCCGGAAGGTCGTCGTCACCCTCCTGATCCTCGGCGGCTTCGTCGTGCTCTCCGGCCTGCTCGGAAAGAGGCTCCCCTCGGGCTTCCTGCCGGACGAGGACCAGGGTTACTTCTTCATCAACGTCCAGCTTCCCGACGCTTCTTCGCTCCAGCGGACCGATGCCGTGTGCCAGAAGATCGAGAAGATCCTTGGGGAGACCAAGGGGGTCAAGTACGTCACGACGATCGCCGGCTACAGTCTCCTTTCCGGCGCCTCGGCCCCTTACACGGCTTTCTACTTCGTCTCGCTCGACCCGTGGCACGAGCGCGAAGGAAAGCAGATGGAGGTCGGGCCGATCATGCAGCGGTTGAACGGGGTCCTTCGATCCCAGATTCTCGAAGCGAACGCCGTGGCCTTTCCTCCTCCCGCCATCCAGGGCCTCGGCACGGGCGGCGGCTTTTCTTTCTGGCTCCAGGACCGGAGCGGCGGGAGCGTCGAATTCCTCAACCAGAACCTCCAGAAGTTCCTGGAGGCCGCGCGAAAGCGCCCCGAGCTCGCCAACGTCAACAGCGTCTGGCGGCCCTCGGTACCCCAGATCTACGCCGACATCAACCGGGACAAGGTCCTGAAACAGGGCGTCGCGGTCGGAGACGTCTACCAGAGCCTCCAGGCGTTTCTCGGCGGCATCTACGTGAACCAGTTCAACCGCTTCGGGCGCCAGTGGAAGGTCTTTCTGCAGGCCGAACCATCGGGACGCGTCAAGGCCGAAGACATCAACCAGTTCTACGTCCGCAACAACGGCGGCCAGATGGTGCCACTTTCCGCCGTCGCGACGACCCGGGGGATCGCCGGACCCGAGTTCACGAATCGGTTCAACCTCTTCCGGGCCGCGCAGGTCACCGGCATCCCCGCGCCCGGGTACAGCTCGGGGCAGGCGACGGCGGCGCTCGAGGCCGTCGCGAAGGAGGTCCTACCGCGGGAGATCGGCTACGACTGGGCCGACATGTCCTACCAGGAAGTCAAGGCCGCGGGCGCGGGCGCGCGGGTGTTCGTCCTCTCGATCGTCTTCGTGTTCCTCATCCTCGCCGCCCTCTACGAGAGCTGGTCGCTCCCCTTCAGCGTCCTGCTGTCCGTGCCGGTCGCAGTCTTCGGCGCCTTCCTGGGGCTCCTATGGCGCAAGTTCAACCTCGACGTCTACGGCCAGATCGGCCTCGTCATGCTGATCGGCCTCGCCGCCAAGAACGCCATCCTGATCGTCGAGTTCGCCGTCCTGCAACAGAAGGAGGGCAAGGGCCTCGTGGAGGCCGCGCTCGAGGGAGCGAAGCTGCGGCTGCGGCCGATCCTCATGACGTCCTTCGCCTTCATCCTCGGCTGCGTGCCGCTCTGGACCGCTTCGGGCTCCGGCGCCGTCTCCCGCAAGGTGCTGGGCACCGTCGTCATCGTCGGCATGCTCGCCGCGACCGGCATCGCGATCTTCCTCATCCCCGCGCTCTTCGTGATGGTCGAAAAGCTCGCCAACCGCGGGAAGGAGAAGGAAGCTCCGGGTGCGGCGCCGGCTCCGAAACCGAGCCCGGCGGGCGGAGGTCACTGACATGCGAAGGCTCGCCGCAAGCCTCGTCGCGCTCGCCCTGCTGACCGGCTGCGCCGTCGGCCCCGACTACAAGCAACCGCCGGTGACGGTCCCGGATGCGTACCGTGACGTCCAGGGGCCGCCCGCCCCCGCGGCCTCCGTCGCCGACCAGCCCTGGTGGGACATCTTCGGCGACCCGGCCCTTGAGCAGCTCATCGACCAGGCGCTGCAGACCGGCTACGACGTTCAGATCGCCGCCGCCCGCGTCGAAGAGGCGCGGGCGCGGGCCGGCATCGCCCGCTCGGAATTCTTCCCCCAGATCGCGTACGGCGCGGACTCGTCGCGGGGGCGCAACTCCGTGTACCTGCCGCCCAACAGCACCGCGACCCGGAATCTGAACAGCGTCAACGTGAACTTCGGGTGGGAACTCGACATCTGGGGTCGCATCCGCCGCCTGAACGAGGCCGCGAAGGCCCAGTACCTCGCGAGCGAGGATGCGCGGCGCGGCGTGCTCCTCTCGCTCGTGTCGGACGTCGCCACGAACTACTTCTCGCTGCGCGAGCTCGACGAAGAGCTCGCCATCTCGAAGAAGACCGTTGCCGCGTTCCAGGAAACGTACAACCTGTACAAGCGCAAGCTCGACGAGGGCGCGGCCTCGGCCGTCGAGGCGGCTTACGCCGAGGCGGCCCTCGGCCAGGTCGCCGCGCAGGTCCCCGAAATCGAGCGGCGCATCGAGTCGACCGAGAACCAGCTCAACCTGCTTCTGGGAAGAAACCCGGGGCCCGTTCCCCGCGGCGAGGCCCTCGCCGCGCAGCCTCTGCCTCCGGAAATCCCGGCGGGCCTTCCCTCGGAGCTCCTGCAGCGCCGGCCTGACGTCCGGCAGTCCGAGCAGCAGCTCATCGCCGCCAACGCCCTCGTCGGGGTGGCCACCGCGAACTTCTTCCCGGTGATCAGCCTGACGGGATTCTTCGGAGCCGTCGGCCCGGAGCTCGACAACTTCTTCTATCCGGCCGGAAAGACCTGGTCGATCGCGGCCGGGCTGCTCGGCCCTCTCTTCCAGGGAGGCCGGCTCCGCAGCGAGTACGGCGCCACCTACGCCCAGTGGGAACAGGCGAGGATCCAATACGAACAGACCGTGACGGGCGCCTTTGCGGAGACGACGACCGTTCTCTACGCCCGCCAGAAGATCGGAGCCTCCGTCGCCGAGCTCGAGCGCACCGTGACCGCCTACGGGGAAATGGTCCGGCTGTCGACCCTCCGCTATGACTCGGGCCTCGCGAACTACTTCGAGGTTCTCTACGCGATGCAGCAGCTTTTTCCCGCGGAGATCTCGCTCGCCCGCGCTCGCCTCGACCTCCTGATCGACTACGTCGACATCTACAAGGCCTTGGGCGGAGGCTGGAATTTGCAGCCCGACGATCCGAATCCAACTTGGCTTTCGCCCGCCGCTTCGGCGGCGACGCCGCCCCCGGCCCCTTCAGCGAGGCCGTAAGGCGTTGCGCCCCGCTCCGATGCACCCGGGGCTCCTCACGGCGGCCGCCGCCTCGGTCCTCGCTCTGTGCGCGGCGGTCGCGTCGGCCTTCGACAGCAAGGGTCACGTCGTCATCGAGGCGCTGGCCTACCGCAGCCTCGTCGAGGGCCACGACGGCCGGCCGCCGCAACAGGACGTCCTGAAAGATCTCTTCAACGACGGCGACCTCGCGCCGCCGCTCTGCTTCGGCTGGGACGGCCATCCTCCCGGTTTCTGCGCCGACGCGACGACGACCAATCCTCTTCTCGATTGGCCGAAGCCCCTGACCGACCAGCCGGACGCGGCCTTCCGGCGGCAGTTCAGCGACGCCGGCCAGTGCTTCCACTTCATGGCGCAGCTCGACGACGCCGAGACCCCCGACATCGAGGGAACCGCGATTCCGCGAGGCCTCGCGACTTCGGCGCTGGTGCGATGCCGCGATTTCCTCGACAACCTCATGCGCCAGGTCGTCCTCGACGGCGGCCCCGGGACGCGCAAGGGCGGCTACGGCCTCTACGAGCTGATGCACTCCGTTGAGGACTCGTTCTCGGGGTCGCACACGCAGCGCCTTCCGAGGACCCGTGAGATCGAGGAGCTCCGCATCTGGAAGCCTCTGACGCGCCTGCCGGGACTCTCGTCCGAGAAGATCGCGCGCATCCCCGACTCCGCGTTCCACAAGTGGGACGACCACCGCGACAAGACGTACGTCGTCGAGGAGCGGGTCACGGTCGACGGGCGACACTGCAAGGACCTCACCGACTACCCGTACAGTGTGCCCTATGAATGTCTCTCTGAGGAGGGCGATCAAGCGAGACAGGCGATCGTGGAGCTGCTCGTCGTCGTGCGCGACCTCCGCGTCGCGTACAAGAAAGCCTCCGCGGCCACCGACACGTCCACGGCACCTCCACCGCCCCCGGAGCAATCCGACGCCTGGCGCTCCTTCAAGGACCGCTGGTTCACGGCCGCCTATCCCTGCCGGGGCGATGAGTGTCAGGAGCATCAACCCACCGACATCTCTCCCGGCTCGTACGCCTTCCTCGGCCTCGACACGACCTACAACACCACGCGCAAGTTCCTCGACGTCACGGCCAAGGGAACGCTCTTCCGGTACAGCTGGGAGTTGAACCCCTTCGTCTACGCGCTGTCCGGCGAGGTCGGCTTCCGCCGCTACGACAACGGCGTGGGCGCCGGCCTGCTCGGCCTCGAGGTCGACCTCGCGCTCCCGATCGGAAGGCGCCTCGCGGTGGGATTCACCCCCGCGGCCTGGCGCGTCGCCTTCGGAGGCGACCGCACCGGATCGGAGGTCACGTCGAACTTCTTCCGCATGGACTACGTCATCGACAGCCGTTTCGCCATCACGCTTCACGGTCCTCTGGAGATCGACTGGCGCAGGCCCGCCGCCGAGCTCTCCTTCGGGATCGGCGTGGCCTGGGCCCTGACCTCGCCGAAGTTCGCCGGCGGTCCCCTGATCGAACATCACTCCGACAAGATCGAGCGGACGGACGAGACCTGGTCGCCCCCGCAGGCGCCCTACGGACGGCTGGAAGGCCGCACGGCCTCGTGGTACGTGGGAACTGGGGTCACAACGGTCGAGCCGCCGTCCGTGATCACCTCGGGGCGGCAGTACGGGGAGGGGGCGATCGGAGCGATGGTCCTCTGGGACCGGGACCGCTGGGGAGGCAAGTTCGTCTGGGCGCCCGGAGGTTCACTCTCAATCGGCGCCCGGCGGACCGTGGGAGACGCGGCGTACCTGACGGGAGCGTTCGCGCTGGACCTGCGCTGGTATCCGTTCCGTGTGCTCGGATTGGCGGTGACTCCGGTTCGGGTGGAGGGAGGACCGATGGTCCGTGGGAGCGACGTGTTCGACGGTTCTCCCGGAGTCCACGGCGCCCTGGGGAGCCAGTACTACTTCCAGGCCGGCTCGCGCATCGGCATCGCCTTCAACGCAGGGATCATCGACATTTTCGTCCAGGGGCCGACGATCGCGTGGAGCTCCACCCCGTTCGCAGGCAAGGAGATCCTGAGCGTCGCCCTCTCGTTCCGATTGAACTAGCCGGGCCCGCCGCGCACGGATCGGCACGCGCTTCGATGAATCCCCCGATACAGCGAGATGGCCCGGCTGTCCAACCTCCGCTATCGCGGAGGACTCTCGAACTCCCTGTCACGGGCCCCCGGCGAGAATTCGTAGAGAGACGTCGCTCGCCGCTTCAGGCCCCGGTCGCAGGCGATGAGATCGAGATGGAGCGAGGTCCAGTCCGACAGCAAGAGGGTCTCCTCCCCCTGACCATCGTACGTCTTGAGGTAGCCGCGGCAGGACTCGCAGTAGTCGATACGCAGGCCTGCCTCCCCCTCGACGGCCAGGGCCGACAGCCGGTGGGTGTCGCCCTCACAGAACGGACAGCCGGTGCGCTTGTACCGCCACCGCGTACCGCAGCAGCCGCACGCGAGGAGCCGTCGGCGCCCGGGATCAGAGCCGACCAATTGAGCCATGGCGGGCAGGGAGCCGCACGTCGGACAGTAACGACGGAGCCAGCGCTCGTCGTCCCTCCAACCGCCGAACTCCTCCACGACGGGGGCCAGATACCGCGCCATCACGGTCCACCCGAGGTGTCGCAGCAGGCCCGCGGACGCGGGCGCGAACGAATCGTCGCCGAGAAGCCAATCGACGACGCGGCGCGCGGCATTGCCTTCGCGACGCAAGTCGGCATCCAGGGCCCGGGCGTCGGCCGCCAGCTTGCCCGCCAGAGGCTGCGAGGCGAGTCGTTCGACGAGCGACACGACCATTCTCCCGGCAGGCTCGAGGTCGATCGCCGCGGCGTGGCTCTGCACGAGCGGAACTCCCTCCAGAAAGTCGCCGCGATAGTCGTCCCAGACGGGAATGGCCGGTCTCGCGGTTTCGATCTCTCCGGCCGCACGATCGATCTCTCCGCACAAACGCGCGACCGGCTGGAGGTAGGCATGCCCTTCCAGCCAGCCATCTCGAGTCAAGGGGATCAACGTCCCTCGCCCGGCTGCGGCTTCGCCAGGATCGGGATGAGCCGCGCGCCCAGACCGAACAGGAAGATGGTCGCGGCGATCAGCCCGACGGAGACGCCCCATTCGAAGATCGAGGGCGCGTAGGCTTTCGGGGCCACCCAGGGCATGGGGCCCCGGAAGGTCATGGCGAAGAGCACGACGTTCATCCGGTTGTAGACCACGCCGAGAACCGCCAGGAGCGCTGCCCAGAAGAGCGTGTCGGGCCGGGAGCGGAGCGACCGGCTGGCGAGGAGCGCGAGCGGAACGAGGCCCCCGAGCACGATCTCCGCGGCGAAGGCCAGCCCCATCGGGCCGGCGAAGGCGCCGGCGAGCTGGCCGCGGAGCGCGATGTCGCCCAGCCGGAAAGCGAGGTAGACGAGCATCGACCAGAACGTGATCTGCCCGACCGAGGCCAGCGCCCTCATGTCGAGCTGCCGGCGCCAACCCTTCGCGATTCCCATATCGATCAGGATGACGAGGGCCGACCCGGCGACGATCGAGGAGAGGAAGAACGAGACCGGCATCACGGCCGACCACCACTGCGAGGCGAGCATGTCCGGCATCAGCAGGTACAGCGAGCCGAGCGAGCTCTGGTGCATCGTAGACAGGGTGACGGCGGCGATCGCCAGCAGGATCGGCTCGAAACCTTTCTCCCGCGCCCGGAACAGCCAAGCGAGCGTCCCGAAGATGACGGCGGTCACGGCTGCGTAAACCAGGTTGCGGGACATCATAGAGATGAACAGCGTGACCGCGAAGGCCACGTAGACTCCGGACCACCTCTGCCAGAGCGCCAGCAGCCGGTGTCGATCGAATCGCTCCAGGACGACCGGGAGGAACTCCAGGGCGAGGATCGTGACGTAGAGGCCGACGCACCACGAGACCTCGAACATCGCCGAGTGCTCCGGGGACTGCAGGCCGAGCTGGTAGAAGTGCCACGGCAGGCCGAGGTCGGCGACGAGCGTGACGGTGACGAACGAATAGCTCAGGAGGCCCATCAGCACGGCTTTTCGGCCGAGCCCGTACAGGTCCTTGCGCTGAAAGACGTAGATCGCTCCGGCCATTGCGAACGCGCCCGCCGCAACGGCGATCCAGACGAGATCGAAGACGATCCAGAGTCCCCAGGGATAGGTATCGGAAAGGTGGGTGCTGCCGCCGAGGCCGAGAGCGAACCGCGCCACCATCGAGACGCCGCAGAACGCCATCAGGAGCAGGAGAACCCAGTTAAACGGGGTCATCAGCCTCTCGTCCAGCCGCTCGAACTCGACGTGATGGCGTTGGTCAGCGTGGGCGTCGGCCGTGATCACGCGGCCCGATCCGTCCGCGACCGCCTGCACCCGCTTGCGGAAGTACGCGTAGGCGGCCCCGAGCATGGCGCCGACAGCCATCACGGCGGGAGGCACGGCCCCGAGCGCCGCCGCGGTAAACCGCGGAAACGGCTTCTCCCCGTACGTCGGAAACCCGAGCTTTTCGAAGGGCACCGATGAAAGGTACAGCACGCTCGTGCCGCCCAGCTCTTTCTCTCCGTAGATGTGGTCGACGTACTTCTCCGGCCGATCGGACACGCGCTTGTGGGCGAGAGCGAGCATCTCGTCGCGGCTCCCGTAGCGCAGGGCGTCCGCGGGACACGCCTTGACACACGCCGGGGTCGCAATCGTCTCGAGAAATCGTTTGGTCTCGTCCGGGGGTGCCTGCGACCCGTTGAACGCGATCGGGACGGGCTGAGAGGCGCGGTCCGCGCAATGGGTGCACTTGTCGATCTTCGGCGCCAGCTTGTCCCACTCCGCGGTCGGCACGTCCCAGGGACACGCCAGCATGCAGTAGCGGCAGCCGATGCACTTGTCGGCGTCATACGACACGGGACCGTCGGGCTGCCGATAGAGCGCCGTCGTCGGGCAGGCAGAGACGCAGCCCGGCTCCAGGCAGTGGAAGCACCGCCGCATGACGAAGGCGGAATCGAGGCCTCCCGGCTTCTGCGGGTCCTCCATCTCGTGGAAGGAGATGAGCGTGTACGTTTTGGAGCTCAACGTCGCCGGGTTCTGGAAGCCCAGCGTGGGCAGCAGCTCGGTCTCTTCGCCCTCGCGCTCGTTCCATTGCTTGCAGGCCACCTGGCAGGCCCGGCAGCCGATGCAGTTGGTGATGTCGATCAGCGTCGTCCGGATGGGCACCGGAGCCGAAACGCTCGGCGTCGTCATGACCGCCTCTCTCTCCGAGCGCTCGGCGCGGCCGCCCGGACCACGTTGACCAGGCAGGCCTTCGTCTCCTGCGTTCCCGCTCCGGGATCCGCGGCATCGATCGTGAGGTGGTTGACGCTCGGGCCGGTCGACAGGCCCTGGAAGCCCCAGTTGTACGGCATCCAGACGATCGTGACCTCCTGGTCGCCGATTTTCAGCGCCTTCATCCGGGGCGTCACGAGAGCCTTCACCGTGAGCTCGCCGCGGGCCGACGACACATGGACCCAGTCCCCCGATTGGACTCCGAGTTTCCGGCCGAGCGCGACGGGCATCTCGAGAACCGGCTCCGGAACGAGCTCGTTCAACCACGGAATGTTGCGTGTCGTCGATCCGGCGCACCAGTGCTCGGCGACGGTCGAGGTCATCAGGACGTACGGGAACTTGTCGGCCGTGCCGATCGGCTGGTGCGACTCGACGCGCGGGTACTTGAGCATCGGGTTGCTCTTCACCTTCGGGTGAAGCAGGTTCTCCACCGGGCTTTCGACCGGCTCGTACATTTCCGGCAGAGGACCGTCCTTCGGCACGTAGGCCACATCGCGCGGATACCCCGGATGCTTCTCGTCCGGGTCCGAGTAGACGGCGGCGAAGAGCCGCCCCACGCCTTCCGCGCCCAGGTGGAATGCCCGCTGCCCGTTGGGCGTGTTCGGACCGTCGGTCAGTACGGGGACGTCGGGCACATCCCATCCCGTCCAGCGCCCGGCCTTCTCGTCCCACCAGACGATGGGTTTCGAGCCCGGATAGGGCTTGCCATTCCGGTCGCAGGAGGCCCGGTTGTAGAGGAGGCGCATGTTGTTGGGCCAGGTCCAGCCGAAGCCCGGGTAGAGCCCCAGCCCGCCCGGGTCGGTCGTCGAATCGCGGCGCTTCGAAAGGTTCTCGCCGTTGGCGAAGACGCCCGCGTAGATCCAGGCGCCGGACGACGTCGAGCCGTCGGCCTTGAGATCGCCGACCTTGCGAACGAGGTCGCCCTTCTTGAGCCCCGTTTCCGGGTTGTCGCGCAGGGCGTAGCCGTTGATCTCCCGGAGGACGTCCTCGGCCGTGGAGTAGGTCCAGAAGGCTTTGTTGACGATCTCGTCTCTCGGCTCCTTCGAGTCGTGGACCAGGTCGCGAACGCGCCGGAATATGACGTCCACGATCTCGCCGTCGGGCCTGGCCTGCCCGGGGGGCTTCACCGCGGCGTGCCGCCACTGCACCATGCCGCCCGAGTTCGAGATGGTTCCGTTCTTCTCCATGAAGAACGCGGCGGGCAGGAGGATGACCTCGGTCGAGATCGACTTCGGATCCACGCCCGGACGCTTCCAGAAGGTCGCCGTCTCCGTCTCCCAGATCTCCTGGACCACGAGCGTCTCGAGCTTCGCCATCGCGTCGAACGTCAGCGTGAGGTTGGGCACCGTGACCGCGGGATTCTGGCCGACGACCCAGAGGAGCTTCAGCTTGCCGGCGAGGGCATCCTCGAACATCGCCAGCGTTCCGTAATCCTTGGCGGCGTTGCGCTTGGGGAGCCAGCCGTAGGCGTAATCGTTCTCGGCGGTCGCCGCTTCCCCGAAGAACGCCTTGAGCGTGTTGACGAGGTACCGGCTGTCGGCGATTCCGTTCTTGCGGACATAGTCGTAGATCGTCGGTTCGAGGTTCGACGGAGAATTGAGGTAGCCCGGGTAGTAATTGTAGAGCACCGCCATGTCGCAGGCGCCCTGCACGTTCGGCTCGCCGCGCAGCGCGTTGACGCCGCCGCCCGGCTTGCCGATGTTGCCGAGCAGGAGCTGCAGGATCGTGAACGCCCGGATGCCCTGCACGCCCGTCGTGTGCTGCGTCATCCCGAGGGCGTACAGGATGGCGCCCGGACGGTTCTTGGCCATCGTTTCCGCGATCTCCTGGATCTGCGCCGCGGGGATGCCGGTGATCTGCTCGCCCGTCTCCAGCGTGTACCGCGAAACGTGGGTCTTCAGCCGCGAGAAGACGCAGTGCGGGTCGTCCAGGCTCCTGGCGATGCGCGGCTTGCCCTTGGCGTCGAGCTGGTATCCCCAGGTCCTGGTGTCGTACTTGTGGTGCTCCTCGTTGTACCCGCTGAAGACGCCGTCCTTGAAGTCGAAGGCTTCATCGGAGAGATACAGCGCGTTCGTGTGGGTCACGACGTAATCCTCGTCGTACAGCTTGTTGACGAGGATGTGGTTGATCATCGTGTTCTGGAACGCCGCGTCGGTGCCAGGCCGGATGCGCGCGTACTGGTCGGCCGTCGCGGAGGTGCGGGTGTATCGCGGATCGACGTGGATGATTTTCGCCCCGTTCTCCTGCGCCTTCCGGATCCACTTGTAGGCCATGGGGTGGTTTTCCGCGACGTTGCTGCCTTCCACCAGGATCGTCTTGCAGTTCTTCAGGTCGATCCAGTGGTTGGTCATCGCCCCCCGCCCGAACGAGGCCCCCAGACCGGGGACCGTGGGGCTGTGTCAAAGTCGAGCCTGGTGCTCGACGTACGCCAGGCCGAGCAGCCGGGCCGCCTTCTGGAAGAGGTAGCACTCCTCGTTCGTGTTCTGCGCGCCGCCCAGGAAGGCGATCGCGTCGGTCCGATTGACCGGGACGTCCTTGCCGCCGACCTTCTCGGTCGAGATCCAGGTCTCGTCGCGCGTCTTGCGGATCTTCTGCGCGACCCGGTTCACCGCGTCCTGCCAGGAGATGTCCTCCCACTGCTCGCTCCCCGGCGCCCGGTAGCGGGGCGTCGTGAGCCTTTTCGGCGAGGTGTGCGTCGCGAACATGGAGATGCCCTTGACGCACAACGATCCACGATTCACGATGTGGTCGTAGTCGCCCTCCATCGTGATGAGCTTGCCGTCGCGGACCGCCGCGATCATTCCGCACCCGCACGAGCAGAAGTTGCACGAGGTGGTGAACTCGGCGACGTTCGAGAGCTTGAGCTCGACTGCGGCGGCGCGCATCGCGGGAACGTCGAGAATCCCATCGAGCGCGAGGCCTGCGCTTCCGTAGAGGGTCAACCGCAACAGGTCTCTCCGGTCGACCGTGCCCGATCCCCGCGGGCCGGTCCGATCCGCCGGGCCATCGGAACACTTGATCGGCGTGCCGAGAGGCTCATCCATGCGTTTCCCCCTGCCGTTCAATCATCCGACCACTCTCCATCCGCACATTCTGCTCCCGATACCGGGTGACGGCGACCTCGAGATTGAAGAGCATTCGCTCGCGGCCCAGCGTCTCGCCGAGCGGCGAGCGTTGCACCATGGCCAGCACGTCGGGGGTCAGGCCCGTCAGCCAGAGCTCGACGCCCCGTTCGCGGTTCCTCCGCTCCCCTTCGGTGAGCATCTTGAGGGCCGTGTACTCGAGATCGAAAACGGATGCCATGTCGATGGCCACGACCTTCGCCTTCATCTCGTCGGCAAACGCCTGGACCTTCTGACCGATCCGCTCGGCGTTGGCGAAGAACACTCGGCCTTCCGGTCGCACGAGGAGCAGCCCGGGGAACGTCTCGTCCTCGGGATGTTCCTCCGAACGCGGCCGAAAGACGTTGGTGCCGGGTTTGCGTCCGAGGACGTACACGGGCGGGTTCGCCACCTGGTAGGCCAGGGCCATGAGCGAAAGAACAATGGCGATGAGGATGCCCTTGAGCGTTCCGAGCACCATCACGCCGGCGAAGGCCGCGAGCGCCCAGAAGAACTCCGTCCGGCGCACCCGCAGGATCGACCGAAACTCCGCCGGCTTGATCAGTCCGATCGAGTAGACGACGACGACGGCCGCAAGCGTCGCCTGCGGCATCAGGCCGATGAGGGGAGCCAGGAGAAACATCGTCGCCAGGGTCACGCCGGCCGTGACGATCTCGGCGAGCTGGCTGCGCGCGCCGGCCTTCCGGTTGACCGCTGTCTGCGACGTTCCGCCGCCCGAGGGCATGGCTCCCAGGAGCGCGCCGGCAGCGTTTCCGAGGCCGGTGGCGAAGAGCTCCCGGTTGGCGCGCGGCGCGGGCTCGTCGCTTCGGGAAAAGGCGCGGCCCGCCGCGACGGTCTCCGTGAAGCTCATCAGCGCGATGCCGAGCGCACCGGCCCACAGCCCCCCCACCAGGGAGACGTCGGGGAGGGCGACCGACGGAAGCCCCGTCGGGATGTGGCCCACGAGCTCGACGCCCAGGGCTTTCAGGCCGAACAGCGAGGCTCCGCCGATGCCGGCCGCCACCGCGAGGAGGGGCGCGGGCAACCGCGGAAAGAAGCGCTCGAGGCCCAGAAGAATCGCGATCATGGCAACCGCGACGGCGAGGGTCGGCAGCGAGGTCGAGGGAACGTGCATGACGGTCGCCAGCAGGTTTTGGCCGAAGGAGCCCCTCGTGATGTGGAAGCCGAGGAGCTTGGGGACCTGGTCGAGAACGATGACGACCCCGATCCCCGCCTTGAACCCGACCAGGACCGGCTCCGAGATGAAGTTGGCAACGAAGCCGAGCCGCAGCAAGGAGGCCGCGAGGAGGATTGCTCCCACGATCAACGTCAGCGTCGCCGAGGCCCGCAGCAGTGCGGCGCCATCGCCACCGGCCCCGACGACCTCGCCGAGCTCGGCCCCGGCCAGAATCGCGAGCGTCGTCGTGGTGCTGACGCTCAAGACGCTCGACGTGCCGAGCGCCGCATAGACGAGCATCGGAAGAAAGGCCGTGTACAACCCGACCTCGACCGGCAGGCCGGCCACCGTGGCGTACGCCATCGCCTTGGGAATGACCACCGCGGCAGCGGTCAGGCCGGCGACGACGTCGAAACGAAGCCAATCCTTCCGATAGCCGAGGACCCAGGCCGGTATCGGCATGGCGGCTCGAAGCCGGCTGCCGTTCACGGCCTCAGAACTCCTCCGGCACGAACCGTCTTCCCTTGAGCGCCGCCTGATCGTCATAAGCGCCCTTCTCCGAGCGCGGGGGAATCTTGACCTTCTCGCGCGGCAGCTTCTTGTAGGGAATCAGGCCCAGCAGGTGCGAGATGCAGTTGAGACGCGCCCGCTTCTTGTCATCCGAGCGTACGATGTACCAGGGCGCGATCTTGGTGTCCGTAGCGGCAAACATCCGATCGCGCGTGCGCGAGTAATCGTACCAGCGTTCGCGCGAGGGCAGGTCCATCGGGCTCAACTTCCACTGTCGCAACGGGTCCGTGACCCGCGCACGAAAACGCCGCTCCTGCTCTTCGTTTCCCACTTCCAGCCAGTACTTGACCAGCGTGATACCGGCCTCCACGATGTAACTCTCGATCTCCGGGCAAAGCTCGAGGAAGCGCAGATGTTGCGCCTTCGTGCAGAAGCCCATGACGTACTCGACACCGGCCCGGTTGTACCAGCTCCGATCGAAGATGACGACCTCGCCCGCCGCCGGGAAATGCTGCAGGTAGCGCTGGATGTACATCTGGCTCTTCTCGCGGTCCGACGGAGCGGGCAGCGCCACGAGGCGGAAGACCCGAGGGCTCACGCGCTCGGTGATGGCCCGAATGGTGCCTCCCTTGCCGGCTCCGTCGCGTCCCTCGAACACCACGATGACCCGCAGACCCTTGTGCTTCACCCACTCCTGGAGCCGACAGAGTTCCGCCTGAAGTCGGCGCAGCTGCTTTGTGTATTCCTTCCCCTTGAGCCGGGCCCCGTCATCCTTCTTCCGCCTATTCGCCATGCGGCTGTCTCCTCTCGTTGCCTTCACCCATGCACCCCGGCTTCGTGCGTTTCAATTCGTTCTTCAGAGATCGAGAGAGAAATTGTATTTCGCCTGAACCACGAGGCGGAAGTCGTTCACCCCGAAGCCGTCGGAGAAATTCTGCCTGTGGCCCCATTGGAACTCGAGACCGGTCGTCACGCTATTCACGGGATAAAAGATCAGGTTGGCCAGGGCGTATTGCCCACTCTTGAAGGCCGTCGGCAGCTGCCCGTCGCTGTTCTTCACGTCCAGCCGGGAGTAGCCGATGGCGCTGCGGAAACAGTCGCTCCACTGGAAGTCGTAGAACGCGACCATGCCGAAGACTGGCAAAGCCTTGCCGACGACGGGCCGGCTCGGATCCGCGGGCTGGCTCTGCGCCCCAACGTCGACCGGCGCATCTCGCATGTACGTCTCGATCCCCGCCCCGTAGCTGGCTTCGAGCTTTAAGGAGCCCGTCGCGCCGAGCTTGACGACCGAGCTCAGGTTCACGCCCCAGCCGATGGCGTGCCCCGACAGGTCGTACGCATCCGGGAAGGCGTCGGTCCATCCCATGTAGCGAACGAGTCCGGCGAGCTGCACGTGCCCCCAGGACTCGCCGTAGTGATACTGCGCCGTGAAGTCCGGGTACGGGTAACGCTCATGGATGTCTTGCAGCTCGATCCGGTCCGCGAACTCGCCGCTGTCGCCGTTGCCTCCCGGCCGCTCCAGGGCAAAGAGGAGGCGCTTCTCGCCCTGGATCGGCGTCCAGCGCAGCTGCACATTTCGGTAGTAGACCATGCCACTCGGGCCCCAGAACTCCAGGGACCTCGGGAAAACGTCCGGGTCCATGAACACGCTGAAGGTCTGGCCCGCGAGGAACGGCCCGAGCGCACCCCACGCCTGGCGCAGGTGAAAGGTCGTCTGGCCGGCGTCGACGCCGACTCCGACCAGGTCGAACTCGAACTCAGTGCTGACCTCACCGAGGCCCGTCGGGAGCCAGGAGCGGATGCCGAACCGGGAGTTCCGCACGCTCGCCCAGAAGTTGCCGTTCTCTCCGAACTCGTTCGGAACGGCCGGGAGCTTCGACGGGCGCTCCATGTCGTACCAGTCGGGATTGATCTGCTTGAAGTCCTCAATCAGGTTGAGGGCGGCGTATCCGTAGATCTGGAGGCGGGGCCCTGCCTTGGGCGCCGGCTTTTCGGAAGGCGCCGCCGGGGGCGCCACGATGCCATGCGCGGGCCCGGCCTTCAGCACGAAGTCGACGCGCACGGCCCCGGCCGCCGTGGCGACGCGGCTCGCCAGGCCCGTTGTGTACCCCGACGCCTCGGCCGTGACGTCGTAGAGACCCTCCGGAAGAGCGCCGACACGGAAGAGTCCCGACGCGTCGGAGACCGTCGATTGGCGAAACCCGGTCGCGAGGTTGCGAGCGGCAATCGTCACGCCGGCAACAGGGACCCCGCCTTCATCGAGCACGCGCCCCTCGAGAACGCCGGCAGCGGTTTGGGCCGGCACGGGCGCCGACCCGAGGGCCCACGAGAGGGCCGCGACGACCGCCGGGGTCCAACGCCGCATCAGTACTGGTCGAAATACCGCTGAATCTGCTTGGGATCGCTCGTCTTCGTCAGGGCCAGCCGGAGCAGGATCCTCGACTTCTGGGGGTTCAGGTCGAGCGAGGCGACGAACCCGTACTTGTCGTCGTCGACCTCGACGTCGCGCCCCACCCGTCCCGTGACCACGCGCGACGAGCGCACGCAAACGATCCCTTTCTTCGCCTGGGCGCCGAGGGCATTCAGGGCGACTTCCGTCATGTTGCCGTTGCCCACGCCCGCGA
Source organism: uncultured Acidobacteriota bacterium (assembly GCA_963847075.1). Classification (GTDB taxonomy): domain Bacteria; phylum Acidobacteriota; class Thermoanaerobaculia; order UBA5066; family Gp7-AA6; genus DAHUXD01. The sequence continues at coordinate 1,001,154 of CAWJYL010000001.1, forward strand.
CCACGATGCCCTTGGCCCCCGCCGCGGCCGCGCAATCGATCAGGGCCCCGTCCATGTTCTCGTACGCCATGATGATGTCCACGCGCGGGAGACTCGTGATGCCGGCGAGCGAGAATTCGGAGTCCATCGTGTTGCGGCCGACCGGGCCGCGGTAGAACTCGGCTTCCCCATATGCCACGGTGCCGATGAGGCCCCGCAGCGGCGAGAGAAACGTCTGCACTGCGGTCGTGCTCGCCTTGGTGAGCGAGGAGGCGCCGTGGATCCAGTCGTTGACGACCACGAGCACTCCCCGGCCCGCCGCATCCTTGTTCGCGGCCACCGCGACCGCGTTGTAGAAATTGAGGGGGCCGTCGGCCGACAGGGCCGTCGAGGGGCGCATGGCCGCCGTCAGCACGACGGGCTTGCGCGACCTGGTGACGAGATTGAGGAAGTACGCCGTCTCTTCGATCGTGTCGGTGCCGTGCGTGATGACGATGCCGTCCACGTCTTTCATCGCGGTGAGCTCGTTGATGCGCCGCGCGAGCTTCAACCAGACCTCGTCGTTCATGTCCTGCGAGCCGATGTTGGAGATCTGCTCGCCCCGAAGGTTCGCGAGCTTCTTGGCCTGAGGCACCGCGGCGAGCAGCTGCTCGACGCCGACCTGACCCGAGGTGTAGCCGGCCTGGACGTCGCTCGCGGCGGCGCCGGCGATCGTGCCGCCGGTCGCCAGCACGACGATGTTGGGAAGAGGACCCTTCGCGGGGGCCGCTGCCGTTTGCGCCAAAACCGTCGCCGCGGCGACGATCAGGGCGACCAGCACTGTGAGGGACGCTTTGCGCAACATGAAGAAGCCTCCTACTTTGTGAGAAGAACGATCACGGGCCCCCACGCCGTCAGGAGGATATTCCCGACGGCGTAAGGCACGGTGTATCCGAGCACGGGGAGCTTGCTTTGAGCCTCGTCCTGGATCGAGCGCAGGGCGGCCGTGACCGTCCCGGCCCCGGCCGAGGCACCCAGCAGGATGACCGGGTTCATCTTCAGGACCTTGTGCCCGAAGAAGAGCGCCGCGATGTGCGGCGTGACGGCGACGACGAAGCCGACCAGGAGCAGGCTCGGCCCGGTCTGCTTCAATCCCGAGACGAAACTCGGGCCCGCGGCCAGACCGACCACGCCGATGAAGACGGCAAGGCCGACCGTGTCAAACACCCAGAGCGCCGGCTCCGGGATCCGGCCGAAGGTCGGCCGCACCGAACGCAGCCACCCGAACACGAGCCCCATGACGAGCGCCCCGCCGCTTGCCGTCAGGCTGAGCGGCAGCCCTCCCACCGAGACCGAGAGGAGTCCGACGAACCCGCCGATGACGATGCCGAGGCCGACGAAGACGACGTCGGTCTCGTGCGAAGGCCGCTCGATGTAGCCCAGGGCCGCTCCGACACGCTCGACGTCGCGGGTCGCGCCCGACAGCCGCAGGATGTCGCCCCGATTCACCACGGTCGATGGCACGAAGGGGATCTCCTCTCCCCCGCGCACGAGCTGGAGCAGCGCCACGCCGCGCCCGTGGAGCCCGGCGAGCTCCGAGAGGCTGAGGTCGACCAGGCTCCGATTGGTCAGGACGACATCCAGCGCGACCAGCGGGAAGTCGAGCAGCGCCCGGTCCTCGATCTCCACGCCGACCGGGATCCCGCTCGTGAGCACCCTCCTCCGGGCCGCGATCGCGACGGCGTCGCCGCGGCGGAGCACCATGTCCGGTGAAACGTCGAGAATCTCCGCCCCGCGCCGGATCCGCTCGACGAAGACCCGCTCGGGCGCGAAGGACTTCTCGAGATCCGCCACGCTCTTGTCCGACCACGCGTCGTCGTCGATGCGATACGTCCGAAGGTCCCACTCGCGATAGGCGGATTGCCGCGAGGGATTGGACTCCGAGTCGCCCGCGAGCTCCTTCTCGAGCTTGCGGCTCTCGGCCTTCAGGTTCACCTTCAGCAGCCGGGGCGCGAGGCTCGAGAGGAACCACACGACGAACCCGGTGCCGACGAGGTACGAGACCGCGTAGGCCACGGGAATGTTGTTCAGGAGACGGGTCTTCTCCTCGGCCGGCAGGTCGAGGTGGTTGATCGTCTCGCCCGCCGTGCCGATGACGGTCGATTCCGTGAAGGCGCCGGCCATCAATCCGGCCGCGGTCCCGCAGTCGTAATGGAAGACCTTCGCGGCTGCAACGGTGACCGCGAGGCTCGTGAGGCAAAGGACCACCGTCATGGCGACCTGCGGCAGGGCATTCCTGCCGAGCCCCCGTATGAACTGCGGGCCCACTTTGTAGCCGGTCGCAAAGAGAAAGAGGTCGAAGAAGACGAGCTTGACGACCGGATCGACGTGGATGTCGAGCTGTCCGATCAGGACACCCGCGAGCAGCGTCCCGACGACGTTACCGAGCCGGAAGGTGCCGATCCGGATGCGCCCGAACACGAACCCCACGGCGAGCGTCAGGAAGATCGCGAGCTCGGGATTGCGCCGAAGCGCGTCCGTCACGTACGCCATGCCGCCTCCCCTCTCACCGCGTCACCAGGAGGATCCAGGGCGTTCCCACGAGGAGGAGCACGAGGATGTTGAAGACGGTCGTGATCGTGCCGAGCCGGTAGAGCTCGCCCTGCGTCAGGTATCCGCTCCCGACGACGAGCAAATTCGCGCTCGAGGCCTGGGGCGTCATCGTCGACATGTAGCTCGTCGAAAAGAGCAGGGCAAAGCCGAGCAGGGGCACCGGAACGCCGAGCTGGGAGCCGACCCCTAGGAAGACGCCGAACAGGGCGAGGACGTGCGCCGTCTGGCTGACGAACAGGTAGTGAAGAAGGACATAGACCACGACGAGGACTGCATACGCCGCCACCCACGGCAGGCCTCCGAGCGCGCCGCCAATGCGCTGGCCGAGATAGCCCATGAAGCCAAGCGCATTCAACTGACCGCTCAGGGTGTAGAGGATCGCGAACCAGATGAAGGTCGCGAGCACGTCGCCCTGCTGTCCGATGTCCTTCAAGGTCAGCACACCCGTGGCGAGAAGGACCCCGAGCCCCAGAAACGCCACTGCCGTGAGGTCGAGCTTGAGCGTCCCCGCCAGACCCCAGAGCAGAACCATGACCACGAACGTGACGGCCACGATCTTCTCGTGGAGACTCAGCGGGCCCATCTCGGCGAGCGCCTTGCGCGCGGCGGCGGGTGCGTCGGGCGTCGCCTTCACCTCCGGCGGGAATGCTTTGTAGATGAGAAGCGGCAGCACCGCGAGCGCAAGCAGCGTCGGCGCGAGCGCAGCGAGCAGCCACGAGCCGAAGGAGATCTGAAAGCCCATCGACTTTCCGATTTCGGCCCCGAGGGGGTTGCCCGCCATCGCCGTAAGCCACAGCGCCGACGAAAGGGAAAGCGTCGCCATGCCGCAGAACATGAGGTACGCCCCCATCTTCTTGCGGGTCGCCTCGTCCGGCCTCGAGCCGCCGCCTTCGGCCAGGGAGAGCACGAGCGGATACAGGACACCGGAACGCGCCGTGTCGCTCGGGAACGCGGGCGCGATCACGGCGTCCAGCAGAAAGATGCTGTAGCCGAGGCCGAGCGTCGAGCGCCCGAAGAGCCGCACGACGAGGTGGCCGAGCCGCTGGCCGAGACCGCACTTCACGATGGCCCGTGCGACGAGGAAGGCGACGACGATGAGCAGGATCGTCGCGTTGGCAAACCCGGCATACGCCTTGGCGGGAGTCAGGACCCCGGAGAGCACGGCGATACCGACGGCGAGCACGGAGGCCGTCAGGATCGGAAAGGCGCCGACGATGACCGAGGCGATCGTCGCCGCGAAGATCGCGAAGAGGTGCCACGCGGGAGGCGTGAGGCCCTCGGGCACGGGCCAGAACCAGATCGCCACGCCGAGCGCGAACACGCCGAGGCGGGCGAAGAGGGTCTTCGTCCCCGGGGTCATGGCCCCTTCCCGCTGCGGGCGGGAGCTCCGCGCCGCGTCCGCCCCTCGAGGTCCACGGCCCGTCCGCTGATCTCGCCGCTTCCCTCGGAGACGACGTACTGCCAGGCGAACGAGAACGTCCCCTCGAGCCCGTCGAAGCGACCGGTGCCTCCCGTGATCGTCGCCGTGGCCCGTCGGCCCGTGCCGAGGGGCTCGGCCGCGAGGACGCAGAAGATCCGGTCGCCGTGTTCGTCGGTGAACACGGCGCGGCCCGCGAGCAGCTTCTTCCCATCATCGAAGCCGATTACTTCGCCGAGCAGGCCGCGGCCGAGGCCCTCCCCGCTCGTCACCGTCAGCGGGCCACTCAGATGCACGATCGAGGCGGGACGCTCCCCCTCGGTGGGAAGCAGCGTCCGGTCCCCCGACAGCGTCCACGTCGCAGTGAACGGCCGCCACCCGTCCGCCGCCGGCTGCTCGGCCCGCGCCAGCGGGACGAGCAGGCCGACAACCGACGCCAGAAGCGCCGCGCGAAGAAGCGCTCCGCGAGTCATGCCCGCGGCGGCTGCCCCGTCATCGCAGCCGGGTCGAACACCTTCGCGATCTGATCCTCCGTGAGAATCTTCTTCTCGCGAATGAGCTCGAGGATGCCCCGGCCCGTCTTCATCGCCTCGGCGGCGAGCTCCGTCGAGCGGTCGTATCCGATGACCGGATTCAGGGCCGTGACCGTGCCGATCGAGTATTCGACGTAGTGCTTGCAGACGTCCGGGTTGGCCGTGATGCCGTCCACGCAGTGAACGCGCAGCGTGCGCGCCGCGTTCATGAACATCGTCTGGGCCTCGAAGATGCACGCCGCGATGACCGGCTCGAAGACGTTCAACTGAAGCTGCCCGCCCTCGGCGGCCATGGATACCGTGAGGTCGCTGCCGATCACCCGGAAGCAGACCATGTTGACGACCTCGGGAATGACCGGGTTGACCTTGCCGGGCATGATCGACGAGCCGGGCTGCTTCGGCGGCAGATTGATCTCGTGCAGACCGCAGCGGGGTCCCGAGGAGAGCAACCGCAGGTCGTTGCAGACCTTCGAGAGCTTGATCGCCAGGCTCTTCATGCAGGAGGAGTAGAGGACGTAGGCCTGCGTGTCCTGAGTCGCCTCGATCAGGTCTTCGGCCAGATGGATCGGGAACCCCGTGATCTTCGCGAGGTGCGCGGTGCACTTCTCGGCGTAGCCCTTCGGCGCGTTCAGGCCGGTGCCGATGGCCGTCGCGCCCATGTTGGTCTCGCAGAGAACGTTCTGGATGCGCTCGAGGGCCATGACCTCGCCCGAGAGCGTCGCGGCGAAGGCCTCGAACTCCTGGCCCAGAGTCATAGGCACGGCGTCCTGGAGCTGCGTGCGGCCCATCTTCAGGATCTTCGAGAATTCCTTGCCCTTTTTCCGGAACGCTGCGATCAGCTGCTTCATCTCCTTGACGAGTTCGACGTTCCCCAGCGCCATCCCGATGTGAAGGGCGGTCGGATAGGCGTCGTTGGTGGACTGGGAGCAGTTGACGTGGTCGTGTGGGTCGCAGTGCTTGTACTCGCCTTTCTTGTGCCCCATCAGCTCGAGGGCCCGATTGGCGATGACCTCGTTGGCATTCATGTTGGTCGAGGTGCCCGCGCCACCCTGGAAGACGTCGAGGCGAAACTCGTCGTGCAGCTTGCCGTCCATCAACTCCTGGCAGGCGCCCTCGATCCCCTTCAGGATCTCCTTCGAGAACTGCTTGCAGTCGTAGTTGGCCCGCGCCGCCGCGAGCTTGACCATGGAGAAGGCCTTGATCACGTTGGGATAGAGGCGCAGCTCGACGCCCGAGATGTGAAAGTTCTCCAGCGCCCGCGCGGTCTGGACGCCGTAGTACGCGTCCGCGGGGACCGGCAGGTCCCCGAGTAGATCGTGCTCGATGCGGGTGCCGGGCTTGCGGGTGGTCATTTGCTTCCTCCTAGATCGAACGAGAATTTGTACTGGGCCGAGAACTGGATCCGGAAGTCGTTGACCGCGAAGCCGTCGGAGAAGTTCTGGCGGCGGCCCCACTGAAGCTCGAGGCCAGTCATCACGTTCTTGACGGGGTACCAGAGAATGTTGGTCGACGCGTACTGCCCGCTCTTGAAGGCGGCCGGCGTCTGGCCGTTGCTGTTGTCGATGTCGAGACGGGAATAGCCGATCGCTGTCGAGAAGCAGTCGCTCCAGTTGAAGTCGTAGTAGGCGACCATCCCGAAGATCGGCAGCGCCTTGCCGGAAACCGGCCGAAGCGGATCGCCGGGATTGTCCCGGATCCCGATGTCGACGGGAGCGTCGTTCATGTAGTTCTCGATTCCCTGGCCGTACGTGGCCTCGAGCCTGAGGTTGCCCGACTTCCCGACCTTGATGACCGAGCTCAGGTTGAAGCCCCAACCAATGGCGTGATCCGAGAGGTTGAACTGGTCCTGCAATGTGTCGGTCCATCCGATGTAGCGGACGATGCCGGCGAGCTGCACGTGTCCCCACTTTTCCCCGTAGTGGTACTGGGCCGTGAAGTCCGGGTACGGGAAGTGCCCCTTGATGCCCGAGAGCTCGATCCGGTCCGAGTATTTCCCGCTGTCGCCGCTGGCGCCGGGGCGTTCGAGGGCGAACAGAAGGCGGTGGTCCCCCTGAATGGGCGTCCAGCGCAACTGGATGTTCCGGAAGAAGACCATCCCGTTGGGCCCCCAGTATTCGACGACGTTCGGAAAGACGTCGCCGTCCATGAAGACGCTGTTGGTCTGGCCGACGAGGAACTGGCCAAGCTCGCCCCACGCCTGCCGCAGCCGGATCGTCGTCTGTCCGGCGTCCGGGTTGACGCCGAACAGGTCGAACTCGAACTCGGTCTTGACCTCGCCCCAGCCCGTCGGCAGCCACCCGCGCACGCCGAAGCGGCTCTGCCGCACGCTCGCCCAGAAGTTTCCGTTCTCGCCGAACTCGTTCGGGAAGGACGGCAGCTTCGTGGGCCGCTCGACGTCGTACCAGTCCGGGTTGACCTGCTTGATGTCGTAGATCAGATCCGTCATCGCGAAGCCGTAGATCTGCATGCGCGGACCCTTCTTCATCGCATCCGGAGGCGGCGCGCCTGCCTGTCCCTGCGGCTCCTGCGCCGCAACGGCGACGGGCGCTGCGGCCCGCGACACGGCCTTCAGGGCGAAGGCCACGTTGGTGAACTCGGAGGCGTGCACCACGACGTCCGCCGAGAGCCCCGTCCCGAACCCCGAGGCCTCGGCCGTCACGTCGTAGGAACCCGCCGGGAGGCCCTCGACGCGGAAGGCGCCCGACGCCTCCGAGATCGCCGACCGGCGAAACCCGGTCGCCAGGTTTCGCGCCGTGACGGTCGCGCCGGCGACGGGCGGACCTCCTTCCTCCAGGACGCTCCCCGCGATCGTGCCCGCGAGCCCTTCGCCGAGCGCAGCGGACGCGGCCACTCCGTAAAGCATCACCGCCAGCGCCGCCAACGGCAACCGCCAGCGCCAGAAAGCTCCCTTACCAACCATCACCGTTCCCCTCCTTACTGTGTCGCGCCGCCGTTCGTGCTCGGGCTGCCGACGACGGCCCCCTGAATGGCCTCTACGAGCGTTTGCTCGTCCACCGGTTTGCGCAGATAGGCCGAGGCTCCGCCGCTCAGCGCCCGGGCCTGCGCTTCCGGAGAATCGTGGCCCGTGATGATGATGACCGGGACGTGCAGGCTCGCCTCGGCCATGCGGGCCTGGACGTCGAAACCGCTGACCTTCGGCATGTGCAGATCGAGCACGACGCAATCGGGGCGTCGCGTCTCAAGGGCGGCCAGAAAGTCCTGGCCCGACGCGAACGCTTCCGCCTCGAACCCGAGCGAGCGGATCAGGCGCGAGAGGGCGCGGCGCACCGCCTGGTCGTCATCGACCACTGCGACGAAGCACTTCCACCGTCTCCGGCTCACTCTGCCGACGCTAGCAGGCGCCTGCACGAGGCACGATTAGACCTTGGTCGTACACGGGGCCGCGGCGGGCCGGCTTGCGCGGCTACCGGCGCCGGATGCCGAGGCGGTCCGCGAAGTGAACCAGCTCGGCGAGGGAGCCAGCGGCCATCTTTGCCATCACCCGGCCGCGGTGGACCTTGACGGTCTTCTCGGAGATGCCGAGGTCGCCGGCGATCTGCTTGTTGAGCATGCCCGCCACCACCCCTTCCAGGACCTCCCGCTCCCGCGGCGTGAGGGAGGCAAGGCAATTCCGAAGCTGCGCCAGCTCCCCCGTCTGCTCGCGAGCCGCGCGGCTGCGCGCCAGAGCCTGTCGCACCGCGGAAAGCAGGGTCTGGTCGTCGACGGGCTTCGTCAGGAAGTCGCTCGCTCCGCCCTTCATCGCACGGACGCTCTTCGGGATGTCGCCGTGCCCCGTCAGGAAAACCACCGCCAGGTCGACGCAACGGGCGGCGAGCGCCTGCTGGAGAGCGAGGCCGTCGAGGCCGGGCATGGCCACGTCGAGGATCGCGCAGCCGGAGGCGTCCGCGTCGATAGCGCGCAGGAACTCGTCGGGCGCCCCGAACGCTACCACGTCGAATCCCGCCGAGCGAAGCACACGCCACAGAGACTTCCGCACGGCCGGCTCGTCGTCGACGACGTAAACCTTCTCGCGGACCGGCCTCATGCGGCCCCGAATACGGGCAGGGTGAAATGAAAAGTCGCCCCGGGACCGGCGTTGTTTTCCGCCCAGAGCCTCCCTCGGTGGGCGACCACGATCGTCCGGCACACTGCCAGACCGAGCCCGAGCCCCTGAGGCTTGGTCGTCACGAAGGGCTCGAAGACTCTCTCGATCTCCCCGGCCGGAAGGCCACAACCCGCGTCGGAAACCGACACCCGCACGGCGCCCGGGCCATCCGGGCCGACCCGGAGCGACAGGCTTCGTGCGCCCGAGGCCCTGCCCGCCATCGCATCGCAGGCGTTGGCAATGAGGTTCACGAGGACTTGCTCGACCTGGACCCGGTCGCCGAGGACCGGAGCAAGGCCGCCGGGAATCTCCGTCGCCGCGCGAACGCCCCGCGTCATGAGATCGACTCGCATGAGCCTCAAGACGTCGTCGACGAGGACAGCAAGATCGAGCGCCTCCGGCCGGACTTCGGCCTTCTTCAGGAGCAGCCGGAGGCGCTGGATCACTTCGCCCGCGTGCCGGTCCTCGTCGACGATGTCCGCGAGGATCTCCCGGATTTCGCCGAGGCCTCCGTCGCCCTGCTTCAGAAAGCGCAGCGCCGCCTGAGCGTTGCTCATGATCGCCGTGAGGGGCTGGTTGAGCTCGTGGGCGAGAGATCCAGACAGCTCTCCGAGCATCGCGACGCGCGACAGGTGGGTGATCTCGTTCTGGCGCTGCTTCGCCTCCGCCTCCGCGTGCTTGCGCGCGGTCACGTCGATCGAGACGGCACGGACCCGCGGCCGGCCATCCGCGCGATCGACACCGCCGGCGCCGTGGACCGAAACCCAACGAAGCTTGCCGTCCGGAAGCACGACCCGGCATTCATAATCAAACTTGTCGCCGTGGGCGGCGGCGGACTCGAGAGACCGCTTGACTGCCTCCCGTTCCTCCGGGTGCACGGTCGAGAGAAAGCGGGAAAGGTCGAGTCGCTCCTCGATGGCGAGGCCTCGAAGCGCGCGCCCCCGCGGCGTCATCCACACCTCGTCGGGCGAAACGTCCCAGGACCAGAACCCGAGGCCGGCCGCGCCGGCCGCCAGCGCCAACCGCTGTTCGGCCTCTCCCAGGGCGCTCTCCTTTTTCCGGAGCTGCCGCGCGAGCTCGGAAGCGCGAATGACGTCGGAGGTCAGCTCGTATCCCATCGCCGCCACGATGCCGACGTAGGCGACGCTGATCAGGTAGGGGGCGACCACGATGCCCGCGTGGAGAAGCGCCGTGTGACCGGCGGCGCCAAGAACGAAGAGCACCATGCTGCCACCGACGACGATCGCCCTCCGGCGTTCCCCGCGACGCCAGATGGCTACCGACGCGGACAGCAGGAAGGCCAGCAGCAGGACCGAGCCGAGCTCGCCGAGTCTCGTCCAGCGGCTCACGACGCCCCGGGCCACGGAGATTTCTTCGCCCAGAAACCCGACGCGGTCCAGAGCCGAGATCTCGACGAAGTTCAGGTTGGGTCGACGGAGAAAGTTGACAAGGAGCGCCGCCCCCCGCGTCGCGACGACCGCCCATCCGAGCCAGGGAGGACCGGCGCGGAAGAACGCGCGTACGAAGAGCACGAAGGAGACGAAGAGAACGAAGATGGGTACGTGAATCCACCGTATGAGGAAGCCAAGCTCGGCCGGCGTCGCGGCCCGCATCATGGCGAGCTCGAAAGCGGCGATGGCCGTCACCGAGAGGCTGTTGACGGCGAAGAGGAGGTTCGCCCGTTCCCGCAGCCGCAGGCCGATCAGGGCGTGCGCCGCCGCGAGCGTCAAGCAGGACGACGCGATGGCGGACCAGACGACCGTGACCCAGCTCGTCACGGGGCCCCCAACAGACCGCGAGCGCACATCGAGCGAGATGCTATAGGCCCTTCCGGGCCCGTGGTAGGCTTATAGATATGTCATCCATGTGGCGCGGAACCGCCTTGGCGATCGTCGCTCTGGCGCTTTCGGCTGGCGCTCCGGGTCAGCAGCCGGCTGACCCCGCGTCGGCCCCGCCGAAGGCCGGCGCGAAGCTCGCCGGCGGACCCCAGGCCGGGGCGAAGAACGAAGGTCTGCTCGAGATCTGGCAGATCGATCTCGACCCCTCCGGCACCGCGTTCGCCCTCGGCAAGCCCGTCCTCCAGGGAGGCGTCTACGTCTTCAAGGCCTGGCCGGATAGGGATGTCGTCCACCTGGCGCAATCGAAGGTCAAGAAGATGACGCAGCGGACGAAGAGCCTCGACGACGAGGTCGTCTATCAGATCGATCTCGTTCCGTCGGGTCGGATGATCGCCCGCGAGAACCCGACGAAGAAGGGAACCACGTACGTCTTCCACACCTGGCGGGACGGCACGCTGATGAGCCTGCGGCAGGCGGATATCCGGGGCATCACGAAGGTAACCGGGATCCCGGCCTTCAGGATCCAGCAGGAAGAGCGCGGTGCTGCTCTGAACGCAAACTTGCCGATGCAGGGCGGCACGGCGAAAGTGCTGCCCGGCGCCCCCGCCGCCCCGGCTCCTGCGGCTGGAGCGCCTCCTGCTCCGGCCCAGGGCAACTGGAGCTACCAGGGTGCGCCAGGGATCACCGACGCCTATGCGCCGCCCTCGGCCGTGGTCGCCTCGCCGGGTGACGTGCCGAAGGCCGCCCCGCCGCCGACGCCGCCCCCCCGCTGATCCTCCGCTCGACCGGCCTCCGGGGAGACTTCCCTCTCCGGGCTCGCCCGCATGGGACTTTGGTCCCATTGAGGTGCCTTGACGCCCCGCTGTTAGGATGCTCCGAGAGAGGTAGTCCCACAATGCTCCAGACCTTTCGAACCCAACTGACGGGAACTCGGGGCGCGGCACTGGTGGCGGCGCTTTCCGCTTTGCTCGCCGCCCCGGCCGGCGCGGTCCAGGAGACTCATGCAACCCCGCCCGCGCAAGCGGAAGAAGCGCCGGAATCCATCCAGCTTTCGAACGATCAGCTCGACTCGCTGGTCGCTCCGATCGCACTGTACCCCGACCCGCTGCTCGCGCAGTGCCTGGTCGCTGCGACGTACCCGATCGACATCGTCGCAGCGCAGCAGTGGCTGGCAAAAAACACCAGCTTGAAGGGAGACGAGCTGGTCAAGGCCGCGGAACAGCAGGCCTGGGACCCGAGCGTCCAGGCTCTGGTCGCGCTGCCCGACGCGCTCAAGCTCCTGAGCGAGAACATCCGGTGGACCGCGGACCTCGGGGACGCATTTCTGGCGCAGCAGAGCGAGGTCATGGACGCCGTCCAGCGCCTGCGCGCGAAAGCCAGGGACTCGGGCAAGCTCGATTCCAGCGAGCAGCAGAAAGTTGAAACGGCCACGGTGGATTCGAAGACCATCATCGAGATCCAGCCCGCGAGCACCGAGGTCGTCTACGTTCCGAGCTACAGCCCGGAAGTGATCTGGGGCCCGCCCATCTACCCCTACCCGCCGATGTACTACCCGCCGTATTACGGAGGTGCCTGGCTGGGCTTCGGTGTCGGGATTGCCATCGGAATCGGCATCTCGGGAGGCTGGGGCTGGGGATGCGGCTGGCATGGCGGCGGAAACACGATCAACATCAACAACAACAACAACTACATCAACCACTACAACAGGTCGAACAACATCAACCGTAGCGGCAACAGCAACTGGCAGCACAACGCCCAGCAGCGCGGGGGCGCTCCGTACAAGGACAGGGCCACGGCCAGCAAGTACGGCGGCGGTACCCGGGGCCAGTCCCCGCAATCCCGGCAGGCTCAGGCGGGCCAGCGCCAGGCCCAGAGCCTGGACCGCGGCGGCCCGAGCAGCCGACCGAGCACCAGCAGCTGGGAAGGCGGCGGAAACAGATCGAGCCAGGTCGGGAGCCGCAACGTGTCGTCGAGCTCCCGCGGATCGAGCGCCTTTGGCGGATCCCAGAGTGGAAGTTGGGCCAGGTCCTCGAGCGCGCGCGGCGCCTCGAGCATGGGCGGGATGTCGCGGGGCGGCGGCGGGGGGCGGCGGCGGTAGCCGCGAGGAGCGATGATGAACAATGCAAGCACTGGTGCTCGCCTTTCCCTGTCGAGGCTGGCGGTGGGTGGCCTCGTGCTCTGGGCTGGGCTGATTCCGACTGCCCGCGCGGCGACGCCTGCCGCGACGGCGGCACAGGCCTTCGATACGCCACAGCAGGCGGCCGACGCGCTGCTCAAGGCTGCCGAAACGGACGACATCCCGGCTCTGCTCAGGATTTTCGGCCCGGGTGGCAGGGACATCGTCACCTCCGGAGACGCGGTCAAAGACAAGAGCGACATCGCAAGATTTGCCGAGAGGGCCCGCCAGAAGATGAACGTCTCCTTCGACCTCGGCGACCCCAAGCGAGCCGTCCTCGTGGCCGGCGACGACGACTGGCCGATGCCCGTGCCGATCGTCGAAAAGGGCGGGAAGTGGCGGTTCGACGCGAAGCAGGGGCGCCAGGAGATCCTCGCCCGCCGGATCGGGGGCAATGAGCTCGACGCGATCGACTTGCTGCGCGGTTACGTCGAGGCGCAGAAGGACTACGCCGCGGAACAGCACGACGGCAGCGGAATGAACCAGTACGCGCAGAAGTGGGTGAGTTCCCCCGGCAAGCAGGACGGCCTGTCGTGGTTCGACGCAAACGGCAAGCCGGCGGGCCCCATGGGAGACGAGATCGCCGAGGCGCTCGCCGCGGGCTACACGAAGAAGGCGGAGCCGTACAACGGCTACCACTTTCGTACTCTGACGGCGCAGGGGCCGGCAGCGCGCCTCGGCGCCCGCAACTACATCGTCAACGGGATGATGATCGGCGGCTTTGCCGCGATCGCCTGGCCGGCGGCCTACGGCGTCACGGGCGTCCAGACCTTCGTCGTGAACAACGACGGCGTCGTTTACCAGAAGGACCTCGGGCTCGATACGGCGAAGATCGCCCCGAAGATCAAGGCCTTCAACCCAGACAAAGGCTGGGCCGTCACCGAAGACGAAAAGTAGTCGGCGGGCATGACGTCGACGTCCTTCAGCACGGCTGTCTCTCCCGCGACGGAGAAGCGCCGCCGGGCGCTCGATCCGACCGAACGCATTTCGGAGATCCTGTTCGGTCTGATCATGGTTCTGACCTTCACGGGCTCCCTCTCCGCTGCCGAGAGCGGGCGCAACGAAGTGCGCACCATGCTGATCGGCGCCCTCGGCTGCAACCTTGCGTGGGGAATCATCGACGCGATCTTCTACCTCATGAACACCCTCGGTGCCCGGGGCCACGGACTCGTCGTGTTGCGGCGTCTGCACGGAATCGCGGATCCTGCGAAGGCGCACGTCCTGATCGCCGACGAACTCCCGCCGGTCGTCGCCTCGGTCCTGCGCTCCGAGGACCTCGAAACGATGCGTCAGCGCCTGGTCGCCCTGCCGGGCCTGCCGGCGCGCGTCCCGCTCCACCGCGAGGATTTCCGCGGGGCGATCGCGGTGTTTCTCCTCGTTTTTCTGTCGACCTTTCCGGTGGTCGTCCCCTTCCTGCTGATGAGCGACGCGATGCGGGCGCTGCGCATTTCCAACTTGATCGCGATCGTCCTGCTCTTTCTGGGCGGCTATGAGCTGGCGAAGTACTCCGGCGGCCGCCCCTGGCGGCTCGGTTTCGCCATGGTCGGACTCGGGGCCACGATGGTCGGCCTGACGATCGCGCTCGGAGGATGAACTCCCGGGATCGGCTCTTGCTCGCGGCGCTCTTCCTCCTGGGCACCGGCATCGCCACAGCCCAGGAAACCGCCGCCAGCGCACCTGCGGAAGCGGCGCCAGCCTGGGAATTCAACGCCAGCGTGTACGGGTACTTCCCGCCCGACGACCGCCACTACGCGCAGCCGACCGTGACAGCGGACCACGGCGCTCTGCACCTGGAAGGCCGCTACAACTACGAAGCGTTCAAGACCGGCTCTGCGTGGGTCGGCTGGAACCTCGGCACGGGCGACAAGCTCCGACTCGACGCAACCCTCATGGCCGGCGGCGTCTTCGGAGACACCCGGGGCGTGGCGCCGGGCTACGAGCTGACGCTCACGTACGGCCACTTCCAGCTTTACAGCGAGGGCGAGTACGTCTTCGACACCGATGCCTCGGAAAACAACTTCTTCTACAACTGGGCGCAGCTCGGTTACTCCCCCCTCGAGTGGCTGAGCTTCGGCCTGGCCTCACAGCGCACGCGGGCGTACCAGACGAGCCTCGACGTGCAGCGGGGCTTCTTCGTCGGTTTCACGTACAAGAGCCTGACCCTGAATGTCTTCGTCTTCAATCCCGGCTGGGAGACGCCGACGGTCGTGACCTCCCTCGCCATCAGCTTCTAGAGACGGCCGGCGCTTCCGGCCCGGGCAGCCGGTCGGCGACGAGGCTGGCGTGGTGCTTGAGCGCGTAGAGCTCGCGCGCTCGGGAGGCTGGAACGCGTGTCCGCTCGATTTCCTCGTTCAAACGCTGCAGGTCCCGCGAGATCTCCCCGGCCGGCTCCCCCGCGCCGATCCGCGCCTCAATCCGGCGCAACTCGGCGTACAGGGCGTTCACACGCCTCTCGACGGCGAAAAAGATCAACCCGGGCACGACGCGCATCAGCGGGTAGAGGACGCCCGCGAGCGGTACGAGCACCAGCACGAGGCGAGAGGCGAGGACGGCGAGCCAGAACGGGAGGTGCCGCTGGAAAAAGCTTCCGCCCGACCTGTAGAAGTTGTGCGCTTCCCTCGACAGCGGGACGTCGACCGGCTCGGCGGCCGGAAACTGGCCGGGCCTGCGGAGAATGCCGGGACCGGACTGAATGTCCTCCGCGGCCTGGAGGAGCAGGTACTGCAGGGCAGGGTGCAGATCCTCGCGCACGAGCAGGCTCGCCATCGGCGCGACGAGCGTGACGTCGTGAGGAGGGCGGTCCTTCGCGAGGCTCCCGACGCCTCGAGGGACGATGATCTTTTGCAGGTATGGGTAGAGCGCGACGAGCGCGTCCGCGCGCGCGAAGTTCATGAGGTCGACGCGGTCGTCCACGAGAAGCGTCTTCACGACGGGAGCGTCGGCGCCGGTCAGAATGCACGCGCAGTCGACCTCGCCCCGAAGGAGGGCCTCGCCCGCGGCGGCGGGTCCGAGCGGGACGGCCGTGATCTGCTTTTCGAGGCCGCTCGCGCGCAGCAGATCGAGAGGGACGCCGCCCTCGGGGTCGATCGCGACGCGTCTGCCCCGCAGGTCTCCGAACTGCGCCTGGGCCGAGATGCCCCGGCAAAAAATCCAGATCGGGTCATACGAGACGGTGCCGAGCGACTTGATCCCCGGCGAGGCCTTCCCGGTCGTCAGGCCGCCCACGGCAAAGCCGACAGAGACTCCGGACGAGGCGTCCTGGAGGCGCGCCAGGTTCTCGATGTTGCCCAGCGACGGACGGATCTCGAGGTCGATCCCGTTGCGGGCGAGCTCCGCGCGATACTTTTCGCCGAGCTCCCGGTAGGCGCTGCCCTCCGGGCCGGTCGTCATGGCGACGATCCTGGGAGGCAGCGGGCGGCCGAGAACGAAGACCACCCACAGGAAGCAGGCGAGGGCCGCGGCAACGACGATGCCGAGGACGAGGATTGGTCGCCGCCGTATGAACTCCCTCACGCGCACCTCCGGGGCTCCGCGGCGCGGATTGTAGCAACGGCGCGGAGCATCCCCATCGGCCCCCGCAGGCCGGTTCAGCGGGATCGGCCCTGCGCGATTCTCGAGCCCTCGGCCGGCGATGCCCTTTCGAGCCTTGCCGCTCTCCAGACCAGCCGGTACGGGGCGGAGCCGGTCCAGCTGAACGGGTAACAGGTGATCAACGTGAGGCGGGCATCGGAGGTCGGCGCGAGGGCCGACAGGTCCGATGGCCATACGACCCGCCGCTCGCCGAGGCGGTAGATGGAGGTCCCCGAGGTCCCATGGAGGCGAACCAGGTCGCCCTTGCGTGCCTCTGCCAGGCGCCGGAAGAAGGAATCGCGATGGCCGGCGATCACGCAATTGCCCCCCTCGTCGGGCCCGCCCGGCCACGCGGTTCCGGAAACATGCCCGGGGCCCTTCCGGAGGGTCGCCTGCGAGACTCCCTCGAAGACGGCCAGGTCGAGCCCGAGCCGCGGGAGCTCGAGCCGCCCCAGCTCTTCCCCGTCCGCCGCGCGAACGTGGCGGGCCGGGCCGATGGACGATCGCAAGACCGGGGGGACTGCCCCGGCTTGCGCGCGCAGGCCGATCAACATGTGCGCGGCTGGCGCCACGAGAAGTGCCGCGCCGGCGAGGACGAGCAGGTTGCCGACCCGGAGAAGACGCCGCATTTCAGAGATCCTCCCGGAGCGCCCGGACGGCTCGAGCGGAAACGCTCCTCAGGCGAGACGCCGGATAGCCAGGCCTCCAAGCAACAGAATCACGCCCGCGACCGCGAGCAGCGGATCGGACGTGCCGGTCTTCGGCAGGTCCTCGGCGGTCACGACCGGGGGCGCCGTCGGAGGCACGTACTCGGGAACCGGCGCGGGTACGGGCACCGCCGCGACCAGTGGAGCCCTGGCAACGCGCGGCGCGATCACCGACACGTTGATTTCCTTCCGATCGAAGACCTCCCGGCTGCGGTTCAACGCGAGCAGCGCGATCGTGTGCGGCCCCGGCTGAACGTTCTCGACGTTCACGACGTTCCTGTCGTCCCGCATCGTCCCCCGGAAGAGACCGTCGACGAAAACATCGACGTCCGGATGCGGCGTCGAACTGATGTCGTGGGCCATGCCCCTCTCGGTGGGGATCTCCGTGTCCACGATCACCTGAATGGCGGTACCCGTGATCGTGTCCCCCTCCGTCGGCCGGATCACGTGCAGCCGATAGTCATTCCTCGTCGGGCCCCCACTGACCACGGCCGCGTTCTGGGCAAGGGCGATACCGGCGACCGCAGACGCGAGGAACGTCAACGCGATCACTTTCACGGCTTTCATGGCTCATCTCCTCCTTGGCAACTGGGCTACGGCCAATGCCATGGATGTTTGTACCAACCCGGCGCCCCCGCAGAAAGGCGCAGACGCATCAATTCCCGGACACGCCCCGGCCGGACCCCTCCTTGATTCGAAACGGGTCAAGGGAAGGCTACCCCCGAGGGTCGCATCGTCCCGGTCAACGGTCGTCCGATGGCCCCGGCCCATCCCCGGAGATGAGGCCGCACCGGGCCGGGATGGGCGCCGAACTGTTATGGTTTCCCTCCATGGACCGATCCCTGCCCGGACACCGCCAGTTCCTCGACGAACTTCGCAAGAATCCCCTGAGCTGGCTCCTCGTGTTCGTGCCAGGGGTCATGGTGACGGAGCAACTTCGCCCGGAGGCCCACACGGCCCTCTTTCTGCTCTCGGTCGCCGCCATCGTTCCACTGGCCGCCCTCTTGAGCCATGCGACGGAGAGCGTGGCCGCAAAGACCGGGGATGCGATCGGCGGGCTGCTCAACGCGACACTCGGCAACCTGACCGAGCTCGTCATCGCGATCACCGCGCTGCGCGCCGGAATGCTCGACCTCGTGAAGGCGTCGGTGATCGGGGCCGTCGTGACCAACAGTCTCTTCATGCTGGGCGGCGCGTTCCTGCTCGGCGGGCTGAAGCACCACACGCAGGAATTCAACCCGGCCAACGCACGCACCCAGGCCGGGATGCTGCTGCTGGCGACGATCGCCCTCGTCATCCCATCGGCAGTCGCCCGAGTGGATCGGGTCAACGCCGCCTCCTACCTGCTCCCCTTGAGCCTCGGCCTGGCCTGCATTCTCCTTGTCACCTACGCGCTCTCCCTGCTCTTCTCGCTGAAGACCCATCGCGACGTCTTCGCGAGCGTCGGCGGCGAGGAGCACTCCGAGAAGCCCTGGCCCCTCCCGGTGGCCCTCGGCGCGCTGGCGATCGCGACGGTCTTGATCGCCCTCGTCAGCGAGATCTTCGTGGGATCCGTGCAACAGGCGGCCGTCACCCTCGGGATGTCCAAGGCCTTCGTGGGGTTCATCGTCGTGTCGCTCGTCGGAGCGGCCGCCGAGATGACCACCGCCTTCTCGGCGGCGCGCAAGAACCGTCTCGACCTCAGCGTCGGGATCGCAATGGGCAGCTCCGCCCAAATCGCCCTGTTCGTGGCCCCGGTCCTGCTGATCCTGAGCTACTTCATGGCCCCGGCGCCGATGGACCTGAACTTCGGAGGCGGCCAGGTGCTCCTGGTTCTGCTCACCACTCTGACGGTGTCCTTCGTGGTCTCGGGCGGACGCTCCGCCTGGTACTCCGGGATTCAACTGCTCGCCGTATACGCCATCTTTGCCGTGACGGCCTACCTGTTTCCGGGTTAGCGAAGTGCCGGCTCCGAAGTATCAACTCCCCAAGGAACAGTCTGTTCAACGCCCATGAACGCACGAAAGCGCAGGCAGGGTCGCATCCGCGTCAGAGAAGGACATCGCGTGGCTTCCCTCTTCGTCCTCCTCGTCGCCCCTGCGCTCGCGCTCGCCGGCGCAGAGCCCGCGATGCGCGAGCCGGTGGCTGGCGTACCGAACTTCGCGGTCGTGTCGCCGGTCCTGTCGCGCGGCGCGCAGCCCACGCACGAGGGGTTCCGCGCCCTGCGCGAACGCGGAATCCGCACGATCGTCGCGTTGCGCTGGGGGCACGACGATGCTGCACTGCTCGCGGGGCTCGGCCTGAACTCCTACCGGCTCCGCGCCAAGCAGTGGCACCCGGAGACCGAAGACGTCGTGCGCGCGATGAAGGTGATCCTCACGCCGCAGTACCAGCCCGTCTTCGTTCACTGCCAGGCCGGGAAGGACCGCACGGGTCTCGTCGTCGCCGTCTACAGGATCCTCGTGGACGGGTGGAGCGTGGACGACGCGATCGCCGAGCGCAAGGCCTTCGGCGCCGCCGCTCTGTGGGAAGAGAACGAGACATACCTCATGCGCCTCCGGAGCGCGCAAGCGAGACGGGACCTCATGGCGGCCATCGTGGCCGCTCCCGTACCGCCCGTCGTCCCGGTGCCGTAATAGGCGGCTCGTCGAGCTCAGGCCTCGTTCGAAAGGCTGCGGGACGCTACTTCATGCTCTGGCGCACGTCCGCCAAAATCTGGTCCGCCGCGTCGATCTGGATCAGGCCGACGCGCGGAAACTCGAGGTCGAGGATCACGTAGACGGTGAGCATCAGGATGGCGGCGAACCCGAGCGTGTGGACGAGGCTGCGTGCCTTCGTTCCCGCCATCGCATAGCCCGCGAGCAGCGCGCAGGCGAGGGCGAGGAACCCGAGCATCGCGAAGATGATCACGGGCGGGTGCGTCTGGATCGCGACTGTCCGCGTGGTCGTGATGTCGATCATGGCGTTCAACGCGGGCAGCAGCAGCATCGTCGCCTGCGGCGCGCCGCGGCTCGCCTCGACGGCGGCGCTCCAGATCTCCCCTTGCAGGGCGATCGATTGCGCCAGGGCCTCCCTGGCTGCCGCGATGTCGGGCAACCTGCGATAGACCTCGAGCCGCGTATCCAGGTAACCGCGAAACAGGCCTCGCAGTTTCGGCTGCGCCTCGGCCGGGAGGAGATCGAGACGGAGGTACGCCGTGCCGATTGCGTTGGCCTCCTCGACGATCAGATGCCGCCGTGTCTCGAAGCGGGACGCGGCCCCGGAAAATGTGAACGCGATCATCAGGCCCATCAGGCCAAAAATGGCGCCCTCGACCGCGCCGAGCCCCGTGCGCGCGCCTTCCGAATCCATCGCCAGGCGCCTCGCGCCGAGGCGCCGGCCGGCCTCCTGCAAGAGCAGCATCCCGGCGAAGAGGCCGCCGGCAAACAGCAGGACGAAGAGGACGATTCTCATGCCGCGAGATCAGCGCCTGAGATCAGTTCCCGTTCTCGTCGTCGTCCTCTTCAGCCTCGGTCGCCACCCAGCCCTTGTCGGGGTTGTAATGGGTCATCGCTGAGGCGATTTTGGCGGTGTCCGGGCCGAGGTCCTTCTGGTACACGATACCGTCGTTGCTGACGATGAACGTCTTCACGCCGGTGACGCGGTACCTCGCCGGCCAGGCGACGAGCGCGAAGCCGCCGATCATGTACCCCTTGATCACGTAGTTCATCTTGCCGAGCGGTGCCGCCTTGCCCTGCCCCGTGAGGACCCTGAAGTAGTAGCCGTGATAGGGCTCCGTCTTCTTGGTGTAGCCCTCCTCGATCGCCCGCGCGATGGCCTCGCCGACGGGACTCTCGGGGCCGCCGTCCTCGCTCTTCCAGTAGAGCCCGTCGTGCTTTCCGGGAGTACTGATGATGCGCTGCGCGTACTGATGCACGCCGGTCTTATCGGGGTCCTCGACGGCGTATTCCTTCTGCGCCTCGACGTAACCCCGGCATACGGAAATGGCGTCGAGCTCGTTCGACCCGATGTGGCGAAGAAGGACCTCGTAGCGACCCGCCTTCGAATCCCACATCCACTTCCCGTTCTTCTCGACGATCGGAACCTCGAAGGGCCATCCGTTCTCGCCGATCGAGAGCGTCACCCGGTGCGGATCGGAGGGGTCCTTCACGATGGTCGTCTTCTCCTTCGCGAGACGCGCGAACTCGGCGCGGCCCTTCGCGTCCTGCACGGAGTCGCCGGAGGCGACCAGATCCTTTCCTTCCGGGCCGAAGATCGCGAGCAGCGCCGGCACGTCGTCGGCGGCTGCCGCCTGGACCGCGGCCTCGACCGCCTGCTCGGGCGAGGCGTACGTCTTCTGCACGGGGGCCGGAGCAGCCGCCAGCAGTGCGGGCGCCCCCAGGCAGGCCATCGCGAGCGCAGCCACGAGAAGTCGAGCCGCAAGCCTCCGGGTGCGGGTGCTCATTTTCATGTCCTTCTTCATCGCCCTACCTCCGCCGCCCGCCGCCGCCACCGCCCCGCGATCCCATGCTGGATGCCCCCCGAGAGCTGCTGGCCTTGGCACGGTTGGCACTCGAGGCGCTTCCCGAGGCGCCGCTGAACGCGCTGCCGCCACTGTGCGAGGAGCTTTGCGGAACGCTGCGGTTGCCCACGCGGTCGCCGCTGCCCCCGCCCGACGGGCGGTTGGCGCTCATGTTTCCGGCACTGCTGCGACTGGCGCTCGCGCCGCCGGCCCCGCCGCGGTTCCCGCTCATGCTGCTCGCCCCGCCTGATCGCGACGATGCCTGTCGCGTGGACCCCGACCCCTGGCCGCCGCGCGTGGACCCACCATACTTGTTCGCCGTCGCCTTGTTCGAGTAGGGAGCCCCGCCGCGGTGCTGGGAGTTGTGCTGCCAGTTGTTGTTCCCGCTGCGGTTGACGTTCGTGTTCCTGTTGAAATTGTTGTTCACGTTGATGTTGACGTTGTTGTGTCCCCAGCCCATGCCGCAGCAGGAGCCTCCCCAGATGGCCGCGCCCATCGCCATGCCGACGCCAAAGGAGACGAGCGCGGTGCCCGGGTAATAGGGCGGGTAATAGACCGGCGGATAGGGGTAGATCGGAGGCGGATAGACGACCGTCGGGTTGTAGGAAGGAACGTAGATGACCTCGGGGTTCGAGGGCTGCACGACGATGACCGTCTTTTGTTCGACGACCTTCGTCTCGACGACCTGGTGCTCGTTGGACGTCAGGGAACCCTTCTCCTCGGCTTTCTTCCGCATCCGCTGAACTGCGTCCATGACGTCGCTCTGCTGGTCGAGGAATGCGTCTCCCAGCTGCGTGGTCCACTGGATGTCGTCCGCGAGCCGCTTCACGACGTCGGGAACCGCCGCCATCGACTGGATCGCCGGATCCCATGGCTGCTTGGCAACCGCGTCGGCGAGCGCCTTGTCCTTCAGGTCCTTGTTCTTTTCCAGCCACTGCTGGAGCTGGATCAGCTCGAGCGGGTAGGTGGCCGCGACGAGCGTCTGCGCCAGCAGCGGATCGGGATAGAGGGCGATCGGAGCCACCAGCGAATCGAGCTGGTCCGGGGGGAGTTTCACCGCGGCCTCTTCGGCCGGCGCCGCCGGGTCCTGCGCGAACAGCATCGCGTCGCCCGGGCCGAGTAGCAGGAAACACAGCAGGAGGGCGACCCCCCGGACGATCACGCCACCCTCGCTCCAACCCCGGATGCTCATCGCGTCCCCTCTTCTCTTTTCTTTTGCCGGCCGAATGCAATTTCGGGCCGCCAGCGCGCCCGGAGTCTAGCACCGGAACACACCGCCGCCTCATCGCTTCACTCCCCGTCAGCCGCCGCGGACCCGCCGCCCGTCGCATCGCCGAGTTCCGGCACGGCGCCCCCGAGGGCCCGGACCTTCACCGCATAGAGGTCGATGGACTCCTAAGCCCAGTTGCTCGTAAATGAATCGGGTCAGGCTCGCCTTGTCGCCCCCGGCCCCCGCGCCCGCGAGCGCCATGAAGAAGAGCAGGAACGGCACCGATAGGCCGTCGTTCAATCCCGCCTCCACGTTCAAGGCCTGCCGAACTTTCATCGGAACGCACGGACTGCTCACGATGATCTGTCCCAATCCGGCGTCCGTCGGGGCGAGGATGGCGGCGAGGATGCGAGCTTCCCACCATGAAAGGCGGGGAAAGACGAGGCGGGCGGCGACGGCGCCGAGAAGCAGCGTCAATGGCATCCCTGTACCGAGCAGGCGAGCCGGAAGGCTACGGATGTTGCTCAATACCCCGAGGTCGGTGCGGCTGGCATCCGTGAAGAGCAGCATCACGAGGCCGATCTCCGCGACCCGCAACAAAAATGTCGAGCTCGCCCTTGCCCTGTGGGAGCGCCGGAAAAGCGGCGTGCGCCAGCGCGCCGGCAGCTTTGAACAAGATCGGAGCGGTAAGAATGGTGCGTTCCAGAGCGCCGGACACCAGGCCGTAGAGAAACACCAGGACGACGAACGCCGCGAGCAGAGTCATTCGTGTCCGCCCTCGATCGAGATCCGAAACGCCGCCCGGTACTGCCCTCCGGGTGCGACGAGAACGAGCCCGCGGCCGCTCACGAGGGTGTTGGGCGGCCCCGTCATCGGCTCGCCCGTCGAGCCCGTCGCCGCCGCGACGTCGAGGTCCTCGATGCGTCGCAACATCTCGACGCCTCGATGCCTGAGCGAGGCTCCGAGCATCCCGCGGCTCCGAAGGAACTCCGCCTCGACATCGGCTGCGACGAGGACGAGGGGCGCCACGTCATCCATGAGCGCGAGGCTATGCGGCCTTGGGTTTCGGTTCGGGCAGCGGCCAGACCTTCGACATCAGCCAGCTGACGACGAGCCCCATCAGGCAGCCGAAGAGGACCTCTGCGACCTTGTGCAGGCCGCGCTCGATGCCGGTCAGCTTGGAATTGTGCAGGAGGCCCGCCGCGATGACGATCGCCGCCGTGATCGGAGCCTGCCGCCACATCGTCTGGATGTGGATCACGTAGGACGAGAGAAGCACGGTCACCGCCAGCGCGAGCGGAAGCTTCCACTCGTTCGACCCGCCAACGACGAGAAAGACCAGGCCCACGCCACAGCCCACGAGCACGTTGATGATGCGGCTCCGGAACATGCGCGCGGCTTCCTTCACCTGGGGGTCAGAAGCCGCGATCATCGAGGCGATCGCCCAGATCGGGTTGGTGTCCGCGACGTGGCGCAGCAGGTACCACAGGATCCCCGACGCGATGAATACGTTGAGGGCGAAACGCACGCCCAGCAGATCGTGCT
This sequence comes from uncultured Acidobacteriota bacterium, assembly GCA_963847075.1. GTDB lineage: Bacteria > Acidobacteriota > Thermoanaerobaculia > UBA5066 > Gp7-AA6 > DAHUXD01. Next base: position 1,025,306 of record CAWJYL010000001.1, read on the forward strand.
GGACGAAGCCGGGCCACTTCACGACGGCCTCGCCATGGCCCTCGGCTCTTCAGGCTCCGGTGTGCCTTCGGCCGGGCTCACTCGTGGGCGTGCGGGGGGTTGCCCTTCAAGTGGTAGACCACGCCCGTCTTGGTGGCCCCGAGGGCGATCCAGTCCTTCGCGGCATACTGCAGCGCCAGGAAGAACGCCTCGGCGTGCTTCATGGCTCTCTCCTTCAACTCGTCGCGCCTCTTGAACTTGATCTGGAAGGCAAACTCGCCAATGAGCGGCCGGTGATCGCCCCGGGCGCGCCAGAGCGCGACGTTCGCCTTGGCCGTGATTCCCTCGCCGAAGTCCAGGATACCGATGTCCTGGAGCACCTCCTCGACGATCGTGTCTCCGACGAGCGCCACGCTCTCATTCGGCGACATCTTCAGGGTCTTGAGCACCGGGAAGACGCGGATCAGGGTGTCGAGTGAGGTCGGGTTGTTCTCGTGCACGTGACTCATCGGGAACTCCACGTTGTGCGAGAAGAGCAGGCGGACGCCGCCGAGCCCGTCCTTGAGCGGCAGGGCTTCGGCCTTGAACTTGATCCGGTAGTCTCCGAAGATCTGCGGCCGTACGTCAGTCTCGGCGGCCGTCTGCATGCTCGGGTGTCGGAACTTGAACACGATCTCCGGGTCTCCCGCGGGGAACCCGTCCTCGTAGGGAATGCGGCGGCGCAGGATGAAGGCGTTGTTGTAGAGCCGAAAATCCGCCGTGTCCATGAACAGAACTTCGCGGATCTGCAAGGGCGAATCCACGAACTCGTCGCTCGAGAACTCGACCTCGTGCTGCGCCGCCGGGCGCCGCATGACCTTGGCGAAATCGAAGAGGCTCTTGCGGGACGTGAAGTGGTTGGGCCTCAGGATGAGCTTGCACTCGAGGTACTGGACCTCGTGAAGCGGCATGCCATCGGCGTACTTGCCGGGCTTCAGGGTAGGGACCCGACTGACCGGGTTTGCCTCTTTCCCTTTCGCGTTCTTCCCGCCGGGCCCCCTGGCAGCTGGCTTGGCCATATCTCTCCATTCGTTCCCTGAAGGGAACGTCGGGACTATATCTTCGGCGGCTGCGCCCGGCGGCATACCCGTCGAGCGACGCGGTTGGTTGCGCCCCGGACGACCGCGTAGGGAACGATCCCCAGGAGCACGCCCACGATCGCGGCCTCGCCCGGTCGAAACGCCCGGAGCACGGCGGCCTGGTAGACCAGATCGATCGCGACGGCGAGAAGGAAGATCCGCCCCGCGTCGCGCCACCCGTCCCGCACGATCTCACGCCGCCGGGGCGCCTCTGCGAAGAGGGCCCTGAAAAAGGGGGTGCGGCCCTCCCGGGCGTCGCGCAGACCCGATCGAATCGCGAATACCGCGCACATCACGGGCTGGAGCAGGATGCGGAACTTCAGGGGTCCGTGCCCGCGGCCGATGAGCTCCTCCCACGTCCGCTGCAGGAACTCGATTACGGGTTACCCCGCACGCCGCGGCGGTCGCTCATGGCGGCGTTTGCCCCGCCGCGGCGCGGTCGGCGAGAAGCAGAGCGCGGTCCTGCCGCACTCGTCCCGCCGGGATCGCGGCGTCGGCGGCCACCAGACGCGGGAACATCGGAGCCTTCTCGCTGCCGGTGACGAGCCACAACACGCGGCGGGCGCGGTCGAGCACGGGATACGTCAGGGTCATGCGCCGCCGCCCCGCGTAAACACCGGTGAGGGCCACGTCGCGATCGGCGACCGACAGCACTGCATCGCCGGGAACGAGCGACGCCGTATGCCCGTCCGGCCCGAGGCCGAGGTGCGCGAGGTCGAGCACGGGCGGGGCGCCGGCGATCCCTTCGAGCGTCTTCGCGTACTGCGCCGCAGCGGCCTCGAGGTCCGTTTCCTCCACCGGCATGGCGTGAATGTGGTCGGGCGAAAGCGGGGCGTGCGAGAGGAGGCTCTCGCGCAGGTGCGTGAGGTTGCGGTCCGGATCTCCCGCCGGGGCCACGCGCTCGTCTATCTGCACGACGTGGACACCGGCCCAGGGCACGTCCTCGTCCGCGAGACCGCGGAGCATGACCCACGGCGTGCGACCGCCGCTGACCGCCATGACGAAAAGCCCGCGCGCCACCACGGCCTCGCGGGCGTCGGCGGCAATGACGCTGGCCGCGCGGCGGGCCACCGCTTGGGCGTCGGAGAGAATCTCCACCTTCACGAAGCGCGGCCGCCCTTCGCCCCGCGGTAACGGCGGATGAGGGCGTTCGTCGAGCTGTCGTGCGAGAGCGCCGGCTCGGCTTTGCTCTCGAGCTCGGGGATGATCCGCTGGGCGAGGACCTTGCCGAGCTCGACACCCCACTGGTCGAACGAGTCGACGCTCCAGATCGTGCCCTGTGTGAAGACGCTGTGCTCGTAGAGCGCGACGAGCCGGCCGAGGGCGGCGGGTGTCAGCCTCTGAGCGAGGATCGTGTTCGTCGGGCGGTTGCCCTCGAAGACCTTGTGGGGCATGAGCGCGGCCGGCGTGCCCTCGGCGGCGACCTCGGCCGCCGTCTTGCCGAACGCGAGCGCCTCGGTCTGCGCGAACACGTTCGCGACCAGCATGTCGTGGTGGCGGCCGAGCGGATTCAGGGCTTCGACGAAGGTGATGAAGTCGCAGGGGATCAGGCGCGTGCCCTGGTGCATCAACTGGTAGAAAGAGTGCTGGCCGTTGGTTCCCGGCTCTCCCCAGTAGATCGGGCCCGTGTCCGCCTCGACGCGTGTCCCCTCGAGCGTGACGTGCTTGCCGTTGGACTCCATCGTGAGCTGCTGCAAGTACGCCGGGAACCGCCTCAGGTACTGGTCGTACGGCAGCACGGCGACCGTCTGCGCGCCGAAGAAATCGCTGTACCAGACGGCGAGAAGTCCCATCAGCACGGGCAGGTTCTTCTCGAAGGGCGCCGTGCGGAAGTGCTCGTCCATCTCGTGAAACCCGTCGAGCATGGCGCGGAAGTGATCGGGCCCGACGGCGAGCATCGTGGAGAGGCCGATCGCCGAGTCCATCGAATATCGTCCTCCCACCCAGTCCCAGAACCCGAACATGTTGGCCGTGTCGATGCCGAACTCCGTCACCTTCTGGGCGTTCGTCGAGACCGCCACGAAGTGCTTCGCCACGGCCTTTGGGTCGCCGCCGAGGCGCTTCAGGGCCCAGTCGCGGGCGGTGTGGGCATTGGTCATCGTCTCGAGCGTGACGAAAGTCTTTGAGGAGATGACAAACAGGGTCTCGGCGGGGTCCAGATCGCGCGTCGCTTCCGCGAAGTCCGTGCCGTCCACGTTGGATACGAACCGGAACGTCATCGACCGCTCGCTGTAGTGGCGCAACGCCTCGTAGGCCATCACGGGCCCGAGGTCGGAGCCTCCGATGCCCACGTTTACGACGTTGCGGATGCGCTTGCCCGTGTGCCCGACCCACGCGCCGCTGCGCACGCGGTTCGAAAAGTCCGTCATCCGATCGAGCACGGCGTGGACGTCGGGCACGACGTTCTTGCCGTCCAGGGTGATCGAGGAACCCTTCGGCGCGCGCAGCGCCACGTGGAGCACCGCGCGGTCCTCGGTGACGTTGATCCGGTCGCCGCGGAACATGGCGTCGATCCGGCCGCGCAGGCCTGACTCCTCCGCGAGGGCGAGGAGCAGCTTCAATGTCTCGTCGGTGATCCGGTTCTTCGAATAATCCAGAAACAGGCCGGCGGCCTCGAGCGTGAGCCTCTCGCCGCGCTTCGGGTCGTCGGCGAAGAGCTGCCGGAGATGCAGGTCTCGGATCTTCGGATGATGGGCCCCGAGCGCCTTCCAGGCCGGGCGCGCGGCGAGCGGCGGAACGGCGGGCGCCATGGCTAGCTCGCCTTCCCCAGGGCGGCACTCTTGGATGCGATGACGCCCATCAGCTCGTTCCAGGACTTGACGAAAGACTTCGCGCCCTCGTCCTGGAGCTGGGCAGCCAGGGCATTCACGTTGACCCCCGCCTTGACGAACTGAGCGAGCACCTCCTCGCAATCACCGCCATCAGCGGCCAGAATTTCTCCGATTTCGCCGTGATCCCCCAGCGCCTTGAGCGTGCCTTCCGGCATCGTGTTCACCGTGAACGGCGCGGCGAGGGCCTTGACGTAGAGAATGTCGGATGCCTTCGGGTCCTTCGTCCCCGTGCTCGCCCACAGAAGGCGCTGCGGCCGGGCGCCTGCGTTGTAGACGCGCTGCCACCGGGCAGACCCGAGCAGCTCCCGATAGGCCTTGTAGGTGCGCCGGGCGATCGCGATGCCGAGGCGGTTCAAGAGGGCTGCCGGCACCTTGCCTTCGATGGCGACGTCCCAGCGGCTGATGAAGATCGATGCAACGGACCCGACTTCCGGCTTCAGACCCGCCTCGATGCGCCGCTCGATGCCACGCAGGAAGGCCTCGGCGGCCGCCACGTACTGCTCGCGCGAGAAGAGCAGCGTGACGTTGATCGGCACGCCCGAGAAGATGCACTCCTCGATGGCGGGAAGGCCCTCCTTCGTTCCGGGAATCTTGATGAAGAGGTTCGGCCGTCCGGCCCTGGCATGCAGCTGTTTCGCCGCCGCGAGCGTGCTCTTGGTGTCGTACGCGAGCAGGGGCGAGACCTCCAGGGATACCCAGCCGTCCACGCCGTCGCTGCGATCGAAGATCGGGCGGAACACGTCGGCGGCGCGGGTCAGGTCCTCGATCGCGAGATCGAAGAACAGCGCCTCGCCGGACTGGCCGCGCGCGAGCTTTTCGCGGATCGCCGCGTCGTAGGAGCTGCTGTTCTTGATCGCGTGATCGAAGATGGTCGGGTTGGACGTCAGGCCCGTCACCGAGAGCTCGGCGACGTAGCGCTGCAGCGTGCCCGTGTCGAGCAGATCGCGCGTGATGTTGTCGAGCCAGAGGCTCTGGCCGAGGTCGTGGAGTTTCTGTGTCGCCTTCATCCTGTCAACCTCCTCCTGCCGAAAGTGGTCGCGCCGCAGTGGTCATGGCCCGGTCACGAAGCACCGAGGGCAAGGTTCACGATGTGCTGGGCCTCGCCGAGGATCGCGGCCAGATGCGCCCGGTCCCGGAAACTCTCCGCATAGATCTTGTAGATGTTCTCCGTGCCCGACGGGCGCGCCGCGAACCAGCCGTGCGACGCCACGACCTTCAGGCCCCCGATGGGCGCGCCGTTGCCCGGGGCGTTCGTCAGCTTCGCCGTGATCGGCTCCCCCGCCAACGCGGATGCCGTCACCGACTCCGGCGACAGCTTCTTCAGCTTCTCCTTCTGATCGGGGGTGGCTGCCGCGTCGACGCGCGCCGAATAGGGCGTTCCGAACTCTTCCGTCAGAGCGCAGAAGAGCTCTCCCGGGTCCTTGCCGGTGCGGGCGGTCATCTCGGCCGCGAGCAGGTCGGGGACGATCCCGTCCTTGTCCGTCGTCCAGACCGACCCGTCCCGGCGCAGGAAGGTCGCGCCCGAGCTCTCCTCGCCACAGAAGCCGATCGATCCGTCGAGCAGGCCGTCCACGAACCACTTGAAGCCGACCGGAACCTCGATCAATCGGCGCTCGAGGCGCGCGGCCACACGATCGATCATCGAGCTCGAGACGAGCGTCTTGCCCACGGCGGCCGACACCGGCCAGCTCGGGCGGTTGGCGAAGAGATATGCGATGGCGGCCGACAGGTAGTGGTTTGGTTCGAGGAGCCCGGCACTGCGGGTGACGATGCCGTGCCGGTCGGCGTCGGTATCGCACGCGAACGCGACGTCGAAGCGATCCTTGAGGTCGACCATGCGCGCCATCGCGTAAGGCGACGACGGATCCATGCGAATCTGCCCGTCCCAGTCCACCGTCATGAATCGAAACGTGGCGTCCACCGTCCGGTTGACGACCTCGAGGTTCAAGCCGTAGCGCTCGGCGATGGCGTCCCAGTAGGCGACGCTCGCGCCGCCGAGCGGGTCGACGCCGATGTGGACCCGGCTCTGGCGCACGAGTTCGAGGTCCACGACAGAGCCGAGGTCGCTCACGTAGGCCTCGCGGTAGGCGTGCCGGTGCGTCGTCGGCGCCTTGCGGGCCCGCTCGTAGGGCACCCGGGCAACTGCCTCCAGGCCGGCCGCCAACAGCGCGTTGGCCCGGCCCTCGATCCACCGTGTGACGTCCGTGTCGGCGGGCCCGCCGCTCGGCGGGTTGTACTTGAAGCCCCCGTAGCGCGGGGGATTGTGGGACGGCGTGATGACGATGCCGTCCGCCAGGCCATCCCGGCGTCCGCGGTTGTAGGTCAGGATCGCGTGGGAAATGACCGGGGTCGGCGTGTAGCCGCCCTCGGCATCCGCCATCACGGTCACCGCATGGGCCGCCAGCACCTCGAGGGCGCTCGCGCAGGCCGGTTCGGACAGCGCGTGGGTGTCGATGCCCAGATACAGGGGCCCGTCGATGCCCTTCCCCTTGCGGTACTCGCAGATGGCCTGCGTAATCGCGAGGATGTGGGCTTCGTTGAAGGCGTTGTCGAGCGAGGAGCCCCGGTGCCCCGAGGTCCCGAACGCCACCCGCTCGGTAGGGACCGACGGGTCCGGACCGCCCGTGTAATAGGCCGTGACCAGCCTCGGCACGTCGACCAGGATCGACGGATCGGCCGGTTTCCCGGCGAGCGGGCTGATCGCCATGGCTCCGTAGCGTATCGCGCGGAGACGAACGCGTACCCGGGTTCCCGGGCCGCGATCTTCCCCGGGGAGCGGATTCTTAGCGCCGGCCGCCGGAGCGGGCCTTCCGCGGAATCAGCAGATAGCCGATCACCAGAGTCGCGACCGTCTCGGCGCCCAGGATCAACCCCTCGCGCAGGGGGTTCTGGCTGGTCGGTGACGGCGCGAAGAAGAGCGCGCTCCCGCCCGCGATGTAGAGCGTGCACACGACCGCCGCAGCCGTGGCGGCCGCTCGGCCCCCGGGCATCCGGTAGGGGCGTGGCTGTTCGGGGCGGCGCTTGCGCAGCACCAGGAAGGCCGGGAAGACGAGCAGGTAGCAGAGCAGGAAGCAAAGACCCGAGAGCTTGAAGGTCATCCAGAAAATGTTGGACTGGTTGTCGGAGAGCAGCGCGTTTCCGACGAGCAACGCCGTCGATACGAGGCCCATCACCACGAAAGCGACCCAGGGCGTCTTGAAACGCGGATGCAGGCGGCCGAGCGCGGGCGGCAGCACGCCCTCTTCGGCGGCGACCGCGGCGACACGGTTGACACCGAGACTCCACGTCACGATGTTGGCGATGCAGGCGTAGAGGAAACCGAGGCCGAGCAAGAACACGGCGGCACCGCCGGCGCGGCCCCATTGCCGGCCGAGGACCGCGAGCGCATCCCAGGTTCCGGTCACGATCGAGAGCTTGCCGATCGGCACGGCGAGCAGGATCCCTGCGACCCCGAGGGCGTACACCGCTGCGATCACGACCCCCGAGAGCAGGATCACGCGCGGCACGTCGCGGCGGGGGTCCTTCATTTCCGCGCCGGCCGAGCTCGCGAGCTCGAAACCGAGCGTGTTGTAGAGGAGCATCGGCAGGTACGCGAGCGAGTCGTTCCATTTCGGCAGAATGCTGCCGAGCGAAAAATCGTTGGCAGGCGGGCGGCCCGCCGCAAGCGAGCCGAAGCCCAGGGCACCGAGCGCGAGAAAGATCAGCACCTTCACGACGGCGCCGAGATTGGGCAGCCACTTCGAGACCTCGAGCCGCACGATCCCCACCCCAACCGTCAGCCACGTCAGCACGATGGCGATCCCGGCCTCCTGCCACGTCGAGCGGCGGTGGAGAAAGATCTCCTCGAAGGTACCGGCGAAGATGAGGTAGACCGACGGAATCCAGTAGGCGTTGTTGATCCAGTACAGCCAGGCCACCGTCGAGCCCCAGCGCGGCCCGAACGCCTCGCGGACCCAGACGAACACGCCGCCCTCCCCCGGCCAGGCCGCGCCGAGCTCCGCGGTCATCAGTCCATACGGGATGAAGAAGACGACCATCGTGATCGCCCACCAGGAGAACCACGCGACACCCATCGAGGCGGCCGAGGCAAGCGTGTCGATCGTGAGAATGGCGCAGACCGAGAAGAGGACCAGATCCCAGTGCCCGAGCACCCGCTCGAGCGAGGGCGCCGGCGAGCCGGCGCCGTGGGCGCGCTGTTCGGTCATCGGAGGCTCAGAACCGGAGTGTCACACCGCCGGTCACATCCGGATGTCCGTAGACGTTGGTCGCAAACGCGTAGCACACGCCGAATGGATCGCACCAGCCTCCGACGTTGGTCGTCGCGCTGGTCGAGACCCAGCGCCAGCGGCCTTCGGCCCGCAGACCGAAGTTCCTTCCGAACCAGAACTTGCCACCGATTCCCGCGCTGCCCGACAGATTCGTCGAGGTCCGCGTCGCGACGTCGGCGATGACGGGCTCGAACGTCGTCGCGCCGATCCCGAGCACGACGTAGAAGCTGGCCTCGCTGGATCCGAGCGAAAAGAGCCCGTCGAGCTCGTAGATGTTGGTCTTGAGCTGTCCGATGGTTCCCGTCAACCCCTCCGGCAGCGTCCGCGTGGCGTTCAGATCCGGCTTGGCGTACGTCCAGCTCGCCTCGATTCCCACGCCTTCTGTCAGGTTCACACCGAGTCGCGCGCCGTATTCGTACGTCGTCCCCGTGTCCACGGTCGTGCGGGGGCTCTGGTAGATCTGGCCGCCGAAATACCCGCCTCCGACCCCCGTGAGCTCGATGGACCCCGGAATGTTCTGGGCCCGCGCCGCGACCGTCGCGGACAGGAGGAGAACCGACAGCGCCGAGCGCCGGAGAGAGACGGCAGTTTTGGAATTCACGCCGACAGCTTAGCATTCGCCAGATCCGCGCCTCGAGTCCGGAGGGGCGACGGTCTTGTATGCTGCTCTCTCCTCAAGGAGACCACTCATGTTGATGCGCATTCACCGATCTCTCGCGCCTGTGCTCGTGATCGTCCTGCTGCAGACGACTGCCGCCCCACCTGCGCTCGTCGCGCAGGCAAGCCCTGCGACTCCCGGGCAATCATCCGCCGCCTCGGCCGCTCCCCAGGACAAGTGGCCGCGCCAGTTCACGGCAGACGGCAACATCGTCAGTTTCTACACGCCCCAGCTCGACAGCCTGGGACGGGCGCAGACTCGAGTATCACGCCGCCGTCTCCATCGAGGCGCCCGGCGGCAAGGAGCCGACCTTCGGCGTGGCCTTCGCGACGGCGAAGACCAACGTGGACAAGACGACCCGGCTCGTCGAGCTCACGAACCTCGAGATCACGAAGGTGAACTTTCCCTCGGTGCCGGCGGCCGACGAGACCTACCTCGCGATGCTCCGCAAGGTGATGGCGCGGAAGAAGGCGACGACCGTCGCGCTCGACAAGCTCGAGGCCAACCTCGCGATCCTCCAGGAGCAGAAGAAGGGCGAGTCGCAGCCGCTCAACAATGACCCGCCCAACGTGGTCTTTTCGAGCGTGCCGGCGATCCTGGTCCTCGTGGATGGCGAGCCCGTCTGGCGTCCCTTGGCGGGCACCGATCTCGAGCGCATCATAAACACGAGCCCGATCGTCCTGAAGGACAAGTCGGGCGCTCTGTACCTGCACGTCTTCGATGGCTGGCTGCAGGCCTCGTCACTCCAGGGCCCCTGGGCCGTCGCGGAAAAACCGCCCGCTTCGCTCGAAAAGGCGCTCAAGCAGGTTCTGGACGCGAAGTCGGGCGACCCGCTCACGGGCGGAATGCCGGACGATCCCGATGCAAAGGACGTCAAACAGCCCACGCTGAAGACCGGGCCGATCCCCGTCGTCTACGTCGCCACGGCGCCGACCGAGCTCATCGTGATGGACGGGCAGCCGAACTACGTCCCGATCGACGGCACCGACCTGCTCTTCGTGAAGAACACGACCGGGCACGTCTTCAAGAGCATCGCCGACCAGAAGACCTACGTCCTGCTGTCCGGACGCTGGTTCAGCGCACCGGGGCCCGAAGGGCCATGGAGCTTCGTGCCCTTCGACGGCCTGCCGAAGGACTTCGCGTCCATACCCGACCAAAGCCCCATGGAGAACGTGAAGGCCTCCGTTCCAGGCACCCAGCAGGCCCAGGAAGCAGTCGTCTCGAACAGCATCCCTCAGACGGCGGCCGTCGAGATCTCCCAGGCCAAGCCCACGCCCGTCAAGTTGGACGGGCAGCCGCAATTGAAGCCGATCGAAGGAACCTCGCTGCAGTACGTCGTCAACGCGTCGTCGCCGATCATCGTGGTGACGCCGAGCGCCTACTACCTGTGCCAGAACGGAGTCTGGTTCGTCGGAGCGGGCGCCGCGGGTCCGTGGACCGTGGCCACTTCGGTGCCGGCCGTCATCTACTCGATCCCGCCGTCTTCCCCGCTCTACAACGTGACGTACGTCCGCGTCTACGAGGCGACGCCGACCGTCGTCTACGTGGGCTACACGCCGGGCTACCAGGGCGCGATCGTCTACAACGGTGTCGTGGTCTATGGCACGGGCTATTACTACACGCCCTGGATCGGGACGTACTGGTACGGCCCGCCGGTGACGTACGGATTCGGCATAGCGATCGGATACTCGCCCTGGACGGGCTGGGCCTACGGGTTCGGGTACGGCTGTGGATGGGGCTGGGGCCGCGTCACAGTCGGTGTGGGCTGGGGTTGGGGCGGCTGGGGCTGGGGCTGCGCCTGGGGCGGATGGTACGGCGGCTGGCACGGCGGATGGTACGGGGCCGGCTGGGGCGTTCGCGGCGGCGCCGTCTGGGGTCCCGGCTATGCGCGCTGGTCCTCCGGAAATGTCTACCACTCGTGGAACGGCACGAGCGGCGTTTCGCGTTCCGGCGGCGGATACAACGCCTGGACCGGCAACGCCTGGCACGGCCAGTCGGGAGCCGCCTACAACTCGAGGACCGGCACGCTCGCCGCCGGCCAGCGCGGATCGGTCAGCAACGTCTACACGGGCAACTCCGCCTCGGGCGGACGAGGCGTCGCGACGAACACGAAGACCGGCACCACCGTCGCCGCGCGCGGCGGCACCGTCGGCAACGCCTACACGGGCAACTCGATTTCCGGAGGGCAGGCCAAGGTCTACAACCCGAACACCGGCAATACGACGAAGGTGGGCGGTGTCACGACGTCCAACGGCGGAAGTGCCGCGCGGGTCGGGGACACGGCCGTCGGAAAGACCTCGAGCGGCGACTACTACGCGACCCGGGACGGCAACGTCTACAAGAACACCGGCAATGGGTGGGAACAGAAGACCGGCGCCAGCGGCTGGAGCCCGATGAACGACCCGGCGAAGACACAGCAGCTCTCGAAGGAAAGCGCCGCCCGTTCGACCGGCCAGCAGCGGTACAACAGCTTTCAGTCCAACGGCGGCGCCTCGCGCAACCCGAATAACTGGGGCGGCGGGACTCGGAGCACGAGCAGTACGCGCCCGGCATCGAGGCCGAGCGGGGGCGCGCGGAAAAGGTAGCCCTACTTCGCCGGGGCTGCTCCGGGCGGGTATCCGGCGAACATCTGCTGGAAGATCGAGATCAGCTTCTCTTCGCGCTGCTCGTTCGTCTTATCGGACGCGATGGCGCCGTGCGCTCGCCCGCGCCACACAATCTCCTTCTGCCGGACGTCCACGAGGTCGAGGAGGATCGTGCCGACGGGAACCTGATACGCGACGGTGTTGTCGTAGGCCCAGCCCGGGCCGTACGGGCCCCAGCCGTAGCCCCAGGCGGGACTGAACGACGCGACCTCGGTTTGCGAAGAGAGCCGCGCGTGCACGACTGCCCAGAGGTCGGGATTCTGATCGAGGCTCACCTGCTTGAGCCCATCCGTGGCGAGCTGATCCGAGAGGACATCCCGGCATCGCTTGGCCCACACCGGGTCCTGGATCGAACCGTCCGCCTTCCACGCCCAGGTGTGGTATTTCGAGAAATCGGTGTGCTGGTCCCAGCCCACCTTGATCTTCGGCGCACTCGCGCACGCTGCCATGCCAGCCGCAAGCACGATGGCCGCCGCCTTCATCGCGATCCTCATCGAAATCTCCTTCCCACAGCCGCCCGGCGGCCCATCCTCTCACGCAACTCTTCCGTGCCGAAGGCGTCCGTGTAAGAATCGCGGCCCGGATCGCTTCGACTTCCGGAGGAGGCCTCCCGTGCAGCTCGGAATGATCGGTCTCGGTCGTATGGGCGCAAACATGGTGCGCCGGCTCATGAAGAACGGCCATGCGTGCATCGTCTACGACCGCAGCGCGGACGCGGTCAAGCAGCTCGCGGCCGAGGGCGCGGTCGGCGCGACCTCCCTCGACGACTTTGTCGCGAAGTTGAAACCGCCGCGCGCGGCCTGGCTCATGGTCCCCGCCGCGGCCGTGGACGGCACGCTCGCCGAGCTCGCGCCGAAAATGCAGAAGGACGACACCCTCATCGACGGCGGCAACTCGTACTACATCGACGACATCCGCCGCCAGAACGCGCTGCGGGCAGCGGGAATCCACTACGTGGACGTCGGCACGAGCGGCGGGGTCTGGGGCCTGGAGCGCGGGTACTGCATGATGATCGGCGGCGACCGCGAAGCGGTCGAGCGCCTGGACCCGATCTTCAAGACGATCGCTCCCGGACGGGGCGACATTCCGCGCACGCCGGGACGGGAGAAGGCAAAGGGCACCGCGGAGGACGGCTATCTGCACTGCGGGCCCCCCGGGGCGGGCCACTTCGTGAAGATGGTCCACAACGGCATCGAGTACGGCATCATGGCCGCCTACGCCGAGGGCCTGAACATCCTCAAGCACGCCAACGTCGGCAAGACCGAGCGCGAGGTGGATGCCGAAACGACTCCCCTGCGCAACCCCGAGCACTATCGGTACGACCTGAACCTGCCCGACATCGCCGAGGTCTGGCGCCGGGGCAGCGTCATCGCCTCGTGGCTCCTCGACCTGACCGCCATCGCGCTCTTGAAATCGCCCGAGCTCGCGGACTTCTCGGGTCGCGTGTCCGACTCGGGCGAGGGCCGCTGGACGCTGCTCGCGGCGATCGACGAGGGCGTGCCCGCGGAGGTGCTGACCTCCGCACTCTACGAGCGCTTCGCCTCGCGGGGCCAGGCCGACTTCGCGAACAAGCTCATGTCGGCCATGCGCTACGAATTCGGCGGCCACCTCGAGAAGACGTCGTAGAGCGTCGAGGCGACCGCCGTCCTGTGGTGAGGAGAGTCAGAATGAGGGAGTCGAAAGGGCCTTCCGCTCGCGCCGGCGCCCCAGGCGTTGCCCCGACGGGCGGTCCGCGCACCCTCTGCATCGACATCGGCGGCACGGGGATCAAGACGCTCGTCGTCGGGGCGGACGGCGCGCACCGCAGTGAGCGTCTGCGGGTGGACACCCCGCGGCCCGCTACGCCGAAGGCCCTGGTCAAGGCGATCGTCGGGCTTGCCACACAGCAGGGTCAGTTCGATCGGGTGTCCGTCGGCTTTCCTGGCGTCGTTCGCAAGGGGGTCGTGGAGACGGCCTTCAACCTCCACAAGAGCTGGATCGGCGTGAACATCGACCGTACGCTCACGAAAGAGCTCGGCCGGCCCGTCCGCGCGGCCAACGACGCGGACGTGCAGGGGCTGGGCGCCGCGAAGGGCGACGGCGTCGAGCTCGTCATCACGCTCGGCACGGGCTTCGGCTCCGCGCTCTTCGTGGACGGGCGGCTCGTGCCGAACATGCAGCTCGGCCACCACGCCGGGTGGAACAGGAAGACCTACGAAGAAGAGCTCGGAAACAAGGCTCTGAAAAAGGTCGGCAAGAAGAAGTGGAACAGGCGGGTCGGCCGGGCCATCGCATCCCTCAGGGCGCTCTTCAACTACGACCGCCTCTACATCGGGGGCGGAAACGCACAGAAGATCAGGGGCGACCTGCCTGCGCGGGTCATGGTCATCTCCAACGAGGAGGGCCTGCTCGGCGGCGTCGCGCTCTGGAACGGCGGGGAGAACAGTTATGGCGTCCGCTGAGCCGCAAGGCGTGCCCGTCGCGGCCGACGCCCTGGTCTTCTTCGGCGCCACGGGCGACCTCGCCTACAAGAAGATCTTCCCGTCCCTGCAGGGAATGATCCAGCGCGGAGGCCTGAAGGTCCCCGTCATCGGCGTGGCCAGGTCGGGCTGGGGCATCGAGCAGCTGCGGGAGCGGGCCCGCGCGAGCATCGAGGAACACGGCGGCGGCATGGACGAGGCGGCGTTCGGCAGGCTCGTGGCGCAGCTCCAGTACCTCGACGGCGACTACGGAGACCCGGCGACCTTTTCCAGGCTGCGCAAGGCGCTCGGGGCGGCGAAGCACCCGACCCACTACCTCGCGATCCCGCCCAGTCTCTTCGGCACGGTCATCGAGCAGCTCGGAAAGTCCGGCTGCGCGGATGGTGCACGGGTCGTCATCGAGAAACCCTTCGGCCACAACCTCGCGACGGCGCGCGCGCTCAACCAGACGCTCCACGTCGTGTTCCCGGAAATGTCGGTCTTTCGGATCGACCACTACCTCGGCAAGGAGGCCGTCGAAAACCTCCTGTACTTTCGCTTCGCGAACACCTTCCTCGAACCCATCTGGAATCGCAACTACGTGGACTGTGTGCAGATCACGATGGCGGAAGAGTTCGGCGTCCAGGGACGGGGCAAGTTCTACGACGAGACGGGGGCGATCCGCGACGTCATCCAGAATCACCTGCTCCAGGTCGTCGGGTATCTCGCGATGGAGCCGCCGATCGCCATCGACGCGGATCGCATTCGCGACGAGCAGGTCAAGGTCTTTCGAGCCATCCGGCCCCTCGAGCCCGCCGACGTCGTGCGCGGGCAGTTCGACGGCTATCTCGAGGAGCCGGGCGTGGCACCCGCCTCCACCGTCGAGACCTTCGCCGCCGTGCGCCTCGAGGTCGACTCGTGGCGCTGGGCGGGGGTGCCCTTCTTCATCCGCGCCGGCAAGAGCCTTCCGCTGACGGCGACCGAGGTCATCGTGGACCTGAAGCGACCGCCGCTCTCGCGCCTCTCACCCGAGGAGAGCAACTACTTCCGGTTCCGCCTGGGGCCGAAGATCTCGATCTCGATCGGGGCGCGCGTCAAGAGGCCGGGGACCGAGGCGGGCTCCGTCCCGACCGAGCTCATCGCCGTGCGCGACGCCGGCAAGGACGAGGTCGACGCCTACGAGCGCCTCCTGACCGATGCGATGAAAGGCGACCCCACGCTCTTCGTGCGTGAAGACGCGGTCGAGGCAGCGTGGGCGGTGGTCGACGGCATCCTCGACGACGCCACTCCCGTCCACGCGTACAAGCCGGGAACGTGGGGCCCGGTCGAGGCGGATCGGATGATGGTCGGCCTGGAAGGATGGCACGACCCGGCGAAGGAGCCGTGAGGCAGAAGCCCGCCGACACGGCGGAGGGCCGGCGCCTCGACGAGAGCAACCGCCGCGCCGCGCACTGGAATCGCTGGGGGCCGTACCTCTCGGAGCGGGCCTGGGGGACGGTCCGGGAGGATTACAGCGCCGACGGCGCGGCCTGGGACTATTTCCCGCACGATCACGCGCGCTCCCGGGCCTACCGCTGGAACGAGGACGGCCTGGGCGGGATCTCCGACCGTCATCAACTCCTCTGCTTCGCGCTCGCCCTCTGGAATGGGAAGGATCCCTTCCTCAAGGAGCGTCCCTTCGGCCTGACGAACTCCGAAGGCAATCACGGCGAGGACGTCAAGGAATACTGGTTCTACCTCGACTCGACACCGACGCACACGTACATGAAGTACCTGTACAAATATCCGCACGCCGAGTACCCGTACGCAAAGCTCCTCGCGGAGAACCGGCGCCGCACGATCGACGACCCGGAGTACGAGCTGCTCGACACGGGTATCTTCGCCGAGAGCCGATACTTCGACGTCTTCGTCGAGTACGCCAAGGGAGCTCCGGAGGACATCCTCATCGAGATCACCGTCGCGAATCGCGGCCCCGAGGCTGCGACCCTCGACCTGCTCCCGACCGCCTGGTTCCGCAACACCTGGTCGTGGCGGCCCAATCGCAAGCGCCCGCTCGCAGCCGCCGTCGCGCGCGGGGACGGACGGCCGGCCGTAGCGCTCGACGAAAACTACCTGCAGCGGCGCTACCTTCACGCGGCCCCGGGCGCCGAGCTCCTCTTCACCGAGAACGAGACGAACGCCGAGCGGGTCTTCGGCGCGCCTAACACGTCACCCTACGTCAAGGACGCCTTCCACGAGTACGTGGTCCGGGGCAACGCCGGCGCGGTCAACCCGGCCCGTCGGGGCACCAAGGTCGCGGCGCGACACCAAGTGACCGTCCCCGCGGGCGGCACCTCGCGCGTCCGCCTGCGCCTGACGGATGCCGAGTGGGCCGAGGGGGACCCGCTCGGGGAGGACTTCGATCGCACGCTCGCGCTGCGCAAGAAGGAGGCCGACGAGTTCTACGACGCGGTGATCCCCGAGCACCTGTCCGGGGACGAAAAGAGCATCATGCGCCAGGCCTTCGCCGGGATGCTCTGGTCGAAGCAGTTCTACAAGTACGACGTCCGCCGCTGGCTCGAGGGCGATCCACTGCAGCCGCCCCCGCCCGCCGCCCGCAAGACCGGACGCAACAGCGACTGGCGGCACGTCTTCAACGCCGACATCCTCTCGATGCCCGACACCTGGGAGTTTCCGTGGTTTGCTGCCTGGGACCTCGCGTTTCACTGCGTCGTCCTGTCGCTCGTGGACGCGCAGTTCGCCAAGGACCAGCTCGTGCTGATGCTGCGCGAGTGGTACATGCACCCGAACGGCCAGATTCCGGCCTACGAGTGGAACTTCGGCGACGTCAACCCTCCCGTCCACGCCTGGGCGGCCCTGCGCGTCTTCCAGATCGAGCGGGGGAAGACCGGTAAGGGCGACCGGATGTTTCTCGAGCGCGTCTTTCACAAGCTGCTCCTGAACTTCGACTGGTGGGTCAACCGCAAGGACGCCCTCGGCAACAACATCTTCCAGGGCGGATTCCTGGGGCTCGACAACATCGGCATCTTCGATCGCAACATGAAGCTCCCCGAGGGCTTCGTGCTCAGCCAGGCCGACGGCACGAGCTGGATGGCGATGTACTGCCTGAACCTGCTGGGCATGGCGCTCGAGCTCGCGAGCGAAGACCCCGTCTACGAGGACGTCGCCTCCAAGTTCTGGGAGCACTTCGTCTACATCGCCCACGCCATCCAGCGCCCGGACGCTCCCGCGCTCGGCCTCTGGGACGAGCAGGACGGCTTCTTCTACGACGAGATCCACCATTCCGATGGGCGCCAGATCCCCATCCGCGTCCGGTCGCTCGTGGGCCTGTTGCCCCTGACCGCGGTCGTCACGGGCGACTCGAATCTCATCAACCGCTTTCCGAGCTTCAAGCGGCGCATGGAGTGGTTCTTCGCACACCGGCAGGACCTGACGGCGGCGTGCGCCTCGATGACGCAGCATGGCTCGCACGAACGGCTCCTCATGTCGGTCGTCCGGCCCGAGCAGCTGACCCGGGTCCTGAGGTACATGCTCGACGAATCCGAGTTCCTTTCGCCATTCGGCATCCGCTCGGTGTCCCAATACCACCGCGATCACCCGTATTCCGCGAGCGCGCGCGGCCAGGACTTTCGCCTCGACTACGAGCCCGGAGAGTCGCGCACGCACCTCTTCGGGGGCAATTCGAACTGGCGGGGGCCCATCTGGTTTCCGCTCAACTACCTGATCCTCGAGTCGCTCAGGCGGTACCATATGTACTTCGGCGACACGTTCCAGGTCGAGTGCCCCACGGGCTCGGGCCAGATGATGAACCTGCACGAAGTCTCGCGCGAGCTCGCGCGAAGACTCTCGCGGATCTTTCTCCCCGACGCCGCGGGACGCCGCCCCGTCTTCGGCGACCGCGAGATTTTCCGGACGGACCCTCACTGGAAGGGCCTGCTCCTCTTTCACGAGTACTTTCACGGGGACACCGGTGCCGGCCTCGGCGCCAGCCACCAGACCGGTTGGACCGGCCTCGTCGCGAAGCTCCTCGACGAGCTCGGCGGCACGGCCTCGCGGACACCGCGGCGCTAGCGCCGGGCCTGGTCCGTGTGACCCTCCATCGCCCGCGATGCCTGGCGGACGATGCCGCTGAAGAGCTGGAGCGGCAGATGGAGGCGCAATCCCCAGGCCTTCTCGTCGTGTTCGGCCAGCGGGAATGCAAAGTGGATGAGGTCGCGCCCATACACCCACCCGCGTGAGACGAGGGCCATCGCCATGGAAACGGTCACTTCGTAGTTGTCCTCGGGCCACCCGCTGTCCAGGTAGAAGCCGGCGTCCCGCTTCTCTTGCGAGAGCACGCGATCGAGAAGGTCATCGCGATAGCCGAAAGTGCTCGACAGGCAGGCCGCCCGCCCGAAGACGTCCGGATGCTCCCAGGCGAGGTAGAACGACACCACGCCGCCGAGCGACGACCCGAGAAGCGCGGTGCGCGTCGGCCCGGGTAGCGTTCGAAAGTCCTGGTCGATCCGCGGTTTCACCTCGCCGACCAGGGACGCGCCATAGGTCTCGTAGCCCGGCTTCGTGTACTCGGTAAAGCGGTCCTTCGAGTAGATGCCGACGACGATGAAGTCTTCGACCACGCTCATCGTGTCGAGCATGCCCACGGTCTCGTCGACGCGCCAGTCGTTGCCGAGAAACGCCTCGTCCGGAAAGAACAGGTTCTGGCCATCCTGCATGTACAGGACCGGGTACCGCTTCAGCGTGTTCTCGCGGTAACCGGCCGGAAGGTAAACGCGAATCCGGTGACGGCGCCCGAGGCGCGTGGAGTCGAACTCGATGGGAGCCGCGAAGTGCCCGCCGCCCGCCGTGCGGAAATGCGGATAGACCGGTCGCGTGTCGGGCTCGGTCATCAGGACCAGACGGTTGGCGCCCGGCGTCCCGAGGACCTTGTCGCCCACGCGCAACACCGGCTTGAAGTAGAGAAAGGGCTTCGCCGACTCGACCGTGAACGTGAAGGTGTGCCCGCCCTCGGAAGGTGTGTCCGGCTCGATGTCCTTCTGCCAGTTCTCCTCGGTCCGGAGGACGATCCGACCCTCCGCCAGCGGATACACCACGCGCAGCGTCCTTCGGAACGGGACTCCCGTGCTCCTCATGCGGCGCTCCTCGTCACCGCGAGCACGCTCGAACCCACGCGACGACGGACCCCCAAGGGCGGGACCGAGACCTCATTGCGTGGGCCCGCCTCAGCGCCCGCCGCCCGGCCAGGTGTCGCCGATGCCCGGACCATACCAGTGCCCGTTGTTCAGGTCGTAATACATGCCGACCTGCGTATACGGAATCCGAATCACGTCGAAGAGGAAGTAGAGGATTTTGCTCCACCATTTGTCGGGGGGAACGCCGACCGAATGAAGGATTTCGCTGAAGTTGATCCCCACCCCGAAGCCGACCTGGCGCTCGCGCACCTGCGGGTCCGCGTAGGGGTAGCCCTTCGCGGAGTAACTGACCGAGACCATCAGGAACCGCGCGAGGCCCGGGTTGAACTTTGCCCGCTCGCCGAGGCCGGCGATTTTCAAGTTGGCCGAATAGATCTCCTGCGTGTAATCCTTGCCCGTTCCGCCGTAAGGGCAGCAAACCGCGGTCGGGGCCGGCACGAGCCCTCCCTGAAAGCTGATCAGGTCGCCGAGACCATAGTGCGCGATGCCGAGGAAGGTCGCGGCCCCCAGCGCATCCATGGTCAGGTCCTCCCAGGAAAAGCCGTACCTGTTCGTGCCGTCCCCGAGCTCCGTAGCGAGGCCGGCCAGGAACGAGACCCCGGTGCCGAGCAGGAGGGCCCTGTCCCGGGACATGCCGAGCTCCTCGTTCACGCCCGACATGAGCTTGCCGACGATGTAGAAGGAAACGAAGTGCGAGGCCTTGTCTCCGCCTCCGGCATAGGTGTTCTGCCCGAACCAGCCCTCGTTCGTGAAGTGAAACGGATAGTGGCGGCCGTCGCGGCGCGCGTCGTAGTACGACCCCCCGATGGCGAGAGCCGAGAGCGCGCCGATCACCAGGTACTTCGGGCGTTTTGCCGCCGGCGCGGCCGGCTCCTCGGGTTCGGACGTGAGATCCGGCGCCTCGAGTCCGACCCCCGCAGCGCCCCCGTTGCGCAGGACCCGCGCGAACGATTCCGAAAAGCCCGAACCCTCGGCGGCTCCCGAAAAAGCCTGGAACGTCTCCGCGCAGGCTGCGCGGCACACGCCCAGGCACACGGCGAGCGCCGCCGCGACGATCCGCGCGCCGCGCTTCAAGGTCGGGTCAACCTTTCTTCTCCCCGCCGCGGCCGGCGTCGGGGCGCACGTAGACCGTCTGGGACGGGAACGCCACGGACGTCCCGACCCGCTCCACGATGTCGAGGGTCGAGAGAAGCAGCTCCTCCTGAACCGCCAGGAATTCCCCGTACGTCGCGGTCCATACGTAGGCAAAGACGTCGATGTCGAGCGACGAGGCTCCCAGTCTCGCGAAGCGGACCCGCGAGCCCTCGGTCTCCACGCGCGGGTCGGCCGCGATGAGGGATCGAATTCCCTCGAGCACGGCCCGCATTTGCGCCGGAGTCGTCTCGTAGGCAAGGCCGACCGTGGGGTGGAACCAGAACTTGTCGCGGCTCGTGAGGTTCTCGATCTGTCCGGTCATCACGGCGGCGTTCGGAATGCTGACGACCGTTCGCTCGTTGGTGCGAAGTCGCGTCGCCCAGAGCGTGATGTCCTCGATCTCACCGAGCTGGCCGCCGATCCGGCAGGTGTCACCCACGGACAGGGGGCGGTCGGAGAGGATGGCGAACCCGCCGAACACGTTCTCGAGGCTCTTCTGGGCGGCGAAGGCGAGCACGAGCCCGCCGATCCCGAGGCCTGCCAGGGTCGCCGTGATGTTGACGCCGAAGAACGGCAGTGCAAGGAGCACGACCAGGACGAACACGGCCACGCGCAGCGCGCGACGGACGAGCGAGAGAGGGCGTGGCGGCGGAGCTTCCGGCCGGCACCATCCGGCGCAGGACGCGGCGGTCCACCACGTCCACGATCCGAAGCAGCAGCCACAGCAGGGCGACGAGCAGGACAACGAAGAGCAGCCGGTTGTAATAGATGCGGTACAGCAGCGGAATTCCGAGCCAGAACACGGCAAACCGGTGGAGCAGCAGCGCCAGAAACAGCGTGCCGGGGCTGCGCGCCGATGACGCCCACTCCCCCGCCGCCTTCTTCTTGCGGAGCAGCCCGGAGAGGGCCAGCACTCCTCCGAGCAAAAGCCATGACACGCCGTACAGAAGGGGCAGAAGCAGGACAAAGGCGAAGATCTGCCAGAGCTCGAGCGGACCGATCCGTGTCTGCACGAGGAACGCGGGCAGGTGGCTTGCGATCTCGAGAACGCCGAGCTCGGCGTGCAGCCGCCGCGCTTCCCGGATCGTCTCCCAGGAGAAGAGCCAGATCGGAGGCTCCCCCGCCGTCTCGCGGCGAACGAGCAGCACTTCGAAACGCCCCTCCGTGCCCAGGATCTCCCCGACCCGTTCCTGCTCGGGGGGCAGGCCATCGTCGGTTGCGCCGCGCGCGGATCGGCTGATCCGTTCGAAGCCGGCCGACACGAACCGATGGTCCAGGACCTCCTGGAATTGCCGGGCGATCTGCTCGCGCTGAGCGCGCAGCGACGGGGGGATCTGGAGGTACTCGGCGGCGGCCGCGTAGCTCGACCTCTCGGCGGCGTGAACGAATCCGAAGAAGCACCCGTAGGGCGTCTCGCGCCCGTACGGGTCCCCCGCCGTCTCGTCCGGGGAGACGGGGGTCGGCGCGGGGGCGGGGATGAGCGGAGACGGCGCCGCCCCCGCGGCCGCACCGACGCAGAGCGCGAAGAGCGCGAAGCGGATCGGGCGGCGCAACGCGTCCACCCCAGTTCTCAGGCGCACGGATTCACCCATGGGCGACGGGAGTTTAGCCGAGACGCCGGCAAACGCTAACGGCCGGGCGGCAGGACGGCTTTCAGGTCCGGAAGGAAGTCCCCCATAATCTCGCCGAGGGCGCGATTCCACGCAGCGACGACGGCGGCAGCGGTCCGCTGCGAAAGTGGAATTCGCCGCGTATAGGTCTTCAACAGGATCTCCCGAGCGGCTGCCGTACCGGATGCCGGGGCGAGGACGCGGAAATGCAGGGAGAGGACGGCCGCCGGCTCGGCCGGGTTGCTGAAATCTCCATAAAGCTCCGTCAGGGCGGGCTCGATCGCGGCCTCGATCCGCATCCCTTCGCCCGCGGCGACGACATCGCGAATGAAGTCGGCATCCCGCAGATAGCCGCGGATCGCGGAGGTCAGGATCTCGGCTGGCGGAGCAGCGAGGCTTGCGTAGGGGTCGCGCTCGATCCCGTACTCGCTCACGCGATAGACGAACTCCGAGCCGGCGTAGGTCGGCGCCGTCTCGACGCGGCGCAGGGACACCACGCGCGTCGCCGTCGCGGCGGGAGCCGGGCGCGGCGCCGGCTGATCGATCGTGAACGTCTGCGGCGTGCGCGGCAGCTTCGAGGCGCAGGCGCAAGCGAGGAATGTCAGCACGAGCGCGAGGCCCGTCGCCGAACGCCGAGCCGGGCGAAGGAGCGAATCCAAAGACTTGCGGCACATCACGGCTTCTCCTTATTCTCGAGAGCCGGGGCAGGTGGCGGGGCCGGGCCGAAGAGGAACCCCGACGGGTAGCGCTTGAGCTGCTCGAGCGCCTCGTTCAGGCTCCGCGCCGCGTCCCGCGTTCCGGCCAGGGTGTCGTTCAAGGACCGCACGTCGATCCCCGACAGCTTGTCGATGAGCGCGGCCAGCCGCGCGTCGAGGTTGTTCAGGAGGCGGGCCGCATCGCCGCCGACTGCATCCAGCTTCATGCCCTTGAGGTCTGCCCGCGCGTCCTCGGCGAGCCCCCTGATCTCCTGGATGGTGGCAGCCGCGTCGCCGATCGCCCGATTCGCGTTCTGCGAGATTCCCTTCACGTCGAGCTGGTCCAGGTTCTTGAGCGCGGCGTCGGCCGTGTCGAGGACGCGGTTCAGGCTGTCCGTGAGCTTCCCGACGTCGAACTTTTCCAGGTTCGCGAGCGTCTTGTCGACGGACGTGAGGAGCCGTCCGAGCTGGCTCGGCGCCGAGGGCACGTACGTGTACTTCGGCGTCCACGGCACCTTCAGGGGCGGATACTTGGCGGGATCCATCCTCTGGAGGGCCACGATGCTCGAGCCCGTGATCCCCTCCATCTGGACGACGGCACGCAGCCCGTTGAGGATGACCTCGTCGAATTCCTTTAGCGGCTCTCCCCTCCACTTCACGGGAGCGATCCTCTGCTTGACGGCGCAGCGAACCACGACGCAAGCCGGGCTGACCGTGTCGTACATGTTCCAGCTGAATCCGATCTCGGTGACCTTGCCCACAGGGACGCCCCGCAGCGTCACGATCGAGCCCACGGCCAGGCCCTCAACATCCCCCGTCGAGTACGTCTCGAACATGTACGTGGGCTGGAAGGCGCTCCGGATCCCGAACAGAAAGAGCCCTCCGAGCACGATGGCCACGCCCAGCGTGACGAAGAGCCCGATCCGGAACTGGCCGGCCTTTTCGCTCATGAGCTCTCATTCCCCTTTGAATCCGCCGCGGCCGGCTCGGCCTGGCGCAGGAAGAACTGCCGCACGTACGGGTCCTTGGAACTGTCGCGCAAGTCGGCGGGCTTTCCCTCGGCGATCATCGTCTTCGTCCGGGCGTCGAGCATGACGCAGCGGTCCGCGATCGCATAGATGCTCTGAAGTTCGTGCGTCACGACGACGAATGTGATGCCGAGGCCCTTCGAGAGCTCTTTGATCGTCTTGTCGAGGCCGGCCGAGGTGATCGGGTCGAGCCCCGCGGAGGGTTCGTCGAGAAACAGGATCCCGGGATCGAGGGACATCGCCCGGGCGATGCCGGCCCGCTTCTGCATTCCCCCGGAGAGAGCCGACGGCTTCTGCGCGGCCGCCGGAAGCAGTCCCACCAGGTTCAGCTTGGCCGCCGCGACGAGGTCCTTCTCGGCGGCGCCGAGGTTGGTGAACTCGTCGAGGGGCAGGCGCACGTTTTCCAGAACCGTCATGGACCCGAAGAGCGCGCCGCTCTGGTACATGACGCCGAACTTCCGGAAGAGGCGCAAGCGATCCTCGCCCTCCGCAGTCACGATGTCTTCGCCGCCAAAAAGAATCCGGCCCGTGACCGGCCGATAGAGCCCGATCATGTTGTTCAGCAGCGAGCTCTTGCCGCAGCCCGAGCCGCCGAGAATGACGAAGACCTCACCCCGCCTCACCTCGAACGTGAGGTCTTTCTGGATGACCTTGTCGCCGTAAGCGATCGTGACGCCCTCGACCGAGATCGCCACCGGCGACGCGCTCATACGTGCAGCACATAGGTCACGACGCTGTAGACGGCGTCCACGACGATGATCATGAGGATCCCGGCGACGACGGCGCGGGTCGTCGAGTCGCCGACCGCGTTGGGCCCCTCCTTCGTCTGCATCCCCCGAAGGCACCCGAGGCCTGCGATGATCGCGCCGAACACGAAGGATTTGGAAACCCCGACGAGCACGTCGTGGACGCCGACCGCACCCGAAAGCTGCGACCAAATCTGGGCGAACGTGAACCCCATCGTGAACATGACGAGGATCCCCCCGAACACGCCCGCCACCATGGAGTACGCGGCGAGTACGGGCATCAGGAGGGTCCCCGCCAGAACGCGCTGGATGACGAGGAAACGGATGGGATCGAGCCCCATCGTCTCGAGCGCGTCCAACTCCTGGTTGACCTTCATGGTCCCGATCTCGGCGGCAAACGCCGAGCCGGAGCGACCCGCGAAGATGATCGCGGTGAAGATGGGGGAAAACTCGCGGATCATGACGATTCCGATCCCGTTGGCGATGAAAATCTGCGCTCCGAACATCTCGAGCGTCTGCGCCCCCTCGAAGGCGAGGACGAGGCCCATCAGCAGACTGATGAGCGAAACGATCGGAAGCGCGTTGACGCCAGCCTTTTCGAAGACGACGGCAAACTCGCCCCAGCGCATCGCGCGCGGCCGGCGAAGGACCGCCGCGAAGCCCTGCACGATGGCGCCGATGAAAGAGAGCTGGGCGCGCCCGTCCGCGAGCATGGAGACGGTCGCGGCGCCGACCTCGTCGAAGACGCGCCGACGAGCGGGCGCCCGCTCGAGACCCGAGAGCGCCTCTCCCGAGGGAAACGCGGAAAGAAGCGTCTGAAACTCAGGGCGCAAGCCCTTGACGGTCGCTCGCACGCCCGGAACGATCCGCCCCTCGGCCAGCTCGTAGAGCAGCGACATACCCGACATGTCGCCGCGTTCGACGCCGCTCGCGTCGACCTCGAGCGATCGCACCGCCGCACCGGCGAGGCCGCTCGAGACCTCTTGCCGGGCTCGCGCGGCCGTCTCCACGTCCAGCGGACCGGAGAGGGTCACGAGAGCACCCGTCCCCCCGGGGCGCAACTCGATGCGCGCCGCCGCCCCCGTCGTCGTCACGCCGCGAACTCCATGACTTTAGCCCTTGCGCGTCGTCGCGATCTGCAGCGACACGAGGCGGCCGATCAGGATGGCGGGATAGAGCTGGCCGACGAGCGCCTCCGCGATTGCGAGCACGCGGGCGGCAGGGTGGATCGGCGTGATGTCGCCGTAGCCGACGGTCGTCAGGGTCACGAAGCTGAAATATGCGATGGTCTGGGGACCGTGACCCGAACCCTTGTGGATAGGGCCGATGCTGAGCGCTCCCGGCGACAGATAGTCGACGAGCCGGTAGGCGAAAACCCAGGCGAGTCCGATCAAGAGGTACGCTGCAATGGCGCCCCGAATTCGATCGCCCGTGATCGGACCGTCGCGGAAGACATGCTCGAGCACCAACGCCGTCAGTATGGCGAGCAGCAGGAGAGACATTGCGTCGTCCCACACCGCCCACGCAGGATTCGCCTCGCCGTAGCCCGTCCACCGAACCACCTGGACGACCAGGCCGATCACCGCGGCCGCAACGGCGAGAGTCCTTCGACGGGCGAAGGCAATCACGCCGGAGAGCAGCATCATCGTGAAGAAGAGGTCGAAGGCGAGCTGTCCGACGCCGACGATTGCCATGAGGGGAGCCCCGACGAAGAGCGCGAGGAGGAGCGACACCAGCATCGCCGTAAGGCCCCACTCCTGCCACCAGACCGACGCAAAAGCGGCCGGGCGCTTCATCGTCAGAATCCGCGCGCGGCCGCCGAAGGAATCACGAGAGACCGGACGCTACTTCTGCCGCCGCACTCCCAGCAGCTCGACTCCCATTCCGCTGTAGGGGCTCATGTCGATCTTTCCGCTCGCGTCGATCACGAGCTTCGCCTGCTGGATGAGCGAGCCCGTGCCCTTGCCGTTCGCGCCGATGTTGAGCACGATCACGCCGAAGGGGTATTCCGTCGTCGACGATCCGGATGCGACGGCGCCCATACCGAGCGGCCGGTCCGCGGCGAGGATGATGGTCTGTCCGGTACCATTGGGAAAGCTCCGGGCGAAATTCATCGGCCAACCCATCGAGCCCGTGACCGAAACATATCCCGCGCTCGCCTTGATCATGGCGGCCCGCAGCGCATTGTTTCCGCCGGACTTGAGGGCGGCGCCGTACGCCTGGGCCTCCTGATCGGTGGTCCAGTTGTGAACCGAGATCGTCAACCGGGTCGGCATGCCCCCTTCTTCGTCGATGATGCAGGTGAACCGTTCCTTGGGCTCGGCGGCGAAGGCGGTGACTACCAGGACGAGCGACGCAACGGCAGCGGTAAGAATCCCCCTGTGCAGCTTCCTCACAATTTCCTCCTTTGCATTTCGAGATTCGACGTTCGTCGCTCGGGATTCTATATCCCCTGCCGCGTGCACGGAAAGGTCCGGCCCGACGGCGGATGCGCCAGGCAGCGCCAAGGAGGAACCTCGCGACCAACGCTTCGGTCTGAGACGCTTGACGGCCTGGCTCCCTCGTTCATATAGTCATGCGCCGATTCGGGCGGCCCAGCCCGGACCGCAACCCGAGTCTCGACGATTCGAAGGAGATTGAGTCATGATTCGCGTGATCCCCCGGTCGCTCGTGCTGATTGCCGCGTCCTGGCTTGCCGCCCTGTCGCTCGCGGCCTCCGACCTGCCCCTTTGGGTGGTTCAGTTCCCGGAGGGATCGAGCGTCGACCTCGACATGGCGGCTACGCCCCGCGTCGCCCCCGCCCGGGCGGAGGCCTCGGTCAAGTTCAAGGGCGGCCAGGCCCGGATCGAGGTCGACTACAAGAAACTGCCCCCGGCGATCCTCTTCGGCGGCGACGTGACGACGTACGTCGTTTGGGCCGTGGCTCGGGACGGCAACGCCGAGAACCTCGGCGAGCTCATCGACAAAGACGCCTCCGGCAGCGGCGAGTACCGCACGGGCCAAAAGGAGTTCGCCCTCATCGTGACTGCGGAGGCTTACCCCCTCGTCCTCCGCCCCTCCGAGCTCGTCTGCCTGGCGTCCGTCGCTCCTGCGCAGAAGAAGGCGAAGAGCACGCCGATCACCGTCTCCAACCTCGGGGCCGCACCGCGGACTGGCAATACCGCGGTCGGCGGAATGAGCTATTCCGGGAGCGAGCCGATCGAGGTCGTCCAGGCCCAACACGTGCTCGACCAGGCAAAACTGATGGGCGCCGAAAAGTACGCTCCCGACTCAATCCGCGACGCGGGAATCACGCTCGCCCAGGCCAGCAACTCCTTCAAGGCCGGTCGCGACAAAGTCGGAATCGACTTCGCGCGGCGCAGCCTCTCGCTCTCCTCGACGGCGATCCGCGACACGCAGAAGAACCTCGACGCGGAGGCGGCTGCCGCCGCGGCCGCCAAGCGCGCCGCCGAGATGCAGAGCCTCGAGCAGCAGAAATCGGCCGCCCAGGCCCAGGCCGCCGACGCGCAGCAGCAGGCCCTGGCCGCGCGGGAAGCAGCGCTCGCGGCGCGCGAGCAGGCCGCCGCAGCACAGCAGCAGTTGACAAACCTCCAGCAGCAGGCCCAGCAGGCGCAGCAGGAAGCCGCCGCGGCACAGCAGCGGGCGGCGGCGGCGGGGCTTTCGGCCGAGGCCGCCGATGCGGCGCGGCGCGAAGCGGACGAGGCGCGGAGCAGGGCCGAGGCGCTGGCGGCGCAGGCCAACGCGGCGAAGGCCGAGGCGGAGCGCACGACGGCGGAAGTGGCGACGGTCGCCGCGACGCTCGAGGCCCAGAACGCCAAGCTTCAAAAGGAGAACGAACGGCTCCTGAAGGAGCGCGACGACCTGGCCTCGCAGCTCGACGGCGCGCTGTCCTCGGTGGCCCAGATCACGAAGACCGCCCGCGGTGTGGTCGTCAACCTTCCGGACATTCTGTTCGACATCAACAAGGCGACGCTCAAGCCGAACACCCAGGTGGCCCTCGGCAAGCTCGCGGGCATCGTCTCCCTCTTCCCGAACATCAACCTGCGCATCGAGGGCTACACGGACTCGACCGGATCGGACGAGCTCAACCAGAGGCTTTCGAAGGAGCGCGCCGACGCCGTGATGGCCTTCCTGCGCGGCCAGGGCGTGGCGACCACGCGGATGACCGACGCCGGTTACGGCCCCAGGTTCCCGGTCGCCGACAACGCGACGGCGGAGGGGCGCGCGAGGAACCGCCGCGTCGAGATCATCCTGGCGGAGGGTGTGATCCAGGGGGCGGGGAACTGACGAGCGGGGCGTAGCGGCCGCTCGTCGTCCCGAGGGATCCCGGACTCGATCACCTCGATCGCTCGTCGAGTACGGGTCCATCGCTTCGCTCCGGATGACAGGCGGCAGTGCGACCTTGCGATCCGAAGTCCGGGACTACTCCGTCGGCGTCTTTTCGATCTCGCCGGTCATTGGCACGAATCGCACGGGGATGATGTCCTTTTCCGAGACGCGGCCCTCCTTGCTCTTCGTGAAGACCTTGAGCTCCTGGAAGAACCCTCCGACCGGAATCACCATGCGCCCGCCGGGCGCCAGCTGATCGAGCAGCGGCTGCGGAATGCGTTCGGGCGCCGCGGTGACGATGATGCCGTCGAACGGAGCATGTTCGGGCCAACCCCGGTAGCCGTCCCCGGCGCGCACCTCGACGTTGCCGTAGCCGAGCTCCTTGAGTTTCCGCGAGGCCGCGTCCGCGAGCTCGGGCAGGATCTCGATCGAATAGACCTCGGCCGCGATTTCGCCGAGCACGGCGCTCTGGTATCCCGATCCGGTTCCGATCTCGAGAACGCGCGCCCTCTCCGGAAGCTCGAGCAGCTCGGTCATGAGAGCGACGATGTAAGGCTGGGAAATCGTCTGGTTGTCGGCGATCGGCAGCGGGCGGTCCTCATAGGCGCGCGCCTGCTCGGCCCCGTCGACGAAACGATGGCGGGGCACCTTGCGCATCGCCGCGAGAACCCGCGGGTCGCGCACGCCGCGCGCGGCGATCTGCATGTCGACCATCCGGGCGCGCTGTCGGTCGCCCGAATCGCCCTGCGAAGAGCTCACGTTCGGCGCCTCCTTCTGCGTCTGGCCGCCGCAGGCCGTCAGTCCCAGCGCCAGGCAGAGTATCGCGGGAACGCCGGTCGATGTCGCGATTCTCACGGAGCCGCCGCGTAGACGATCCGTCCGCCGACCACCGTCATCGCCACCGGGATCGCGGGGATTTCCGCCTCGGAAACGGCCATCGGGTCGCGGGCCAGGATGGTCAGGTCCGCCTCGCGTCCGGCCTCGATCCGGCCGCGGGAGCGCTCCTCGAAGGCAGCGAAGGCCGCGTCCGAGGTGAAGAGCGCGAGAGCCTCCGGACGTGACAGCCTCTCAGCGGGACGCCAGCCGCCGGCCGGCCGACCGGACAGATCCTTGCGAGTTACCGCCGCGTAGAACCCGAGAAGGGGTTTCTCGGATTCGACGGGGGCGTCGCTGCCACCGGCCAATTTCGCACCCGCGCTCTTCAGGCGCCGCCACGCGTAGGCGCCCGCGATGCGCGAGGGCCCTACCCGCAGCTCTGCCCAATCCATGTCGGAGGTCGCGTGCGTCGGCTGGATCGATGCGATCACTGCGAAACGGGCAAACCGCGGGAAGTCCTCGGGCGCGATGACCTGCGCGTGCTCGATGCGGGGCCGGCCCGCCCCGGCAGGCGCCTCGGGCAATTCCCGTTCGGCCTTTTGGAATGCATCGAGCGCGACCCGGTTGCCCCGATCGCCGATGGCGTGGATCCAGAGCTGCCAGCCGTTGCGCCGGGCATCCAGGGCGATCGAATCCAGCCGCTCGGGAGAGGTCACGAGGAGGCCGCGCGCTCCCGGCTCGTCGGAGTAATCGGCGAGCAGAGCGGCTCCCCGGCTCCCGAGCGCCCCGTCGGCATAGGCCTTGATCGCACGCACGGTCAGGAAATCGCCGCCGCCGCCGATCCGCGGCCCCTTCGCGAAGAACGCAGACAGCTCCTGCGGCTCTGGAGAGACGGTTGCATAGACCCGAATCGGAAGCGCGCCCCTTGCCGCCAGCCTCTCGAGCGCGGCGATACCCTCGGCATCGTAGCCGGAGGCATCCTGAATCTGCGTCAGTCCCGCCCGCGCGCACGCCGCGGCTCCGAGAAGCAGCCATCGCTCCCGGTCCGCGGCCGACGGCGGGGGCTCGGCGGCCACGACGAGGGCCATCGCATTGTCGATGAACACGCCCGCCGCCGACCCGTCGGCTCGGCGCAGGATGCGGCCGCCCTCCGGATCGCGCGTCGCAGGGCCGATGCCGGCCGCCTTCATGGCCGCCGTGTTGACCCAGATCGCGTGGCCATCCACCCGGCGGGCCAGGGCGGGACGGTCCGGCAGAACCCTGTCGAGGTCCCGAGCGTCGGGAAAGGCGGCGCCGGGCCAGCGGTTCTGGTCCCAGCCCCGTCCCTCGACCCACAGGCCCTCGGGTAGAGCCGCGGCCGACTTCCCCATTCGCACTGCGGCATCTTCGGCGCTGGCCGTGTCGCGCAGGTTGGCGATCTCGAGGGACTTGCCGAGCCCGAAGAGGTGCAGATGAGCGTCGGCCCAGCCCGCGAACACGAAGTTGCCGCCGAGGCGGATCACGCTGACCGCGCCGGCGCGTCGGCGCGCCTCGCCCGCATCGCCCACGAAGGCGACTTTCCCGTTCTCCACGAGGATCGAGGCTCTCCGGGGCCCGGAGTCCGCCGAGACGTAGACGACGCCGTCCTCGAAGAGCATTCCGGCAGGCGGAGCGGGCGGGGCCGTGGCGGCAAAGAGGAGAGTCAGAACCGGAAGCACCGCTAAATCTTACCCGACGGTCATCTCCTCCGCAGAAGCAAGAGGGTCTGATCGTCGTATTGGGGCACCTCTGCCGCGAAGGCGCGCACCGCGTCGAAGACCTCGCCGCAGATCCGGGCCGGAGGATCCGCTCCGAGCAGGCGTCCGAGGCGATCGAGCCCGAACTCCTCGTCGGCGGCGTCGAGCGCCTCGGTGATTCCATCGCTGTAGACGCACAGGAGGTCACCGGGTTCCATCACCAGGCTCTCCTCTTTCCACTGCGAGTTGGGGAACATCCCGAGAGGCAGTCCGGTGGCCCTGACCTGCTCCATCTCGCCGGAGGCGCGCCGCAAGAGCGCGGGGTTGTGGCCGGCCGACACGTAGCGCAGGCGGCCCGTGTCCGGCTCGATCAGTCCGAAGAAGCAGGTCAGGAACTTGCGCGTGGCAGCGTAACGCTGGAGGTGCCGGTCGATGCGGCCGATCAGATCCGCGATGGTCTTTGCCTCGTCGATCTGGAGATGGACGGCCGCGTGCATCGTCGACACGAGGAGCGCCGCCGGGACGCCCTTTCCGGAGACGTCCGCCACGATGAAGCCCAGCCGCCCCTGGGACAACGGAAAGAAATCGAAATAGTCGCCCCCGACCTGGCGGGTCGGTACGTTCCTCGCCGCGATCTCAAGGCCCGGCACCTCCGGAAGGTCGCGCGGAAGCAGCTCGCGCTGGATGGCCGCCGCGAGCTCGAGCTCCCGCTCGAAGCGCTCCTTCTCGATCGCGTCCTTGTGGAGCCGAGCAGTCTCGATCGCTCCGGCCGCCTGGTTGGCAAAGAGCGACAGCAGGCGGGCATCGGTCGGCGTGAAGTCGAGCACCGGGCCGTCCCGGGATTCCTTGTCGGCGACGGCCAGGACGCCGAGCCGCCGCCCGGGGACGGAAATCGCGACGGCGAGGCACTTCTCGCAGGTGCTGAGCTGCATGCCGGCCGTCGGCACCGTCGACGCCGCATTGTTGATCACCCCGCCCTCGGGAAGCGCCCAGCAGGCCGCGTCGGCGGGCCCGAGCACCTCGCCGCCGACGCTGCGGGCGAGCAGCACGGTCGCGGATTCCTCGAACAGGATGAGCGTGCCCTTGCCTGCGTCGGTCAGCGAGATGGAACGGAAGAGGACCTCGTCGGCCAGCGCGGACAGATCGAGCTGGCCTCCGAGCGACAGACCGAGGTCGTAGAGCGACTCGAGCTCGAGGAGGCGGGCCTTGAGCTCGAACTCGGCGTCCCGCACCTGCCGGGCGAGCCGATGCGTGCCAACGAGCGAGCCGAGCAGAAAAACCAGCATCGCGCCGTTCTCGGGCAGCTGCGCCGACGGAGCACCGAGCAGGCGGAGCACGCCGTACAGCTCCCCTTCGGCTTCGAGCGGCAGCCACAGGTCGCCCTCGCGCAGGAAGAGGCCCGACGGAAGGGGCTCGGGAATCTCTCCCGGGGCGATGTCCTGGGAGAGGTTTTCTCCAGTCCGGATCCAGGCATCGCGCTCGCGCAGATAGAGCGTCGCGTCCCTTGCTCCTGTCGCGATCAACGCGGCCTCGGCAACGCGCGCGGGCAGCGGCCCCTCTCCCCCGAGAACGGCCCCCACGCGCTTCCAGAGATCGTCGCTGCGGGTGGTTGTTTCGGCGGAGACGGGAACGGTCATGCCAGCTCCGGGAGAAATCAGGCGGACGGCGCGCTGACGCCCCGGACCGCTTCGTCCTGGGAGGGGTAGATTCGGGCGTACTGGGCAAGCCCCATGATCCGAAAGGTCTTGTCGATCGTGGGAGTGAGACCGCAGAAAGCCAGCGCTCCCTTGCGATCCATGACGCGCTCGAGAACCTCGATCAGGATCGAGATGCCGATGGAGTTGACGATGCGGGTCTTCTCGAGATTGAGAACGAGCGCCCGCGCCCCCTGTTCGAGGTGCGCATAGGCCTCGCGGGCGATCTCTTCGCCCCCCTGGTTGTTGATGTACCCATCCGTCCAGAGCACCGCGACGTCTCCGCGCCGCTCCGAAGACACCTTGCAGGTTTCGCTCACTTGTACTTCCTCATCAGGATTCTCGTCCCCCACTCTCCCGAGGAGATCTCCACGTCGTCCATCAGGCTCTTGATGATCTGCAGGCCCCATCCGCGCTTGCGGTGGCCGGCAAAGCTCTTCTCGATGCTCGGCGCGTCCACATGGGCGTGATCGAAACCCCTCCCCCGATCCAGGACCTCCACCTCGAGCCATTCCCTTCCGGCCGGCTCGCGGCCGAGTCGAAAGGTCAGGTGCAGCTGCTCGTCGCGGCAGCCTGCGTGCTCGAACGCGTTGATACACGCTTCGACGAGCGCGAGCTTGACCTCGTCGATCTTATCGCGCCCCATCGCGATGTACTCGCCGAGGGCCGAGACCTGGGCGGTGGCCACGATCTCCATTTCCGGCGCGACCGGAATGGTCATCGAGACCTCCCGCCGGCCCGCAGAGGCGAGTCCCGGCGGAGCGGATCCTCCGTGCGACATCGAGCGCTCCCGGGCCCCCTAGAAGCGGAGAAAAAGCTGGAGTGAACGGATCAAGACGGAGGGGAGTCTATCGGACGCGAGAAGAAGGAAGGCGAAGGCGATCTCGCCGGCCAGCAATCCCCAGACCAGGTTGCTCGCCTCGAGGGCTTCCAGACCGACTGCTCGAGCCTTTGCCATCATCGCAACCACTGGTGGAGGCAAGAGCCCTGCCAGATCCGGCACGGCCCTGCAGACCGCCATAAACAACTGGATGGAAAAGGCTTAGGGCATGACCGGGGCAGTCGACACATGACCGCATGAGCGTATCATAGTGTCACAACTAGCTAGGTAACGCGCCAGATACGTCTATCTAACTATTTGATATATAAGTATATATAGCTAATTAGTGACTTAATGTCGCAGCGACTTAGTGTCCCACAACTCGCTTGCGGTAGAGCGTGCGCCGGCTGATTCCCAGCAGGCGCGCCGCCCGGCTCTTGTTGCCGCCAGCGAGCCGCAGGACCCGCTGAATATGGCGATCCTCGAGGGCGCGCAGGTCCGGGATCTCCTCCTCCCCCGCCCCCGCCCCCGCGCCGGGGTCGTTCGGCGTCTTGCGGCCGGGCAGCCACTGCAGGTCTTCACGGCGGATGGTGCCGCCCTGCGACAGCGCCGCCGCACCCTCGAGCAGGTTCTCGAGCTCCCGGATGTTTCCCGGAAAGTCGTGAGAGAGCAACGCCGCGTACGCATCCCGGTCCAGTGTGGGAGCGGGCCGGCCCTCGCGCGCTGCGAAGCGCTCGAGAAAATGCCGGACCAGCCGTGGGATGTCCTCCCGGCGCTCGCGCAGCGGAGGCAGCGCGATCTCGACCACCCGCAGCCGGTAGTAGAGGTCCTCGCGGAACTGGCCGCGGGCTATCCGTTCGGACAAGAGCGCATGGGTGGCCGCGAGCAACCGGACATCGATCGGCATGCGGCGCCTTCCTCCCACGCGCTCGATCTCGCGTTCCTGGAGAACGCGCAGGAGCTTGGATTGGAGCGACAGGGGCATGTCGCCGATCTCGTCGAGAAAGAGCGTCCCGCCCTGCGCTGCCTCGAATCGGCCCGCCCTGGCCTCGACACCCGTCGCCACGCCGCGCTCGATGCCGAAGAGCTCGGACTCGAGGAGCGTTTCCGGCAGCGCTGCGCAGTTGATCGCCACGAACGGCATCTTGGCCCGATCGCTCCTGGCATGGAGCATCCGGGCGACGAGTTCCTTTCCGGTGCCGCTCTCGCCCGTCAGCAGAACCGAGGTCCTCGAGGGAGCCACCCGGGAGACCAGGTCGAGCACTCGCCGGGCGGCCGGCGAATCCCCGACGAAGAGCCTTCCCGCGGCGGCCCGCCCGGTTTCGTCGAGCAACCGCCGATTCTCCTCCTCGAGCCGCTCGCGCTCGCGCGTGAGCCGCTCGAGGTGGCGCCGATTCTCGATTGCCATTCCGCACAGGCCCGCCAGCGAAACGAGAAACCGCCGATCTTCCTCGTCGAAAGCCGCCTGGCCTCCACGCCGGACTTCCTTGTCCGCCAGCACGAGGACCCCCACCGGCAGCCCTCCGCCGGAAATGCGGACGCCGACGGCGGTCAGGACCTGCCGGCCCAGGAACCGGAACTTCTCGCGGGTGATCGCGCCTTCGGATTGAAGAACGTCCCGCAGGAACTCATCCTGAGCGACCAGGGCCTCGGCAGGCCGCTTGGCCAGGCCGACGCGCGCCTCGGCCCGGCGGGTGCCTCCCTCGCCGAAGGTCGCCAGGTAGCCGCGCGAGGCGTCGAGCACGCCAACCGCGCGCGCGAGGACATCCTCCACGAGCGCCTCCTCGTCCGGCATCGCGCCGAGCGAGAAACCCGCGTCGTAGAGCGTCTCGAGCAGGAGCAGCCGGTGCTGCG
Source organism: uncultured Acidobacteriota bacterium (assembly GCA_963847075.1). Classification (GTDB taxonomy): domain Bacteria; phylum Acidobacteriota; class Thermoanaerobaculia; order UBA5066; family Gp7-AA6; genus DAHUXD01. The sequence goes on from CAWJYL010000001.1 coordinate 1,060,876, forward strand.
TCTCGAAGTCGCGGGAGCGTTCCATTACTTGGACGCGGCCAGCACCTTCGCCCGGCGCAGCTCGGCCACCTCCGCCTCGGCGGGCCGGCAGGGGCCCCAGCTCGGATTCCACTTCCGGTTCTCGGCGATGAGCTTTTCGGCCCGGTCGAGATCGCCCTTGCGGGCGACGATCGCAGCGACCTTGGCCCGGGCTTCCATGATCCACCGCCGCGACTCGTACTCGCCGTAGGGATTGGGTGGATTGGCGTTGAGCTCGTAGAGTTTCAGCGCCTCGTCGGTCCGGCCCTGCGCCTCGAGCGCGACAGCCATGAAGAAATTCCACTCGCGAAAATGCGGCTTTGCGCCGAGCAGGGTCTTCCCGGCTTTGTGCTCCTCCTGCCAGAGCTTTTCGAGGGAGGGCTTCAGGGCGTCGAGACGGCGCTCCGTGTCGGCGGGGTGCCCGTCCACCAAGTCCAGCAACGTGGCAAGAAGCTCCCGGCGAATGGCCCCATACTCGTCTTTCCCGGTGGGAGGAATCTTGCCGATCCGATCGGCGAGGGCGTGCACCGCGGTCCTGTCCTTTGCGATGAAGGCTGCCCGGAGGGCTTCGACCAGGTATTGACGGGTCATCTCGCTCGTGCTCGCCAGCTCGGCGGCCTTCCCGTAGCTCTCCACCGCCTTTGCGTACTCCCCCATGCCTTCGTACGCGACGCCCAGGTGCTCGTACGCCGGCTCGAAGTCGGGCTTGATCGCCAGCGCCCGGTTCAGGTTCTCGATGGCCTCGTTGTAGTGGCCGGCGTAGGCCTGGTTTTCGCCCAGGGAGTCGAGCGGATTGGCCGAGTTCGGCGAGATGAACTCGTACTTCTTGAGACTCTCCACGGCCTTCTCGTACTCGCCGCGGAATCCGTACTGGTACCCGATCTGGTTGTAAGCCTCCGCGTTGTTCGGATCCACCGCGAGCAAATCCTCGAAGATGCGGATCGCCGCGTCCGGGTTTCCCTTGGCGAGCTGCTCGTGCGCGAGGGAGGTCGCGGCGCGGACGTCGTCCGGATACTTCGCCCGGATCTCCCGGGCGATGTCGAGCGCAGCCGTCTCCCGCTTCTCCCAGATCGCCCGCGCCATCTCGACGTGAAGCCGCTCCCGCGCGTTCAATCTGTCTTCTTCGCGGGCTGCCCGCCGCACCAGAGCCAGCGCCTGGTCCCGATCGCCGGACTGCCGGGCCAGACCCAGCATCGCCATGGCGAAGTTCGGGTCGAGCTCGAGCGCCCGGGCATAGCCCACGCGGGCTTCCTTGAAGTAGAAGCACTCCTCGTTGGCAACGGCCTCGCGGTAAGCCTCGTACGCCGCCCGGGAGGACGTGGTCACGTCTCGGCGATTGGCCAGGTAGAACGCGGTTGCCGCGCCGGCGCCGGCCAGAAGCAGGATCGCCAGGACCCAGGAGAGGCGTCTCAGTTTCATGTCTAACCCCTTATACGGAAGCGGGTTCTCCGAGTTTCCGCCCAGAATTCCCCGGGATCTCCCTAATCGACCCGCAAGAACAGGAACGTCATGTCGTCGTATTGCTCGGCGCCACCGACGAAGTCCCGGATGTCCGCGAGGACTCCCTTGGCGATTTCGTCCAGGGTCCCGGCCTTCCGGGCCTCGAGGGAGGCCATCAGCCGCTGCTCGCCGTACGGGTTCATGCCGGCGTCCATGGCCTCGGTGATCCCGTCGGTATAGAAGAACATCAGATCGCCCCGGCGCAGGTACAGCTCCCGGGTGTCGTATGCCACGTCCCGGAAGGCGCCGAGCGGCAGCCGGTGCTCGGGCGGCTCGAAGAGCTGCGGTCCCCCGTCGCCCGAGCGCAACAGGATTGGCAGAGGCTGCCCCCCGATGGCGTAGCGCAGCGTCATCGCGTCCGCGTCGAGCAGGAAGAAGCCGAGCGAAACGAACATCCGGCGCTTGATCGCATAGATCCGCCGGTTGGACTCCCGGAAGAGCAGGCCGGGGTCGCTCGTCGTGAGCGCTCGCGAGTAGACGATCTCCTTCGATGCCACCATCAGCAGCGAGGCCGGGACGGACTTTCCCGAGACGTCTCCGATCACGATCCCGAGCCGGCGGTCCTCGAACGGGATGAAATCGTAGAAGTCGCCCCCGACGACGCGCGCCGGAATGCTGCCTCCGAGCATGGAGAATCCCGCGACGTCGGGCACCCCGCGGGGCAGCAGGCTCGTCTGAATGTCCCGGGCGATCTCGAGATCGCGCTTCAGTTCGGCCTGGCGCGTCATCTCGTCGTGGAGAAGCGCGGTCTCGATCGCCAGCGCCGCCTGGTTGGCAAGGGTCGCGAGCAGGGCATGGTCGTCCCGGTCGAACCGTTCCCCCGAGTGTTTCTCCTTGAGCGCGAGAATGCCCATGAGGCGCTCGCGATAGACCAGCGGCACGAGCAGGCGGAAGCCCTCCTCGAAGAGGCGCCGGCGGAACTCCTCGCTCTCCGTGTCGGCGAAGTGCAGCGAGAGCTCGCCGAGGTCGGACGGCTTGCCCTCCTGGCGCAGGATGCGGCGCAGCGCGGCGGTCGGCGAGAGGCGGTCGTCCCGCTTTCCACGCCGCTCGAGCCACCCGTCGCGGTCGCGCAGCCAGATCGAGGCCTTCTCGAGACGCATTGTCGCGGAAACGCTCTCGGTCAGGTAGTCCGCGATGCGGCCGAGGTCGAGCTCTCCGGTGATCGCCTCGCTCATTTCGAGCAGCGCCGCCTGGTAGTCGAACTTCTCGCGGAAAAAGAGCTTGTCGAGCGGAGCCTGGAGCTTGCGGCGCATGACCTCGAAGAGCGAGATCCCGACGAGGAAGAACCCGAAGTTGAAGAGCGGCGATGCCGAGAGCCGCGAGCTCGTGAAGACAAGATTCGCCAGCGCGACCACGAGGGCGTAGAAGCCGAGCAGCACCGCCGTCGTGGACGCGTACAGGAACGTCCTTCGCACGATGACCCGCACGTTGAGCATCTGGAACCGGACGATCGCGTAGGCGAACGTCAGCGGGATCAGGATCATCGGCAGGATCCCGTAGAACGCATACTCGTCGTTGTTGAACGCCGACGGCAGGACGATGAAGAAGACGACGAAGGGAACCGTGCCGGCGATCGTTCCGACGAAGACGTGAAAGGCCTGCCTCCGCTCCCGAGGGTCCTCCAGGGTGAACGCGGAGTGGGCGAGAGCGGCGAGCCCGAGCACCAGGTAGTCGCCGAGGAGAATCCAGGACACCAGCGGCGCGCCCGAGAGGACCGTGACCTTCTCTCCCTGCATCTGCCGAAACACGTCGTACAGAAAGACGATGGGCGGGATGGCGTAGAGCAGATAGAGCAGCTCCGGGCTCGCGGAGAGAAAGTCCTGCAGCCTGGCCTTCCACCGGGGGGGCGGCTCTCCGGTCAGGGGGTCCATTCTGGCGAAACGGAGCTGCTTCGGCCGGGGGAAGATCAGAAAGAAGTGCAGGAACACGGCGGGAAGCAGGAACAGGCTGACCATCCCCGTGTTCTGCACGAACACGTCGATCCACCAGTAGGAGGCCGGCCGCAGCCGGCAGACGAAAAAGAGCAGGAACAGCACGCAGAGCAGGAAGAAGATGCGCGCCGACCGCTCCTGCGGCACCCGAACGAAGACGAAGAGGCCGATCACGAAAAAGAGGAACCCGACGACGGCGGCGTACAGGTACGTCTGGCCGCCGAGACGCTCCGACGAGAGCTGGACGCGCACCGACCGCAGCGTCCCGCCTGCCTCCGGCCCGGGCTGCGCGGGGCACGGACCGCTTCGGACGAGATAATCGACGCGTTCGCCGACCTGGTGTCGGCGCAGCTCCGCCGAGGCGTCCGAGCTCCACTTGATGATCCGCCGGCCGATGCCTTGAATGCACTCCCCGGCCTTGATGCCCGCCTTTTCGGCCGGGCTTCCCGGCACCGTGGCCCGCACCTCGATCCCCTCGCGGCCGTACGGAACCGGCACGACGCCGTCGTAGGGCCGCGCGGAGAACATGTCCGCGATCGAGGCGATCGCGATTGCGAGCCCCGCGAACCCGACCGCCAGGAACCAGCCGGGCCGCGAACCGGCCGGACGCCCCGCCTTCTCGACCTCTGTCATTGCCCCACGCGTGAAAAAAGGTTCAAACGCTTCCATGTTAATGGCAATCGGCGGCGGAAAATGCCGGGGTTCGACGCTGTATCCTCTGCCCGTGCCGTTCATTTCGTTCGAAGGCGTCGAAGGATCCGGCAAGTCCACGCAGCTCGCGCTGGCCGCGCAGCGGCTGCGCGAGGGCGGCACTCCGGTTCGCACGACCCGGGAGCCCGGCGGCACGCCGATCGCCGAGCGCATCCGGGCGATCCTGCTCGACGCGGGCAACGCCGAGCTCGAGCCGATGGTCGAGTGGCTTCTGATCGAGGCGGCGCGCCGCCAGCACATGACGGAGGTCATCCGCCCCGCCCTCGCGGCAGGCACCTTCCTGCTCTGCGACCGCTTTGCGGACTCGACGGAGGCCTACCAGGCAGCCGGCCGCGGACTCGACGCCACGCTCGTCGTCGAGCTCGACCGGCGCGTTCGCGACGGCCTTGCCCCGGAGCTCACGCTTCTCTACGATCTCGAGCCGCGCGAGGGCCTCGCGCGGGCCGGCCGGCGTGATGCCGGGAAAATGGGCCGTTTCGAGGCCGCCGACCTCGCCTTCCACGAGCGCGTCCGCGAGGGCTTCGCCGCGATCGCCCGCCGTGAACCGGAACGCGTGATCGTCGTGCCGGTCCGCGGGGACGCCCAAGCGGTCTTCGCACAGACCTGGCGGATCCTCTCGCAGCGGTTCGGTCTCGCATGACGGCGGCCACCCACGCGATTCTCGAGCGGCTGGCCGAAGACCCCTCGCGCTTCCCCGCGACTCTGCTCTTGACCGGGTCTTCCGAGAGTTTGCTCGAGCGCGAATCGCGACGCCTGTCCGCGCGGCTCCTGTGCCCGGGCGCCGACCCCGATGGCGAGTGCAGCAGCTGCCGTCGCGTTGCCTCGGGCCTGCACCCGGATTTCCTGTCGGTCGAACCCGAGGGCGTCCAGATCCGTATCGACCGGGTGCGCGAAGCGCTCGTCTTCGCCGCGGGACGCCCCTATGAAAGCAGAGTGCGGGTGGCCCGGATCGCGCGCGCGGACATGCTCGGACAGGAGGCCGAAAACGCTCTACTGAAGTCCCTCGAGGAGCCCGGCGCGCGCTTCCACTGGATCCTGACGACGACGCGGCCGGAGTTGCTGCTCACGACGATCCGCTCACGCGCCACACCGGCAGCGCTGCCGGCCGAAGGCATAGCGGAGCGCCGGCACAGCTGGCAAGCCCGGGGTTTCTCCACCGAGGACGCTCGGGATCTCGCGCTCTTTGCCGCCGACGACGACGACGATCCGGGAGCCCGCCTGGAGGAGGGGCGCGCCCTCCGACAGGAAGCGATCGCCGCGCTCGAGGAAGGGCTGACAGCCGGCAGGGCAGTTCCGTTGCTCTTGCTCGCAGAGCGGCTCGCCGCCCTCAAGTCGAGGAATGCCGCGCATCTGCTGGCGGAGCTGCTGGCCGATGCGGCCCTCTGCGCTGCCGCCGCTCCCGCTGAGGCCCTTCGGCACCAGGCCGTGGCGGGCCGACTGAGCCAGCTGTCGCGACGCGTTCCGGCCGCTGCCCTGCGCGAAGCCGCCACCCTCGCCGCCGACCCCCCTCCGGACAGCCGGAAGGGGAACCCGAGGCTGCACTACGAAATGGTGCTCTTGCGGCTCCTCCAGGCTTCTCGGCCATAGAGAAGTTCTCCTTGCCTCCAAGGATGGGAAACCTCGAAGGAACCGTGGGGAGCCTCCGGGCCGACGGGCTCGGAAGGATCGGGAAGAGTGCGGACCTGGGAGCTACCTAGACTGACGGAAGGTGTGGCAAACTGGGATGACAGACGCCATCGGTCCTTCGCGCCCCCCCAATCGATTCCTTCGAGTGCCGTTCAGTATATGACTAAACGCGGAGTCAAGCACCGATCAATCGACGGATTCCTGGTCAGGGTCCCTCGAGAGAGATGTCCACGACCTCGCTCTTGCCCGGCCCGACGAGGACCGTTTCCTCGCGGGTCGGAAGGCCCGGCCGCGACACGGTGACCGTGTGCTGTCCGGGCAGCACCAGCAGCCCGCGGGCCAGAGTGGAAAGCTCCTCTGCCGACCCGGCGAAGTGGTCGTCCAGGTAGACCGCCGCGTCGGAAGGGGTGATCCGGAATACCAGATGGGAGCGGCTTCTTGCCGTCGGGCGCTCGGTCCCGGCAGCCGGAGGGCCGTCGTTCTCGGGGGGTTGCGGCCCGCTGTCCGGACGTGCCTCGATCGAGGAGCCGGCCTCATCGGAGGGCCCGGCGGTCTGCGGCTGTCCGCGCCATGACTGACCGGGCTGGCCGCTCATCGGGCTCGTCGGCTGCGCGACGTTCTGTTCCTTGCTCCAGAATCGCTGGACACCGCCCGCGGGCTCGGGATTGTCGTACGAGCCGTATTGCTTGGCTCCCGAGATCTTCTTCAGCTGCTCGTCGATCTTGATCTGGGCTCCGTCGCGCGCCTGTACGCTGACCGTCTTGGTCTCGAACCCGTCCAGCCGGAACTCGAGCTGGTAATCGCCCTTCTTGAGGTAGAGGTACTCCGGGCCGTCGAAATCCTCGACCATGCCGATGAACTGGCCGTCGAGAAAGACGCGTGTCGTCTCGGGCGCGACCGAGGTGTTCACGACGGTCCAGTTGCCCGGAACGTAGCCGTAGCCGTATGGCGTGTAGTACGCGCCGCTGTAGTATGCGGGGCCCCAGGCTCCGTAGTAGGCAGGCGCCCAGGGACCGTACCAGCCCGCTCCCCAACCCCAGCCAGCGCCCCAGCCCCAGCCGCCGCCCCAGCCCCACCAGCCCCAGCCGGGACGTCCCCAGCCCCAGCCGGCGTAACCGTACCCGCGGCCGTATCCGCCATGCCATCCGCCACCGTATCCGCCATGCCATCCGCCACCGTATCCGCCATGCCATCCGCCACCGTATCCGCCATGCCATCCGCCGCCGTATCCGCCATGCCAACCGCCCGCCGGACGACCGCCCCAACCCCCGCCACCGTGGCCTCCCCCGGATGGATGGGATCCTCCCCCGCCGCCATGGTGCTGCGCCACCGCAGCGGGCGCGAGCGCGACGGCGGCAGCGAGCGCGAGGAGAAGGACGCGAGCGGGCGACCCGAGTGCTCTCATGGACACAGCCTCCACATTCTAATAGAGCAAGAAGAGGGCCAGGAGGTTTACCTGAGGCGCGCATCCAAGTGGCTCGGGCCACGACGCTTACGGGATGCCGGGCTGTCCTTTCCAGAGGCCGCTGACCTCGACAAGGGTCAGGCCGTCATCGCGGGGATGCGTCCGGTCGCCCTCAACCCCCGCTTCAGTCCCCGCAGGTAGTCGTCCCGGAGCACGGCATCGAGCGCGCGCCGAGCTCCCGGCAGCTCCCGGTGCTCGGCGAGCGCGGCCCAGATCGGCAGAAACCTCTGTGAAAACGTCGCGCGATCCGAGATGCGCAACGCCTGGGGAACGGCGAGGAAGCCGCCGAGCTCCGGGTGCTTCTCGTAGAAGATCGCTGCGGCCTCGCCCGCCTTCTCCTGCCTGCGCCGAAAGGAAGCGAACGTGATGTCGTGATGATGGCGGGCGACGGCAGAGGGCCGGTAGAGCATCCGCATGCCCCTCTTCATCAGACGGTAGGCGACCTCGATGTCTTCCCAGGCCGCGTGCGGAAAGCTGGTGTCGAAGAGGCCGGCTTCCAGCAGAAGGTCTCGCGGCAGAGAAACGTTCGAGGTGTAGAAGAAGTTGAAGGGCACCTCCTCCGGGTCGTCGATCAAGCCGTATCCGAACTGCAGACCGTATTCGTTGATGTGGTGGAGAAAAGGCGAGACGCGAAGCTCTCGCGGCCATGTCGTGTACCCCAGGACCGCGACCGGGTAGGGCCGCGCCTCGCCGTGCGTGCGGCCGTGGACGGCCAGCAACGCGGGCTCCGGCACCGTATCGTCGCCCAGAAAGAGAACCACCCTGCCGCGCGCCTCCCGCACTCCGCGATTGCGCGCCGAGGCCGGCCCGGCGTTTGTCTGCGAGAAAAACCGCAGCGGGTAGGGTGGCCGGCAGGACGCGAGTCGCTCCAGCGTGTCGTCGCCCGAGCCATCGTCCACGACGACCACCTCGAACTCCGGCGGGTCCGTCTGGCACGCCAGAGCGTCCAGCACCGGGAAGAGCGTATCGGGTCTGCGGAAAGTCGGGATGACGACGGAGAAGCTCACCCCTCGCCCTCGAAGATCCGCGCGAGCGTCGTCCGCATCAGAGCCGGCGCGCTCTCGAAGAAGGGCGCGAAGAACTCCGAGGCGAGGCGCTCGTCGCCGGGGTAGGTGGGCACGAGCCGCAGCGGGAACCGGGCGAAGATCTCGGCGTCCGGTCGGCGCCGGAGGGCCTGCACGGCACGACGCTTGCCGGCGAGCGCCTCCTGATGTCGGTGGATCCAGCCGAGGGCCCGCAAGTGCGCAATGGTCAACGGGTCTTCGACGGAAATCCGCGGGCCGATGGCGTCGGAGATTCCCAACAGACTTCTCACGAACGAACCGGAACCGCCGCTCGCCGCGTAGGGGTCGCGCTCGAGCTCCGCCGCCCCGGGGTTCCTCGCGGTCAGCATCTCCGCCACGCGCGAGAGGAAGGTCATCAGCGCAGCGGGCATCAGGTCCCGGAAGTGCTCGCGATCGAGATTCTTGTAGATCGTGGCGAAGGCGTTCTTCTCGAACAGGAATCCACGGGAGAAGACACCCAGCGCCTCGCCGGTGGCGCCGCCGCGGTGGCGGGCAAGCGCCCGGGGCTCGACAACGATGCGATGCCCGAAGATCCACTGTCGCCACCCGTAATCGACGTCCTCGAGGTAGGCGAAGTAGTCGTCGTCGAAGCCCCCCGAGGCGAGAAACTCCTCGCGCCGAACGGCCATGAGGCCCCCGCACGCGAACAGCCGCTCTTCGCCAGGCTGCGCCGACGGGAGCGCGGCGAGGGGCCGGCCCACATCGGCGGCGAAGGCGTGGCCGTCGAAGGTCAGGAAACCGTCGGAGAAATCGTTTCGGGTTCCCGTGCGATCCGTCAGGCGGCCTCCGACGGCGACCACGTCGGGCGCGGCCTCGGACAGGGCCGACACGAGAAGGCGCGGTGCGTCCGCGGCCACCACGGCATCATCGTTGACGAAGACCACGGCGGGTGCCCGCGCCGCCTCGACGCCGAGGCGGCAGCCCCCCGCGAAGCCGGCGTTTCGGGCCGAGGCGACATGGCGAACGTTCGGGTGGCGCCGCAGGATCTCGTCGCGCGGCATGCCCGACGCGTTGTCGACGAGGAGAATTTCGGCGGTCAGCCCGGCCGCGGCCGCCCCGTCGAGAGCCGCGAGCGCCTCGAGAAGGTGCTCGAGACCGCGGTGGTGCACGACGACGATCGAGGCTTCCGGAATAGGCACGGCGCAGCGAAGACTATCGGAAGAGCCGCCCGATCCGAGAGCGCCGCCCGACCGGTTCCGGGCCCGGGGCGCGGCCGGGATCCCGCCGGGGGTTGCGGCACCATCCGAGCAGAGGCGCGGCCACGATGTCCCAGGTCCGCTGCTGCGCGAAGCGCCGCCCGGCGGCCGACGCCCTCTCGCGGCGCCCGGAGTCTCCAAGCCATGCCGTAACCGCCCGCGCGAGCGACGCGGCGTCGCGCGGACACTCGGCGCCGGCGCCGGATTGCGCGAGCTGGCGGGCGAGCGATCCTCCGCCGGCCGATACCGACGGCACGCCTCCCCAGGCTGCGTCGAGCAGGCGCGTGCGGTAAGCGAGCTCGGTCTCGAGGCCTTCGCTCGCGATCGAAACCGCCAGATCCGCCGCGGCGTAGAGGTCCCCGCGGGCCGCGTAGGGCAGCCACGGCGAAAAGAAGATCGAATGCCCCCCCGGGTCGAGCGTGCGGGCGCGCTCCCGCACGCGGGCGAATACGCCTTGGGGTGTCGTCTCGGGGTTCGGGCTCTCGAAGAAGAGAAGTCGCGCATCGGCCGCGCCGGCGACGATCGCCGGCCAGGCGGACAACAGAAGCTCCGGGTCGTACCAGTCGTAGACGCCGCCGAAGAGAATGAGGGGGCCGCTCTCCGGAACTCCCGCGACCCGGCGGCCCGCGGCCCGGCTGCCCCGTGCCGATCCGGAGGGCGCGCCGAAAGGCACGACGGCAATCAGGCGCGAGAGCTCCGGGTCCTCCGGAAAGTTCGCGCCGATCCGGCCGCGGACGTAGAGCGATCCGGCGTAGAAAAGGCGCTGTTCCGGCGACGCGCAGAGGAAGAAGTCGGCACGATCGAGGGCGAGGGCCAGCGTTTCACGATCGTGCCGGGTCGTCTCGGCGCCGAGCGTGCGCGCGTAGTGGAGGTTCTCGATCGGAAACGGATCATAGAGATCCGCCGCGACCGGAACCTCCGGCGCCTCCGAGAACCAGGAGTTCGCCGCATGGCCGGACACGACCGCTGCCGCCAGCCCGCGCGCGGCCGCGGCCAGCGACCCCGGCCGCGCCGCGGCGATCTCGAGCCCTGGCGCCACCTCCCGGGCCTCCCGGGGATCGTTTGGCACGAGCAGCCGCACGTCGAATTCGGAAGCGAGAGCTCGCGCGAGCTCGAGCGCCCGGATCCCCATGCCGGCCATGCGGGGCCGGATGGGCTCCGGCGCGAGCACGCCGACCCGGGAAGTATCAGCAGCCACGAATGTATCGAATCACCGCCTGCCCCGCAGGCGGTCGAGCCAGAGGTGCAGCTTCCAGGTGCGCGAGTCGTAAACCTGCTGGAGGATCCCCGCGAGACGCTCGATCTCGACGTGCGACTCGGTGAGCAGGCGCTCGTACCCGGCGCTGGAGGCGGTGACCTCGGCCAGCCTCGCCTGCGCGCCATCGCGCTCCCCCACTAGGCGCGCCGCCCGGGCGTTGGCGGTCTCCACGGCGGCGGACAGGAGTCGATGACTCTCACGCAGGTATCGCGCCTCGCCCTGGGTGATTCCGTCGCGGTCGTACCAGTACGCCACCTGGGCCCGCATCCGGTCGAGCACTCGTGCCAGGCCGGCGTCCGTGCGCCGCGCCGCGTACCGCTCGAAGATCTTCCGCCGGGCTTCCTGGAACGCCGCCGCGCCGGCGGCCGCGTGCGTCGGGTCGTTGGACTGCGGGTCGAAGACCCTGTATTCACAGGTCACGGCCCGCAGGTGCCGGAACGGTGTCTCCGCCGAAAGCCGGATCAGAAAGTCCCAGTCCTCCGAATACTCGAGACCCTCGTCGAAACCGCCGACCTTGCGATACAGCTCGCGAGGCATCAGCAGCGTGTGAATCGGAATGTAGTTGGCGAGCAGGAGGTAGTCGGGATCGTAGTCGAGCGAATACTGCAGCGTGCGCACCCGCGGCTCCCAGCCCGTCTCGCCCTGTCCGTAGACGACGGTCACCGCATCCGCGTAGACCACCGGCTCGGGGCCCTGCCGGGATCCGGCGGCCAGCCGCTCGACGTGGTCGGGAAAGCAGCGGTCGTCGTCGTCCAGAAACGCGACGAGCTCCTCGGTCGCGAGCGCGACGCCGCGGTTGGCTGCGGCCGAACGGCCGCGCCGCTGCTTCGGTTCCTCGAGCAGCAACGCGAAGTCGTCGCGGAAGGCGTCCGTGACCTCGCGCGGCGAGGCACCACCGTCGTTGACGACGACCACCTGACGCGGCCGCGCCGTCTGGGCGCGCAGGCTCTCGAGCGCCTCGCGCAGAAGCGCCGGCCGGTTGCGGGTCCGGACGACGACGGCGACCGGAGCCGGGCCGTGACGGCCATGCCGGATCGCGGAAGGGCCGATCGTCCTCTGGAATTCGGCGAGCGAGGTGGTGGAGGCTTCGGCGTAGGTCAGGACGCGGAACGCCTCGACCGGGCCGCTGCCGGAGAGCGTCAGGCGCCGGTACGCGTTGAGCCCGCGGATCGCTCCCGCGTAGTCGCGGACGGCCTGCTGCGAGACGAACGCGCGCAGGGCCTCGTCTTTTTTCGCGGCGACCTCGGCGATGTCCACGAGGGCATTGGGAAGGATGGGGTGCGAAAGCTCGTAGAAGGCCATGCGCACGAACCGAAACCGATCGTGGTCGGGGTCCCCGGCGCGCGAGGCCGCGACGTGCTCGTACAGGGCACGCGCGAGAGCGCGATGGTCGGGGTGGATCTCGGAGGGAGACGGGCACAGCACCAGGTCGGGCCCGAATTCCTCGATCTCCGCGGCCACCGCGGCCGCGAGCGGACCGCGATCGTCCTCCAGGCGCCGGTCCGGCAGGCCGCCGAAACGGGGAGGCTCGAGACCCAGGCATTCGGCGGCGCGGACCGCCTCCTCTCGCCGGCGCGCAGCATAGTCGCGCGCGGCCTCCGGGGAGACTCCCTCCTGGCCCGTGCCGTCGGTCGCGATCCAGACGCGGATCGCCTCGGCCCGGCCGACGTTGAGCGCCAGCATCCCGCCCGCGCCGAACGACTCGTCGTCCGGGTGCGCCGCGAGCGCGAGGATCCGCGCCCCGGTCAGCTCGGTCGCCGTGTAGGGGATCAACGCGTCTTCACGCTGCATCGGGTCGAGGGCAGTTTAACCGGTTCCCGCGGTCAAACCAGGTCGTAAAGGGAGGGGACCAGATGCACACGCTCGGCGAAGCGGCGCACTGCGGATTCGTCGAAGACGCGCACGATCATGGGAAACTCCGCGGCCCGCCGCTCGCCCGGCAGCCTCTCGATCTGCGCGCGTCCCGGCCCGCCGGGCGTGGACCAGAACAGCAGGCGGCGGGCACCGAGGCGGCGGGCCTCGTCGGCGGCGGCAGCGAAGAGGACCCCGAGGTCGGTCCCATCCTCCTCGCGCCCCAGAAAATCGGCGACCGTCGCCGTTTCGCCGACGATAGAGAGAGCCGTCCAGCCAATCAGGTCCCGGCCCTGCTGCCTCGAGACCATGTGGTAGTACCGGCTCGGGCGGGCGTGGAATCTCCAGTTCACGCGGGCGCGGTCCCGCACGGCCGCGTGAGAGAGGGCCCGCTGCCCCGCCTCCCACAGAGAATCGAAGGACGCACCCACGGAGTCTCCGCAGACGACGTCGCGAGGCGGCGGCCCGAATGCCTCGGCCGGAACGCTCACGAGCTCGATCGGAAAGAGGGTGCGGGAGCCCACGATCCGTTCGCTCACCCGCAGGGCCCGCGCGTTGGGAAACCCGAAGCAGAACGGCACCTCCCGCCCGACCTTCTCGTAGAAGGCTTCGGTCATGGCGCGGTAGATCCCGCGCCGTCCGCCGAGACCGCGCATCGCCGGCGCGGTCGCCACGTCGCCGACGGAATACAGGAGCCGGGGCTCGCCATCGACAAGGAACTGCATGCCCCATCCGGTGTAGTTGCCGACGATCTCGCCGTCGACGACACCCACCACGCCCCACCAGCCGTCCGGATCCAGCTCGAACTTCCAGCGCCACTCCGGCTCGGAGAGCTCGGCCCGGAAGACCTGCTCGAAGAGGCGGCGAATCCCCGGGGCATCCTCGGCCGTCGCCTCGCGAACCTCGAAGGCGCTCAACGCTTGTCCCAGACGAAGGTCTCGAGCGGCCACCCGTCCGCCAGCCGAAAGACCCGCAGGTAGATCGGGCCGGCCGACACCGAGGCGAGCACGTCTTCCGGAAGCCGGAAGTCCGTCTCGAGGGAGGCGCCGGCGAAGGGAATGAGGGAGGGGTTCGTCGACACGGCGAGCGCCGCCCCCGCGCGCGCGGCAACGACGGGCTCCGCGAGCACCGTGGCATGCGGCGGACGGCGTCGCCGGGGATGCCGCTCCAGGATCGCCCGCCCCAGTCGTCCGTATCGCTCGAGGCGGTAGAGCCGCCGCGAGATCCCGCGGCGCCGCTCCGTGTCCGGACTGCGTGTTGCGCTCCGGGCGAAGAAGTGCCGCACACGCGCGCGCGGCGTGAAACGCAGGCGCAGGCCCGCCCGGTGCACCCGATCCTCCCACTCGGTCTCCTCGTACTCGAAGAGAAACCGCTCGTCGAAGCCGCCGACCCGCTCGAGGACTTCGCGCCGGACGGCGAGCACCGCGCCCACGAGGTGCCGGGCATCTCCTCCACTACGCCAGAGGCGTTCCGCGCGGAGCGCGAAGGCCGCGAACCGGCGGGCGTCCAGGGCCTCCAGGCCTCCGGCGTGCAGCTCGGCGAGCTCCCCCAGAAACCCGAGCGAGGCGTCGGCCGGAAGCCGCAGCCTGCCGCCCTCGTCCCACAGGCAGAGCGGGGCCGCGGCGCCGACCGTCGCGTCCTCGATCTCTTCGAGCAGCGAGGAAACGGCGCCCGGCAGATACAGCACGTCGGCGTTCGAAAGGATAAGGCGCGACCCCCGCGCCCGCGCGACCCCCGCATTCACGCCGCCCGAATAGCCGCGGTTGTCGGGCAGCAGGACGCGCGTGTCCGCCGGGATTCGCTCGAGGGCGCGCACCTCGGCCGGCCCGGAACCGCAGTCGACCAGCACGATCTCCCCCGCGACCTTCTCGCGTGCGAAGGCCTCGATGAGCGAGGCCGCGCACCCCAGGGATTCGACGGCGCTCAAGTGGTTGACGACGACGACCGAGACGTCCGGGTTCACCCCGCGCTCCCGAGCGCGGCCAGAAACGCGCCCTCCAGCCTCTGCGCCACGCCGGCCGGGTCGTAGCCCGCCGTGGCCGCCGGTCCGCGGGCGCGCGCGTGCGCCCGCGCCGGCGCCGTCAGAAGCGCCGGCAGTGCCTCCGCGAGGCTCTCCGGGTCCCCGTCGCGGAAGTACCAGGCCGCATCGCCCCCGATCTCGCGGTGCCCGGGCGTATCGGAGAGGAGCGTCGGCACGCCGCTCGCCAGGGCCTCCACCACGGGCAGGCCGAAGCCCTCCTCGGAACGGGAGGGACCGACGAAGACGTCGCACGATCGGTACGCGAATGGCATCCGCTCGGGCGGGAGGTGGTGGTGAAACTCGTCCGTCAGGTCGAGCGACCGCTCCGACTCCGACGGCGGAAGCGTCGAGACGCGTCGCAGGCGGAAGCGGCCGCCACGCGCGCGCAAGAGCTCCAGGCCTTTCAAAGCGATGTCGATGCCCTTGACGTCGGCCTCGAAGGTGCCGACGACGAGCACGATCGGCGGATCTCCCGTCGGGCGCGCCGGCCCCGGAGCAAACTCGCGGGGGTCGAACGCCTGCCCCACGTCGACGACCGGCCCGAAACCGCGGGCCTCGAGAACCGACGCGAGCGTTTTCGAGATGGCGAGCTTCCGCGTCGGCAGGCGGTATACCGCTTCGATCTCGGGCCAGAGGTCCCGATAGAAACCGAAATGCCCCTCGTAGCCCTGGGAAAGATGAAAGACGGGACCCGCGGCTCCGGCCAGCGCGGCCGGCACGGTCCTCCAGAAGGTCGCCACGCGCACCTCGGCCGTGACGAGTGCCCGCGCCTTCGAAAAGGAGGAGCGCTCGAACTCGGCCCGGAGGAGGGGAAACCAGCCGGGGGCGGGTTCGGGCGAAACGACCGTCACCCGATGCCCCCGTCGGGCCAGCGCCTCGGCCTGTGCCAGTGCGACCCGGACTCCGCCGCAGAACTCCGTGGTTTCGAGCAGATACGCGATCTTCATTTTCGCGCGGTCGCTCGTGCCTGGGCGATCCACTGGTAGGTCAGAAGGCTCTCGCGGTCGACGTCCGGCCAGGCCCCGGCAAACGCCACGAACGCATCCGCATCCGGCGCCGGCGCGCCGGGGTCGCCCGAGATCGACACGGCGCCCCAACCCGCCTCGGAAAGGGCTTCGGCAAGAAAGGACCGCGTGAACCATCGGAGATGATGCGCGTCCGCGAGCCCCGAGGGCGTCGGATCGAAGCGTCCGAGCAGAAGATCGCGAACGAGCGAGACGTGCCCCACGTTGGGAACGCTCACGAGCACCAGCGCATCGGGCGCCGCGACGCGGCGGCCGGCCGCGAGCGCCGCCACCGGGTCCTCGAGATGCTCGAGGACATCGGCGAAGACGATCGCGTCGAACCGATCGCCGGCGCGCTCGAGCTCGGGCAGAAGGCGGATCAGGTCGCCCTCCAGCACCCGGTCGCAGAAGCCGCGGGCTTCTGCCGCGAGAATGGGATCTCGCTCGATCCCCGTGACGTGCCAGGCCGGGTTCCGACCTCTTGCCGAGGCGACGGCTGCCCCCAAGCCGCAGCCGACGTCGAGGATTCGCGCCCTCCCGCTCGGGAGGCGACGCGTCAGCTCCCGTCGCTCCGTGTCGGACGAATTCGCGAACGTGACCGCGCGGAAGGCCTGTCGGTTCTCCCGACGGGGCTCGTCCAGCAATCGATTCACGAACAGGTCGACGGTCTCCCGATCCTCGGGCGGGAAATCGGCCGTGCGGAACGCGAGCGCCGCCGGTCCACCGCCAGCCGACGTCGAGGATTCTGCCAGCCGCGCCGCCTCGAGCTCGCGCATCGTGTGCACGAACGGCGGATCGGCCGGGACGGCGCATGCGCAAAGGAGCACCCGCCCCGGCGGAGGCTCCCAGGCCTCCGGCGAGAAGGCCGGGAGAGCCCCGGCGTTGCGCACGACGACCCACGCGGACGCCTGGCCGACTGCCTCCCGCGCAGGGGTCGCCGCGGCCCATTCGGCCACCCGATCCGCCTCGCAGGCGCGCTGCCAGCGCAAGCGGGAAAGGCGCGACCCGTAGTCCGCCGGGCGCGCTCCGGGCAGGAACGCCAGCGCGCGCGTCAAGACGAAGCGGCAACGCGGTCGGCGGGATCCACGGCCTCCCCCGATCCGTGTTCCGGAAAAGACCAGAGATGGCGGGGCGCGAGCAGCCCCACCACGTACTCGGAGGAAACGACCGAGAAGCCCGGCTTCACGAGCCGCACGTCGTGCACGTGGAGGGCCGTCTCGTCCCCCAGGTACGCATACACGCCGAAGTCGCCCTGCGCCACGGGAAGCTCCGGAAAGAGCAGGCGCACCCGGTACCGGCGCCTGCCCGTCAGCGGCGCCCAGGGCTCGCGCCGCGTGTCCACGGCGAAGACCTGCACACCGTCCTCGCGGTCGACCCCGACGCGAACCTGGAACCGCAGAGATGGATCTTCCGTCTCGAACGCGAGGTCGATGGCGACCGTCTCTCCGGCGGCAAACTCGGTGCGCGCATAGCCCGAGCCGTCGTGCACGACGACCTCCGTGAGCCGGGCCGGCTTGCGGCCCTCGGTCGGCACGGCGGGGGACGGGGCCTCGTCGTGGGCGCGTATGCGTTCCTTCTCCTGAAGGAATGCCTCGTATGCCCGCACGACCTCGAGGGCCCCGCCCCGGGCGGCCACGTCCCCGTTCTTGAGCCAGACCGCCTGGTCGCAGAGAAGCGCCACGTAATAGAGCGCGTGCGAGCAGAAAAGCAGCGTGCCGCCCCCGCGGTGAAAGTCGGTGATGCGATCGATCGATTTCTTCTGAAAGTACCCGTCTCCCACGGCGAGCGCCTCGTCGATGATGAGGACGTCCGCGTCGGCGTGTGTGGCGACGGCGAAGGCGAGCCGCAGGGTCATGCCCGAGGAGTACGTCCGCACCGGCCGATCGAAAAAGTCGCCGAGCTCGGCAAAATCGCGGATGTCCGGAAGCCGCCGGCGGATCTCGGGGCCGCTCAACCCGAGCAGCGCGGCGTTCATGCGGGCGTTCTCGCGTCCGGTGAAGTCCGGGTGGAAGCCCATGCCGAGCTCGAGGATCGAGGCGACGACGCCGTGCCGCTCGATCGTGCCGGAGCTCGGCTGCGTCGTGCCCGCCACGATCTTCAGGAGCGTCGACTTGCCCGCCCCGTTCTCGCCGATCAGGCCGAGGGCACGGCCGCGCGGCAGCGCGAACGACACGTCCGACAGGGCGTGGAACTCGCTGTGCCGGGGCTTCCGCAGGAGGATCTCGCGCAGGCGGTCGCCGGCGGAGGCATAGACCCGGTAGGTCTTCGAGACCCGATCGGCGCGGACGGCAGGATCCGACACCCTACGTCCCGATCGCGAACTCGCAGCGCCGGCACAGAAAGTCGTGCGGCGCCTCCTCGATGCCATACGTCCACTTGCGGAGCCGCGCCATCGTGTCCCCGCCGAGGATCTCGGCGACCGTCTGCGTCTTCAGGTCCCCGACCGTCAGGTTCTCGTAGTAGTCCTGGCAACAGAGCACCGCCTTCGCCGTCGCGGTCACGTGCAGGTGCTCGAAGGGGCGCGAACCCATCAGCTCGCAGCCCCGTAATGCCTTCTTCGGCGGCGGCTCGGGGACGAAGGTTCCGCTGGCCGGGCGGCTGCGAATCTTGAAGGGCCGGACATCCCACCCCTTCGGGGCAAAGCGGGCGCGGATGGCCGCGACATCGGCCCGGTGTGCCTCGTCCTCGTCGCCGAGGACGACGATCGCGGTCTCCACGGCGAGGGCGCGGGCGCGCATCGCATCGACGTTGGCGATGACGCGGTCGAGGTCCTTCGTCCCATGGAGGGCGAGGTATCGCGCGGGATCGAGGGTCGGCAGGTTGATTCCGATATATCGAAAGCGCCCCATGGTTTCGAGCCGCGCGGCCCGGTCGGGGTCGAAGTGCGAGGCGTTGGTCAGGATGGACACGGGCAGGCCCCGGTCGAACAGCGCCCGGCAGCGCTCCTCGAAGAGGGGGTCGACGGTGGGCTCGTTGTAGTTGGAGAGAAAGACCACCACGCCCTTCCCGCCCGCCGCGATGACCTGGTCCACGATCGCCGTGAAGAGCTCCTGGCTCATCACTTCCCTCTCGCGCGGGTCGACGGAGACCGGGCAGAAGGGGCAGCGGTGATTGCAGCTCGTGCAGGTCTCGAGCGAGACGTAGAGCAGGTGGGTGCGCCGTGCCTCCGCCTCGACGCTGTCGATCAGGAAACGGGCGGCACGCAGTTGGGCGAGGACCGCCGGATCGGCGGACGCCTCGGAGCCAGCGGCAATCGCGGAGAGGACGCGGAACCCCTCGCCGTCCTTCGGGAGCAGGGCTCCGCTCAACGGGTTGTACAGGGCGCTGCCGCGGTCGTGGACGAAGGGGGATGCCCTCTCCGCCTCGAGCGTTGCCGCGCCACCCGGGGCTCGCGAAGGCCCGTTTTCTCGCATGCTTGCGCCACCCATTCTAGACCGCGCCCCTCCCGTGGCCTACGGAGCCGCGCCCGGTCCCGTCGCGCAAAGAAAAAGGGCCCCGCGGGTGCGGGGCCCTGATCGCTCGGAGGGCCGAAGGCTCAGGAAATGGGCTTGCCCTGCACGAAGGTCGTGTCCGTGCTGATCTGGTCCACCAGGACGATGTACGCGCCGACCGCGCTGCCCTCGACGGACTCGACCCGAATCGTCATCGTGTTGCCATCGAGGTTCGGGAGGGCCGACATGGGAATCTGCACGAAGGCCCCGCTCTTGCCGGGGTCGTTCAGGACGTAGTCGTAGACGCTGGCCACGGTGCCGTCCTGCCGGACTGCAGAAATGCGCGCCCGCGTCGGCAGCTGGCCGAGCGAGAAAAGGCCAATGTTCGTGCGGAACCGCAGGTTCAACTGCGCGCCCGGCATGATGAGCGCGCCCTGACCTGCGGCTACGCTGAGTTCGTCGCTGTAGGTCGTCAGCTGCATGCCCGCCGTTCCGCTCGGCAGATCCGTGTAGATCCGAGCCCCGATGATCATCGGCGCGGTCGCGGCATCGGTCGGGGCCTCGTAGGAGATCTTCAGCAGACCGACCGCCGTCCCGGTCTTCAGGTCGGCCGGCGTGTAGTCGTCGAGGTAACTGCCGACGATGTCGTCGATCGAGCGGCCCTGGCCCGCCTCGACGCGCAGCGGAGCGAGCACCACCTGCTCGGTGCCGCCCGGGGGCGTGAAGCGGAACTCGAGCTCAAGGTCCCGCGGGAGCGAACTGCCGTTGTAGAAGCGCACGTCCGTGCGCCAGTGCGCGTTGACCGAGGGCTCCTCGATGTGGCCCACGCCCGGCAGGTAGTAGGCGATGTTCGTCCCCGGCGCGACGGCCACACGCGGCGCGTCGTCGGACACCTGGACGAGATCGTTGTTGCGCCGATCCAGCTGCGAGGCGTACGCCTGCAGCACGCCCGTCGTCCCGACGACGTGCGCCTTGAGGACGTAGCGCTTGGTCGGGTCCAAGTTGTCGATGACGTCGGCGGGGTAGACGCCGGCCTGGCTGTAGGCCGGGACGCCGAACTCATGGATTCCAGCGGGCTGGCCGTCCTCGGTAAAGGCCTCGACGTGGAAGAGACCGCTCTCGCCGCCGGCATTGAAGAGCGACACGTTGAACCGATAGAGATCGTCGTCGCGCAGTCCGACCAGGATCTGATCCGTCGCCGCCTCCGCGTCCTGGGGCTGGAGCGGGCCATAGGGCCCGACGAGAAGGGTCGGTAGCGCCGCACCGAACGAGGTGCCGTCGGCCGTGAAGTAGACGCGCGCCGTCACGATCGGGGGCTGGTCGCCGCCGTCGTATTTCACGAGCAGGATGCCCTTCCCGGCGTTTGGCTTACCCAGACCACACGGGCAGGTCGGGGGCGACGGGCTGCCCACGATATCGACGAACGATGCCGACTGGAGAGCATCGAGTCGGAAGCTGTACAGGGAATTGTATGGCAGCGTCGACAGGTCGCTTGGGATCGAGTCCGTGAATGCGGCAAAGTAGAGCGTCACCGTCGTCGGCTTCGTGCCCGGGTTCGTCAGCGCGAGGTCGGTAGCCCAGGTCCCGTACTCCGACATGATCGAGCTGGCCCCCGGGACCATGACGGCCGCAAACTTGGGCGCCGTCACGGAAACGGAGATCTGGCCGGTCGCCGTACCCGAGGTGACCGTGTCCTCGGCTGGAGCCGTCGCTGTCAGGGTGATGTTCTTCGCCCCGACCGAGGTGTAGACGTGGGAGGCCGAGCGGCCGGAGGCGGTCGACCCGTCGCCGAAATCCCACGCGAAAGTCACGGCGGGATCGGGCTCCGTCGCGGTCAGCGCGATGGTCCGATTGGCCTCGATCTGCCAGGAGCCGCCGAGCGGGCTGCCGGTCGCATCCCCGCCGACCGTGTACGCCGTCGACGGTTTGGGCGGCCCGACCTGCACGGACTCCGCGGCTGTCTTCGAGGTCCCTCCGGCCGACGCTACGACGGTGACCACATAGGTCCCCGGAGCCGCGTACACATGCGATTCGACCGGCAAGTCGGCAGCGGCAGCAACCGTGGTGGTCACGGACGCCCCGTCGCCCCCGATCGCGATCAGACAACCGACGCCCGGGGGACAGCCCGTCCCGCCGCCGCCGCCGGTGCCACCACCGCCGCCCGTGCCTCCGCCCGTCCCGCCGCCGGTCGGAGTCGAATCACCCCAGGTCCACGAGTAGGCCACGGTACCGGTAAAGCCCGTCGCCGAGGCGCTGCACTGTACCGACAGCCCGACAGGCGGGCTGCAGGCCATCGTCAGCGTCGGCCGGCCGCCGCCTCCACCGCCGCCGCCTCCACCGCCGCCTCCACCGCCGCCTGCCGCCGACGCCGTGTAGCTGTAAGCCTTGACGAAGCCGGACACCGCGACCTTGAGGTAGCAGCTCGAGGCGCACGCCGTAGGCGCGAACGAGACCGGCCCTGCCCCCGTCGACGTTCCGAGCGACTGATCGCCTGAGAGCGAGGAGCTGTTGTTGGTGCTCTTGTAGAACGCCGCTCCCGGGTGCGTCATGCCCTGCGGGAGCGACTCGTCGTCGAACATGTAGTAGGTCGTCCCCGTCGTCAGCAGGAACGAGTTGAAGAACGACGCCGCCGTGTTCTTGCCCTGGTCCAGGTAAACCCCGAGCGCGGGGTTCGGCTGGAAGGTCGTCGCCGAGAAGGGCCGCGACACCGGCAGCGTCTGGTTGGCGCCGTGGGGGCCGTCGAAGGTGTAGGTGAGAGTGAGCGTGTAAGACCCGCTCGCGGCCGGAGCGGCGACCGTCGCCGTCCCGTTTAGGGTCAGGAAACCCGACGCCAGTGTTCCTGCGCCTCCGCCCGGCGTGATCGCGTAGCTGACCCCCTTGAGCGTGGTCGAAGAGCCCTTCTGCATGAGATTCGTGAGGGTGACCGTCCCGTTGACGAGAACCGGGTTAGGCGCCAGAGAGAAGTTCGGAACGAGGTCGACCTGGCTCACCGCATGTGTGCCCGTCGTCGCGGAGTAGCCGCCCTTGTACGCCGCCGTCAGCGAGAAGCTGGTGGCGTTCGAGGGAACCGTCACGACCGGCCCGCTCAGGACGCCGCCCGGCGTGAACGTCCAGGTGAACGTGGCTTCGGCCGTGTTCCCCTGCGAGCCGCTTGCGTCGGCGGCGCCGCCGGAGAGAATCCTCAGAGTCGTCCCGTCGTAACCGACGATCGACAGCTGCGGGGCGAGCACGCTTTGGGCAGGCGACACGAAGGTGGCGCTGTAGCCGCAGGTGGCGCATGTGTTGTGGGTCACGAGCCCGACGTAGAAGCTGCCGCCGTTCGAGGGGCTCCCGAGGCTCGAGTAGCAGCCGGCTCCCGTCACCAGGTTGCCGCCCGCCGCAGGGTCACACGGCCAGTACGCCGGGTTGATGTTCGAGAGGGCGGCGTTGGGAAGCGCTCCGTTCCAGGCGCCGTCGGCCGCAAAACTCGCCGCGGCTCCGCCCGGCAGGTTGATGTCCCACTGAATGCCGTCCTCGGCCGGGAAGGCGACCGAGGCATCCTGGATCTGCCACTTGTCGCCCAGGTAGTTCTTGGTCTTTTCCGCACCCTGGCGCGAAGCGGCGGAGAGATTCGTCAGCGTCGCGCTCGCCACCGGCGGAGCGTTCGAAGGCGCTCCGGAACGTTGCGCGGTGAAGCTCTGCAACGAGTTGACGAGAATGCTGTACGTGAAGCCGCCGATGTCCGCCTGCGGAGTGTAGGCGGGCAGCGAAGCGACAACCGCATCGACCGTGCAGCCGGAGGACGAGCAGGTGGCCAGCCGGACGGGGGCCCAAGTCCCGTTGCCTTTGTCGATGTAAGCGATGTCCCCGATGATGACGTTCTTGCTGCCCAGCGTTGGGTCCACGAACGCCTGGCCCGCGTACCGAAGCCCGGAGGAAGCGTCGAGCGAGTACACCTGAACCTTGTCGGGATTCTTGTCGGGACCGCAGTTGAAGTGCGAGCCGAGGGACCCGATCGACGTGACGACCCACTTCGGCGTGAAAGCGCTGGCCGCGACGAACTGCGCCGACTGATGAAAGTCCCCCCCGCACGTCGCGTCGGCAGCCGGCTGAAAGCCAGGGTTGCTGTTCACGATTGGCGAGACCATACCGCCCGAGACGGTCCAGTTGGGCTTCGTCGTATCGATCGCGTAGGCGCCCCATTGCTGGACGTGAACGCAGAAGTTGCCCGAATAGACGCACTCTCCGATCGTCATGTTGTGGGTGTAGGGAGCCGTCGAGAACGTAACGGAAGGAAGCTGCGCGACGGCGGCAGCACCGCCCGCGGCAAAGAGCACCAGGCCGAACGCGAACCAACGAAGACGGGAATGGCTCATGAGCGAGGGACCCTCCGACGGGAGTTGCGGGAAAGCCCGCGAAAGTTAAGCCTGTGATCCGATTTCATCTTCCCTCCCACCGCCTTTGAAAAGGAACCTGAAATCAGACCTCTTCAGACCGCCACCAAAGGACCGAAAGTCAGGGCAAAGAAAAAGGTGGGCGGGACGAATGTCCCGCCCACCACGAAAGCAACGACTATGGGCCGGTGCCCGTCGGGATGTCCGGAATGAACGGATCGTTCAACTGAATCGCGGGATCGATGACCGTCGGGTTGGCCGGATCCACGACCAGAAGCGGGTTACAGGTCGACGGATCGAGCTGCGTCCCCGGAACGAGAATCGACAGGAAGGCCGAAGACCCCTCAAAGGAGTAGTCGACCCAGGCCTGATCCATACCCGTCCCACCAACCTGATTCACGAAGCTCATGGCCACCCAGCCCGCCGCGGCGGACGGGTGCGAGAAATCGCTGATGTTGTTCTGCTGGGTCTCCAGCGGGAAGTTGAACGAGGGGCTCGTGCACGGCGACGGGCACACGCCCTGCGTCACGGTGTTCTCGTCCTCGTCATAGAAGGACAGCGTCACCGTCGGCTCGGTGTCGAGGCACTTCGGGCCCGAGGACGTGACGGGTCCGAGAAGATCCGTCAGGAGACCGAAACCGGCGCGCCAGACACGGTAGTTCGTCGTGATGAACGGCGAGGTCGTGTCGAACCACCGAGCGGCGTAGGTCAGGCCGAGCGGCTCCCGAAGGTCGCCGAAGCCCGTGTCCCACGGAGCGGCCAGGCAGATATTGCTCGTCGCGCTGCCGCTGGCGCAGTTGGCCGGGTTCCAGATCGACTCGGTCGACGGGGTCCAATACCGAGCGTAGAAGGTCCGAAGACGGTCGGTATCCGTCTGCGTCCCGTCCGTGATGTTGAAGGTGCTGCCGAAGCTCGTATCCGCCTCGATGTCCACGGTCGACATCGCGAAGGTCGGGAGGCCTGCACCCGAGGTAAAGATGATGTCGCCCCAGAGGTTGTTCTCGTTGCCGATCGCGTCGTTCGAGTAGTACGCCGGCTGCGACGGGTTCGATAGGTTGCAGTAGTTGGCATGGTCGATCACGAGATAGCCGTGCTCGAGCCCGGCGATGATCCCGTCGACGCCGCCGCACGTGGTCGTGTCAGCCGTGTCATCGAGAGAGTCGAGAACATCGTTGTAGAAGGCGCTCGACTTCGACCAAGCCGGAATCGGGTAGAGCGTCGCGGCCAGAGTGCTGTCGTTCGGGTCCGTCGGTGCGGGCGGCCGGAAGCGGAGGAAGCCGATCCCGGTCGGATCCTGGGAATACGTCAGGGCCGCCGGATTGCGCTGACACGCATCCCTGAGGCCATTGCCGAGATCGTAGCCCGTCTGCGGAAGCGTGCCCGTGATGATCGACGACATCGCGAAGGACTGCACGTCGAAGCCCGTCAGGGCGATGTTGAAGTCGAGGACGAGCTCGGACCGCTCGTTGAACACGTTCACGTGGGCGATCATCGGCGCCGCAGAGGCGTTGCCGATCGTCACCAGCGTGTCGCGCGCGCCGGGACCCGTTCCGACGACATCGCCGGACGAGTCGACGCTGACCTGGAACCATGGCACCAGCAGCGTTGCCGCCGGGTGCTGATCGACCGTGCACGTGATGGCGCCCGCCGTGCTGGCCAGAGCCAACACCGCGACGACCACCAGCCCGGTCAGGAGGGTTTTCTTCATTGAGATCTCCTCATTACAGTTACTGTTCGAAAACACACGATTGAGGCTTCCTTCCCTCGAAAGCGATCCCATCACCTCCCACACTTCGATTTCTTACACCCGCGAATTCCGATTATTCGTTCCAATTGGAGCCGCACTGGCCCCACAGTCTGAATCGGATAATCGCCCCGAGTCCGGTCGGTGTCAAGGGAAAAAAGCGCAAATTATGCTTTCGAGTCATAAGGGTCGGCTTATCTATCTAATATGAATGATGTTATCTCCGGTTCAGGAAGACGCTCCATCCACCCTTCGCGGTGGGCGTGCTGCTCGTAACGGTTTTCGACAGAATGACATCGAGGCGGCCGTCTCGGTCCACGTCCGCAAGACGAATGCACTGGCCCGGCGAATCCAGGGCTGGCTCCTCCTTTTCGGACATCTCGACGAAGTCGCCTCCCGGCTGCTGAAAAAAAACGCGCAGCCGATTCCGGGTACTGTCCGCGAAGACCACGTCGTCCAGACCGTCGCCGTCCAGATCTCCCATCGCCAGGGCGTATTGCAGCGACTTGCCCTCCTTTTCGCGCCAGACGCGATGCCGCGTCCATTGACCCTTTTCGAGCGCGTAAACGGTGATGCCGGTCGCCCGGGCGTTGCGCGGAACCCGGCTCGTCATCAGGAAAGCGTCCGCGAAGGCGGGAGCACGTTCCCTTCCGAAGGTCCCGGGTTCCGTCGCGAAGTGATACGCATAGATCTCGATCGCATCGAACATCACCGGGGAGAAGGTCCCGTCGCCCTGGTTCGCCCAGAGGAGAGTGAGCGCCCCGATGAAGTGGCTGCCGGTCAACACGTCCTTTCTGCCGTCCCCGTCGAAATCCCAGGCGTGAAGACTGTTCGAATAGAAGCCGCCCACGATGCCTTCCTCTTTGAACTGCCAGCCGTCGGCGCCGCGGTAGAGATAGACGCGCACCTGCGCCTTCTCGACCGGCTCGGCCCCGCCCTGACGCTCCTTCTCGCGGTCGCGTGAAGCGACGATGTCGAGCTTCCCGTCTCCGTCTGCATCGATCAGCACCACCGCCTGCGCCGAGAAATCTCCCTTTGGGAGCCCCTTGCGCACGATTCGGAAGCCGCCCTTCCCGTCTCCGAAGAGCGCGACCACTCCCGAGCCGTGCGTGGCGCAAACGAAGTCCATCTTCCCGTCACCGTCGATGTCGCCGGCCGCCACGCCGCCGTAAGAGATGGCCAGCGGCACGGCCTTTCCGTTCTCGGTGAAGGTCAGGGGCCACTCCGAGAAGCCGCCCTTCCCGTTGCCGAGCCAGATGTGAGCCGTCCCGTCGCCGACGCGGGCCGCGGGCGAGACGATGTCGAGGATGCCATCGCCGTTCATGTCCGCCATGACGAACGAGGCACGCCACATTCCCCCCGTCGGCAGCCCGGTGCTCTCGACTTGCTCGAGCCGAAGCCGCCCCGATACGCGCGGAGGAGCGAGGTCCTCGAAATCGGCGGGGGGCACGACGACGGGTTCGTTTTCCTTGCGGACGTCGATCGGCTCGCTCGGGGCGCCCTTCGACGCGGCCAGCTGCTGCTTCTTCAGCGCCTCCTCCTCGGGCAGCACCTTTTGGCTGACCACGTAGTAGTAGGCGTCGTCCTCCTTGAAGAATTCGACCGTGAAGCCCATGAGGGGGTGCTTGACGTGGCGATCGTCCACCCGGATGTAATCCGCTTTCGGGAGGCGAGTAATGACGTAGGTGTCGGTTTCCTCGACGACGTTGGGGTCGGTGCGCTGCAACACGCTCGGCACCGGCGGCGGCGCCTTTGGTGCGGGCGCCGACGGGGCCGTCGGCTTGGGGCCCCCCGTCGAGCAGGCCATCGCGGTGCACAAAGCGAGCAGGAGTAGAGCTTTTTTCACGAAACCTCCTCGGTGCTGTGGCAGGGAGCAGGCCAGTCGATCTCTCGGGGCGCCCTCGAACGCATGCCAACCCCGGCCTTTCCTTCTTTATTCGCGAATTCGCCTGTCCTAGAGCAGATCCGCGAAATGCGGGCGGGCGCGGGCAAACACCGCGACACCCGCCACCGCGGCGAGCAGGCAGAACGCAGTCAGATAGGCGACGGACGCCGGCGACGGCGCCGCATGCAGCGTAAACGCGCGCCGGTAGAGGTCGACCAGGTGCGCGATGGGGTTGGCCTCGATCAGAGGGCGAACGCGGGCCGGCACGAGCGAGGCGGGATACACGATGGGTGTCGCGTAAAAACCGATCGTCAGCACGATACCGACCGCGTGGGTGGTGTCCCTCACGAAAGTCGTCAGGGTTGCCGCCAGGCAGCCGATGCCGAACGTGAGCAGCACCTGAAGCAGGAGCGCCGGAAGCAGGAGCAGAAGCCACGCCGCTTGCAGATGGCCGAGGAGCCCGACATACACGCCGAGGATCGCGAGCGCGATGACCTCGTTGACGGCAGACGCGATGACCACCGAGAGCACGAGCATCTCGAGAGGAAACACGGTCTTCTTGACCATCGCCGAATTGTCCACCAGAGCCGACGCCGAGCGCGCGATCCCCTCCTGGATCGCCATCCACGGAAGCAGCCCCGCCATGAGGAACTCGGGAAAGCTCGCGTACCCCGGCTCGACGGGCACCCGAAGAACGAGCGAGAAGACGCCCGTGTAGAGAAGCATCCAGAGAATCGGGTTCGCGACGGCCCAGAGGAGTCCAAGGCCAGATCCCGCATAGCGGGCACGGAGGTCCCGGACCACCATCTCCTTGAGAAGGAAAGATTTGGCGGCGAGACCCCCGGTCTTTCGAGGCACCTGTCCGTGCGGCCGATTCACGTGCGAGGCAAGTATGGTCTAATAGCATTTCCAGGACAACCCATGTCATCGCATTCTCCCCGCAAGATCGCGCTCGTGGGCTCGCGGATTCGCGAGCTCCGCAAAGGGCGGCGCCTCACGCAAACGGAGCTCTCCGAAAAGATCGGCGTGGCGCAGTCGGACCTCTCCCGCATGGAGCAGGGCGAGTACAAGGTCGGCCTCGACACTCTCTTCAAGATCCTCCAGGTCTTCGACCTGAAGATGGGGGAGTTCTTCGAGGAGAGCGAGAGCGCCGCCGAGCGCGAGGCCCGCGATCTCATGGCGGAGTTCCGCGAGCTGTCCGACGAGGCACGCACGGAAGTGCGCGACTTCGTCCGCTTCAAAAAGGTCCAGGAGCGGGAAGACGAAGAGAGCCGGGCCCACGCGGCCGCGGACGAGACGGATGGGACGGATGGAGAGGAAGAAAAGCGTTGAACCCGGGCGGCCGAGAGCTAATAATTCGGTCAGCCTCGGTTCCAAATCTATGAGCGAACGCCGCAAGCACCTCGAATTCCTCCGCAAGACAGCGAAAGACGCGCTCTGGAGCGGGGACTACGAGCGGGCGCTCACGCTCTACGAGGACGGGCTCGCCCTGGCCCGCTCCTGGAAGGACCGCGAGCTCGAGGACCTGTTCACGTGTAACCGGGCCACGACTCTGCTCGAGATGGACCGGCAGGATTTCGACCTGTCGCGCCTGAAGGAAATCGTCCTGCGCAACCCGGGGAGCCCCAATTCGGTGCTCGCCGGATACGCCTCGGCGCACGCGCACGAGTTGCGCGGCGAATACGCGAAGGCATCCTTCTACGCGCAGGGGGCTCTCCAGAAGAGCCGCGAGCTCGGCCTCGAAGAGTGGACGGCCGCCTCGCTCAACCTCCTCGCGAACCTCGAGCTCCACGAGAGCCGTTTCACGCAGGCCCGGTCTCTCTTCCAGGAGGCGCTCAACGGGTACGAGGCGAAGGGCCAGGGGCAGTCGTGCGAAGCGGCGGTCGTGGCCGACAATCTCGGCTACTGTCACATCGCGCTCGATGCGGTGCCTCTCGGGTTGCCGCTCGTTCGACGTTCCCTGAGTCTGCTCGAGAGCCTCGGCTCACGCCAGGCGATGGACTATCCCTGCCTCGACCTGTGCTTTGCGGAGCTGAAGCTCGACCACGTCGAGGAAGCCGAGAACTGGGGCACGCGGGCCCTTGGCCTCGGCAGGGAGTTCGGCCGCAACGACGTCGTCAAGAACGCCCATTACCTGCTGGCCGAGACGTACAGCGAGATGGGGCGCGAGCAGGCGGCCGAGGAGCACTACGAGGCGCTCGCGAACTACTACCCGAACTTCCCCGCGTTGAAGAATTACCTCCATCAGATCAGCCTGATGGGCATGATCAATCTCAGGGCATGATGCGAAGACTCGGGTTGCGCGGTCTCCTGGTTGCGGCGGCGCTCACGGCACTGCCGGGAGTCAGTCTGGCCGCCGAGGAGCAATCCCTGCTGACGGCCGACGGTACGCTCCACGTGGTGCGCTCGGGCCGGGCCGCCGATCTGGGCGTCGTCGGCACGACGGTATTCCCCGACGACAAAGTGATCGAGTGGACTTCGCGAGCTCAGGATGGGACGACAGCGACCGCGCTGATTCCCGAAACGGCCTCCGCCGCCAACAAGCGCAACCTGCAGCTCGCCTTCGACGACCAGACGCACACGCTCCTGCTCCTCTGGAGCGAGGACCTGTTTCCGTTCTCGCAGGTCCGCATCGGAGTTCTCCGCGACGGCAGCTGGCGCAACTTCGGGCTCCTGCCGAATCAGGGGCTCTCGGGTGCCTACAACCCCCAGATGACGGTCGTGCACCATCCGGTGTCGTACCTCGACGAGCACGACAATCCCGTCACGAAAACGAGCTCGATCCTTTCGGTCATCTGGTGGGAGGACGCGCAGTACGGCCAGGCCCGATACGCCACGCTGTTTCTCGACGAAGCGGCCGTCGACCCCACGAGCCTGACCATCTACGATCTCCCGGTTCTGCTCGGAGGCGGCGGCGAGACGCCCTACGCCGACATTCCCTCGGGCAGCTACATGTTTCC
The DNA here is from genome assembly GCA_963847075.1 of uncultured Acidobacteriota bacterium. Lineage (GTDB taxonomy): Bacteria > Acidobacteriota > Thermoanaerobaculia > UBA5066 > Gp7-AA6 > DAHUXD01. Next base: position 1,090,913 of record CAWJYL010000001.1, read on the forward strand.
GAGCGTTCAGGCCGACGGCCTGTCCGGGGACGTGCTCGCGAGTTTCGCGGACCTTCACGACCAGAAACACAAAGTGATTCGGATCAGCTACCCGGCGAATCAGGGCAAGCCATCGGAACCGGGCAACCTGACGTGGCAGCGCCGGCACATTCCGATCGTCAGCATCGCGACCCAGGGTCCGATCCCTCGAATGACCCCGGTTCTGGCCACCCGCACGTCCCGGGATTCCGGCGTGGGCACCTCCATCGGGTCGGGCTACCGACCGACGCTGTTCTGGCGCGACGGGAACGCGCTCAAGTACACGCGGCTCGAAGGCGCCGACTGGACGCCTCTGCGCTCGATCGCGATCGACGACGCCATGCCCTACGAAAAGGCGCGCGATCTCGTCCACGCGATGGCCCAGCGCAACTGACGTCGCGATCTCACGATCGCGACGTCATACCGAGGCGCCGCAGCGCCGAGGGATCCCGACCGACTCCCAGGATAGAATCGCGTTCCTCTTTCTTTGGGAGGAATGGATGGCCCTGCTCTCGATTGGCGACAAGGCACCGGCGTTTCAGACCACCGATCAGGACGGGGAGCCCGTCTCGCTCGGCGACTTCAAGGGCCGCCCGGTCGTCCTCTACTTCTATCCCAAGGACGACACGCCCGGCTGCACGAAGGAGGCCTGCTCGTTTCGAGACGGGTGGTCGAAGTTCCGCAAGCGCAAGATCGCCGTGCTCGGCGTTTCCGTCGATGACGCGAAGTCGCACAAGAAATTCGCCGAGAAATTCTCGCTGCCCTTCCCCTTGCTCGCCGACACCGATAGGACGATCGTCCGCGCGTACGGCGTCTGGGGCGAAAAAAACATGTACGGCCGCAAGTACATGGGCGTGCACCGCGTGACCTACCTGATCGACGCCCGAGGCAAGATCTCGGCCGTCTGGCCGAAGGTCAAGCCCGAGGGGCACGCGGAGGAGGTCCTCGAGACTGTCGCCAATCTCGATTAGTCCGAAATCCGAAATTCGACTTCCGAAATTCGAAATCCGAAATTCGAAATCCAAATCCGAAATTCGAAATCCAAAATCCAAAATCCGAAATCCGAAATCCGAAATCCCCGTCTAGAGTCCCTTCGGCAACCCCGCTCGCACGTCCCCGTCATAGAGGGAATCGAGCAGGGTCGCAGCGTCGACACCGGCCGGCGTCTGCGCCTTCGGCACCATCACGCGCACCGTGTAGATGTGATCGCCCGCCTGCCCGCTGCGCGGGTCCTTGACGCCCTGGCCGCGCAGCCGAAACTTCTGCCGGCTCTGCGTGCCCGGGGGGATCCGGGCGAGCACGGTCCCGCCGAGAGTGGGCACGCCGATCTCGCCCCCCGCATACGCCTCCTTCACCGTGATCGGGACTTCGCCGTGGATGTCGTTGCCGCGCCGCTCGAAGTACGCGTGGGGGGCCACGCGCACCGTCACGTAGAGGTCGCCGGCCGAACCGCCGCGCGATCCCGGCGCGCCTTTGCCCGGAACCCGAATTACGCCGCCGTCCTCGGTGCCCTCGGGAATCTTGATCCGCACGCGCTCGGCCTCGGCGACCGTTCCTTCTCCGCGGCAGCTCGGACAGACCCCTTTTCCGGAACGGCCGCTTCCCTTGCACGCCGGGCAGGGGCGCTCGCGCCGCAGAGAGAGGGAGGCGGTTCCCCCGAGCACCGCGTCGCCAAACGGCACTTCGATCTGTCCACGGACGTCCTCCCCCGGTGTCGGTCCGGCCGGCTGGCGGCGGGCTCCCCCGAAGAGGTTCCCGAACAGGTCGCCGAGATCGCCGGCCTCGAAATGAAAGCCCTCGAAGCCCGGGCCGCCTCCGAAACCGGGGCCTCCGCCCCCCCCGGCCGCCCTCGGATCGAAACCCGGCGGAAACCCCTGTCCGGGCCCCCCGGGCCCGGCATGGCCGAAACGGTCGTAGGCTCGCCGCCTGTCGCCGTCCTTGAGCACCTCGTAGGCCTCCTGGACCTCCTGGAAGCGCTTCTGGGCGGCCTTATCGCCAGGATTGACGTCCGGGTGGAGTTTGCGGGCAAGCCGGCGGTAGGCCTTCTTGACGTCCGCCTCCGAAGCGCCCCGGGCGACCCCAAGCACCTCGTAGTAGTCGCGTTTAGCCATGCCCGGCGGGCATTATAGCCACGCCGAAATTAGGCCATTGACACCGTCGGGGAGACTAATATTATTAGCCTTAAGCTTCGAACCATCTAATCTTATAAGGCGGCATTGAGAGCGCTTTAGTACATGAGCATCGACGAAATCGATCTGCGGATCCTGGACATGCTCCAGCGCAACGGGAAGCTCTCCCAGGCGCGGATCGCCGGAGCCGTCGGCCTCACCACCCCCTCGGTCAACGAGCGCATCAAGAAGATGGAGCGCCACGGGATGATCCGTGGTTTCGTGGCCCTGCTCGACCACGAGAAGATGGGCTACCCGCTCACGGCCTACGTCGACGTCGCCCTCGAGCACCCCCGGTTCGAGAAGGGATTCGTCGACGACCTCGAACGTCTGCTCGGCGTCCAGGAATGCCACTACCTCGCCGGCGAGTTTGCCTACCGCCTGAAAGTCAAAGCCGCCGACACGGCTTCGCTGGCCGATTTTCTGCAGCGCCGCATCCTCGCCATCAAGGGAGTCACGCGCATCCAGTGCCAGATCTCGCTCTCCTCGAAGAAAGAGTCCACCCTGCTGCCGCTGATTCCCGAGAAGAGCGAGAAGGAGCCGAAATCAGGGTCTTGAGCTTCGAGCCCGGAGCAACTCGCCACTCCTCTAGAATCTCGCTATCACTCCCGCGTCCGCATTCAAGAACTGCCGATGCGGATCCGCGAAGACGTCATGGTACGTCAGGCGCAGGACGACTCCGAAGATCTTCGTCACCCGAAACTCTCCTTCGACGCCCGCGCTGAAGCCGAAGACCGTCTGACTCTTGTCCTGGTACGCGGCGAACCCCGGGGGCATCGGCTCCGGATTGAACCCGTAGCCGCCGAGGCCCATGAAGATCCCGGATGTGAAGTATCCGTCCCAGAAGTGATAGGCGACGTCCACGGAAAAATAGTTGATGCGCTCCTTGGTGCCGGGCACGGTCGTGGAGCCCGTGGGCGTCTCGGTGGTCTGGCCGGCATAGGCCTGGGGCGTCCACATGGAGCCGTACAGAAGCCGCAGCACGGTCCACTTCTCGATCTTGTAGTCCACCCAGATCGTGTACTCGCTCGGCTTGAAGCCCTCCAGGGTGAAGGTGTTCTCGATGTTGTTGACGGAGCCGTAGGCCGCGCCGACACCCCAGTCCTCTGCTCGCGCCGAGGAGGCCGCCAGAGCAAGACCGCACAGAGCGAATACGACGAGGTTCCTGCAGTTGGGCACCGGCACCTCCAAAGATTTGGGCTGCGAGGCACGACCACCCGGCCGGGCCACGACGAACTCTACCGGAACTTGGCCGGCGTCGAAGCGGTAGAATCCCGCCGCTCGCTTGAAGTCTACGGACGCAGAGGCGCGAGCGCTGAGGCGAAAAGAGCGTGATCGGACTCGTCAGGGCCGCGGCAAGATTCGTCCTGCCTTCCGTCTGCCTGGCCTGCCGCCGCAACGATACCGAGGAGTTCTTTCGCGGGGGCGTCTGCCGGGGCTGCTGGGACGCGTTGCCGTTCCCCGAAGCGCAACGCTGCGACCGCTGCGACGAGGCATTGCCGGCGGCGCCGGCCGCCGCGCTCTGCGGGCGCTGCCTCCTCGATCCTCCGGCCTTCGCCCGACTGCGCGCCGCCGCGCCGTACCGGGGCTCGGCCCGGCAAATCCTGCTCGCCTTCAAGTTCCAGGGCGCCGACTACCTCGGGCCCCGCCTGGGGGCCGCGATGGCCCACCGGCTCGGGCTGCCCGAAGTCGACGAGGTCGTGTCCGTTCCTTCCACGGCGCGTGGAAGGAGGGCGCGCGGCTATCACCCGGCCTCGATCCTGGCGGCGTCTCTGGCAAAGCGGCTCGGCCTGCCGTTTGCCGGAGAGCGACTCGAAAAGGTTCGTGAGACCGAGATTCAAAGCCGGGTCGAGGCGGCGGGCCGGGCCGCCAACGTCCGCCGCGCGTTCCGCGTCCGAGGAGGCCCGGCGCGACGCGTCCTGCTCGTGGACGACGTTGCCACCTCCGGATCCACGGCGCGGGAGTGCGCCCGGGTGCTCGCGCGGGCCGGCGCGAAGACCGTCGCCGTCTGGTGCTTCGCGCGCGCTTCCCGCGCGGACATCGCGCCGGAGCCCGTGTGAGAGCGCTCAACCGGCTGATCGTTGCGACCCTGCCGCTGGCGCCCAAATCGCTCGTCCACAGGGTTGCCTCGCGCTATGTCGCCGGCGAAACGCTGGGAGACGCGGTCGCACTCGTCAAAAGCCTCAATGCCGAGGGCTGCATGGCCACCCTGGACGTGCTCGGCGAGGACGTCACACGCCGGGAGGAGACCGAGCAGACGGTGATCGACTACGAGCACGCGCTCGGCGAGATCGCCGCACGCGGTCTCGATTCGAACATTTCGGTCAAGCTCACGGCTCTCGGTCTGAAGCTCGACCCGGCGGAATGCCGCCGACAGTTCGGCCGGATCGTCGAGGCTGCCCGGACCCGCGGGATCTTCGTGCGGATCGACATGGAGGATTCCTCCGTCACGGAGGAGACGATCCGGATCTTCCTCGAGACCCGGCAGAGCTACGAAAAGGTCGGCATCGTGCTGCAGGCTTACCTGCACCGCAGCCTCGCGGACGCGCGCCGCATCGCCGCCGTCGGCGGCAACGTCCGGGTCTGCAAGGGAATCTATGTCGAACCGCCCGCGATCGCGTTCCAGGACCGCGAGCAGATCCGCGACAGCTACATGCAGCTCGTCGAGACGCTGCTCGACGCCGGCAGCTACGTCGGGATCGCCACCCACGACCCGACCCTGGTCAACAGGGCGAGGAATCTGGTCTCTCGCCGGAAGCTCGGGCGCCAGGCGTACGAGTTCCAGATGCTGCTCGGGGTCGCCGGGACCTTGCGCCGGCGGCTCGTCGAGGAGCAGCATCGCCTGCGGGTCTACGTGCCGTACGGCGAGGCCTGGTACGCCTATTCGGTCCGGCGGCTCAAGGAGAACCCGTCGATCGCCGGCCACGTGCTGCGCGGGCTCTTCCGGGGCCCCGGAGGATAACCCCTTCCTTGGCGCATTCTTGGGATGAAAATTCCCGGTTTTTTTCCCCCATCGATTGGCAATTGACAGCGCAGAAATCTATACTTCCGTCTCGGACCCTCGGGCCCGGCTTATGAGACGGCACGGCATCGCCCCCGCTCTTCTGGCCCTGTTGCTCTCGGTGACAGGCAGCGAGGCCTTCGCGGCTCCTCCCCCCGCGCCCCCGATTTCTGGTGTCGTGCGTCACATGCAGGCGCCGCTCTCGGGCGTGCTCGTCATTTTCTACAACATCGGAGACAACACGCTCTCCCGCATTCGCACCGCGGGCGACGGCACCTTCCTGCTGCCATCGGCCCCCGCGGGCGTCTACGATCTCGTCGCCTACAAGAAGGGCTTCGAGCCCGCGTTGCAGCGGCTCTGGCACCAGGCCGCGGCCGATCAAGTGTCGACCGTGTCAATCAGCCTGACGCGCAAGAGTGCCGGATCCTCGACCGGCGCGATCGCGCCAACGAGCATCTGGGAGCTGCGCGATCGGCTTCCCTCCGACGTCCTGCGCGAGATCTCGATCGACGATGCCGCCGAAACGGCGCCCGTCGCGTCGGCACGCGCGCCGCTCAACCGCGTCGTCGCCGGAGAAGTCCAGACGATGACCGACGTCGCGGCCCAGTCTTCGTCGACCGCGCTGTCCCGGGCGGTGGTCGGCCTGCACGGCGGACTGCCGAACGGCTGGAGCTACGGGATCGCCGGGGACTATGCGAAGCTCGGCAACGTGGATGCGCCGGGCGAAACGACGACCGGCAACGCCGCGGGGCTCGCGCTCGACGTGGCGCCCTCCGCGGCCGAACGCGTCAGCGTGACGACGCGGCGCAATGCCCTCTCCTTCGGGGACAATCCCGCGAGCCTTCAGGCCCACGCCGTCACCTGGAGCCGCGGCGCCGAGAAGGGGCGCGTCGAGTCCGTCGCCGCGCGCTACTTCGAAGAAACCAACCTCTATCGCGCGACGGCGTTTGGAACGACCATCTTTCCGATCTCTTCCCGGACCTGGGAAGTCGCAGCGCAGTACGCTCGTCCGGCCGCCGACACACCGGGCGTGGCCCTGGGAATGACCTACCGCCACCACGACACGAACGTCGGAGCCGCCGGCGTCGCAGCCGAAGGGGTCCTGGTGCAGTCGGCTCCCGACGCCGATCTGGCGGCCTCGACCTCGGTCCGGCTCTCCGAGCGTGCCTCGCTCGAGGGGGGCGTGGTGGCCCGCTACATCGGAAGCACGGAGTCGGCCTACGGCATCGCTCCCGTCCTGACCGCACGCTACGACCTCGGTCCGGCAACCGTGTACGTCCGCGGGCTCTACCGCGTGGCCGGATCCACGGCGGGCGCCGTGGCCGTGATGCCGCGCGTCGCCTCGATCGAGGACAGCCAGGAGCCGGCGGCCACCGAGGCCTATACCGTCGGTATCGAGCGCGCCACGGGGGCGGACTCGTCCATGCAGGTCGAGGTCTCCGAGCAACGCATGGGCGAGCTCGTTCGCGCCTTCTTCGGCGGTGACTTTCTGACGGACTTCGACAGCGTCTACCTGCTCGACGGGAACACCGTGCGCCAGTGCCGGGCGTCCGTCCAGCAGCGCCTCTCCAACACGCTTTCCGGCAGCGTCGCCGTTCGCTACGGCGCGATCGACGGGGACATCTCGGCGCAGAGTCTCGCCGCGTATGGCATTACGGAAAACCGTGGCACCTTCTGGTCCGCTCGCGCCTCCGTCGAGATCCTGCCGACGCACACGGGAATCGCGATCGTGGTTCGGAGCATCCGGCAGGACCTCAAGACTCCGGCGGCGGGGATCTCCAACAACTCCGACAAGCTCGCGCTGTCGGTCGCCCAGGACCTCTCGGTCGTCGGCCTGTCTCCCTTCGGCGCCGCGTGGAAGCTGCTGCTCGCCTTCGAGAACGCGCGCGGCAACCTGTTCACCGACCCGAAGAACGAGACGGCCACAGCGAACCGCCTGCTCGGCGGCGTCGCCGTCTCGTTCTGACCCGCCAGGCTGCGCGCCTCGGGTCATCCAGGGCCGGCAGACCGCAGCGATCCCTTGACTAGCCGGTCGGTGACTCGAAAGAGGTCTCCCGCTTCGCTCGGGATGACAACAGGCAGCCTCCAATTCTTTTTTGGACTATATTCAAATTCTTGATTTCAGATCGTCAGCCTGCATACCGCGCTGACCAGAAGTATTGCAAATACAAGGCTTGTTTAGTTACGAACCAATCGTCCGCATGGCATTCGGATTGCTGAATCGAACGTGGTGAACGGCGTCGCGAGAAAGCTCCTGGTCTTTGCGCTGGGGATTCTGACCCTGGCCACTGTGGCCGTTGCCTTCGTTTCGTTCGCCCGCAAGGTCGACAGCTTCTCGGCAGCCGGGCTCACGCTCGATCGGGACGGCGGAGCGCTCGTCATCTCGGCCGTTGGCCCGACGAGCGCCGCGGCGCGCGCCGGGCTTTCGCCCGGAGACAGAATCATTCTCGCCGACGGACAGGCGGCGGGGTCCCTCGGGAATCCCGAGAAACAGCTCGCGCGCAAGCCGTTCCCGCACGAGCTGGTGGTTCTCTCGCCGGCCGGCGAAGTCCGCGGCGTATCCCTCGAGGGGCCGTCCGTGCGCTTCGACGCCACCTACCTCTTTCTCGCGTTCGTCGGGTTTCTGTACCTGATCATCGGCCTTTTCACGGTGGCCCGCGAGCGCACGCCCGCGACCGCGGTTTTCTGGGCGCTGTGCCTTTCCTCCTTCGCGATCTACGTGATGACGCCCGCCGGGCCGCGGGATGCCATCTGGAAGGCAATGTGGCTCGCCGAGGACTTCTTTCGGGCCGTCCTCCCGGCCCTGCTGCTGCACTTCTTTCTCATCTTTCCCCGCCCGACGCGCGCGCGCCGCGTCCTGCCGGTTCTTTACCTCCCGGCCGCGGCGTACATCGCCGGCGAGATCGGGCTGCTCGCGGCGCGCCCCTCGCCCTTCGCCGCGGCGCTCCTGGAGGGCTTCGAGCGGTTCTGGTTCTTCTATTTCGCGCTGTACGTCATTGCCGTCCTCGCCCGCCTGATCGAGCTTCTGCGGCGCCGCGAGGACGCGGAGGCCGAGAAACAGGTCCGGTGGATCGGCCTCGGGGTCATCGTGGGGCTGGCGCCGTTCCTCCTGCTCTCGGCGTTGCCGCGAGCGTTCGGCCTGGAATCTCCGCTGCTGTCGAGTGCCGCCGTCGTGCCCCTCGTGTTCATTCCGCTCGCCTTCGCCTACGCGATCCTCAAGTGGCGGCTCTGGGACGTCGAGATCTTCGTGCGCGAGGCGATCGGAACGACCGCCGCGGTCCTTCTCGGAGGCATGACATTCGTCCTCCTGAACTCCCTGCTCGATCGGACGCTCGAAGGCATGGCCGCGGCCGGCAAGAACGTCATCGCCTTCGGGTCGGGGATCGTCCTGGCGTCGCTGCTCGTGCCCGTCAAGAAACGCATCACCGACGTGCTCGAACGGATCCAGTACCACGACACGTACCGTGCGCGGCGCGCCCTGCTCGATATCGCGCGCGACTTTGCGTCGCCCCAGCCTCGCGAGGAAGTGGTCCACGCGATCGTCAAGCGCGTCGAAGAGGCCCTACGCGTCGTCCCGTGCTCCCTCTTTTTCTTCGACGGCCCCGGGCGCGACCCCGACGCCGCAGCCCTCGCCGAGGCTCTCGCGGCCGAGGATCGCCTGCGGCTGCGCGGCACGGCGTTCGGCCCCGCGCCGCCCGCGGCGCTGCTGCGGCTACACGCCCTCGGGTACCGCGTCTTCTTCGCGATGCGCTGCGGCGGCGAGCTCGTCGGCGCGCTCGGTGTCGGACACAAGGACGGACGCGTGCCCCTTTCCTCCGAGGACGAGTCGCTCCTGACGGCGGTGCTCGCCCAGGCGAGCCTCGCCTACGAGAACGCCCGCCTCTACGGAGCCCTGGCCGAGCGACTCGAGGAGATCCGAACCCTGCAGGAGTACCAGGAAAGCGTCATCCGTTCCTCGTCGTCCGGCATCGTCGTTCTGGACGCCGACGGGCGGATTCATTCGTCGAACCCGGCCTTCGCGCAGCTGGTGGGACGCACCGAGGCGCAACTTCAGGGCCTTCCGCTCGGCGACGCCCTGCCGGGAGTCTCGGTCGGCGCGCCGCCCGAGAACGAGGCCGAGTGGCGCTTCCAGACCCGGCTCGAGACTCCGGACGGCGAGCAGCGCGACCTGCAGCTTTCCGTGTCCGCCTTCCGTGGATCGCCCGACCGGCGCGTCGTCGTCGTCGAGGACATGACCGACCGCATCCGCGCCGAGCGCGCCCTGGCCGAGCGGGAACGACTCGCTTCGCTCGGCGTCCTCGCCGCCGGTGTCGCCCACGAGGTCAACACCCCCATCGCGGGGCTCTCGTCCTACGCCCAGATGCTCCTGGCCGAGACCTCGCCCGGCGATCCGCGGTATCCGATCCTGAAGAAGATGGAACGCCAGACGTTTCGGGCCGCGCACCTCGTCAACAACCTCCTCGAGTTCGCGCGGCCGCGCCCGCGCACGCCCTTGAAGACCGACCTGCGCGGAGTGCTTGCCGATGCGGCGGAATCCGTCGAGACCGCGTTCGCCGGCCGCCGCCTCGAGCTCGACATCGATGTCGACGGGCCGCCGGCTCTGGTCATCGGCGACCCGCGCGACCTCGAGCAGGTCTTCGTGAATCTCCTCACGAACGCCCGCGACGCCTCCCCCGACGGCGGCGTCGTGAGCTGCCGTCTCGAGCGCTCCGGCGAGAGCGTACGGGTCATCGTGGCAGACCGCGGGGCGGGCCTCACGCCGACGGCGGCGTCGCGCGTCTTCCAGCCGTTTTTCACGACGAAGAAGTCGGGAGGGACCGGGCTCGGCCTCGCGATCTCCCGCGACATCGTGACCCGGCACGGCGGGACGATCGAGCTCTCGCCGCGGGACGGAGGAGGCGCGCAGGCGAGGGTCGAATTGCCCCTGATTCCGCCAGGATCACCGTCGTGAGAGTCCTCGTCGTCGACGACGAGGAGGTCATCCGGGACGTCCTCGGGACGCTCCTCACGCGGGAGGGTTACCAGGTCGGATCGGCCGCGTCGGCCGCGGAAGCCGTCGCACTGTTCGATGCCGAGCCCTACGACGTCGTGCTCCTCGACCTGATGCTACCGGACCGGCCCGGCCTCGAAGTGTTGCGCGATGTGCTGCGGCGCGACCCCGATGCGGTCGTCGTGATCGTGACCGCGTATTCCTCCATCGAGGGCGCCATCGAGGCCATGCGCCAGGGTGCCTTCCACTACATTCCGAAGCCGTTCCAGAACGAGGAAGTCCTCCTCACGCTTCGCAAGGGCTCCGAGGCGCGGCGCCTCACGGAAGAAAACCGGCGCCTGCGCGAAGAGCTGTCCCAGCGCTACGGCCTCGGCCGCATCGTCGGAAAGTCCTCGGGCATGCGCCGCGTGTTCGAGCTGGTGCGCCTGGCGGGCCCCTCCCGTTCGACGATCCTGGTCGAGGGCGAGAGCGGGACCGGGAAGGAGCTCGTTGCGCGCGCCATCCACACCCATTCGCCGCGCTCGGGCGCCCCGTTCGTCACGGTCAACTCCGGCTCCATGCCCGCGGACCTGCTCGAGTCCAACCTCTTCGGCCACGTCAAGGGCGCTTTCACCGGCGCGATCGCGAACAAGAAGGGCCTCTTCGAGGTTGCCGACGGCGGATCCATCTTCTTCGACGAGATCGGCACCGTGAGCATGGAGACCCAGGCCAAGCTCCTGCGCGTCATCCAGGAAAAGGAGTTCATGCGGGTCGGCAGCGTCGAGACGCAAACGGTCGACGTGCGCATCATCGCGGCGACCAACGTGGACTTGAAGAAGATGGTTGCCGAGGGCCGTTTCCGGGACGACCTGTACTACCGGCTCTGCGTCATCAACATCGCGATTCCGCCGCTGCGCGAGCGCCGCGAAGACATCGCGCTGCTGGCCGAGCACTTCATGCGCCTCTACGCCTCGGAGAACGAGAAGTCGATCGCGGGAATCGATCCGGAGGCTTACCGGGCCCTGCTCGACCACGACTGGCCGGGCAACGTCCGCGAGCTCGAGAACGCGCTCGAGCGGGCCGTGGTGCTGTGCCCGCCGGGGGGCCAGGTCGGGCTCGGCCTCTTGCCCGAGACGGTCCTGACACCGGACCGCGGCGAGCTACCCATCCGGCTGCCGGAAAATGGCGCGACGTACAAGCAGCTCGTCGAGGACTACGAGCGCCGGCTGATCCGGACCGCGCTGCGCCGCACCGGCGGAATCCAGAAGCGCGCGGCCGAGCTGCTGAAGATCAAGCCCACGACCCTGCACGAGATCATCAAGCGACTGGAAATCCGGGACAGTTAGAGAGGGGTCGGGAAGCGCCGGGACGAGACCCTCCCGACTAGACCGGCAGCCTCCGTACCATCACCAGGGTCCGGTCGTCCGCGAAAGGCTCCCCCCGGACGTGGTCATCGAGAGCCTCGCCGAGCGCGGTTTCGATGTCCGACGTCGCCCGATTGACCTGCGCCGCCAAAAACTCCTTCAAGCGCGGCATCCCGAATTCCGTTCCCTCGGGGTCGTTGGCTTCGGTCACGCCGTCCGTGTAGAGGCACAGCAGCTCGCCCGGCTTGAGGATCAGCTTCGATGAGCCGTAGGGCTTTCCCGGAAAGAGCGCGAGCGGGAGTCCGTGCGAGCCGAGCTCGTCCATGGATCCGTCGCCATGGAGCAGCAGGCCGGGGTTGTGCCCGGCGTTGGTGTACTCGACCTCGCCGCTCGACGGGTCCAGGATGAGGAGAAAGAACGTGATGAAGCGGTCCGGCCCGGTGCGCCGCGAGATCGCCTCGGACAAGCGCCCGGTCATTTCGGCGACGGGAACCCCTTCGTCCGCCCAGGCGTGGAACGACGCTTGCAGCGAGGCCATCAGCAGCGCCGGCCCCACGCCCTTGCCGCACACGTCCGCGATCGTGGCATAGATCTTCCCGTCGCTGCGCGGGCGGAAGTCGAAGTAGTCGCCCGACACCTGGCGCGACGCCACGTTGGAGCCGTGGAGCTCGTACCCCGGCAGGGGCGGTGGTTCCTCGGGCAGCAGCCTCTGCTGGATCTCCCGAGCAAGCGCGAACTCGCGGTCCATCTGGCGTTTCTCGGCGTTCTCCGCCATGAGCCGCGCGTTCTGAATCTTCGCCGCGGCGACGTTGGCGAGCGAAGTCAGCAGGCGCAGGTCCGCCTCTTCGAAGGAGCGGTGGCCGACGCGGCAGTCGACGTAGATCAGGCCGACGACCTCGCCCTCGTTCTCCAGCGGCGCGGCGAGCACGGACTTGATCCCCGAGAGCCGGATCGAATCGGCGAGGGAGACGCCGGAGCCGGTCGTCGTGTCCATGAGAAGCAGTCCGTTGCGCTTCTCGACGACGGCGGCCACCAGGGTTTTCGACAGGCGGATGTCCTCGGCCGAGATCCCTTCGGCCACGCGCACGACCGCGGGCGCGAGCTCTCCGGTCGCGGCCGACTTCAACAGCACCAGCCCACGGTCGGGCTTGAGGGTCTCGAAGACCTTGTCCATCAGAAACCCGAGGAGCTCGTCCACCGAGATGTCCCGCAAGAGCTCGACCGTGAGCTCGTTGACGACACGCAGGGATTCGATGAGCTTGCCCATCTGGTCGGCCGGCAGGCGCGGGTCGGTCTCCGTCGCGTGCGCCCGCAGCAGCTCGGCCGACGCCTTCAGAATCGTGTTGTCCAGAGGATCCTCGCCGCCACCCTCGATCCGCACGCGCGTGGTCGACTCGGACTCGACCTTGAGGGTGACACCGCCGACCGTGATCCGATCGCCCGGCTTCAGGACCTGGACGGTCGTCAGGCGCTCGCCGTTTAAGAACGTACCGTTGCGGGAGCCCAGGTCCTCCACCGTGAAGCCGCCGTCGTTACCACGCACGATCCGGGAGTGTTGCCGCGAGAGCATCTTGTCCGAGATCGGCAGGTCGTTCATGGACGAGCGCCCGATCGTCGTCACCGGGCGGTCGAGAGAGACCTTCCGCGCGGCCATCCCGGGAGCTGTTACGTAAAGGTAAAACACAGGTCGCCTTAGGCTTGGGGATTCTAACCTGCCTGCGCGACCGAGCCCCCAACGGCCGAAAACGCCCCGGCCGCGACGGGGGCTTGCGTTGCGGGGCTCTCTTCCGTAGAATCCGCCGTTCCATGAAGCCCAACATCCACCCCGAGCTGCACGAGGTCCTGGTCCACTGCGCCTGCGGCGAGACCTGGACCACCCGCTCCACGAAGAAGGAGCTGCGCATCGAGATCTGCAGCAAATGCCACCCGTTCTTCACCGGAAAGCAGAAGCTCGTCGACTCGGCCGGCCGCGTGGAGCGCTTCCGAAAGCGCTACGAGAAGAAGGCGGCCGGCTCCCCGGCCTAGCTGGCCGGCCGCGGGAATGCGCCCCATCGCTTCTCGTCTCCTCTCCGGCGCCGCTCTCTAGCGGCATACGGAACGTCTGTTTGGCTGACAGCTAAACGCTGACAGCTGAGAGCTGCACATGTTCGAAAAGCTGGAAGACATCCGCCGCAAGTACGAGGAAGTCCGTGGGCGCCTCGCCGACCCGCAGTTCGTCCAGGATCACCGGGCGGTGCGCGAGGCCCAGAAGGCCCTCTCGGATCTCGAGCCCATCGTCGCCAAGGTGGAAGAGCAGCGCCAGGTCCAGCGGGAGCTCGACGGCGCCCGTGAGCTCGTCGAATCCCTTTCCCCGGGCGAAGAGCTGTACCAGATGGCGGCCTCCGAGCGCGCCGCGCTGACCGAGCGGCTCGAGCGGATCGCGCAGGAGGTCAAACTCCTCCTGCTCCCGAAGGACCCGAACGACTCGCGTAACGTGTTCCTGGAGATCCGCGCCGGCACGGGCGGCGACGAGGCCGCCCTGTTCGCAGCGCAGCTCTTCCGCATGTACCAGCGCTACGCCGAGCGCCGGAGGTGGAAGGTCGAGATCGTGGACCGCGACGACACGGGAATCGGCGGAATCAAGAGCATCACGGCCCTGATCGAGGGCGAGGGGGCGTATTCGCGGCTCAAGTACGAGGGCGGCGCCCACCGCGTGCAGCGGGTCCCCGCGACGGAGGCCTCCGGCCGGATTCACACCTCGGCGGCCACGGTCGCGGTCCTCCCCGAGGCCGAAGACGTGGACGTGAAAGTCGACGAGAAGGACATCCGGGTGGACCGCTTCTGCGCCTCCGGACCGGGCGGCCAGGGCGTCAACACGACGTATTCGGCCGTTCGCCTGACGCACCTGCCGACCGGGCTCGTGGTGCAGTGCCAGGACGAGCGCAGCCAGATCAAGAACAAGGCCAAGGCCATGCGCGTGCTCAAGGCGCGACTGCTCGAGATCGAGCAGGCCAGGCAGGAAGGCGCGATCGCCGCCGAGCGCAAGAAGATGGTGGGATCGGGCGACCGCTCCGAGAAGATCCGCACGTACAATTTCCCGCAGTCGCGCATCACGGACCACCGCATCGGCTTCACCACGCATCGACTCCAGGACGTTCTCGACGGGAACCTCGACGAGCTCGTCGAGCCGATCTCGTCCCACTTCCAGGCCGAGCGGCTCAAGGACGAGCTGGCGAAGGCTTGAGGGAAGCTGTCCGTTCTCGGTTTTCAGCTCTCCGTTTTCAGCGAAGGATTCTCCGAAACCGTGAACTGACAACTGATAACTTCTCCTCGTGACCATCAAGGAGCTTCTCGAGACGGCTGCCTCCCGAGCCATCGCGGCCGGAGGGGACGCGGGTCTCTGGGACGCGCGGCTGCTGCTGGCCCACGCTCTCGGGGGCAAGTCGCCCCTCGCCCTCGACCCGCGCCAGACGCTCGAGGCCGACGTGGCCGCGCGATTTTCGGGCATGTGGGAGAAGCGTCTGACCGGCGTTCCGGTCCAGCACCTGATCGGCGAGTGGGATTTCTATGGCCGCCCGTTCCGCGTGGACGGTCGAGCGCTCGTGCCGCGGCCGGAGACGGAGGTCCTGCTCGAACAGGCCCTGCGCGAGGCTCCCGATGCGCGCCGCGTCCTGGACGCCGGCACGGGCAGCGGAATCATCGCGATCAGCTATCTCCTCGAGCGGCCGGACGCGCGCGCCGTCGCGCTCGACATTTCGGTGGACGCCCTCGCTCTGGCTCGCCAGAACGCGAAGCACCACGGC
Source organism: uncultured Acidobacteriota bacterium (assembly GCA_963847075.1). Lineage (GTDB taxonomy): Bacteria > Acidobacteriota > Thermoanaerobaculia > UBA5066 > Gp7-AA6 > DAHUXD01. The sequence continues at coordinate 1,106,215 of CAWJYL010000001.1, forward strand.
GTACTGCCCCGCCTCGGCCTGCTCGCATCCGACTGGCTCTCCGCGCTCGGCTCGACCCGTTTCGACGTCATCCTGTCCAATCCCCCGTACCTGGCAATCGGCGAATCCCCGCACCTGCCCTCGACGGTCCGGGATCACGATCCGCGGCGCGCCCTCTTTGCCGGGGACGACGGCCTCGCCGCGATCCGGCAACTGCTGGCATCGGCTGCGGCGTACCTGGCGCCGCAGGGGCTGCTCGTCTTCGAGATCGGGTTCGGTCAGGGCGAGGCGGTGCGTTCCGAGATTCTGGCGAGGCCGGTCTGGCGTTTCCTCAAGATTGAGCCCGACCTCGAGGGCATCCCCCGCATCTGCCTCGCCCGCCTCGAGTCCTCGGCTGAGCGAGTCAGTAGAATCCGCAAGCCGTGGACAAGTTCCTGATCGAGGGGCCCTCGCGCCTTTCGGGCGAGGTCCGGATCTCGGGCGCGAAAAACGCCGCCCTCCCCTGCCTCGCGGCGGCGCTACTCACGAGCGAGCCGGTGCAGCTGACAAACCTGCCCAACGTCGGCGACATCCGGACGCTCGGGAAGCTCCTTCAGCACATCGGCGCCCGGGTCGAGAAAGACGCGACCGCCGCGACGATCGAAGCGCACACGATCGGTTCGGCCGATGCCCCTTATGAGCTCGTGAAGACGATGCGGGCGTCGGTTCTCGTTCTCGGTCCTCTGCTCGCGCGCAGCGGCTCGGTGCGCGTCTCGCTGCCGGGGGGATGTGCGATCGGCGTGCGGCCAATCAACCTGCACCTGGCAGCATTCGAAAAGCTCGGCGCCGAGGTCCGGCTCGAGCACGGCTACGTCGAGGCCACGGCGGCGAGACTGACCGGGGCAGAGATCGTCTTCGACACCGTGACGGTCACCGGCACGGAGAACGTGATGCTCGCGGCGACCCTCGCGCGCGGCACCACGCGGCTCGTGAACGCGGCCCGGGAGCCGGAAGTCGTGGACCTCGCGCGGATGCTGACCGCGATGGGCGCGAAAATCGCCGGGGCCGGGACCGAGACGGTCGTCATCGAGGGAGTCGAGAGCCTCCGCGCCGCGGCACACGCGATCATCCCTGATCGCATCGAGGCGGGCACGTATGCCATCGCCGCCGCGGCGACCCGCGGGGATGTCTCCCTGCGCCGGTGCGCCCCCGAGCATCTGACGGCAATGACCACGCGTCTCGCCGCGGCCGGAGCGAAGGTCGAGGCCTCGGGTGACACGCTCCGCGTGCGGGCCGACGGGCCACTCCAATCCCACGACGTCGCCACGGCCCCGTATCCGGGATTTCCGACCGACCTGCAGGCGCAGTGGATGGCGCTCTCGGCCGGCATGGAGGGGGTGGCGACGATCACCGAGACGATCTTCGAAAACCGCTTCCAGCACGTTGCCGAGCTCGTCCGCATGGGCGCCCGGATCCGCCTGGAGGGGCGCTGGGCGGTCGTGGAGGGGCCATCCCGTCTGACCGGGGCACGCGTCATGGCAAGCGACCTGCGGGCGTCGGCGGCCCTCGCGATCGCCGCCCTCACGGCCGAGGGCGAGACGACGATCGACCGCGTCTACCACCTCGACCGCGGCTACGAGAGGATGGAGGAGAAGCTGAAGGGGCTCGGAGCGAACGTGAGGAGGGTGAGATGAATTTCGGAAGTCGAATTTCGCATTTCGAATTTGAGGACCCCCGATGAAAGACTGCCTCTTCTGCAAAATCGCCGCGGGCGAGATCGCTTCGAAGGCCGCCTACTCCGACGATCGGGTCTATGCCTTTCACGACATCGCGCCGCGGGCGCCGACACACATCCTGGTCATCCCGCGAAAACACATCCCGAAGCTCGCCGACGCAGGCCCCGAGGACCGCGAGACGGTGGGCGAAGTCGTCGCGCGCGCGGCTGCGATCGCCCGGGACCTCAAGCTCGACCACTATCGTCTTGTGGCCAACAACGGAGAAGGCGCAGGCCAGACGGTCTTTCACCTCCACTTCCACCTGCTCGGCGGCCGCCCCATGGCGTGGCCTCCCGGATGACCGTCGCCTCCGCTCGCTCGGGATCTGCGCCTTGCGGCGCACCGGCGAAAGGCTCGTCCAAAGGGGCTCGACCGTTCGCCTGATCCCTCGCTACGCTGCGGCTCCCGCATCGCGAACCTCCTCCCTCCCTCCGGTCGGGAGACTATTCGCGATGCGAGGGCACCAAATTCCGCACCAATCTAGGGACGATCGAGCCACTCCTCGGCTTGGCGGCGCTGGCGGAACGAGCGGACCGCCGCGAAGTGGCCGCGGGCGAAGACCTCGAACATGCGCGCCACCTCGAGCGCGGCTTCCCGGGTGGCGACGATCGCGCACTTCCCGAAGACGACGTTGGGAACCAGTCCGACACGCTCGGCGGCGGCCCGGATCTGGGGGCTGTCGGGGAGCGATGTCATGCCGGAGAGGTCGAGCAACACCTCGAGCCGCGGCGGGCAGTCGGGGTCACGCTCCAGCGCGTCGAAGTGGGCCACGACCTGAGGCAGAGTCACCCCGCCCGTGCATTCCGTGACGACCCAGCCTCGCTCCTTCTGGATGCGGTACGTAATCGGCATTCGGAGGCCTCCCGGTCCCACCGGCCCGGTCTACTGATTATCTCGAGGAATCGTCTCCTGCCAAGCCTTCTCGCGAACGAGGACGCCGTCCTTTCGCAGTTCGCGTTTCAACCGATAGAAGAAGTTCTTCGCGTCGCCCGAGACCTCGAGAATCGCCCGCCACGCCAGAGTCCTGTCCTTCAGCGCGACCGTCGTCGTGGCGTCGCCCGCGACCCTCGCCCCCTCGGGATGGGCGTCGGCGACATCGTAGGTCAACTGCTCGGTGAGCTGAACACGACCCCAGGGATACTCGGTCGTCGAGGCACCGCTCCAGTCCCCGTGTGAGGTGCCGCGCACCGCGTCGCGGCAGATCGTCCACGTGCCCGGCCAGGCCCCTCCTGTCGACTTCACGCCCGACGTGTCCCGCCACGGCTCGGGCTCTCCGAAGTCCGGCCTCGGGCGCGGGGCGAAGGGAATGACGGGCAGAACCAGCCGCGAGCCGTCCGCCCCGCCGAGCGCGAGTCCCGTCGTCATCGTGTAGGGCGTCGGCCAGATCATCGGCCAGAGCGCGTTCGAGACGGCCAGGCGCACACGGTGTCCCTTCGGGAACACCCACGACGTGAAGTGCATCTCGACCTCGATCGGGTAGACCCGGCCCGGTACGAGCGGTGTCGGGGTCGTCGCGGAGTCGCGCTGCGCCCCGGAGAGACCGGCGCCCGTCACCAGCGTGACCTGGCCGTCGGGCGCGACGTCGGAGAGGCGGGCGAACCAGTTCGCCAGCGGCGCGCTGGCCGACCCGCGCAGCAGCGCCTTCGGAAATCCCAGAATCTCGGTGTCCTCCGCGAGAGGGCCGGAATCGTAGACGAGGCTCCACGCGTCCGCAGACCGCTGGTCCGGCGTGAGCTCACCCCACCAGAAGCCGGCGGCCTCTCCGGTCGAAGGCACGCAGGCGAGCTCGTGCGTGGCCGGCGTCGAGGCCTCCCGGGCGAGCGTGTGCTCCGCCGTCAGATGCAGGGTCGTCGCGCGTTCGCGGCGAATCGGCCATCCATCCTCGAAGCGCCATTCACCGGGAATGGCCTTGCCCTCGGTGCCCGGAGGATAGGCCCGGCGTACGTAAACTGCGAGCCGCGGCTGCTTCTCCATCCCCGTGTCCTGCCCCTTGAGAAACTGGTCGAAGAAACGCACGGCCTCGCGGCGCCATTCGATGGGGGGCCCCGGGTCGCCCGAGTCGGGTCCGGAGTGGTTCCACGGGCCGACGATCGCCCAGACCGGGGCCTTCAGGTTCTCGAGCATCCGCGGAATCGAGTCGCGATAGCCGTCGTACCAGCCGCCGATCAGGAGGGTCGGCACCTGGATTGCGTCGTAGCGTCCTGGATTCAACGACGCGCGCCTCCAGAACGGACCGTCGCGCTGCTGCGTCTTGTAGAGCAGGGACCACGGCGGATTGTCGAATCGCTCGGCCAGACTCTTCTCGTCGAGCGGAAAATCGGGAAAACGTGTGATTGCGGGTTGGACCTCCATGGACAGCTCGTACTCGTCGACGTGGAAGAGGCCGTCGATGTAATGGATGTCGTCCTGGAAGAGATCCTCGGTCGCTTCGATCGGGACGATCGCCTTGAGCCCCGGTGGACGCCGCGCGGCGATCTGGATCGAGTTGAACCCGCCCCAGGAGAACCCCCACATTCCGACACTGCCGTTGGACCAGGGTTGGCGGGCGAACCACGCGATCACCTCGACCCCGTCCTGCTGCTCCTGCTCGGAGTACTCCCGATCGGGCGGCCGGCCCTCGCTCCTGCCCGTGCCGCGAATGTCCACGCGGGCCCCGACGTAGCCGCGTGCGACCATGTAGGCATAGAGCGGATAGTCGCCGGCAAGGGTCCCATCGTCCTTGCGGTACGGCAGGTATTCGAAGACGACCGGGCGCCGCTCGCCCCCTTTCTCTGCGTCCGGGCGAAAAAGAGTGACCGCCAGGCGCACGCCGTCCTGCATCGGGATCCAGACCTCCTCCGTCCGCATCCCGCCGCGAGCGCAGGCCGGAAGGACGGCAAGAAGGACGAGAACCAGCGGCCGCTTCGGGCTCATGGTTCGTCCGCCTCGGGAACCACGGGCAGCACGATCCGCGACGGGTGCGCCGTGTCGTGGTGAATCCGGATCGCGGCCGCGCGCATCTTCGCGGAGTCGGCTTCGGATTCGCCGGTCTGCAGGTTTCGCGAGAAGTGGGGCATGAAGCTTCCGCAGAGCACGACACGCACGCGATGACCCTTCCCGAACAGGTTCCCGGTCCGCAGGTTCGGCAACCGCATCACCACGATTTCTCCCGGCGCGAGAGGCTCCGGAGCGGCTCCCCCGTCGCGCTCGCTCGCACGGAGGACGTCGGTGCCCGGGCTCGAGAGGTTCCAGGCGGTCCCGTCCGGAAGGACGTCCTCGAGCTTGACCCAGAGGTCCGCGTCGGGGGCATCGGCCGAGAGGAAGATCTCGCTCTCGATCGGGCCGACGACGCGCAGCGGCTCCTCCAGCGGCTCGGTCTCGAAGACGAGGACGTCGGAGCGTCCGGCGAGCGCCCGGTAATCGTGAGCGCCGGGCTTCGTGCCGTACGGGTCGACGACCGGTTTCGCCGGATTCGCGACGAAGGAGCTGGACGAGAGTCGGCGGGAGTCCGGAGCAGTCGCGGGAAGCCGGGTGGAAAGCCTGCCGCCGGGGACGAGGTACAGCGAAAGCGGCTGCGTTCCGGGCAGCGGCATCGTGTCGCCGGTGCGCCAGACGTTCTCTCCCATCACGAACGCGCTCACGCGCGGCTCGCGATCGACCCCGTTCTCGATGCCTCGCACGTAACGGTCCATGAAGCACAGGATGAGCTCCGCGTATGCGATCGGAGCCCTCGGGCCAAAGATGCGGTCTCCGGACCGGTCCGAGTCCTCGCCGCCATGCGTCCAGGGGCCGAGGATCAGCCGCGTGCGGACATCGCCATCGCCCCGTCGGGCCGCGAGGAGACCGAGGAAATTCGTGATCGCTCCCTCCGGGCCATAGGCCTCGTCGTGCCAGCCCGAGAAGTTCAGTACGGCGGCGCCGACCCGACCGTAGCGGCCGCGCAACTCGGCCCAGTCCCACCACCGGTCCCCCGGCCGGTGCGCGAGCCAGTCGAAATAGTAAGGGGACGGCCCGCGCAGCTCGGGAACGTCGGAGAGCGGCAGCCGGAACGGCAGCGGGGGCTGGAGACGGTCCCAGGCCGCCGCGGCTTCCTTGCCCGTGCGCGGCCCCGGGAGATCCGCGCGTCGCCGCGCGTCGGGCGCGATGTTGTCCCAGATCCAGGCGAGCCACGAAAGGTCCCAGGCTCCGCCCGCGTAGAAGAAATTCCGCGGCGTCGAGAATGTCATCGCCGGTACCATGGCCTTGAGGTGCGGCGGCGACTCGACGGCCGCCAGCCACTGGACGGCGCCGGGGTACGACAACCCGAACGTGCCGACTTCGCCGGTCGACCACGGCTGCGCGGCGGCCCATTCGATGGTGTCGTACCCGTCCCGCCCCTCGTTGATGTACGGGACGAACGCACCCTGCGATCCGTAGCGGCCGCGCACGTCCTCGAGCACCACGGCATATCCCCGCGCCACGGCGGCCCGGACGACGTCGTTCTCCTCCGAACGCTTGCGGTCGTAGGGGGTCCGGTAAACGAGCGTCGGGAACCGCCCGCCCTCGGCCGGTCGCAGCACGTCAGCCTCGAGGCGCACCCCGTCACGCATCGTCACACCGACGCCGCGCGTCACGAAGGCGGCCGGCGGCTGCACGGGCCGCGTCGCGGCCAGCAGCGCGCCCCCGGCCATTGCGAGGAGCGCAGCGACCCGTGTCATCCCGAGGAGCGAAGCCGAGGGGCTCGGAACGAGGATCGGCCTCATGGAACCGGAGTCCTCGTCGGCGACGGCGCGGCCGACAGGACGATGGGAGTCCGGCTTCCGGAGGGTGGAAGAGGGATCCGGTAGATCGAGATGCGCGCCTTCCGCCTCAAGTCCTTGAGCCACTTCGCCACTTCCTCATCGAAGACTCGCACGGAGGCACGCCTGCGCATTTCCTCGTCGACCGCCTGGAGGGGCTCGACCGGGAGGCCGGCCGCCTTCCGCTCGGGAACATACCGCTTCTCGTACTCCTCGCGCGTCTGCTCCTCGTCGGAAAAGGAGATCGGCGCAAATCGCTCCCGGAGGAAGCGGGCGATGACCAGTTGCCGTTCGATCGAGGCGCGCACCTCGTCCGAGGTCATGCCCGCCTGCGCGAACTCCGTCTCGGGGTCCCTGCCTTCGTCCTTGATCCGCTGACGCAGGCTCGCCATGGCCTTGTCGATCTCGGCGGCGTCGGGGGGCGGCGGCCCGAATCGCGCCGCGTCCTCGTACTCGAGGTGCTCCTCGATCATCGCCTCGAGGACCCGCATCCGGAAGGCCTCCCGGGTCTCGCCCGGCCGCGGCTCCAGCGCGGAGACCACCATGGCCTTGCGCACTTCGCTCTCCGGAATCGCGGAATCGTTGACCGTCGCGGCGATGCGATCCACGAGCTCCGCCGCCGCAGCCGACTGCGCGGAGAGCCAGAGAAGGAGCCACGTCCGGGCCGCGAGCATGCGTTTCGGATGATAACCAAAGGCGCCGTGCTATTTTCCCGTTTCCCCGTGAGTCACACGAAGAAACCCGTCCCGGCGAGCCCGACTTCGAGCGGGCGCCTCCTCGTCGTCGGTACGCCCATCGGAAATCTCGAGGACCTCTCGCCGAGAGGCCGCAAAGCCCTGGACGAGGCCGACGCGATCTTTTGCGAGGACACGCGCGTGACCGCGAAGCTCGCCGCCCGGTTCGGTCTGGCCGCCCGCCGGATCTCGTGTCCCGGTCCGCGCGAGCAGGCGCGCGTCGCAGAGCTCATCGGGCGCATGAGCCGCGGCGAGACCGTGGCGCTCGTGTCCGACGCCGGGATGCCGACGCTCTCGGATCCGGGCGAACGCCTCGTCGCGGCAGCCGCGGCGGCCGGCTATCCGGTCCTCGTCGTGCCAGGACCCTCGGCGCCGGCGGCGGCCCTGGCCGTCTCGGGAATCGCCGCCGTTCCCCATGCGTTCTTCGGCTTTCTGCCCGCCCGGACCGGCGAGCGCCAGCGGTTTCTCGAAGGCCTGCGCGGCCGCAGCGAGACGCTGGTGTGGTTCGAGGCGCCGCACCGTCTCTGCGAATCCCTCGAGGCCGCGGCACAGGCCCTCGGGCCGAGGCGCGCCTGTGTGGCGAGAGAGTTGACGAAGCTGCACGAGGAAGCCGTGCGCGGGACACTTCCGGAGCTCGCCGCCCTCTTCGGCGCACGTGGGGCGGGCCGCGGCGAGATCACGGTCGTCGTGGAGGGCGACAGGGCGCAGCCCGTCCGCCCGGCCGACGGAGAGATCGACGCGAGCATCCGCCAGGGGCTGGCCGCCGGCATGCCGCTCAAGGCTCTCTCGAAGGACATCGCTCGCCGCTCCGGCCGCCCGGCTCGCGAGATCTATGCGCGGGCACTCGCGCTCGCCCGCCCATGACGGATTCCATCGTCCGCATCGAGGGACTGACGAAGGTCTTCAAGACCTACCGCCGCGAGGAGGGACTGGGCGCGGCTCTCAAGTCCCTCGTCCGCCGAAAGGCCACGGAGACCGCCGCCGTCGCCGACGTCACTTTCGCAATCGCTCCGGGAGAGATGGTCGGCTACATCGGCGCCAACGGTGCCGGCAAGTCCACCACGATCAAGATGCTGACGGGGATCCTGACGCCAACCTCGGGCACTCTCTCCTGCAACGGCTTCGTGCCTCACCGCGACCGCACCCGGTACGTCGCGACGATCGGCGTCGTCTTCGGCCAGCGCACGCAGCTCTGGTGGGACATCGCCGTCGTCGAGTCGTTTCGCCTGTTGAAGGAGATCTATGGCCTCTCGGAGGACCAGTATCGCGAGCGCATGGCCCTCTTCGACAAGGTACTCGGCCTCAGCGCCTATCTGCACCAGCCCGTCCGCAAGCTCTCGCTCGGCGAGCGGATGCGGTGCGACCTCGCGGCATCGCTGCTCCACCGGCCGCCGCTGCTATTCCTCGACGAGCCGACAATCGGCCTCGACATCGTGGCCAAGGCCAACGTGCGCGAGTTCCTGCAGGAGATCAACCGACGGGAGGGCACGACGGTCCTGCTGACCACGCACGACCTCGCCGACATCGAGACGCTCTGTCAGCGCGTCATGGTCATCGACCACGGCCGGCTCCTGTTCGACGGAGCCCTCGAGCAGCTGCGCGACCGGATCCTGCCCGTGACCTCCATCGTCTTCGACGTCAAGCATGCCCCGGCGGCCTCGCAGCTCGGCTGGAACGGCCTGACGATGCGCGAGGTCGGGTTGCTGCGCTACCGGCTCGACGTCGACCGGCGCACCACGGCTCCGGCCGCGGCCGTGAAGGAGATCGTGAACCGCTTCGAGGTCTCGGACATCACGATCGAGGAACCCGAGATCGAGGCCGTCGTCAAACGGATCTACCAGGAGGGCATCTCGTGAGCACGGCTGCCACGGGCACGTGGCGCTCGGCGGTTCCGTTCGCGCGGATCGGGTTTCTCAACATGCTCGCCTTCCGGGCGCGCTACTACGTCGGCGTCCTGACCTATCTCTTCAACGTCGCCGTCTACTACTTCATCTGGCGCGCGGTCTTCCATGCCGGGACGACCGTGTCCGGACTCACGCTCGGCGACATGGTGACGTACGTCGCGGTCGGCTGGGCGATCCGTTCCTTCTACTTCAACGAGATCGACCGGGATCTCGCTACCCAGGTCCAGGAAGGCAAGCTCGCGATGAACCTCATCCGCCCGGTCGATTTCCAGATGGTGATGATCGCCGATGCCGCGGGGCAGTCGGCGTTTCGGGCCACCCTGTTCACGGTTCCCATCGCGTTCGTCCTGGCCCTGCTCTTTCCCCTGCGATTGCCCGCGTCGGTGACGGCGGGCTGCCTCTTCCTCCTCTCGGCCACGATGTCGTTCTTTCTCGTGGCCGCGCTGAACTTCCTGGTCGGCCTCATCGCGATCCGCTCCAAGTCGATCCTGGGCATTCTCCGCGCGAAGTACCTCGTCCTCGAACTGTTGTCGGGCCTCCTGATCCCCACGACGTTTTTTCCGGAGCCGCTGCAGTCGATACTCTTCGCCTCTCCCTTCCCGCACATCAACTTCACGCCGGCCGCGATCTATCTGGGCAAGGCCACGGGGACCGGGGCGGCGAAGCTGCTGGCCCTGCAGGCCGGATGGACACTCGCGCTGCTGGCGCTCGGCCAGTGGGCCTGGCGGCGCTCCCAGGAGCGCATCACGATCCAGGGCGGATGATCGTGGGAAGTCGGAATTCGGACCTGGGAATTCGGATTTGGCGCCATGCGCGCCTCTTTCGGCTGTACTTCTCCCAGTATGCGAAGGCGAGGCTGGAATACCGGCTCGATTTCTTCTCGAGCGTGTTTGCGTCGTTCCTCGGCACCGCCGCGGCGTTCGGGTTTCTGCTGATCGTTTTCTCCCGTGTGCCGGGTATCCGGGGATGGAACTTCGAGCAGATGGTCTTCCTCTACGGCTTCTCGCTCATCCCGCTCGGGATCTTCAACGTCTTCTCCTGGAACCTCTATCTCTTTTCGGACCGCTACCTCATCGAAGGACGATTCGACCGGGTGCTCGTTCGGCCGGTCAACTCCATCTTCCAGGTGCTGTTCGAGGCGTTTCGGCTGGAATCACTGCAGGAAACGGTCACGGGTCTCGCGGCCGTGGTTTGGGCCTCGAGGCGCCTCGGCATCGCCTTCGGTCCCGTGGACTTCCTGCTCTTTACGGCCTGGGCGATCTGCGGGGCCGCGATCTATCTCGCGATCTTCATCGGCCTGACCGCGACGTCGTTCTGGATCGAAGACCGCATCGGAATCGTGCCGCCCGTCTTCAACCTGATCCAGTTCGGCCGCTACCCACTGACGATCTACGACGGGTGGATACGCTTCACGCTGTCCTTCGTCATCCCCTTCGCGTTCGCATCCTTCTACCCGGTCATCCATTTCCTGCAGCGCGACAAATTCGCGCGGGAGTTCTGGGCCGTGCCGTTCGTCGCCGCCCTTTCCCTCGCGATCGCCCTGTCCCTCTGGAAAAGCGGCGTCAGGCGCTACCACTCGACGGGAAGCTAGTCGCCGGCTGTCGGCTATCCGCTGCCAGCCGGACAGCCGGGTCCCGGCGGCCTGCGAGGAGTGCAATACCGGCAAGAACCAGGAGGGCGAGCGCCCATGCGCCGGCAGCCTGGTCGGCGGCGGCGGGCTGAGCGACCAGATCGATGGCTTCCCGCACCCCGAATGCGAAGAGGCCGAAAAGCGCCCACGCGGCGGCATGGTCTCGCAGAAGCGCAAACGTGCAGATGGCGATCCAGGCCGTCGCGAAGAGCGTCGGCAGGAGGCTCGAGGCGAATTCCGCGGGGGAATGAAAGTTCGAGGGAAGGAGCGCCAGCACAACCGCCACCGCCCCGAGCGCCCGCCCCGGCCGCGTACGAAAGAACGAGCTCCCGAGCGCGAGCGCGGCTGCTGCCGCCATTGCCGCAAACGCAAAGCCCCCCCGGGCCGCCTGCCAGAGCACGTCCAGGGCCGGAACCGAGTACTGCAGGCTCGCGGGCAGGGTCGGGTCGGGATCGTAGAGCGCAGGCACCCGCGAGGCGATGACGTGGAACCAGCGCGCGAGCCCGAGCATGCCGCCGGCGGCAATCCCCGCCCGCAAGAGCGCGTCGCCGAGCGTGCCCTTGCGTCGCAGGGCCTGCGGCCATCCGGGCCGCGCTCCGCCGCAGAGGACGAGCCCGACGCACGCCGCGAGCAGGATCGCGAGCAGGCCGAACGTCAGCGAAACGCCGACACCCAGTCGAAAAAGGCTCATCGGCCTCTCCGTCGGATACTGGCGGAAAAGGTACGCCCACGTGTTCGCGAGGCCCGCGCCTCCGAGCGCCGCGGCCCAGAGCAGAGGGCGCAGGATCGGCCGCCAGCGAAACTCCGGCTGACGCACGAGGCGCAGGAACAGAATGATCCCGACGCCGACGAGCGACCCGCCCGCGACGACCCGTGCCCCGACGAGGATCCAATCGGCGGCCGTGCGCCGGCGCTTGTCGCGCATGAAGCTTTCCGGAACCCGGATCGACGGGATGAAGGACGCGAGCAGCGGGCCGTGAAAGACGGCGGTCAGCCGGGGCCGCGCATCGCCAACGCCTTCAGGTCTGGCCTCGAGGACGACGGTCGTGTCGACGCGGCGTGGCCTCGCCTCCGTCCCGACCTCGAGGATCGCGTAGTCGGCGGACGGGTAGCCGAGCCGGGCGGCGGCCGCGATCGCCCGGCGCCGTGCCTCGCCGTCGGAGGGCGGCGGCCCTGCCGGCGCGTCCTCGGCGATCGGGTGGACGAAGGCAACGACCCGCGATCGCCGCGCATCCACGAGGACCTTCCACTCCTCCTTCTTTTCCGGCCGGTAGAAGCGCGTTACCCAGAACGCGAGCGGCAGTTGCCGGGCCGCGAGCCGGCGAAAGGCCTCCGGGCCTCCCTGCTCGATGACATAGCGAGCGGCCCCCTCGGAGAAGCCCGGAATGCCGGCTTCGTCCTGGGGCTTGGCGGAGCGGACCTCCTCATCGTAGGGAAACCCGGTCCCCTCATAGGTGACGCCGTGCCACGAGCCAGGCTCCACGCCGTTGGCCCGGAGAAAGCGAACGGCCATCGCCCGTGCCGCCTGGCGTCCGATCGCGTCTTCGACGAGGGGCTGGTCCAGGCGGGCCGGGACGAAGAAGGACGACACCAGCACCAGCGCCGCGGCTCCCGCATAGGTGAGCGCCCCCCGCGGAAGCGGGCGCACGTCCGGAACGAGCGCGACCGGGGCGGGTTGCCGAACCGGCTCCGCCACGAAGCCCCGCTCCCCGTTCGTCAGGCCGGTCGGGGCGAGGAACCCCCCGCGCCGCGCGTAGAGAGCCAGGCACGCGGCCAGAGGCCCCAGCAGGATTCCCGACGCGACCGCGCCCGATACGACATAGTAGGAGTTGCCGGAGCGCAGCAGAACGAGCGCGGTGTAGATCGCGTCCACGGTGAAGTGCCAGACGAGCAGCGGCACGACGCCGTAGCGGACCATCACGATGCCGATCAGCACGCCCGCGCAGCCGACCTCGATGCCCCGAATGTAGAAGGGTTGATTCGGATACGTCGAGTGCCCGAAACCCCAGATGAAGGCCGGTACCACGATCGCGACGAGGCGCCCGGCGCCGAGCCGATCGAGCAAGGAGATCGAGAACATCCGGCTGATCCCCTCTTCCGTGACGGCCGGAAGGAATCCGATCAGCAGCACCGTGGCCCATGGGAACGCCGTATTCAGCATGTCGCTGTAGGGCACGTCCGCGGGCGCCCACGCTCCGAAGTGCCCGGCCACGACGTAGAAGACGGCCTGGTAGGCGAAGAAAAACGCGGCCAGCGCATAGCCGAGGAGGACGCCGCGCAGGAATCCCCTCGTCTGGATGCCCCGCGCCGAGAACGCGCCACCCAGCGAAAGCTGCCCCGGGAACCTCTCCCGGAAGATGGGCTCGGCCGCGGCCACGACGAGCGCTATCCCGGCTCCGGTCGCCACGGCACCCAGGATCCCCAGCACGATCCGGTTCGTCAGGTAGGCCGAGAGAGGGCTCGCCGTGTCGTACTCGAAGAGCGTGAGGGGGATCTCGTTCAGGGTCGACAGAAGCTGCAGCAGAAAGCCGATCCCGCCGAAGATGCCGACGAGCTTCCAGGGCACGTCCTTCAGCACGATCTTGCGCACGAGGACGGCGAGCATCGCGATGAGGGTCACGAAGAGGCCGAAGGTCGCGATCTGGCCGGCGGCTTCGTTCTTCGACCGCAATCGCTCGTAGTCGCGCGTCCAGGCCTCGGGAACGTGAACCATCTCCGAGTACGCCACCAGGCGGTCCCCGGCAACCGTGGTCGCGTACCGGATGGTCGCGTCGGCAAATCGCACGCCGGTCCTCTCGTCGACGAACGTCCAGTCGGTGCGGTTCGGACGGGCCACGGGCGTGGCCTCGATCGGCTTCAGCACCGGCCCGGTAAGCCCCCGGGACGCCAGGAATTCGAGAGCGATCACGCGGGCCTGTCGCTCGTTCAGCCGAGCGCCCGGCGCATCCTCGTTGAGCACCGACCGGAATCCGATGAGATCGCCGAGCGGCGAGAGCGCGACCCGCTCCTCCTCCTTGACGCCCGAGCGGAACCAGCGCATCTGCCACTGCCAGATCTTCGCCTCGCGGCCGTAGAGCCGGCCCGCCCGCTCGAGACCGAGCTCCCGCTCGAGGTACACCTTCGCCGACTCGTCCACGTCGAACTCGCCGGCGAAGCGATATCCCGCGATGTCGCGGCCGCGCTGCTTCAGCAGCGATTCGGCGAGGACCCGCGCCTGCCCCCGGTTGACCTTGAACTCGATCGTGGCCTCGGGGAAAGCGCGGCGGAACAGCCCGGCCGTGACCGCGGCGCCGACGGCGATCATGGCAATGCACGCCATGAGGAAGCGGACGTCTTTGCGGTCGAGCTTCTCCACGGGCTCCTTCAACCGGCGAGGACGCTTCCGCCGTTGACGTTGATCACCTCGCCCTGCATGTGCCGCGCGAGATCGGAAACCAGAAACAGGATCGGGCCGGCGATGTCGGCCGGCGACGCCACCCGGCCGATCGGGATCAGGCTCTCGATCGCGCGGCGCTCGGCGGGGTCCGCCAGAGTCGCCGCCGTCATGTCGGTCTCGACCCAGCCCGGCGCCACGCAGTTGACGCGGATGCCCCGGGGCCCGAGCTCGGCCGCGAGAGACTTCGTGTAGGAGATGAGCGCCCCCTTGGATGCGGCGTACGCGGAGTGGCGCGCCTCTCCCCGCTGGCCGGCGGTCGAGGAGACGAAGACGATGGCGCCGCCCGTCTTCTCGAGATACGGCACCGCCGCATCCGTGACCAGGAAGGCCCCACGCTGGTTGATCGCGTACGTGCGATCCCAGACGTCCACGCGTCCCTGCCCCGCCACGTCTTCGTCCCAGATACCGGCGTTGTTGACGAGAATGTCGAGCCGCTCCCAGGCCGCGACGACGTCGCGCACGAGCTGCCGCGCCTGTGCCGGATCCGAGATGTCCCCGGCGAGCGCCATCGCCTCGCCGCCCGAGGCGCGGATCTCGCGCACGGCGCGGTTCGCGGAAGCTTCGTCCCGGGCGTAGTTGACCGCCACACGGGCTCCGGCGCGGGCGAGCAGGTCCGCGGCGGCGCGGCCGATCCCGCGCGAACCCCCTGTGATCAGGGCAGTTCGGGGCGCCAGATCGAGCGTGAAACTCTCGGCCACTCTGCTCCGTATATTAGGTCAGATACGAAGCCTCCCATACAGACAGGGCGGCGACCGCGGTACGCGGCGCCGTCCCCCGCGTTTTTCTCCTATCCCCCGGCAATCAGCCTTCCGACGTAGAGCGACAGCGTCTCCAGATGGGAGGGCGAGGACTTCAGCCGGACGTCCACGTCGGCCGCGGCGGAAAGCGCCCGGGCGAGCTCGCGCGAGGTGTAGCGCGAAGCGCGCTGGGCCGCCTTGTAGAGCGCGAAGGGATGCATGGGGCCCTTGCTTCCCTCGAACGGGGACCGGCCAAAGGGCGCCGCCGGAGCCATCAGACCAGGGAGTACGCGCGCCTGAAACTCCCCGTACGACATCGACGCCTGGACGCCCTTGCCCATCTCCTCGAGGCGTGCCTGCATGAGCAGCATGCGGCGCACTTCACCGGCAATGATCGCGAAGAGCTGGATCTGCCAGATCTCCTCGATTTTCCTGACCTCCCTATCCCCCTGGCGCACCTCACGGCCGTCGAAAAGCCGCCCGAGCCGCGCGAGCGCGTCGCCCGCATCGCGCCGGCCAATGGCCTCGAAGAGGCCGTAGACGTCCTCCGAAGACTCGTCCTCGATGTTCGACTCGACGTCCGCGGCGCGGATCCGCCCACCCTTGCCCGCCCATTCGAACAGCTTCCGAAGCTGCGTCGCGAAGGAGCCCGGTTCCGCGTCGGTGCGGGTCAGCAGTCGCTCGATGGCCGCGGAATCGATCACGACCTCGCGCTCCTTCGCCATGGCCGCGGCCAGGCGCCGCAGGGCGGCCGGTGCGTCCTTGCCGACGGATGTCTCGAAGACGGCCCCCTTCGCCCCGATCTCCTGCAGGAGATCCACGCCGGCCGGGGGCGACACCGCCGTCAGCAGCGCCACCGTGCCGTCGTTCTTCCCCCGCTCGAGCAAGACGCGCAGGGCGGCCTTCAACACCGCCGGGCCGCCGCTCTTCTCCTCCGGCAGCTCCCGGAGGATCTCGGCAAAGCGCGTCGCCTCGTCCTTCCTGCGCACGCGTCGGCACACCGCCTCGGCGTTCTCGAGCGGGTCGGCGCTCGAAGACAGGTCCAGCGCGGCGAGCACCGCCCGCGCGAATCGGAAGGCCTTCCGCCGCCCTAGGCCTTCGCCTTCCTCCCAGGCATCCAGCGCCTGGGCCACGAGACTGCCGGGCGACTCCGACCCGAGCAGGCGCGAGATGTCGAGCTCCACGATGCGCCGCGGCGAGAAGAGGGAGCGATTCAGCAGCGCATCCGAAATGAGATCGGCCGGCGCGTCGTCCTCGAACCGCAGGACCTCCGCTTCGGCGCCGCCCAGACTCTCCCGCGCCCGAGCAGCGGCCTCATCGACGAAGAAGTCGACATCCCCCACGATCAGCACGGCGGAGGGCGCGTCCTCGAACGGCGGTATGTCTTCTTCTCGAAAGGGCTTCTTCGGCACGAAACGGGAGTCTACCGCCGCGGCCCGTCGCTCCGCGCGGTCCGCGAGCCGTCGGCACGAAACGGCCCCCGCCGGCGAAACCGGCGGGGGCCATGTGAGCAGAGGAACCGTGAAGGCGACGTGATCAGTTCGGGAGCATGCCCTTTTCCGAGAGCTCCTGGCAGTCCAGACAGTAGGGCGCCCAGGGAACCGCGTTCAATCGTTTCTCCGCCAGAGGCGAGCCACAGTTGATGCACAAGCCGTAGACGGCGTCATCGATGCGGCCGATGGCGTCGTCGATCTGGAGAAGCGTGGAGCGCTCGCCGTCGGTCAGGGAATACAGGAACTCGCGGGTATACGAGGAGACGGCCCTGTCGGCGATGTCCTGCGTCGCCTCCTCGGTCGTCTCTTCCTCGGCGCTGCGGGTCTTGGCGATCTCGGCCGAAAGGGTGGTCTTCTTTTCTTCGAGGAGCCGCCGGTATTTCTCCATTTCCTTCTTCGTCATCTTGGCGAACTTTGCGGCTGTCGAGGGCATTCGTGGCTCTCCTTTTCTCCGGCCCCCTTTCGCGAGTCACGGGGGCCGCTTTTTGAATAGGTGATGATACTCGAATCGTGGCGGAAGTCCAGCGGAATCCGTAGTTTAACGGCGGCTCAATCCGTCACTTCCTGGCCCTCTCCCAGAGGAACTTGCGCGACACGCCGAGCCGCTTGGCCGCGAGCGAGCGGTTGCCGCCCGCCCGCCGAATCGTCTCGTCGATGTAGGCGTCCGAGAGCCGCTTCAGCGTCCACCGATTCTCGACGGCGGCAGCCAGCAGCGACTCGGGCGCGCCGAGCGCCCCCGTCGGAAGGTCCTGCGGCGCGATCTCTTCCGCATCGGCCGTGAGCACCGCTTTCTCGACGACATGCAGCAGCTCCCGCACGTTGCCGGGCCAGTGGTGGCGCAGAAGCGTCCGCTCTGCGTCCTCCGTGAACCGAACGGCCGGCCGCTCGTACGCCCGGGCAGCCAGCTTGAGGAACTCGCGCGCGAGCGGAAGGATGTCCTCGCTGCGATCACACAGGCGCGGCAGCCGGACGGCGACGACGTCGATCCGGTAAAAGAGGTCGTCGCGAAACGCGCCCTTCTCGACGAGGGCTGCCAGGTCGCGTCGCGAGGACACGATGAGCCGTGCGCGAAAGGGAAGGGTCGTCACGCCCGAGAGACGCCGGAAGTTCCGTTCCTGGAGCACGCGCAGGAATTTCGCCTGCGCGCCGGGCGAGAGCGACGACGCCTCGTCCAGATACACCGTCCCTTCCTCCGCGACCTCGAGGAGACCCTTCTTGGCGGCGATGGCGCCCGTGAAGGCGCCGCGCTCATGGCCAAAGAGCTCGCTCTCGAAGAGCTCGTCCGAGAGGTTCGCGGCGTCGACCCGGACGAAGGGGCTCGCGGAACGCGTCGAGACGTCGTGGATCGCGCGCGCGAGGCGGTCCTTCCCGGTCCCGCTCTCGCCCAGTATCAGGATCGTGGATGGGAGATCCGCCGCGCGCTCGAGGGACGCGATCTCGCGGGCGAGCGCACGGTTGCGCGTCCGGAAGTGCGACCGGAGGGAAGGGGACCTCTGGTCCGCCATGGTGTGCTAGACCGGCCGCCGACTCGCTTGCGGCGGCGCCGAGACACCGCCAAAGACGCCCGTCTCGTTCGGCGCATCGCCCCACAGGCGCTCCAGCGCGTAGAAGCGCCGGGCTTCCTCCTGGAACACGTGGAAAACCACGTCGCCGTAGTCCATCAGGATCCAACTGGCGGTCTGCATGCCCTCGACCGAGTGCGCCGGCCCGAGCCGCTCGACGATGGCATCGGCGATCGCGCGGGCCTGGCGATCGGACCCGGCGGTCGAGAGGACGAAGTAGTCCGCCATCGTGGTCAGATCGGTGAGATTGAAGACGAGGACGGCGGCGGCTTTGCGGTCGAGCGCCGCCGTGAGACCTTCCCGGACCTTGTCCTGGGAGGAGAGGCCGGGCTTCAACGCTGCGGCATCCCGGGTTTGTAGAGACCTTGCTTCGTGATGTACTCCGCCACCGGCTCCGGCACCCGTCCCGCGACGCTCGTTCCCGCCGCCAGACGTTTGCGGAGATCCGTCGCGGAGATTCTAACCGATCCCGCATCGAATACGGTCAACCGATCGGCGAGACCCGAAAGGTCCGGCACGCAGAGCCGGGCTCCGGTGAAGGGCTCGCGGTGAAAGGCGGCGATGCGGGCGAGTCTCAGGATCTCCGCCGGCTCACGCCACCGGCCGAAGCCGGCGAGGATGTCGGTGCCCATCAGCAGCCAGAGCTCGTCGGAAGGGTGCCGCGCCGCAATCGCCCGCAGCGTGTCCACGGTGTAGGACGGCGGCTGCCGGTCCAGCTCCTCGAGGTCGAGCGACCAGTCCGGCCGCCCCGCCGTCGCCAGGGCGAGCATGGCGACCCGGTGGCGCGGATCCGTCGGAGGCGTCTCCTTGTCGGGCGAGAGGCGCGCGGGGACGTAGAGGACGCGGCTTAACTGGAACTTCACGGCCGCCGCCTCGATCGGAATGACGTGGCCGTTGTGCACGGGGTCGAAGGTCCCGCCGAAGACCCCTATGCGCATGGCGTGAGATTACCTCCGCCACCCCAAGTCCTGCTGCCATCCCGAGCCCTCCGGCTCCGCTCCGGGCAGGCGTCGGGATGAATCACGGACTCGGACGCCGGGCCTCCAATCAAGATCGGGATCCCTCGTCGCCGCGCTCCTCGGGATGACGGTCGCCAGAGTGTTCCCCGGGAGCGGGCGCCGCCGCAACTTCGTGGAAGAGGTGGCCGACCAGTTCCTTCAACCCGGCCCCCGTCGCCGCGGAGATCTCGAGAGCCGGGATGCCGCGCCGCTCGGCCGCGCGTCGAATCGAAGCCAGGCGCTCGGGGTCCGAGACCGCATCGCACTTGGACGCGACGAGGACCCGCGGGCGATGGGCGACATCCGCCGAGAATTGCTCGAGCTCGCGCTCAATCGTCGCGACGTCCGACTCGGCATCTCCTTCCGCGGAAGCGTCTACCAGATGGCAGAGGAGCCGGCAGCGCTCGACGTGCTTGAGAAACCGGATGCCGAGCCCCTGCCCGCGGTGCGCCCCCGCGATCAAGCCCGGAATGTCGGCCACGACCACCGTGCGCTGATCGTGATGCGAGGTCACCACTCCCAGGTGCGGAACGAGCGTCGTGAAGGGATAGTCCGCAATCTTCGGCTTCGCGGCCGAGATCGTCGCAATGAGCGTCGACTTCCCGGCGTTCGGGAATCCGATGATCGCTACGTCGGCCAGGAGCTTCAGCTCGATTCCGAGCCGGCGTTCCTCTCCGGGCAGGCCCGGCTTCGCGAATCGCGGCGCCTGGCGGGTTGGCGTGGCGAAGTGCTGATTGCCCCATCCGCCGTTGCCGCCCTTGACCAGCTGCACACGCTCACCCGCCTTGACGAGGTCCGCGATCCGCTGGCCGCTGTCGAGGTCGGTCACGACGGAGCCGAGCGGAAGGCGCACCTCGACGTCCTGCCCCGTCTTGCCGTGGCGGTTCGAGCCCATGCCGTGCTCGCCACGCTCGGCGCGGTACGAGTTCTGGTGCCGCAGATGGTAGAGCGTGTTGTAGGCCGGATCGGCGACCGCCCAGATGGAGCCGCCGTGTCCCCCGTCGCCGCCGGAGGGGCCGCCCTTCGGAACGAACTTCTCCCGCCGGAAGGCGATGCACCCGTTGCCGCCGTCGCCCGCCTTGACGTGGATCTCGGCCGTGTCGATGAACATGGAGGAAGCCGTCAGCTCTCACCTGTCAGCCATCGGCCCGAGCGGAGGACAGCGGTCCGGCGGACAGCGGAACGCTGATGGCTGACAGCTACTGGGCGGGCTCGATCGAGATCGTGCGGCCCAGGCGGCCCTGGTCGCGGAAACGCACGATGCCCGAGATCTTCGCAAACAGCGTGTCGTCTTTCCCGCGCCCGACGTTGACGCCCGGAAAGAACCGGGTGCCCCGCTGGCGCACGAGAATGGTCCCGCCGGGAACATTTTGGCCCCCGAACGCCTTCACGCCGAGACGCTGGGAGTTCGAGTCGCGCCCGTTGCGAGAGGAGCCCTGCCCCTTCTTGTGTGCCATGGTGGCCTACCCTTCGATCGCTTCGATGCGAACCTGGATCATGGTCTGGCGATGACCCTTGGTCCGGCGATACTGCTTGGTCCGCTTCTTCTTGAAGACGAGGACCTTCCGGGTCCGCATCTCGCCGAGGACCTTGGCCTGCACCGTCACGCCCTTGAGCGCGCTCGCGCTGCTGCGGACTCCGCCGTCGCCGGAGACCAGGAGGACGTCCGCGCCCGTGAGCGCGAGCGTCGCGCCCTTGGCGATCTTCTCGCCGGCGGGCTTCTCGATCCGAACGACGTCGCCCGCGGCGACCTTGAGCTGCTTACCCCCGGAGCGGACGATGGCGTACATAAAGAGCGCGAATCATAAGGGTTTTCGAAGGAAAGTCAAGCCCCAGTGGAATGAACGACTTAGGGCCGGTTCATCCGCTGTCATCCTGAGGAGCGCAGCGACGAAGGACCCCGTGCTCGACTGCGAGCATGGCGTGTCAAGCCCGGGTTCCTTCGCTTCGCTCAGGATGACATTCGGGGGGCCACCGGCTGTAGCGGCGAATCACTCCTCATCGATCCGGTTCGGCAGCTCGTTGCGGTCTCCCGCCCGCCGCGGGAAGTGGAGGGCCAGGACCTCCCCGGCGCGCTCTATCCCGAGGACCACACCCTCGGTGAATCGGCGCTGCCGGAAGTGCTCTTCCATGGCCGCGGCGACATCCTTCCAGAAGGCCTCGCCGCACTTCTCGTGGATCGCGGAATCGCCCAGGATCCGAAACCGGCGCGCTCTCGGGGCGAGATAGATGAGGACGCCGTTGCGCTCTGCGGTTTTCGTCATGCCGAGCAGATGAAAACGCCGCAGCGCTCGCTCCTCGAGGTCCTTCGGAATCCGCCGCGTGACGTGAACGCGGATCTCGGCCGAGCATTTCTGCTCCGCCTGCCGGATCGCGGCAACGATCTGGTCCGAATCGAACTGCGAAAAGTAGCTCGCCATGTCTGCGTTTACCAGCTTCCGGAGGCGCCGCCGCCCCCGAAGGAGCCGCCGCCCCCCGAGAATCCCCCTCCCGAGAAGCCGCCCCCGCCGAATCCTCCTCCGCCTCCAAACCCCCCGCCGAAACCGCCGCCTGTCCACCAGCCTCCGCCGCCGTGCGAGCGGAAGGCCCGGTTGCGCCGCATGATCATCGGAAGCAGAACGAAGACGAAGAAGAAGATGGCAATGCCGACACACGTCCCCGGGACGTCCGCCCGCCCCCGGGAGTCGCCGCGCGTCTTCCCCGTCCCGCGGTACTCGCCCTTCGTCGCCGCCATCATCGCGGAGGCTCCCGCCTCGATCCCTCCGCGATAATCCCCTGAGCGAAAGCGGGGGACGATTTCGTCCTCGATGATGCGCTTCGCGGTGACGTCGGGCAGCGAGCCCTCGAGGCCGTAGCCGACCTCGATGCGGACCTTCCGGTCCCCGGTGAACACGAAGAGCACCGCGCCGTTGTCCGTCTGCTTCTGCCCGGCGCCCCATTTCTGAGCCGCGCGCACGCTGAAATCTTCCAGCGTGAACCCCTCGGGAACCTTCTCGTCGATCCACACCAGAACCTGGTTGGATGTGTCGCGCTCGAATTGCTCGAGCTTCGCGTTGAGCGCCTCTGCCTCGCCCGGGCCGAGCACGTTGGCGCGGTCGGTGACGTACCGCTTCGGCTTCTCGGGGATCTGCGCGTCGTACCGGTCCGCCCTCGCGAAACCGGCGACGAGCGCGCCCAAAGCCGCCAGAATGACGATCCGCCGCGCCCGCCGGCCCATCCGCATCCGTCCCCCGCTGACAGCTGAGAGCAGAAAGCTGACAGCTTCCTCAGTGCGCGGGCGCCGCCGTCGGCGCCGCGTTGTTGAAGTTGAACTGGACCTTTGGCGCCTGGTCGGCGCCAGCGGTGGTCGCCTTGAAATACGGCTTCTCCTTGAACCCGAGGACGCCCGCAATCAGGTTGGTCGGGAACTTCTTCAGGACCGTGTTGTACTCCTGGGCGGAGTCGTTGAATCGCCCGCGCGCAACCGTGATCCGATTCTCGGTGCCCTCGAGCTGCGCCTGGAGGTCGCGGAAATTCTGGTTGGCCTTGAGCTCCGGATAGCGCTCGGACACGACGAGCAGTCGCTGCAGCGCGGAACCGAGCTGATCCTGTGCCTGTTGAAATCTGGCAAGGGTCTCGGCGTCCGCCGGCGCCTTGCCGGGCGTGATGGTGGCGCGTCCGACGGAGGCGCGCGCCTCGGTGACCGCCGTCAGCGTCTCCTTCTCGAAGGTCGCGGCGCCCTGCACCGTTGCAACCAGATTCGGAACGAGGTCGGCCCTGCGCTGGTACTGATTCTCGACCTCCGACCACGACTTGTCGACGTCCTGTCCGAGGGTGACGAGCCTGTTGTACGTCCCGGCGAAGGAGATACCGCAGATGACCACGATGATGACGAGAATCCCGAGACATCCGAGCGCGAGCTTGCCCATGCGCTTTCCTCCTCTTTTCCGACGTTGGCCGCGCGAACGCGCGAGAAGGCACGGATTCTATCGAACTCCCGGCCCCCCCCCCGCGCCCGGCCCGGGCCGCTCAGCGCCTGTCGCGCGCCAGCCCCTCGAGAACCTTCGGCGGGAGGAGGGCCCGCAGCGTCGCCCGCCCGGAACCGGACCACGACAGCCGCGCGACGGCCGCCTTCTTCATGGCTATTGCGAGGCCCGGCCGACCCGCGACGAGCCGCCCGAGCAGCGAGCCCAGGTGCGGCTCGTGACCGACCAGCAGCACCGACCCGACACCCTCCTCGCGAATCTCGCCCAGGATCTCCTCGGGATCGCTCCCGGGCTCGAGAGCCCGCGTCGTGCGAAGCCGGGGAGCCGGCCGCAGGATCCGCGAAGCCGGCTCGGCGGTCTGTCGCGCGCGGGCAAAGGGGGAGGTCAGGATGAGCTCGATGCCGGGTTCGAGCTCGGCGAGGCCCCGGGCGACCTCCCGCGCGCGCTTGTGCCCGTCCTCGGTCAGCGTCCGATCCGCGTCGCGCCCCGAGGCCGTCTGCTCTTCGGCAACGGCATGGCGCAGGAGCCAGATTTCCATCGGTTCGGCAATAGTAGCCCGTCCCCTGTATTCTTACCCTCCATGGCGCTGGCGGCAGGAGAACAACTCGGCCCGTACGAGATCCTGGCGCCCCTCGGCAAGGGCGGCATGGGAGAGGTCTACCGGGCCCGGGACACGCGGCTGCGCCGCGAGGTTGCCTTGAAACTCCTGCCGGATGCGGCGGCGCACGACGCCGACAGCCTCCACCGCTTCGACCGGGAAACGCGCGCCGTCGCAGCCCTCAGCCACCCCAATATCCTCGCCATTCACGACACCGGGTCTCACCGCAACGTGCCGTACGCCGTCACGGAGCTGCTCGAGGGCGAAACGCTCGCCGAACGCCTTCGCTCCGGGCCCCTCAATGCGCAGAAGGCCGTCGAGGTTGCCAGCCAGGTCGCCGACGGCCTCTCCGCGGCGCATGCGCGCGGAATCATCCACCGCGACATCAAGCCCGACAACATCTTTCTGACGAACGAAGGGCGCGCGAAGATCCTCGACTTCGGGATTGCGCGCATCGAGCAGCCCGCACGGACCGCGGGCCTCTCGGACACGATCACGCAGGCGAGGGGCTCGAGCTCGCAGTTTCTGGTCGGGACGGCCGGCTACATGTCGCCCGAGCAGGTGCGCGGCAAGCCGATCGACGGGCGCACCGACATCTTCTCGCTGGGCGCGACTTTCTTCGAGATGCTGGCAGGACAGCGCGCCTTCATGCGCGACAGCCCGGTCGAGACTCTCGGCGCCGTCCTCCGGGACGACCCGCGCAAGCACGCGGCAGTCGCGAAGATCCCGGAGCAGTTGCGCTCCTACGTCTTCCGCTGCCTCGAGAAGGACCCGGCCGACCGCTACCAGTCCGCCCGGGATCTCCTGCTCGACCTGCGGGCGCTCCAGGCCGAGCAGCTGCGGCAGGCCTCGGAGCGCGTCACGTTCCGCTCGGAGCCCCCCTGGAAGCACCGCCGCACGCGCGTCTGGCTGCGCGCCATCGGCGGCATCGTCCTCGCGGCGCTCGGCTTCTACGCCGGCTCCTGCTGGGAGCGGTCGCGTCACGAGGCGGCGCGTTCGGCGCCCACCGCCACGTCGCCGTAGGGCGGACGACTACGCCGAGGCCAGGTTCGCGTCGAGGTCGGTGCCGATCACAGGCAGGCCCGTCGCCGCGGTCTTCGGCGCGGGGATCGGCGCTGCGCAGCAGGCGTCCCGGCACGCGTCGTAGAGCGTGCGCCGCTGGACCGGCGTGTAGCCCGCGTCCGCAATGACGCGGCGCATCTCGTCCTGCGACATCCGGTTGCGCGCACCGGCGGCGTAAACGACGTTCTCCTCGATCATGATCGAGCCGAGGTCGTCGGCGCCGAAGGCGAGCGAGACCTGTCCGATCTTCGGGCCCTGCGTGACCCAGGACCCCTGGACGTGCCGGACATTGTCGAGGAAGAGGCGCGAGACGGCGAGCGTCTTGAGGTACTCGAAGCCGCCGGCCTCCTCGACCTTGCCGTCGAGCTCGGTGTTTTCCTTCTGGAACGTCCACGGAATCCAAGCCGTGAACCCGCCGGTCCGGTCCTGCAAGTCGCGCACGACCTCCATGTGCTCGACGCGCTGCGCGTAGGTCTCCCCCACGCCGAACATCATCGTCGCCGTCGTGCGCATGCCGAGGCCGTGCGCCGACTCGTGCACGTCCACCCACTTCTCGGTGGGCGCCTTCGTGAGCGACCAGATGCGCTTGCGGACCGAGTCCTCGAGGATCTCGGCGCCGCCGCCCGGTATCGACTGCAATCCCGCATCCTTCAGGCGCGCGATCACGTCGCGCATCGGCCACTTCGTGATCTTCTGCAGGAAGTAGACCTCCGGGGCCGAAAGGGCGTGCAGATGAATCGTCGGAAACGTCTTCCGGATGTAGCGGAACATGTCCTCGTAGAAGGAGAAGGGCAGTTCCGCATGGACCCCTCCCTGGAGCAGGACGCCCGTGCCGCCGAGGTCGATCGTCTCCTGGATCTTCTCGCCGATCTGGTCGTGGGTCAGCACGTACGCTTCCGGGTGCTCCGCGGACGGCCGGTAGAAGGCGCAGAACTGGCAGCGATAGACGCAGACGTTCGTGTAGTTGATGTTGCGGTCGACGATGTACGTCGCCACCGCGGGGTCGTTCTTCGCGTCGCGAACGACCTGGGCCTCCGCGCCCAGGGCGAGCAGGTTGCCTTCCTCGAGGAGCACCACGGCCTCCGAAGCGCTGATGCGCTCGCCGGAACGCCGACGATCCAGGATCTCCTCGGTCCTCGAGCGGGTCACTCCCCGATTCTATCGGCAACCGAAGCTCGGGATCCTTCGCTTCGCTCAGGACGACAGCTCCATCCGCCTGTCATCCTGAGGAGCGCAGCGACGAAGGACCCCGGACTCGACAAGCGATCCTCGGCAGTCGAGCCCGAGAGAACATTCCGCGCCGAAATAAGGGGTCCGGCTCTCCGAGAACGGGCTTTCCTCCGGCGTGGGGCGACCGGGGCTCGAATCGGCCGCGCATCGTCGTTCTCCTGCTCCTCGGCGCGGGCTTCGGCACTCTCAGCCATCGCGACCGACGCCGCGACCGGCTGGACGAGATTCGTCGCGGCAAAGATGGCTTTACCGACGTTCTGGCGCAGGCTCCTGGCTCTTCCGCCGCTACGGATTCCTCGCCGCGATCCTGCTGCGCGTTTTCCTCTACGTGATCTGGCACGTCCTCTGGGGGCTGCGGACGTGAGTGCCTGGCCTAAGCGGTTCGGTCCTTTCGGCGCGTCATGTCGCGCAGCGTCAGGTTTTCGAATGCGAGAGCCACCTGCCGCGCGAGGGCCACGAGGGCGCGGGCGTCCGGCGCACCCACCACGGCGGTGCGGCAGACGAGGATGAGCGACGCTGCGCCGAGAATCGACAGCGGGACCATCAGCGCGGCGACCACACCGGGAGCGCCTTTGGCGGCGGCCACGACTGTGCCCTCGTCCGTGCGGCGCACGAGGCCGGCGTACGGGCGCTCCGACTTGCGGACCATCTCGAGGACGGGGCACTCTTCCTGGGAGAAGAAGATCTTCGCCGGCTCTCCCGCGGCCGCTCCGAACGAAAGCGGCGCGCCGAACTGCCCGAGGACCTTGAAGCCGGCCGGCTGGCAGACAAGCAGCGCGCCGTCGGCATAAAGCTCGCTCGCATAGCGCAGGAGTACGAGACCCATCTCGCCCCGACCCTGAACGAAGAAGAGCTCTTCCGACAGCGACAGGAACTTGCTCGCGGCGCGCGAGGCCTCCGGATCCCCCGCGTCGTTACCAGAGGGCCTGCCCTCGTTCAAGGAGAGCAGCAGGGATTGGACTTCTTCCTCCGCCTGCTCCTCGGGAGATTTTGTCGGCCGCGGAGCGAGCGGCGCCGTGTCGTCGGCGTCCCGCTTCTCCGCCATCCCGACGATGATGCGCTGGGGCTCCATGCCCTCCTCGAGGAGGAACTCCGACGAAGCGGGAATCTCCGGTCCGGGCCAGGTCAGCCCGACCCGAAACTCGAACTGCCCCTCGTTCCATGACATCAGCGATTGCGCGGTCTCGGCCATCTGCGCCTTGACCTCGGCCTCGACGAGACCGCGCGTCAGCAGGCCCCGCTCGACGAGCGCGTCCCCGAGTCGCATGCCCGGAAACGACGCCATGTACGCCGAGGCTTCTTCGAGCTGCTCGCGCGAGATGACGCCCCGCTGCTCGAGGCGGTCGCCGAGCGGGCGGTAGTTCGCGGTGCCGACCACCTGCACGATCCGGCCCGAGCGGAACAGGATGACGGCCGTGCGCCCGTCGGCGTGGGTCAGGAAGAGGCCGCCCGTCTTCGCGCTGACCTGCAGGACCTGGAGAATGTCGCACAGCGGCAGATCCTCGAGGCGGCCCTCCAGGGCACGCGCATCAGGGGCCTCGGGCTCGGGGACGGCGGCCGTTTCCATCACGTGCTCGATCAGCTCTTGATGAAGTCCATCACGCGCTGGACCGTCTTCAGCTTGCGGTCGATCGAGGCGTGGGACCGCGAGGACACCAGGGCGACCGCCGCCTGCCCGGAGAGCAGCTCGAGCAGCTCCCGGTCGAGCGGGGTAAACGCGGCCTTGTGGGCGAGAAGCGCGTAGATCGAGATGAATCCGACGAGCCTCTCCTCGTGCAGGAGCGGCACGCAGCAGATGGGCCCCTCCTGCTCTTCGACCGCGAAAAGCGTCCGCTTCTCGCGGACGGCGGCCTGCTCGAGCGGATAGACGGGCTCCGGCAGATGCGAGATCTCCGGCGCCTCCTCCCCCTCTCGCACGCGCAGGACGAAATCTCCCTTCCCGTCCTCGACGAGGTAGAGCGCAAACTCGGCCGCGCCGATGAGATTGACGGCGATCTCGACGATGCAGCCGACCACCGCCTCCGGATCGAGGGTGGCGTGGAGCTGATAGGTCGCGGCGTAGAGGTTGGCCAGGTTCGCGGAGTGTTCTTCGAGCTGCACGCAGCGGTTGGCGAACTCGCGATTTTCCCGCGCGAGGTCCTCGGCCGCCTTGGGCAGGCCAGGGCCGCTGCCTCCGCCCCGGCCGTTGCCATTGCCGCCCGGCTCCTGCGCCGTGCCCTCCAGCAGCGACCCCGCCGCGCCGAGGTCCGCTTCGAGCTCCCGGGCTCGCGCCGAAAGCCGCTCGACCTGCTCCGCGAGGTCCGCGGACAGCGCATGGCTCTTTCCGGCGAGGTCCCGCACGAGCTTCTGCAGCGCCTCCAGGCGCGCTCCGGACTGGGCCGTGCTCATGTCGCCCCTCCCGCCGCCGCACGCAGCCCCTGGGCCGACCTCTTCAGGATTGCGGCGGCGAGGCGCTCGAGGGAGACCACCTCGTCCACGGCTCCCCGCGCGATCGCTTCCTTCGGCATTCCGAAGACGACGCACGAGGCTTCGTCCTGGGCGAGCGTCGCGGCGCCCGCCTCCCTCATCTCGAGCAGGCCCTGCGCCCCGTCGTCGCCCATGCCCGTCATGAGGACGCCGATCGCGCTCGATCCGGCGGCCTGCGCGACCGAGCGAAAAAGGACGTCCACGCTCGGCCGGTGGCGCGCCACGAGCGGACCGTCGGAAAGCTCGACGATGAGCCCGTCGCCGCGGCGCCGAAGGACGGCGTGCCGGTTCCCCGGCGCGATCAGGGCCCGTCCCGGACGCACCCGGTCGCCGTCCGCCGCCTCCTTCACCTCCATGCGACAGAGACGGTGGAGCCGCCCGGCAAAGGCGGCCGTGAATCCCTCCGGCATGTGCTGGACGACGACGATGGCAGGCCCGTCCTGCGGCATCGCCAACAGCAGCGTCGTGAGCGCCTCGGTGCCGCCCGTCGAGGCGCCGATGGCGACGACCCGGTTCGAAGGAACCTGGGATCCGGGCCCGGGGCGCGGCGGCAACACCGCGTCCGCCGTCAGCCGCGGAGCCGGGGCGGGACGGTGACGGACGACGCGGGCCTCGGCCGCGCCGCGCACGGCGTCGAGAAACAGCACGGCGGACTCGTGCAGGAACTCGCGAATCGCGAGCCTCGGCTTCGTCACGATCGCCAGCGCCCCTTCCTCGAGTGCGCGCATCGCGGCGTCTGTTCCTTCACCGGTCAGGGCGGAGCACACCACCACCGGGATGGGGTCCTCGGCCATGATCTTCTTCAGGAACGTCAATCCGTGCATCCGGGGCAGCTCGAGATCGAGGACGATGACATCGGGCCTGTGCCGCTCCATCTTCTCCATGGCGATGTAGGGATCCGCCGCCACCGCGACGTCGATCCCCTCGAGCGCAAAGAGCGCCGACAACGTCTGGCGCACGACGGCGGAATCGTCGACGACGAGAACGTGCGGAGCTCCCGACGCCTTCGCGGACTCGGAGGGCCCGTTCGGACGCGCTGCCGACGGCTCCGGCGCACTGGCGCCCGACACGCGGAGTGGCTCGCTCATGCGATTCGCGCTCCGGCGACGGCAAGCCCGGCGGGTTCGTGCCGCGCGGGCGCGTACACGGTGGGAACCACGCTGCGCACGCGATCCGTGACGGCGTTCAGGCTCTCGGCATGCCCGAGAAAGAGAAGCCCGTCCGGAGCCAGCACGTCGAGCAGGCGATGGATCACCTTGAGCTTCGTCGGCGCCTGAAAGTAGATGAGCACATTGCGGCAGAAGACCAGGTGGAACGGCCCGCGGATCGGATAACGCTCGTCGTTCAGGTTCAGCCGCTCGAAGCGCACGATCGCCCGGATCTCCGGAGCAGCCCGCATCTGGCCTTCCTTCGAGCCGGTCCCGCGCAGCATGAAGGCCCTGCGGTATTCGAGCGGAACCTCGCCGGCCTTGTCGAGGGGCCAGGTCGCCTCCTCCGCGCGGGCCAGCGCGCGGGTGGAGAGGTCGGTGGCCGTGATCTCGATCTGCCGCCCCGACCCCGCCGGGAAATGGCGCAGCAGCAACATGGCCAGCGAATAGGGCTCCTCGCCGGTCGAGCAGCCCGCGCTCCAGACCCGGATGACCCGCGGCGCACCGCGCTCCCTCCAGGCCGGGATCACACGCTTCTCGAGGAACTCGAACTGCCGGGGCTCGCGGAAAAAGTGCGTCTCGTTGGTGGAGATGCAGTCGAGCATCTGCACGCGCTCATCCCGGTCGCCCTCGACGATCCGATCGTAGTACTCGCCGAAAGTGCCGAGCCCGAGGGCCCGCAGCCTCTTCGAGAGCCGCCCGACGAGCAGAGCTTTCTTGACCGGAGCGAGGAAGATGCCCGCCTCCCGGTGAATGAGCCCCTGCAGAAGCGCGAATTCGCGCTCCGAGATCGGACGGATCCGCTCCTCTTCCCCGGCCGGAGGGATCGCCGGACGCCGCGCGGCGCCGCTCATGAGGCGCGGCCCTTCTGCGGGGGCTCGGGCGGTGCCGCCACAGGAGCCTCGTGGACCGCGACGAGCTCGCCCGAAGACAACACGCGGTCCGTGTCGAGAATGAGAACGAACTGGCTGCCGAGTTTGCCGAGGCCCTGGAGGTAATCCACGCGGATCGGCGTCCCGAAGGACGGCGCCGCCTCGATCTCCCCGGGCCGAAACTCGACGACCTGGTTCACCGCATCGGCGAGGACGCCCATGACGATCTTCTTTCCATCGGCCTCGACCTCGACGATCACGATGCAGGTGCGCTTGGTGACCGGGCTCTCGGGAAGGCGGAACTTCGAAGCGAGGTCCACAACCGGAACGACACTGCCCCGCAGGTTGATCACGCCGCGAATGAACGCGGGCGTGGCGGGCACCCGCGTCACGACCTCGTACTCGATGATTTCGCGCACGCGCAGGACCGCGATCGCATACTCGGTGCCCCCGAGCGAAAACGTCAGGTACTGGGCACGATCCAGAGCCTTCGCCGCAATCTCCATCGTCGTCATCCGTGCATCCCCCTCAGAACCGCCGGAACTCCCGCTCGGAGGCCCCGACCGCGCGGGGTACGGCGCGCCGGACCGGCACGAACGGGACGACCGGCACGGACACCGGCGACGCCGCGGGGGCCGAGGCCGCCGCGGGAGATGTCTCGGCCTGCTCCGCGTACTCGGACTGCGGCTGAACCGGGGGCGCCGCCGCGTCGGTGCGGAAGAATGCCACGACGCGATGCAGGCTCTCGGCCTGCCGCAGCACCGCCTCGGCCTGTTGGCGCATGGCGTCGGCCTGACTCGACATCTCCTCGGCCGTCGAGGACAGCTCCTCGGCGGATGAGGCGTTTTTCTGCGTGATCTGGTCGACGTGCGCGAGCGCAAAGTTGATCTGGGCGACGCCCGAGGACTGCTCCGACGAGGCCGCGGTGACTTCCTGCACCAGACCCGCCGTCTTGCGGACCGACGGCACGAGCTCGGCGAGCAGGTCCCGCGAGCGTTCGGCCACCTTGACCGACGAAACCGCCAAACCGGAGATCTCCTTTGCGGCCGCCTGGCTGCGCTCGGCGAGCTTGCGCACCTCGGTCGCGACGACCGCGAAGCCCCGGCCATGCTCCCCCGCTCGCGCCGCCTCGATCGCCGCGTTCAACGCCAGCAGGTTCGTCTGGTACGCGATCTCCTCGACAATCGAGATCTTCTCGGCAATCGCCCGCATCGCTTCGACCGTGTCGCCGACCGACCGGGCGCTCTCGTCGCCGTCGCGGGCTCCCCGCAGCGCCATCTGCTCCATCTGGCGGCTGTTCTCCGCGTTCTGCGTGATGGAGGCGCTCATCTGCTCGAGCGACGACGTGGTTTGCTCCACCGAGGCTGCCTGCTCGCTCGTTCCCTGCGACAGCGTCTGGGCGGACGCCGAGACCTGGCTCGAGGCCGACGACACCTGGCCCGCCACGGCCACGACGTGGCCGGAGGTCTCGGAGAGAGCGTCGGCGCCGGAGCGCACCTCCGCGACGACGCCGCGCAGGCGCTCCGCCATCCGGGCCATCGCCGTGAGCAACTGCCCCACCTCGTCCCGGCCGGAGGCGGGCACGGCGACCGAAAGATCGCCGTGAGCGATCGCCTCGGTGACCGCGACGGCCTGGAGGATCGGGCCCGTGACGCCGGCGGCGAGCCGGACCGAGAGAAAGGCCCCGAGCCCCAGTGTCAGGAGCATGACGCCGACCATCGCACGCGCCGTCCGGGCCTTCTGCGCGGCGAGCACCCTCTGCTTGTCACCCATGCGCTTGAAGTTCAGGGCCGCCAGGTCCGCCGCCGACTTCTCCAGCCGGTCGACGGAGTCCTTGTAGGCGGCCATCTCCCGGCTCGCCTCCTGCGTCGTCTTCACGGAGTGCTGGCGCACGAGGCCCACGACCCGGTAGAAGCCGTTCTCGTAGCTCGCGAGGTCGGTGCGCATGGATCGGGCGAGCTCCTTGTCTTCCGCGGCCTCGGCGTCGCGCTCGAGGCTGGCGAGCCGCTCCGTCAGCCGGTAGCGCTGGTCGTTCCAGCTCGCGAGATCATCGGCCTCCTGGTCGGAGTCGCCGACGTGGATCGCGAGCTCCTTTTCGAAGCGTCGCATTCCCTGCGTGTCGGCACGGGCCGCGGCCGAGATCGAGGCGAGCATGCCGTCGTGCGACAGCATCGCGGCCGTCATGTCGGAGACGCGCGCGACTCCCTGGTACCCGAGCGCGGCGATCAGGACGCTCGTCAGCAGGCCGAGACCCACGGCCAGGCCGAGCCGGGTGCGGATGCTCGATCGGTGGAACATCGCCCGCTAGGCCTCCCAGGACCGCCGGAAATCGGCGTCCCCCGAGCCGTTCGCGCCCCCGTCGGGGCGCCGGGCGGTCAGATACGGCGCAAACGCCGCGGCTTCGCTCGCCTGCGCCACCGCCTCCCACGGGTCGGGGGCCTCCTGCAGCGGGGACTGCCCCTCACCCGGCTCAATCGTCGGTTCCGGCACCGCAGCGATGCGGAAAAAGGCCATGAGCTGGTGGAGGCTCTCGGTCTGCTTGAGCACCGCCTCCGCCTGCTGCCGCATGGCATCGGCCTGGCTTGCCATCTCCTCGGCCGTCGAGGACAGCTCCTCGGCCGACGAGGCATTGCGCTGCGTGACGTGGTCGACCTGGGCGAGCGCGCGATTGATCTGCGAGACCCCGGAGGATTGTTCCGACGAGGCGGCCGCGACCTCCTGCACGAGATCCGTGGTCTTGCGGATCGAGGGTACCAGCTGCTCGAGCAGGGACTCGGAGCGCTCGGCCAGGCGGACGCACGATGTCGCGAGACCGCCGATCTCCTTGGCAGCGGACTGGCTGCGCTCGGCGAGCTTGCGCACCTCCGTCGCGACGACGGCAAAGCCCCGGCCGTGCTCTCCCGCCCGCGCTGCCTCGATCGCCGCGTTCAAGGCCAGCAGGTTGGTCTGGTACGCGATCTCCTCGACGATCGAAACCTTCTCGGCGATCGCCTGCATCGCCAGCATCGTCTCCTTCACCGAGGAAGCGCTCTGCTCGGCGTCGCGCGCCCCCTGCAGCGCCATCTGTTCCATCTGGCGGCTGTTCTCCGCATTCTGCGTGATGGAAGCGCTCATCTCTTCGAGCGACGACGTGGTCTCCTCCACCGACGCCGCCTGCTCGCTCGTGCCCTGCGACACGACCTGCGCCGATGCGGACACCTGGCCCGACGCCGAGAGCACCTGGCCCGAGACGGCGACAACGTGGGAGGAGGCCCGGGTCACGGCGCTCGCGCGGGTCCGGACGTCCCCGATGATCTCGGCCAGCCGCTCGACGAAGCGGTTGAAGAGCTCGGCCATGTGGCCGATCTCGTCGCGGGACCCGACGGGGATGCGCCGCGTCAGGTCGCCGCCGCCCTGGACCATCTGCTCGAGGTGGAAGGTCATCGCGGAGAGCGGCGCCGTCACGGCGCGCGTCACGACGAGCGCGACCGCGAGCGAGGCGACCAGGCAGATCAGGGCGATCGCGGACATCGCGCCCCACCGCCAGTGTTGGCTGGCGCGCGCGGCGGCGAAGGCCGCCTGCATCGCCTCGCGGTCGTGCCGCGTCCGTTCCTTGAGCGTCAAGGTGATCAGGTTGAACTCCTTCGTCATCGTGGTCAGGCTCGAGGTGAGATCCTCGCCGGACTTCGCCGAGATCATCCGGCGGCTGACGGTGCTGGAGAGCTCCCAGTAGCCCTGAAACGCTCGGACGAGCTTCTCGCGGTCGTCGCGATCGATCACGGGGTTGTCCTTCTCGTCGTCGAGGCGCTTGAGGAATAGGTCCCGCAGCGCGGCCGCGTTGGAGAGGCCTTCGGCGTCCTGCGCCGCGACCGCGTCCTGGAGCTGCCGCTGGAGGGCCGTGAGCGCCTCCTCGAGGTCGCGCGAGAGCTCGAGCGACGGGACGAAGCCCGACTCGATCTGGCGCAGCTGCCTCTCCTCGCTCCGGCCGAGCACGAAGTTCACGGCGAGCAGCAGCAGGAATCCCACCGCGGCGAAGCACGGCAGGAGGATGACCTTCCAGCGAATCGTCAGGTTCTTCAGCATGGGCTCACTCCGTGATCGAGACGATCTTGACGCCCGAGGCGTCGGCCCCGGCCCAGACGTATCCGATGGCCCCCGGGTTATCGCGGACGAACGCCACGATCTCGGCATCGGTGGACTTTTCCGGCGGCGGCACGCCCTTCCCGGTGAAGATCTGCTGCTGCCAGTAGGCGGAGATCGCCAGAACCTGCTTGCCGTAGATTTCGAGCGAGAACCGCTGGCGCACGGGCGACTTTCCCGGGGGTTCCACCGGCATGACCGGCTGCCCGTCGGGCCAGCGATAGACCTTCTTCAGGAAGATCTCCCCGACTTTCAGCCGCGTGGCCTGCGTCATCGGATTGCTCGGGTGCACGATGATCTTGTAGGCGCTCGCGTCCTGCGCCCCGATGCGGGCAGCGCACACGCCGAGGAGGACGACGGTGAGGGCAAGCGGCCATTTTCGGATGGGCGATTTCATGGAAAACTCCTTAAGCCGCCGTGGCGGATGTGGCACGGGACAGATGGGCCTCGAGCAGGCCCGCGACGTCGATCACGAAGGCGACCTGTCCGTCGCCCAGAATGGTCGAGCCGCAGAGACCCGCGACTCCCTGGAAGAGCTCGCCGAGGGGCTTGATGACGGCCTGGCTCTGGCCATGGAGGTCGTCGACCACGATGCCGGCGCGGGTAAGATCGTGCCGCACCACGACGACGCTCTCCCGGGCCGATGGCGGCTCCCCGGCCGCGAAGAGCTCCCGCAGCCGCACGTACGGCAGCGGCTCGCCGCGCAGGTCGAGAATCCCCTGCCGCCCGCCGCACCGTGCGGTCTCGGGCAGCTCCATGCACTCGACGACGCGATCGACGGGGATGACGTAAGTCTCGCGGCCGATCCCGACGCCGAAGCCCTCGATGATGGCGAGCGTGAGCGGCAGCCGGATCCCTATCGACGTGCCCTCGCCGCGGCGGCTGTCGATCGCGATCGAGCCGCGCAGGGCCGCGATGCGCTCGCGGACCACGTCCATCCCCATGCCGCGGCCCGACCATTCCGTCACGCTTTCGGCGGTGGAGAACCCCGGCTCGAAGACGAGGCGATAGAGTTCGGCATCGGAGAGCTTCTCCGGATCGTCGGCCAGACCGCGGCGGCGCGCCTCCTCGACGATCCGGCCCCGATTGAAGCCGGCGCCGTCGTCGGAGAGCTGGATGACGATCGAGCCCGCTTCGCGCCGGGCCGACAGCGCGACCGTGCCGCACGGGTCCTTGCCCCTCTCGCGGCGCACGGCCGGCGTCTCGATGCCATGGTACAGCGCGTTGCGGATCATGTGGGTCAGGGGATCGCGCAGGTGCTCGACGATCGCCGTGTCGATCTCGACGTCCTCCCCCTCGATGACGACGCGGGCGAGCTTGCCCTGCGCCACGGCGAGGTCGCGCACCGAACGGACGTACTGGCGCAGGATCGGTCCGACGGGGACCATGCGCACCTGCATGACGAGCTCCTGCAGCTCGGCATGGAGCTGCCCGGCGTCCTGGTGCGCCTCGAGGGCGAGGTCCGTGCGCCCCTCCTCGAGAACCTGCCGCACCCGGCCGCGCGAGATCGCGATCTCGCCGGCAAGCGTGATCAGGCGGTCGAGCTTGTCGATCGCCACGCGCAGCGTACGGCCGGACTCGCTCGCGCGAGCCTCCTCGCGACGCGCCGGTACTTCGACCGTCGACGACGCGCGCGGCGCCTCTGCCCGCGCCGAAGCTCCCGCCGCCAGGCGGCGAAGCAGCTCCTGGTGTCTCGGTTCGATCTCGTGATTCCCCTCGACCGCCACCGGAAGCATTTCGCGCAGGGCGTCGACGGACTCGAGCAGGAGCGTGACGAAGTCCCCCGTGATCGAACGCGTGTGCTGGCGGAGGCGCTCGAGCTGATCCTCGAGCGCGTGCGCGAACTCGGCGACGCCGGTGAAGCCGAGCGACGCGGAGTTGCCCTTGAGGGTATGGGCCATCCGGAAGATCGTCTGGATCGTCTCCGGATCGTCCGGGCGCGTCTCGAGGGACAGCAGGCCCTCCTCCATCACGCGGAGGTTCTCCTCCGTCTCGGCGATGAAGGTCAGCAGGAGTGCTTCGGCGTCGAATTCCATGATCTTCCCGCCCTACAACCGTGCGACCCAGGCGCTGCCGAGGTCGGTGTGAAAGATCAGCTTGCGGCCCACGCGTCCGCCGACGTCCCGCGAGACGACGGGAATCGACAGCTCGTCGAGGAGCTTGAGCGCCACGCCCGCGTTCTTCTCGCCCAGATGGCCCGGGCGCGCCTGAAAGGCCTCCAGCACGCACGCTCCGCCAAAGACCTTGGCCTGCAGCCGGCCGCGTGCCGCGCCGAGCGCGACGAGCCGCTCCACGAGCTGCGCGACCGCGATGTTGCCGAAGCGGGCCGACCCCTGGCCGGCGCCCGCCCAGTGCGGCAGAAGGTAGTGGTTCATGCCGCCCACGGCGCGCGCCGCGTCCCAGAGGCAGACTGCGACGCACGAGCCGAGGACGGTCGTGACGGCGCTCGGCTGCGCCGAGGCGAAAAACTGGCCCGGCTGCAGGTAGACGCGGATGAGGTCCCGGCGGTCCTCGTGGGACGAGGACGTGAGGTCGGTCGAATCCGCGACCGCGGGCTCGGTCCAGACCATCCGGGTGTGCTCCGGGCTCACCGGCGCGCTCCGGCCGCGTCGCCGACGCGGGCCTGCAGCCCGGTGCAGTACAGGGCTCGCGCGGCGTGGGTACCGAGCAGGTCGAAGAGTTCGTGATCGAGCGCAACGAGCCCGGTCTTCTGCGGAAGGAGGCGGAAGATCGCCACCGCCCCGATCAGGCGGTCATCGACCGAGAGCGGAATGCACGCCGACAGCGACTCCTCCTCGGGACGCATGCCGGCCGCTTCGTCGCGCCCGGCGAGGTAGGTTGCCCGCGTCTGCCCGCACCGGCCGATCAGACCCCGACCCATGGGCACCCTGCGAAACGGAGCGTCGTCGATGCCGAGCGAGGCGACGAGCGACAGCGCCGCGGCTTCCTCGTCCACCTCGAAGATGGCGATCTCCTCCGATCCGATCAAGTTGCAGATGATGTCCTGCACGATCGAGAGGGTCTCGCCGCGGTCGAGCGTCCCGT
This sequence comes from uncultured Acidobacteriota bacterium, assembly GCA_963847075.1. GTDB lineage: Bacteria > Acidobacteriota > Thermoanaerobaculia > UBA5066 > Gp7-AA6 > DAHUXD01. The sequence goes on from CAWJYL010000001.1 coordinate 1,143,704, forward strand.
GAAGCCGGTAGCTCGCCACGTAGAGGCTCGCGAGGTCGGTGTTCTGCTGCTCGACGCCGACGTACTGCTCGGAGTACTTCCGGTTCTCCTCCTCGACGGCCGCGAGGCTCTTCTGGAGACGCTCCTTTTCGAGCCAGTGGGTCTGGACCTCCTTCTGGAGAGAGGCCACCTGGTCGTTGAGGAACTTGTTGTCGCTCTCGAGCGAGGCGGTCAGGACACGGAGCTTGCCGTTCTCCTCGAGCAGGCCCTGGACGTACTTGCGCGTGTCATCGCGCACCTTTTCCACGTACGAGCCCGGCCCGGGTGCGCCGCCGCCCTTCATCGACTCTCCCCGGCGAGATAGCTCTCGATCTTGGTCACGAGCTCGAGGCTGCTGAACGGCTTCGTGATGTAGTCGGTGCAGCCGCTCTGGAACCCGTTCTCGACGTTCTCGCCCTCGCCGCGGGTGGTCACCATGATGATCGGAACGGCCTTCATCCCCTCGTCTTCGCGGATCTTCTTGCAGACCTCGAAGCCGTTCATGCGCGGCATGATCACGTCGAGGAGAATCAGGTCGGGCCGCTCGGCGAAGGCCCGCTCCACGGCTTCGGAGCCGTCCTTGGCCGTGACGAGGTCGTAGGATCCCTTGTTCAGGATCATCCGCTCCATCATCAGGACCGTGCTCGAGTCGTCGACCAGGAGAATCTTCTTGCGTGCCATCGTTCCCTCGCTCTTTGCGTTGACTGTCCGACCTGTCACTGCCCCGCGGCGATCAGCCCCGAGGCGATTGCGGCGACTTCCGAAAGGGGTTTGGGCTTGTGGAGGAATGCGTCGGCGCCCCTGCGGCGCGCCTCGGCCTCGATCTCGCGCGACCCGTACGCGGTCAGAAGGATGATTCGGGTCTTCGGCGAGCGGGCGCGCAGCGACCCGATGATGTCGAGCCCCTCGGCGCCCTGGGTGCCGGTCAAGCGCAGGTCCAGGATGGCGAGCGAGTAGCGGTTCGCCGCGAGCAGAGCCTCGGCCTCCTGCGTCTCGCGAGCGCAGTCGACGTCATAGCCCTTGGTCGCGAAGTACTCGCGCATGGCGAACAGGATCGGCTCCTCGTCGTCCACGATCAGAATTCGGTGTGTAATGAGGAGGAAGAGAGCAAGAGTCCGGCCACTCGAGGCGAAGGTCACCAAGTGCCTGAGAGTCAGTTGTTTGCAGGCGTGGAGCGTGCCAGGCGGTGACCGCTCGCGTCCAGGATCCAGACGAATCCTGTCAATCCGTCCGGGATTCAGACGGCGGCTGGAGACTCATCGCCAGCCGGAGCCGCTGAGCTGCCGGACGAAGTCGCACACGATCGCGAAGACCGGGTCCCCCGCCTCGCTCAGTTTGCGGATTGCGCTGTAGTGCGTCCGCCCCGCCAGGACCTTGTACTCGGCCCGGTTTCCCAGCGCCCGCGCGTCCTCGACGAACTTCTTGTTGGTCTTCAGCACCGGAGGCTGCTCTTGCTCCTTCTCCGCGATGAGGAGCAGGAACGCCGGGAGTCCCGCCCGGACGTGGCGGATCGGCCAGCCATCGAGGTATGCGCCCAGGTTGGCATAGATCCGGTTGTCGGGATCTCGGCCGAATCCCGCCTCGACGCGGGGACGGCCGGATCGCGTCAGGGCCTGCTCCAGCTCGTCGTCCCACGTGATCGAGCCCATCGCGACGACACCGCGGAGGTCGGCGGCTTTCATCCCATGAGCCGCGAGGTAGCGTCCGTCCGTGCCCACGAGCGCGACCAGCCGGGCTCCCGAGCTGTGGCCGAACAGAAACAGCTTGTCTGGATTGCCGCCCCGGGAGCGGACGTTTTTTCGCGCCCAGTCCGTCGCCGCCGCCACGTCCTCGGCCTGAGCCGGCCATGCGTGCTTCGGCGCCAGCCTGTAGTTCGCGTTCGCGCACGCGATGCCCGCACCCGGAAATTCCGCGCACACATTGCGGTAATCCTCGTCCGCCTTGTCCCCGTCCGTGAGGCTGCCGCCGTGAAAGAAGATCACGGTGGGGAATCCCCGAATCCCGGCCGGGACCGACAGGTCGAGGCGGTTCTGGGGGTCGGGCCCGTAGGCCAGATCCCGTTCCAGACCTGGGAGCGAAACGCCGGCGCTCCACACCAGCAGCCCGAGGCGGATCGCGCAACTAGCTCTTCTGCAACGCAATCCCATGCTTCTTGATCTTCTGATACAGCGAGCTGCGGGGGATGCCGAGCCGCTTCGCCGCCGCCTCGACCCGGCCTCCCTCGAGCCGCAGGACGCGCTCGATGTGGCGCCGCTCGACCTCGAGGAGGGTCAGGCCGGCCTCGTCGCGAATCGTATCGATCTCGGCTGCCTCGAACCGCAGGTCGCGGCGCGTGAGGAGGTTCCTGCCCGACAGCAGGACCGCGCGCTCGAGCACGTTGCGCAGCTCGCGGATGTTGCCCGGCCAGGAATAGGAAGCGAGAGCGTTCGTCGCGTCCTTCGCCATCTCGATGCGCGCGTGGCCGTAGCGCCCGGCCAGCGACTCCAGGATTTGCCCGGCCAGCGCGGGAATGTCCTCGGGCCTCTCGCGCAGCCTGGGCACGACCAGCAGGATCGTGTTGATGCGGAAATAGAGGTCGTTGCGGAACTTCTTCTCCCGAACGAGCTCGGCCAGGTTCTGGTGCGTGGCCGTCAGGAGCCGTATGTCGACGTGACGATCGCGCACGTCCCCGAGGCGCCGAAATTGCTTCTCCTCGAGCACCTTGAGAAGCTTCGGCTGTACCTGCAGGTCCACGTCCCCGATCTCGTCCAGGAACACCGTTCCCCGGTTGGCGACTTCGAGCAGCCCGGCCTTGGTCGCGGTAGCCCCGGTGAAGGCCCCCTTCTCGTGGCCGAAGAGCTCGGTCTCGAGAAATTCGCGCGAGAGCCCCGCGCAGTTCAGGTCCACGAAGGCGTCGTCGGCCCGCGGCCCGTTCTCGTGCAGCCAGCGAGCCAGAATGCCCTTTCCGGCGCCGGTTTCCCCCTGGATCAGGACGGGGCTGTCCGAGGCAGCGACCTTGTGCGCCTCCGCGCCGAGCGCGCGGATCAACGCGCTCGAGCCGAGGAAGGGATCGCGCAGCTCCCTGGCCAGCCGCGAGCGCCGCGCCAGTTGCTGCTGGCGGTTGCGCTGGTTTTCGATGAGCCGCTGGAGGATCACGAGGAGGGCCTCGAGCTGGACGGGCTTCGTCAAGAACTGGTCGGCGCCTTCCTTGATCGCCTTCACCGCGAGATCGACGGACCCGTGCGCCGTCAGGATCACGATCGGCACGGCCGGATCCATCTCCCTGAGCCTCGGCAGGAGCTCGAGCGCGTTCCCGTCGGGCAGCGAATAGTCGATGACAGCGACATCGGGGGGCGATAGCCGGAACGCATCCTCCGCCCCGCGGCAGCTTTCCGCCTCCTCCGCCTGGAAGCCGCGCCCGCGAAGAAAATCGCAGATTCCGAAACGGACGGCCGGCTCGTCGTCGACGAGGAGCACGCGCTGGCGCGCGGAACCGCGCCCGCTGCCCGGATTACTCACGGAGGCCCCGGGCGTGCGGGGGCGAGCCCGCCGGCAGCCGGACGGTCACGACCGCGCCGCCCTCCGGGTGGTTCCCCGCGAGAATCCTCCCCCCGTGCTCCTCGACGATGCGCTGGACGATGGAGAGTCCGAGGCCCGTGCCCCCGCGGCGGCGGGTGAAGAACGGGTCGAAGATCCGCGGCAGGTCCTCCGGCCGGAAGCCCGGCCCCCCGTCCCGCACGCGGCATTCGATCCACTCTTCGCCCTCGCCTTGCACCGCCTCCGCCTCGACTCTCACCGTGCCGCGTGCCGGCGCATGCCGCACCGCGTTGTCCAGGAGGTTCTGGAATACCTGGATCAGGCGCCGCCGGTCCATCGGCGCGGCGGGGAGCCCCGGCGCGAGTGCGCTCGTGATCGAGACCTCGCCCTCTTCCGCCAGCGGCGCGCAACCCCGGATCGCCTCGCCGATCACGTCCGCGATCGCGCCATCCGAAAGCTCGAGATTCGGGGGCTTTCCGTACTCGAGCAGATCCCCCATCAGGTGGGAGAGCCTCTCGAGCTCGCCCCGCAGGACCGCGACGTACTGGCGGTACTCCTCGCGGCCGCCGAATCGCGCCTCGAAGGCATCGAGCGTGGCTGAGATCCCGAAGAGCGGATTGCGGACCTCGTGCGCGACTCCGGCGACGAGCGATCCCATCGCGGACATCGTGCGCGTGCGGTGCAGGCTCTCCTGGAGCCGTACGACACCCGTGATCTCGCGCGCGACGAGAATGATCCGTTCGGTCTCGGTGCTGGCAGCCGCGAGCCGGCTCGCCGCGACGTCCCAGCTCCGTCCCGTCGCGGCGTCGCGCGCCTGTCCCGAGGTAGCCGCGCCGCCGGCCTGGATCTCCCGCGCGAGCTCCGCCGACTTCTTCCAGGGCTCGCCGGGCCCGAGTGCCTCGACCGCGAGCCCGATCGTCTCCCGGTACGTCTTCCCGGAGAGCGCCCTGGCCGCGCGGTTGAGCCTCCGGATCTGAGCGGTGCCGTCGAGGATGAGGACGGGAGACTCGATGGCATCGAACGTCCGCTGCCACTCCTTCGCGGCGTCCTGGATCGCGAACTGCAACCGCGCCTGATTCTCGTCGGCGGCCTTGCGCTCCGTGACATCCCGCGACTGCACCAGGAACCCCGCCACACTCGGGTGATTCGAGAGGTCGCTCCCGATCGCCTCCATGTGCCGCCACGAACCGTCCCTGTGGCGGAAGCGGAACTCCGCCGTGGCGGAGCCCGAGCCGTGCACCATCGCGGCGAACATCCGGCGGACGGCCTCGCCATCCCCGGGATGCACCGAGTCGAAGACGGATTCCCCGACGAGCTCCTGGGGCCGATACCCGAGGAGCCGCTCGATCGAAGGGCTGCCGTACCGGATCGTCCCGTCCGCATCGAGGATCATGATGACGTCCAGCGCATTGTCGATGAGCGAGCGGAAATATTCCTCGCTCTCCCGCAGCGCATCGGAGGCCCTCTTGCGCTCGGTGATGTCGATCATCGTGCCCTCGATGACGGCTTCGGGCGGCGAGCCTTCCTCGAGCAGCGTCACGTTCTCCAGCACCCACAGGGCGGAACCGTCCTTGCGGCGCAGGCACACCTCGGAGTTCGTCAGAGCCCTGGACTCGCGCAGACGCGCGAGAAAGGCTGCGCGGCTGGCCGGGTCGGGATAGGCCTCGAAGGGCCGCCCCCGGATCTCCTCGCGCGAGGCGTAGCCGAGCATCCGGGCGAACGACTCGTTGCAGTCGATGAGCCGGCCTCCCGGCGTCGTCCGGTAGACCCCCGCGAGGTTGCGCTCGAAGAGGTTGCGGAACCGCGCATCGGAGGCGCGCCGCGCCGCCTCGATCTCCCTCTGCCCCGTGATGTCGGAGGCGATCCCGGTCGTGCCGACGAGGTTGCCCCGCGCGTCCCGAATGGCGGCCGTCTTGAAGGAGAGCGTGACGAGCTTTCCGTCGCGCCGCCGGTGCCGCGTTTCGTACTGGACGTAACGCTCTCCCTCCAGGATGCGCTCGAGCGTCTTCAGATCCCTGGCCGCGTCCTCGGGAACCATCCAGTCCGTCACGGGCCGGCCGATCATCTCCTCGGGCGCGCAACCGTAGATTCGGCGGGCGGCCGCGTTCACGAAGGTCCAGCGGCCCAGAGCATCCGCGGACCAGATCAGCTCGTCCGAGTTCTCGACGAGATCGCGGTAGCGCTCGTCGCCGGGCCCGAATCGGTCGTCGTCCTTGCCTGCGGGAGACCGGAATCGCGTCATGGTCGGTCCCGGGCCGCGGAGACGGCCCGGCTGGATCGCATCGAGTTCACGGCCGATCTGATCGAGTGAATATAAGCCGCCGCCCGTGTCCCGACAAGCCCCGGCCCGGGGTGTGCGGCGGCCGAACTGCCCTGGCGGGCGGGTGGCGAGAGCTTGCTCAAGGACAAGGAGCGCCGCGGCGACGAGAAACAGAAACAGCCGCCGTCAAATCTCCGCTTCGCAGGTGTGCGAGCCCTCGGGTAACCCCATCAAGGCCGGGGCGTGAAAACGAGGGGTCGGGCCGACGGTATGAGCCCGTCCTCGGCAGCCAGGCGGTAGAAGAACTGCAGGCCTTCGAGGTCTCCTGCGTCGAGCTCGAAGTGGAGCGCGTGGCGCAGGTAGTCCTCGACGACCGGCGCCGACAGCCCCGACGCGATCGATTCTTCTCGGACCATCGTGTCGAAGCCGGCGAGGCCCGCCTCGTAGGAACGGCGCAGCAGGCCCGCCACATCGGCCGTGGCACGGTCTTCCCGAACGGCCCAGAAGGCGAACACGAAGGGATGGCCGGAGAACGCGCGCCACTCCGCGGCCAGATCCAGAACGACGTGGCCGTTCAACCGGGTCTTCAGCGCCGGATCACCGATGATGAGGCGCGCATCCGCCGGCTTCCCATCCCGTATCCCGTATCCCGCTTCCCGATACTCCGGCTCGAGCCCATACACGCGTTTGAGCAGGATCCGGGTCAACGCCGCGGAGGTTCTCGAAGCGGGATCGAGCGTCACCGAGCTGATCCGCTCGCGCGAGACGTCCGACACCAGGAGCACCGAGCGCACCTCCGAGGAGGCGGCGATGCCGAGCGCCGGCACGACCTTGAGCCCGGGGATCCGCTGGTATTCGATCGAGGGAATCAGCCCGACGTCGGCCTCGCCGGAAGCGAGCTTCGTCGCGCAGTCGGACGGCACGTCCCGGGACACCTCGACCCCCGGAGGCGTCGAGTGGAGCAGCCCCCAGGTCAGGGGCCGGGCATTCAGGAAGTCGACGACGGAGATGCGAAGCATTTTCTTATGTGACCGCTACGCCCTCGCATACGCGATGGCTGCGCGGTCAGCCCTGGCTCATCAGGCTCAGAAACTCCCCGTTCGTCTTTGTCTTCTCGAGCTTCTCGGTCAATAGCTCCATGGCCTCGACCGTCGACAGCGGATTCAGGACCTTGCGCAGGACCCAGACGCGATTGAGCTCCTGCTTGTCCATGAGGAGCTCTTCCTTGCGCGTGCCCGACTTGTTGATGTCGATGGCCGGGAAGACACGCTTGTCGACGAGCTTGCGGTCCAGATGCACCTCCATGTTGCCGGTGCCCTTGAACTCCTCGAAGATGACGTCGTCCATGCGCGAGCCCGTGTCGATGAGCGCCGTCGCCATGATCGTGAGCGACCCTCCCTCCTCGACGTTGCGCGCCGCGCCGAAGAAGCGCTTGGGCCGCTGCAGCGCATTCGAGTCCACGCCTCCCGACAGCACCTTGCCCGACGGCGGCACGATCGCGTTGTAGGCGCGTGCCAGGCGCGTGATCGAGTCGAGCAGGATCACGACGTCGCGCTTGTGCTCGACGAGGCGCTTGGCCTTCTCGATGACCATCTCGGCGACCTGGACGTGTCGGGCCGCCGGCTCGTCGAACGTCGAGGAGATGACCTCGCCCTTGACCGAGCGCTGCATGTCCGTGACTTCCTCGGGCCGCTCGTCGATCAGCAGCACGATGAGCGTGATCTCCGGGTGGTTCGTCGAGATCGAGTTGGCGAGCGACTGGAGGACCATCGTCTTGCCGGTGCGCGGCGCGGCGACGATCAGGCCGCGCTGCCCCTTGCCGACGGGAGCGACGAGGTCGAGCACGCGCGAGGTCATGTTGCTCGTCTCGAGGCGGATGCGATCCTGCGGGTAGAGGGGGGTCAGGTTGTCGAAGAAGATTTTCTCGCGCGCGACGTCCGGGTGCTCGAAATTGACCGCCTCGACCTTGATGAGGGCGAAATACCGCTCCCCTTCCTTGGGAGGGCGGATCTGCCCCGACACGGTGTCCCCGGTGCGCAGGTCGAACTTCCGGATCTGGGACGGCGACACGTAGATGTCGTCCGGGCCGGGCAGGTAGTTGTACTCGGGCGCACGCAGGAACCCGAAACCGTCCGGGAGGCACTCGAGCACACCCTCCGAAAAGATCAGGCCCTTCTTCTCGGTCTGCGCCTGCAGGATCTTGAAGATCAGGTCCTGCTTGCGCATGCCGGTCGCGTTCTCGACCTCCAGGTCCTTGGCGATCTTCAGCAGCTGCGGGATCTTGATCTCGTGGAGCGCCCGGATGTCGAGCGTGTCCCCGTGCTCGATCGCCGCCTCTTCGCCCGTCGTGTCGGGAAGCCCCTCGGGAGGGGCCTCGAGGGTCTCGACGTCCGAATCGCTCGGTCCTTTTCGTCTGGCCATCGCGTCTGTCCTCTTGCTGTGTGATTTCCGGGGATGTCGGGAGTCGGGAGCTCGGAGTTCGGGGTTCGGAGCCGGAAAGACCGGGATGGCTCCCGGCTCCTGACTCACAACCGTTACTTTATCTCAAGTCGTCGGGACCCTCAATTCGCGACGATGCCGCCTTCTGCGGGCTTTGGCTCCGCCTCGATCGAACTGGAGGCGGGGCGGGGCGTCTCCATCGCGATCTTGATGACCTCGTCCATCGTGTTGACGAGGTGAAACTCCATCTGGCTGCGAATCTCCTCCGGCAGATCGTCCAGATCCTTGTCGTTCTCGGCCGAGAGAATGATCGTCCGGATTCCGGCCCGGAAGGCCGCCAGGATCTTGTCCTTGATGCCGCCCACCGGCAGTACCTTGCCGCGCAGGGTGATTTCGCCGGTCATCGCGATGTCCTTCAGGACCGGGATCTTGGTCACCGCGGAGAACAGCGAAGACGCCATCGTGATGCCCGCCGAAGGGCCGTCCTTCGGGATCGCGCCCTCGGGAACGTGGATGTGGATGTCGAATTTCTCGTGGAAGTTGGGGTCCGCGTCGTACATCTCGGCCCGGCTCCGCACGTAGGACACGGCTGCCCGCGCCGACTCCTGCATGACGTCGCCGAGCGAGCCCGTGATCGTGAGGTTCCCCTTGCCCTTCAGTAGGCTCGTCTCCGTCATCAGGATCTCGCCCCCGGCCTCCGTCCACGCGAGTCCCGTCGCGATGCCGACCTCGGAGATCTCTCCCTTCAGGCGCTTGCGGAAGCGGGGCTTGCCGAGAAAATCACGCAGGTTCTCCGGAGTGACCCGGACGGGGGTCTCGACCCTCTTCTGGACGATCCTGCGGGCCACCTTCCGATTGACCGCGCCGATCTCGCGCTCGAGGTTGCGCACGCCGGCCTCACGGGTGTGGCTCTCGATCAGGGCGAGGATCGTGTCGTCTCCGATCTCGATCTGGTCGGCCTTGAGCCCGTTGGCCTCGCGCTGCTTCGGCACCAGAAACTGCCGGGCGATCGACACCTTCTCGTTCGGCGTGTAGCCGGACAGGGGAATCAACTCCATCCGGTCCTTCAAGGCCGGCGGGATCGGATCGGCGATGTTGGCGGTGGCAATGAACATGACCTTCGAGAGGTCGTATTCGACGTCGAGGTAGTGATCGACGAAGGAGTGGTTCTGCTCCGGATCGAGAACCTCCAGAAGTGCCGAGGCCGGGTCGCCCCGGAAATCGGACGACATCTTGTCCACTTCGTCGAGCAGGAACACCGGGTTGACCGCGCCGGCCTTCTTCATCATCTGGATGATCTGGCCCGGAAAGGCTCCGATGTACGTCCGGCGATGACCGCGGATCTCCGCCTCGTCGCGCACGCCGCCGAGCGACAGCCGCACGAACTGGCGGTTCAGGGACCGCGCGATCGACTTGGCCAGCGAGGTCTTCCCGACCCCCGGAGGACCGACGAAGCAGATGATCGAGCCCTTCGTCTTCTGCACGAGCTGGCGCACCGCCAAAAACTCGAGGATCCGCTCCTTGACCTTCTCCAGCCCGAAGTGGTCGTCGTTCAGAATCTTCTCGGCGCGCCCGAGATCCTTGGATTCGCGAGAGGCCTTCTTCCAGGGCACGCCCACGAGCCACTCGATGTAGTTGCGCGAGACCGTGGCCTCGGCGGAAACCGGCGGCATGGCCTCGAGGCGGCGCAGCTCCTGTTCCGCCTTCTCGCGCACGGCCTTCGGCATGCCGGAGGACTCGACCTTCTTCTTGAGCTCCTCGACCTCGTCGGTGCGGTCGTCCTTGCGTCCGAGCTCCTGATGGATGGCCTTGATCTTCTCGTTGAGGTAGTACTCCTTCTGGGCCTTCTCCATCTGCTTCTTGACTTTGTTGTTGATCCGCCGGTCGATGTTCACCTTGTCGATCTCGACCTCGAGCAGGTCCTGGAGCTTCTGGAGGCGCTCGTAGGGAGACTCCGCCTCGAGCAGGCGCTGCTTGTCGGCGGTTGCCACGGCCAGGTGCGCGGAAAGCGTGTCGGCGAACCGCTCGGGGTCGTCGATCTTGAGCGAGGCCGCGAGGCCCTCGAAGGCCAGGTGATGCGAAAGCTTGGCGTACTGCTCGAACAGGGTCAGGACCTTGCCCATGTAGTCGCGCAGGCTCTCGACGTCCGACGGACGCAGGGGCAGGGGGTCGACGGCCACCGTCAGGAACTCGCCGCGGCGCTCGAAGGCCATGATCCGCCCGCGGCGCACGCCCTCGACCATGACCTTGATATGCCCGTTGGGCAGCTTCAGGGACTGGGCCACCGTGGCGACGACGCCGACCTCGTAGATGTCCTCGGGTTTCGGCTCATCGAGCGAGGGGTCCTTCTGCGCGGCCAGAAAGAGCCGCTTGATCGGAGTCGCCAGCGCGGCCTCGAGGGCGCGGATCGACGACTCGCGGCCCACCACGAAGGGCTGCATCATGTGGGGAAAGACCACCATGTCCCGCAGGGGAACGAGGGGAAGGCTTTCGAGGGCGCGTCCGGCGCTGTCGTTTTTCATCTGATTTTCGGCCATGGGTAAATCCGAATTCCGAATTCCGAAATTCCGAATTCGGCTTTATCCCGCCTTGCGAAGGATCGTGATCGGGTTCGTGTGGTGCTTGACGACGTCCCGGGTGATGACGCATTCCTCGATGTCGTCGTCGGAGGGAATCTGGTACATCACGTCGAGCATCAGGTCTTCGATGATGATCTTGAGCCCGCGGGCACCGACGTTGCGGGCCAGGGCCTCCTCGGCGATCGCCTCGATGGCATCGTCCGTAAAACGCAGCTGCACGTTCTCGAATTCCAGCATCGTCTGGTACTGCTTGACGAGGGAGTTCTTGGGCTCGCGCAGGATCTCGACGAGCGCCGCCTGATCGAGCTCGGAAAGCGTGGCCACCACGGGCAGGCGTCCCACGAACTCCGGGATCATGCCGAACTTGATGAGGTCTTCGGGATGGACCTTCTCGAGCAGCAGGCTCGAGCGCTTTTCTTTCTTCGTCGCGATCTTCGCGCCGAAGCCCATCGTCTTCTCGGTCATCCGCCGGTTGATGATCTCTTCGAGCCCCACGAAGGCGCCGCCGCACAGAAAGAGGATGTTCGTGGTGTCGATCTGGATGAACTCCTGGTGAGGGTGCTTGCGGCCACCCTGGGGCGGGACGTTGGCCACCGTTCCCTCGAGGATCTTCAGGAGCGCCTGCTGGACCCCCTCGCCCGAGACATCGCGGGTGATCGACGGGTTCTCACCCTTGCGGGCGATCTTGTCGACCTCGTCGATGTAGACGATGCCGCGCTCGGTCTTTTCCTTGTCGTTGCCGGCGGCCTGGTAGAGCTTGAGGATGATGTTTTCCACGTCCTCGCCGACGTACCCGGCCTCCGTCAGCGTCGTCGCGTCCACGATCGTGAACGGCACCGACAGCAGCTTGGCCAGCGTCTGGGCCAGAAGCGTCTTGCCCGTGCCCGTCGGCCCTATCAGGAGGATGTTGGATTTCTGGAGCTCGACGTCGAGCTTGCGGTTCTTCTCCAGGTAGTCGATCCGCTTGTAGTGGTTGTAGACGGCCACGGCGAGCTTCTTCTTCGCCTGGTCCTGGCCGATCACGTAGCCGTCGAGAAAATCCTTGATCTCCTTGGGCTTGGGGAGCTTGGTCTCGGGGGCCTGGGTTTCGAGGACCCGGTCCTCGGCGATGATGTCGAGGCAGATGTCGACGCACTCGTCGCAGATGTAGACCGTGGGCCCGGCGATGAGCTTCTTGACGTCCCGCTGGCTCTTGTTACAGAAGGAGCAGCGCAGGACATCGCCGTTCCCGGTTTTCTTCGACATTCAGCCTCCGGAGGGATAAGGGAATTCTAGGGTCGCTTGTCCCTCCCCGTCAACCGTTCGAATGAGAATCTAACATAACCCCCTGCGGGGTAACGCTCGGCGACTCAGGGAATTCCACCATCCAAAGACACTACGCGGGCGGCGGGTCGGGGGATTCCGCCGGTGCCTGGAACGCGGTCCCGGCCGTGCGCCGCCGGTCGCGGCTCTACCCGGCGGCCTTGAGCGCCAGGTCGTCGCGCCGGTGGTAGATCGAATCGATCAGACCGTACTTCTTGGCGTCCTCCGCTTCGAGTATGTAGTCGCGGTCGGTGTCCTTGGTGAGCTTTTCGATCGGTTGACCGGTGTGGCGCGCCAGGATCTGGTTGAGCCGCTCGCGCATGTTGAGCAGGTCCTTGGCGTGGATCTCGATGTCCGTCGCCTGTCCCTGCATTCCGTAGGCGAGTGGCTGGTGGATGAGGAAACGCGAATTGGGCAGGGCGAACCGCTTCCCGGGCGCTCCCGCGGCCATGAGCACGGCGGCGAACGAAGCGGCCTGGCCCACGCAGATCGTGGTCACGTCGTTCTTGACGTACTGCATCGTGTCGTAGATGGCCATGCCCGAGGTGATCACCCCGCCCGGCGAGTTGATGTAAAAGGCAATGTCCTTCTCGGCGTTCTCGGACTCCAGGAACAGCATCTGGGCGATGATCAGGTTGGCGATCGTGTCGTCGATCGCCTGACCCAGGAAGATGATGTTGTCCTTCAGGAGCCGGGAGTAGATGTCGTACGCCCGCTCTCCCCGACTCGTCTGCTCGATGACCATCGGAACCAGGACCATGCCGCCCCCCTCGCTGTCGTCGTCCATGAAAGTCACTTCACCTCGACCGGCATTCCCGAGGGTAGCACCTTCGCGCTCGCAATCAAGAGGTCGGTCACACGTGCCAGGCGCATTTCCTCGCGCAGGGCGTCGATGCCTCCGGCCTTCGCCATCTGTTCGCGCAGGACGGCAGGCTCCACCCCCCGCGCGGCCGCCGCGCGCTTGAACTCGGCCTCGAGCTCGGTCTCGGAAACCGCGATGCCCTCGCGCTCCGCGATGGCGTCGAGGAGGAGGAATTCCTTGACCCTGCGCTCGGCGCTCGGGCGCGCCTCCTCGCCCAGTTTCGGCCAGTCCTCGTTCTTGGGATCGATGCCGTTTTGAGCGAGGTATCGCGCGTAGTCGCGCAGCGCAGCGGTGGTCTCGGAGTCCACCAGGACTTCGGGGGCCTGGATGTCCCGCTTGGCGAGGAGCGCATCGAGGATGGTCCGACGGAACCTGCGCCGTCGCTCGGCTTCGTTCTCGTGGCGAAGACGCGTCCGCACCTTTTCACGCAGGGTCTCGACGGTATCGCCCTCCGACACGGCCCGTGCGAATTCGTCGTCGACGGCGGGCAGCCTTTTCTCCTTCAGAGCCGAAAGCGTGACCTCGTAGTCGACCGTCTTTCCCTTGAACTCGTCGTTCGGGAAGTCGTCGGCGAAGCTCTTGCGGAAGCGCCGCGTCTGGCCGGGCGCGGTGCCCCGCAGCGCGTCGTTGACCTCCGGCATCGAGTCCGCGTGCCCGACCTCGAGCGTGACCTTTTCGTCCCGGAAGGTCCGCGGGCTCTGGCCCGGCGCAAGGATCTCCACGAACGAGCCGGCGATGTCGGCGACCGCGAAATCTCCGGGAGCGGCCGGGCGGCCCTCGATCGGATGGAACTCGGCGTGCGCCTCGCGGATGCGCTCGATGACCCCCGCGATTTCCACTTCGGCGGGCTCCACCGGAATGTCCTCGACGGGCACGCCGCGGTAGTCGCCTGGATCGACCGCCGGTTTCAGGTCGAGCCGCGCCGCGAAGCGAATGGCCCCCGGCGGCTCCCACTTCAGGTCCTCGACCTGCGGCCGGCCGAGCACGGAGAGCTTGCGCTCTTCGATGGCCGCGGCGACCGCGTCCGGGAGGAGAGCCTCGAGCACGTCTCCCTTGATCTCTTCGGCAAAGCGCTTCTGGATGACGGACTCGGGCGCCTTGCCCTTGCGAAAGCCGGGGATCGCGGCCCGCCTGGCGTACGAGCGCGTGACCGCGGCAAAGGCTTTCTGCACGTCCTCCGCCGGGACCTCGATCTCCAGGGTCGTGCGCGTCGTGGACTCGTCCTTTGTCGCGAGAATGGCCATAGGGCGGGGATCTTACCGCGGGCGTCCCCCTGTCTCCTCAAGGTCGGTCCGGGACGATCCGCGTCGCGGGCGGCTGCTCGCCGGCCAGAATGGGTAGGGCGCGTCCGCCCGCCGCCTCCAGTGCCGCCTCCACATCGAGGCGTCCCCAGCCGAAGACGGTGTTCGGAACTGCGGAGCCCTCAAAGCCACCGCACGTCATCGAGCCGGTCAGGGGCAAGGCGGACTCCTCGAGCACGCGTGCGGTCCCCACCACATTGCCGGCAAGACCGGGAATCGCGGACCACAGGAGGGCGATCGCCCCCGTCACGTGGGGGGTCGCCGCGGACGTCCCGGAGAAGTTGGAGCGATAGGCACCCAATGGCTCTGCCGAACGCACGTTGACCCCCGGGGCGCAGAGGTCGGGCTTGAGCCGATTCGAGCCGTCGACGGTCACGGGACCGAGGCTCGAGAAATTGGCAATGAGGTCGGCGTCGTCCGTCGCACCGACGGTGATCGACGCCTCGTAGATCGACGGCGCCTCCGCGATGTTCGAGCAGTAGGTTCCGCCGTTGCCGGCCGCGACCACGACCGCCACGCCGGCCGCCCGCACGTTCTCGACGACAGCCCTCAGAATCTCCGGATCCGTGCAGCCCTCGCTCGCGGGGCAGGACCATGAGTTGTTGACGACGTCGGCTCCGAGGTCCGGCCGTGGATTGGCGCCGCGCGTGTCGGTCGGCGCCAGGAGCCACTCGAAGCACTCGATGTAACGCGCCGGCGTCCCGTTTCCATGATCCATGTTGCGGCATCCGATCAGGCGGGCACCTGGGGCGACGCCAATGCGATTACCGGCGCCGTCGTCGCCCACCGCGAGGCCCGCCGTCGCCGTACCGTGGCCCTCATCGTCGCAGGGCGCCGGCGCATCGGAGCCGCAGAGGTTCGCGGGAGAGGCGTCGTGAATGGCGTCGTGCCAGTTGTACTCGTGAACCGCCGAGGACCCATCCCACCCGCGGTACCGGTTCCTGAGCGCCGGATGGTCCCACTGAAATCCGCTATCGGCGCTTCCCACGACGATCCCCTGCCCGGTGAAGCCCCGGTCCCAGACCTCGGGCGCCCGGACCTTCTCGAGATTGGGCTCGACGCCGACAGGAGGCGCCAACGGAGCGTCGAGAACGGGTAGCGGAGTCGAAAACGCTTCGCGATTGCCGGCGATCTCGTACACCTCCGCGGAGGACGCGAGATCTCTCGCGAGCCGCGCGTCACCCTCGACCTCGAGGGCGTTGACGAGGTAATGGCTGCGAAACGCAACGCCCCTCGCGCGCAAGCGATCCGACAGAGCCCTCTGTGTCAGCTCCGCGTGGGCCCGCAAGCCCTCGTAGACGAAGCGGCGCCGCTCGACGCGGTCTGTGATGGCGGATGCTCCCGACAGATCCGCCTGAGAGCGGAGAACGACGAGGAACGCGGACCGTTCCCCTTCCGCCCTCCCCGCGAAGATGCGCGGATCGATGCGCGCATCGGGGAGCCGACTCGACAGCTCGAGGGCCGCCGCCAGGAGCATGCCGGTCATATCTTCATTACAGCACGGGCGGGCTCCCCGCCCGGTGCCGGCGCACGCAGCGAAGTATCATCTTCTGGCCGCGAGAGTGGCGGAACTGGCAGACGCGCGGGACTTAGGATCCCGTGGGGAAACCCTTGAGGGTTCGAGTCCCTCCTCTCGCACCAACCGCCAAAGTCGTGCGCTCGCCCGCATAGCGCGCGAGAGGAGAGGGCGAGGACCCTCCGGGGGAGCGCGAGGGGTTTCCCCTCGCCACAAATCAGCGCCGGCCGCGACCGAAGGTCGCGCCTCGCAAAGCGAGCGGCCGGTTCGAGTCCCTCCTCTCGCACCAACCGCCAAAGTCGTGCTGTCGCCCGCATAGCGCGAGAGGAGAGGGCGAGGACCCTCCGGGGGAGCGCGAGGGGTCTCCCCTCGCCACAAATCAGCGCCGGCCGCGACCGAAGGTCGCGCCTCGCAAAGCGAGCGGCCGGCACGAGTCCCTCCTCTCGCACCAACCGCCAAAGTCGTGCTGTCGCCCGCATAGCGCGAGAGGAGAGGGCGAGAATCGAAGAAAAGATGGGGCGGACGTTTCCGCCCCTTCCCGACCCTGTCCGATCCGCCTCAGTTGGGCTGCGTCTGCCCGTCGTGCTTCTGCCGGTAGATGTTTTTCGACAGCCGATTCTGCTGCCGGTTGACCTTCGCCTTCTCGGCATCGGTCAACTTGCCGCCGTTGTCCTGGCGCATGTCCCTCACCTCGTGGTTCAGACGCGCCTCCTTCCTTTCCAGTTTGGCGGTCTCGTGGGCCGTGAGCTGGCCGCTCTGAACGCCCTGGGCGACCCGATCCTGTTGATTCTCGGCGCGCCTCTTGAACGTCCCCGCCTCCGCCGACCCCGTCAGCAGCAGGGCTCCTGTCATCGCTACTGCCGCCGCCGTACAACCAAAGGCCATCTTTGTCATGGACTTCCTTACCTCCTGCGCATTGACGACCGAGGGTTTGGGGAGGATTACCTCCGGTCGGGACTCACCGCGCGCAGTTTCCACGCAGCCGGGGCATAGAATCAGGCAGGCTCCCATGACTCTCCAGTCCGGCTCCCGACTCGGTACGTACGAGGTCCTCGGCTTGCTCGGCGCGGGCGGCATGGGCGAGGTCTACCGCGCGACCGACCACAAGCTCGGCCGGGACGTGGCCATCAAGGTGCTCCCGGACGAGTTCGCGAGGGACCCGGCCCGGGTGGCGCGATTCGAGCGCGAGGCGCGCATGCTCGCAGCGGTCAACCACGCGACCATCGCCGGCATCTATGGCTCGGAGCAGGACGGCGAGACGCGCTTCATCGTCATGGAGCTCGTCGAAGGCGAGACCCTCGCGAACCGCCTTGCGTCGGGACCGCTCCCGGTCGCCGATGCGCTGCGCCTTGCCGACCAGATCGCCGAAGCGCTCGAGGTGGCCCACGAGAAGGGGGTGATCCACCGAGACCTGAAGCCCGCCAACGTCAAGATCACGCCCGAGGGCCGGGTGAAGGTGCTCGACTTCGGCCTTGCCAAGGCCATGGAGCTTCCCTTCGCGGGCGACATGTCGAAGTCTCCGACGGTCGCGTTCGAGGGATCTCGCCCGGGCGAGATTTTCGGCACGCCCGAGTTCATGAGCCCCGAGCAGGCGCGCGGAAAAGACACGGACCGCCGTACCGACATCTGGTCCTTCGGCTGCCTGCTCTACGAAATGCTTTCGGGGAAGCGCGCCTTCACCGGCGAGACCGTGTCGGATGCCGTCGCGGCGATTCTCCAGGGAGAACCGGACTGGAAGGCCCTCCCCGCGCGCACGCCACAGCGCGTCCGCGACCTGCTCCGCCGTTGTCTCGAGAAGGACACCGGCCAGCGCCTGCGCGACGCGGGCGACGCGCGGCTCGAGATCGAGGCCGGCCTCGCCGAGATGTCGGGCGCGCGGGCACCGGCCGGTCGCTACTCCGGCGGAACGCGCTGGCGCCTGGCGGCGGCCGTGGCTGCGGGAGCGGTGCTGGCGGTGGCCGGCTACTTCGTCCTCAAGCCGAAGCCAAGCATTGCGCCGCCTTCGCCTTCCGGAACGCGCCAGCTTGCCGTCCTCCCGTTCCGCAACCTCACGAGCAGCGCCGAAGGCAGCGTGATGGGCCTCGCCATGGCCGAAACCGTGAGCATCCGGCTCGACAACGTCCCCGGCCTCCAGGTCGTCACGCCCAGGGCGACCCTGGAGGCGGTGGACCAGAACGCCAACATGGCGAGCGTCGCGCGCCGGCTCGGCGCCAACACGCTGCTCGCCGGGACGCTCCAGCGCGAGAACGACCGCTATCGCATCACCTACCGGCTCCTCGACGCCGACGGAAATCAAATCGCCGCCAACGCGATCGACGGCTCCGCACTCTTCGCGCTGCAGGACCGCGTCGCCGACGACGTCGTGCGCGATCTGCAGTTACGCCGGAGCAAGCGGCGAACCCCCACACCCTCGGGTCTCGATTCGGTCGCCGATCAGGAACGATATCTGGAGGCGGTCGGGCTCCTGCAGCGTTACGACAAGAAGGACGGCGTCGAACGAGCAGTCGGGATCCTCAGAAAGCTCGCGGAGGAAAAGCCCAACTCCGCCCTCGTGCAGGCCGCGCTCGGGCGCGCGAGCCTCGCCATGTTCGAGCTGACGAGCGAGGGGCCGTGGGCCGAACGGGCGCTCGCGGCCGCCGACGCCGCCCGCGCGCTCGACCCCGGGCTTCCGGAGGTCGACATCCTGATCGGGCAAACGCTGCTGGCCAGGGGCCGCGCGAACGAGGCGGTGGAGGCTCTGCGCCGCGCACTGGCCGCAAACCCCGACAAGGTCGAGGCGCTCATGGAGCTCGGCCTCGCCTGCGAAGCCGCGGATGATCCCGCGTGCGCCGAGCAGGCGCTCCAGCGGGCCATCGCACTGCGACCGTCCTTCGCCACGTACAACCGCCTCGGCGCTCTCTACGCGGGTCGAAATCTCTGGAGCAAGTCCGCGGACATGTTCCGCAAGGCCGTTTCCGTGGCTCCCGACAGTCCGTGGGCCTGGTCCAATCTCGGAGGCGTCCTCGTCGAGGGCTGCAACTTTCCGAGCGCCGTCGAGACGCTGAAAAAAGCGGCCGCGATCCAGAGCGATCCCTTCATCCTGTCCAACCTCGGCATGGCGCAGCTCTGGACGAATCACACGTCCGAGGCGGTCGCTACGCTCGAGCGCGCGGCATCGCTCGCCCCAAACGAGTACCGCATCCAGAACAATCTCGGCGACGCGTACGGGGCGGCTGGCGCCGCCACGAAGGCGACCGCAGCCTACGAGCGTTCGATCTTTCTCGCGAACGAGCAGCTCCGGCTCAATCCCCAGGATTCGGACGCGCTCATCTTCCTTGCAGTCAGCCTCGCCCAGACGGGCCACACCGCCGAGGCCGATGCGCCCATGCGTCGGGCCTTATCCATCAAGGGACAGGACAGCTACGTCCTCCTCGGCGCCGCCACCGTTGCCGCGCTCGCTGGCCACGACGACGAGGCACTCGGCTGGCTGCAAAAGGCCGTCGCTGCCGGAGCGTGCCCCGCCATCATCGACTGGCAGCCGGCGTTCCGTCGGTTTCGTGAAAATCCCAAGTACCGCTCGATCGTCGCCGCGCCGCGCGCTGCGGCCGGGCGTTAACGACTAAAGGAGGAAACTATGGGACCGCGCGCTCGAATTCCCCTCGTTCTCTGCGTTCTTCTGGGATCGGCCCTCGGATGCTGTTCCAACGGTGTGAGCAAGGTCGTCGTCGTGGGCCCAACCGAGAAAGACTTGAGTAACCCCGAGGTCACGATCTCCATGAAGGCCAACGATGTCGTGTACTGGCGATCGAACGACGGCCGGAAGTTGACCGTCACCTTCAAGCGCCCCTTCCCACCGGAGGCCGGCGATGAGCCGCCCTTCATAGGAGGCACCGTGGGGCAGAATCAGGAAATGACCTGCAAAGACGGTGTCTGTTTCTCGTACAGCATCAATCCCAGACTGAAGAGGTTCTTTGACGAGCATCCCGATCGGACCCTGCGATACGAGTACGAGCAAACCCTCGGTGAGCGCGGCGCCGACGGCGGGATCATCATCAAGCCTTAGGCCCCGAGCTTCAGCCCGAAACCGTTCGCGACGAGCAGCAGCGTCAGGGCGATCATGGCGACGGTCGTGACCCAGGCGACCGCGTTGAAGGCGCGGCCGTTGACCTGGTCGCCCATGAGCTGCTTGCGGTTGACGAGAAGCAGCATGAAGACGAGCACGAGCGGCAGGGCGACCCCGTTGGCGACCTGGGAGAGGAACATCACCCGGATGAGAGGGAAGCCGGGCCACAGGACGACCGCCGAGCCGAGCACGATCATCGCCGTGTACATCCCGTAGAAGGCCCGAGCCTCGCCGAACTTCTTGTCCACGCCCGTCTCCCAGCCGAAGGCCTCGCAGACGTAGTACACCGTCGAGAGAGGAAGGATCGCCGCCGAGAAGACCGAGGCATTCAACAGGCCGAACGCGAACAGGGCCGAGGCGTACCGCCCGGCCAGGGGCTCGAGCGAGCGGGCGGCGTCGGCGGCGTTCTCGATCGCGATGCCATGGTTGAAGAGCGTCGCGGCGCAGGCCACGATGATGAAAAACGCCACGACATCCGTCACGATGCAGCCGACGATGACGTCCCACCGGCTCATCCAGTAGCGGTCCTTGCGAATTCCCTTCTCCACCATACTCGACTGAAGGTAGAACTGCATCCAGGGCGCGATCGTCGTGCCGACGAGGCCCACCAGCATCCCGACGTACCCCGAGTCGAAGGAGATCCGCGTCGGGATCACCGTGTCGTGAAGCACGGTCTTCCAGTTGGGATGGGCGAGAAACGCCGAGACCGGGTAGACGAAATAGAAGACGCAGGCGACCAGAAAGACCCGTTCGACGAGGCGATACGTCCCGCGCACGACGAGCAGCCAGATCGCGACCGCCACCAGGGGCACCGAGATCCACTTCGGCACGCCGAACAGTTCCATGCTCGCCGCCACGCCCGCGAACTCCGAGACCGTGTTGCCGTAGTTGGAGGCGAGCAGAGCCAGCATCAGGTAGAAGGTCAGCTTCACGCCGAAGTTCTCGCGGATGAGATCGGCGAGACCCTTGCCGGTCACGGCACCCATGCGGGCCGCCATCTCCTGCACGACGATGAGCGCGATCGTGATCGGGATGAGCGTCCACAGCAGCCGCGTGCCGAACTGTGCTCCCGCCAGCGAGTAAGTCGTGATCCCGCCGGCGTCGTTGTCGACGTTGGCCGTGATGATGCCGGGCCCGATCACGCCCAGAAACAGGACGACCTGCTTCCAGCGAAAGGACCGGCCCGACGGCCCGGACCCCGGGCTCAGAGCCGCAGCTTCTTCTTCCATGCCATCGGGAGGACTTCGGTCAAAACATCATCGACCGTGATCATCCCGACGAGAACACCCTCGGCGTCCACGACGGGAACAGCAGCCTGGTTGTACTTCTCGATGACGGCCGCCACGTGCGAAGCCGCGTCCTTCGGATCGACGCTTATGGTCCAGGGCGTCATGACATCCTGGAGGAGGTCGGTCTCTTTGCCAAGAAAGAGGCGGCGCATGTTGATCACGCCCACGAGCCGACGCCGATCGTCGACGACGTAGAACTGGTAGAGGAACTCGACCTCCGGCGCGATCTCGCGCAGGTGCCGTAACGCGTCGGCGACCGTCATCGTGCCCGAGAACGTGACGAGGTCGGTCGTCATCGAGACCGCCGGCCGTGTCCTCCTCGTGGCCCATGAGCGTCGTGACCGCCCGCGCCTCCGCCGGCTGCATCCGATCGATCAGATCCTGCGCATCCTCTTCGGGAAGCTCGGCCAGCACGTCCGCGGCGGCGTCGGGCGGCATGGTCTCCAGCATGTCCGCCGCCTTCTCGGGATCGTTCTGCTCGGTCAGCAGCTCCTCCTGGATCCTGGGATCTTCGAACTCCGAGAGGACCCGCGCGGCCGTCGGAATCTCGAGCGCCTCGAACATCGAGCGGCGCGAGTCGGCCGGCAGGTCTTCGAGGATCTCGGCGAGGTCCGCCGGGTGGAGCCGGCCAATCGACTTCTGGGAAAGGGCGAGCCGCAGCCCCGCCGGATCGGCGAGCGTCGGCACCACATATTTCCAGCCGATGAGGCCATCCTCCGCCTTCAAGAAACGCGCGTCTGGCCTCACGAGGCGGACCAGCGCCCCGATTCCCCGCTCCCAGCCGAGCCGCCGCGCGAGCCCGCGAAAGCCGACGTCGATGTGAGCGAGAACCAGCTCCCCGCTACGCGCGATCAGGAAGTGGAGGTCGTTCACGCGCTCGACTTTCGCGCCGGACACGTCCACGACCTGTTTATCGAAGAGGGCCTCGCGCAGGAGGATCTCGGTGTTCTCACGCCGCCGGCGCGGCCGCAGGTCCGGAACGTTCACGGTCAGGAGGATCGGGTCCTGCGTCCAGGACCGTACCTGCGTTCCCTCCGCGACCAGGAGCAGATCCGCCCCGCCAGGAGGCCGAATGAAGACCTGCGAGATGGGTGGGTACGGCTCCGGCAGTCGGATCGAAAGATCCCAGAGCCGGCCGATCGGCGCCCCCTGAGCGTCCGCCACCGCGCGCGAGAGCAAACTCGAGAAGTAGACGAACGCCTCGGCCTTTTCGACTACGACCGAGCCGCCGACCGCCATTCCCACAGTCTTTGCAAAACATGCAAACCAATCAATCGTTTTCGAGCTTGACGCCAAAGATTTGCGGGCATCGGGTGACCTGAGATCGGCCCGCAGAGCACCCGTCCGCCATTTGGCACCCGGCGCGTTCGCGATGGACGATTCTCGTCACCCAGAAGGGCCCGAACCGACAGAAGTGCAAGGCTTCAAAGGCGTTACGTCGCTTGGCTCCATCCTTGCTCCATGAGAGGCTCGAGAGGCATCGAAGATGTACAACGTCACGGTCGATCGCAATGCCATGCGGCAGGAAGTTCTCGGACCGCTCTTCCAGCGGCATGTCGTGAGCCTCGCCGGGACCGTGGACGAGCGATGGCTCGAATCCTACGAAGAGGTCGCAAAGGACTCCGAATCGTTCAAGCGCTTTCGGCTCGAGTCGAGCAAGGGCCTCGTCTCCTTCACCTGCCGCGCGAGCGACGGGCCGAAGGTGGTCGACACGTTCATGGAGCGCCTCGCTCTCTTCGTGGAGATGGTCAACCTCCACGCGACCTGCGCCTCCGCCACGCCGGGCGGCGCGCACGCGGTCCAGGGCCTCGGAGCCTAGACTCCCCGCCGTAACGGGGCCCGGGCCCCGTGAAGGCTGCGACATGCGACCGGTCCTCGAACGCGTCGCGCACTGCGCCGCCGCGCTCTCTGTACGGGTCCCGGGGGGACGCTACGGAAGGCGCTGGACTCAGGGGGGAAACGCCGACGCGTCAATACCGGGGATCACGCCAAGCGCGTTCTTGTAGTACACCTTCTTGAGGACGGCGTCCGGCAGGTCGAGGCCGTACATCTTCCAGAAGGCGTGGCGCTTGCGGTAGTAGTCGAAGTACTCGTCGTCGGTCTCGAGAACCCGGAAGTAGACCGGGTACTCCTCGGGAGCCCAGGAGTCCTTGCCGAACATCACACGGTCCTGGTACCGGATGAACCACTCCCGCGCAAAGCGGGGCTGGCGGCCGAGCTCCGCGAGCACGGCGCCGATCTCCGTGTAGACGTTCGGCATCTGGTCGAACAACTTCCCGAGCCGCGCGAGGTCCCCGCCGAGCCAGCCGAGGTGCGCGTCGATGAACTTCGTCTTCGGGTGGCGGGCAAACAAACGGTGCTGCTCCCCGATGATCTGCTCCCAGGAGGGATATTTCTCGGGTGGCCGGGCGCGGCCCGGGAACTGTTTCAGCTCCAGCCAGCGCTCGTTGTACTTGTCCTGGGATTCGAAGAACGAGCGCGGCTCGCCCGAGTGGATCAGCACGGGGATGCCGAGCTCGGCGCACTTGGCCCAGACCGGATCCAGGCGCGGGTCGTCGACGGGCACGCGCCGCCCGCTCGCGTCGGTCACAGAGAGGCCGAGATCCTTGAAGATCTTCAGGCCATGCGCTCCGTGGCGCACGTCCTCGGCGAGCTGCGCCGCGGCCCGCTCTCCCCAGCCGGGGGTCTCGATTCCGCTGTAGTTGAGGTTCGCGAACACGATGAAACGGCCCGGGTAGCGGCCCGGAAGGTTGCGATACCCCTTCTCGAACTCCGTTCCCTGCGATCCGCTCAGGTTCACCATGACCCGGAGGTTGATCCGGTCCATGTCGGCGACCAGGCGCGCCGCGTCGGCGGCCGACATGCTGCGATCCTGGTGATTGTGCACGTCGATGAAGGGGTACTTCGCGCGCTGGGGCTTGTGCTCCGGCACGACGAGCGTGGACTTCGGCTCGTACTCTTCGATCGACATCGTCTGCGCGGGCAGGCGCGACGATGCCGAGACGACTCCCAGCGCAACCAGGAAGCGGGTACGTAACCTCAACGCTCTCTCCTCATTCTCGGACCGCAACGGGGCCACTGGACTATACGAGCAGCGCCGCCCCGGAGTTGCCGGGCGTCGAGGCCTTTCCCGCCGGTTTCTCACGGAGGACGCGTTGACAGGCCCTGGAGAGCGCGGCCTCGGCGGCGTCTCGCCCTTCTACTCGGACGCGCGGGTGTTCAACACGTCGTGCCATCGGATGTCGCCGGCCTCGCCCCAGGGCCGTCTTGCGAGGCGGGCCGGTTCGGTCATAAGCTTCGCTCGATCGAGAGTTCGAACTCAGGAGCTCTCTCGGAGGTGACCATGAATCGTCGCGCCTTTCTGCGCTCTGCTGGGGTCGCCTCAGCGAGCCTCGTCCTTCCGAAGACTTCGCGTGTGTTCGGGCTGGCCGGCTCGCCCGGCTCAGGCGGTTGGCGCACGTTCGAGGTGACGTCACGGGTAGAGATCCTGAAACCCGTCGGGACGACGCTCGTGTGGCTGCCAGCCGCGCTCATCCGCGAAACCCCTTTCCAAAAGACCCTCGCCAACGACTTCCATGCCGAAGGCGGCACGGTCGAGCTCGTCGAGAATGAGACGGACGACCTCGGAATCGTCGCCGCAAGGTTTCCGGAGGGTGTGAAGCCCAGCCTCACGCTCACGAGCCGGGTCTCGACGAGGAACTACTCGGTGGACCTCTCCGAGCCAGGCAAGGCTCCAAAGGCGAACGAGGCAGAGATGAAGTACTACCTGCAGCCGACGAAGCTCGTGCCGACCGACGGCCGCGTCAAGGAACAAGCGGCAGCGTGCACACGCGGCGCAAAGACGGATCTCGAGAAGGCGCGCGCCATCTACGACTGGATCGTCGACAACACTTTTCGAAATCCGAAGACGCGCGGCTGCGGCGTGGGCGATATCCGGTTCATGCTGGAAACGGGGGATCTGGGCGGAAAGTGCGCCGATCTGAATGCTCTCTTCGTTGGCCTCGCGCGCGCGGCCGGCCTTCCGGCACGTGATGTCTACGGGCTGCGCATCGCCAGGTCGGATCTCGGATACAAGAGTCTTGGAACCGCTTCGGAAATCGTCACGAAGGCGCAGCACTGCCGCGCGGAGGTCTACATCGGGGGCTATGGCTGGGTCCCGGCAGACCCCGCCGACGTACGGAAGGTCGTGCTCGAGGAGCCGCCGGGAAACCGGCCGCTCGATGACGAGATGGTGAAGAGGGCTCGCGCACGACTGTTCGGATCCTGGGAGATGAACTGGATGGCGTACAACTTCGGGCACGACGTGGAGCTGCCCGGGTCGAAGGGCGCCCCCGTCGGCTTCCTCCTGTATCCCCAGGCGGAAACGGCCGAGGGCCGGCTCGATCCGCTCGACCCCGACAACTTCAAGTACGAGATCACCGCGAGGGAGCTCGCTCCGACAAACGTCTGACGTGCCGGCGAGCGGACCGAACCGCCGCGCTCACCGCACGGTGCGGAGCGATCGCCTCTGCGCCGCCGTCCGGGCGTGTGTCGCACGCCCGACAACGCGCGGGAACTGCTAGGATCGGCACCCTCATGAGCGACGCCGAACATTGGAAGGGAGAACGCATGCTGCAACGACTCAGGGTCCCGTTTCTCACTGCCGCGGTCGTGGCCGCCACGTTGCTTGCCGGCGCACGGCCTGCCGAAGCGCAAGCGGCGGGCAAGAAGCCGAACGTCCTCATCATCTGGGGCGACGACATCGGCTACTGGAACGTCAGCGCCTACAACCAGGGCATGATGGGTTACCGGACTCCGAACATCGACCGCATCGCCAAGGAGGGCGCGCTCTTCACCGACTGGTACGCCCAGCAGAGTTGCACCGCCGGCCGCGCCGCGTTCATCACCGGACAGGTCGGCTTCCGGACCGGGCTCCTCAAGGTCGGACTGCCGGGCGCCAAGGAAGGCCTCCAGGCGCGCGACGTGACGCTCGCCCAGTTGCTGAAGGCACAGGGCTACATGACGGCGCAGTTCGGAAAGAATCACCTCGGCGACCTCGACGAGCACTTGCCGACCGCGCACGGTTTCGATGAATTCATGGGGTCGCTCTACCACCTGAACGCCGAGGAAGAGTTCGAGAACCCGGACTACTTCAAGGATCCCGAGCTCATCAAGCGGTACCAGACGCGCGGCGTGATCCACACCTGGGCCATGCCCGACGGGACGCAGAAGATCGAGTCGACCGGTCCGCTCGGCAAGAAGCGCATGGAGACGATCGACGACGAAGTCACGAAGGCCTCGCTCGACTATCTCGAGCGCGCGAAGAAGGCGAACAAGCCGTTCTTCCTCTGGTGGAACTCCACGCGCATGCACATCTGGACCCACCTGAAGAAGGAGAGCCAGGGAAAGACCGGCCTCGGCGTCTATCCCGACGGCATGGTCGAGCATGACGCCCAGGTCGGACAGCTCCTCGACAAGTTGAAGGAGCTCGGCCTGGAAGAGAACACGATCGTGATGTACTCCACCGACAACGGGGCCGAGAAGTTCTCGTGGCCCGACGGCGGCACTTCGCCGTTCCGCAACGAGAAGGCCACCAACTGGGAGGG
This sequence comes from uncultured Acidobacteriota bacterium, assembly GCA_963847075.1. Classification (GTDB taxonomy): domain Bacteria; phylum Acidobacteriota; class Thermoanaerobaculia; order UBA5066; family Gp7-AA6; genus DAHUXD01. The sequence goes on from CAWJYL010000001.1 coordinate 1,170,473, forward strand.
CGGCTTCCGCGTGCCGTGCGCAATTCGCTGGCCCGGCGTGATCAAGCCCGGCACCGTCAACAACGACATCTTCGCCCATGAAGACATGCTCCCGACGATCATGGCCGCCGCCGGCGTGCCCGACGTGAAGGAGCAGCTCCTCAAGGGCATGAAGGTCGGCAACAGCACCTTCAAGGTCCACCTGGACGGCTACAACATCACCGATGCGCTGGCCGGCAAGGGCAAGGATCCGCGCCAGGAGTTCTTCTATTTCAACGACGACGGCTCGCTCGTGGCCCTGCGCTACAACCAGTGGAAAATCGTCTTCGCGGAACAGCGTTCGACCGGCCTCGACGTCTGGCAGAACCCGTTCGTCCTGCTCCGCTTCCCGAAGCTCTTCAACCTGCGCTCCGATCCGTTCGAGACGGCCGACCACGAGAGCATCGACTACGGACGCTGGCGGGTCGACCGCGCCTTTTTGCTCGTGCCCGCGCAGCAGTACGTCGGCCGGTTCCTCGCCACGTTCAAGGAGTTTCCGCCGAGCCAGAAGCCCGGGAGCTTCTCCATCGACGACGTCGTCAAGGCCCTCCAGCCGAACCAGGATTGATCGTCGCGCCGCTCCCGCCGCGAGGCGGGGGCGGCTGTTTCACGCCCGCCGCGGTCGCGGCGCGCGCGGTCGACGGCTACTCCAGACGGTCCAACACTCGCTGCAGCTTCTCGCGAACGGCCGTGGCCACGTCGGCAAGCGCCGGCGTCCCGCGTGCGGCAACGGTCTGCATCGGATCGATGGCGCACACGACGGTCTTCCCGTCCAGCGCGTCGTACACGATGACGTTACACGGCAGCATCAACCCCACGTCGAGCTCCGCCTCGAGAGCCTGGTGCGCGAGCGGCGGATTGCACGCGCCGAGAATCCTGTAGCGCCGGAACTCGACGCCGAGCTTCTTCTTGAGCGTGTCCCGCACGTCGATCTCCGTCAGGACGCCGAATCCCTCGGACTGCAGCGCTTCGGCCACCTGCGTCAGCGTCTCCTCGAAGCCTCGCTTCAAGACCTTCCGGATGCCGAACGCGACCTGCGTTCCTGATGGCATGGGACTCACCCCTCTCCCACGGCGGCCGCCACGAGCGCCGGCGCCATGGCGACCTCGAATCGTGGCGGTTGCTCGAGATGGCGTTTGACCGTGCATTGATCGACGGCGCGCAGGAGGGCCGCCCGGTAACGCTCCGGGAACGTCGGCGCGACGGTGATCTGGATCCTCACGACCGAGACGCGCTTGCCCGAAGGGTCCCTCTCGAAATCGACCGAGAGGCCGAGACCATCCGTCTGGAGGTTGCGCTGCTGGCAGAATCGCAGGGCGTAGTAGCCCGCGCAGGTCCCGATCGATGCGAGGAAGAGGTCGAACGGCGACGCGGCACTCCCTTCGCCACCGCAGGCCACGGGCTGATCGGTGCGCATCCGGAAGCCCTCGTGCACCGCATCGACGCGCATGTGTCCGGGAAAGCTGATCTCCACGACAGAAGCGTACGGGCTCGGACGGCCGGGCGCCTGATGCAAGCGAATCAGGGTTGGCGGGTCGAGGACGGGCGTTTTTCAGGCACGGCGGCGCGTCGCCGTCACCAGGGTCGCCTCTCAACACGCTGTTCACGACGAGGCAGGTCATGAGGATCGGCGGATGCTCGCAGTCGTTCGGGCGCCACGTACGGGAACGTCTCGAGTATGGTGAAATGCCTGCCACGGCGAAAGAGACATGATGCGATTCACCCGTCTGACACGGACCCTCGTGCTTCTGGCCCTTGGCGCAATCCGCCCGTTGGCGGCGCAGGAGGCGCTCGAGCCTTCACCGTCACAGGTCGCAACCCTCGAAGAGGAAGTCCCGAAGGCGTTCGTGGACGTCGACGGCACGGACCTGTTCCCCGTGCGCGGCACGTCGGCATTCCCGGCCGAGGCGCGCGCGGCCGGAATCGCCGCCAGGATCCGGGCCCTCGCGAAAGACTCCGCGTTCTTGCCAGAAACACTGCGAGAGGTGGACATCGAGGCCGGCGTCCAGATCGTCGGTGGCAGCGTCGCAATCATGACGGCAACGGGCGCCGACGCCCGTATGGAGGCCCTGACCCGCCAGGAGTTCGCCGATGTCTGCCTTCGGCGAATCCAGCAGGTCATCCGGGACTACCGAAGCGAGAGAACTCCGAAGAGGCTGCTCACGGCGACACTCAAGGCGTTCGCCATTACGGCCGCTGCAGCCGGGATCGCGTTCCTTTTCCTTCTTCTCATGCGGCGGCTCAACCGCGCGCTGGAGACGCGCTTCCAGAAGCGGATCGAAGCCGTGAAAATCCAGTCTTTCGAGCTCGTGCGCGCCGAGCGCCTCCAGGGGGCATTGCGCGCCATCCCGCGAGCCGCGACGGTTCTTGGAATCGCCGCGATCGTGCTGCTGACCTTACAGTCCGTGCTGGGCCTCTTCCCCTGGACGAGGCTCATCGCCCGGCGACTGGGCGGCTGGATCGTCGCTCCTCTCCAGAGCATGGCGGAGGCGGTGCTCGCCAAGATCCCGGACGTGATCTTTCTCGCCGTTCTCTTCCTCTTGATCCGGTTCGTTCTGAAGCTGCTTCGCCTCTTCTTCAACGCGGTCGGGAACAAGGAGATCGCCTTTGCCTCATTCGACCCCGAGTGGGCCCTGCCCACGTTCAAGCTGGTTCGCCTCGCGGTGGTGGCCTTCGGCATCATCGTGGCGTACCCCTACATCCCCGGCTCCAGCTCGGCCGCGTTCAAGGGAGTCTCGATCTTCCTCGGCATCATCGTCTCTCTCGGATCGTCTTCGGCCATCTCCAACATCGTCGCCGGCTACACGATGACCTACCGCCGCGCGTTTCGGATCGGCGACCGGGTCCGCATCGGGGAAGTGATCGGCGACGTCCTGCAGGTCCGGCTCCAGGTCACTCACCTGCGCACGACCAGGAACGAAGAGGTGATCGTTCCCAACTCGACGATCCTCAACAATGAGGTGGTCAACTACAGCTCGTTCGCACGCTCGCCCGGCCTGATCCTGCACACGAAGGTGGGGATCGGCTACGAGACGCCGTGGCGGCAAGTCGAGGCGATGCTCCGGCTGGCGGCCGACCGAACCCCTGGCCTGCTGAAGGAGCCGCCTCCGTTCGTCTTGCATCAAGAGCTCGGCGAGTTTGCCGTGAGCTACGAGTTGAACGCCTACTGCCAGGACGCGCAGGCAATGTTTTTCCTCTATGCGGCACTGCACCGCAACATCCTGGATCTGTTCAACGAGCATGGAGTGCAGATCATGACGCCGGCCTACGAGCGGGATCCGGATCGACCCAAGGTGGTCCCGAGGGAACACTGGTATGCGGCGCCGGCACGGCCGGATCCGGGCGACGACGCCGCCAGATGAGGAGCGGTAAGGTCTGCTGTCCGCGGCCGAGTCCTTTGACCATGATCTAAGACCATGGTCTAATCTTCGAGGGTGGAAACCGTCGCGATTTCCGAGTTCAAGGCTCGGTGCCTGGCGATCCTCAAGCGGATCAAGAGGACCGGTCAGCCCATCCTGATTACCCGATTCGGGGAGCCCGTCGCCGAGGTGATGCCGGCGACTCGCGGGGCCGGGAAGGAATCCTGGGTGGGCGCCATGATCGGGACTGCGGAAACCGTGGGGGACATCGTTTCACCGGTCGCCGGGCCGAAGGCCTGGACAGCCCTGGGCGAGTGAAACTCCTGCTGGACACCCACATCTGGGTGTGGAGCGTTGCGGAACCGCAGCGTCTCCCTCGTCGCGCCCGGACCGCGATCGAATCTCCGAAGAGCGAGATCTGGATTTCGCCGAACAGCGTCTGGGAGGTCTTCCGGCTGGCAGCGAGGGGGCGGTTGCGACTGACCTCCACGCCGGAGCGCTGGGTCACGGAGACCTTCGCGGCGGCTCCGCTGCGCGACGCACCGCTGACCAGAGAGGTTGCAATCGAGAGCCGAACGCTGCCGCCCTCGCTCTCGGATCCTGCCGACCGGTTCATCGCCGCGACCGCAAGAGTCTATGGATTGACTCTCGTAACGGCTGACGAGCGCCTGACGGGGATCTCCGGGCTGCAAGTCCTGGCGAACCGCTGAGTGCCGCATCCGTCCTCCGTGCGGCCCCGCCCTTCCGGCGTCGCGCGCCCTCGTGCGCGGGCTTCTCGAAATGGTGACGGGCATCCGCATCCGGGCCTGGGGCGTCGCACGCCGGCGTACCCCGGCCCGGCAGGCCCTACTCGCTCGTCTTGTTGTTCCGCATCGCGGATTCGAGCTTTCGAATGTCCTCCGGGCTAAGCTGCGGCCGGTCCATCTTCACCGTCAGCTTGTTCAGTTTGCCCGTAAAGGTGAACGGGCACTGGTAGTCCTGATCATCGACCGGCGTGCCGGAGTCGGAGCCGATGTCGAAGCTCTCGTCCCACTGGAGGATGAGGGGCAGCGTGTGCTCCATTCTCTGAGTCGCGACGGCCTTTCCGTCGACCTTGAGCGTTCCGGTGCCGCCCTGTCCGATGCCGCTCATGTTGTTGAAGGCGAGCGTCCCCATACCGAGCCCGTCGTACTTGAAGTCAAACGCGAGGGTGTGCCGGCCGGGGGCGAGGGCCTGGGGCGCGTCCCAGCGAATGCGCCGCAAATCGACCATGTTCCAGAGGAAGACCGGCTTGCCCTTCAAGAGGTAGAAGCCGTAGCCGCCGAACCGGCCTCCAGAAGTCAGCAGCATGCCTTCGGCCCCGCCCTGGGGCACCTCGATATCCGCCGTGATCGTGTACGACGTGTCGAGCAGGAGCGGCGAATCGCCCTGCGGAAGGCCGATCATCGGTCTCGTGTAGACGAACTCGCTCCGGCCGGCGGTGATGTTGGGCCGGGGCGCCACGAGGCGCGTGGCCACCGACGCGTCCATCGGCAGCACCTGGTACTTGCGAGCCTCCTGCGCAAAGAGTTCCTTCATCTCCTTGAGCTTCTCCGGGTTCTTGGCGGCGACGTCGTCGAACTGGGTCCAGTCCTTGCTCAGGTCGTAAAGCTCCCAGGTCATCCCGTTGAAGGGATCCGGGTTCGCCGGGCCGGAAATCACCCAGGGCGGTCGGATGACCTTCGTCGAGGCGATCCAGCCCTCGTGGTAGATGGCGTGGTCGCCCATCATCTCGAAGTACTGAGTCTTGTGCGTGGACGGCGCGTTGGCGTTGGCCTTGTCGAAGGTGTAGGCGAAGCTGACTCCCTCGACGGGGCTCTGCTTGATGCCGTCCACGTAATCGGGCTGGCGGATGCCGGTCGCTTCGAGAAGCGTCGGCACGACGTCGATGACGTGATGGAACTGGTCTCGGATGCCGCCGACGTCCGTGATGTGGCCGGGCCATGAGACCGCCATCCCCTGCCGGACGCCGCCCCAGTGCGACGCGATCTGCTTTGTCCAGGAGAAGGGCGTGTCGAATGCCCAGGCCCAGGGAACCGCCATGTGATTGTAGGTTCTGTCCGAGCCCCAGGCATCGTAGAAGTACTTGAGCTGGTCGGCGACGGGCACATCGACGCCGTTGAACATCGCGACTTCGTTCGGCGTGCCGAGAAGCGTGCCCTCGGAGCTCGTGCCGTTGTCTCCGTTGATGTAGATGATCAGCGTGTTGTCGAGCTTGCCCATATCCTCGACGGCCTGGATCACGCGGCCGATCTCGTAGTCGGTATAGGCCACGTAGGCGGCGAAGACGTCGACCTGGCGCAGGAACATTTTCTTCTCGTCGGGCGTGAGTTGTTCCCAGCGCTTCAGGAGCTTGTCCGGCCATGGCGTCATCTTGGCGTCCTTCGGGATCACGCCGAGCCGCTTCTGGTTCTCGAAGATCTGGTCGCGCAGGGCGTTCCAGCCCTTGTCAAACAGGTGCATGTCGCTGATCTTCTTGATCCACTCGGGCGTCGGGTGATGGGGGGCGTGGGTCCCGCCGGGGACGAAGTAGCAGAAGAAGGGTTTCGAGGGGTCGATCTGGTCGATCCGGTTGAGCCAGTCGATGGCGTCGTCGGCTTCCGCGGTTGTCAGGTTCCAGCCCGGATTGCCGACAAAGGGATAAATCTGGGTCGTGTTGCGGAAGAGATTTGGCTCCCACTGGTTCGTGTCGCCTCCGACGAACCCGTAGAAATAGTCGAAGCCCATGCCGATTGGCCACTGGTCGAACGGTCCCGCCTGGCTGGCCTGGAAGGCCGGGACGTTGTGGTCCTTGCCGAACCACGAGGTGGAGTAGCCGTTGTCCTTGAGGATGCGGCCGATGGTGGCCTTGTCCCTGTCGATGATGCTGTTGTAGCCGGGGAAGCCCGTGGACTGCTCGGAGATGACGCCGAATCCGACCGAGTGGTGATTGCGGCCCGTGATCAGCGCCGCCCGGGTCGGCGAGCAAAGCGCCGTCGAGTTCATCTGCGTGTAGCGCAGTCCGGCCTTCGCGATGCGGTCGAGGGCGGGAGTCGGGATGACCCCTCCGAACGTGCTCGGAACGCCGTAGCCCGAGTCGTCGGTCATGATGAGGAGAATGTTGGGCGCGCCCTTCGGCGGCACGACGCGCGGCGCCCACCAGGGCTTGGATTGCAGAGCGTTGTCCTTGATGACGCCGCCAAACGGCGGGTCCGGAGGCGGGAGCTGCTTCCCGTCGATCGAAGTCGTCGCCCCCGGCGAACCCGGCGGGGCGGCCTGCTGGCCGAGCGCGACCGACGCAGCCGCGCAGGCCGAAAAGAAAATGACCGTCTTCGAGAGCTCGACCTTCATGCTGTACCTCTTCGTTCCTGCTTCGCTCGCGATGCCATCAGGCAGGGTCGCGGACGGGGCATCTTATGCTCCGATACTCTCTCCCCCGCAAGCGTCCTCGTCGCCATTGCCCTGACTCCGAGATGCTCGTCCAGCAATTGAACTCCGATCGTCCACGCCGGGATCTCTGCCGACGTTTCCGGCAGCGCACCACCGCAGGACGACCGACCGCGCCACGATAGCCTGCCCGTGAGCGGTCAGCGGACGCCGGGACCGCGGCCCCCGACGCCCACGCCGTGGAAGCCGGCCCCGGCGCCGCCGCCGGCTCCGATCCAGTCGATGAAGAGCGCACTCTGCCCGCCCTTGGCCGGAAGCCTGCCCTTGATGACCTTGTAGTTGTAGACGAGGTCGGCGCCATCGACCCGCGGGTTCGTGATCTCGACAACGGCAAGCGTGCTGTCGTCCTGTCCCGGCTCGTAGACCGAGAGCACCGCATTCGGCGGGTCGGCCGAAAAATTGTCTTTGCCCGCCTTCTTCGTCCACTCCTGCAGGTACTCGGACATCTTGATATGCCCGGCCAGGCGGACCGGCCGATCCGAAAAGTACAGAGTCTGCTGGCCGACCTTCACCAGCCGGAGAGTCTTTGCCGCATCGTCCACCTTGAGGTCTTCGCCGACCTGCACGAACATCAGCTGGGCCTTCTGCTCGGATGCGTCGTTGGCGGTCTGGGCCCGCCCCAACGTCGCGAACGACGCCAGGACACTGGCAACGAGAATTGCCGGGAGCGCGTATTTCGAGAGCCTGCGGGTATTCATGGTGCGCTTCTCTTTCCTTGCACGCAGAGTGTCACTGCGTGATCTGAGCGAGGATTTTCGCCTTCGCCGCGTTGTAGTCGCTCTGGGTAATGAGCCCCTGTTTGTAGAGTGATTCCAGCTCCTGGAGCTGCTGCTGGGGGGTTTTCTGCGCAGCTGCCGCGGGCTTCGCCGCTGCCGCCTCAGCCGCCCTGGCGGCCGCTGCGGAGGCCTGCGATGCCGCGGCTGCGGACTGAGCTGCCGCGGTCTCGGCCGCCGCGGTCTGCTGCGCTGCAGCCGCCGATTGTTGGGCCGCCGCGGCCTGTTTTTGCGAGTCGGACACGGCCACGGTCGTCCCGACGACCGCCCACCTCCGGGCGTGCCGGCGCCAGACGCCGAAGACGGCGAAGCCCTGGGTCGCGCAAAGCAGCAGTGCCAGCGCTCCCAGAAGAATCCTGGTCGCGAAGCTGTTTCGTCTCATGGCTCCTCTCTCCGGCCTAATGCCTTCACTGCGCGATCTGGGCGAGGATCTTTGCCTTCGCCGCGCTGTAATCGCTTTCGCTGATCAGCCCCTGCTTGTAAAGCGACTGGAGCTCTTCGAGCTGTTGCGCCGGCGTTTTCTGGGCGGGGGCCGCGGGCGCGGGAGCCGCCGTCTTCGCCGCAGCCGCCTGGGCCGCCGCCGCGGAAGCCTGCGATGCCGCCGCCGCGGACTGGGCTGCCGCGGTCTCGGCCGCCGCAGACTGCTGTGCCGCGGCCGATTGCTGGGCCGCCGCTGCCGAGCTGCTGGCGACTGCCGCTGTGGTCGCGGTGGTGGCCACGACCGCCGTCGTCCTCCTGGCGGTCCGGCGCCAGACTCCCGCGATGCCGAAACTCTGCGACGCGCAGAGCAGCAGCGTCAGCGCTCCCAGCGAAACCCTCGTCCCGATCCGCGCGCCGTTCACTGGGCCCTCTTCGTGTAGGTGATCTCGATCATCTTGAACATCGTGCTGCCCAACCCCTCGCCCCAGAGCTCGGTCACGTGGTTGCCGGCCGAGTCGAGCGACAGCCGCATCTCCAGCGGAGTGGGCTTGCCCGTCACCGGGTTGGCCATGGAGGCCTTCAACGTTGCCTTCTTCCCGGATGCGTCGAATCCGCCCGTGTACCACTCCATCCCCGTGCTGCCCGAGTCCATGAAGGTGCACACGTACTTCTTCGTCGTGTTGTCGAATCCCGCATACCCGATTCCGCTGTACGGCTGGCCCGCGACGTTTCCGGCCAGCATGATCTGGACGTAGCGCCCGTCGAGCACCCAGTTGGCCACCATGACCCCCGTGTCTTCGGCCGGCGAGCTGGACGGCGTGGCCCACGTCCGGAACTTCGCGTCGAAGGTGCCCACCATGAACCCGAGCTTCTTCTGACCCTCTCCCGGCGTCATCGCCTTCTCCAGGGCCGCGGCGATCACCGCGTCGCTCGGCGCCTTCTTTGCGTTCTCCCGTGCGCCCGCGGCTGCGGCAAGACACAGCACCAGAGCGACCGCTGATGCGATGCGAATCGAACCCTTCATCGCCAACCTCCTTCGCCCGCAGAATCGCTTCCGGGGCACGATTTTCCTTCTATACCTGGCTGAGCCATCGTCCATCCTATCGCGCGAGGCGCCGGCACCGACCCATGTCCGAAGACCTGGCCGGTCACGGTCGGCCGAAAAGCTCGGAGAATTACGAGAGCGACCGCGGTTCGGGGCCTGACATAAACTCCTCTTAAATGTCGGCTCTCCGGTCGACGGGCGACCGGGTTACTTCATCGCAGCCACGGCGGTTTCCCTGCTGCTCATCGAATCGACCCACTGCTCCCACCTCCAATGGCGGCGAGAGAAGAAGGACGAGCGCTCGAGGCTCCCAAAGAGCCCGGAAAGCTTCAATCGGCAGTCCGCACGCTCACCGCCTGCTCCCCTGTATAAGATGTGCGAGATCGTGCCCTGGATATGTCTCGAGCGAGCGGAAATTGGTGAGATGACCCAACTCTGGCGATCGGTCCAAACCCTCGGCTTCCTCCTTCTTTCCACCCTTGCCTGCTCCGACCGCCTGCCCACCGAGCCGGCGCCGACCGCCGCACAGGGAACCATGGGCCCGGATTCGATGTTTGTCGCGGGGCCGCACCGTCCGGCAACTCGCGTCGTGGCTCCGCGTGCCGCCGCCGCGCCGCAGCTCCAGGGCCGCTGGGGCGGCGACAACGTCGCGCTCGTCATCGGAAGCAACGGCACCGCCGTCGAGTTCGGGTGCGGCGCAGGTTCCATCGACGGACCCTTCGTCGCCGACTCTTCCGGCCGCTTCGACCTTCTGGGAACCTGGTGGTTCACGCCTCCGGTGGACCTCGAGGGGTGGCAGCCGGAGAAACGTCCAGCTCGTTATTCCGGCTTCGTCGAGGCCGGCATCATGACGTTGACGGTCGTACGCCTGGATGACGGTCAGTCTCTGGGCAGCTTCACGCTCGCGTTCAATCAGCCCTCCCGGATCGTCCATTGCGTTTAGCGGGCCGCCGCGGAACCTCGGCCGGCCTTCCAACGGTTGCGGCTGTGGTGCAACAGCGGACCTGGACCTCGCCCGTCTGGTACACGCCCGCGCACTGACCGGGCCCGGCAAATTCATAGTCTAGAATCCGCTCGCAATGCGACGACTCGGTCTGGTCCTCGCGGGGCTGCTTCTCATGGAACTCGGCGCCGCGTCGGCGCAGCAGTTGACGCCACGAGCCTACGTGCCGGCTCCCATCAATCTGAACATCGTCAGCCTCCCCTACGGGTACCAGACCGGCTCGGTGCTCACCGATCCGTCCCTTCCGGTCCAGAACGTGGAGGCGACGGTCAATGGCGTCGCGGCCTTCTACGAACGCACGTTCGCCCTTTTCGGCCGTGAGGCAAGCGCGGCCCTCTCCCTTCCCTACGTCTGGGCGAAAGCGACCGGTGAAGTCTTCGAGCAGGCACGCTCGGTCTCGCGCTCGGGTCAGGGAGACATGGTGGTGAGGCTGGCGTCGAACATCTTCGGTGGTCCCGCCCTCACGCGGGTAGAGTTCGCCCGCGCGCCCCAGCAGACGACGCTCGGGGCAAGCCTCATCGTGTCGATGCCCACCGGCCAGTACGATGGCAGCAAGCTCGTCAACATCGGCACGAACCGCTGGGCGTTCAAGCCGGAGCTCGGTTTTTCCCACCCGACCGGCCCCTGGCGGTTCGACCTCTACGCGGGAGCCTGGTTCTTCACGCCCAACGACAATTTCTTCGGAGGACAGCGTCGAACGCAGGACCCGCTCTTCGCCTTGCAGGGCCACGTCATCTACACGTTCCCGCCGGGCCTGTGGCTGGCTCTCGATGGAACGTGGTACTCCGGAGGGCAGACCACCGTCAACGGCGTGCTCAAGGCGGACCGGCTCGACAACACGCGCATCGGCGCCACCGTCTCGGTCCCGATCGGCCACCAGCAGTGGCTGAAGGCGGCCTGGTCGAAGGGGGCCACGGTGCGCTTCGGCCAGAACTTCACGACGGTCGGCGTCACGTACCAGTACGTCTGGTTCTAGTAGGGATGGTCGTTCGAGGAAGTTGAGGGCATGAGCTCGATCGCGATCAGCGCCATCGTGTTTGCCTGCGTCTTTGGCGGGGCGCTCGCCGGGATGGCCCTCCGCACAATTCTGCCCGAGCACCACCGGAGCACCGAAACGAAGGAGGTCGTGAAAGCGGCGATGGCCTTGATCGGAACGCTCTCCGCCCTCGTGCTCGGCCTGCTCGTGGGTTCGGCCAAGGCCTCGTATGACGCCCAGAAGAGCGAACTGACCTCGCTTTCGGCCGGCGTGCTCCTGCTCGATCGCGCCTTGTCCATCTACGGACCGGAAGCGAAGGATGCCCGGGCGGAGCTGCGCGCGGTCGTCGCCGCGGCCCGGGATCAGATCTGGCACGGCGCCCCGCCGACGAAACGAGCCAATGCCGTCTATGTCGCTATCCACCGGCTCTCGCCGAAGAACGCCGAGCAGCAGGCGCTGAAGGACCAGGCCTCCTCTCTGATCTCCGACCTCGCGAGGACCCGCCTGCTGATGCTCGAGCAGCGGGGCAGCTCGGTGTCGAGCCCGCTTCTCATCGTCGTGGTCTTCTGGCTGACGATCAACTTCGTCAGCTTCGGCCTCTTCGCGCATCCGAACGCCACCGTCCGTACGACGCTGTTCGTGTGCGCGCTTTCGGTCGCCGGTGCCATTTTCCTGATTCTGGAAATGGACCGGCCCTTCGAAGGGATGATCCGGATCTCGGACGCTCCGTTGAGCGAAGCCCTGACGCAGATGGACCGGGAACGGTAGAAGGCGGGCGCGAGGACATCGGGTCGGCTCCCTCAGTCGTCGTCTTCCTCCGCGGGCCGCACGAAGCCCGAGCGGACCGGAGGGGGCATCGGGGAGCCGCTGCCGCGAACCGATCTCCAGACGATTTCGTTCAGATCGAAATCCGGGGCCCGGTCGGGCTCGTCGAAGTTCATCCTGGCCGAAGCCTCGGAACCGTAGGCGGCCGGGTCGTTCTTCGAATCGAGGGCCACGCGGGCGGGACGAGCGATGTACTCCGTCAGGTCGGGCCGCTGCCCGAAGCACGCGTACATCGGCGTCGCCGCCGCGTCGTACTGGCTCATGGGGGGAAGGCCCAGGATGAGCTCGATCGTTCGGAGCATGGCGGCCGTCGTGTAGAGCGTCGAATCGCGAGTCCCCCGGCGGGTGTACGGGCCGATGACGAGGGCCACGGACCGGTGAGCGTCCACGTGGTCCGGGCCGTTCTGCGCGTCGTCCTCGAGAACGAAGATGACCGAGTCCTTCCAGTAGCGGCTCTTCGAGATCGCCTCGACGAGGCGGCCGAGGGCGAGATCGTTCTCGGCGATCATCGCGCGCGGCGTCGGAAAGCCCGCGCGCGTCCCGGCGGTGTGGTCATTCGGCAGGTGAAAGATCGAAAGCCGCGGCAAGTTGCCGTTCGCGTCGAACTCCCGGAACTCCTCGAGCCACGCGTCGATCCGTTTCCCGTCGGGAATGGCGAGGTTCCACGGGGGAAAGCGCGGGCTCATGTGCCCTTCGAGGCCGGGAACGGAAGCCATGACCGGCCCCTGCTCCGAATCCTCGTCCTCGTTCTTGCCCCGATGACCGAACTCGCCGTAGCTGCGAAACGTGACTCCCGCTCGCTCGCACGCGTCCCACAGGTAGCCTTGTGCGGGCGCGGTGACGTTCCCGTAGGGATTGCGCATTTCACCGCGTCCCTCGGACAGATACTTGCCACCGCGTCCGGCATAGTTCATCGGCCAGACCTTCTCGACGAAGTCGGTGGCGTAAGCCGCCGTCGAGTAGGCGTGCCCGTCGTAACTGACCTCGGCATTGACGTAGAAGTTGTCGAGCAGGACGAACTCCCGCGCGAGGGCATGCGCATTGGGCGTGGCATCCTCGCCGAAGAGGCACAGGCTGGGATCGCCATTGCCCTCGGGCATGTCGCCGAGGATCTGGTCGTACGTGCGATTTTCGCGGATGACGTAAAAGACGTGCCGAATCGGAGAGGCGGCCGCCGCATGCCCCGGAATCGGAGAGGATGTCGGAGCGAGAGCGGTCGCCGGCAGCGACGCCGGGGAGCCCGGAGTCATGCGATGGACCGTATCCGTGTACGCCTCGAGGGCATCCCCGTCGGGAGTGGGGAGAACCGACAGCGCTCCCGTCAGCATCGCGCCCACGTACTGGAACGGATCGCCCTTCGCGCCGGGCTGGGGGCCGCGGGGATTCGGCATCGAGGTCAGGCCCTTGCCCGAGAGCACAACGATCCGACGGCCGTCGGGGGTGAACTGCGCACCCGTCGGGTACCAGCCCGTCGGAATGAATCCCGCGATGCGACTCGCCGAGGGCCGCGAGACGTCGACGACGGCAATCGCATTGTTGTCGGCGTTGGCGACCAGCAGCGTCCGGCCGTCCGGTGAGAGGGCGACCGCATTCGGCGTGCTTCCCGCGGGCGCATCGGGCGCAAGAGCGATCGAAATCTGCTCCGTGGCTGCCCGCGCGGCGAGATCGATCGCCCAGACCGAGTTCGTGTTGGCGCAGGCGACGAACAGGCGCTTTCCGTCGGGCGAGAGGGCCATCGCGTTCGGGTGCTCTCCGACGGCGATCTCGCCTCGCGACTCGAGCGTCGCGGCATCGAAGAGAAGAACTTTCGCACCGCCCCAGAGCGAGACATAGAGGGTCGTTCCGTCCGCGGAGACGAGACACGCGTAGGGTTCGGCGGAAAGATTCGCCCTCTTGGCGATCTCGCCGGCAGGCAGGCGGAGCGCGGAGAGACGCTTGCCGAGCACATCGACGACGTAGAGCCGGCTGCCGTCCGGGCGGATCGCGACGCCTCCGAGAAAGCCCTCCTTGACGGCCTTCCCAACCGCGAATGTGTTTGCGAGCACGAGCTTCCCGGGCTTCCAGTGAAACTCGCGGACCGTTCCGTCCGCCCCGCCGGACGCGAAGAGGCGCTTGCCGTCGGGGTGCCAGGAAAGGCCGAGCCACGCATCCGCAATCGAGGTCTTTTCGGGGACCGTCAGCGACTTCAAATCCACGACCGTCAGGGTCGGTTTTAGGTAGCCGTTGTTGGTGACGATTGCCCAGCGCCCATCGGGCGACACCAGCATGGCGAGCGGAAGGTCGCCAACCATGACGTGCCGGCCCGCCGGCGCGATCCGCCAGCCGTTGGGCAGCAGCGTCACACCCTTCCCGTCCGGCCCCGGATTCTCGACTCCGAGACCGGCCGCCGTAACGACGGCGGCGAACATGGTGACGCCGAGGCGGCGCAAAAAGAGCCGACCCGGAAAACTGTTTCCCGCTCCGGAAGCCATCGAATCAGTGCGCTCCATGGGTCACGCGAGAGGTCCCGCTCGATTTCGACCTCGTCCTCGCGAGCTGATCGAGGAGTCTACCTCGCGGCGACAGAGCCAACCGCCGGAGCCAAGCCGAGGAGCCCCGCGGGTCCCGAACAGCGGTTGACCCGGAAACCCATGAGAGGTATTGTTTTGGTATGAAATCGAATACCAAGTCGAGCATCACCCTGCCGCCCGAGGAATTGAAGCTCGTCGTTTCGCTCCAGGCAAAGCTCAAGGCCAAGAGCAAGGTCGAGATCGTGCGGCGTGGTCTGCGTCTCCTCCAGGAGGCAACAGACCGGGAGTGCCTGCGAGGAGCCTACCGCCGTGCGTCACTCGCCACCCGAGGGTCTCTGGCCCTTGAGCTCCGGGAGCTGGACCCGCTCGCCTCGGAAGGCCTCGACGAACCGTGAGAATCCGGCGCGGGTTGCTCTACCTCGCCGATCTCAACCCCCGCCTTCGTACGGCGTCCGGGCAGGTCCGGCCGGTTCTGGTAATCCAGACCGACCTCTTGAACCTGGCGGGACATTTCTCCACCTGGGTCCTCCCGTGCACGACCAGGCTCTCGGGTGGGAATCTGCTGCGCGTCGCGCTTCCGCGGGGGATCGCGGGAAACCGAGAAGACTGCGAAGTCATGATCGATCAGAACCGAGCGATCGACAACCGCCGGTTTGTTCGCGCTCTGAGACCCTTGCCTGCAAGTCTCCTTCGGGAGGTCGAAGAAAAGCTCCGACAACTGGGCGATCTCTAGCGGGCCGCCGTCCCTCTTCCATCATGGATGAGTGGTGAGCGGTGCAGGTCTGGAACCTGCGGGAAGTTTCTTCGGTGGCGGGGCCCCGATCCGCACTCGCGGTGGTATCGTCTCAGATGGAGGTCGCATGATGACTCGCCGCGCGCTGCTTATCGCCGCCCTGATCCCGTTCACGGCAGCTGCCGCCCTGGCGCTCCCAGAGAAGACCGGCGTGCTGGAGGTAACGTTCTACTACCTGCCCGGCTGACCGATCTGCGCGAAAATCAAGCCCGCCGTGAGTGGGTTGGAGAACGAGTACAAGGGCAGGGTCCGAGGCCAGAACCTCGATGCGACCACTCCCGAGAATAGGAAGATCGTCCAATCGCTCGGCTTTGAAAACCACGGCCTCGCCATTCGCTCCGCCGACGGCAAGGTTCTATGGAAGGAGCCTGACCACGAGGTGAAGATCGAGGACGTGCGCAAGGAGCTCGACAAGCTACTCGGAAAGTAAGGGCTCAGGTCAGCGCAAGGTATTCGTGCGTGAGGCGCACGACCATGGATCCCTCTCCGACGGCGGAGGCCACGCGGTTCATGGCTCCCGCGCGCAAGTCGCCCGCGACGAATATCCCCGGCACGCTGGTTTCGAGGGGAAACGGCTCTCGCTGCTCCTTCCACGTCCGCGGGTAGGCCTCGGCCGCCATCAGGTCGCGTCCGGTCAGGACGAATCCCTTCGCGTCGCGCAGCACGCCGGACGGCAGCCAGTCGCTTCGGGGCCGCGTCCCGATGAAAACGAAGACGGCGTCGGCCTCTTCCGTTCGACACGAACCGTCGTCGAGCGACCGCAGCGTCACCCGTTCCACATGCCCTTCGCCCTCGACGCCGGCGATTTCGGTCCGGGGGCGCAGGCGGATGTTCGAAGTCTTCCCGATCTGCTCGATGAGGTACTGCGACATCGTCTCCCGGACGCCCTCGCGGCGCACCACGATCTGCACCTCCGCTGCGTATCGCGCCAGGTGCATGGCTCCCTGGCCGGCGGAGTTTCCACCGCCCACCACCAGAACCCGCCTGCCGCGGAACGCCGGCGCCTCGGTGGTCGCGGCGCCGTAATAGACGCCCGCGCCCGTGTGCTCCGCCACGCCGGGAGCCGGATGTTCCCGGTAGAACATGCCCGTCGCGGCCAGCATCGCTCGCGTGATCAGCTCCCTTCCGTCGGAGAGCGCGAGCCGCTTGTATCCGCCGTCGATCGAGACGCCCGTCACCTCGAGAGGAGCGAGGAACTCCGCTCCGAGCCGCTGCGCCTGCGCGATGGCGCGGCGCGTCAGTTCGCTGCCGCTGACGCCGGCCGGAAACCCGAGGTAGTTCTCGATGCGCGAGCTCGTCCCCGCCTGCCCGCCCGGGCCGTGACGGTCGAGCAGGATCGTCCGAAGCCCTTCGGAGGCGCCGTACACCGCGGCCGCGAGTCCGGCGGGGCCCGCCCCGACGGCCACGAGGTCGTAAACCTCGAAGGCGGCCGAGAGGGGTCGGCCGAGACGCTCGGCCACCTGGCGCGGCTCCGGGTTTCTCAGCACGCTCCCGTCCTCGAAGAACAGGGCCGGAAGCGCCTCGGTCGGAATGCCCGCCGCCTCGAGCAGCGTTCGCGCCTCGGCGTCCCGCCCGACCTCAAGCCAGCGATACGGGATGAGATTGCCCGCCAGAAAATCCTTGATTGCGTGCGATCGCGTCGCCCATTGATGACCGACCAGACGCAGGCCCGTCGCCTCCGGCAGCGACTCGGCCTGCCAGGCATCGAGCAGGTCGTCGACGACCGGGAAGAGCCGTTCCTCCGGCGGATCCCATGGCTTCGACAGGTAATGATCGATGTGCGCCTCGTTGATGGCGCGGATGGCCGCTGCGATGTCCGAATAGGCCGTCAGAAGCACGCGCCGCGCGAGCGGATACACCTCGCGGGAGCGGGCGAGCAGTTCCCCGCCGAGCATGCCGGGCATGCGCTGGTCGCTGATCATCATCGCCAGCGAATCGCCACGGCTCTTCAGCTCGCGGGCCGTCGTGAGCGCCTCCGGTCCCGAGGCGGCGCTCATGACCGTGTAGCCCTCCCGGTACCGGGAGCGCAGGTCGCGCCGCACCGCGGCGAGGACCTGCGGATCGTCGTCCACGACCAGGAGAACGGGCTTGTTCATGCCTGGCCTTCCGGCCCCTCGGTTTCGGCGATCGGCAGACTGACCTGAAACTCCGTCCGGCCCGGCTGCGACTCGACCGCGATTTCGCCGTCGTTGTGCTGCACGAGCCGGCGGACGATGTCGAGGCCGAGGCCCGTCCCCTGTCCGGCCGCCTTCGTCGTGAAGAAGGGATCGAAGATCCGGTCGCGGATCTCGGCGGGGATGCCGGGTCCGTTGTCGGAGATCCGCACGACGATGCGCCGGGACTCGCGGCCGGCCACGACCTCGACACGGCCCGACTCGGGAACGGCGTCGAGCGCATTGTCGATCAGGTTCCCCCAGACCTGGTTCAGCTCGCCGGCGAACCCGCGGACGCGCGGGAGATCCGGTTCCACCCTGACGGACACGGAGACCGATTTGCCACGCGCCTTCGATTTCAGAACGGCGACGGTGTTCGCGAGGCCCTGGGAGAGATCCACTGGCCCCGCGGCCGTCGACTGATCCATGTGCGTGAAGCCCTTGACCGCCAGGACGAGCCCGGCGATCCGCGTCGCGGCTTCCTGGATCTCCGCGGCGAGACGGCGGACCGAGCATCCGGCCGCGGCCCAGCGCAACGCGGCGTTGAGGGCGGGACCATCCACGGCGCCTGCGAGCCGATCGAGCGCCTCGGTCGTCACGGCGGTTTCGGCGAGCGCCTCGGCGGCGGCCGTGTCGAGGCCGCGGTCGGCAAGCCAGTCGGTGATGGCTTCTTCGCGTTCGGCGTGCTCGATCGGCGACCGCACCCCCTGCTCGGCTGCGGCGGCGCACGCATTGCGCACGCTGTCGATCGCGTCGAACTGAGCGTCCGTCAGCCCCGCCGCACCGAGCGCGCGCGCCGCCTGCTCGGCGTCCTCGAGCCGGCCGCCGAGGAGCGCCGCGCTCCGCTCGATCGCGGACGCGGGATTGTTGAGCTCGTGGGCGAGGCCCGCCGAGAGCCGCCCCAGCGAGATCATCTTCTCGTCGTGCAGCTCGCTCGACGTGAAGTCCCGGGCCCGGTCGACCATCCGATGGACGAGGATCGAGGTCAACGCGTGGCATTTCTCGATCAGCGCGCGGAAGTGTTCGCGAGGCACCACAAGGACATCCGAAGGCTCCTCGGCGATCGACTGGCCGGGCGCCTTGACCAGGCGGGAGTACGGAAGCAACCCGCCGACCTCTCCTCCCCGCCATTCGAAGAGTTTGTACGGTCCGGCACCGCGATCGGCGAACAGGCCGATGCGACCCGAGAGCATGACCAACAGGCTCTCGACGGGAGCGCCTTTCGTGGAGACCGTGTCGCCCGCTTCGAATCGCCGAACGGACCCGTGCGCGGCGAGCCACTCGAGCTCCTCGCGCGGCGCGACGCCGAGAGTCGTGTGATTCGCCAGCCGATCGACGAGATCGTCCGCAGTCATGGGAGTGACACCAAGGTTCGAATCCTACATCCGCCGTCGAACTGGCTTACCACGCGAATTCGCAACGGATTCCCTTCCTCA
Source organism: uncultured Acidobacteriota bacterium (assembly GCA_963847075.1). GTDB lineage: Bacteria > Acidobacteriota > Thermoanaerobaculia > UBA5066 > Gp7-AA6 > DAHUXD01. The sequence goes on from CAWJYL010000001.1 coordinate 1,189,228, forward strand.
GGGGCGACCGGATCTTCGATCCCCTCCGATCGGAACCCCGATTCGCGGCGCTGAAGTTAAGCTTCGACAAGGGAAGCAGCCGACTCAAATTTCAGCGCGGCCTTTCGCGCCGCTCAGTCCCAATAGTCCGCATCGCGAAGAGTCTCCCGACCGAGGGGAGGGAGGAGCTTCGCGATGCGGGAGCCCGCAGCGATCGCGCGGCAGCGCGACGCGCGAGGGCGACGTTTATCGGCTCGCCAGGCCGCCGGCGATCTCGCCGCCATCGATGATCACGGGATGTCCCGTGATGTACGGGGCCTCGTCGGAGGCCAGGAAGGCAAAGAGCGCGGCGATTTCGCCGGTCGTCGCGTGGCGGCCCAGCGGGATCTTGGCGTCCACCGCCGCCTTCATCTCCGGGGTGTACTCGGCCTCCTGCATGGACGTCCAGACGTACCCGGGACACACCGCGATCACGCGGATGGTCGGCGCCAGCTCCAGCGCCATCGTGCGGGTCAGTTCGATTACGCCGGCCTTCGCGGCGTTGTAGTCGGCGTACCGGGGGTAGCCGTTCATGCCCGACGTCGAGCCCATGTTGATGATCACGCCGCCGTTGCCGGCGAGCATCCGTCTGGCAGATTGCTGGGCCACGTAGAAGACGCCATCGAGATCGACGCTCATCACCTTGCGCCATTGCGCCGGAGTGATGTTCATGAAGTCGTGCCGCAAGCTGATGCCGGCGTTGTTGATCGCGACATCCACACCGCCGAGCAGACCGTCGAGCTCCCGAAAGGCACCGTCTACCGCGGCGGCGTCGGCCACGTCGGCATGGATGACACCGGCGAGGCCCGGATGTCTCTTGCGAAGGGTTCGACCACCCGCCTCGTCGCTGTCGATCACCGCGACGCGGGCCCCCTCCTCCAGGAACCGATCCACGGTCGCGGCGCCGATTCCGCTCGCGCCGCCGGTAATCACCACTCGCTTGTGGGCCAGGCCCTTCATCCGGACTCCCGAGGCATGTGTTTGACGCTCGTCGATCAGCCCGCGATACCGCCGCCGTCCACCACCAAGGCCGCCCCGGTCATGAACGACGAGTCGTCCGAGGCGAGAAAGAGCGCCGCCCGCGCCAGTTCCGATGGCGTGCCGACCCGGCCGAGCGGACGATTGGCGGCGCCTTGCATGTAATCCGCGTAGGTCATCTGCCGGGCCTCGGCGTCGGCGACCAGCATCGGGGTCTCGACGTCTCCAGGACAGAGGCAGTTCACGCGAATGCCCTGCTTCCCGTGATCGATGGCCATCGCCTTGGTCATCACGACGAGCCCGCCCTTGGCCGCGCAATAGGCGACGGCCTCGTCGCCGCCCTGGATGCCCCACCCCGACGCCTGATGGATGATCACACCCCGACGCTGCGCGATCATCGTCGGCAGCGAGAACTTCGACATCAGCCACGCTCCCTTGAGGCTCGAGTCCACCGTCGCATCCCACTCCTCTTCCGTACAGTCGATGGCGTTATGCGGATGGAACACGCCCGCGTTGTTGAAGAGAATGTCGAGGCGGCCGCCGAATGCGCGCAATGTTTCGGCTACCACGCGCTCGCAATCGCCGGCAAGCCGGACGTCGGCCCGGATGAAAATCGCCGTGCCGCCCGCCGCCGCGATCGCAGCGACCACGTTCCGGCCGCGTGCATCGTCGCGGCCGGTCACCGTCACCCTGGCGCCTTCTTCCGCGAAGAGGTGAGCGGTCGCCTCGCCAATGCCCGACGTGGCGCCGGTGATGATGGCGATGCGGTCTTTGAGCTTCATGACGAGAATCGCGAGCGCGTGCGTCGGTAGCTTACCCTCTTCTCTGCGAGCCGCCGGCGCGTAACGTGTCCTGGAACCGACCCTGGTCGAGGACGCCGCCGTCGTCGTCCTCGGAATGCTGGCGAGCCGGAGCACTTCAGGCCCTTCCACCGAGAGGCTCGTCGGACCGGATCCAGATCCAGAGGATGGCCGAGGCGAGCGCGAAGAGCGAGCCGGTCGCCAGGGCCGCTCCCCACCCCAGAGTCTCCACCATGAAGGGAACGAGCAGCGCTCCGACGCCGCCGACGACGTTGCCGCGTGAACCTTCGCCCCGTGCGCCGCGGCGATCCGGTCGAGTGCCGCGAGCTTCGCCTCGGAGAAGGCGGCTGACGAGAAAAAGACCGTCACCGAGTACGCAGTCGACGGGCGGCGGCGGGCGAATGCGGGGCACTGGCGACGTGAGTGGTGAGCCGGCCCTGACTCGAACGCACGGGAAGTACACACAGGTCAAGGGGTTGGGACCCCACGTGCCCGACCCCATCGTCGCCGCGACGAGACCGATTCACGCCAGCCCTCGCGGCGTCGTGGCAGCCGAGCTCATCGGCCGGGAAGCGTCCGCTGTGACCGTCCGCTCCTCTGGCTGTTGGGGGACCCACGTCCCGATCGCGATGCGAGTCCCCTTCTGAGCCGTGTGACGCAGGCGTTACAAACGGCAAATTCGGCCTAGAAGAGAGCTCCGCACTGGGAGAGAATCGCCGCAGCGAAAGAAAGGAGAATTCAATGGAGGCAAGAACGGGAGGATTCTCGGTCGTTCTGGGGGTCGGATTGCTTGCGGCGTCCGCTGCCATCGCGACGGCTCAGCAGCCGAGCATCACGACGGCCACGCAAATGGGACAGCCCGAGACGTCGATGAGCACACGCGCCGTCCATGTCACCGTCGCCAGTGTGTACGGCAACAAGGTCGTTGCCGTAGACGCCGCCGGCCATGCGACGGAGTACACCATCCCGGAGGGTTTCAAGTTCCGGTTCGAGGGAAGGGATATCGGCGTCGCCGAGCTAAAGCCCGGAATGCACGTTTCGGCCACGGTGACGACGACGACCACCATGATACCCGTGTACGTGACGGAAATAAAAACGGGCAAGGTCCTCGTGGTCTCCGGCACCAGCATCATCGTCCGTGGGCCTCAAGGGAATCGCGTGTTCTCGCCCAAGGACGTGGAGAAACACAAGGCCACCATCACCCGCGACGGGCAGCAGGTCCAGTTGAGCGACCTGCGTGCCGGCGACAACTTCACGGCCGTGATCGTCACGGAGCAACCGCCGAAGGTCGTATCCGCGCGCGAGGTCGAGGCCATGGTCCACGCGGCGCCCCAACCCGCTGCAGCCCCCGCTGCAGCCCCCGCGGCTGCCCCCACCGAGGCTCCCGCCGCCGCTCCCGCTGCTGCAGCCACGGAGGCTCCCGCCGCTGCCCCGGCTGCTGCCCCCGCGGAGTATTCCGCGCCTGCCCCCACGGAGGCCGCCGCTGCCCCGGCCCCGGCCGCGGAAGCACCCGCGCCGGCGAGCGAGTTTCCGATGTGGCTCCTGTGGCTTCTTATACTGATCGTGATCCTCGTCGTCGTGTTCCTCGTCCGCCGCCGCAAGTCCTGACGGCGACCGTACTGCGCGGACCGTAGTGACGCCGGCCTTTCGGGGCCGGCGTCACGGCCGTCGCCAACTCGAGGAAGGCCGCTGGCAAAGCTCGACGGCACCCCGAACGGTCCAGGTGGCGCCCGTCCTCGATTGCCCTACGGCGGATCGAGTCGGGACCCCTTCCTCGTCGCAGGATTCCGAGGGCTCTTCCGGAGTCGGGCGATCCGCCGCGCCGGCTCACTTCCCGGCGTAGAGCTTTTCGACCTTCGTCAACAGCGCGGGCGTGGCCGCAGGAATGTGGGCCGCCCCCTGCACGATGATCTGCGTCGGAGACACGTCCTTGCCGTAGTACGCCTTGTTGTAGTCCGCGCTCGGCTTGACCACGGCGCCGGAAACGTCGAGACCTCCATAGAGGCCCTTCGAGCGGCTGTAGTAGATGATGTCGGCACCGAGATTTCCCGCCTTCCCCGTGCCGACCGGCCCGGCCGCGACGCTCGCCTCGCCGCCCATCTTGAACTCTTTCGACATCAGGGAGTCGATCGCCTTCTGGGTCATGACGAGGCCGATGATCTCGGAATTCTGAACGCCGGCCTGGAACCCGGCGCTCGCCGTCCCGACCGAGTAGAACGCGGGCCCGTTCCAGGTCCCCCCTTGCTTCGCCACGAAGACGCAGCGTCCGCCGGAGCCGCCGATGATGAACCCCGCCTTCACGACCTTGGAGCAGATGAACAGGCCCTTGGCATCCTTCCCGTGCGAGCGAAACCAGTTCATGTCCGGATCGGCGACGAAGGTGTCGAGCGTCTTGCCGGCGGCGACGACCTCCTCCTCGGCGTCGGCGTACGACTCGGCCGCCTGGACGGGAAACGAGGCCAAGGCCAGGATGAGGATCAGAATCGAAGCTCTCCACGTGGTGCGCATGGCAGGAACCCTCCTCTGGGGCGGAACCTACCACTCCCGGCGAAAACGGGTGTGAAGTGAATGCATGGGCCGTTGGATCGAAGCGGCGGCCGTGAAGTCTGGAAGGTGAAAAAGGGGCAGGCATCTCGCGGACATCGGCCGCTTTCTTCGCGTTTCGAGGGAAAGCGGTGAGCCGAAGACGTTGCCGCTGACTGCCAGCGCTTTCTCGCAATCGTCTCCGAGGGCGAACCCAAGCCTCTCATCCACCTCGTCTTCGACCGGCTGCCGTAAGGCAGGCGCGAGAACAGGCAAACGCCCCAGAGACCCCGAGGGGCGCCATCGGATGGAGGCGAAACAGCTGTGGGGCGCTATGCGACCTGGACCGCTTCGCGAGCCGTCGACGGGACCTTTTCGTCCGGCGTGAGGATGCCTCGATAGTTGAGCGGGTCCGCCGCTCCCACGCTGACCGGTGACGGATCCGCCTCCGAGGCCCCCCGGCGGCGGATCGCGCGCAGGAGTGTTACGGCCTCGGGCAGAGCGTACTGTTCACCGTCGAAGCCCGCGACGAAGCGGCCGCCCCGGACTTCGCCGCGCGCCTCGAGGGTGCGCAGGACGCGCGCGACGTCGCGCCAGGGGATGGGCTGCTTCTCGCGCGCCAGCGTCCTGCGAAAGACGACTCCCGTGCGCGCGAGCAGGCGGCGAGCGACGAATTCCGGCGACACGTCCCCGCTTCGCCTTTCCAGAAGGCTCCAGCGTCCGGCTGCGAGGCTCCCGGCCTTGCGCCTCCAGGCGGGCACGAGGAACCACCTCAGCCCGCCGTACGAATCGCAGGTGACGCGGCCCTGGCCGATGAGATCCTTGAGCCCTTCCTCGACGAAGGCGGCCGGCTGCCGGGTCTCGCGCGCAAGGTCCTGGAGGAATGCCGCGCCGCGCCGCCGCATCGTCCCGAGAACTTCGAGTGCCGTGCCCGTCGGCTCCCCTGCGGGAGGCTCGACGGCGGCCAGCGCCATCCAGGTATCGAGATCCTCGCGTGGCGTGAACGTGATCGGCGTGCGGCGAACAGCCGCCACGCCGCCGCCCCAGAAGCGGCCCCACACGATCTCACCGGAAGCCGTGAGCTGATCGAGCCACTCCCGCTTGTAGGCGCGCACGCGCGCCGGCAGGATGCTCGCCTCCCACGCGGCAGCCGGTGCGTCGAAGCCCGCCAGCTGCACAAGGACGGAGGCGACCCCGCGGGGACCTTCGAGGCGATACTCGGGATCCGCGTGCTGCCAGCAGGCGAGGAAGCGCAGGAACTGCGCGGCCGACACCGGCTCGATCTCGCGCCGCAACCGCTCCACCGTGTAGCGATGGATGCGCGCAAGCAGGCGCCGGTCGCACCAGGCCTGCCGGCCGTCGATTCGCGTCCGCAGGACGACTCCCTCCGCTTCGAGTTGGGCGAGGAGCGGGTCGTCGCTGACGATGGGGCCGAGCGCCTCGAGCCTTCCGCGGAGAACCGCCTTCGGTTCGCGTGACGCCTCGACGGCGAACCAGCGGTCGGCTTCGAGAACGACGCGCCCCGCGGCGTCGAGTTCCGCGAGCCAGGGGTCCCAGGGCCTCGCCTCGTCGCGCATCAGGTATCCCATCCAGAGAAGGGCCTCGTGAACCTCCTCGGCGTTGCCTGGCTGCGGCCACGCTTCGCCACGCACCCGGGCGATCGCCTCCGGGTCCAGCACGCCGATGTCGTCGGCGGTCCGCGTGTCCAGCACGCGCCGCGAGAGAACGGCCTGCGTGCGCCGCTCCTCGAGCGGGGCGTCGTCGAGGAAGGTGTACGGCTGCGAGCTCAGGATCCCGCGCGCGAAGGCGGAAGGCTCCGCGGTGTCGATGGCCCGCTTCTCGATCGAGCCGTCGGCGAGCCCGCGCAGCACGCCGAGGAATCCCTCGACGTCCATGGCCTCGGTCAGGCAGTCCTCGATAGTCTGGCGCACCATCGGGTGCTCCATCGGCACTTCGATCGGTCCCCCGGGGAGCGTTTCCGGGCAGGCGAGCATCTGCGGAAACGCCTCGACCAGCAAGTCCGTCGCGCGGAACCGCAGCAGGGCCGCCGGCACCTTCTTGCCGCCGCGCGAGCGCTCGAGCAGCAGCGACCGCTGCGCGTTCCAGCGCCAGCGGGTTTCGAAGAGCGGCGCGCCGAGGATGGCCTGGATCAGGACCTCGCGCGCCGACGCCGGGTGGAGAAAGTCGAAGACCTCCTGGAGCTCGAAGCTGTGCTGCGGGCCGAGTGACAGGATGATGGCTTCTTCGTTCGCGGCCGCCTGCAGCTCGAATCCGAAGCCGACGCAAAAGCGCTTGCGAAGCGCGAGCCCCCACGCGCGGTTGATCCGCGACCCGAAGGGCGCATGAACGACCAGCTGCATGCCGCCGCTCTCGTCGAAGAATCGTTCGAGGATCACGCGCCGGGGCGTGGGGACCGCTCCGAGGGCCTGCCGCCCGGCTTCCGCGTACTCGGCGATCTGCGTGGCCGCCCCCTCGGGCAGCGCCGCGCCGCACTCCTCGACCAGGAACGCGGCGGCGCCCTCGTCGCGCGAGGCGCACTCGTCCCGCAGGCGTCCGATTTCCGCCGAGAGCTCGCGCGTGCGCCCCGGCGCCTCGCCGAGCCAGAACGGCAGGGACGGCGGCGCCCCCTTTGCGTCCGCGACCCGGACGATGCCCGGCTCAACGCGGAGCACCCTCCACGAGGCGTTGCCGAGCTGGAACACGTCTCCCCCGCTCGACTCGACCGCCCAATCCTCGTTGACCGTGCCGACGAGCGTCCCCTCGGGCTCGAGGCGCACCTGGTAGTCGGCGGTGTCCGGGATCGCCCCGCCCGAAAGCAGCGCCGCGAGCTTCGAGCGTCGCGTCCCCATCAGGCGCCCCTGGACCCCGTCGCGGTGCAGAAGGGCGCGCCGGCCGCGCGTGTGTAGCGCCACGACATCGTCAAAATCGGCGCGGGAGAGATCGCGGTACGGCCAGGCGCGCCGGCAGAGCCCGAAGAGCGCGTCTTCCGTCCCATGGCTCGGCCGCGCAGGCCGCCACGATCTGCTGCGCCAGAATGTCGAGCGGCTTCGGCGGCGCGGTGTGCGATCGAGCGTGCCCTCGCGGACGCAGCGCACGAGCGCCGCGCCTTCCACTAGCTCGTCGAGCGTCAGCGGGAAGATGCGGCCCGCGCGGCGTCCGCTGCAGCGCGTGGCCGGCGCGACCGACGCGCTGGAGGAACGTCGCGATCGAGCGGGTCGCGCCGACTTGGATCACGAGATCGACGTCGCCGATGTCGATGCCGAGCTCGAGCGACGCCGTGGCCACCAGCGCCCTCAGCTGCCGGACTTGAGCCGCTGCTCGGCGTCGCAGCCGCCGCGCGCTTCGACAGGCTCCCGTGGTGGCTCGTCACAGCGTCCTCGCCGAGCAGCCGCGTCAGCTGCGCCGCGATGCGCTCGGCCAGCTTGCGCGTGTTCACGAAGACGAGCGTGGTCCGATGCTCGCGAACGAGCTCGGCCATGCGCGCGTAGATCTCCTCCCACTGCTCGTGGGAGCACACCGCCGAGAGCGGCGAAGGCGGGACCTCTACGCCGAGGTCGAGTTGCCGGAACGTCCCGGCATCCACGAGGGTGCACTCTCGGCCGGCGCCCGACGAGAAAGCGGGCGACATCCTCGAGCGGCTTCTGCGTCGCCGAGAGGCCGATGCGCTGAACGGCTGGCCGGCGAGGGCCTCGAGCCGCTCGAGCGAGAGCGCCAGGTGGCTGCCGCGCTTGTCCCGACCAGGGCGTGGATCTCGTCCACGATAACGGTCCTGACCGTGCGCAGCATGCGCGCGGCCGCCGCTCGCTGCTGAGAAGGATGTACAGCGACTCCGGCGTCGTCACCAGGACGTGCGGCGGCCGGCGGACCATCGCCGCGCGTTCGGCGGCCGGCGTGTCGCCCGTGCGCACGAGGACGCGCAGCTCGGGACGCGAGGGGTCGAGCGGCGCGGATCTCCGCCAGCGGCCCCTCCAGGTTCTTCTGCACGTCGTTGGAGAGCGCGCGCAGCGGCGAGACGTAAAGCAGCCTGCGTTCCGTCGGGAAGCGCCGCTGCCTGCGGTTCACCAGCGCGTCGAGACCGGCGAGGAAGGCCGCGAGCGTCTTGCCCGATCCGGTCGGCGCGGCGATCAGCGCGTGTGACGCCCGCGCGGATCGCCGGCCAGCCCTCGCGCTGCGGAGCGCGTCGGCGCGCCCAGGCGCGCCTCGAACCATGCGCGGATCGTGGGATGGAAAGGGTCGAGCGCGGACACGGGGAAATCCTAACGCTGGCGCGTCCCGCTCTGTTCCCCTGGGAGCGCGAGACGGCCTCTTTCGCTCCCTCCCCCGGCCGGTAGACCGGGGGAACTCCGTGTCCGAGTTTGTGCCCGAGTCTTCGGCCCAAAAACACCCACTTCCGATCGCGGCGGAACCAAAGAGACACGCGCAACTCTCTCATCGACCGCGCGTTGTTGGATTTCGTGAGAAAGCGTCAGAGGTAATGAGTGGTGAGCCGTGTAGGACTCGAACGTACGAGAAGCTCACAACAGGTTAGAGACCTGGAGCCGCGTGTCCGAGTCCCGTGTCCGAGTCACTCCAAACTCCGGCCCACACGCCGTTTGCGCCTCACTCGGGCTCGTGCGACAATGTCGTACACACAGGAGATCCCCAATGACGACCCTGACCATACGGCTCGACCCGAAACTCGAGAAGGCTCTCGAGCGTATCGCGACGAATTCTGGAAAGACTAAGAGCGAGATTGCGCGCGAGGCGCTGAGACGTCAAGTCGCGGTCGCTCGTTTTCGGGAGCTGCGGAAGAAGACCTTGCCCTTCGCGGAGGCGCAAGGACTCGTCACCGACGAAGATGTCTTCCGCGCCCTCTCGTGAGGGTCTTCCAGGATGCGAACGTGCTCGTGAGCGCCTTCGCGTCTCGGGGGCTCTGCGCCGACCTCCTGGAGGTCGTTCTGCTCGAGCACGACCTGGTTCTTGGACGTCACGTTGTCCGCGAGGTGAGTAAGGCGTTACGCGGGAAACTCAAGCTGCCGGCCGGTCGAGCCCTGGAGATCGTGGAGTTCATTTCCGGCGAAGCTGCTCAGATCGTCGATGAGTCCGAGCCGATTGACGCCAGGGTCGACCCGGACGATGCGCGCGTGCTCGGCGAGGCGATCACAGCCCATGCTGAAGTCTTCGTGACAGGGGACGCGGCCCTCCTAAAGCTCGGGACGATCGAGAATCTCGAGGTCGTCACGCCCCGGCGGTTCTGGGAGATGCTTCACACGAACAAGCCATAGCAGCCCGATGGCGGGAACCGACCTGGCGGGAATGGGTGGTGACCGTGTAGGACTCGAACCTACCAGAAGTTCACAACAGGTCAATCACTTGGGGCCGCGTGTCCGAGTCCTGTGTCCGAGTCATGCGCGAGGCCAATTCGGCAGCACATCGCGCCTCGCAGCGATGCTGCGTACATCCGGCCAACGAGTTGGTAAATGGAGCGAGGAATGCCGGCCATCACCCTACGGCGCGAGGGTTACGCCGTGCTTCGCCGGACCCTACTTCGCCTTCCGATGCCCCTCGGCAACGGCGTAGCTTCCCCTGCGTCCAAGGGCGCTGGGGAGCCTGGCCATGCCAGCACGCGCACGCGCGAGATCGTAGGCGCTCTGAAGGTTGATCCAGAACTCCGGCGTCGTCCTGAGAGCCGAGGAGAACAGGAGCGCCGTCTCAGGGGTCACTCCTCGCTTGCCGTTGACGATCTCGTTCACCCGCTGGATCGGGATCCCGAGATGGTTCGCGAACTCGACCTGTGTGACACCCAACGGATTCAGAAACTCCTCAACGAGCATTTCGCCCGGATGTGTCGGAATTCGGCTGGTCGGCAACATGATTCCTCCCCCTGGTCTAGTGGTAATCGGTCAGCGTCACGTCTCGCGCGAGGCCCTCTTCCCAGCGAAAGACGATTCGCCATTGATCGTTCACTCGGATGCTGTGAAAACCCTTCCAGTCGCCCTCCAGCGCCTCCAGTCGGTTGCCGGGAGGCGCCTTCAGGTCAGCCAGGATGTGAGCCGCTTCGATCATGTCGAGCTTTCTCTTCGCCGCGCTCAAGACGTCCGGGCCAAACCGTCTGGTCCGGGCAGATGTCCGGCCGTCGTAGATCTCCCCGGTCACGGCATCCCCGAAGGATGCGATCACCCGCGCATACTACACGACTACCGTGTAATCGTGCAAGCGCCGGGACCTGCAGGCCGCCGGCGGCCGGGAATGGGCCGTCGAGGAGTATGAGTGGTGAGCCGTGCAGGACTCGAACCTACGAGAAGTTCACAACAGGTCAGAGACTTGGAGCCACGTGTCCGAGTTCTGTGTCCGAGAGTCGAATTCTCCGGCGAGTAAAGCCAGCCTATGAGCTGGCCTCAGCGCCTAAGATCCCACTCCTTGAGCTTCTTCTTCGCCGTACCGAACTGCCCTAGCTGGTAGACGGCCGCACCTGCTGGCGAGAAGGTGAATGGTTCAAACGCTTCGGCGAGCATCTGGTCGAGGTACTCGCGCGACGCGACACCAGTCGTGACATGTGGATTGAAATGCTCGCCGGAGGACTTCGGAACGAACGCTGAAACGTAATCGATCAACGACGGATGGGCCTCGAGGTTGCGGGCTCGACCCTTTTTCGTCATTTGAACCCTTCACCGGGGTTAGAGGCTGAATTTCGATCCAACGCCGCCCGGAAGTTTGACTCGGCATTGGAGATCCCGGAAGAACGAGCATGGAGGCCTGGCGTCTCCCTAGGCTACAGTGGCGGCGTTTCCCGGCCGATGAGGTTGTCATGCATTCGCCCACCACCAAGCCGAAGGCGGAGATCGCGAGGCTCGTAAAGCTGGATAGCGCCGCGGCCGAGGTGGCATTCTTCCTCGCTCTGTCTCTGGTGCCCTTCGTCGGGCTCGCCATCGCGCTGGCGAGCCGGTTTCCCGTCGGCCTGAGCGCGTCCATCGGCAAGGTGCTGCGCAACGTGCTGCCGGAGGAGTCTCCGGTCGCCGGCGAGGTGCTACACTGGGCGCGCTCCAGGGCCAGCAGGGGGTGGCTGACGGTCGGCTTTCTGCTCGCGCTCTGGAGCTCGTTTCGGTTCGTGTCGATGTGCCTTCGCGCGCTCGGCTCGATGATCTCCGACGATGTCCGCTCATCTCCCTGGACCTGGCGGTCGGCCATCCGATCTCTGCTGATGCTCGCGGTTTGGGTGGTGGCGCTGGTGTCTACGGCGCTCTTCCTGCTCGCGGCGCCCTCCATTCAGCGTGGACTGCTCGGGTTGCCCGTACTGTCCGACGTCTCGTCCTCGGTCTTTTCGACGCTGCGGGTGCTCCTCGTCCCGAGCATTCTTTTCGGTGCAATCTGGCTGACCTACCGTGTGGCCGCCGGCGCACGAGTGCGCTCGTGGCGCGTGGCGCTGGTCGCGCTACTGGCCTCACTCGGTTGGATGGGCGCCAGCCTGGGGTTTTCTCTCGCCGTCCCGATTCTTTGGGGTGGCGCGCGGCTCTACGGCACGCTCGGCAGTCTGGTGCTGTTCCTGATGTGGGCCTACCTCATCGCCTGGATCCTCCTGCTTGGCGGGGTCCTGCTGGCGCGGCCCGTTTCGGCGCGAAGCGCCCGCTAGCAGGGACTGAGCCATTCCTTGCCCGGCACACGGCCGGAGCCAGATCTGGTCGACCCGGTCTGACCTCCAGGTCGGTCGGATTCGAGAGTCCCCGTAGGCCCGCGTCCGACGACTCGATTGCGGGGTCATGCATTCCAAATTCACGAAGCCTGGCCTGGTGGGTTGGAAGTGCCCGGCGCTCACGCGGTCGGTCTCTCCCCGCGGTAGTCCGTGAGGAGCCAGACGATTGCGAGTCCGATCGCCATCGTCCAGAAGAAGCTTCTTGCGGGGGAACCCGGGGCGTACCCGCCGAGCCGTGGCAAGAGCGCGGCAAAGATCGCCATCGCCAACTCGATGAGTCCATGCGCGACGAAAGGAAGTTTCTTGACGATTCCCAGCGGAAACCGGGTCGTCAGGATCAGGATCAGGAGCGTGAGTGCGAAGAGAAAGCTGACCAGGGCGGGCGTTCCACCCAGCCCGACGACGAGAGGACCGACGACAAAGCTGACGATGAACAGGATGTCGAGATACCCGTGGAGGCGCGGGCTGAGAACTCGCATCGGTCACGCTCCTGTACCTAACCCTCACGAGGTCATGAGGAAAGCGATTGACCCACGCTATCACCGACATCCGAGGTACGGTTTCTCTACCCGCGAGAAACGTCGCCTGTGTGAGGGCCCCCCCCAAGCCGTAGAGCACCCGCTCGGCGCGGGACCGGAAACTTGACGGGCGCCGGTCTACGGTGTGCCCTTTTTCTTTGCCTCGTGGCGCCGGTTGCGACCGACGGTCCTTCGCTGTATCGTCTGAAATCGAGCGAAACAAACGATTGGACGACGCGCGCCTCGACGGGAGACGATGATTCACCACCCGGCTCAAACCGGGAACTCATCCCAAAAGCCGCGAGTCCCGCACTGTGGGCGTTAGCGGCCCTTCCTTGCCTGGCGCGGGATATCGCCCACATCGCGCACGGCGATGAAGCTCAATGAGCTTGTCCCTTAACTGCTGCTTCAGGTAGATGCCCTTGCTCCCGGTCTGCGGCAGGCGGTCGATGGTGTCCATCACGAGGTGGAATCCGCATTCAAGAAGACATCCCGCCAGGGCAAGTGCTCGTAGTGTTCATATCCCCACATACCGAAGCCAAGCGAAGAGCCGACGATCGCCAAGGTGATCCCCGAATGGGTGACCATGCGGCGCCAGAAGATTCCACGATGCCTCTCGACGGCCTTTCCCTTTCTCATCGGGGCCTCTCCTCGATGGTCGATGAGCTGCCTAACATTCGGGGCGTCAGCGGGGAACGAAGAGACGAAGCCCCCCAAGAAGGTGACCTTACCCCGCTCAGCGGCGACCGCCTCATCGTTGTGGAATCCAAGAACGATCGAAAGAAACGATTGGACGACGCGGCGCGCGAGAGCAGATCATCCATTGTGGGGGCTCCTCTTCGACCATCGAGATCACGGGCCCGTCAGGGGCGATCCCTGTCGTGACACAAACCAATATTCCGCGGTGGAGATCCAATAGAAAAGGAGTCTTCCATGAACGTCCGTAAAACGATCCCGGTCCTGCTCGTGTCTCTTGGGGGCGCGGTGCCTCTGTGGGCACAACAGCCGACGCCTCCGCCACCGGCCGCGCAGAAGATGGAGATGCCGGGCAAGCCGGGCATGACGGAAGGAAAGATGTCTGAGGAATCCATGATGGCCCATCACAAGGAGATGATGGCCAAGATGGCGGCGGCGGACGCGCGACTCGATGAACTCGTCAAGACGATGAACGCCGCGACCGGAAGCAAGAAGACGAACGCCGTGGCCGCCGTCATCAACGAGCTCGTCGCCCAGCGCAAACAGATGCGCGAAGACATGATGGCCATGCAGCCGGAAATGATGAAGCACATGATGGCGCACATGGAAGCCGGGATGATGAAGGGCATGGAGGAGTCGATGGCCAAGTGCCCCATGATGAAGCCCATGGCGCCGGCGAAAGAAGGCAACTGATGGGCGGCGGTGACGCCATGATGGGTGGGATGAACGCCTGGTGGATCGTCGGGGTCGTGGTCGTGGTCGGCGTTCTCTGGCTCGTGTTCAAGAGCTTTGGCCAGCAAAAACCACCGGGCAGCTCCTCCTAACGGTGGGATCCCAAATCGGCGCTACGCGGGTGCTCTCCAAGGGTTGACGACCGCTCATTTCCACGGCACGTCGACCTCGGAGGACGGGCCCGGTTAACTTGTTCCCGCTGAAAGTGGCCAGCAGTTCGTCAGCAGCGACGAAGCCCGCATAGTCGCGAAGCGTTTCTGGCAGATGCAGGAAGTCGCGGGCGCAATCCGATAGTGCGATCGCGATTGCGTCCGCGTCTTGTCTCATCTGGCTCGCCTGAAAAGCTCGAGCCAGAAGCCGTTCAACCGGACTCAACGGCGCTCGGTTTACAGCGGCAACCACGGAGGCAAGCTCACGCAGCCGCTCCGGAAGCGCAGTCATGACCTCGCGGCTGGCACCGCGCCGCTCCTTGTCGCAGAGCGAGAGCGAGGCTTCAAGGGCCAGGAGCCGGTTGGCAAGCTCGAGACGATGCCTCGCCTTCCGCGCCGGGTATTGCCGCATCGGCTTCCAAACGGGTAGCAACTCGCACAACCGGGCGAACGCCATCACGGCTGCCGTGCCGCCCAACAGCTTGCCGATGCGACTCTCGACGCGCCCGGCGATCTCCTTCTCGATGGCGGTTTGACTGGACACAGAGGCTCCCACGCTCCTCCCGCGCACCCCGCCCTCTAGGAAAGGAAACCCCGGCAGACCGCGAGGCGGGAGTCTCGCGGCGTCAGCGCGCGAGTGAGCTACACCCGCGGGCCTTCCGCCCTTCCAGGATCCGGTGAGGTCGATTTTCGCCTGCTGTAGACGCCAGATCGCCCGACTCTCGCCCCGCCCATAGGCCCAGGGACGGCTCCAACTCGGGCGCGGATTCTTGGCGATCCGGCGCGAACCTCGGCAACGAGGTCACCTCCGTCCGGAGAATAAGTGAATGATCGCCACGAAAAGGGCGGCGCCGATTATGGACCACAGGACCGGGAATGGATGTCCGCCAACGGTGACCAAAAGAGGCTCTGGGAGCTTGAGCAACCGAGCGACCCAAGGCCCAAGAAGGGCTCCGACGAAGCCAAGGGCTATCGAGACGATCAGCCCACCACGAACGCTACCCGCGATCGCTTTCCCGATGGCGCCGCAAATAGCCGCAATCACGATGAGAAGCAGGAGTTCCGGTACTGACATTGTCATCGCAGGGCCCCCTTCTCATGCCCGTCAAGGACGCTCGGGCGAGCCGCCGTAGGCATGCCGCGCAGCCACGAGTCCGAGAAGTCGCCGTTCGGCCGATGCGTCCAGCGGGACCGGCGGACGACGCCGGAGCGGCCGGCGAAGACGATCCACCGGCGAAGCGTCTCCTCGGCCTCCGTGGCCGTCGATTGCCACGAGCGCCCAGGGAACAGGCGTGCGAGCAGCACCACGATCACTTTTCACCCCTCCGTTGAGGCGCTCCCTACCCCTCATTCGGGTCAGAACCCCCGCCCCGGGTCCATTCTCCTGAATCCTCGCCCTTCTCGATGGGAGGAGGGGTTTTGAGTCCCTGAGACGCCGGATTTTCTTTGAACCCTTGAGCATCCCGGGGATTCGGCTGTTTCGCCTCCTCCCTCGACCCCTCATGATTCCGAGTTTCGTCCATGGCTCCTCCAAGCAGCTGGCAGAATCGCCCTACACACCGGGATGCGTCAATGAGACTTCAGCCTTCCGGCGCGCGAGCTCGGACTTGACTCGGGCGAGCTTTGACGCGAGGAGATGAAACTGGCTGCCCTCAAGCTGTTCCGAATAAGGCAGAGCCGGAGCCGGCTGTTGGGATCCCCCGACAAACTCCCGGCTGTTGATGGTCCAGTGGCGAAGAGTTCGACCCGCGATCGCGTGAACTGGTTGGCTGCTCATTAGGATCCTGCTTTCCTGTGGAGACGGAGGGGAAGCTCTCGGGGTCAGTCACGCCTTCCCCGGTATTGTCGGTACGAACGGCTTAGCCGCGCTGCCGAGAAGGTCTGTCGACCTCTGCGGACCGACACTGCCACAAGGATGACTGACCCCAAGTAAACACTTCACCTTGTCCCAATGGCCTTTCAGACCGCTTTAGGCGTCGGGTTAACCGCCTCACCGACCTTGTGTCCAGCCGCAGCTCCGGCCACGCCTCCCACAGCGGCTCCCGCGACTGCGCCGACAGGACCACCCAGGGCCGCACCAACAACTGCGCCGGTAGCCGCACCGCCAGCAGCTCCCACTCCGGTACCAACCGGCTGAGAACCCGGCTTCCCTGTCGGATTGACCGCTTCACCAAGCTTGTGTCCAGCCGCAGCCCCGGCCACGCCTCCCACAGCGGCTCCCGCGACTGCGCCGACAGGACCACCCAGGGCCGCACCAACAACTGCGCCGGTAGCCGCACCGCCAGCAGCTCCCACTCCGGTACCGACCGGCTGAGAACCCGGCTTCCCCGTCAATTCAACCGTCTCTTCGACCATGATGAACCTCCTTCTTTCGATGATCACCGCCCGAGCACCTCTGCTCCTGCATCACCCAAGACACCATGCCGGCCCTAATCAAAGAATGCCGCACGGTTCAACGTGGACAGCATGTATGGCCGATTTGATGCCGTCCAATAGCCAGTTTCGATCGATTACCGATGTCTTACCGATCAATCGTGGACAATTGGAAGGTCTCTCGGGTCGCTCTTCGCCGTCAAATCGGGGTCAGCAGCTAGAGAGGCCGCGAGTCATCCCGGCTCCGGCGCATGACCCACCCGTGGCCGCGGTTGAAGGCGGATCGTGCTCTTCAGTGCTTCGACGGGCTCGGGGTCTTCTTCGTCCGCACCTCGATCTGGCCCTGGCGGACCCGGGCCTCGAGGCAGGGCTGCGGGAACGCCGAAGGCCCCTCGACAACCGCTCCCGATTCCAGGTCGAACCGCGATGCATGCCAGGGGCACACGACGGCGCCGTCTTCGAGCTTTCCCTTAGCAAGCGGCCCGCCCAGGTGTGCGCAAGTCTCCGCAAGAGCGAAGATGCGCGCCCCGCGCTTGACGAGCAGGAGCGGTGTCTCGTTGAAGAGGACGCGCTTCAATTTGCCTGCGGGAAGGTCCGTCTCGGCAAGAACTGCCGTGAATTTCTCCGGCAGCTGGCGCCCAGAACTATGATCCACCCCGATCTGCTCGTGGTAGACGAGCTCGCCGCCCAAATACGCGGCGGCGATCGCGGCCAAATAGCCGGTGAGCGCGAGCCCACGCCCGGCGGCGCGACCGCCCCGCCGGCGCGAAAGTAGCGAGCCGGCGAAGAGAAGCGTCGCGCCGACGTTCAACGTCGCATGCGCCATTCCGATTCGGCGGGGTCGCGCGTCGGTCTCGCCCCAGTCCGTCAAGCCGGTCACGGCGGCCCCGAGAGCGCCGGCGAGGCCCAGGGCGAGGCTGGCGTCGGCGGCACGCCCGATCGCGCGTCGTCCGCTCCCTTCTTCCAGGGCATCGAGAAGCAGCGTGGTGGTCCAGGCGCCGAGCGGGATGTCGGTCAGAACGGGATGAAGCGGATGGCCGAGCCAGGTTCCATGCAGGAGATTCTTGATCCCCCGGCGGGCGGGCCCGAGCTCCTTGAAAAATGTCTTGACGGCCGGCTGGACCGCGTCGGCAGTCCTTTCGAGCCATCCTTGCTCGTCAATCCACGTGGTCACGTCGCGCAAGTCCATCGTTACCTCCTCTCGCCGGCTGGCGTCTCCGTTGCATAACCCGCGCCCGGCTCCGGACAACAATACATGGCGGGACCAGGCCGGGCGGATCGAGCATGCGAGCCCCCACTGGCCCAACAGGAAGAGCTGGTCTTGGTATCCGGAACGATGACGCCGAGGCGTCGCCTACGTCGGTGTAGCCAACGGATCTCTGCCTCTAGGACTTGCTTCAAGCTCCCTCGCCCTGACCGCCGAGTTCGCCGATTCCGACTGGCCACCAGGCGTACACTGATGCAGAGAGTCGCTCGGACGTCCCGAATCTTGCGAAGCCTCGCGCCCAGGAGGCGAAGAAGAAGACGGGACAGCGCAGCCGATCCTGCGGCACAGGAAGGGGGGCTAATGGGAACAGGGCAAGACTTTCCTTCACCTCAGTCGCGCGCTCCGAGGTCGAGGCCCTCTCGCTCGGCATCTGCAACCCCCTCGTCGCCCACGAGAACCTTTTTCTCTAGCAGTAGGGACGCGGGCCAGCCGTTTGCATGGGGGCCAGTTGTATGAGAGGGAGACACTTTCTTCTCGGGCTCGCGGTCGCCGGCATCGGGGCGCTCTTCTACTACTGCAACCAGCAGGTCAATCCAGTGACGGGCGAGAAGCAGCACGTTTCCCTCTCACCGCAACAGGAAATCGCCATGGGAGTCGCGGCCGCGCCTGAGATGGAGCAGCAGTTCGGCGGAGAGCTCGCCGACGCCTCGGTGGAGGAGACGGTCTCGCGTGTCGGGCAGAAAGTCGTCGCCGGAAGCGACGCGGCCCGGTCGGAGTACAAGTACGTGTTTCACGTCCTGCGCGATCGGGAGACGGTCAACGCGTTCGCCCTGCCGGGAGGCCAGATTTTTGTGACGGCGGGCCTTCTGAAGCACTTAACGAACGAGGCGCAGCTTGCAGGAGTTCTCGCGCACGAAGTCGGGCACGTCGTCGGCCGCCATTCGGCCGAGCACGTGGCCAAGGCCCAGTTCACGCAGGTCCTGATCGGGGCCGCCGGCGTAGCCGCCTCGGACGATCGGGGGGACGGCCAGCGCGCCGCGGCCGTTGCCGCAATGGTCGGAAGCCTGGTCAATATGAAGTACTCGCGCAACGACGAATCGGAGGCAGACGCCTTCGGCGTCAAGTACATGAGTCAGGCCGGTTACGACCCGCGCGCGATGGTCGAGCTGATGCGGATCCTGAAAGAGGCGAGCGGCGGGGCGCGGGGTCCGGAGTTCTTGAGCACCCACCCCGACCCCGGAAACCGCGAACAGGCGATCGAAGCTGAGATCGCGCGCTTGTACCCCGGCGGAGTTCCCTCGCAACTGGCCAGGGGAGACGACGCAGCCTTCGCGCACATGCGTGAGCGCCTGGGAGGCTGACCGCCGACCGTAGTCTCGCGGCTCGAAGAGGACTAAGAGGATCGGCGACGCCGGCGACGACAGTCCAGCACCTGCGGCTTTCAAAATCGCGCAGACTTTCAGGAGGACCCCAAACTCAAGCGAGCTTCCCCATAGGCCAGCGAAGCACCGAGAAAGAAGGGGTACCCTTGAATCGATGACGAACTTCGGCCCCGGGCGCCAAACGCCGCTGCATCTCTTCGCGCTCGTCCTCACCTCGGCTGACGCGGGATACGCGTTCGCCATTACCCTCGCCAGGTCGAGCGCTCCGAAGCAGACCGTCTACGAGCTGACTCAACGGTTTCACGGTGAGCGATCCGACGTTCCTGCCCTCGGCGCTGCCGAGCCCGACGATGACGCCCGGCCGACGCTGCGTCGACCCGACAAACGAAGGTTCACGAGGTAGGCGACGATGAAGAGATTGATCAGCAAAACGATCCCTCTCGTCCATGTCGCCCGCCGGAACATCTCATAGACCTCAACGGGCAGGAAGAGCGAGCCGGAGATGATCGCAAACCATTCCGCCCACACCCTCATCTGCCATAAACCGTAGGCCTCGATGAAGCGCACGGCCGCATAGAGGAATGCCAGGGCAGCCAGAGATCTGAGCCGAGAGTCGTTCGTGTGTGACGCCGCCTCGATGAAGATCCGCGGGTAATGGCGGGCGGGGTTCAGGTGGGAATGCCGGACGAGGAGTTCGGCCATGGCCTGAAGGTCGTGATGGACCAGGGAAAGCAGACCGAGCCCGGCGCCGACCACGAGCGCACCCTTCAACGCCTCGAACACCGCGACAACGCGGACACCACGGATATTCCTGACCATTGCCCTCAGCGAGTCCAACGAAGGGCTTCCACTGATCAAGTGATCAAGAAAAGGCGAGCGGAGCGCCTCGGCTCAAATCCACCTCGATCGCCTCCTTCTTTGTCTTTGGCGGCAGGAAAGCGCACCTGCAGCCTAGCTTGACCTATCCCACAAAGGTGTTGACACTTCGTGGGGTCTGTTTGCCGCAGATGAAACGAGGGTCAAAGGACCTAATCTTCCGAGAGTTTGTTCCTCGGCAAAGGAACTCAAGGAGGAAGGTCGATGACCCTCGAGGAGAGGATACAGGGACTCCGTCTTCGGGCGCTGTACCGAGCAGTCGAGGTGGGCAACGCGAGTCAGGTCTGTCGGGAACTGGGGATCTCGCGATCGTTGTTCTATCGATGGAAGAAGCGGCTGGCTCAATACGGGCCCGAGGGGTTGCATCCGCGCCGGCGGGGGTGCCGGCGCGGGCGGCCGACGAAGGTCGAGGCTCACGAGGAGCAGGCCGTTTTGGGTATGGCCGTGTCCTGGCCGACATGGGGTCCGCGGCGCCTGTCGGCGCAGCTGGCCCGCAGTTCTGTTCGGGTGGCCCCCAGCACCGTCCATCGGTTGCTTCGACGTGTAGGGCTTGGAACGCGGCATGAGCGGCTGGCCGTCCTCGAGCATCACAGCGCACGATCGGCTGGACTTCTCACCGAGCGCACTCGCCGACGCCTCTGGCAGGCCCGTTATGGCCGCACCCGCCACGTTCAAGCCAGGCGCCCCGGCGATCTGGTCTGCCTGGACTGCTTCTACATCGGCAAGCTCAAGGGCGTGGGCACGCTCTAGCAGGTCACGGCCTGCGACGCTGCCTGCTCCTTCGCCTTCGCCCAGGTCATCCCGTCGGTGCAGGCGATCAACTGCGCTCGCTTCCTCAAGCGCGTCCTGCTTCCGGCCTACCGAAAGGCCGGATGGAAACTCAAACGCGTCCTCACCGACCACGGCAGCGAGTTCAAGGGCCTCTTCGAGGCCGTCTGCTCCGAGCTCGGCATCCATCACACGCGCACCAAGCCTCGTCACTGCTGGACCAACGGCTTCGTCGAGAGGCTCCAGGGAACCATCCTCCACGAGCACTGGAGAGTCGCCTTCCGGCGCCGATACTTCACGTCGGCAGCCGCTGTCGATCGCTCCCTCCAGAGCTTCCTGGCCTTCTACAATCACCAGCGACCTCATCAGGGATACAGGCTCAAGGGCCGTACTCCAGCCGATCTCTTCCTCGGTGCGATACAGTGAAAACCAACTCTCTCGGAGCAGAAAAGTGTCAACACCCTTACGGAGCCGGACAGCCTAGCTCTTGATCTTCCCGCTTTTTCGTCGTGCATGGACTCATTGAGTTGGACGATGGCCATCTTCGTCGCGCTCTTGCCACGGCTCGGCGGCTACGCCAGGCTCCCCCGCACGAACCTTCTTCTGGACGCCACGTGTCCGAGTTCTGTGTCCGAGCTCTGATAGGTGGCCACAATCTGGGCGCAGTGCTCTCGCAACTGCCGCTCTTCGGGCGGCGTCTTCCATAGACTGTTAGCCGGTTGCGTCGGAGTCGACGCGTCTCAGACCCTACCGCCGCGGGTAGTTGGGAGCCGCGAGCTCCATGCGCCAGAGGGGGCCGCCCTGGTAGAACGGACGCTCCGACTGCACGAAGCCGGGAGCGTCCCCGCCAAGAATCCATACCGCCGTGTCCTTCGGCTGCTTCCCCAGGAGCGGCGCAACGACTCCCGCCAAACCGCCGATCTCGACCTTGACGCGGAATCGGGTCGCGCTGTACGACTGGGGGCCGACGGAAAACGGCTCGTCGGCCACCCGCGTGATCACGAGCTTTACGAGCCGCGGCTTGGGCGTCGCGACCAACATCGACACGATCGTAGCCATGGGACCTGGAGCGATGTTCTTCAAGAGCGTCAAAACCATTCCGTTGGCAAGGTCCGAAGGTAGCTCCATCCGCTCGTCGATTGTCTTCTCCTTGCCATCCTCGCGATGCCGCACTCTGACCTGACCGCCCTTCGTCGATCCAGATCTCCATCGGGCCCGGAAAGCTCGGGCCGCGCTGGACGAAGTGGTCGCTCTTCGCAATGACGGTACCGTCGAGCCACCTCGTGTTCCACTTCAAGGACGGGTCGCTCCAGGACGAGACTTCCGTGTTCTCGCAGGGCGGGCGATTTCAGCTCGTGGGGGAGCAACCGGAGAGCTTGATCGTCTTGCCGGCCTCGTAACGGATTGCGCCTCGGTCTTCAGAGTAGTCACAGGCAAGGTCTGCCATCGCTGCGCGCCATGCCGCCGAGTTGTCGATCGGACAGCACCCCCCCAGTTCGTGTCCGAGTTCTGGGCCCAAAATCACCGACTTTTCCCAATTTGGGTAGGTAAGGCAGGGGGCCAAGCGAGTTGCCTAACGCCATGAGCGACCGATCGTTGTTGGGTTTCGTCAGAAGACGTGAGGGAGTGTGAGTGGTGAGCCGTGTAGGACTCGAACCTACTAGAAGTTCACAACAGGTCAGTCACTTGGAAGCACGTGTCCGAGTCCTGGGTCCGAGTCGTTCTTGCTTGGGCGGCACGGGGCCGGGTCACCCGGTCCGCCGACGCAGCACCGCGAGATGCCAGGGTTTCTCCCTTCTTCACACCCTTCCGCAGCGGAGACGCTCGATACCGCCGTGACACAATTCAAAACTCTCGGGAAGGGACACATGAAGGCTACCGTCACTGCATGGCTTGTCGTTCTTGGGTCTCTCGCCGACTTCGCAACCGTCCTGGCCGCCGACGGTACGCCCCACAACGGTCCGCACAATGTTCCGGGCGTCATCCGCGCGGTGGATTTCAACGACGGCGGCTCGCTCGTCGCCTACTACGCTACGACGCCGGGTAATCAAGGCGGCTATAGCGGCTACCGCGCCGATACCGACGTCGACATCGCCAACGGCCTTGGCGGCCCCTACGTGATCAGTTCAGCGGTCGGGGCCATCACCGACTGGCTGAAGTACACGATCGAGGTGAGTCAAGCGGGCTGGTACAGGGTCGACTATTTCGCCTCTGGTGGCAGCATCGTGACTATCGTCGACAATTCGTCGTTCGGCGATATACAGGGAGTCGGTGTTCAGGGCGACTCCAGCGACTTCTGGTCTCGGAGCCTCCATCTCAGTGCCGGACGCCACACGCTCGGCGTGCTCATCTTTTCCGAATCGACCGCTCTGGATCGGATTCAAATCAGCCCGGTCGCTGCACCGCTGGCTCTGACGCCTCGCATCGTGTCTCTCGTGGGGCCAAGCAGCGAGGTCGTCGTCGCAGATGCCGTCGTCACCGATGCGCCCTTTTTGGCCGACCCCACGGGAACGCGCGACTCGACTCAGGCATTCAGCGACGCACTCGCCACCGTCGCGGCCCGCGGCGTCGGGACAGTGTTCGCCCCGGCCGGCACTTACCGCATCGATGGGACCCTCTTCATCCCCCAGAGTGTGACGCTGCGAGGTGCAGACCTCCCCGATCGGAGTGACCCGAGCCGCATCGGTACTCTGCTTCTCGCCTCCTTCGGTCAAGGGGATGAGACGGCTGCCCCATTTATCTCGCTGGACTACCGGGCCTGTGTCCGCGACTTCGCCATCTGGTATCCGTCTCAGGGATTCACGAACGAAACGGTGCGGCCATATCCCTTTACCGTCGACTTCAACCCTTCCGCCGTGGGCGCCAATGCTCTCAATCTCCTTCTGTACAACTCGTACAACGGAATTTCCATCCGTCACGGCGACTCCCACGTCGACAATATCGTCGGAACGGTTCTCCACACAGGCCTTACGGCTGGAAGCGGCTATGACTTTTCCTGGCTGACCAACGTGCGCTTTGACAACAGCACCTGGAAGTCAGCTCCACGCAGCATCATTCTCAACGCGCCCGCCACCGACGAGGATCGTCTCGCGCTCGACACGTATACGTTGGGCCGGCTCGTCGGTGCTCAGATCGGCCTCAACACATATGGAATTTACGGTCTGCGTGTCCGCGACGCTCATGAGGGCATGCTCGTGAAGAAACTGCCTGACGATCCAGGAGGGTTTTTCAGCGAGATCTCGAGGATCGACGCTGCGATTGACGATGTGGATGGCTATTTGACTCCTGGCTCTAGCCTCCACTTTCTTAACACCGATAACGTGCCCGGGGCCGACAGCTTGAGCTATGGGTTCGTCGGATTTCGCAGTTCCCCCAACAGAACAAACTTCGTGCGGGTCACGGACCCGCCATTCAATGCGGCGGGCGACGGCCTCGTCGACGATACGTCCGCCATCCAGGGTGCCCTCGACGCGATGGGTCGCTCCGGCGGAGGCACCGTCTATCTGCCAGGAGGCCAGTACCGCGTAAAACGGCTGACCGTCCCAACGGGCGTTGAGCTTCGGGGGCCGCTCGGCGGCAACAGTCACCCCATCGCCTACGCGGCGACTTGCACTCTTCTCGGGTACGAAGGCCGGAATACGACGGCACCCGGCTCGGACCCGGCCCTCATCACACTCTCTCCCGGTGCCGGCATCCGAGGACTCAATGTGGCGTATCCGGAACAGGGCTACGGAACGGCTGCCGCTCCTGTCGTGCCGTATCCGTTCACAATTCGTGGGACGGGAGCCGGCATCTGGGTGGAGAACGTCGCAGCAGCAAACGCTTACAACTTGATCGATCTTGCGAGTTTCCGATGCGATGATCACTTTGTCTCCGGCGTCCAGGCAACAGTCCTCAATACCGGGATTCTCGTTGGAGGGGGCTCGGACGGTGGGCGGGTGGAAAGGGTAATGTTCAGCTGGGGTCACTACATCGGATCTCAGCTCCTGAACGGGCCGCTGGAATATGGAAGCGATGCGATTTCCGCCTACACGCTCCAACACGCTGTGGCTTTTGTTTTCGGCAGCTGCTCCAGGGAGACCACGTTCGGCCTGAACGCTTTCTGGTTCAAGGTCGGCTGGCGGATGCTCGCGGACGGTGGAGGCTGCACCAATTCAACGTTCTTCCAATCGGACTCGGATACGTCCTCTCAGACCGGTTTTCTCTTCGAGGGGGGCGACGACCTTCGATTCGTCGGCGTGGTGGAAGCCACAGACGGGACCGCGTTCATCAGTTCCGGCTCCTTCGCCGGCTCAGTCGAGGTTTTCGGCACGATGATCTGGGGCGGCCCAAAGACCCGCGACCTTTCGGGCGGCGTTTTTCACTTTCACAACGAGAGGAGTCTGACCCTTGGAAAGACGGCCACCGCGAGCTCGGCCGCGTCCGCCGATGAGGGTCCCTCCGCCGCGATCGACGGGTCTGAGTTCACTAAGTGGGTTTCGTCCACGAGCGGGACGAATTGGCTCACGGTAGACCTGGACCAACCCTCCGAGATCGACAGGTGGGTTGTCCGACACGCAGGAGTCAATGGAAATCCCCGGCCGCTCGAAAACACGTATGCGTTCGCGCTCCAGGTCAGCGACGATGGCCTGACCTTCTTCGACGCTGACTCTTTCCTAGGCGACCAGGGTTGGCTGACTGACCGCCCCGTATTGGCCCGAGGCCGCTTTGCAAGGCTGCTCGTCACCCAGGGAACCCTGCCGGGTGGAGATGGGCGCGCCAGAATCTACGAATTCGAAGCTCACGGGAAAGAAGGATGGCAGTTCACGAACGATACCGAGGGCTGGTCACCATTGGCGGGCATCTCAGGCTTCATCGCGATCGACGGCAAGCTCGAGATTTCGAGCTCCGGCAGTCAACCGACGATCGAATCGCCTGACAACCTGAGGATCCCGGCGTCGAAATTCGAAGCCGTGCGAGTTCGGATGAGGAACAGCGGAGCGCCGACCTCGGCCAGCCTTTCCTTCACGACTCTGGCCGATCCAGGCTTCAGCGACGCCAAGACTGTCACGGTCGGCGCCGTCCCGGGCTCTCCGGAGTATTTCGATTACTACTTCAATCTCTCGGGCAATGCCGATTGGAAGGGCACACTACGGCAGCTCCGTCTGACTCCCATTCAAGGTGCTGGCGACGTCAGCATCGATGCCATCGCGCTGGAAGAGGCCGATCCACATAGCCGGAACGTGGTACCACCGCAGAGTCCGCCGCATGATCCTCGGATCGTCTCCCGACAGCCCTAAGAACATGCGGCGCGCGAAGTATGAGTGGTGAGCCGTGCAGGACTCGAACCTACTAGAAGTTCACAACAGCTCAACGAGTTGGAACCGCGTGTCCGAGTCCCGTGTCCGAGTGATGCGTTAGACCGTAATCTCACGGATCTTGGGGATTGGGGATCCTGACCACTCGAACTGGTAGACCACACCCTTGCGGACGTTGCCTACGATGGCCGGGCGAAAGCAAACGATGCACGTTCCACCGGATCTGCGAACGCTTGGGTAGACGATACCCAGCGAGTCCGCGGCAAGCAGCTCGGCAGCTAGCCGCTGCGACTCAAGGTAGCTCGCAGGGTCTAAGCATGCAGTGAACTCGTTCTCGCCTCGAAGGTCGTGAAAGTCCCCGCTGAAGTCTGCGCGGTATTCCACGTAGATCGCCGTTTCCTCAGGCCACGAAATCTCGACGAGTTCAAGCCACTTGTGGTGCGCAACCTCCGCTTGGGCCGTTTCAATCTCGAAGCCTGCGTACCAGGCACCACGCTCTGGTCCGTTGAACCGGCTGCCAGTCGGGTGCGGATGACAAAAAGCAGCATTTACGATCCGAAAGGAGGGCACACCAAAAACCAGCTCGTGGCTCGAAATCCCTGGTGCGAGATCGTTTTCGGCTAACAGCCTGTCGTTAGTAGCTTGATCAAGCTCGAAGATGTCTTTCAGATGAGCGTCGTTATCCGCGATTCTCGCGAGCACACTCTCATCACTGTATTTCGCCGATATCAGCCGCGACGTATCAAACTGTCGTACAAGCCTAGCCGGCGGCAGCGTCACAGGCCGCCGCGACGAGCGTCGAGGAGGCGACGAACAGTCTGCAAGGCCGGAATGCCGCCGGCCTGAATGTACGTGAGCGGAGCCTCACCTTTGAAAATCGAATTCAAGTTGGGCCGCTGCATCCAGCTATCTGCCAACGGCTCGGAGTAGAGGATGTTGAGTGCCTTGAAGATCCCGATCAGGTAGGAAACCCGAAGCAGCTCGTCCTGACCTAGGGTCTTCGGAGCCCGCTTGAGGTTGTAGTACGCCCCGTTCGAGATGCCTCCCAACAGATCGCGCGCTGTCTCGTCCTGCACGTTCCAGCGGTCGATAAGGTTGAAGAAAGCCTTTATAGCGGACGGGCTCAATCGTTCGCGTGCTTCGCGCGACCTGAGGTCTACGAGCGGAGCTGGCCCGTATCGGGTTGCCGGGGACTTGAGTTGCTCAGCCATGCGTCTCTCCATATCTGGAGTGAAATATATCCAATATTGTAGCCAATATCAAGTTCTGACTAAGCTGTTCAAAAAAGGGCACTTGCTCACTCAACGGTCGCCTTGTCGCCGGCTCGGAAGGGCCTGTGGCGGAGGTCATGCCAGCAACAAGTGACCCCGGAACGCTCCTTCGCCTTTGCAAATGCCTTGTCGAAGCCTAAAGCGGCCTTTTCCGGGCGTGTGCGATAAGTGGCGAGTCCTCCGCTGCCGAGACGGAAGGATTCGCTCGGAGACGTAATGCGGGAGCGTCAGGCATTTGCGTCCTTCCGGACTTCCCCGAATCACTCCGGGTAGTCATCCCGGGAACAGGCAAGAAAACGACGGAAGGGGAGTGAGACTTACTAGTTCGCTATCAATAGTCTGACTCGATCAACGGCGCACTTTGAGCGCGCTCTTGGTGAAGCGCCTATTCCTTTGCCGCAATCGGGGCATGTCGCCACGTTGAGGCAGCCAATGCGTTGTGAGGATGCACGCGCCTTGGGTTCAGGTCCTCGTCTGTGGGGGCTCGGCCTCTACGGCGTAGCCGTCGCCGTAAAACTTGCTCGTGATGCGAGTGTGGAACTGCAAGGCCTTGATCGGCTCGTACCTGGGGCTTGGAAGGCCGGGAAGCACCTCAAGGACCTCCTCCTCCCAGACATAGATGGCCATTGGGAAGGAGACCCGCGCCTTGCCACACACCACAGGATCCCTCGGCTTGCTCACGCGGTGCGTCGTCGAGGGGAGGATGTCGTTAGTGATCCGCTGCATGTAGTCGCCCGTGTTCAAGATGATCGAGCCGGGCGGCGCGGAGAGGCGGATCCACTTCATGTTGGCGCGATTCAACACTTGCAACCCTTCGATCCGCGGGGCGGGAAGAAACGTGAAGAGATCCACGTCCTCGTGACCGAGCAGACGCGCGGCCCCCGACTCGTCGTCCTCGGGCCCCACGGGAGGGTAATAGTTCAACCTCTGGCCGAAGTTCGTGCGCGTGAGCTTCTGATCGTAGAGATGGGGATCGCAACCCAGGAACATCAGGATGCTCTGCATCACGGGTAGGATGAGCCTCTCGTGCTCCAGACACATCCGCCGGAAAATCGGCTCTAACTCCGGGACCGGCCAGAAATCCTCAACCCGGGTCCGCCTCGCCGGATCGTCCGCGAGGTCGAAGGCGCGGCGGCAGAAGACCCAGCCCTCGACCAAGTCGGGATGGATATCGCTCGTCTCCTTCAGCGGGAAGTAGCCCTGGTTCACGGAGCCGTGGCGCCGGGCTCGGAAACGGAGCTTTTCCTCGAGGGAAAGGCGCGTGAAGAGCTCAATGACCTTGTCGTTTGCCTGGTCGTAGAGCTTCGGATCGATCCCATGCCCCTCGAGAATGGCAAAACCGATCTCCCGCAGGGCGCCACCCAGCTCCCGGGCGAAGGCCTTTCTCTCGGGCTCGTCTCCAATGAGAAACCGGCCGATGTCGCAGGTCTTGATCTGATACGTCTCGTCGAAGGCCTCCTCGTGCCCGGCCTCGGCCAGATGGTACCGCTGCTTCTTGTCCACCTGTTCGTACCGAGCGAAGTCCTGGTTCTCCGCATCGATCCCCTGGGCTTTCCGCTCAACCACAGGTTTCCTCCGTCCTGAGTCTCACAGCATAATCCCATCCCGCGGTTTGTCGGGGACCACGCGGGCTTTACTCAGGAAGGCGGATGCCGGTTCGATTGGAGGGCGGTTGCCGGGTGAGCGGGTGGAAGGAAGGGGGAGCGCTCACCCACGGCAGTCTCAGGCTCTGGCGGCACGCGTTGGGAGCCGACGCGATTTCGCTGCGTGTCCTGGAATTCGCGGCGGGCGTCTCTCCCGGCATTCGCAACCCAGGATGCGACGAAGTCCTCTATGTCGTCGAGGGGACGGGCACGCTGTTTCTGGACGGTTCTCCGCGACGCGTTTCGCCGGAGATGGGGGTCTTCCTGCGCTCCGGCGTCTGTTTGACCATCGAAAACCCCGGGCTTGGGGCGCTAACTCTGGTCGGCTCGCAATGCCCGGATCCGGGCCCTTCCCTCGCCTTCGAACGTCCGCTCACGAGCCCGGCGCCCGACGCATCGCCGGCCTGCCGCGAACCGTTCGTTCGGTTCTCCGAGCAACCGACACAGCACGCCGACGATGGGCGGTGGTTCCGCGTGCTGGTGGATCAGGAAACCTGCGGCGCGCGGGTGACACAGTTCATCGGCGCAATTCCTCCGGGTCGCGCCCCCGACCATTTCCATGAGTATGAGGAAGTGCTCTGCGTCCTCGAAGGGAGAGGCCGGCTCTGGGCAGGAGAGAGCCACGCAGAGATTGGGCGCGGCTCCTGCGCCTTCCTCCCACGGGGCCAGCCGCATTGCGTTGAGAACACGGGAGGCGGAGAGCTCCGCCTCCTCGGCGTCTTCTATCCGTCGGGAAGCCCCGCCGTTCGATACTCTCCCAGCAGCGCCTGAGGAGGTGCGGGATCCGGTTGGGATTGCTCGTGGGTTCGGACTAAACGCCCGTCTCGCGCTCCGTCTCTGCCTTTTGGAGCACGGGTTCCTCATCTTCCGGAGCGCGGACGGCCTGGCGCCTGCCGAGCAGATAGATCGCGATCCCCACGATACCCCACGCGAGACAGAGCTCGAGCGTCGTGACGGACCGACTCGCGATCCGTTCCGGCAGCGAGAGCCTCGCCAGTGTGCGCAGGTCCTGGATCACCTGCACCAGAAGAAGCCCGGCCATGGCCAGTATCGAAAGGACGGCGGAGAGGCGTTGGACGCCGATCGGGATTCTGACGGTGACCGAGCGGAAGAGCGCCGGGTTGCTCCGCGGCAGGAGCAGCAAGGCGAGGCTATGCAGAAGGTAGAGGGCGACGAGCGCGAAGACCGCGATGTTCAAGGCAAGAGAGACCTGTCCTGTCAGGAGGAGGAGCGCCGCGGCCGCGAGCGTCCCGGTGAGCGCCCGCACGGGCGTCCCCGTTCGGGGCTCGATGGCGCCGAGCCAGAGCGGCGCGAGGCGGTCTCGCGCGAGCACTACCGCAAGACGCGAGGGTACGAGCATCGTCGCGTTTAATGAGGTCGTGATCGCCATGACGGCGCCCAGAGTGACGAACCACGCCGCGCCGAATGGCAAATAGACCGCCGCCGCCGCCGCCATCGGCGCCGGGCTTGCGGCGAGGCGCTCGCCCGGCAGGACCCCTAAGGCCACGACCGACATCAGAAAGTAAATGGTCATGGCGACGACGATGCCGCGAAGGAAAACGCGCGGGAGCTTGCGCGTGCTATCTCTGACTTCTCCCGCCGCCTGCGCGAGCGATTCAAACCCGGCGTAGGCGAAGAAGAGCGGGGGAAGCGCGGCCGCGAAACCTCCGAGGCCGTGCTTGAAGAAAGGTCGGTAGTTCGCGGGCTGGATGGCGAAGAGGCCGGGAACAACTAGCACGACGAGCGAGACGCCGAGGAGCGCAAACATCGCGACCTGGATGCGCCCGAACCACCGAACTCCCACGACGTGCACGAGATAGAAGAAGACGAGGCTCGAGAGAGCGAGAGGCATGAGGTGATCGGAACCGAACAGGCCGGCAGAAAGCTCGATCGTGTATTCGGCGAAGACGACCGCCAAGTAGGCCAGGGCGCCGATGTAAGAAGTGATCTTCAGCCAAGTCCCCACGAAGGCAATCCCGTAGGCGCCAAGCGTCCGCGAGATGTGGGTGTACTCGCCGCCGGGCTCGCGCCCGAGGGGCGTCGAGAGGAAGACTGCGTAAGCCACCGACGTGGCCAGGACCGCGGGGGCAAGGACGATGTAGCCGAGGATCACGCTGGGGCCGGTGAGCACCCACGCTGTGCTCGTCACCTTGAAGATCCCGGCCCCGATCAAGATCCCCAGGAGGGCCGCGTAGGACTCCAGGACCCCAAGATCGCGTCGAAAACCGGAGAGCGCCGGTCTTGCGACGGGTACAGAGCCTCGTCTTTTCCCCATTGGTTCGTCTCGTGTCCTTGCGCGGAAGCATGAACACAAATTGCAAACAATCCAACCGGAAAGGCGACGGTCGGAGCCTTCGGCCTGGTGGAGCGGAAGGATGTAGGCAGGAGACTCTACGCTAGGGGGCCCAGCATAGGAGCTAGTTTGGAGCGGGAAACGGGGGTCGAACCCGCGACATCTACCTTGGCAACTCTTGTAGGCCCTCAGCTGACATGCTTGGGACCGACACTCGCGTCGCGGCTCTGCCCACGATTCTCCATGTTTTCTCGGCGTCTTGCTGAAAGTAGAGGAAAGTCCACGGCAGACGCCCCTGGGCCAACTCGTTGATTTGTCTAGTCTGAGCTGTCGCCAGGTGTCGTGGGCTCTTCCCCGTTCTTCCCTCGGGACTAAGAGTCGCCCGGTTCATGCTCTACCCAGCTCGAGTTTCACGATAGGCCCGAATCCCTTACAGCGGAGCGGGCCTGCTCCCGCCAGATGCACCGACTACTCGTGTGGACCACGAGCGCACCGAACCACATCACTGGTCCGTCTTCGAGAGTACCTTTCTAAGAGTCTTTCTGGGAGCGTGTTCCCGGATCTCACCGTATTGCGGGTGGCACTCTTCCGTGCTCGAGCGAGAAATCGCGTGCTCTCAGCGACCTTGCGGTAGCGCGCGGTAGCAGTTGGCGGAAGCGTGTGGGAGTCGAACCCACACTGCCCGATTACTCGCAGACCACCATCGCGCGCACCAAGCGCGACTACGCCTTGGATGATGGCGCGCACTCCGAAGATCTCGGAGGGGGACTCCGAAGCGCTCGCCGCGAGGGTCTCCGGGCTGGCTTAGAATTGTGCCGCGGCTCCAGCGCGTTCCGCTGAGCTGGTAGGAGCCGGATGTTTCTCGACTTTGGTCCGAAGCGACGGGGAGCGACGTTGACGCCGGGACTTGGCGGCAGCGCCTTGACGGTGGCTTCGGGAACGATCGGGCGTTTCCGCCTTCTCGAGCGCATCGGCGCCGGTGGCTTTGGGACGGTCTTCAAGGCCGTCGACCCCGAGACTGGCCGCCTCGTGGCGGTCAAGACCTGCTCGCTCGGAGCGGATGGGCATGCGCGGTTCTTCCGCGAGGCCAAGCTCGCGGGAGGCCTGCGTCATCCCAACATTGCGGCTGTTTACGAGTCCGGGATACACGCCGACACGCCCTACATGGTCCAGGAGCTGCTAGCCGGCCGCGACCTATCGACGATGATCCTCGAACGCCAGCCGTACGAGCTCGACGAGAAGCGGCGGATCCTCGTCTCGATCGCCGACGGGCTCGATTACGCGCATCGGAAGGGCGTAATCCATCGGGACATCAAGCCGTCGAACGTGCGCGTCCTCGAGGACGGCGGCGTCAAGATCCTGGACTTCGGGATCGCAAAGACGATCGGCTCGGCGACCGGCATGACCCGAGCCGGGGCCGCGGTCGGAACGGTCGGCTACATGTCGCCCGAGCAGGTGTGCGGCGGCGAGATCAGCCCCCGCACGGACGTTTTCCTCCTCGGAGCCTTGGCTTACGAGCTCCTCAGCTTCCAGCCCCCCTTCCGCCACGCCAGCTTCTTCCGGCTCATGGAGCTCGTTCTCAACGAAGACCCCGATCCGCTCATCGACGTCGCACCGTCGGTGCCGGACGGTTTCGCCGCAGTGGTCGCAAAGGCCATGCGCAAGCTACCGGAGGAGCGCTTCGCTTCGGCGTCAGAGCTTCGCGACGCCCTCCTGGCGTCGGCCCCGTAAACCTGCAACTGGGGTCAGCCTCGAAAGTTCGTAACTCCGGCCGAGGTCGTGCAATCCTGGCGGGTGCACGCGGACGCCGTCTTCGATCCGGTCGCTCGGGGCCTCCGGTCTCCGGAGGTTCTCGACGACAAGATCAGCAGCGGGCTTCGGAGATCTCTTCCCTCTGGTGCCGCTTCTCACGGGGCCCTTGAGGAAGCTACGTGTCCGAGTGTGTGTCCGAGTCCTCGGCCCAAAATCACCTACTTTTCCCAACTCTGGCTCTAGACGGCGGAGGTCAGGCGACTCGCGCAACCCGTTCAGAGGCCGCGCGTTGTTGGGATTTGTGGGAAATCGTGAGACGTGGTGAGTGGTGAGCCGTGTAGGACTCGAACCTACGAGAAGTTCACAACAGGTCAACGAATTGGAGACCTGTATCCGAGTCCTGTGTCCGAGTCCAGTCGAATCAAGCGCCAGCACGAATGAAGCCGGCAGTTGCATCAGGTGGCTCGCTCTCATCAAGAGCAAGTTAGCCCGGTAAGCGTCTGCCGGTGTCCTTGCGGTGCTGGTCAGGAGAGTGAGATATAACGATGCTCATCGACGATGAGATCCGGTTCGTGACGCGCGACAAGGGGATGCCGGGTACGCCGTGACGTTCGCCGACCCGACAAAGCCCGCCTCCACGAAGGAGAAGAGCCGGCGGGTCCTCGCTCCGATCGAGCGCTTCTCGGAGATCCTGTTCGGCCTCATCATGGTCCTGACGTTCACGGGCTCCCTTTCGGCCGCCGGGAGCGGCCGAACCGAAGTCCGGACCATGCTGATCGGCGCCCTCGGCTGCAATCTCGCGTGGGGGATCATCGACGCGATCTTCTACCTCATGAGCACCCTCGCCGAGAGGGGGCACGAGATCGCCGCGTTGCGGCGCCTGCGCACCACCACAGACCCGGCAAAAGCGCAGGCCCTGATCGCCGACGAGCTGCCTTCAGGGGTCGTCTCGGTCCTGCGCCCGGAGGAACTCGAAACGCTGCGCCAGCGGCTGATTGCTTTGCCGGAACCGCCAGCGCGCGTTCCGTTCCACCGCGACGACTTCCGCGGCGCGCTGGCGGTGTTTCTCCTCGTCTTTCTGTCCACGTTCCCGGTGGTCGTCCCTTTCCTCCTCCTGAGCGACGCGATGCTGGCGTTGCGCATCTCCAACGCGATCGCGATCGTCCTGCTCTTCCTGGGCGGCTACAAACTGGCGAAGTATTCCGGCTCGCGCCCCTGGCGACTGGGTCTCGTCATGGTCGGCATCGGATGCGCGCTCGTCGCTCTGACGATCGCCTTCGGAGGATGAACGCGCGGGCCGCGGAAGAGCACGCCGGATGGGAAACGCCTGCGCCTTCGGCCCCTGCTGGGGTCGACCGCCGTCAGCTCCTTCGCCATCGGCTTCTAGCACCCGCCCCCTGGCGCAAGGCGCAACGATATGATGCTCTTGAATCATCCCGTAATTGCCGCAACTTCCTAGGCTGCTCGCATTGGAAGGATGTGGACGACGAGGAAGTCCGGATTTTCGATGGCAGTGAGTGGCGTCGCGGTGGCCTGGTGCCTCACGTCCTTGGCCCTGGCCCAGTGATCGTCGGGGAAACCTCCGGCATTTACCTACATCGAGGCGATCGCGATCACGGTCGAGAAGGCGCGGAAAAGTAGCGAGCGATTGCGGCACGTAAGGCTGGGTACTTTAGGAGGTGTGACTTGGAGAACTTGCGAGAGGCGATAGGCGGCTGGGCTCAACAAGCTGCGAAGAACGCAGGGTTGCTCGTGGGACTCGGGGTCCTGACGGTGATCGCGGGCTTTCTGGCCATCGGCTCACCAATGGTCAGTGGCGCCGGCGTCTCCATTCTCATCGGGATCGCGCTGGTGATCGCCGGCGTGGCGCGAACTTTCGGCGCCTTCAGTGCGGGGTCCTTCGGGCAGGGCGCCCTCGCGTTCGTCGGCGGAATCCTCACGTTCGTCGCCGGCGTGATCCTCACGGGCCGGCCCGGATTGGGGCTGGCGACCCTCACCCTGCTGCTCGGGGGCTACCTGATCGTGGACGGGATCTCGGGCGCCGTTCTCGCCTTCCATCTGCGGCCGGAGAAGGGATGGGGCTGGATGCTCTTCAGCGCCGTCATGGGCATCCTCCTCGGATTCCTTTTGCTGCGGGAGTGG
Source organism: uncultured Acidobacteriota bacterium (assembly GCA_963847075.1). Lineage (GTDB taxonomy): Bacteria > Acidobacteriota > Thermoanaerobaculia > UBA5066 > Gp7-AA6 > DAHUXD01. The sequence continues at coordinate 1,224,315 of CAWJYL010000001.1, forward strand.
CCGCTGTCCGGGGTATGGGCGATCGGGACGCTCGTGGGGGTCAACCTCCTGTTTGCCGGCTTCTCCTTCATCGCCGTCGGCTCGGCCGCGCGAAGCATGGCCAAACGGGTGGCCCGGTGAGGTGCCTGGAGGGCCGGCTAGGAGGTCATCAGTAGAAGAGACACCGCGATGAAGACGGCAAGAGAGAAGCTCCTCGCCGCTGCGCTCGTGGTCGCGCTGGCATGATCGCGTGACGTCTCGCGATCCGGCTCCGGACGACCGGGGGAAAGCCTCTTCTCGCCCTCTCGGCGACGGCGAGAGCACCGGCCTCGGCAAGGCACTCCGCCCCCAGCTGGAGCAACATCCGGGTCAGTCGGGCGTGCACCTTCTGGGCAACGGACGGGATGCCTTCGGGGGACGTGCCCAGCTGGCGCGCCTGAGCGAGCGCAGCATCGACGTGCAGTACTACATGTTTCATCAGGACACCGTGGGCAGGCTCCTGATCCGGGAGCTCCTGGCCGCGGCCGACCGGGGCGTGCGGGTGCGACTGTTGATCGACGACATGTACGGCGGAGAGGCCGACGACGTCTGGTCCGCGCTCGATGCGCATCCGGCCGTCGAGGTGCGGCTGTTCAATCCCTTCGAACGCGGTTATTCGAAGAACCTCCAGTTTCTGACCCGGCTGAGAACGGTGAATCACCGCATGCACAGCAAGACCTTCACGGTGGACAACCAGGCCTCGATCGTCGGAGGCCGCAACATCGGCGACGAGTATTTCGATGCGGACCCGGATCTCGCCTTCAGCGATCTTGACGTGATGGCGATCGGCCCGGTCGTGACGGAGGTGTCCGAAGAGTTCGATCAGTACTGGAACAGCGAGCATGCCCGCCCGATGGCCGCGCTGCGGGCGACCGTGCCCCCCGACGCCCTGGATGGGCTGCGCCACGAACTGGCCGAGTTTTTCCGGCAGCAACGGACGTCGGCCTATGTGGACGCCCTGGAGCACTCCGCGCTGGCCGAATCTCTGAGGGCAAGAACGGTCGAGTTCGGCTTCGGGCAGGCCAGGGTCATTCACGACTCCCCCGAGAAGCTGGCCCGGGGCGGCGCCTGGAAGCGAGAGCTGCTGATGTCGCAGCTGGCGCCGTACATCCTGCAGGCGACCGAGGAGTTCACCCTGGTGTCGCCCTACTTCGTGCCTGGGCAGCGGGGCGCCGATGCCCTGTGCGATCTCAGCCGCAAGGGGGTGCGGGTGCGCGTCCTGACCAACTCGCTGGCTTCCAATGACGTCGCTGCGGTGCACATGGGGTACGTGCGGCACCGCAAGCAGCTGCTGCGCGCGGGTGTGCGACTGTACGAGCTGAACGAGCAGATCCGGAAGGCGGAGGGCGCCCGGTTCACCTGGCTTCCCGGCCTCAGCAAATCCAGCCTGCATGCCAAGACCATGGCGATCGACCGCAAGGCGATGTTCGTCGGATCGTTCAACTTCGACCAGAGGTCGCTGTACATCAACAACGAGATCGGGATTCTTTTCCACGAGCCGGCCCTCGCCGCCGCCGCGGTGAAACACTTCGACGAGCGTGTCGAGCAAGCGGCTTTCCTGGTGGAGCTTTCCCGGGGGCGAGGCCGTGAGTCGCTGAGGTGGACCGGGGTCGACGACGGAAAGAAAGTCGTCTTCGACTCCGAACCGTACGCGAGCGTCTGGCAGAAGCTGGGTGCGAACCTGGCGCGGGTGCTGCCCATCGACTCCATGTTGTAGCCGAAGGCGATGGGCCACTTGCGCGAGGCCCGGAGCGGACTGCCAACGCCCAGTCGGAGAGCGGCTCATCTGCACTGGTACCATAACCACAACATCTCTTCCGCTTCGGAGATCGGGGCACGGCGCGCCCGGCAGGAGGCAGAGTCGTGAAAGTCACTTGTCTCCTTCTCGAGCCCGGTGGCGGTATCAGGCCGGAGGCCGAGGCCACGGCGTTGGCGGGATGGCGAGCCGGCGCGGGCCCTTACTGGATCGACATCGGCGGCGGCCGACCGGAGGCCGTCATGGCCTGGCTGGCCGGTCTCGGCCTGGACCCCGGCCTGCTCGATCTCCTGCACATCGGAGAGGACGAAACGAGGATCCTCCCACTGGCCGAGTCCGTGTTCTTCGCCTACCCCGTCGCGCCGGAAGCAGAAGCCGGGAAGCCCGCTTATTTCCGCTGCTTCTGTCTCGATCGGCTCGTGATCACCATGCACGAACAGCCCGAAGAACCCTGGGCGCACGACGAAAGCTCGGTGACGAAGCTCAAGCTCCCGAACGGGACGACCGCGGGAGTCGTCTGCGCTCTCACCCTGCTCCATTCCGGGCGGCTGCGACGCCATGTCGTGAAGCTCCGCAGGGAGGGCGACGCGACCACCGAAAGCATGGACGTGGATCCGCAGGCGGTCCCCCTGGCGGAGATCCTGTCGTTGAAGCGCCAGGTGCTGGCTCTCGGCGGCGTCCTGGACGAGGAGTTCGCGGTGCTCGAAGTCCTGAAGGCCATCGACAAGCCCGCGCTGCCGTTGCTTCACCTCGCGGAGCCATTCCAGATCGTCATCCAGACCGCGCGGGCGACCGATCGCGACATCGACCGGCTCGATCGCCGCGTAAGCGATCTCCAGCAGCGGTACGTGTCGCTCCAGCAGGACAAGATGAACCGCCGCCTCGCCCTGCTCACCGTTCTCTCGGCCATCTTCATGCCGTTGACGCTCTTCACCGGGATCGAGGGGATGAATTTCGAGAACATGCCGGAGCTTCACACCCGTTACGGGTATCCCATTGCCCTCGCGGGGATGGCGCTGATCGCGAGCGGGCTCTACTGGTACTTTAGGACCCGGTGGGGGTCGAAGTGGTGAAGGCGCGGCAGCTGGGAAAGAGTCGAAAGACCCGTGTTCGCTTGCGTGAGAAGAAAGGCGGAAGAGTTGCCATGACGCAAAGATTCCTGAGCGGAGCGGTTCTGCTTCTCGCGGCAATCCTGACCGGCTGCGCATCGTCCTTGCCGCCGGCTCAGCCGGCGACCAGCCTCGAGAGCATCGCCGGCAAGTGGGAGGGGTCCATTACGACCCCCCAGGGGGAGCCCCTTTACACCGCGACGCTGGTGATCCGGAAAGACGGCACGTACGAGAGCAGTGTGCCGGTGCTGAAGGGGTCGCCCTTCACGGGGACCATCGTCGTCCAGGACGGTAAGTTCCAGTGGACGGAATCCAAGACCGGGAGCAAGGGCGAATTCGTGCTGCACGAGGGAGACGGAAAGCGGGTACTGATCCGGACCGGCCAAGGGAGCGACTCGACCGGTGAATACAAGCCGGCCAAGTAGGCGAAACGTCGGGCGAAGCGACGCCTTGATGCGGCTGCATCGTTGCCGCACGACACTTTGGATTATATGTTTCGTCGTATGGTCGGAGCCAGCCCTGAAGAAGTGAACCCTCATTACACCGTGGGGAAATCGCTCCACGGTGGTGATCACGGTATCCAGTAAAGGGAGGACGTCATGAACGAACCCGAAAAGCCCGAAACGATGATCTTCTACGGCGGCGTCTACGGCAATGTCTCGGACGCGAAGAGCGACTTCGACGTCATCAAGGCCGCGCACAAGGAGAGCTGGATCGGCACATACGACGCCGCCCTTTTCGAGAAGAACACGGAGGGTAAGGTCAAGGTGCTCGACACCGACGCCACGCAGCGCGGCAAGGGCGCCAGGATCGGAGCGATCACCGGCGCAGTGCTCGCGCTCATCTTCCCGCCGTCGATCCTGGTTTCTGCAGGCGTGGGCGCCGCCGCCGGCGCCGCTCTCGGCAACCTGACGAAGGGCTTCAGCAAGGGCGACATCAAGGATGTTGCTCAGAACCTCAAGCCCGGAGAGGCGGGTATCCTGCTCGTCGCCAACGCAACCGTTGACGTCGGCGCCCAGAAGCTGATGAAGAAGGCCAGGAAGGTGGCCACTCAACGGATCGACGCGCTCAAGGCCGATCTCGCCAACGCCTAGACACTCGTCGCCGCGCAGAACGCGGTGCAAACGCGGAAGGCCGCCCGGTCGGGCGGCCTTCCTTTTTTGATCAACTTCTCCCCACCCGCATGAGGTGGATCCCGCCGGCGAGAACGGGCTACTGCTGGTGCGCCAGCATTTCGGCGAACCGGTCGCTCCCGGTCACGGGCAGAAGCTCGGTCAGCTCCTGGGCATGTGCGAAATCCGCTTCGAAGAGCTCCCGCTGCATGTGGCCGACGAACGTCGGGTCCGAGGTCGCCACGTCGGTCTCGTCGTTGGTCCGCAGCGACAGCTTGTTGAAGTTGCAGGAGCCGAGGATGGCCCAGCCGTCCACGATCGCCGCCTTCGTGTGCATCATTCCAGGATACGCATAGACGCGGATGCCATTCTGCAGCAGCCGGTTCGCCTTGACCTTGTTGTTGCTGTCCGAGGTGTCCATGTCGGCCTGGGAGGGCATCACGACGCGCACGTCCACGCCGCGCCGCCGGGCCGCGATGAGGGCGCGGATCACGGTGTCGTCGTAGATGTAAGGGTTCGAGATCCATGCATACCGCCGGGAGCGGCCGAGCGCCTCGCGCAGGTATCGAAGAATGACCGGGTTGAGGGTCTTCGTGTAGATCGGGCGTATGTCGACGTAGTCCTCCCGATCGGCGGGTCCCTCGTACGCCTTGGGCTGCGTCAGGTAGGCGCCGGCGTAGGCCAGGTCGCCGAGGATGGATGCGTGGCTCCAGGCGAGCTCGAAGTCGCGCTCGAGCCAGCCGACGATCGGACCCTCCATCTCCGCCATCGCGTCGTGCCACTCGTACCTGTATTCGAAACCGGCGTTCATCCCGCCGACGTAGGCGTACTTCTGGTCGACGATGTACACCTTCGAGTGGTCCCCCATCGTCAAGGAGTTCAGGAAGTTGCGAACATGAACCCTCGAGCCGTCCCGGAGGTAGGGCTGAATGGCCCGCGGCGGCTTGAAGTCTTCGGGCTGCGGCGTCTGGGGAGGCACCATGCTCGCGTCGAGGGAGGTCACGCGGTCGATGACGACTCGGGTGTCGGCAATCTGCAGCGAACGCTGGCGGACCTTGTCGGCCAGCTCCACCCCGAACGAGTCGGTGTCCCAGATGCAGACCCGGAAGTGGAGCGACTGCTGCGCCTCGGCGATCCGGCGCTCGAGCAGGGGGAAGAAATTGGAGCCGTCGACGATGAGGCGGATCGAACCCCGATAGCGGCGGGAGCCCATCATCGAATCGAGCTTCGCCTCGAATGCGGGCAGGTCCATTCCCGGCCCATCCGTCACGACGGGCGGGATTTCCGGCGTCGGCCAGCGCCTCTTGCGCAGCATCACGCGGACGGTCTGCAGGCCGAAGTTGACCGCTCGGCCCACGAAGGAGACGGGGTTCTTGACGAACGACAGGATCTGGCCTTCGATGACGGCCGCCTCGAACATACGCCAGGTCTTTCCGGAGGCGGCCTGCTCGCTCGCGACGTCGACGGTCCCGGGCGACAGCGTGACGGCCATGACGTTCTGGTCGAGGTCGAAGACGAGGAAGGTCGGGGGCTTCCCCTCGCGCGCGTTGACCACCACGAGCAAGCCGTGGGGATCGCCCTTCTCGCGCAGGGACTCGGCGATGACGGCGAAGAGGATGCGGCCGAACTCCGTCAGGTCCACGCGGCGGCCGATGTGGACGTCCTTCGGCGCATCGGCGGCCGTGACGATCTGTCCGCCGCCCGTGGCCTCGCGGTACGCCACGAATTCGCGTTCCCCGATACCGATGAAGACTCCCTCGCCCGGGGCGCTGGCGGGAATTATTTTTTCGGCCACTTTCGGGAGCTGGCCGCGGAACTCCTCGGCCGAAAGGACCGTGGCCTCCCGGACCGAAGGGCGCATCTGCTCGACGCCCTTGGGGACCTCCTCGACGAGCTTCAGCCGTGTGGTCCGAAATCTGACCTTCCGGCCCTGTTCGAGAACGTCGGCCTTCCAGTCGGCTCTGAAGACGGTTTTCCTGCCGTCTTCCGGAACGAGCAGGATCAGGTGATTGTGGTAGACGTAGGCGCGCACGGTGGGCCGGGGTGGCAGGGCCAGCAGCGCGCTCCGCGTGGCGGCGTCGCTGACCACGTGGCTGCACCCGGCGGACATGAAGAGGGCAAGGAGGAGCCCGGCAGCGCGTGCGCGGGCACGCCCGTGCGTCGGGCCGGAACGGTTCCGACTCGAAGAATCGAGTGGGGCCGCGTCGCGCCTCTCACGCTGCTTCGGCAAGTCTCAGTTTCCGAGACCGCATTGTGCCATGGCGGTGGCGACCGGCCGAGAGGCCGTGGCTCGGGTGCGCGGATTCGCGTCACCGATCGTCGAGACGGAGAAGGAACCGAGTACAGGGCGATGCCGTACTCGGCGCATTTTCTCGCTTCGCTCGAATCGTCATCCTCGTTGAGCTTCAGAATGGTCCTGATGTGCAGGTCGGCCTTGAGGATTTCGTACTCGGCATCGCGGGGCCGAGCGCCCCGGTAGATCTGCTCGGGAACCTCGGCAATGCGCGGCCCGCACTCGCGGCTGGCTGAACCGGACGCCCCCTCTCACTGCGGCGAGGATGGATCAAAGACCTGGACCGGCAGTTTCACCGTTCTCGCCAGGATGTTGACCAGCCCTTGCCCGACATCCTTCGCCGGAGCGAGGCGGATCTTCGGGTCGTCGACGTTTCCCGTCACCTTCGCCGCAACAGAGAGGAAATTCCCCCCGAGGATGTACCGGAGGACCGGGATCTTCTGGAGAATGCTGTCCACCGTCGAGAAGGGACGCGCGAGAATCGTGAGATCCAGGGACTTGTCGAGGAATCCGACCGCCCCGCTGCCCACCATGGTGAACGACGGCGACTTGAGGGCCGCCTCGCGAATCGTAACCCGGCCGTCTTCCATCTGCCCTTCGACGGTGAATTCGTCGAAGGGCATCGCCTCGCCGATCCGGTTCCGGCTCTTGCCCCCGAACACCTGGGTCATATTGAGGACCGCCAGAACTTTCGTCACCACGCTGGTCTTGCCCATGGTTCCCTTCGAAGCCTGGAACGCGAGCGGGCCCTGCAAGGCCCGGGAAAGCTCCGCCGCCCTGGCTTTTCCCTCAGCCTGGAGTCTCGCTTCGTAGCGTCCGGTGATCCCGACGTTCTCGAACCCGAGACAGGTCAGCGAGGCAGCGATGTCCGGACCCATGGAAGCGACACGGACCATGGCGGACATCCCGCCGCCGCGGAGAAGTTGAAGCTCGCCCGTCGTCGAGATGCCACAGACCTCGGCGTTTTTCACGGTGGCGCTGACGGACTCCTTCGCCAGCTCGATGTCGGCGAGAACCGGTTTCCACGCAAGGTCTCGAAATGTGAACGAGCCGACGGAGAGACGCAGGATGCCGCTGATCGGGAAGGAGGATGGCTCGCGTTCCTCCGTCCCGGCGGCCACCTTCTTCTGGGACTTCATCCGGTCGAGGACCTTCTCGACGTGCTCCCACGCGATCCCGCTCGTGGCGGCGCCCATATCGAGGACGATTCCCTCGTCCTGGAAGGTGGCATTTCCCGTGACCGAGAGGCGCTGCTCCTCCAAAGCAAGGGTCGAGGACGACGCGGTGAGCCGGTTTCCCGCAGCGCGGAGGTCGAGGGCCTCGATGGCGACTTCCCCGGCTGGAGTGGGAATCATCAAGCCTGCCACCTTGAGCGTCCCCTCAGCCGAGGTCTTCCCGAGGTGATGCCGGGGCACCAGCGCATGGAAATCGCCCTCGATGTGACCGTGTCTCTCGTTCTCTGTGGCGAGCAGCCCCTCCATGGTCGCGGCGGCCAGGTGGCCGGTGAAGCCGACTTCCAGCTCTGCCTTTCGAAGACCCAGAGAGATCGAGGCGTCGGACAGGTTGTCGGCGATCGTGAGGTACCGAACGTCCGTTCCCTCTCCGTTCTTGATGAGATCGAGCGTCACGCGGGGGCCGTTCCGGAAGGCAAAGCTCCCGGCCAGGGTGAGCTTTTCTCCACCGGTGACCCCGAGGCGAATCTGCCGAAGGGCGATCGGCGCCGCCGGAAGGAACTCGACGGGGAGCGACGCCTTCTCCCAGATCCAACGGACGGCCTCCGGCCCGGTCTCTCCGTCCACCGCCGCTTCGAGCTTTGGAGGGCCCCGCTGGAGGCCGGCGAGGACGCCGGAAACCCGGAGTGCCGCGTCGCCGGCCCGCGCCTCGAGCCCCGTCACGCGGATCGCTTCCCCATCGATCCGGAAATCTCCGGATTTCGCCTCGAGGGCCTCGGGGAGCAATGACGTTTCCAGGACGAGATTCTTCAAGGATCCCGTCGCCTCGTATTTCCAGTCCAACGGCCGGGAGATCGGCCCGGAAAGCCCGCTGACGGACAGCCCGATGGAGCCACGCAAGCCGGCGATCTTCGTCGCAAGCGCCTCCATCCCCTTCCGGGAGGCCAGCCAGGGGAACAGTTCGTCCAGCGCCAGCTCGAAGGTTCCGGAGACTTCCTCGAAGCGAGGTGAGTGCCCCAGTCGAACCCGTGCCACCACGCCGGAGAGCGTCGAGCTTCCGATGTTCCCGGAGAGCTGGCTCACGCCGACACGATCGCCGTCCCAGAGGAAGGTCCCGCGCCGGATCCGGATTGGCCAGGGAAGCCGCCGGTAGCGAGCGGCGAGCTGCATCTCGGACACGGAGACCTTCGTCTCCAGAGTTGCCGCCCGGTCCCCGATCGTGATCCGGGCTGTCGCGCTCCCGGCGAGATCCTCCACGAGGGAAAGCTCCTCGTGGAAGGAGCCGCCGCCAACCGCTCGGGAGAGGATCCCGGGAAGCTCGGAGAGGTCCGACCGCACCGTGGCCTCGACCCGCAGCGTGTCGTCGTTCGCCGCGAGCCCGATGCGGACCCTTCCATCCGACGCCTGCGATTTTCCGATTCGTGCCGCGGCGTGCACCGCGGTAAGGACTCCATTCTCGACGGCGACGTCTCCGCGCGCCTCCTCGAGGTCGAGGCCCACGCTCCCGATGCGGACGTTCCCGCCGGCGAGAACGGCCTGGATCGACATCCGCTCGAAGACTCCCAGATCCCCCGGCGTCTCTGCTCCGGCCGCGAAGGAGAAGGAGGTCAGGGTGCCGCCCTGGAAGATCGCGAAGATCGCCGCGATGGTGGGGTCGTCGCCGGCGAAGGGGAGAAGCTTCCCGCGCAGCGCCGTCACGTCGAGGCCGCTGCCGCGGGCAGTCAGGTCGACCCGCGGGGCCGCGCTGTCGGCGGAGAGTGCGATCTTCGCCAGAAGCCGGGGAGACTCCGTGGAAAACCGCGAGAGAGTGACCGCTGTCTTCCCGTTCTCGACGTCCAACGCGCCCGCGATCCTCAAGCCGCCGATCTCCAGGACCCGCCGATCGGTCCGCCGAAGGGAGAGGGACGAAGCGGAGACCTGCCCGGACGCATGGAGCGTGCGGGGGCCCGTCGGCGGGACCGCGACGCTCACATCGAGGTCGCTCAGGACGGCGAGCTCCATCCCGTTGCGGGCAGCCGCCACCCGCCCTCCGTGGATCTCGACGACCAGACCGGAAGCCTTCGAGGCGAGAAACGCGACGAATGGCGTGAGGCTCTGCAGCGGATCCGGACGAGAAGCCGGCTTCTTCTCTTCCTTGGTGCCTTCGGGAGCATCGACCGTCAGGACCGGTCCGTCCACCCGGACTGTCGAGAGGCGGAACCGGCCGCGAAGCAACGAGCCGAGTGAGGGAGAGAGGCTCACGGACCGGACAGAGCCATGGATCTTGCCCGGGCCGCGCAGTTCCACTTTCCGGATCACGACTTCGAGGCGCGGGAGGTAGGAGAGCTCGATTCGTCCAACCGTCACCTCGCGGCCGAGGGCCGAGGAGGCGGCGGACTCGATCCTCTTCCGGACCGGCTCGAAGTTGATCCAGCGGGGGGCGAGAGCGACGGCGACGACTCCGAGGATGCCGACGATTCCCGCGACGCGTGCGACCGCCTTGGCGACCTTCCGCAGCCCTGTCATCGACATCGTCGTGGCAAGGCCTCAGAGATGGACGCGCGGAGAGGTGACGATTCGTACGAGCCAGGACGAGTAACTGCTCGAAGTGTCATCGGAGGATCGCGGCAGAGATCTTATGCCGCGAAGATGGAAGGCGGGTTCTCGAGACGGCCCTTCACGCGTGGGGCGGCCGCTTCCCGGCGCCTCCGGCATGGAGCTCCGGAGCGTCCGGACCGAGCGCCGCGATCCTCTTCGCATAGAGCGCGATGCCGGGCTTCGCGCTCAGGCCGTGGGCGAAGATGCTCAGCAGCACCGTGGCCATCACCGTGAGAACGATGGTCCGCTCCCCCGGCAGGTGCGTCCTGCCCTCCAGATAGACGAGGCCGAGGACGATGGAGGCGAGGCCCCGGGGACCGAACCATCCGATGAAGATCACGGTCGCCCGGTCGAGACCCGTGCCGACGAGCGCGAGGGCGACCGGCAGCATGCGAATCGCGGTCAGACTGAGCAGTGCGTAGACCACGATCGGGACGGAAAAGCCCGCCCCGGCCCGTGCCACGTGCAGCCCGAAGAGATAGAAGACGAACAGGTTGAAGAGCTGTCCCCACTGCTCCGCGAACTCGACGCTCTCCTCCCCCGCCTTTTCGAAGCCGAGCTGAACGGCCAGGCCGCAGACGAAGGCAGCGATGAACATGCTCGCGTCGACCGCCTCGGACGCAACGCCGCAGAGCAGGGGCAGCGTCACGAGCGCGATCTGGCGAAAGGCGGGCAGAACGATCCCGCGGCGGCTCGCGCTGCCCAGCAGCCACCCGCCGGCGAGGCCGATCCCGACTCCAAGGACCGTCCCGTACCCGAGTTGCTCGACGATGAACGTCCAGAGGTACGCCCGCCCTCCCTGTCCGCCCGACTTCGCGAGAGCCAGGAAGAAGAGGAGGAAGGGCACCGAGAGGCCGTCGTTGAGGCCGGCCTCGACGTTCAGCGCCTGGCGAATCCGCATCGGCACCTTCTCGCTCGAGACGACGACCTGCCCGAGGCCCGCATCCGTCGGGGCGAGAATCGCTGCGAGGATCCCGGCCTCCCAGAGGGAAAACGTCGGAAACAGGGCCAGCGCTCCGAGGGCCCCGAGCAGAAGGGTCGACAGCATGCCCGTGGTGAGGAGGCGCACGGGCGAACTTCGGATGCTTCGGAGGACCCGCAGGTCCGTCCGGCTCGCGTCCGTAAAGAGAAGAAGCACGAGGCCAGCCTCGGCGATCCGAAGCAGGACTTCGGGATCCCCGTTGCGGTCGCGCAACGACGGCACGGCCAGGAAAGCGCACACGCCCCCGAGCGTGAACACGATCGGCGGCGTGACGGGCGTACGCTCGAGCCACGCCGACACCAGGCCGTAGGCGAAAAGGAGCAGGACGAAAACCACGAGAGTCGTCATATCGGAGCGCCGATGGTCAGCCTCCCGAGGCGACGCGGCCGGCCAGCAGGAGAGCCCGTCCGCGCGACACGCACACCGCCGGGATCGACCGGTCCGCCGCCCGCAGGCGAGCGGACCACGGTCCCCGGTCCCTGCCGCAATGCTGGGCCGGGGCCCGCGGTCGGCTCCACCGCGTTAGCGCCCCTCTCGCGCGCTGATCTGCAGCGAAACGAGCCGGGCGATCAGGATCGCCGGATACAGCTGGCCGACGAGAGCCTCGGCGATCGCGAGGGAGCGGGCGACCGGAAGAACGGGCACAGTGTCGCCATAGCCGAGCGTCGTCAGCGTCACAAAACTGAAGTAGGCAAAGTGAGCATTGTTCTTCAGGGTGGAGCCTCCGCTGGTCTGGATGGCCCCGGGCGAGAAGCGATCCACGAGGATGTAGCCGAAAGTCCAGACGAGCCCGAGCAGCAGGTATGCCGCGACGGCGCCCCGCACCCGGTCGGCCGTGATGGGGCCCTCCCGGAAAACGTGCTCGAGCACCAGACCGGTCAGAATCAGCAACGTCAGCAGCGATAGCCAGGTCTCACCTGCACCGTCGACCGCTTGGTCAGACCGGTACCGCGACCAGCGCAAGGCGAGCCAGATCACTCCGCTCACCGCCACCGCGCCGGCCAGCCAGCGCCGGCGCGAGAAGGCGATCACTCCCGACGCCAGCACCAGGGAGAAGAGGAGATCGAAAGGGAGCTGTCCCAGTACGGTACGGAGCGGCGCTCCGACGAAGAGCGCCAGCACGAGGAAGACGAGCATGGCGGTCAGGCCCCACTGTTGCCACCAGACAGGAGAGAAGGCCGCCGGGCGCCTCACGATTTCCCCGCCGCGGTCGTCGCATCGAGAACGCGCGAAAGTCCTTTCAACGCCTCGGTGTCGGAGAGGATCTCGACGTGAGTATCGCCGTAGCCCATCATGCGCCTCGATGTCGCCTCGACAAGCGCGGCGCGAGGATCTCGTGGGGGCCGAGGCGAGTACTGGCTGAGGTTGTCATGCGGCGATCGCAATCCGGATTCTAGACCGACACCATCAGCGGCGAGGCGTGCGGGGCTCGGACAGGCGACCCCAGCCGGGTTGATTACAGGCCAGGTCCTCTACGCGGTGTGAGTGGTGAGCCGTGTAGGACTCGAACCTACAACCTAGAGATTAAGAGTCTCTTGCTCTACCAATTGAGCTAACGGCCCACTCGGGAGCGCGGAGAATACCCGATCGCACCTTGACCGAGCAAGCGAAGGTCTGTCGAGGCCTCGTCTTGCGGCCCTTCGCATCGCGAATAGTCTCCCGACGAAGGAGGGAGGATGTTCGCGATGCGGGAGCCCGCAGCGGTCGCGCAGCAGCGCGACCCGCGAGGACGACGGCTAGCCTCCGCCGACGAGCTCGACGACCTCGAAGACGTCGCCTTCGGCAAGGGCTGTCCCGGAGTAGTCCGCCTTGGGGAGGATCTCGCGGTTGCGCTCGACGGCCACGCGGGGCGTGGCGACTCGGAGCCGTCCCAGCAGGTCGGCCACCGAGGTGCCGGCGGGCAGTCGCATCGCCTCGCCGTTGACCGTGATCGTGAGCTCGGCCGTCATTTTCTCTTGATCGCGTACTGGATCTCGGAGCTTGCGTTGCCTCCGGTCACACGGATCACGGCCGCGGCCGTGCCGTTCGGGAAGGTCGGGATCATGAACGAGACGAAGCACGAGCCGTCGGACGCCGTCTTGCCCTGGAAGGCGGTTGCCGGCTGAACCGACGTCGAGAGGATGCGCACCTGGACCAGTGCCCCGGCGAGCGGCCGCGCCGGCGCACCCGTCGTGGCCTTGAGCTTCGTCTGGATGGAGCGCCCCGCCACGAAATCGGGCGTCGGAGTCAGCGTCAGGTCCACCTCGTCCGGCACGTCGTCGGAAGCGAGGTACGCAAGCACCATCTGATCGAGGCTGCGATCGGGCGCGGGAAGGGGTGACCGAGCGCCTGGCGGCACCGTGGCGTCGCCCTTGTCCTTGTCGCTCTTGCCAGCTCGCGGGGGCCTCTCGATTCTGTCGGTCTTGTCCGGCTTGTCGACCTTCACGGGTTTCGGCGCCGCCGCGGCGACGGCGGCTGCTGCGCTCGCGGGGGGCGCGGCCGGAGGCGGCCCGGAGCCCGGCGCCATGCCCTCCGGGACCTGGATCGACCCGTTCGGTCCGTCGAATCTGCCGCGCTGGATCGCCGCGATCATCGTGCGGTGCTGCTGCTCCATGAGGTCCTGCACCGCGTGATCGTCCCGGCCGGCCTGGAGAATCTCGGCGTACGAGGTCCTCTTCGTCGCAAGGATCTCCCCGCCCACGTACACCAGCGACTCGACGCAGGGATTGCCTTCCCCCTTGTCTTCGGTCTGGATGTGGAAGACGCGGTTCTTGTGCTTGACGTCGGTGTTGAATCCGGTGATCACGGCCGGCGCAAATTGTAGCGCGGCGGGGCCATCGAACGGCTCAGAGCAGCTCGAATCGGGCCGTGAAGTGGCGCAAGAGAGGCGCCTGGTGCACGATCCTCACCCCGCGCAGACGCCCGGGCTCGGCGCGCAGCCGCGCCGTCACCTCGACGACGTACTCGAGGTGCGTGTTGGTGTAGACGCGACGCGGCACGGCCAGGCGGACGAGATCCAGGTCGGGAAGGAGCTCCCGGCCCGGACGCACGGGGTCGGGCTTGCCGAACATCACGGCTCCGATCTCGACGGCCCGGATGCCTCCCTCGCTGTAGAGCGCGATTGTCAGAGCCTCGGCCGGATACTGCTCGGGAGCAAGGTGGGGCGCAAAAGCGCGCGCGTCCACGTAGACGGCATGGCCGCCGATGGGCTCGACCACCGGCACTCCCGCATCCGCCAGGGCCTCGCCGAAGGCCGTCACCTGCCCGACGCGAAAAGCGAGGTAGTCCTCCCGAAGGACCTCCTCGAGCCCGATCGCGATCGCCTCGAGATCGCGCCCGGCCAGACCTCCGTACGTGGGAAAGCCCTCGATCAGGATGAGCTTGTCCTTCAGCCGCTCGACCCAGGTCTCGTTGCGCAGCGCGAGGAACCCGCCGATGTTGGCGAGACCGTCCTTCTTCGCGCTCATGGTGCAGCCGTCGGCGAGCGAGAAGACCTCGCGCACGATCTCGCCGACGCCGCGGTTCTCCTGCCCCTTCTCGCGCTGTTTGATGAACCAGGTGTTCTCGGCGAACCGGCAGGCATCGATGATGAGAGGAATGCCGAAGCGCCGGCACACCTCGCTCGTTCCGCGCACGTTTTCGAGGGAAACGGGCTGGCCGCCGCCCGAGTTGTTCGTCAGGGTGAGCATGACGAGCGGGACCTTGCCGCGGTTTTCGACGAGGCACTTCTCCAGGCGGACGAGGTCCATGTTCCCCTTGAACGGGTGTCGCGTGCGCGGCTCCTTGCCCTCGGCGATGACGAAATCGAGCGCGACGCCGCCATTGGCCTCGACGTTGGCGCGGGTCGTGTCGAAGTGTGTGTTGTTCGGAACGATCGCGCCCGGGTAAAGGACCGTCGAAAAGAGCAGGTTCTCCGCGACACGGCCCTGGTGCGTCGGAATGACGTACGGCAGCCCGAAGATCGAGCGGATGGTCTCCTCGAAGCGGTAGTAGTTGCGGCCGCCCGCGTACGACTCGTCGCCGCGCATGAGACCGCCCCACTGCGCGTCGGACATCGCCGAAGTTCCCGAGTCGGTCAAGAGGTCGATGTAGATGTCCTCGGACGCGATGCCGAAGACGTTGTAGCCGGCGCTGCGCAACCGCTCCTCGCGGGTGCTGCGATCGATCCGGCGGATCGACTCGACCACCTTGACGCGCCAGGGCTCGGGTTGCGTATTCCGCATCATGCGGAGCGCAGTCTAGCCGAAACCCCTTATCCTTGAGCCGATGCCCCGCTTCGGAAATTCCGGATGGCCCCGCAGAGCGATTCTCCTGATCGTGTTCACGCTATCCGGCGCGAGCGCCCTCGTCTACGAAGTGCTTTGGACGCGACGGCTCACGCACGTCTTCGGGTCGACGACGCTCGCCGTCTCGACGGTGCTGGCGGCCTTCATGGGCGGCCTGGCCGCCGGCAGCCTGCTTCTCGGCCGATGGGCGGACCGCAACCGCGGAAAGGCGCTGCGCGCGTATGGGCTCCTCGAGCTCGCGATCGGGCTCTTCGGAGTTCTCGTCCCGTTGTTGCTGCGCGCGGTCGCCGCCATCTATCTCCGTCTCGCCCCGGCCCTCGAGTCTGCCCCGGCCGCGTTCTTCGTCGTTCAGTTTCTGCTGGTCGGCGCGGTGCTCGCCCTCCCGTGCGCCCTGATGGGCGGCACGCTTCCGGTTCTCGCGCGCTGGCTCGTCGGTCGTGAAGAGGAAATCGGCGGGCGGGTCGGCACGCTGTACGCCGCCAATACGCTCGGCGCCGGAGTCGGCACCGCGGCGGCGGCTTACCTCCTGCTTCCCTACCTCGGCGTGCGGGAGAGCGAGCTCGCGGCCGTCGCGCTCAACCTCGCGGCCGCATCCGTCGCGTTCGCGCTCGGTCGCGGATCCCGTCCCGCACCGGCAGGCGCACCGGCCACCGCCGTCCCGGACTCCGCAGCCGAGCCGCCGCCTTCTGCGGGTCTTAGCCTGCTCCTCGTCGCGATCGGCCTCTCGGGCTTCGCCGCGATGGTGGACGAAGTCGCCTGGACCCGACTCGTGGGCCTGGTCTTCGGAAGCTCTGTCTATGCCTTCGGCCTGATGCTCCTTCTCTTCCTGATTGGAATCGCGATCGGCGGCGCAATCTTCGCCCGCATCCGAAACGCGGACCCCGGAAAGCTGCTCGGCCTCGCGCTCGTGGGTGCCACGTTGACGGCGCTCGCCGGGATCTGGGCCGTGCCGCATCTGCCGACGCTGTATATGCGCGGCTTCCCCGCCGTGCGTGACTCGTTCGCCATGCAGCAGCTGCTGCAGATCGCCGAGACGGCGCCGATTCTCGTACCTCTCGCCATCTTCTTCGGCATCGCGTTTCCGGCGGCCGTCGCCGCGACGGCCAGCCTGCCCGGCATGGGGCTTGCCATTGGCCGCGTCACCGCGTGGAACACGTTCGGCACGGTGGCGGGCGCCTTTCTCGGAGGCTTCGTCCTGATTCCACGACTGGGTCTGCGGCCTTCGCTGACGATCGCCGCGGCCGCGACCGCGCTCGGCGGCACCGTGGCGTTGTGGCGGTCTCCGGCCACGAACATGAAGCGCGCCGGACTGTCAGCCGCCCTGGCCTCGCTGCTGGCCGCCCTCCTCCTGCCGGCGTGGCCGCGGGAATTGCTCGCGCAGGGGGCCGGGTTCTACGCCGGGATCTACGGAACGACCGAAGGCCTTCTCGCAGTGGTGCGCAATTCCGAGCTCCTCTTCTACGAGGACGGGATCGCGACCACTCTCTCCGTGGACCGCCAGGGAGCGACGCGCTTCTACCGATCCAACGGGAAGACCGACGCCTCGACGGCGCCGGGCGACATGGCAAATCAGCTCCTGCTGGGGCATCTGCCGATGCTCCTGCACGCGAATCCGCGCGATGTTTTCGTGCTCGGCCTCGGGACCGGCGTCTCCGCAGCCGCCGCAGCGCGCTTTCCCGTGCAATCGATCGACATCGCCGACATCGAGGGGGCGTCGCGGGAGGCGACGCGGTATTTCGCCGCGGAGAACCGCAACATCCTCGCGGACCCGCGCGTCCGATTCCTCGTCGCCGACGGCCGCAATGCCCTGCTCGCCCGCGTCAAGACGTACGACGTGATCATCTCCGATCCTTCCGACGTCTGGGTCGCCGGCGTGGGCAACCTCTTCACGCAGGAGTTCTACGCCCTCGCGCGCTCCCGCCTCAAGCCGGGCGGCGTGATGGTGCAGTGGTTCCACATGCACTCTCTCCCGCCGGAACAGATGAAGCTGATCGTCGCGACGTTTCGGTCGGTCTTTCCCTACGCCTCGCTCTGGCGCCCCAATCGGGGCGACGTCATCCTCCTCGGCACGGTCGACCCCGTTCCCTGGGACCTCGGCCGACTGCGCCGGCGCTTCGAGACCGTGCCGGGCGTTGCGGACGACCTGCGCGGCATCGGCTTCTGGGACCCGCTCTCGATCTTCGCCGCCTTCGTGCTCGATGGCGAGGACCTCGCGACGATGCTCGCGGACGTCCACACCCGACACACGGACGATCATCCCGTCGTCGAATATCTCTCGCCGCGGTCCGGCTACGTCGACACGACGGCCGCCAACGACGCCGGCGTTCAGGCGCTTCAGACGAAGCGGCTTCCGCCGATCGTCGGATTCGACGAGTCACGCGACTTCGACGCGCGCGCGCGCTATCTGCTCGGCTTCGGCCTGGCCTCGATCGGCCGCGTGGATCCGGCCATCGAGCTCATGGAGGAGAGCGTCCGGGCAGACAATCCCGATCCCAAGTTCCTGGTCGGACTCGGCAATCAGTACAGCGCGAAGGGGGTCACCGCGAAGGCGATCCGCGCGTACGAGCGCGCTCTCGTTCTCTCCCCCGGCGAGCCCGAGGCCTCGCTCCACGTGGCGGAGCTGCGGCGCGGGCAGGGCGACGACGCCGGAGCCGAGAAGATCCTGCGGGCGGCGCTGCTTGGCGCGCCGGACGACCCGGCGCTCGCGTCGGCCGCAGCCCGGCTGCTGATCGATGCCGGGCGCGCGGCGGAAGCCGTGCCCCTGTTGACGCCGCCCCTGCAGAAGGCCCCGGACGACGGGAGCCTGCTACTCCTTGCCGGTGAAGCGCTCGCTGCGGCTGGAAACCGGGACGAGGCCGCCGAGAGGTTACGCCGCTCGGCCGTCTTGCAGACCCAGAACGCCGAAGTGCAGCGAGGAGCCGCCGAGGCGCTCCTCGCCCTTGGCGACCTCGACGGTGCGGCCGCCGCCTTCGAGCGAGCCTCGCAACTCGAGCCGGGCAACTCTGCGGCGTTCGTGGGCCTCGCGGAGACCGCCCTGCGCCGCGGCGATCGCGGGGCGGCCCGGGCGGCGCGGGACCGCGCGCTGGCACTCGATCCGTACAACGCGAAAGCGCTGGCGATGCCGCAGTAGTGTCTGTCTGCGTTTGGGACGGCGCGAGGGGACTTGTCCTCCAGCCGACGGACGAGCCGAGTCAAGGCTTCTTCTCTGCGGCCCGCCTGCGAAATACGAGGAACGTCTCCTTGGTCCCGTCCTTCTGAGCGGTCCAGGTCTGGCGCGTCCAGACGTTGCCGTTCTCCCGGAGCCGCCAGACCATCCGCTGGACACCTGCGTTGGGATTCTCCTCGGTGCCCGAGGTCGCTTGCAGCCAGAGCGACTGATCGTCCTTGCCCCACTGGGCCTGGAGGCTCCCCTTCTGCCCGCGGCCGACCGCCTTCTCGTAGAGCTTTCCATCGACGACGATCTCCTCGGCAAGGAGCTTCGGACGTTTCTGCTCGATCGGCTCGATCCAGATCCGATCGCCGTTCTGGCGGACCGAAAGTACCGCCCCCTCCATCTGCGGCGAGACGCCATGGCTCGCCTTGACGTCGATCTCCCAGATTCCCGAAAAATCGAGCGGCGGCTTCGCGGACTTGACCGCAGGGGTCCGGGCGGTTTTCGGTTTCGGCTTCGCCGTCGGCGTGGGAGCCGGAGTCTGGGCCGGCAGCGCGGCCGCCGCGAGCAGGGCGAGCACAACGGCCGCGGCCCGCGCCCTCACGCGCGGGCCCTCTCGGCCGTGCCGCGGAACATGCGGCGCAAGAACTGCCCGGTGTGCGACGCCCGGACACCGGCCACCGTCTCCGGCGTTCCCTCGGCAACGATTTGTCCGCCCGCGTCGCCGCCCTCCGGGCCGAGATCGATCACCCAGTCCGCGGTCCGGATGACTTCGAGGTTGTGCTCGATCACGATCACCGTGTTGCCCTTCCCGGTCAGCGATCCCAGGACTTCGAGAAGCTTGTGGATGTCGTCGAAGTGGAGACCGGTCGTCGGTTCGTCGAGGAGGTAGAGCGTACGACCCGTCGAGCGGCGGGCGAGCTCGCGCGCAAGCTTGACCCGCTGCGCCTCGCCGCCGGAAAGAGTGGTCGAGGACTGGCCGAGCTGGATGTAGCCGAGGCCCACTTCCACGAGTGTACGGCAGATGTTGGCGACCGGGGGAACGTTCGCGAAGACCTCGAGGGCCTGTTCGGCCGTCATCGCCAGGATGTCGGCAATCGACTTGCCCTTGTAGTGGACCTGCAGGGTCTCGCGGTTGTACCGGCGCCCGCCGCACACGTCGCACGTCACGTAGATGTCCGGCAGGAAGTGCATCTCGATCTTGATCTGTCCATCGCCCGCGCAGGCCTCGCAGCGGCCGCCCTTGACGTTGAACGAGAAGCGCCCCGGCTGGTAGCCGCGGGCCCGGGCCTCGGGCGTGCGGGACATCAGCTCCCGGATCGGATTGAAGACGTTCGTGTACGTCGCCGGATTCGAGCGCGGCGTGCGGCCGATGGGCGCCTGGTCGATGTTGATCACCTTGTCCACGTCGAAGAGCCCATCCACCGTGTCGTGGGCGCCGGGCTTTTCGGACGCTCCGTGGAGAGCGCGCGCCAGCGCGCGATACAGGATGTCGTTGACGAGCGTCGATTTCCCGGAGCCGGAGACCCCCGTGACCGCCGTCATGACGCCCAGCGGAAAGCGCACGTCGATGCTTTTCAGGTTGTGCTCCCGCGCGCCGCGCACCACGAGGGCCTTCCCGGAGCCGGCGCGGCGCCGCTCGGGGACGGGGATCGAGCGCTCGCCGGAGAGATATTTGGCGGTCAGCGACTCGGGAAATCCCTCGAGCTCCTCCGGCGCACCCTCGGCCACGATCCGGCCGCCGTGGAGACCCGCGCCGGGGCCGAGGTCGATCACCCAGTCGGCCGAACGGATCGTCTCTTCGTCGTGCTCGACCACGATGACCGTGTTGCCGAGGTCGCGCATCGAGATCAGCGTGTCGATGAGCTTGCGGTTGTCGCGCTGGTGCAGGCCAATGGACGGCTCGTCGAGCACGTAGAGGACGCCCATGAGCTTGGAGCCGATTTGCGTGGCCAGACGGATCCGCTGGGACTCGCCCCCGGAGAGGGAAGCCGCGCCGCGCGAGAGGTTGAGGTAGCCGATCCCGACGTTCGCGAGGAAGCGAAGCCGATCCTGGATCTCCTTGAGGATCTTGCCGGCGATCGCCTTTTCGCGGGGAGTCAGCCGCAGGTCCTCGAAGAACGCGATCGCGTCCGAGATCGTCTCCGCCGAGACCTCGTCGATGGGCCGGCCGCCGACTCGCACCGCGAGCGCTTCGGGCTTGAGCCGGCGGCCGCGGCAGGCCGGGCAGGGCTCGGCCGACATGTACGCCTCGAGCTCCGCGCGCTGCTCCGGATTCTCGGTCTCGCGGTAGCGCCGCTCGATCATGGGGACCAGGCCCTCGAAGGAGGAGCGCCAGTGGTACTCGCCTTTCTCGGCGACGTAGGAGAACTTGATCTCGTCCTCCCCCGACCCATAGAGAATGACCTTCTGGGCGGGCTTCGGCAGCTTTCCGAAAGGCTGATCGAGCCGGAACTTGTAGTGCTTTGCCAGCGTCGCCATCTGGCGCGACCGCCAGTTGGTCGAGCCGGGTTTCAGGATCGCGATGGCCCCGCCCTCGATCGACTTCCGGGGGTCCAGCACGAGACGATCCGGATCGGCCTTCAGGTTCGTGCCGAGGCCCGAACAGGTCTGGCAAGCGCCGTAGGGCGAGTTGAAGGAGAAGAGGCGCGGTGTGATCTCCGTCAGCGAGGTGCCGCAATCCGGGCAGGCGTAGTTGGCCGAGAGGACCTCCTCGGGCCCGTCCGCCACCGACAGGATGATGAGCCCGCCGGACACCCGGGCCGCCGTCTCGATCGAGTCGGCCAGACGCTTACGGTACTCGTCGTCGTCCGCGGCCTTGGCCACGAGGCGATCGACGACGATCTCGATCGTGTGCTTCTTCTGCTTGTCGAGCTCCGGAGGATCGTCCAGGTCCACGATCCGCCCGTCCACCCGGGCGCGCAGGAAGCCTTCCTTGACCATCTCCGCCATCTGCTTGCGGTATTCGCCCTTCTTGCCCGCCACGTACGGCGCGAGCACGACGAACCTGCTCGCCAGGGGCAGCCGCAGGGCCCGATCCACCATCTCCTGGATCGTCTGCGCCTGGATGGGGCGGCCGCACTTGGGACAGTGGGGCTTGCCGACCGAGGCGTACAGGAGACGCAGGTAATCGTAGATTTCCGTCACGGTGCCGACGGTCGAGCGCGGGTTCTTCGAAGTCGTCCGCTGCTCGATCGAGATCGCCGGGGACAACCCCTCGATCGAATCGACGTCCGGCTTCTCCATCTGCTCGAGGAACTGGCGCGCGTATGCCGAGAGCGACTCGACGTAGCGCCGCTGGCCTTCCGCGAAGATCGTGTCGAATGCAAGGGAGGATTTTCCGGAGCCGGACACGCCCGTGATGACGACCAGCCGATTGCGCGGGATGTCGCACGAGACGTTCTGGAGATTGTGCTGCCGCGCGCCGCGAATCCGGAGGAAGTCCATGGGGAGGCCGATTCTAGCTTCTCGGAAGGCACGCGCGCGAACGGCGAGCGCCGCCGCCATCTTCGTTGCGGCAACCGGTCGATCCGGCTAGAATCTTCCGAACTTGCGGACTTCCCGAGAGCGCTCGACCACCTCGATGCCGGAGGCGCATGAGAGCGCGTAGCCGCACGGGGTTCGCGCTCACCCGAGCTCTTCTCGCTCTCATTCTTCTTCTCCCCGAATCCCCCGCCTCCGGCGCCGTCAACTGCGCGACCCCCGGCCGGGACGGCTCCGGGACGCTGACCGGAGTCGTCAACGCCTACTGGCCCGGCACTGCGACGGCCGCGGCGGGCACCGCCTCAATCACGCTCGGTACCAGCCGGGGCGCCGCGACCCCCATCGCCTCGGGAGACCTGCTCCTCGTCATCCAGATGCAGGACGCGGCGATCAACTCGTCGAACACGGACTCCTATGGCGACGGTGTGGCCGGCGGCAACGCCAGCGGCTCGACCAACCTCAACAACTCCGGCAAGTACGAGTACGTCAAGGCCACGGGCGCCGTGCCGACGGTCGGCGGCACGCTGACGCTGCAGGGCACGGGGGCCGGAAACGGGCTCCTCAACACCTATACGAATGCGAACGCGACGGCGACTCAGGGGCAGAGACGATTCCAGGTCATCCGGGTCCCCCAGTACAGCTCGGCCACCATGACCGCAGGCCTCACCGCCGCGGCCTGGAACGGCTCCACCGGCGGCGTGCTCGCCGTGGATGTCTCGGGAGCCCTCGACCTCGCCGGGGTCACGGTCAGCGTCAACGGCCTCGGCTTCCGCGGAGGCGGCGCTCGTCAGCTCGCGGGCGACACCGGCGGAGCGAACACGGACTATGTCCAGAGCTCCGCGAAGAATTTCGACGGCGCCAAGGGCGAAGGTATCGGGGGAACGCCAGGCTTCATCTACGATGCGACCACGAGCACGACCGTCGCGAGCGGCACCGATTACCCGAACCAGAGCACCACGATCGACGGAGGCACGGCTCGCGGCGCGCCGTCCAACGCGGGCGGCGGCGGGACCGACGGCCAGCCCTCCGCCAATGACCAGAACTCCGGCGGAGGTGGAGGAGCCAACGCCGGGGCCGGCGGGAAGGGCGGACTCACCTGGAACTCCGGGCTCGACCGGGGCGGATACGGCGGCACCGCCTTCACGGCGAGCGCAACCGCGGCACTGCTCGGTGGAGGCGGCGGCGCCGGAACACGCAACAACAGCTCGGGGGCCCTATCGAGCGGCGCCGCGGGCGGCGGCATGGTCATGATCCGCGTCGGCAACGTGACCAACACGGGCA
Organism: uncultured Acidobacteriota bacterium; assembly: GCA_963847075.1. Classification (GTDB taxonomy): domain Bacteria; phylum Acidobacteriota; class Thermoanaerobaculia; order UBA5066; family Gp7-AA6; genus DAHUXD01. Next base: position 1,247,514 of record CAWJYL010000001.1, read on the forward strand.
CGGTGACCGCCAACGGCGCGACCGGGCCCGTGCCTCTGAACGACGGCGGCGGTGGAGGCGGTGCCGGCGGCAGCATCCTCTTCACGACCCTCAACGGGAATCTTTCCGGCCTCACGGTGGCCGCACGTGGAGGAGCCGGCGCGGACGCCTGGCCAACCTCGGGCGCCGGCACGGGATGCGGCAACACGCCCCCCGGTAGCGGCTGCAACTACCACGGCCCCGGAGGAGGAGGAGGCGGCGGCGCCATCTTGCTCTCGAGCGCGCCGGCAAGCTCCGACGTGACTGGCGGTGTCAACGGAACGACGACCACCGCTGCCAACGCATTCGGCGCCACCGCCGGAAGCCCGGGGACGCTCGCCACGAACATCCTGCCTTCGCAGATCCCCGGATCGAGCTCGGGCGCCGAGTGCCTGCCGACTCCCACGCCGACGAACACACCGACCAATACTGCGACCAGTACTCCCACGAGCACGGCAACCCGCACACCGACGCAGACCCTGACGCCCACGAACACGCCGACAAACACTCCGACTCAAACGTTCACCCCGTCCAACACACCCACGAATGCCCCGACCAACACCGCGACGGCCACCAACACGCCGACTCTGACCCCGACTCCATCCAACACACCGAGCAATACCCCAACCCTGACGCTCACGCCGTCCACCACCCCGACGAACACACCAACCAATACGCCCACGAATACGCCGACAAACACAGCGACTCCAACTCAGATCCCGACCAACACCCCCACATCCACTCTCACGCCGTCCACCACCCCGACGAACACACCAACCAATACGCCCACGAACACGGCCACTGCCACCAACACACCGACGAACACAGCCACCCAGACCTTCACGCCGTCCAACACTCCAACCAACACCCCAACGGCAACCGCGACCAATACGGCCACCAACACGCCGACGAACACAGCGACTCCAACTCAGATCCCGACCAACACCCCCACATCCACCCTCACGCCGTCCAACACCCCGACGAACACACCAACCAATACGCCCACGAACACGGCCACTGCCACCAACACACCGACGAACACGCCCACCCAGACCTTCACGCCGTCCAACACTCCACACCCCAACCAACACCCCAACGGCAACCGCGACCAATACGCCCACCAACACGCCGACGAACACAGCGACTCCAACTCAGATCCCGACCAACACCCCCACATCCACCCTCACGCCGTCCAACACCCCGACGAACACGCCAACCAATACGCCCACCAATACGCCACTGCCACCAACACACCGACGAATACACCCACCCAGACCTTCACGCCGTCCAACACTCCAACCAACACCCCAACCAACACCCCAACGGCAACCGCGACCAATACGCCCACCAACACGCCGACGAACACAGCGACTCCAACTCAGATCCCGACCAACACCCCCACATCCACCCTCACGCCGTCCAACACCCCGACGAACACGCCAACCAATACGCCCACCAACACGGCGACTGCCACCAACACGCCCACCAACACCGCGACGAACACACCTACGAACACCGCGACGCCGACGAACACGTCCACCAGCACACCCACGAATACACGGACCAACACGGCCACCAACACTCCGACCAACACTCCGACCAATACTCCGACCAACACTCCGACCAATACTCCAACCGCGACTTCGACTCCAACCTCGACGCCAACTGCTACGAATACGGCGACCCCGACCACAACGCCGACCGCGGCACCGACCATCACAGGTACGCCGCCGACGGCGACGCCCACGCTGACGCCCACACCGGGCGCCGGCGCCGATCTCGTCGTCGTGAAGCGGGCATCGAGCAACCCGGCAACCCCCGGCCAGCCGCTCGTCTACGTCATCAACGTCACGAACCTCGGCCCGGATCCGGCCGTCGCGGTCACGCTGGCCGATCCTCTGCCTGCCGGCACGACCTTCACCTCCTGCGCCGCGGTGCCGGGAACCTGCACGGGACCCGCCGTCGGGACCAGCGGAACGGTCGACGCGGCATTCGGGACGATCAACGTTGGATCGGTGGCGAGCCTGACGATCGTCGCGAACGTCACACTGTCCACGGGAAGCCTCAGTAACACGGCGACCGCGACGTCGTCGACGCCGGACCCCGATCCCGACAACAACCACGACACGACGGTCACGGCTGTCGGCGCGAGCATCCCCGCACTCTCGCCACCGGTCGCCGGGCTGCTGGCGCTCATGCTGGCGGCCGCGGCCCTCGGGTTCATCCGGCGCGACTGAGTTCCCAGCGTACTATTCCCGGATGTTCTCCTCTGCGGACGCCAAGTTCGTGGTGCTCGCGTTCTCCTCACTGTTCTCCGTCATCAATCCGATCGAGGCAGCGCCGATCTTCGTCACTCTGACGGCGAGCATGCCCGACCAGCGGCGCAAGATGGCGCTGCGCGCATGCATCGCCGCGGCTCTGATCCTCGCGGTTTTCGCGTTGACGGGCGGAGCGATCTTCGCGCTCTTCGGAATCACGCTGCCGGCGTTCCAGATCGCGGGGGGAATCCTCTTCACGATCATGGGCTTGACGACGCTGCATGGGGATGACGAGCGCGAGCGCGGCTACGTTGCCCTCACGAGCGACCCCTCCGTCGTCCCGCTCGGAATGCCCCTGATCGCGGGACCGGGAGCCATCTCGACCGTCATGGTCCTCGTCGGACAGGCGCGTGACGGGGGTCACAGGACGGCCCTCGGCGTAGCGATCGCCGCCAACATCCTCCTGACGCTCCTGATCCTGCTGGCGGCCCCCAAACTCGTTGCGCGCATTGGAGAAACCGGCCAGCGGATCGTGTCGAAGATCATGGGACTGATCACGGCGGTCATAGGCGTCCAGTTCGTCCTGAACGGCATCGAGGCGGTCGCCCTCGCGATCCTCAAGGCCGCCAGAGCCTGAATCGGACAGCTGTCCTTCTCCCTTCCCGGGCGGCAGAAGAACAGGAGACGTAAAGCGCTGACGCCGCTATAATTACGTCATTCGTCAATGAGCCTTCCGGTCCGGGTTCTGCTAGTGGACGACTCTGCGTCCAGCGCGCAGCTCCTCGTCGAAGAGCTGCGTCGCGGAGGCTTTGATCCGACCACCGAGCGAGCGACTACCCGGGAAGATCTCGATCGCGCAATGGGCACCGCGGCCTGGGATGTCGTGATCTCGGACGTGTCGACCGGAGGGCTCGCCGCGCTCGAGGCGCTCTCCCTGATCAAGGAGAGGGACCTCGACGTCCCATTTCTGGTCGTCTCGGAAAACCTCGACGAAGAGACCGCGGTCCGTGCCATGAAGGGCGGTGCCCAGAATTGCATCCCCCACTCGAGCCTCGCGCGCCTGTGTCCCGTCCTGGAGCGCGAGCTGCGCGAGGCGCGGATTCGGCGCGAGCGGCGCCAGGCGCAAGAGGCATTCTCCGAGAGCGAGCTGCGCTTTCGCGCACTCGCGGAATCCGCCCCCGACGCGATCCTCACCGTCGACCCCGCGGGATCGCTTCTCTTCGCCAATCGAGCGGCCGAGGGCCTTTTCGGCTGGCCCGTCGCAGCGCTTCTCGGTCGGCCGGTCACGACACTTCTTCCCGCCTACGAGCCTCTCCCCGTGCGGGCGGGGGAGGATGGAGCGCCCGCGCGATTCCGAGCGGACGGGCTGCACGCCGCGGGCCGCACGCTCGCCCTCGAGCTGTCTCGGGCCGAGCTCCCGCGGGAGGGCAAGCCGCTGACCGCGATCTTTCTTCGCCACGCCGGCGACCCCGGCGAAGCGGCGGCCGAGCTGCAGGAATCGGAGAACCGGTTCCGCCGCGCGGCGATGATGTCTGCAGACCTGATCCTCGAGCAGGAGCACGGCACGGACCGCCTTTCCTGGTTCGGCGACGTGGACCGGGTCCTCGGTTACGCGGCCGGCGAGTTCCCGCGCACGGTCGAGGCCTGGGAGCGGACGATCCATGCGGAGGACCGGGCCCGCGTCCTGGCGGCGGTGGCCCGACACTTCGAGTCCGGGGAACCGTTCTTCGAAGATTACCGGGTCCAGCGCCGGGACGGTGCGGTCGTTCACTGGCACCACACGGGAACCCTGCTGCCGGGCTCGGAGGGGCGGCCCGTGCGCTTTCTCGGAGCCGTCACCGACGTCAGCAGCCGCCGGCAGGTCGAGGAAGCCCTGCAGCTCTCGGAGCGGCGGTACCGCGCCCTCTTCGAACGCAATCTCGCCGGCGTGTACCGGTCGACCATCGAGGGCCGCTTCCTCGACTGCAACGAGTCCTTCGCCCGCATCTTCGGTTACGCCTCGCGGGAGGAGGTCCTGCGGCGGGGAGCCCTCGACTTCTACGTGAAGCCCGAGGATCGCGAGGCGCCCCTGGCCAAGCTCCTCGAGCGGCAGAGCCTGACCAACCACGAACTGTGCCTCAAGCGCAAGGACGGCAGCCTCGTGTGGGTCCTGCAGAACGAAAACCTCGTCGAGGGCCCGGACGGCCGCCTCTCCGTCATCGAGGGCACCACGATCGACATCACCGAGCGCAAGCGGGCCGAGGAGCAGGTCAAGCACCTCGCCTTCCACGACCCGCTGACCAACCTGCCGAATCGCCTGCTCTTCAACGACCGGCTCACGCTCGCCGTGGCCCAGGCGCACCGGCACAACCAGCGGCTCGCCGTCCTCTTTCTCGACCTGGACCGATTCAAGGTCATCAACGACTCGCTCGGCCATTCGGTCGGCGACGAACTGCTGCGCCAGATCGCCGAGCGCATCCAGGAGTACGTCCGCGAGGGCGACACGGTGGCACGTCTCGGCGGCGACGAGTTCACGCTGCTCGTGCCCGGGATCACGGCCGAGGAGGACGCGGCGAAGATCGCGCACAAGATCTGCGATGCGATTCACGATCCGTTCTGGATCGACGGCCGCGAGCTCTTCGTCACCACGAGCCTCGGCGTGTCCGTCTACCCGGCCGACGGGCATGACGCCGAGACGCTGGTGCGCAATGCCGATTCCGCGATGTACCGCGCCAAGGAGCAGGGCCGCGACAACTACCAGCTCTATACCCCGGCGATGAACGCGAAGGCGGTCGAGCGGCTCTCGCTCGAGAGCCGCCTGCGCCAGGCGGTGGCCAACGACGAGCTCGAGCTCCACTTCCAGCCCTTCATCGACCTGCGCACCGCCGAGCTGCTCGGCGCCGAGGCCCTCATACGCTGGCGCCACCCGGAGCTCGGCCTGATCCCCCCGGGCGAGTTCATCCCGATCGCCGAGCTTTCGGGGCTCATCGTTCCGATCGGCGAGTGGGTGTTGCGCACGGCCTGCGCCGAGGCGCGCAAGTGGCACGCGAAGGGCTTCGGGCGCCTGACGGTCTCGGTCAACCTTTCGAGCCGGCAGTTCCAACAGACCGACCTCGTCAGCCAGGTCACGCACGCGCTCGAGGAGACGGGGCTCGAGCCCGACAAGCTCGACCTGGAGATCACCGAGTCCAACGCGATGCAGAACGCGGAGCACTCGATCAACACCCTCTGGGGCCTCAAGAAGCAGGGCGTTCGCATCTCCATGGACGACTTCGGGACCGGGTATTCCTCGCTCAACTACCTGAAGCGCTTCCCGATAGACCGGATCAAGCTCGACCAGTCCTTCGTGCGCGACCTGCCGACCGACAAGGACGACGCGGCGATCGCGATGGCCGTCATCGCGATGGGGCGCAGCCTCGAGCTCGTCGTCATCGCGGAGGGCGTGGAGACCGAGGAGCAGCTCGCGTTCCTGAAGGGCCACGAGTGCGATCAGCTCCAGGGCTTCCTGCTCTCGCACCCGCTGCCGGCCGAGGCCTTCGGCCGCTTCCTCGACAACAGCCTCGGCGCGGAGGCCACTCTGGAGCGCTCGCGGTTCGCCCGCGCGCACTGACGCTGTCTGTCATCCTCGTCGCGGAGCCTGCCCCCGAGCGCAGTCGAAGGGCTCCTCCGGATGACAACGGATAGGGGCCCCCTCTCATCGAGCTACTGCGCCCCTGCTGTCATCCTGACCGGAGTCGAAGGGCTCCTCCGGATGACAACGGATAAGGGCCCCTCTCATCGAGCCACTGCGCCCCGGCTGTCATCCTGAGCGCAGCGAAGGATCCCGGACTCGAAACGCGCCCTGGCTATCGAGCACGGGGTCCTTCGTCGCTTCGCTCCTCAGGATGACAACGGCTACGAACCCTCTCTCATCGAGCCACCGCACCCCGGCTGTCATCCTGAGCGCAGCGAAGGATCCCGGACTCGAAACGCGCCCTGGCTATCGAGCACGGGGTCCTTCGTCGCTTCGCTCCTCAGGATGACAACGGCTAAGAACCCCCTCTCATCGAGCCACCGCACCCCGGCTGTCATCCAGAGCGCAGCGAAGGATCCCGGACTCGAAACGCGCCCTGGCTATCGAGCACGGGGTCCTTCGTCGCCTCGCTCCTCAGGATGACAACGGCTAAGAACCCCCTCTCATCGAGCCACCACGCCCCGGCTGTCATCCTGAGCGCAGCGAAGGATCCCGGACTCGAATCGCGCAGCAGTACCCTCTGAGGTCAGGCCCCGATTCGGTTACTATGCGCTCGTGAGCTCAGTTCCCCAACGGATTCCAGGGCGCCAACGGTCCATCTTTTCGCCCGCCACCGAGAGCGAACGCCTCGAAAATTTCGAGTCGTACTGGGCCTTCACCCAGCGCCACGATGGCGAGATCCTGGAGGACCGCCGGGAGCTGACCCGTAAGAACCAGCTCCTCGCCAGCTTCCAGGAAAGCCCCGTCCGGTCGCGCCGGCCTCTGCCCGACCCGGAGCGCTTCTACCGGAACTACGTGCGCATGAAGGACGACCCGAGGACGTTCGATCGGAAGACGCTGCTGCTGACCTTCCTCTACAAGTTCGCCCGCCACGAATGGGTCGGGATCTCCGCCGCCTGGGACCAGATCCCGACCGTGGCCGAGGCGACCCGGACCAGCGAAAAGATCAGCCGGTACCACCTCTGCGAGGAATTCTGCCATGTCCGCCTCTTTCACGAGATGTTTCGGACCTTCCATCTCGACCGGGTCGAATGGGTGCCGCTCGGGAAGTGGATGGGCCGCGTGTATCGCCTCTTCCCGAAATTCCCGGAGGCGGTCATGTCGCCGCCGGCCTTCGTCAGCGAGCTCATGGGACTGACGCTCTACCTGCACATCGACCGGATCCTCGACGACATCTTCGACGACGAGCCCGAGGCCCGCGACCGCGTCCGGGCGCTGCTGCGGGAGATCATGACCGACGAGATGGCGCACGTCGGCCAGCGGCGGAACTTCATCGGCCCGATCGGACTTGCCGCGTCGCGCGCGATGGTCGAGCCGATGTACCGGATGTTCTTCCGGGACATCCCCGAGTCGAAGCTCCTCTTCGACGTGGACCAGATGGTCCGGGACGGAAAGGCGTTCGACTACAGCACGATCCCCCAGGACGTCATGGGGCGGAGCTGGATCCCGTCGTATTGCAAGATCGGCGCCTCCGCTTAGCGAGGAGTCTGCGCCCCCGGTGGGGCGCCGGCCGTCCGTTGTCGTATTCGGGTGGGTCCGGCTAGACCTCGCGCACCATCTCGTAGCCGTCGAGGCCGCGTCCGTAGTAGGAGCGCAGGGTGCGCGTGCGCTCGAAGCCCAGGCCCTCGTAGAAACGGATCGCGCCGGCGTTGCGGACGTCCACCTCGAGGCGGATGTGCCGTGCGCCCGCGGCCTCGAGCCGGCGGGTGAGCTCCTCGAAGAGCCTTCGCCCCAGGCCGCGGCGGCGTGACGTCGGCGCGACGTCGATCGTGACGACGTGGCCGCGAGCGCCATGCCGCTCGGCGATCGCGAAGGCTTCCAGCGCCCCGCCCGCCTCCGCCGCGAGCGCCAAGGCGCCCGATCGCGAAACGAAGGACCGAATCTCGCTGCGCGAGTAGGCGATCCCCGGCTCGAAACAGCGTTGATCGAGCTCGTAGGCCGCTTCGAGGTCGTCGGGGCGAAAGTCGCGAATCCGGATGTCAGCCATGGGTGACGCGTGACGCGTGGTAAGCGACGGGAGGAACCTGCTCGTCACTCGTCACTGGTCACTCGTCACTTCCTGCCCCGCATCTCCCGGTCCGCCTCCCTCTTCAGGTCCCGGTCGCGGATGGCATCCCGTTTGTCGTGCAGCTTCTTGCCCTTGACGAGGGCGATCTCGACCTTGACCCGGGACCCCTTGAAGTACAGAGAGAGCGGCACGCAGGCGACACCCTTCGTCGCCACGGCGGCGGCCCAGCGATCGATCTCGCGATGGTGAAGCAGCAGCTTGCGGTCCCTCTCCGGGAGGTGGTTCGTCCAGGAGCCCGCGACGTACGCCGAGACGTGGGCGCCCACCAGATAGGCCTCGCCGTCCCGAAACTGAACATAGGAGTCCTTGAGCTGCGCCCGCCCCTGCCTGAGCGACTTCACCTCGGTTCCGGTCAGTGCCAACCCCGCTTCCATCCGATCGTCGACGAAGTAGGAGTGAAAGGCCTTCTTGTTGGTCGCGATGGGCTTGCGAACCTCGGACTTGGGCCGCGCCGTTTTCTCCTTCATGGAAGTCAGGCCGGCGAGTCTACCCTGCCGTCCCCGGACCCATGCGTTGACACCTGCAGGGGGCAGTGCTGTTCATCCTTTCGCCCCTGGCCGAGCATCGCAAAAAAGAGCCTTGTATGCTAAGCTTTTCAAGCGGAACGAGATACGATCAAACTCTCCAAATCGTACAATCTGGCACTGATACTGAAATAGACCGGGCTGCGTAAGAGAGGCATGAGGCAGCAGACAACACTCCGGACGACCGTTTCCATCGACGGCGTCGGCCTACATTCGGGCCATCCGGCTCGCGCCCATTTCCATCCGGCTCCCCCGGATCATGGCCTCGTGTTCATTCGGCGGGAGCACCCGAATCAGCCCATCCCGGCGGGCCTCGAGTCGGCGTCCATGTTCGATCACGCCACGACGCTCAAGCTCGGCGAGGTCTCCATCGGGACGGTCGAGCACGCGCTGGCGGCGGCCGCCGGGCTCGGTCTCGACAACTGCCTCATCGAGATCGAGGGGCCGGAAGTCCCGATCGTCGACGGCTCCGCCCTCCCCTTCGTGCGCCTCTTCCACGCGGCCGGCTTCGAGCGTCAGAACGCGCGCGTCCAGCCCCTGACCCTCTCGCGGACCGTCGAGGTCTGTCGGGAAGACCGCCGGGTCTCCTACGAGCCGGACGGTCCGAACCTGACGATCACCTACGAAATCGACTTCCCCCACCCGGTCGTCGGGCGCCAGGAGATGACGTTCACGCTGCGGCCAGACGATTTTGCGGCGCGCGTCTCCCCGGCGCGGACGTTCGGCTTTGCCCGCGAGGTCGAGGCCATGCGCGCCCGCGGCCTGGCCCGCGGCGGCACCTTGCACAACGCCGTCGTCCTGGACGAGACAGGGATCCTTTCCGGTCCGCTGCGCTTCCGGGACGAGTTCGTGCGCCACAAGGTCCTCGACCTCATCGGGGATCTCGCCCTGCTCGGGCGGCCCCTCCACGGCCACATCCGCGCTCGCAAGGCAGGGCACGCGCTGCACATCGAGTTCGCGCGGGCCCTGCACGCCGCCTTCTCGACCCCGGGCGTCGAAGCGACCGATGAGGCGGCCGAGCGCCGCGAGGCTTCCGCCCGCCCGTAACCAAACCGGCTACTCCTCCAGCAGCTTCGTCTCCAGCACCTGATCGGCCGAAAAACCCTCGAGCCTCAGGTAGTGCTCGGCGGCGGCGTAAAGCGCCTCCGCCGGCGTCAGACCGACGATCTCCGAGCCGACGATCGCCACTCCGTGGCGCTCGGCCTCGCTGCGCACGCACTCGAACACGCGGTGTAGCGGAGTCTTCTTGAAGTTGGTCATGTTGATCGAGACCTGGACGATTCCCCGGCTCGAGAGCTCCACGCCCATGGCCTTGACGAAACGGAACCCACCGGAGAGATGGCGGATGGCTCTCGCGATCCGGTCCGCAACCGCCATGTCCGCGGTTCCGAGGTTGATGTTGTAGGCGATCAGGAAGGCCCGCGCGCCCACCGCCACCGCGCCCGCCGTGGGATGAGGCTGCCCGGGTCCGAAATCCGGGGCCCAGCGCGGATCCTTCATCTTCTCGGCAAATCCCTCGAACTGGCCCTTGCGCACCTCGGCCAGGTTGCGCCGCAGCTCCGTGGCGGCCGAGTCCTCGTAGAGATAGACGGGGATACCGAACTTGCCGGCAATGGCCGCCCCGACCTCGCGCGACAGGGCGACGCAGTCTTCGACGGAGCTTCCCCGGATCGGAATGAACGGCACGACGTCCACCGCCCCCATCCGCGGATGCTCGCCCTCGTGGTTCCTCAGGTCGATCCGCGTAATGGCAGCCTCGAAGAGCGCCTCGACACCCGCCCGCAATGCGGGCGCATCCCCCACGAGCGTCAGCACGCTGCGGTTGTGGGATGTGTCCGAAGACACATCGAGCAAGCGAACGCCCGACACTGCCCGGACGGCCCCGGCAATCGCATCGATCGAACCTCGATCCCGGCCTTCGGAAATGTTGGGGACGCACTCGATGATCGTTCTCATGGCGTAAGTTCCTGACCGGGCAGTTTATAATCACCCGCAACGTGAACGACAAGATCCAGCCCTCCCCGACGGCCTCGGGGAGCGGTGCATGAGCGGCGTGGCCGAGTCCGGCGCCTATCCCGGTAACCCATCGCTGCCGCGCGAGGTGCGGGACAAGATCCTTTCGACCTTTCGCCACACCCTCAACCTGTTCAAGGAAGGCAAGACCGACGACTGCCTGATCGGGTGCGACTTCATCCTCAAGATGGACCCGCGGTTCGCGCCGGCCCGGCAACTGATGGAAAAAGCCCGGAATCCGGCCGCCGCGATCGACGTCGCGAAGCTCGAGGCCATCGTCGCGGAGACCCCGACGCGGCAGGAGCGGGCGCCCTCGGTCGAGACGGATCGGCTGCTCGTGCGCGCGGCGGAGAGCTTCAACGCGCGCGACTTCGACGCCGCCATCGCCGCGGCCGAGCAAGTGCTCCAGGCGCTGCCCGGAAACCAGGACGCGACGCAGATTCTCGCGAAGGCGAAGCAGAAGAAGACGGCCCAGCCACAGTTCGAGGTCGCCCGCCAGCGGGCGCTCGCGGCGCTCGACGGCCATCGCATGGGCGAGGCGCGAGCGGCCCTCGAGCGCATGCGCTCCCTCGACCCGGAGCATCCGGCGGTCGCCCTGCTCAACCGCCGGCTGGCCGCTCCCGCACCGCGCGAGGTCGGCGAGTCGACGAATCCGGGACTCGGCCTTTCGGCAGGCGCAGCCGAACCGGCGCCCGCCGGAGGCGGCCTGGACAGCCTCGGCCTCGACTCCCTCTCCCTCGACGATGGCCCGGATAGCTCCGCGGTCGTGCCTCCTCCAGACATGGGCGCAGAGGCGACGGGCCCTCTCTCCCTGCCGGACACGAGCTTCGGCACCGACAGCTTCTCCGCGGAGCTGCCGGACGGTCCCGGAAGCCTGTGGAGCCCGGCGCCCGCGGCGGATCCTGGTGACCTGGGTAGCCTGTCGCTCGAGGCTCCCCCCGAGACCGCGTTCTCGCCCGCTCCGGCATACTCCCCCGCGCCCGCGGAGGAACCGGAGCCGCCCTCTCAGCAACAGGAAATAGCCTCGCTGCTGGACAGGGGTGACGAGGCCGTGCGAGGGGGAAACCGCCAGCAGGCCATCGAGATCTGGTCCCGCATCTTCCTGATCGACATCAACAACACGGAGGCCGTCGGACGGATCGAGAAGACGCGCCAGGAGATGGCCGAGGGCAACCGGCGGGTGGCCGAAGCACTCAAGCGCGGGCGGGAGAGTTTCGAAGCCGGCGACTTCACCGGCGCCCGCGAGGCCTTCCTGCAGGTCCTCGCGGTGGATGAGAACGACTCCACTGCACGCTCGTATCTCGACCGCATCGAGTCCGAGCTCGCCCGACCGTCTTCGGGGCTCGACCTCTCGAAGAAGACTCCCGCGACCGACATCCTGGCGGAGGAAATGGCGGAGGCCGCCACGAAGAAACCCGAGGTCGAAACCGAGTCCGAAGGCGAGGAGGAGCCACCTGCAGAGCGGGCGCCACGGCGGCCCCTGGACCGCCGGTTCCTCGGAGCCCTGGGAGTCGCTCTGCTCCTGGCCATCGGCGTCGGCGGCTACTTCATGATGCGATCGCCTCGGGGGCGGACCAACCCGACCGCGCAGGAGGGCGGTCCGTCGCTCGAGCACGCCACGTCTCTCTTCCGCGAGGGAAAGGTCGCGGAGACGATCGGCGAGCTGCGCCAGATTCCCCCCGAACACCCCGACTACGCGCGCGCGCAGAAGCTGCTGGCCTCCCTCACGAAGAAGGCCGAAGCCGGTGCAGCACCCGGAAGCGCGGGATCCGCCGCGGAAACCGGCGGCGAAAAAGCTGCGGCGGCCGCGGGCCCGCCGCCGGAGGCCGTGCAGGAGCGCGAGGAAGGCGAGAAGGCGCTCGCCGAGAAACGGTACATCGACGCCCTGAAGAGCCTCAACCTGGCGGCGCCGGCCTACCAGCAGGATCCCACGTTCGCGCAGTTTTTGGGGGCCGCCTCCGAGAAGGTCAACGAGCTCACGCCCGCGGTCAAGCTTTACAACGAGGGCGAGTACGACACCGCGATCCCCATCCTCTGGCGGCTCTACCAGGCGGATCGCAACAATCAGGACGCCCGGTCCTACTTGCTCCGGTCCTATTTCAACCAGGGCGTCGCACAGCTCCAGAACGGCCTCTATCCGAAGGCCGTCGAGAGCTTCAAGGAGGTCCTCGCGATCGACCCGTCGGACGCTGACGCGATCCGGCACAAGAAGTTCGCCGAGCACTACCTCAAGGGTGATCTCGATCTGATGGGGCGGATCTACGTCCGCCACGTCCAACAGCGGCCCTAGCAACGATGGCGGATCTCTTGCCTGACGGAAGCCCCCTCGACGATTTTCCTCTTCACGCGGCAGGCCCGGAAGAAATGTGGCCCACACTGCCCGAGCCGGCCGCGCCCGAAGCCACGGTCCCGGGCGCCGGTACCGCCCCGCTGGGGCCGCGCGCGACGGCGGCGGCGGCCGACGCCGCCATCGTGCTCCTGACCACCGCTCTCGCGATCCTCGGTGCGCGCATCCTCTCGGGCTCGAGCCCGCGACTGTCCGGCCTTCCCTGGGCCCTGGCGTTTCTGGCCTACCTTTCCTTTTTCGCAACCGTGCCCGCGCTCGTGCTCTTCGGCCGAACGGTCGGAATGACGCTCGCCGACCTCTCGGCGAGGGCCGATGCGGACGGCGGCATGCCGGCCGTCGTCGCGCTCGGACGCTGGATCGGAACGATCGTGACGGCGGCGACCGCCGGCCTGGCCCTGCTCTGGACCGTTCGCGACCCGTCGGCCCCCACACCGGCCGATCGGCTGTCGGGTCGCTCGCTGACCGTTGACTAAGCAGCGGCCGCCCCTTCGCGTCGCCGTCGCGCAGATCGACACGACGGTCGGGGACTTCGATGGCAACGCCGACAGGATCGTGGCGTTCGGACGGCGCGCCGAGCAGGCCGGAGCCGATCTCGTCCTGTTTCCCGAGCTCGCGGTCTGCGGCTATCCGCCGCGGGACCTCGTCGAGCGCGCGTCATTCGTCGCCGCAACCGAGAGCGCAGCGGCGCGGATCGCCAGATCGGCTCGCGAGGCGACCTGGGTCTTCGGCACGCTGCTGGCGAACCCGAAGTCCTCGGGCCGCCGTGTGTTCAATGCCGCTGCCGCCGCCCGCGGGGGGCGCCGCGTCGCGGTCTACAGGAAGCGGCTCCTTCCGACGTACGACGTCTTCGACGAGGGGCGGTATTTCGAGCCGGGCAACCGGCCGCTCGTCCTGCGCGTGAAGGGCCGGCGCGTCGCCGTCACGATCTGCGAGGACATCTGGAACGACAAGACGTTCTGGCGCCGGCCCCTCTACGACACCGATCCGGCGGCGGAGCTGCGCCCCCTCGAGCTCGACCTTCACGTCAACATCTCCGCCTCCCCGTACACGCTCGGCAAGAGCCGCCTCCGGCGCCGGATGATGGAGCGCATCGCGAGGCGCAGCGGCGTGCCGCTCGTCCACTGCAATCTGGTCGGAGGCAACGACGGCCTGATCTTCGACGGCGACTCGAAAGCCTTCGACGCCCGGGGACGCCTCGTCGCCGCGGGACGACGCTTCGAGGAAGACTTCTGGACCGTCGACGTGCCGGGCGGACAGGGGCCCCGCTCGCCCGAGGAGCCGGACATCTCAGGGCTTTGCCGGGCCCTCGTGCTCTCCCTGGCGGACTACGCCAGGAAATGCGGATTCACGAGCGCCGTCCTGGGCCTGTCGGGTGGCATCGATTCGGCGGTCACCGCGGCGCTGGCCGCGGATGCCCTGGGACCGGATCGCGTGCACGGCGTGGCGCTGCCCGGACCCTATTCCTCCGAGGGCAGCCTTCGCGATGCGAGGGACCTCGCAGCGCGCCTCGGCATCCGCTTCAGCACGGTTCCGATCGGCCCGGTGTTCGAGGCGTACCGCAGCGCGCTCGCTCCGTCGCTCGGTCCGGGCGGCCCGTCGACGACCGAGGAGAACCTCCAGGCCCGCATCCGGGGCGCGATCCTCATGGCTCTCTCGAACCGGTTCGGGCACCTCGTGCTCTCGACCGGCAACAAGTCCGAGATCGCCGTGGGCTACTGCACGCTCTACGGCGACATGGCCGGAGGCTTCGCAGTGATCTCCGACGTGCCCAAGACGATGGTCTACGCCCTCGCCGAAGAGATCAACCGCGCCGGGGAGCGCATCCCCCGCGCCACGATCGACAAGCCGCCCTCGGCGGAGCTGCGGCCGAACCAGAAGGACACCGACTCGCTGCCGCCCTACGAGATCCTCGATCCGCTCATCGAAGCGCTCGTGGATCGAGCCCTGCCGCCGGGGCGGGCCGCCCGCGCGGCGGGTGTGCCTGTCGCGCTGGCACGGGAGATCGCGCGCAAGATCGACGCGGCCGAGTACAAGCGGTTCCAGATGGCACCGGGGCCCAAGGTCACCGCGCGCGCCTTCGGCCAGGGCCGTCGATATCCGATCGCCCAGAAATTCCGTGCCTGAAAAGTACGTCTGGAAGGAGATCCCGGGCTCGTCGCACGATCTGCTGAGGCGCAGGATCCAGGCCCTGCCGGCAGGGCTGCGGCTGCTCGACCTCGGCGCCGCGGGAGGCCACCTTGGACGAGCCGTGCGCGACCGTTGCACGTACCTCGCGGGGGTCGAGTCGGACCCCGCGCTGCCGGCGTCGGCCCGCCAGGGCTACGACGACTGGCGAGCGGTGGACGCGCTGTCCGCGGGCAGCTGGAGCGAGCCGTTCGACGCCGTGGTCTGCGCCGACGTGCTCGAACACCTCCCGCACCCGGAGGAGCTTCTCGCCCGCATCCGGAGCTGGCTGCGCCAGGCCGGCACGATCCTCGTCTCCGTGCCGAACGTGGCGAACCTGACCGTGCGTGCCGCGCTTCTCGCCGGGCGCTTCCCCTACGCCGACCGCGGAATTCTCGATCGCACCCATCTGCGCTTCTACACCCGGCGCACGGCGGCAGGCCTGCTCGCCGGGGCCGGTTTCGCGGTGCGGACGATCGAGGCGACCGCGATGCCCTACGAGCTCGCCCTGCCGGCGTTCGGCCGAGCGCCGCTGCGCGTCCCCATCCGCGCTTTCGCGAGCGCCAGCGCGCGGATGTGGCCGACCCTCTTTGGCTATCAGTTCGTGATCGAGGCCGAGAAAAGATGATTTCGGATTTCGGATTTCGGATTTCGGATTCGGCGAGCGATTGCCGATGATTTCGAAATCCGACATTCGACATTCGAAATCCGAGATCGCCTCCCTCGTCGTTCCCGCCTACAACGAGTCGGGACGGATCGAGAACTGCGTCCGCTCCGCAGCGCGATGGGCGCGGTCGCGGCCCGGGGGCTGGGGCTGGGAAGTGATCCTCGTGGACGATGGATCGGCCGACGACACGGTTGCGCGCGCACGCCGCATCGCCGGCGAGGAGAATCTCGATCTGCGCATCGTCTCGTACGGCCAGAACCGCGGCAAGGGCGCCGCGATCCGAGCCGGTGTGATCGAGTCCTCGGGCGATCCGGTCCTCGTCTCGGACACGGACCTTTCCACGCCTCTTTCCGAGTGGACCAAGCTCGCCGAACGGCTCTCGACTCACCCCATCGCGATCGGCTCGCGCGCACTTCAACACGATCTGGTCCGCGGCAAGCAGCCCTTCTATCGCCAGTTCATGGGCAGGACGTTCAACCGCTTCGTCCGGCTCCTGACGGTCCGCGGGATCGGGGACACGCAGTGCGGGTTCAAGCTCTTCCGCGGCGACGTCGCCCGCGAGCTCTTCCGCGACGCGCGCGTGGACCGCTTCGCCTACGACGTCGAGATCCTCTACCTGGCTCAGCGACGGGGAATTGCGATCGCCGAGGTCCCGGTCGTGTGGGTCAACTCGCCCGAATCCAAGGTCCAGGTGGTTCGCGACTCGCTACGGATGCTCTGGGACCTGCTGCGCATCCGATGGATGCACCGCGCCGGCCGGCAACACGGCTAGCGCGGCGGTTTCGCGGGGAGCCGGCTGCCGAGCTCGCTAGGGTCGCCTTCAGGACGCCGGGGGCGCCCCGCATGTCGGCGCGCTATCGCCCCGGAAGACGCGCCGCGAGCCCGGCGGCCAAGAGCGGAGCGAGCGCCGCGCACGTGCGCGCGAGGGCGGTGCGCACGAGCCATGGCGGCCCGAGCTCCGGCTGCCCGGGCAGGACCGCAAAGCCCGGCAAGAGAACGTAGGCCGCGGCCGATGCGCCGGCGAGCAGGAGCAAGCGGTCGCCGTACGGCGTCCGGCGGCCCGCAAGGAAGATCATCGTCGCGGCAGCCAGCCCCGGCGAGGCCGGTAGCGCCACCTCGCGCGTCGCGACGCCGATCGCTTCTGCCTGCCGTCCGAGCAGGGCGCCCCATCGGGAAGGAGCCAGAAGGCCGAAGTCGAAGTCCTTGAGGGCGGCGCCGCCAACGACAACCCGATGCAGCGCGAGAACGGCGGCCGCCGGCACGAGGAGCGCCGCCAGCGCCCTCGCGCGGCGCTCACCGCGGAGCGCGACCGCCGCGAGGATGAGCGCGGTGATCACCGCAAAGAGACCCTCGTTCTTCGTCGAAACGGCGAGAACCGAGGCAAACGCCAGGCGGCGTACGGCGCCCGAGTCCGTTTCGTCGATCAGGTCGGTGAGCGACGTGCCAAGAAGCAGAAGGACGAACGAGAGCGGGATGTCCGCAAGCCCCGTGTGGAAGGCCGAATAGAGCGGCGCAAAGAGCGCAAGGAGGGCGACCGCACCCATGGCGACAGGGCGCGCGGCGCCGCGCCTCCGAAGCCAGCCGAAGAGCCCGAGAAGCGTTGCGAGCTGCAGGCATGGGAAGAGGAGCGCCATAGCGTGGTCGTCCCACCGGCCGAGCAGGAACGCAAGGCCCGCATAGACGAACGGCAGGCCGAGCGGGTACTCCGGATGGGAGAAAGACCAGGCGGGGTCGCGGAGGAGCGAGGTCGGGATGGCGCGGAGAGCGAAGAGGATCTTGCCCTTCAGGCCCCAGATCGCCAGAAAATCGAGCGACCACATCGGCTCGGTGAGCGCCTCGAGGGCGTAGACGGCGATCCCGAAGATGCAGAGGCCGGCGAAAACGAGGCAGATGCGGGATACGGGATGCGGGATGCGGGATGCGGCGTCCGAGATGGAGGATGCGGAATCGCTCGACGCCGCCGCGGGTGCGGGGTCCGTGAGGCGAAACCGCAGCCCGGCGGCGGCGGCCATGGCGGCAACGAGCAGATACGCTCCCACTCCCGGACTCCCGCCGACGAGGAGGGCGACCGGAACCGGAAGCGCCAGCACGAGCAGCCCTCCGGCGAATCCCCACGCCAGGCGCTCGACTCGGAACGCAGCGCCCGGCGGCAGGATTGCCGCGGCTGCGATCCAGCCCGCTAGCGAGGCCGCGCCCAGGATGGCGGCCATCGCGGCGAGCGACACGAGCAGAGGCATCAGCGCGGGGGCGCGATCAGGGCGCCCCCCTCCGTCTCGGCGATCACGCGCGCCCCCGGGGGCCGCCGCGTGCCTTGCACCAGGACGAGCCAGCCGTCCGGAATCGGATCCGGCGCGACCGCCGCGGGCACCGGTGCAAGCGCGTAGACAGTCAGATAGGTTCCCTTGCCCGGAATCCTGCCTTCCGGAAACACGGCCACGCCCGGTGTACCGGGCGGCAGGACGCGCCGCGCCCACTCGAGGAGGATGAAGTAGGGGCGGTCGAAATCCGCCGAGGACCCGCCGAGTCGGCGCACCGCCGGCTCCCGGGCGGCGTAGCGGGCCACGAACTCGATCCGGCGCCGCAATTCGCCGAACGGGATTCTCAGGACCAGGAGGACGGCGAAGAGGCCGGCGCCCGATGCGGCGAGGGCTCGCCTGCCGCTCACGCCGGAAGCGGGAAGGCAGCGCAGAGCTCGCGGACGAGAAGCCGCACCGACTCCAGCGCTGCCGCATCCTCTCCGGCGTCGAGGGTGCGGGCGATCGCGCCGCCGATCGTCTCCATCTCGGCCACGCCCATGCCGCGCGTCGTGACCGCGGGCGTGCCGATGCGAATTCCGGAGGCGACCATCGGCGGCCGCGTGTCGAACGGGATCGTGTTCTTGTTCACCGTCAGCCCGACGCCCTCGAGCAGCTTCTCGGCGTCTCTGCCCGAGATCCCCCGCGCGCCGACGTCGAGCATCATGACGTGGTTGTCGGTCCCGCCGGACACGAGGCGAAAACCCCGGCGCGTCAGGGCCGACGCAAGGGCGCGGGCGTTCTCGACGATCCGAACCTGATACGCCACGAATTCCGGCGTGGCCGCCTCCGCGAAGGCCACGGCCTTGGCCGCGATGACGTGCTCGAGCGGCCCGCCCTGGATGCCCGGAAACACGCTGCGGTCGAGGTCCTTCGCATGGGCAGCGCGGCACAGCACCATTCCGCCCCGCGGCCCGCGAAGCGTCTTGTGCGTCGTCGTCGTCACGTAAGGCGCGTGGGGCACGGGCGACATGTGGAGTCCCGCGACCACGAGGCCGGCGATGTGCGCGATGTCGCACATCAAAGCGGCGCCCACCTCCTGCGCGACCGCGCCGAAGCGCGCGAAGTCGATCTCTCGCGCGTAGGCCGAGGCCCCCGCGATGATCATCCGGGGGCGGTGCTCGCGCGCCAGGGCCGCCATCGCGTCGTAGTCGATCCGCTCGTCCTCGCGGCGCACGCCGTAGGCGACGACTTTGTACTCGCGGCCGGAAAACGAGAGCGGATGCCCGTGCGTCAGGTGACCGCCGTGGGACAGGTCCATGCCGAGGATCGTGTCGCCGGGGTTCAGGGCGGTCAGGTAGACCGACATGTTCGCCTGCGAGCCCGAGTGCGGCTGGACGTTGGCGTGATCGGCCCCGAAAAGCGCCTTCGCCCGATCGATGGCGAGCTGCTCGACCCGGTCCACGAACTCGCAGCCGCCGTAGTAGCGCTTTCCGGGATAGCCCTCGGCGTACTTGTTGGTGAGCACGGAGCCCTGGGCCTCGCGAACCGCGCGCGACACCCAATTCTCCGAGGCGATCAGCTCGATCCCCTCGTTCTGGCGGCGCCGTTCGGCCTCGATCCAGCGAGCGATCTCGGGGTCGACCACGTCGAGGTCGCGGTCCATCAGCGCGGCGGCGGCAAACGTGGCGTGGGGCATTCGCTCCTCTTTCACTCGCTCGTCATCCCGAGCCCTCAGGCTCCGCTCAGGGCAGGCTTCGCGCGGGATCCCGTTCGTCGCCGCGCCATGACTCGGACCCACGGAGCGAGGCTCGGTGCGTCGTTCACTCGACGACGAGCGCCCGGTATTCGCTGTTGCAGTACGTGTCGGTCATGCCGGCAATGTGATCTGCGATCGAGCGGTAGAATGCGGGGCGCGGCCGATAGTTCGCGGCGACCTCACGCTCGACCTGGGCGAGCGGCAGCTCGCGCAGGAAGCGCACCTCCAGATCGCGCTCGATCCCGCGCAGCACGTCGTCCGGCAATAGACGCGGATTGTCCCGGTAAGCGGCAAAGAGCGCGGCCAGCACGCGCCGGGCGTGGCCATCGTGCCGCGAGATCGGAAACGAATGGATGATGTGCCGATAGACGAACTCGCGCAGCTCCGCATACAGGCGCCGGCCGGCGTCGCTGAACCCGACGAGGTCTCCCGGCAGGCGGTCGCGACGCGCGTAGAACTCGTCGGCGGTCCCGATGCCTGCCGTCCCGAGCCAGCGCTCGATCCGAGCCCGCGAGGCGTCCACGAGGTCCGCCGACAGCGTCGCGATCATCCCGCGAATCAGCGAGGCGCGGCGCGACGCGGCGTCGTTGCCGAAGCCGCGCGCCGCCCGCACCAGCCGTGCAATCGCGAGCTCCTCGATCGCCGGCTCCTCGGTCAGCGGCAGGCCGTCCTCGAGGTCGTGCGTTTGCTGCGCGATCTCGTCGGACCAGTTGACGACCTGGGCCTCCAGACTGCCGCCCGATTCGAGGCGCAGGCCGTCCACGAAGTCGAGCGGGAAGGGAAAGTCGCGCGGCCAGGCCGTGTGCTTGAGCATTCCCTCGCGCACGTCGTGCGTCAGGTTCAGGCCCGGCTCCTCGTAGCGCTTCTCGAGGCGGTCGACGACGCGGACGGACTGGTAGTTGTGCTTGAAACCGCCGGCGTCCGGGTGGCTCTCGCGCAGCAGCCGGTCGAGGACGTACTCCCCGGAGTGGCCGAACGGCGTATGTCCGAGGTCGTGGCCGAGCGCGATCGCCTCCGTCAGGTCCTCGTTCAATCCGAGGGCCCGCGCCACGCTGCGGGCGATCTGCGCGACTTCGATCGTGTGCGTCAGGCGCGTGCGGAAATGGTCGCCCTCGTAGGGGATGAACACCTGAGTCTTGTGTTTCAACCGACGGAATGCGCGCGAGTGGATGATGCGGTCGCGGTCGCGTGCGTAGTCCGTCCGAACGTCGCCGGGGCTGGAGGCCACGGGGCCACGAGGACGCACGGCGCGCCCGCTCCGGGACGCATAGATCGCGAGCCGCTCCTCCTCGATCCGCTCGAAGTGTTCCCGCGTGAACGGGGCGGCAACGGTCGTCATGGCCTCGGTTTCAGTCAAAGCGGCCGGAGAGGAGCAAGGCGCGCGCCTCGCCGACCAGGTAAAGCGACCCGGCCACGATTATAGGTTCGGCCGAAGGTACGGCGAGAAGCTCTTCGAGGGCGGCAGTGAGACTCGAGACCGGCCGCGCGTCCGGCCGCGAGGCCCGGAAGCGGCGAGCGAGCTCCTCGGGCGACGCCGCGCGAGCGGAGGCAACCGGAACGACGACCAGGCGCCGGGGCAGCCTCCCGAGGGCCGCGGCCATCGCTTCGACGTCCTTGTCCGCCATGGCTCCGAAGACCAGGTCCGGGTGCGTGCCCGTGGCGGCGAGGAAGCGCGCGAGCGCCCCGGCGCCTTCGGGGTTGTGGCATCCATCGAGAAACACCGTTCGGCCGCGCGCGACGAAGCGCTCGAGGCGGCCCGGCCAGCGCACCGACGCCACGCCGCGGCGCACGGCCTCCGGATCGATCGCCGGCCAGAAGAGCTCGGCCGCCCGGACGGCGACCGCGGCATTGGCGGCCTGGTGCTCTCCGAGCAGCGGCGTCGCGAGCGCGTAGTGGCGGACGGGTGTCGCGAGGCGAAACCGCGTCCCGCAGAGAGAAATCTCCTGCGGCTCGGCGCGCGCCTCGACCGGCATCTCGTGAAGCGCCGCGCCCGCGCGGTCGGCGGCCGCGCGGAATGCTCGGCGCGCGTCCGGAAGAGCGCTCGCCGTCAGGGCCGGACGGCCGGCGCGGAACACACCGGCCTTCTCCGAAGCGATCGCGGAAATCGTCCCTCCGAGTTCCTCCATGTGGTCGAGCGAGATCGATGTGACCACCGAGAGCGAGGCCGGCGCCACGTTGGTCGCGTCGAGCCGGCCTCCGAGCCCCACCTCGAGGATCGCGACGTCGACCCGGTGGCGGGCGAAGACGACGAAGGCCGCGGCCGTCATCGCCTCGAAGTAGGTCACGGGAATCGCCGGCGCCCGGTCCGCGGCGGCGAAGACCTCGCCGAGCGCCGCGTCGAGCTCCCGCGGGGTGATGTCCTCGGGCCCGGCGCGAATCCGCTCCGTGACGTCCATCAGGTGCGGCGACGTGTAGAGACCGGCCAGCAGACCGGCCTCCGTGGCGATCGCCGCGAGAGTGGCAGCGGTTGAACCCTTCCCGTTCGTTCCGGCGACGAGGAGCGACGGTACCCGGCGCTCGGGCCGGCCGAGACGCTCGCACACCGCGTCGATCGCGGCGAGGCCGAGCTTCATGCCTCGAAGGTCGAGGGACCCGAGGCGCTGGAGATGAGGGATGCGGGATGCGCGATCCGGGATGCGGGATCCGGGGTGCGGGATGCGGGATCCGGGGTGCTGGGTACGAGACGGCAACGGCGCTGTCGTCTAGGCTCGTCGCCTGTCGTCGGCCGTCTGCCGGCCGCCGTCCCAGAGCAGGCGCAGACAGCGCCCGAGCGTCGCCTTCATCTCGGATCGGTCGACGATCAGGTCGAGCATGCCGTGCTCGAGCAGGAACTCGGATCTCTGGAACCCCTCGGGCAGGGTCTGGCGGATGGTCTGCTCGATCACTCGCGGGCCGGCAAAGCCGATCAGAGCGTTGGGCTCGGCGATGTTGAGGTCGCCCAGCATGGCGTAGGACGCCGTGACCCCGCCCGTGGTCGGGTCCGTCATCACGGAGATGTACGGGACCCGATGCTCCGCGAGGCGGGCCAGGGCTGCGCAGATCTTTCCCATCTGCATGAGCGAGAGAATCCCTTCCTGCATCCGTGCGCCGCCGGACGCCGAAACGATGATCAGCGGCTCGCGTTTCGCGAGCGACCGCTCCGCGGCACGCGCGACCTTCTCGCCGACCACGGATCCCATCGAGCCGGCCATGAAGAAGAACTCCATGGCGCCGATGACCACCGCCATCCCCTCGAGCGTTCCGGCCCCGACCACGATTGCGTCGGAAGTGCCCACGTTCTCTTCTGCGTCGCGAAGCCGGTCCCGGTACTTCTTGCTGTCCCGGAATTTCAGGGGATCGGAGGACCGGAGATTCCCGTCGAGCTCGACGTACTCCTCGTCATCGAAGAGCATCCGCAGCCGCTCGGGCGCGGAGAGCCGGAAGTGGAAGCCGCACTTCGGGCAGATCTTGAAGTTGCGCGCGAGCTCCTTGTTGTAGAGGATCTGGCGGCAGCCGTCGCACTTGACCCAGAGCCCTTCGGGGACCTTGCTGGTCCGCCCTTCCCGGGGCTGCTTCGGCGCTCGATCTTTCTTGAACCACATGAGAAAAGGGAGAGGATGGTAGCAGGATCGCGGCCCGAATGCCGATCGACAGACGCACACAGCCCTCGAAAGATTGGGGTTACGGTTCGGCCGGACCTGCAGGCAACACGTCGCTCCGAACCCCCAGACGGGCGCCCCGTTTCTCGAACGGCGTCCCGAAAGCCCGGCCGAGATTCTCGACCGTGAGGACCTCGCCGCGCGGACCTTCGGCGATCGTCCGGCCGGACTTGAGGAGCAGAACGCGGGAAGCGATCTCCGCGGCCAGTCCGATCTCGTGCGTGACGAGCAGAACGGTCGTCCGGCGCGCTCCGTGCACGCGCCAGAGCGTCTCCAGAAACTCCAGCCGATGGCGCGGATCCAGCCCCGCCGTCGGCTCGTCGAGAAGCCAGACCTCGGCCTCCTGGGCGAGGGCACGCGCCAGGAACACGCGACGCCGTTCGCCGCCCGACAGCGCCGAGGCGTCGCGGTCGGCCAGGGGCTCCACGTCGCAGGCCCGCATCGCGGACCGGGCGAGATCGCGGTCGGCAGGCGTCTCGGCGACGAAGCCCCGGCCGTGCGGCGCGCGTCCCTGCAACACCAGGTCGAGGCAGCGGATCGGAAACACGAGCTCCACGCTCTGCGGCACGTATGCGATGCGCCGTGCCGTGTCGCGGCGCGGCATCGCGTCGAGCGGACGGCCCGCGAAGAGGAGCGAACCGCCCGAGGGGCGGAGCACGCGCGCGAGAAGCTTCAGGAACGTCGACTTGCCGGATCCGTTCTCGCCGAGGATCGCCACGATCTCACCCGCGGGGATCGAGGCGTCGAGCCCCTTCAGAGCGGGCGTTGTGCCGTAGCCCGCCGTCAATTCCCGGGCCTCGATCAACGCCGCCGTCACGGAGTCCTCAACAACAGCCACGCGAAAAGAGGCGCTCCGATCGCGGCGGTGATCGCGCCGATCGGCAGCTCCGCCGGGGCGAACGCGGCGCGCGAAACCGCATCCGCCGCGACCAGCAGCGCCGCCCCCACCAGCGCCGACAGCGGCAAGAGCGTGCGCTGGTCGTTGCCCGCCACGGCGCGCACGGCATGCGGCACCAGGAGCCCGACGAAGCCGATGACTCCGGCGAATGCGACCGCGGCCCCCGTCAGCAGCGAGGCGGCCAGGAAGACCACGCTCTTCGTGCGCTCCGTATCCACGCCGAGCGCCGCAGCGTTTTCCTCCCCCACCGAGAAGAGATTCAAGCGCGATGCCGCGCCGATGAGGACCGCCGCCCCGCCCAGAGCATACGGAGAGAGAGCGACGATCTTGCCGGGCGTCGCATCGGCAAGACTCCCCATCATCCAGAAGAGCATCGTGCGGGCCGCGTCGCCGGAGGCGATCGAGAACACCGCGAGCAGCACGGCCGAAAAGAACGCGTTCGCGATGAGACCCGCGAGCAGCAGCCGCTGCAGGTCCAACCTTCCGCCGCGCCGGGCCAGGGCCGCAACGCCCACCGCCGAGGCCGTCGCGCCGAGAAATGCCGCGGCCGGCGAGACGAGCGGCGAGGCCCCGAGCAGGGCGGCGCAGGCCGCTCCGGCCGCCGCCCCGCCGGAGGTCCCGAGCAGGAAGGGATCGGCGAGCGGGTTCTTCAGGAGCGCCTGCAGCGCCGCTCCGGCCAGGGCCAGGCAGCCGCCGACGACCGCCGCCAGCACGACACGCGGCGCGCGCAGGGAGGCGACCACGCGCGCCGTTTCCCCCGCCGCCCCGCGGCCCGCGAGAAGGTCCGGCAGCGAAAGGTGCACGCCGCCAACCGAGAAGGCCGCCGCGGCGGCGAGGATCAGAAGGACCCCGCCCAGAGCGATCATCCCGATCCGGCCCGGCGCATTCATTGCGTGGCCTCGGCGAGGCGCTCGAGCATGTCGAAGACGCGCGGCCCCGGACGCGTCAGGGCAGACTCGTCGAGCCGCACACGCCGTGCCCTCGCAATCGGCCCGCGCGAGAGAGGTCCCGTCGCGAAGGCGCGCTCGTACGCCGTGCGTGTCTGGGGCGAGTCCGGTACGATCAACAATTCGACGGGTGCGGTGGCGACGTACTCATTGGAGAGCACGGGCCAGCCCCCGCGCGAACCGACGAGGTTCTCGGCGCCGGCCTCCGTCAGCACGTCGTTCAGAAAGGTCCCGCCGCCCGCCGCCTGCGTCGGGTCCGGCCAGACCAGCAGCAGCGCCCGGGGCCGCCGCCGGCCCGCGACCCGCTCGCGCACCGCGGCGCGCCTGCCCGAGAGCTCCTCCGCCAAACGCCGGCCCTCCGCGGCGCGGCCGAGGCGATCGGCGACGATTCGAATGCTTTCGAGCACGGCGTCGAGGGACCCCGAGGGTGTCACCGTGACCGGTATGCCCGCGGCCTCGAGCGCCCGCACCGTTCCCCGGGCGTTCCCCTCGGCTACCGCCAGAACGAGATCCGGATGCAGCGCCGCGACCTTCTCGGCGTCGACCTCGAGACCGCCCACGCGGGGGATTCGCCGGGCTGCCTCCGGAAAATCCGAGTACTCCGAGACGCCGACCAGCGTCCCCCCCGCGCCGAGCGCGAAGACGATTTCGGTCAGGTTCGGAGCCAGGGCTACGACGCGGCGCGGAGCCCCGGCCGTCGGGGCATCCGAACGCGGTGGGCGGGGGCAGCCGAGCAGCAGGCCGGCTCCCACGAGCAAGCCGGCGACCACGCGGGCGCGGCTTTCCCGATCGGGCCGGGACCGTCGGTTCAACCCTGCGATTCGGCTTCTTCGAGCTCGTTGCGGACGCCGAGGCGCTGGCAGGCCGCGTCGTACATCTGCCGCGCGGCCTTCTGCGCCGTCTGCAGCTCCGCCAGTCGGTCCTTGACCTTGGCGAGCTCCTCCTGGATCTCGCCCTCGAGCTCGTCGATCTCCTTCCGGGTCACCGTCAGGGTGTTCTCGTAGAACTTCTTCTGGTCGTTGGAAAGGGCCATGCCCGCTGACCTCCTCATGTCGTCAAACGATTCGTTCGCCTTACGGCTTCACTTCCACGATGAAGGGACGCCACATCTTGACCGGAATTCCGTTCTTCGTTGCGGCCCGGAACTTCGCGCCGCGCATCGCGGTCACGACGGAGTCGTTGAGGGCGACCTGGCCGGTAATGCCCTGCTGGAGCCGCACCTCGGCCGCCTTTCCGTTTTCGTCGACGAGAACGAGAACGGTAATCTTCCCGGTGACCTGCGCCTGCCGCGCGAGCGGCGGGTACTCGATATGCGGCTTGGACAGAAGGTCCGGCTCGACGACCCCGGGCCCGGGCCCGACGAGATCGCCGGGCTGCGTCTCGGGTTCCCGAAAGGGGGTCGGCGGCGGCGGCTGCGTTGGAACAGCCGTCGGCTCGGGGCGCACGGTCGGGACCTGGGTCGGCTCGACCGGTGGTTCGGGCGTCGGAGGCTCGGCGACCGCAGCTGCAGGAGCCTCGGCCTGCGTCGGCGTGAGGCCCTTGCTCGCGATCGCAGTCTTCTCGAGCTCCTTGCGTTTGGCCGCGAGCTGGCGCTGCACCTCCGCTTCGACGGCCTTCGGATCGAGGGCAGGTGCGGCCGTCGGGGCCGGCGCGACGAGGCCGACCGGCGTGGGCGCCGGGGCCGTCGCAACGGGCGTCGGGACTGCCGCGGGAACTGTCTCCTTCGGCCTGGTCATCCTCCACGCGAGGAAGCCGGCAAGCGCCACGGCGGCTGCGACGATGCCGACGACGAGCGGTGCGCGGCTTGCTTTCTCCATCTCGACGGACTTCGCTTCGAACGCTCCGAAGACTTCGGCCGGCGGCGGCGGCGGGGGCGGGGGCGGCGCAGCGGGAGCCGGCGCCGGACGAGGCGGCTCGGCCCGCGGCGGCGGTTCGGGCCGGGCGATCGGTTGCGCGCCCTTGCGCGCCACCGGAGCAGCCTTCGCCTTGCGCTTGCGCGCCGCAGGCTCGGGCTCGGGCTCGGCAGCGGCCTCGAGAGCCTCGCGGGCCTTCGCCTCGGCCATCGCGCCCTCCTCGGCCTGGAGCCGATGGAGATAGATTGCGATGTCGGCGCTGCCCGGGGCCGGCGTGTACGAATACAGGACCGAATCGAGGTCGCGCAGAAGATCGGAAGCATTGGCGTAGCGATCGTCCGGTTCCTTCGCGAGCGCCTTCAGCACGACGGCGTCGAGGTTCTGCGGCACCTCGGGGTTCGACCGCGAGGGAGCCGTGACCTCCGCGCTGCGCACCTTCTCGAGGACGTTGATGTCGGTGTCGCCGCGGAAGAGCCGCTCGCCTGTGAGCAGCTCGTGCAGGACCACGCCGAGCGAGAAGAGGTCGCTCCGGCGATCGATGGGCCGTCCCCACGCCTGCTCGGGAGACATGTACTGGATCTTGCCCTTGAGCGCGCCCGACTGGGTCTTCGAGGCCTTGGACGCCGCCTTGGCGATCCCGAAGTCGCAGAGCTTGATGTCACCCTCGTACGCGATGAGGATGTTCTGCGGCGACACGTCGCGGTGCACGATGTTGAGCTCGCGGCCCTCCGCGTCGCGGCGGCGGTGCGCGTAATCGAGCGCCGAGGCGACCTTCGAGGCGATGTACACGGCCAGCGGAACCGGCAGCGGCACTCCGGAGCTGGCGGCCGCCTGTTGAAGGGCGCGTAAGTCCCTGCCGTCCACGTACTCCATCGCGATGAAGTACCCGCCGGCCTGGATCTTGCCGAGATCGTAGATGTGGATGATGTTGGGATGGTTCAGTTGCGCGGCGAGCTTGGCCTCGTCCGCGAACATCGTGACGAAGGCCTCGTCCTCGGCCAGGTGCGGCAGGATCTTCTTGATCGCGACGATCTTCTGAAAGCCCTCGACGCCCGTGCGTTTGGCCTTGTAGAGCTCGGCCATCCCGCCACTGGCGATCTTCTCGAGGATCTCGTACTGGCCGAACCGATCCGGACCGGAGGACGGCACGGCGGCCGCGGGCTCTTCGCGCTTGCGCGCGGCGACGGGAGGCCCCGGCGCAGGAGCCGGCGTCCCGGTCGCGGCTGGCCTGGGCTTCGGAATCGCCATGCCCGAGAGGGTGTCCGAGATGATGCGGTCCACGTCGGTATCGGACGAGAGCTTCGGCCGAGCCGGGGCCTGGGAAACGCCCGGCGGCGGCGTCTTTTCCGAGGGCGTCGCCGGCGGCCGTGCCGCCCCTGTCGGACGCGACGGCATGAGCCCGGAAAGCGTGTCCCGCAGGCGTTTGTCCATGTCGCGCTCGGGCAGCGGCGGGCGCGTCGCCGCCGCGGGCGGCACCGCAGGGGGAGCAACAGCGGCGGGAGCGACGGCAGGAACCGCCGGAGACGGCGGGCGCGGAACCGGCAACCGCGGCGCGTCCGCCCCGAGGTCGTCCAGGACGTCGGAAAAGATGTCGGAGGACGTCAGCGGAGAAGCGTCTGCCGCCACCTGCGCGGTGTCGATGCGCGTCGTCCGCGCTCCGAGGTCGGTCGAGTCGAGGGCCTCACGGACCGAGGTCATGAAGTCCTCGTCGGAGAACGGCCTCACAAGGATGTCGAATGCGCCGACCTTCTGGGCGTCCGCCTTGCGATTGGATCCCTTGTAACCGCTCATCATCAGGACGATGGGCGGAGCGGTGGCGCCCCCCTTCTTGCGAACCTCCCGGATGACCTCGGCGCTCGGCAGCCGGGGCAGCATGCCGGAGAGCAGGATGACGTCGAACTTGGCGGCGTTGAAGGCCTGCAGGCCGGCCTCGCCGTCGTGGGCTTCGGTGACCGCGTGCCCGAGCGGAGTCAGCAAGTTCCGAATCCGCTCGATATACCGCGGCTCATATTCGATCAAAAGAACTTTCTTCGCCATGGACTGCAGCCTATTGTCGCTGGAAACGCAATAAAATCAAGGAGAACCGCCCGATCGCGCTCGCGAGCGACTCGTCGTCGACGAGAAAGCCGCATCTTCCTCCTGATCCCCCATCCCGCATCCGCATCCCGGATCCCCATCCCGGATCCCGCATCCCGCATCCCGCATCTCGTCCTCATATAATCCGCGCTCGATAGGAGATTTCATGTCCGGTCACAGCAAGTGGAGCACGATCAAACACAAGAAGGGCGCGGCCGACGCCAAGCGCGGCCGGCTCTTCACCAAGCTCATCCGCGAGATCACGATGGCGGCCAAGCAGGGCGGCGGCGCGCCCGAGTCCAATCCGCGTCTGCGCAAGGCCATTGACGACGCGAAGGCCGTCAACATGCCGGCCGACAACATCAAGCGCGCCGTGCAGCGCGGCACCGGAGAGCTTCCCGGCGTCTCGTACGAGGAGATCACCTTCGAGGGGTATGGACCGGGAGGCACCGCGGTGCTGATCGAGACGCTCACGGACAACAAGAACCGAACGCTGCCCGAGATTCGGACGATCTTCTCCAAGCACGGCGGCAACCTCGGCGAGTCGGGCTCGGTGCGCTTCCTCTTCCAGAAGAGGGGCTACATCGCCATCGAGAAGGACAAGGCGAGCGAGGACACGGTGATGGAAGCCGCCATCGAGGCGGGAGCGGACGACGTCGCGACCACGGACCAGTACCACGAGATCCAGACCGCGCCCGAGACTTTCGACGAGGTCAAGAAGCAGCTGGAAGCCAAGGGACTTCCGCTGGCGGTCGCCGAGATCTCGATGATCCCGACGACAGAGGTCGCGCTCGATTCGCGCAAGGCCGAGCAGATGGTCCGGCTCATGGAGGCGATCGAGGACCACGACGACGTCCAGAACGTCTGGGCAAACTTCGATTTCGCGGAAGCACCCGCCGAGAAGTAACCCCCATGAAAATCCTCGGCCTCGACCCCGGAACCGTCGCGACCGGTTTCGGGATCGTAGCCTTCGAGGGCGGACGGCTGACGCTGGAATGCTGCGGAGTCTGGCGGCCGCCGGCGAAGCTGCCCCTTCCGGACAAGCTCGAGTTCCTCTCCGCGGCCGCGTTCGCGCTCATGGGGCGGACCGGCCCGGCGGCGGTCTCGGTCGAGACGGTGTTTGCGGCCAGGAACATCGCGTCGGCCCTGAAGCTCGCTCACGCACGCGGCGTCCTGCTCGCGGCGGCGGCCCGTGCGGCCCTGCCCGTTTTCGAGTACGAGCCCCGCCTGGTCAAGAAGGCGCTCGTCGGCTACGGCCAGGCGGAGAAAGAGCAGGTGCGGGCGATGGTGCTGTCGCTGCTGGCCCGCCAGCGCGCCCGGATCCCCCTCGACGCCGCCGACGCCCTGGCCGTTGCGATCTGCCACGTTCACGCCGCGCCCACCCGCTAGCCCGATCCCGTACCCCGCATCCCGTTTCCCGTATCTCGTATCCCGTTTCCCGTATCCCGTTTCCCGTATCCCTCCCCGACGGGTGCTAGCATCTGAAGACGTATGTCGTTCCAGGGGTCCATCCAGGAGCTCCCCGTCCCCGACATCATCCAGCTCGTTTCGGTGTCCGGCAAGACCGGGATGTTCATGCTGGCGCGCGGGGCGGAGCGGGGCTATATCTACCTGAAGAACGGCCGGATCGTGCACGCGGAGCTCGGCAGCCAGTCGGGGGAAGAGGCCGTCTACGCGCTCGCCATCTGGTCGACCGGGGACTTCCAGTTCAGTCCGGGAAGAGAGACCGAGGCGGTCACCGTCGACAAGACGAACACCTCCCTGCTCATGGAGGCTGCCCGCCGCCTCGACGAGTGGAAGGTCCTCGCCCGAAAGATCCCGAGCGTCGACCACGTTCCGATCCTGAAGGGGCGGGAGCTGACCGAGCCGGTGACGCTGTCGCCTCCCGAATGGAACCTCGTCATCCGGATCGACGGCCGCCGCTCGGTCGAGGAGCTTGCACGCGCAGTTTCCTCCAACTCGTTCGACACGGCAAAGGTTCTCTACGGCCTCGTGACCGCGGATCTCGTCACGATGCGCGCGCGGGATACGTCGCCGCGGCCATCGCCGGCCCCGAGCGCCGCAGCACCAGCGGCACCGCCCGCGGCTCCGACGCCACCGGCGCCCATGCCTTCCTCCGCGCCGGGCGGCGTGATCGGCGACGAGAAGAAGATCCTCATGATCCTCTGCACCCGGGTCAAGCAGGAGGCGGAGACGGCAATCGGCGAGGCAAACCTCCCCGGCATCGACCGCCCCTACAAGCAGGCCCTCGCCGAGATCGATCGCGGCCGCGGAGTCGAGGCGGTGCGCGACCTCATCCGCCATACCGAAAAGGCCATCTCGTCCATCCGCGGCCCCGCCATCATGCGGAGCTTTCAGGAAAAGATGTCCCTGGTCATGCAGCCCAAGGTCTAGGTCTGCCCGAGCGGCAACGTCCCTGAAGGCGAGTTCAGCAGCGGCGGCCAGATTCCAAACGCAATCCGGATCGAGCCGAGAAGACGGCCGCTGTCTGCTTCAACTCGCCCCACGCCGTACCGCGAGGGACACCTGTCCGGAAGGACGGCCCCCTGCCCAGTCAGAAGATGTTTGGCAATTTTGCCGATTTGGCTTATTCTATTCGGCAGCTACGTTTCCCGTCCGGGCTCGAAAGGAGACAGTTCATGATGCCGAAGCGGACCCTGCTCCTCGGGATGCTGACTTGCCTCATCGCCGGCGCCGCTCTTGGGCAGCCTGCCGTCATCGCCCCGAACGCGGGAGGCGACATCGGACTCTTCACGATGACAACCGCGGACGGTCCCCGAGCCGGGCAGTTCACACTCGGGTTCTATGGCTGGTACACCCAGCGCGTCGCTGGCCAGTACGATCCGGGCGACGAGGACAAACGGACCCGCACCTTCAGCCAGTGGGGCTTCGGCCCCTCGTTCGGCCTCGGATTGACCAACTGGTGGTCCGTCTACATCTCCGGCGGCGGCACGGGAGCGAAGTCGGGGGGCGGCTGGCAGCGGGGTGTCATCAACGGAATCGGCCTCGTCGGGCCGTTCGACATCACCGAGGGACAGAAGATCCGCGTGGGCACCAAAGTCAGCTTTCACTCGGAGGCGGATCCGGACCTGCGTTTCGGAATCTGGTTCGCGGGACTGTTCCCCGTCGGAAATCAGAACGTCTCGAACGGGTCGGGAGACATCGTCCACACCAACCTGAACTCGAACCGGTCGGACTGGGAGTGGGGCGCCGCCGTGACGAAGTCGGTCTTCACGGCTGCAGCGTCCTACACGCTCGTCGGCCAGCCGACGGACGTCGATGTGCGGCTGCCGAACCTCCTGCGCTTCGGATTCGGCGCCGACGTTCCCGTGATCGATATCATCCATATCATCGGCGAGATCAACTACAACGTCTTCGACGGCGGAGACCGCCCCGAGGCCAACTACGCCACGCTGAATGCGGGCGCGCGCATCTGGTTCGGCCACACCGGTTGGGCGTTTGCGGCTGCTCTCAATACGAACATCAACATGCTCTTCGACCACGGCATCAACCCGAACCCGTTCGGCGGCATCATGGGATTCACGTACGCCGCATGGCCGCCCGCGCCCCCGGCTCCGGTCGTCGTCCCGGCGCCCGCGGCCGAGCCGATCGTGGAAGAGAGCACGGCCGCGGCGCCCGCGGCCACGGCTCCGGCTCCTCCCCCGCCGCCGCGCCCGGCCCCGAAGACCACGACCGACGAGATCCTCTTCGACGGCAAGAGCGCGCGCCTGACGAACATCGCCAAGGCGGTGCTCGACGGCGTGGCGCTGCGGATGAAGAACGACCTCAACGCCACGGCCGTCGTCACCGGCTACACCGACAACTCCGGCACCGAGAAGGCCAACCTCGAGCTCGGCGCCAAACGCGCGCAGGCCGCCAAGGAGTATCTCGTGACCCGCCATGGCATCGACCCGGGCCGCATCACGACGGAATCCAAGGGTGCTTCCGATCCCGCGTACGACAACAGCAGCGCCGAGGGCCGCACGAAGAATCGCCGGGCGCAGATCGTCGTCACCCTCGTTTCGGGAACGTGAGCCGAGGAGCCTTTCCGCGCCTTTCCGAACCCCCTCCCCTTGAGGGGGTTTTTTGACGTCCCAATCGGAGGCCGAAGCTCCCCACAGTCCGCCCCCGCGGGTCGTCGGCCTGACGGCCATCTCGACGGCCGCCGTGATCGGCCTCCTCTACTACGGGCGGCCGCTGCTCGTGCCCGTCGCCTTCGCCCTGTTCCTCTCCTTCGCCCTGCGCCCGTTCGTGTCCCTGCTCGAGCGCGCGGGCGTTCCGCGCGTGCTCGCAATCATGCTCATTCTCTTCGTCATCGTCGGCGGCGTCGCGCTGCTCGTCATCAACGTCACGGCGCAGCTGAACCAGTTCTTCGCAGAGCTACCCCGCTACCAGGCTCGGATCCGCGACCTCGTGAACCACGTCATGGAGTTCGTCAACCGGTTGCGCGAGCGCATGGGAAGCATCCTGCCCGAAGAGTCGCCGGGCGTGCGCGAGGTCAAGGTCACCGGGTCGCAGCTGGACACCACGCGCGCCCTCTTCGCGCAGGTCGGCGAAACGCTCGGCACCCTGCTCTACGCCGCAACGATTCCGTTTCTCACCTTCTTCATGCTCAAGGACCGCGAGAAGTTTGGCCGCGTGCTCGCGGGCATTTTCACGCGCAACGAGCGCCTGGGCGAGGCGGACGTCACGGGGGCGATCTCGCGCACGATGACGGCGTACGCGCTCGGGCTCTCGTTCGTGATGATGATCATGGCCGCCGCCACGACGCTCGGCCTCATGGTCCTGAGAATCAACTACTACTACGTGCTCGGGCCGATTGCCGGCATCGCGATCCTGCTTCCCTACGTCGGCGTCATCGTGTCGCTCGTCCCGGCCGTCGCGGTCGCGTACTTCCAGTACGACGGCGAGAAGGCCCTGCTCGTGTTCCTCGTCTACAGCCTGATGCAGTTTCTCGAGGGCAACGTCCTGACGCCCTACATCGTGGGCGGCAAGGTGCGCCTCTTCCCGCTGACCGTCATGGTGGCATTCGTCTTCTGGGGAACGATCTGGGGAATTGCCGGAGCGGTCCTGGCCGTGCCCCTGACCTCGGCCATCAAGGTCGTCTGCGAGCACGTTCGCGGGTGGGAGGGTCTGGCCCGCCTTCTCGGCGAGCCGGACCTGCCTCACTTCAAGAAGAGGGGGCGGGAGAAATCAGTCGCGGCCGCGAGCTAACCGGGCCCTCCCCGCTGCGCCTGGACTCATGGGGCATCTCTCGCTTCGCTCGGGCTGACAAGTTGCCGGAGACGCGCCTCGATGGGCCGAACCGCACCCCAGTCAGGGAGGCGAGCGACGAGGGATCCCGTGCTTGATCGCCAGCGCCGCCGGCAAATCCCGGGATCCTTCGCTTCGCTCAGGATGACATGGCCCGAGGGTCGTCGCGCCGAGCGTCTCCTCCTGTCATCCCAAAGGAGCACGGCAAGCCCTCGGGACGACGGCCCGCACGCACTCAACGGGGAACCGGCGGGCGTGTGGCGGTGAGCTCGTCGAGAAACTTCTGCGCCTCCGGGTCGGATGGGTCGAGCTCGACGAGCTTGCGAGCATAACCCACCGCGGCAGCCCAGTGGCGGGACTTCGCGCTCAGCGACGCGAGGGCGGAAAGGATCTCGCGGTTACCGGGGTGCCGGCCATGCGCGGCCGCGAGGACCTCGAGCGCTCTGTCGGTCTGCCCGAGGGAGTCGAGCGCGACCGCGTACACGTACACATAGTGCGCGCGTTCCGGAGGCAGCGTGGCCGCCTTCTGAAGCTCCAGAATCGCTTCGCGCATCCGCTTCTGACGAACGAGCGTCAGGCCGAGGGCATGATGGATTCCCGGGTCGCCGGGCGCCAAGGTAACGCCCTGGCGGAGCACCTTCTCGGCCTCGTCCTCGCGGCCTTTCTGGCGATGGAGATCCGCGAGGTTGACGTACGTTCCCGCCATCGCCGGCATGAGCGCGAGGGCGGTCCGATACTCGCCTTCGGCCCTGTCGAGCTCTCCCCGATCGATGTCGATCGCAGCGAGGTTCAGGTGTGCTTCCGCGCGATCCGCATCGACCATCTGCGACTGGACGTACTCCGCGAGCCCGCGCTCGAAGTCCCCGCGCTCGGAGGAATTCATCGAGTCCCTCGGCACCGAGGCAAGCGTTCGGGCCGCATCGATGCGGACGGTTCGGACCGGGTCGCGGAGCAGTGGCGAAACCAGCGCGAGACGTTCGCCGGGCTCGAGGGCTTCGGCCGCCGAGAGCGCCCCGTCCCGCACCAGCGGATCCGGATCCCCGAGGGCGTGCACGAGCGCGGCGCGGGCGCCCGGCCCGCCGTTACGCCCGAGCAGCGAAGCCGCCGTGGCCCGCCGAATGGCGGGCCTGCTCGAATCCTCGACCAGGCGAGCGAGCGAGGCCTCCGCGCCCGCGAGCTCTTCGCGGCCGGCCTGGATCGTCTGGCCGTCGTGAGGCTCCTGGCGGACCCTGTCGCCCCACCACTTCAGGGCCGCATCCGCGGCCCACCGGTTCGACTTGTCCTTGTGGCACTGGACGCACGCGTTCGGCGTTCCCAACGTCAGGGAGAGGTCGGGCCGCGGGATCCGCATGCTGTGGTCGTGGCGCGCGTGCACGACCATGTAGTCGCGCGTCGGCATGTGGCAGGCAACGCACTGCGCGCCTTTCGAGCCCGCCTTGTGGAAGTGGTGCTTCGGCGTGTCGAATTTCTCCGGCAGATGGCACCCGGCGCAAACCCGGTCGGCGGAGCCCTTCACCTTCAGGTCGTGCGGGTCGTGACAGTTGGAGCACGTGACGCCTGCCGCGTACATCTTGCTCTGCCGGAACGAGCCGTACTCGTAGACCTCGTCCTGGATCTGGCCGTCGGGGTAGTACAGCCCTTCCGCGAGAAGCGCCGGGCGGTACGTCTGCATGAGCGGCTGGCCGTACTCGTAGTCGGCCGCGACCACCGATCGGCGCACGTGGCACCGCGCGCAGGTCTCGATTTCGGCGTGCGAGGCCAGAGGGATGCTGCGCTTGGCCAGGCCCGTTTTCATGTCGATGTCCCAGCTCGCCTTGTCGTTCTTGAGCGTGACGGCCATCCCCTTGTCGGCGTCGTCCTTCTTCGCCTTCCCGGCCTTCACGGCCTCGGCCCAGGAGACGTGCGCCGAGCCCGGCCCGTGGCAGGCCT
Organism: uncultured Acidobacteriota bacterium; assembly: GCA_963847075.1. Classification (GTDB taxonomy): domain Bacteria; phylum Acidobacteriota; class Thermoanaerobaculia; order UBA5066; family Gp7-AA6; genus DAHUXD01. The sequence goes on from CAWJYL010000001.1 coordinate 1,283,871, forward strand.
CGCACGAGACGTCGAGCTCGGACCAGGTGGTGGCGTAGCCGTTGGATGCGGCCGCGTAGCCTTTCTTGACGTTCGTCGAGTGGCAGTCGGCGCACATGTAATTCCAGTTCTGGTAGGCGCCCGTCCAGTGGAGCGGGTCGTCGTGCGCGACCTCTTCCTTCGGATAGAGATGAATCCAGCGCTGCCCCCCCTCTTTCGCCGGACGCGAGTCCCAGACCACGTTCAAGGCCTGGTACCGGCCGCCCGGGAAGGCGATGAGGTATTGCTGCAGCGGGTACACCCCGAAGGTGTAGGCGATCTCGTACTCGTGGAGCTTGCCGTCCGGGCCGTCGGTCCGGACAAAGAATTTACCGTCGCGCTTGAAGAAGGTCGAAGTGACCTTGTAGTGCGTGAAGGTCGCGTTGTCGAAGTCGCCGAGAACCGTCTCGACGGTCGCCTCCTGCATCGCGAGGTCGTGGTGCGAGCCCTTCCACCGGCGCTCTTCCTCGGCATGGCAGGGCGCACATTTCTCGCGGCCGACGAAAGTGGCGTTGACGGCGCTCGATGCCGGAGTCGGCGTGGAGGTCGCCGCCACCGGCTGCGACGGCTGCTCCCGGCAGGCGACCGCTCCGCCGAGCAGGGCGGCCAACGACGCGCTGGCCAGAACCTTCCTGCTCAGACGCACCGCGGCATCATAGCGGGAGTTGGGCGGCGGGCCGGTCGCGGGCGAACAGTTTGCGCACGAGGCCCTTGTACACGAGCGCCGCCAGCACCGAGCCCACGAGCAGAGTCGCGACGAGCACGAGGCCCCGCCAGAAGGCACGATCCACCACGCGCTTCAAGTTCTCGGCCGCTTCCTGGCTCGCCTGCCCGATCGCCGGAACCGACTTGTCCACCGAGCTGAGGAGGGCCGTGAGGTCACGGGCCATTCCGCCGACGTCGGTGGCGGCCTTGCCGTAGTCGAGAGGGTCGAACGGCTTACCGGTCGCCGCCGGCTTCGGAGCGTTCGGGTCCGGCGCCGGCGAGACGTAGTGCACGAACGCGTCGAGGGACTTGATCGTTGCGTCGAGCGAGTTCGACATCGCCGTCCCGGCTTCCAGTGTCTGGCGGGCCTGGCCGAGCAGGGTCTCGACCGTGGCCTGCCGGGCGTCGAGCTCCTTCAGGATCGCCGCGCGCTCCGCGGCCACCCCCGCGAGCAGCTGCTCGATGGCCGCCTTGCGCTGTTCGTCCACGAGCGTCGGAAGGCCCTCGGTCGTCCGGGAGATCCCTTCCATCGCCCGGGAAACCCTGCCGGCGTCGGCCACGAGCGCCTGGGGATCCGGCTGGCTGGCAAGCTGGAACGCAAGCAGCTCGGCCTGCCAGCGCATCAGTGTCGGCGCCCGCTCGAGGAATGCGACCGTTCTCGCGGCGAGCTCGCGCGACTGCTCGATGGCGATCGTCGTCGGGTCCAGGCCCGCGAAGGGGTCGAGGTGAAGAAGCGTGAAGACGCTGCCGGTGCGGAGCTTGCTCAGCGGGCTCCCCTTCTCGGTCGCCAGCGCGAATTCGCGGAAGTGGATCGCACCGACGCTGCGCTCGTGGGGGTTCCGCTGCCGCCACTCGACGATCAGGCCCTCGAGCTCCTCCCTCTGCCCGGGACCGAGAATCTGGGCGACGAGAGCCCATGCGCTCGCCTCGAGCTCTCTGTGGGTTTCGATGAGAGGCCCGACCGCGGCGCCAAACTCCTCCCTCGCTGTCGCGTCCTCGATCACCATCCGGGAAACCACCGTCAGGACGACCACGTCCAGCGCGTTCCAGATGGGATTCTCCCCGGTCGCGCTCACGTAGACGGCGGTGGCTTCCTCGAGCTTCCACTTGAGGCCACCTGCGCCCCCCGGGTTCCCGTGCTTTTCGCCGCTGCATCGGCGGCATGCGCGACGGACGAGGAATAGTCGTCCGCAAACCGGAGGACCATGTTTTGCAGCTCGGTGATGGTCAGGTCGCCCTGGCCCGGGGCGGCGATGTTCGGCGTCGTTTGCGTCTTGTGGAACAGCGAGCAGGCGGCGCTGCTCAGAAGCAGTAGAGCGAGCGCGAGCGGGCCGAAGACGGCCCGACGGAATGGATGGACCCGGTCGGTGTTCATCGGCAACAACCTCCACGCCCCCCAGTCTAGCGTTGCGGAACCGAGGGATTCCCGACCTTTCGCCGCCGCTGCACGACCGCGTGCTATGCTTGTACCTTCCAAGGAGACAGTTCATGAACCACCGGATCGGGCTCGCCGCCGCGACTCTTCTCGCCTGTGCGTCCCTCCTCCGAGCCCAGCAGAATATGTTCAAGATCGAGCTCGTCCCGTCCGGGGCCATGGTCTCCCTGAACGAGCCGGCACTGATGGGCGGGAAGTACGTCTTCAACGCCTGGCCCGACGGAGGATCCACGAGCCTGGCGCAAACGCGGGTCAAGAAAATTACACGGCTCACCGGGGCGGCGGCATCGACAATCTACGAGATCGCTCTCACTCCGTCGGGAGCCATGACCGCCAGGGACAAGCCGACGCTCAAGAACGGCACGTACCTGTTTCACGAGTGGCAGTCCGGAGAGCTCATGAGCCTGCGGCAGAAGGACGTGCGGTCCATCACGCCGATGTCGGGGGACAAGGCTTTCTGGATCGAGCAGGGGCTCCAGGGCGTGTCCAGGAATGCCAACCTCTCCATGGAAGGAAGCGAGCACCTCGTCGTGATCGGAGTTCCTCCGAGGTCGGGCGGCAGCAGTCAGGCCGGCCGGCAGAACCTGAGCTCCGTGGGCGGACAGAACGGCACCACCGGAGTCAACGGCGCACCAGTCGGAAACTGGCAGTACCAGGGCACACCAGGCGCCTCCGACGCCTATGCGCCGGCGAACGCGACGATGAACAACGGAGTGCCGACGATGCCGGCCGCGACGAACGGTGGCGCGCCCCCGCAGCAGCAGCCACAGAAGTAGTCCGGCTCCACCCGTCACTCCCCGCTTCCGAGGAAGACATCGACCGTCATCCCCACGACGTTCAGATGCGCCGGGGAACAGGTCGTGCAGTTCTGCCGCAGGTAGTACGCGCTGAATTTGAATGAGCGCTTGTACGGCAGCTGAAGGCCTGCGGCGTACCGCTCCTCGTACCAGTGATTCGCGCCGTCGTAGAAGAGCTCGGCCGAGGCGTACGGGGCGAGGTGAAACTCGCGGATCAGGAAGTCGCGCTCGACCGTGACGCGGTTGCGGTAGCGCGTCGAGTAGTCCCCGTTGACCCACCGAAACTCGACCCGGTTGCGGTCGCTGACGAGAAGCTCGAAAGGCGGGCGAAGCCGGGGCGTCGCCTCGACGACGAGGCGATTCTCCCGCTTCGTCGACCCGGACTGGACGGTGTCGAGGTACTCGTAGCCCACGCCGGCGACCAGAACGTGCTCCTTGTCCGGATCGATGTTCGCCGGATGAGGCTTCGAAAACCGCTCCCACTGGTAGCCGAGACCGGCCCCGGCGAACCACTGCCGGTAGGCGAAGTCCTCGCCGCTCTCGAGCCCGCCGATCGCAAGCAGCCGAACGTCCGATCGCAGTTGCGCGTGGATGTCGATCGTCGGCCAGAATTCCCCGGCGGTCTCGGGTGTCTGGCCCGAGACGCGGGCTCCGAGACACGCGAAAAGCGCCGCACCCGCAAGAATGGCGCGGATGGATCTCGGATTCATCGTCCTGCGTTGGGAGCCAATCGGATCGGAAGAAGCCCTCAGGGCTCGAATGCGAAGACTCGCCTCAAGTCGCTCTCCATGCAGATGACCGTCCAGCCCTTCGCGCTTCGCGTCGTCATGCAGCACCCGCATCATCATCATCCGCCGCGCGACGCCGCCGGATCACATCATCGATCGACAGGCGGCCCGGACCAAAGAGCAGCACGATCAACGCCGTTGCGAAAAATGGAAAGGCCGTGTCGCCAAGGATGGGGCTCTGGTCGCTCCAGACCTGCGCGGCCAGACTCTTGATCGAAAATCCGTAATTCTTGAGCTCGACCGTCCACATCGCCACGAAGAAGTCGATCGTCAGCACGAGGGAGGTCAGACGCGAGGCGAGGCCGATCAGCAACAGCGCACCCCCGACGAGCTCCGCCAATCCGGACACGTAGACGTTCGCCTCCGGAAACGGAATGCGCAGCGAGGCGAAAAAAGCGGTCATGTTTGGCACGTTGTGCAGGTGCGCCCAGCCCGAAACGACGCTCTGGTACCCGATGTACAGGCGAATCCCGAGGAGAAAGAGGGACCGAGACTTCTCGGCCGCCCGGACGAGAAGCGAGTGCGGCTCGGTGGGTTTCATGACTCTCCTTGACGACCCGAATGCCTCCGTCGGTCCGACCGGCGAGACAAATCGCGCGCTTCGTCCATCTCGAGGTCCTCGCACATCCCGCGCTACTCGAAGGCGAAGATTTCCCTCCAGTCGTTCTTCATGCTGATGACGGTCCAGCCCTTCTTGATCGCCTCGTCGTAGAGCACCTGGGTGAACGTTCCGACCTTGGTGTCCGGCAGCCCCGTCGCCGGGCCGTATGCGTACTCGCGCTTCGCGTCGTCGTGGAGCACGAGCATCATCAACCGTGCGCCGTCGCCGGCGCCGGTGTACTCGAGCATCTGCTGATCGCCTGCCGTATTGCCGAAGGCCGCGTGCGGCCGGCGCCCAATCATCAGATGGATGCCCTCGGCCTTTCCGGCGTTGTTGTCGTTCAGAACCATCTTCGGCTCCTTGGTCAGGAACGGACGGCCGTCCTGGGCGTAGCCGTACCTCGTCGCGCCCGCCGTGCCGACCACCTGCTCGGGCGGAATGCCGTAGACGCGCTCCGAGTGCGCACGAAATCCTGGCCCCCGCCTGTGACGATGTAAGTCTTGTAGCCGTTGGCGCGCAGGTACTTCAGAACCCCCTGCATCGGCTGGTAGGTCAGCTCCGTGTAAGGCCGCTTCCAGCGCGGGTCCCTGGCCGCCGCCGACCCCCTCTTCACGTCGGCGTTGAAATCGTCGACCGACATCCCCGTAAGGGTCGCTACCGCGATCTTCTCGATGTCGGCCATCGGAAGCCGGGCGATGGCTTCGCGATCGCCCGACATCACCGCCTTGAACGGCTCGACGTTGGCGAGCTCGGGCTTGGCCTTCACCAGCGCCGGAACCCGGTCCAGGCAATAGATGAGCTGTGAATAGACCGGATGCTCGACCCACAGCGTGCCGTCCTGGTCGAACGTCGCGATGCGCTCTCCCGGCGAGACGAACTGCGGGCTGCCCGGGGTCGTCGTCGTCTTGACGAACTCCACGATGGCCTTCTTCGCCGGCCCGTCGTTCCAGGACGGGAGTGGGTCGGCCCGCGCCTGAGCTCCTGCGGCGATCGCGCGGAGAGCCAGAGTGAGCAGGATGGTTGTGATCGTTCGGTTCGAAAAACGCCGGTTTCGGGTTCCCACGGAAAACCCCCTATGAGGATCCGCCGTCACGCAGCCGGACGCGAGTTACTGCGGAAGAACAGGTCGAAGAGCTTCCTCTCGCCGAGCACGCGATCGAGCTCCCACAGCGCGAAGAACGGTATGAACGCGACGAAGAGCACGAGGGTTCGGCCGAGGATCTCGTAGACGCCCTGATCCAGGAGCTCCTGGATGCTCGCCGCGAGCGTCTTGTGGTGGAGGAGCCCCTCGACGATGTGCTCGAGCACGGCGAAGATGCCGACGAGGACCGCGTAGAAGACAGAGGCCCGCAGCGCGCTGTAGATCAGCGCCCGACCCGATGCCTTCTTCGCAATCCCCAGGGCTTTCCCGATCAGGATGACCTTGGCGACGATGAGAGCCTCGATGAGGGCGAAACCGTAATGGAAGGACGTGACGCCGAACTCGCGGGAGATCAGCCTGCGGTATGTGAGAAAGGCGACGAAGACGGCCGCGAGAAACGCCGTGATCAGCAGCATGAGGCGGAATTCCTCTTTCGCCTTCTCTTTGAGAGCCGCCTTTTTGTCTTCGACCATGTCGTCACCTCCAGAGCACGCCGAGCTGACGCGGACGGCGCTTGACTACTTGCTCGTCGAGCCGGGCGGGAAGCTCTTGAAAATCTCCTGAATCGCCTGTTGTGTCTGGCCGCGATCGCTGCCGCTCGTGTTGATCTGATCCTGGGCCATGCCGCGCCAGATCAGCTCCTGGGTCTTCGGGTTGTTCATCGTCACGACGAGCGTCCCGATCGGAACCGTGCTCTGTGTGGCCTGAGCCATGCCACCGCCGAAGCGGCCGAATCCGCCCGTGCCCATGGCGTTCCACTACTTTTCGGCCTGAAGCACGACGTGCTGTTGACGTCCATGAAAAAGGGCTTGCCGGACTTGGCGTGCTCCTTGATGTACTGTATCGCGGAGTCGGCCTGCCGGACGTCGAACGTGGCGAGGTAGTCCCACGTGATCTCGGCGACCTTGCGGGCGGGCTTGCCCGCGGTTTTTGCCATTCTCGAGAACGTCATCGATGGCTCCGTGCACGGGAAGACGCTCGGGGCGAGCATCGTTGCGCAGCCAGAAACCGATGGCTAAGAAGCGGGCGCCCAGTCGGACGCCCGCTCTGATCCGATCCGTTACTTCACCCTACTCGCCCGCGTGACTGGCGACGTGTGCCTTCTTGAGCTGGTCCATGACCTGAGTCAGGTTGTAGCTCGCCGGATCCTGCATCGGCGGGAACTGCTGGTATGTCTCCAGCTCCTGGAGCCACAACGACTGCCCGATGGGAAGCATGTTCCAGTCGTAAACGTATGCCGTCACCGGCCCCGCGAGGGCGCCGCCCATGCCGGTCAGCGTCTTGTACTGCTCCCCGAGCGACGTCTCGAACGGGTCGCGCTTGATGTTGACGACCTGGGCCCAGTGGTACGGCAGGGCGCCGGAGATGAAGCCGGCCGGAGCGTCGGAAACCATCGTGAAATAGATCTTCCAGTTCTTGTAGCGCACAGCCGAGGGATCCGCCCCGGAGTAATAGAAAAAGACGTCGGTGGCCGCCTTCGGCGACTTGCCCGTCAGGTAATCGATCTGGTTGTGGCCATCGAGCGTCGTCTTGACGATGCCGGGGTACTGTCCGGCCTCGATCTTCTTCTTCAGTCCGTCGCCCTTGGGGCCTCCGGCGATCTCGACGAACGTGGGCACCCAGTCGAGGGACGCGAAGATGTCGTTGAAGATGGTTCCCGGCTTGATGACCCCGTGCCACCGGATGACGCACGGAGCGCGCATGCCGCCTTCCCAGGTGCTGAGCTTTCCACCCTTGAACGGCGTCGTGCCGCCGTCCGGGTACGTGATCGTCTCGGCGCCGTTGTCGGTCGTGAAGACGACGATCGTGTTGTCGAGCTGCCCCATGTCCTCGAGCTTCTTCAGAACGACGCCGATGTTGTCGTCCATCTGCTTCATGCCGGCTTCGTTGACACCCCAGTCCTTGCCGCCCGCCTGGCCGACCATCGCCATGTACTTGTCCGACAGCACGGTCGTGATGTGCATGCGCGCCGGGTTGTACCAGACGAAGAAGGGCTTGTTGGTTTTCTTGGGGTCGTTCCGGTCGAGAAAGTCGACGACCTTGGCCGAGATCTCCTCGTCCACGGTCTTCGAGCGCTCGAGCGTCAGCGGTCCCTGGTCCTGGCAGCTCTGGTTCTTCGACGTGCCGTCGGACGACTTGCACCAGATCACCGGCCGCGGAGGCGTCAGGCAGGTGGTCGTCCGGGGATCCACGGCTCCCGGAACGTCCGGCAGCCCAGGGATGGGCGTGTTCTTGCAAGGCGGCGCGACCGTCTGCTGCGTGGCCGTCTTGTTGATGTCCGGGAAGCTCACGCCCTGCATCGCGTCCAGGTGATACAGGTAGCCCCAGAACTCCTGGAAGCCGTGCGCTGTTGGCAGCGCGTCGGTGTGGTCGCCGAGATGATTTTTGCCGAATTCGCCGGTCGTGTAGCCGAGATCGTGCAGGAACACGGCGAGCGCCGGCGTGCCGGGCCGCAGGTACGACGGGCTGCCCGGCAGCTGCGGCGGGATCATGCCCGTGCGCAGCGGATGCATGCCCGTGAAGAACGCGTTACGGCCCGCCGTGCAGCTCTGCTCCGCGTAGTACGTCATGAAGATCGCGCCTTCGTTCCCGATGCGGTCGATGTTTGGCGTCTCCCCGACCATCAAACCCCGGTGATAGATGCTCGGCTGCATCCAGCCGATGTCGTCGCCCATGATGAACAGGATGTTGGGCTTCTTGTCCGCCGTCTGGCCGAGTGCCGCCGCGCTCGTCACGACGCCGAGCAGGATGCCCAGGAACTTTCGATGCTTGAGTCCCACCATAATTCCCTCCCCTTTCTCGAATTCGCCGAACTCCACTCTTAACGAGCAAAATCGTATCTTCTGGACGGAAGCTGATGCAAATGTATCAAGGGTGGGTAATTTGCCGGCTCGGTTCTCGGGTTACGGCACCTCTTGAACCGGCCGGAAGCGGCCGATGTCAGCCCGACGCGGGGAAGTAAAAACCCCCTGAAGGTTCGGGGCGATGGTCACGGGAGCCGATCTTCGTGCCCGGAAGCGCCCTGGAGGCCTCCGGCTCACTCGAACAGCGTTCCCTGGATGAGCTTCGGAAGCACCGGTGTCAGCTGGATCTGGACGTTCCATCGCTGGCCCACCGGATCCGGCTGCGTGACCATGTACTGGCCCGCAAGCGAGATCTTCACGGGCAGCCGCCCGAACTTGACGACCTTGCCGCCGCCGATACCGATGGGGACGGTCCAGCGGTTGTTGGAGGGCGCCCGCCAGTCGGCCAGAATGTTGCCCGAGTAACCCACGTTCCACCCACCCTCGAAGAAGAGATTGGCGATGGGCTGGATGTTCATCTGGCTGGTGTTGGAGCGGTTGGCGTCTCCCGCGTACGACCACCACTGCTGCGGAAAGACGCCGACGATGTACTTCTTGGTCATGTAGGCGAGCACGATCGCGGGCCCCACCTGAAACTTCCCCTGTCCTGTGTAAACCGAGCCGGCCGTGGGGAAGATGAACGTCGGGCCGGCGCCGAGCAACCAATGGCCGCTATTGGCCGGCGAAAAGAGCTCGAGCTGCGTCCAGTCGCCGAAGTTGGTCGTCCGAGCGTCCGCCCCCGTGGAGGTCTCGTAGGGAGCGCTGTTGTAGACCTGGATGACTGGCCGAGTGATCAAGTTGATGTCCTTGGTCAAGCTCACAGGCATGACGGGCTGGAAGTTCAGGTTATATTGCCACCGATCGTTCGTCAGCTGGAAGTTGTTGAACTGGAACTGCAGCGACCACAGGTTGGCGACAGGGTTGGCGAGCTCCCGGGCGAGCTCGTTTGCCTTCTCCCTCTCCTCCGCCGCAGTCGCCGACGACTCGGGAGCCGCCTGGCCTCGAGCGCCGATCGCCGAACCCAGCACACTGGCAGCGGCCAGAAGAACGCGTAAACGTCGGGTCATCCGAGAATCTCTCCTCTTCGCCGTCTCGCGTTTAGAAGGTCAGCGTGACGTAAAGACGCGGGCCGTAGTAGCTGTACTTGAACTGGACGAAGGTGGTCGTCTCCTCCTTCTTCAGGCTGAACCTCTGGTAGTCGAACGCCGCGCTGAGGCCGAAATTCTTGCTGAAGAACCAGTCGAGATGCGCTTCCGCATCGAACACCGCGCCGGTGTAGGGGGAAACCGGAGCGAAGATGCCGTTGAAGATCAGACCCAACGAGACCCCCTCTCCCAGCTGCTGGTCGAACTTGAGGCCGAGCAGCGGCACCGGGAGCTTCTCTTCCGCCGTCCTGGTCACCGTCTGCCCGACGATGGGGCCTCCGGGCCCGACGACCCCCGCCGCGGCCTGGAGCTGCGCCTTCAGGGACACGTAGGAGGCGCCGAGCGAGAGGCCGAACTGCGTGTGCTCGTTCTTGATGAAGTCGTAGCGGAAGTCGAGATACGGAAGGTCCGATTTCGTGGAGGCCGACACGGAGGCACCCGCGGTGTAAATCACGTCACCGTAGGGAACGTCCACTGAGAAAGCCTTCGTGCGGCTTCGGCGAAAGCCCGTGTAGCCGAAATCGAGATAGAAACGGCCGAGAAAGTTCCAGTAGCCCCGGGCCACGAAGCCGGGCGTCGAGGAGGGCAGCAGGCCCAGGCCCTCCATGTCGACGCCCGCGCCGATCGGCCCACCGGGGGTCAGGTTTTCCTGAAAGGTCACGTTCGTGTTGAACCACGCATACTCGCCGCCGAGGTAGAGCCGGAACGTGTTGGGCACGTCGCCGGGAAACGTGGCCGACGACTCTGCGGATGCCACCCCTGCCGCGAGCATCAGGCCGCAGGCAGCCAGTAACAGCGTCGACAACCTGGCACGAACTCTCGATCCTGAACTCATGTGATCCCCTTTCGGTCTGGAATATGTCTGATCAAGGCTCTGCGCCGGCTATGCGCCGAATCAGCCCCACGTGGGCGCTCGCAATTCCGCACACCGTACCGAGCGCGCCGACGCCGCGCCCGCTCTCAGGGGCGGCCCGTCAGTTCTCGAGCTTGATCTTGAGCCCCTCCGCAGCCAGCTTGAGGCTGGCGCCCTTGGTCGCGCTGGTGAGAACGAGCGACACGCCGTTGGGGTTGGCGACCGCGGTGGCAGACGCTCCCTTGCCCGCCGTTGCCCCGGCACTCGCCGCGGTGTAGACCCCGTCGAAGTCGGCAAGACTCTTCAGGTGGTACACGTTGCCGGTGGCCTTCGCCTCGGTCACTCCGACTTCGCCCACGGAAAGCCCGTCGATTTTGAACTTGTGCGTCTTGCCCTTGTAGGTGATCGTGCCGTGGCCCCAGCTCCAGCCGATGCCGAGAGCCATCGAGCCCTCGGAAATCTTGACCGTGGCGTCGGCCTTTTCCTTGGCCAGGGCGGACCCTGCCACAAACGCCATCACGGCTCCAACTCCAATCGCGGCCATCCACCGACGGTTCATGGAATTCTCCTTTTTGTTTCCCGCGAGGAAGAAACCGGCTCATTCCGGGTCTTCCCGCTGACTCGCGCTACTTCTGCTTCTTGACGTCGTAGAGGTCGACCGGCCTCTCTGCCCAGGAACCGACCTCGATTTTCCCGTCGGCGCCGATCTTGAGGGCCGCCGCCTGGATGAGCACGCCCGTCCACTTGCCGCTGGCATCCGAGTCGAGCTGGATGACGCCAAAGGGGTAGTTGGTGGTCGCGGACCCGGACGCGACCGCTCCGAACCCGAGAGGCCGCGCCGCCGCGACCAGGATCCGGGTGCCCGAGCCGTTCGAGTACGTCCGGGCCACGTTCATGGGCCAGCCGAGCGAGCCCGTCACGGAGACGTATCCGGAGCTCCCCTTGAGCATCGCGTCGCGCAGCGCGTTGTTCCCGCCGGACTTGAAGGCCGCGAGGAGCTGGTGAGCCTCCGCGTCGGTCGTCCAATCGTTGATGCCGATCGTCAGGCGCAGCGGCGGACCCGATTCCTGGTCGACGATCGCCGTGTAGCGCTCTTTTCCTGCCGGAGAAGCGCCGGTTACGAGCACCAGGGAGAGACAGGCGACTGCGCCAAGGAGTCTCTGGATTCGTCTTTCTCTCACTCTTTCCTCCATTTCGCACGTCGCGAATCCGGGAAGCCTATCGCAAGTCGAGACATCCTCGCTATGAGTCTCTCAGGGCAATGGCGCACCGGCAAGGCGCGTCGAGCTTGCCGCCCGGCCCCATTTCGGGGAAGCTTTTCCCCGTCCCCATGCAAGACATCCTGACCGTCCTTCCGATGGCCTTCGTCATGGTGGCCGGACCCCAGATCGTCACCGCCATTCTGCTGGCGACGAGCGAACGTCCGAGACGCGACTCGGTGTTCTTCCTCGCCGGCGCAGGCATCGCGACGACCATCGGCGTGACCCTCGCCTACTGGCTGACCTCGCTGCTCAAAGGTGGCGGGTTGCCCTGGAAGGCGAACGCCCGGCTCGAGCGCGGCGTCGACCTGGCGATCATCGGCCTGCTCCTCTACCTCGCCTGGAAACAATTCCGAGGCCGCACCCGCACCGACCCGCCGCGCTGGATGACGCATCTCGAGGCGGCCACGCCGGTCTTCGCACTGAAGATGGGATTCCTGCTGTTTCTTCTGCTGCCCGGTGACCTGCTGAGCATGTTCACGGTCGGCGCGTTCCTCGCCCACCACGACGTCGCATGGTGGCGTAGCCTCATCTTCGTGGCAGCCACCGTTGCGCTCGCGGGCATTCCGCTGGCCCTCCTGCTGCTGCTTGGCAAACGTGCCAGTCAAATGCTCCCGAAGGCGCGTGACTGGATGACGAAAAATTCCTGGATCGTCAGCGAGATCGTGATCGCCTTCTTCCTCGCGATGACCATCAAGAGCCTGCTCGCCGCCTGAGCGGGCCTCGACCTTCGCTGCCTCAGGCGATCCGCGTGACGCGGCGAGTCTGGCGCTTTCCGAGCGAGAGGAGGCTACCCACGAGGCCCGCGGCGGCGCCCGCCGCAGGCAGCAACAGAGCCGTGGGCACGCTGAGAAAGCCAACCCAGAGGACCGACAGGACCGGATGCGGATCGCGCGCCAGCCAGTGCGTGGTGAACCGATACGTCGCGTAGAGAAGCCCGAGCGCGAGTCCCCCGCCCACCAGCCCCTCGGCCGTCGCGTAGAGCCAGAAAGGCGCGCGGATCGCCGATTCGGTCGCGCCCATCAGGCGCATGATCCCGACCTCGTCCCGGTGGAGGTCGAGAGCGAGGCGCACGGCAGAGGCGACGGAGAGGATCGCCGCGAGTGTGAGCACGGCTCCCAGGAAGAGCCCCACGTTGCGGACGAGGGCGATGGCATCCCGAAACCGGCGGGTGAACTCCTCCTCCGACTCCGCCGATTCGACCCCCGGCCACAACCGCGCCGTTCCGGCAATCTCGATGGCCGCGTACCGCGCGGAGCCGGCCTTGAGCGTCACCTCGAGCGACGGCGGGAACGGCGCCTCCTTGAGGTCGGCGAGCGCGGCGCCAAGATCCGGGTAGGCGCGGCGGAAGCGCTCGAGGGCAGCCTCGCTTCCCACGATGCGCACCGTCCTGATCCGGGCGTCCTGCGCCAGCCGCGCGGCGATGGCTCGCGCATCGGCCTGCGGCTGCAGCGTCACGACCACGGCCGTCGGCTCGGCATCCGAAGCGGCGAGACGCCCGAGGTTGCGGGAGAGCAGCGCGAGCAGGCCGGGCACGTAGAGGGCGAGCGCAATCAGCGTGATCGCCGCAGCGGTCTGCCGGGGGCTGCTCCTGGCGATGGACCAGGCCTCGGCGACGACGTAGCGCGGGCTAGCCATGGTGCAACGGTCCCCGGACCGTCACGACAGCGGCAGGAACGGAGCCTCGCGCACGATCGGCGGGCTCTCCCGAGCGCGATCCGGGTCGTGCAGGCGGCCCCGTTCCAGAGTGAGCGTGCGTTTTCCCATGCGGCGGATCATCTCGAGATCGTGCGTGGCGACGACCACCGTCGTGCCCCGGATGTTGATCTCGACGAAGAGGCGCATGATCTCCTCCGCCAGCACCGGGTCGAGGTTGCCGGTCGGCTCGTCGGCGAGGAGCAGCGTCGGCTCGTTGACGATCGCGCGCGCGATGGCGACCCGCTGCTGCTCGCCGCCGGAGAGCTCGTCGGGGTAGGAGTTCATCAGGTGGTGCAGTCCGACGCGCTTCAATACGTGGTACGCGCGGCGCTTTTGCTCCGCGCGGGCGAGGCCCAGAACGTTCTGGACGAAGGAAATGTTCTCGAAGACGGTCTTGCGTCCGATGAGCTTGAAATCCTGGAATACGACTCCCATCGTTCGCCGCAGGTAGGGAATCTGGCTCTGGGGCAACACTCCGATGTTGCGGCCGTTGACGAGAATCTGCCCGACCGTCGGCGGCTCCTCGAGAAAGAGAAGCCGCAGGAGCGTCGACTTGCCCGCGCCGGAGGGCCCGGTCAGGAAGACGAATTCGCCCGGCTCGACGTGAAAGGACACGTCGTTCAATGCGTCCCGGAAAGGGCCGTACTTCTTCGAGACGCCGTAGAGCTGGATCACGAGCCGGACGGCTCCGCGGTCCCGAGCGCCCGCGTGAGCGCCTCGCGCACGGCGCCGGGATCGGCCCGCCCCCCGGTCTTCTTCATCACCTGCCCGACAAACCAGCCGAAAGTCTGCGTCTTGCCGGAGCGATAAGCCGCGACCTGGGACGGATTGCCTGCGACCACATCGGCAACGGCCGTCTCGAGCGCACCCGAATCCTCGAGCCGGCCGAGCCCCTTTTCGGCGACGAGGACCGCGGCCTCGGCCGGGGAGTCGAGCATCGCGAGAAAAACCCCCTTGGCGGAAGCGGCCGAGATCGCGCCGGAGTCGACGAGGCCGAGCAATCCCGCGAGGCGCCTGGGCGACACCGCGAACGAAAGCGCGTTCTCGATCGAGACCTTCCGCTCCTTCATCCAGCGCAGTGCCTCGCCGATCACCCAGTTCGCCGCAAGCCGCGGCGGCACGTTCTCGGCGGTCACCTGCTCGAAGTAATCCGCGAGCTCCCGCGCCGACACCAGCGTTTCAGCGTCCTGGGGCGAGAGGCCATAGGTTTTCTCGAAGCGCGCGCGGCGCGCCCGGGGCAGCTCCGGCATCCCGGACGCGGCTTCGGCGATCCACTCTCCGTCCACGACCAGCAGGCCCAGGTCCGGCTCCGGAAAGTACCGGTAGTCGTGAGCTTCTTCCTTGCTCCGCATCGAGACGGTCCGGCCGGCCTTCTCGTCCCAGAGCCGCGTCTCCTGAACGATGGCCTCGCCGCGGGCGAGGGCCTCGCCCTGTCGCTCGATCTCGTGCTCGATGGCCTTGGCGACGAATCGGATGGAGTTCAGGTTCTTGATCTCGACCCGCGTACCGAGGGGCGACTTCTCCGAGGCACGGACCGAGACGTTCGCGTCGCAGCGCAGGCTCCCCTTCTCCATGTCGCCGTCGCAGACCTCGATGTAACGCAGGAGACGGCGGAGCTCCGTGAGGTACGCCGCCGCTTCCTCGGGCGAGCGGATGTCGGGCTCGCTGACGATCTCGACGAGAGGCACTCCCGCCCGGTTCCAATCCACGAGCGACACGTCCGTGGGCACGTCGGCGTAGGGCGTGTCGTGAAGGAGCTTGCCCGCGTCCTCTTCGAGATGGGCGCGCACCAGACGGACCGCCTTCTCCCCGCCGGGCGTGTCGATCACGATCTCGCCCCCTGTCGAGAAGGGCCGGTCGTACTGGGAGATCTGGTACCCCTTGGGCAGATCCGGGTAAAAGTAATTCTTCCGCGCAAACTGGGACTCGCGATGGATGTTCGCGCGCGCCGCCACGGCCAGCCGCAGCGCGAGCGTCACCGCCTCGCGATTCAGGACCGGGAGTGTCCCCGGAAAGCCGAGGCAGATCGGACAGGTAGCCGAATTCGGCGGCGCGCCGACCGTCACGGGACAGCCGCAGAAGATCTTCGAGAGGGTCTGGAGCTGGGCGTGGACTTCGAGCCCGATGACGGGAAAAACGCTGATTTTACGGGGCGTTTCGACGGCCGACACTCAGAAATATTAGCACGTCGCTCGCGCTTCGCGAGGAATCCGCGCCCTTCGGGCGCACTGGCGCCCGGCTCGCCCGGATTCGGGCTCGACCGGGCTCCTGACTCCTCGCTGCGCGCCCCGAGCAGGAGTCACAGCCTCTCTCGCGATTGCGCGATCTCCTAGAATGCGGCGATGGGCTGGGTCGACGAAACGCGCGGCGGCGCCCTGGTGATCCTGCCCGACGACGTTCCGGATCGGGTCGTCGTCGCGTTTTCCGGACGCGGGCACGCGCCGGAAGGCGAGGCGACGCCGACGCCCTTTCTCGCGCGGTGCTTTTCCGACGCCCTCGGCCTCGACGGAATCCGGATCCACTGGGCACGCCAGGTCCATGGAGACACCGCCGTGACCATTCGCGACGTCGCCCGGGCCGGTGAAACGGGTGTCGGCGAGTGCGACGCGCTCGTCACCGACCGTGCCGGAGCCGCGCTCGTCGTCCAGACGGCGGACTGCGTGCCGATCCTTCTCGCAGGTCCCGGCGCGGTCGGCGCCGCGCACGCCGGTTGGCGCGGCTCGGCGAGAAACGTCGCGGGAGCGGCCGTGGCGGCACTGCGCGGCATCGGCGCGCCGCCCGAATCGCTCCAGGCGTGGCTCGGCCCGTCAATCGGCCCGTGCTGCTACGACGTCGGCGGAGAGGTGGCCGCCCAGTTCGCCGGCAACTTCGTGCGCGAGGGCTGCGGCGGCGGCTTTCGCCTCGATCTTCGCGGCGTCAACGTCGCCCAGCTCGAAGCCTCGGGGGTGCCGCGATCCTCAATCTCGGTGCATTCCGCCTGCACGAAGTGCGGCGGCGACCGGTTCGCGAGCTACCGCCGGGACCGCGACAGGGCCGGCCGCATGATCGCCCTGATCGCGCGGACCTGATTCCGGTCGAGACGTCCGTTCAGAGCAGATCTCTCAGCTCGTCGCCGGTGATGTCCATGTCTTCGAGGATTCCGCGCAGTGTGCCCGGACGAATCGACCGACCCGTGTGCATTGGGATCACAAGCCTGGCCTTGTCCGACGCCCGGAAGTACACCGCATGACTGCCCTTCTGCCGATCGAGCACAAACCCAAGCTTGCGGGCAACGCGGGCGAGATCCTTCGCTTCGACAATCGGAAGCCTCGGACTCACACGCCAACTTCGACAGGCCGGATGAGCAGGTCTTCTTCCGGTATCGGCTCTCCGTGCGCCTTGAGGCTCTCGAGGTACAAGGAGATCGCCTCCCCGGCATTGCCCAGGGCCTCGGCTTCGGTGTCACCTTGCGTGTGACAGCCTCTCAGAGCCGGCACGAAGGCGTGAAAACCCCCGTCCCCTTCCCTTTCGAGGATCACCGTGTACCGATGGTGCGTCATCGAGGATCTCAGCCTATCTTAGCCGACGTCACCCCTCGGTAGTCACTCTCGGCATCGCCATGCCCGGTGGACCGCCTAAGCCGGAGTCAGATCCGCGTATCGCGCGACGAACTTCTTCTTTCCGGCCCGGTCGAAGTAGACCGTCAGGCGCGTTTCTTCGCCGCTGCCCTCCTCGGTCAGGATGACGCCGTAGCCGTAGCGCGGATGGCGCACGCGCTTGCCGCGGCGCAGCGGTCGGTCGTCCTGCGGCTCCGCCTCGTACGCTCTCGCCGAGAAAACCGCCGGCGCCGGCCGGCCGAAGTACCGCTCGTCGAGGGCCGCCTTCGGGATCTCTTCGACGAAACGGGACGGACGGCGCGGCTCGATCCGGCCGTACACCATCCTGCGATCGGCCAGCGTCAGCGTCAGCGCGTCCTTCGCGCGCGTCATCCCGACGTAGAGCAGGCGCCGCTCCTCCTCGAGCTCGTCCTCGTCCGCCGAGGACTGGCCGTGCGGCAGGTAACCTTCCTCGAGGCCGACCGCGAAGACCGCCGAAAACTCGAGCCCCTTGGCCGCATGGAGCGTCGAAAGCGTGACGGAGCCGCCCCTTCCGGCCACATCCGCGTCGGTGGCGAGAGCAACGGTGTCGAGATACTCGGCGATCGTCGCGCCCTCGGCGTTGCGGCGCTCGAACTCGCGCGCCGAGGACAGCAGCTCCGCGATGTTTTCGCGGCGGCCGATGTCCTCGCGGTCCTCGGAGCCTTCGTACAGAGCGGAGTACCCGGTGACCGCAAGCAGATGCTCGAGGAGAGCCGAGGGCGTCCAGGTCGCCGCCTTGTCGTTCAGGTCGCCGACGACGTCGCGAAATCGCGAGAGCGCCGTCCGCGCGCGCTCGGTCAGGCCCTGCGGATTCTCCGAGGCCTCCCACCAGGATCGGCCGGTCTCGCGGGCCGCCGCGGCGAGGCGATCGAGCGTGGCCGCCCCGATGCCCCGCGCCGGCACGTTGACGACGCGCCGGAACGCAAGATCGTCTTCGGGGCGCGCCGCCAGCCGCAGGTACGCGAGCACGTCCTTGACTTCGGCGCGCTCGTAGAACTTCATCCCACCGACGACGACGTAGGGAATCCGCCGCCGCACGAGCTCCTCTTCGAACGGCCGCGACTGGGCGTTCGTGCGGTACAGGATCGCGATCTCGCCCGGCGGCTTTCCCGACGATGCGACCTCGCGCGCCACGGCTTCGGTCTCGGCCCGATCTTCCTCGAAACGCCAGAGCTGCACGGCGAGACCCTCGCCCCGGTCGGCTCGCAGGCGCTTTTCCCGCCGCCGCCGATTGTGCGAGACGAGGCCCGCGGCCGCCGCGAGGATCTTCGCGGTCGAGCGGTAGTTCGCCTCGAGCGTCACCACGCGCGCTCCGGGGAAATCTTCCTCGAAATGCAGGATGTGCTCGACCTCCGCGCCCCGCCAGCGATAGATCGCCTGGTCCTCGTCACCCACGGCGCACAGGGAGTCCGCGCCCTCGCCAAAATGCTTCACGAGGGCATCCTGCGACGTGTTGGTGTCCTGGTACTCGTCGATGAGGAGGTGCCGGACCCAGCGGCGCTCCTCGGCGAGCACGGCGGCGTTGCCGGCGAGCAGGCGGACGGACCGCGCGATCAGATCGTCGAAGTCGAGCGCGCCCGTCGCGGCGAGCTTCTTCTCGTAGAGAGCGTAGACCTGGCCGATACGCTCCCCGGCGAAGTCGGTCTGCGTGGCAACGAAACGCTCCGCCGTGACGAGGGCGTTCTTCGCCGACGATATGCGCACGCGCACCGTGTTCGGAGGCAAGACCTGGTCGGAGATCGAAAGCTCCGTCATCGCCTCCTTGATCAGGGCGAGCTGATCCGAGGAGTCGGCGATCGCGAAGCGCGGCGGCAGGTTGGCCTCCCGCGCCCTGCGGCGCAGCAGGCGCAGCGACCAGGAGTGGAAGGTGCCGACGAACGATGCGAGACCGCCGCTGCCCAGCAGTTGCTGCGCACGCTCCCGCATCTCGGTGGCTGCCTTGTTCGTGAAGGTGACCGCCACGATGGTGCGCGGGTCCACGCCGCCCCGCACCATGTGCGCCAGCCGGTGCGTGATGACCCGAGTCTTTCCCGACCCGGCGCCGGCCAGGACGAGGAGGGGGCCCTTCTGGTGAAGGACGGCCTGGCGTTGCTCGGGGTTGAGGCCTTCGAGAAGGTCAGATTGCGGATTGCGGGTTGCGGATTGCGGATTTTTCAAGGCCGGAAGTCTAATCGGATTCCCAATTCCGAAGATCCGAAATCCGAAATTCTCACTCCACCGTCACCGACTTCGCGAGATTCCTCGGCTGATCCACATCGCATCCCCTCCGCACCGCGACGTGGTACGCGAAGAGCTGAAGCGGCACGACCGAGAGGATCGGCTGCAGCTCCGGGATCGTCTCGGGCACGAGGATTACGTGGTCCGCGATGGCCGCGACCTCCTCGTCCGGTCTCGTGCCGAGGACGATCGCGATCCCGTCGCGCGACTTCACTTCGCGCAGGTTGGAAAGGGTCTTCTCGCGCCAGGCGTCGTGTGGCGCGAGCACGATGACGGGCATGTTCTCGTCGATGAGCGCGATCGGCCCGTGCTTCATCTCACCGGCGGGATACCCCTCGGCGTGGATGTACGAGATCTCCTTCAACTTCAGCGCGCCCTCGAGCGCCACCGGATAGTGAAGCCCACGGCCGAGATACAGGAAGTCCTTCGCGTGCTGGTAGCGCCGGGCGAGCTCCTCGAGCTCGGGCTCGATGGCGAGAGCCCCGCCGACCGCCCGGGGCAGGTGGGCCAGCGCCAGGCGCTCCTCCGGCGAGAGCACCGCGGCGAGCCCCCGCGAGGCCCGCAGCTTCGCAGCGATGAGGAACAGCACGGCGAGTTGCGTCGTGAAGGCCTTGGTCGAGGCCACGCCGATCTCGGGGCCCGCGTGCGTCGCAAACACGGCCTCGGCCATGCGGGCGATCTGGCTGCCCGGGGAGTTCACGATCGCGGCAATCGGCGAGCCCGAGCGCCGAGCTTCGGACAGCGCCGCCACAGTGTCCGCCGTTTCGCCCGACTGCGAGATGCCGATCGTCAGCGTTCGGTCGTTCACGACCGGACGGCGGTAACGGAATTCGCTGCCGTAGTCGACCTCGACCGGGATGCGTGCCATGCCTTCGATCAGGAACTTCCCGACCAGCGCGGAGTGCCACGACGTCCCGCAGGCGAGCAGCAGCACGCGATCGAATGTCGCGACCCGTTCCCGGGAAAGCAGTGGCGCATCCAGGTACAGCTCGCCGGTCTCGAGCGAGACCTTGCCGCCGAGCGTTTCCGCGATCGCCGTCGGCTGCTCGTGGATCTCCTTGGCCATGTAGTGGCGGTAGCCGCCCTTCTCGGCGGCCACGGCGTCCCACAGGATTCGGTGGACGGGTCGCTCGAGCCGGTCGCCGTCCGCGTTGACGACCCGGGTGCCCGCGACGTCCACACGGGCCACGTCCCCGTCCTCGAGGAAGACGACGTCGCGCGTCCAGGGAACCAGGGCCACCGGATCGGATGCGATGAAGTTCTCGCCCTGCCCGAGGCCGAGCACGATCGGGGGCCCCGAGCGCGCCGCGACGAGGACTCCCGGCTCCCGGCTCGACGAGACCAGCACCGCGTACGCTCCCGTCAGCCGGCGGACGGCCGCCCGCACCGCGGCGAGCAGATCGCCCGTGAACGCCGCCTCGACCTCGTGCGCGAACACCTCCGTGTCGGTTTCGCTCGTGAACCGGTGCCCTTCGGCTGCCAGAGCCGCCTTGCGCTCGGCGAAGTTCTCGAAGATGCCGTTGTGGACGACGACGATCTTGCCCGAGCAGTCGGTCATGGGATGAGCGTTCGTCTCGGTCGGCCGGCCGTGCGTGGCCCACCGCGTGTGCCCGATCCCGACGACGCCGGTGGCAGGGGCCCCGGCAAGCTTCTCGACGAGATTGCCGAGCTTGCCGGGCGAGCGGTAGATCGTGAAGCTTCCGTTGGAGAGGGTCGCGATTCCAGCGGAGTCATACCCCCGGTATTCGAGCCGCTTCAGGCCCTCGAGCAGAAGTGGACCGGCCTGGCGGGGACCGACGTAGCCAACGATGCCGCACATGTGAGCTGTCAGCCGTCAGCGATCAGCCGTCGGCTGGGTAGTCCTCCTGATGTCGTGGAGGCCTCATTTTACTCCGTTTTGCGCGACTTGCGGCGGACCGCCCAACCCTCCTTGATCGTCTGCGGAGGGCGGGAAAGGGCCAGGGCGCCGTCCGGGACGTCCTTCGTAACCGTCGTTCCGGCGCCGACGTAGGCTCCCTTGCCGACCGTCACGGGCGCCACGAGCTGGGAATCTGTGCCGACGAAGGCCCCCTCGCCGATCGTGGTGCGATGCTTCTTCTCGCCGTCGTAGTTGCACGTGATGACGCCGGCCCCGATGTTTGCGCCGGCCCCCACGTCGGCATCGCCGAGATAGGCGAGGTGGAGGGCCTTGGCTCCCCTGCCGAGCCTGGCGTTCTTGATCTCCACGAAGTTGCCGACGCGTGAGTCTTCCTCGAGCTCGCACCCCGGCCGCAGCCGGGCGAAGGGGCCGACCCGGACCCTCGCGCCCACCCTCGCCCCGTCGGCCTCGCAGTGCGGCCCGATCGCGGCGCCGGCG
This sequence comes from uncultured Acidobacteriota bacterium, assembly GCA_963847075.1. Lineage (GTDB taxonomy): Bacteria > Acidobacteriota > Thermoanaerobaculia > UBA5066 > Gp7-AA6 > DAHUXD01. Next base: position 1,305,344 of record CAWJYL010000001.1, read on the forward strand.
GCCATCTCGGTGTCCACCAGCCGTGTGAACGGAAAGACCTCGCAGCCCTCCGCGAGCGAAGTGCGGCCCTCGAGAGACACGAACGGGTGGAGGACGACGTCGGGTGCGATCGCGACGCGCGGACCGATCCGAGCCGTCGAGGGATCGAGAACCGTGACGCCGCCGTCGAGAGCCCGCTCCACGCCGCGCCGCCTCTCCATCTCCTCGGCGGCGGCCAGATCCCGGCGCGTGTTGACGCCCCAGGCTTCCCGCCAGTCCTCCGCCTCGATCGCCTCGACCCGGCCCCGGGAGCCGGCGAGGATCTCCACGGCGTCGGTGAGGTAGTACTCCTTCGAGACGGGGTTGCGCCCGATCTTCGACAGGGCGCGGGCGAGTGCGCCCGGAGCAAAGCAGTACACCCCCGCGTTGACTTCTCCGATCTTCTTCTGGCGGCTCGAGGCGTTGCGGTCTTCCACGATCCGCGTGACGCGTCCCCGGGCGTCGCGCACGACCCGGCCGAACGCGCCCGGCTCGGGCGGGCGAAAGGAGAGGAAGACGAGATCGAGATTCTTCTCTTTGCGAAGCGCGACCAGGCGGGACAGGGTCCGCGGCGAGAGCAGCGGTGTGTCGCCCCCGAGGATGAGCACCGGCCCGCCGTCGGGCGCGAGATCCCGGAGTGCCTGGCGCGCCGCATCGCCGGTCCCGAGCGGGGGGTCCTGCACGACGAAGCGGAGGTCGCGGCCCTCGAGGCTCGCCACGATCCGCTGCCGGTCCGCACCCACGACGACGACCGAACGCGCTGGCGAGAGCGGCTCGGTTGCCTCGAGGGCCGCCTCGAGAAGTGTGCGGCCGGCTACCCGGTGGAGCACCTTCGGTAGGGAGGACCGCATGCGCGATCCGACTCCCGCCGCCAACACGACCACCGTGGGGGCCGCCCCCGCATCCGCCGAGGCCCGCTTCGACGCGCCCTTCGAGGGCTTTTTCATCCGCCGAGTATAGAAGCGGCTGGCTGACAGCGGAGAGCTGACAGCCGAAAGCTCACGAGGCCAGCAGCTTCTGGAATTCGGGTGCCTCGCGGACGGGGTCGAAGTCCCGGTCGTGGCGCGCGAGCACGCGGTGGCGCTGATCCTCTTCGATGGCCTTCTGCAGATGCCCGACGGCGGTCCCGAGATCGCCCTGCTGGGCGTAGCAGCAGGCCAGCAGGAAATCGACCCGGCCGCCGCCATTCTTCCGGACCGCGCGCTGCAGGTGCTCGATCGCAACGGCGACGTTGCCCCGGTTCTTTTCGAGAACCGCCGCATAGTAGAAATCCTCGGGCTCCGTCAGGGTGGGGCGCGGGTCGCGCCGCTGCCGCTCGCAGACTGTCAGGTAGACGCGGGCGCGGTCGACGAGCTCCCGCTCCTCCGGGTACTTCTGGATGAGGTCGAGGAAGTGCCGCTCCGCCTCGTCGAGCTTCTTCTTCTGCAGGGCGGCCACTCCGCGGTCGTAGTCCTTGCGGGCGTTCTCCGTGTGCTTGGAGAGCTCGCGCAGAGTCTGGGCTTTCTTCGGCGCCGGCGCATCCGCGGCGCGCCCCAGCAATCCCAGCTTCTCCATCCTCTTCTCGAGCTCGTCGATCCGGACGGACAGGGCGTCCGCGAGGGCCTGGACGCTCATCTTCGCCGCGTTGTCCTGGAGAAACCGCAATTCCGCTTCCGACCAGCGTTTGACCATCCCGGACTTACCTCCCGATCAGTTGTCGAAAAACGGCGTATTGTAGGGAGGGTTCCCCCCGCTGTCAAATGCGGGGAATGGTGTGGGCCGGCCCGGCGGTTTTCCGGGGAGAGCGCCAACGAGGTCGAAAATGCACAGATCCATCGCTGTCGTCCTGTTCGCCGCCGTGGCCTTCCTCGGCTCAGAACGCGCATCGGCCGCCGACAAGGCGCTCACGGCGACCGGCACGATCGCGAGCGTCCGGGCCTCCGAGAGGACGGTGGCGGTGACGCTGGCGGACGGTTCCGAGACCCGTTTCGTGTGGAACGCCGAGACCAAGATCGGCGGCGTACTCGCGCCGGGAGCGAAGGTCACGGTGCGATACGAGGTCTCCGCCGACGGGAAGAACGTGGCCCTGCAGATTACCGTGTCCAGGAGCTGAGAGGCCGATTTCGGAAGCCGGCCCGGCGCTGCTAGAATCTGCGCGCGCCGCGCCAGGCCGCGGCGAGGAGGAAGAAGCCCATGGGGATGTACATCATCGCGGAGCCGTGCATCGGCACCAAGGACACCGCGTGCGTCGACGTGTGTCCCGTCGATTGCATCCACCCGCGCAAGGACGAGACGGCCTTTGCGGCCGCCGAGATGCTCTACATCGATCCCGACGTCTGCATCCAGTGCGGTAACTGCGAGCCCGCGTGCCCGGTGACGGCCATCTTCACGGAAGAGACCATCCCAGACAAGTGGAAGCACTACCAGCAGATCAACGCGGACTGGTACAAGAAGTAGGCCCGACCCTCGACCCTTCTACTTCTTCAGCACCCTCGCGAAGAAGGCGTTCGCCCGCGCGTCGGCATCCTTCGTGTCCGCCGGACGAAAGACCTTCGGATCGGACGACGAGGCGAACGCGTGGCCTGCGTCGGGATAGATCTTGAAGTCCACGCTCTTGCCGTCCTTCTTCGCGACAGCCTCGAATTCCTGAACGCTCGAGGGCGGAATCCCCTGGTCCAACCCGCCGAAATTGCCGAGCAGCGGCACCTGGAGGGTCGCGATCGTGGCCGGGTCCGTGATGAGGTGCCCGTAATAGATGACGGCGCCGGCGAGCGTGGGCTCGGCAAACGCCAGGTTCAGGGCCCAGCCGCCGCCCATGCACCAGCCGACCGTTCCGATTCTCGCCGCCTCGACGTCCGGCCGCGACCGGAGATACGCCACGGCGGCCTTCAGGTCCCTCAGGGCCCGGTCCTCGGGCAGGCCGCGCATGAGCTGATGGGCAACGTCCCCATCGGTTGCGCTCTTGCCGCGATACAGGTCGATCGCCAGCGCGACGTAGCCCTGCTTCGCGAAGCCGTCGGCTTTCGCCCTCGCGAAATCGTTCAATCCCCACCACTCGTGAATCACCACGACCGCGGGCTTCCTTCCGGCGCCTTCGGGGGCTGCGAGGTATCCCGAAATCGTCTCGGACCCGCTCGCGTAGGACACCGCCGTTCCCGCCGATGCCGCGACGGCGAGAGCGAGCCCCGCCGCAGACAGGCCGACTGCTTTTCTCAGCATGATGCCTCCATGCGCTAATCTTATTTCGGTGCAGCTCTCCTTCCCCATCGCGATACTCGAAATCGACCCCGCGACCCGGCTCCAGTTGCTCTACGACCGCCTCGCCGCCCGTTTCGGCTTCGGGCCGGCGCGGGTGCGCGTCTCGGGCCGGAAGCTGACCGGCGGCGAGATCGCCTATGGTACTCCGCACCGCATCACCATCTCGGCGCACCTGCTTCCGTCCGAACAGGAGGACACGCTGCGGCACGAGGCGGCGCACGCCTGGGCCTGGAGCGTCGAAGGCCCGCGCGCCGGTCACGGTCCTCTGTTCCGGAGACTCTCCCATGCGCTCGGTTCCCGAGGCGGCCACGCGCCCGAGACGGCGGCGCTCAAGCGGTTCCGGGAGGCCCGAGCGCGGGTCGTCTACCGCTGCGACGGGTGCGCCCGCACCTTCCGCCGCTTCCGGCCTTTCCGCGGACGGCGCGAGTGCCTCTCCTGCCACCGGGCGGGCCGGCCGGCGCGGCTGCGGCGCGTCGACGCATGAGGGCAGAGCGACGAGGCACCCTTCTCGTCGCGGCGGCAGCCCTTCTCTGGTCGACCGGCGGCATCGGAATCAAGTGGCTGGCGGAACCTCCGCTGAAGATCGCCTTCTACCGCTCGGCCACCGCGGCGGTCGCCCTGCTGGCGTTCTTCCGGCCGCGTGTCTGGCGCTGGACGCCGGCCTTCCTCGTCGGCATCGTCAGCTACGCCGCGACCCTCACGACCTTCGTCCTCGCCACGCGGTGGACCTCGGCGGCCAACGCCATCTTTCTCCAGTACTGCGGCGTCGTCTGGGTCCTGATCGCGGCACCGTTCGTCCTGAAGGAGCCCTTTCAGCGCCGCGACGCCGCGGCGATGGCCGTCGCGCTCGCCGGAATGCTGCTGTTCTTCGTCGAGAGACTCGACTCGCGAGGATTCGCGGGCGAGGTCGCGGCGCTGGCCTCGAGCGTTTCGTTCGCCGTCCTCGTGCTCGCGCTGCGCCGCGAGCGCGGCAGTGCCGCCGAGGCGGTCGTGACCTACGGCAACGTCTTCGCGGCGCTGACGCTGCTGCCGTTCGTGCGGCACGACCTCGCCCTGGCGCCGGAATCGGCCCTCGTGCTCGGCTTTCTGGGCGTCTTTCAGATCGGCGGAGCCTACGCCCTCTTCGTCGCGGGCTTGAAGTACGTCACGGCCACCAAGGCCTCGCTCGTCGGGATGCTGGAGCCCGTGTCGAACCCGATCTGGGTGTTCCTGTTCCTGGGAGAAAGGCCCGGCGTCTACTCGGTCCTCGGCGGCGCCATCGTCCTCGGCGCCATCGGCTGGCGCACGCTCGGAGGCGGCACCGCCGTCGCCGTTCCGCCGCCGGATTGATCGGCGGACCCCGCCGCCCCGACCCTCTCGATTCGAATCAGCGACAGTGAATCGACGCCCTGCCCCGGCACACCGAGCGCGGCAGACATCGGTCCGTGGCGAAACGCGGGCCTCCTGTCCAACACTTCCCACTTCAACGCGAGCCCTGCGAAATCCGGCTCGTGGCTCGTCCATGTCACGACGAACGCCGTCGGGTGCGCGAGCCGCTCCGGGAGCTCCCGCGCCGGATCGGCGACGAAGGTCCAATCGAAGCCCGAGTAGAAATCGATGCTGTTGAAGTTGTTGGCGAAGAGAAATCCGTCGCAGCCCCGGGCGCATTCGGCCCGTATTCTCGCGCCCCAGCCCGGCAACGGATCGAAGCGCACGAGCCGCGCCTCGTAGCCCTGGAGCGCGAGGAGCAGAACGCCGCACGCGAGCGCCACGGCGAATGGCGCGCGGGAGTCTTTCGGCCTCGACGCCGCCAGGCCGGCCGCAGCGCCGAGCAGCAAGAGCGCGGCGCCGAGAAACAGGACGGCTCCGCGCGACCGCGCGAGCTCGGCGAGATGCTCGAAGGCCTTCGCCCAGAAGACGAGCGCCCCGGCCGGGGCGACGGTGGCCGCAATCCACGCGATGCGGCGCCAGCGCAAGCGGGCTTCCCCCGGCCGCGTCAGCCCCTCGGCAGCCACGGCCGCCGCGGCCGGCAGGATCGTCATCAGATACACCTCGCGTTTCATGACGAGAAGCGACCAGAAGACGAAGCCGAAAGTCAGCCAACCGAGAAACACGCTCGACGCCTTGCCCCGCCGCAGCAGGCCGGGCAGAAGCAGGGACCAGGGAAAGATGGCCCAGGCCAGAACGCCGAGGTAGTAGACGGGCCCGCGCGAAGCCTGCATGAACCGCGCAGTCGCGCCGCGCAGAAACTGGTTCTCCCAGTAAAAGGTCCGCCAGAACTGGGGTCCGAGCCGAAGCGTCATCGCAACGTGCCAGGGGGCGGCCAGCAGAACGAGCACGGCGAACGCCCAGGCGCCGCGGCGCAGCGGCCGGACAGGACTCTTCCGATCGAAGAGCAATCCCGCCGCGACTGCGCCCGCAGGCAGCGCGATCCCGACGAGCCCCTTGCAGTAGAAGGCTGTCGCGAGCGCCAGACCCGCTAGCGCCCCGCGCGCAACATCCGAGCCCTCCTCGCGGCGACATGCCGCGTCGAGGGCCGCGACCGCGAGCAGAAGCGCGAGGGTCAGAAAAGTGTCTGCCGCGAAGGTCAGCGCGACCACCGAGAACTGGAACGAGAAGGCGAGAATGAGCGCGGCGAGAACTCCCGATCGCACACCCGAGCGGCGGCCGACCCAGGCTCCCAGCAAGACCGCCGTCGCCAGGCCGGAGAGCGCCCCGGGCAACTTCGCCGAAAAGACCGAGACCCCGAGGGCCCGGTAACCCGCGGCGAGGATCCAGAACGTCAACGGCGGCTTGTCGAGGAAGGGGTGGTACTCCCACCGGGGCACCAGGTAATCGCCGCTTGCGAGCATCGTGGCGGCAGGGGCCGCGTACATGGCCTCGTTGCCGTGCTGGATCAGCGCGCGGTCCAGCCCGCCAACGTAAAGCCAGATTCCGAGCACGATGCCCGCGAGGGCGAGCGCCTGGGTGACGGGATCCAGCCGCTCCTGCGGCGGCGAGCTCATGACGGCAGTTCGAACTCCCGCCGGATCCGCTTGCCGTCGGCATCGAGCGCGGGCGGGAAAGCGATGCGGTCGTCCTGACCCTCGACGCGCACCGGTGAGGCCACGAAGCGCACGCCGCCGGATTCGATCACGCTGCCGAGCGCCTGCGCCGTCTCGCAGAGGAGCGCTTCGAGCGGCCCCCGAACCGGACCGGCCGGAATGCCGGCCGCTCGGCAGCGGGACACCCAGGCCTCGCGCGGCGCTCCCCGGAAAATCGGCTCGAGCTCGCTCTCGAGAGCCTCGCGGTGCACGACTCGCCTCTCGTTGGAAGCATAGACGTCGCTCGTTGCCCACTCCGGGTGTCCGACCAGTGTCGCCAGCCGGGCGAACTGCCGGTCGGTGCCGACGCCGAGCACGAAGGGCCCGTCGGCGGCTTCGAACATCCGATAGGGAACGATCTGGGGATGCGCGTTGCCGTGGCGCTCCGCGTCCCTGCCGGTCAGAAGGGCCGACTGGGCGACGTTGATGAGTGAGCCGAGCGTGACCGAAAAGAGATCGATCTCGACGTGCCTTCCGCTCCCCGTCTGCTCCCGTCCGGCGAGCGCCGCGAGGATCCCGATCGCCGCGTAGCAACCCGCGAGCAGATCCGAGACGGCGACGCCGACCTTGGTGGGTCCGCCGGCGGCAGTCCCCGTGATCGCCATCATTCCCGCACCGGCCTGCGCGAGCAGATCGAAGCCCGGCGCCGACGCGTCGGGGCCGACACGGCCGAAGCCGGTGATCGACGCGGTGACCAGGCGCGGATTTTTCTCGCGCAGCCCCGCGAGCGAGAGACCGAACTTCTCGATCCCGCCCGGCGGAAAATTCTCGAGCAGGACGTCCGCCCGGGCGGCGAGCCGCCGGACCGATTCGGCGCCGGCCGGCGAGGCAAGGTCGAGCGCGATCGACTCCTTGTTCCGGTTGACCGAGAGGTAGTAGGCGGAAAGGCCGCTCGCCTCGTGGTACGGCGGGCCCCAGCCGCGCGTGACGTCGCCATCCTTCGGATGCTCGACCTTGATGACCCGCGCGCCGAGGTCGCCGAGCATCATGGTGCAGAAGGGCCCCGCGAGGACCCGCGAGAGATCGACGACGAGCACGCCCTCGAGCGGAGGCTTCATGGCCGTGCTAGCGAGCCGCCGCGGGGGCGGGACGCCAGCCCAGAGGTCCGGGCAGAAAGTGGAAGAGGCCGAGCGGCGACACCGTGACGCCCTCGACGCGCTTCGCGATTCCCCAGGTCTGGTCCACGCCCCAGAGAAAGTCGGCGGGAGGCTCGGCAGCGAGGATCCGGTGCACCTGGCGGTAGAGCTCGAGGCGCCGGCTCGGGTCCACCTCGCGGCGCGCCGCCTGCATCGCCCGGTCCGCTTCCGCGTTTCCGTAGAAGCCGAGGTTCTGGCCCTTCGGCGCCCACTGGCCCGAGTCGTAGTACGGATACGGGTCGAGGTTCGGCGGCAGGAAGATGCGCGCGTACAGCATCGCGTCGAACTCGCCCGCGTCGGCACGCTGCGCGTAGGCCGCCCATTCGAGCGGGCGCAGGACGAGCTCCACGCCCACCTTCTCGTAGCTCGCGCGGAGGATCTCTGCCAGGTTCCCGTCCATCGCCGCGCCGGCGCGATACAGCAGCTCGAGCACGGCCTTCTTGCCTCCCCTCCGGCGTACGCCGTCGCCGCCCGCCCGCCAGCCCGCTTCGTCCAGCAGCCGCGCGCTCTCGAGCGGGTCGAACTTCGGCGGCGCCACGTCGGGCGCGTTCTCCGCCGCTCCCGGCGGATACGGCCCGGAAACCAGGGATGCCCCGTTCGGGGGATAGAGGCGCCTGGACGCTTCCTCGCGGGGCCACGCGAGAGCGAGCGCGCGTCGCACGCGCACGTCCGCGAGCAGCGGCCCCTTCAGGTTCCACACGACCATCACCTCGAGAAACTGGGGCACGGCCAGAATCCGATTGCGGGCCAGGAAGTCCGGCGATGCCTCCGCGGTCTTGCGCTGATCGCGGCCGATCCGGAACTCGTCGAGCTCTCCCCGCGCGCCGGCCTGAAATCGCACTGCGGGATCCGGAATCACCCGGAAAACGATCTCCGGAAAGGCCGCTTCCCCGTCGGGCACCCCGTCGCGACGCACGAGCTTCAGCCTCTGGTTCGACTCCCAGGATTCGAGCCGGTATGGGCCGCTTCCGACGGGCTTGCGGTCGACCTCGGCCGGGGCACGGTACGCGGCCGCGGAGACTACGGGCAGGCTGAAGGCGAGCAGACGCTCGGCGTACGGACTCCGGAAGCGCACGCGGACGGTCGTCGCGTCGGGCGTCTCGATGGCGGCCAGGTCTTCGAACCCCCAGCTCCACGTCTGACCCTTGATCTTCGGGTCCCGGACCCGCTCGATCGTGAAGCGCACGTCATCCGACGTCACGGGGGCGCCGCCCTCCCAGGTTGCCCGGGGGTCGAGATGGAACTCGTACACGAGCCCATCCGGGGAGACCGTCCAGGATGTGGCGAGCGACGGCACGGGCTGGCGGTCAGCACCGAAGCCGACGAGGGGGCGAAAGATCATCTCCTCGACGAGCAGGCCGGCCTCCTCCGTCGTCGTCGTGGGATCGAGCGATGCCGGGTCGCCCGCGAGATGTCGGAAGAGCGTCGCCTTCGATGGAGAGGAAGCCTCGGGGCGACCGCACGCCAGAGCCGCCAGCAGTCCCGGGGCGGCGAAACTCCACCAAAGTCGCTTCATCGGCGGCCGCCGACAGAATAGCATCTCCGTCGATGGCAACCGTCGTCTTCGACATCGAAACTGCCGGTCACGCCTGGGACACGCTCGACGACGCCCAGAAGACGTACCTGCAGAAGAATGCCCGCACCGACGACGAGCGCGAACGGCTGCCCGATACGCTCTCGCTCTGGCCGCTGACCGGCAAGATCATCGTCATCGCGATGCTCAATCCGGACAGCGGGCGCGGCCGCATCTGGTACGAGAACGCGGGCGGGCGGGTGGAAGAGGCCTCCGCCGACGGCCGGTTCAAGCTCGTCGGCGATGCGGAGCCCGTGCTGCTCGCCGAGTTCTGGAAGGCCATGCGGCGATTCCAGCGGTTCGTCACCTTCAACGGGCGTGGATTCGACGGCCCATTCCTGATGCTGCGCAGCGCCGTACTCGGCGTGCCGGTGACGCGCAATCTGGTCGGATACCGGTTTGCCCTCCGGCCCCATACCGACCTTCTGGAAGCAATTACCTTCTTCGGCGCGTCGCGGAAATGGAACCTCGACTTCGCCTGCAAAGCGTTCGGGGTCGAGAGCCCGAAGGAGTACGGGATGGACGGATTCTCTGTCGGCCCCTTCTATCGCGCCGGGCGGCTGCGGGAGATCGCCCTCTACTGCCGGCGCGACGTCGAGGCGACGGCCGCGCTCTACCGGAAGCTCGAGAAAACCCTGCTCCCCGCCCTCGAAAGCCGTTAAGAATGGCCTGCTCCGAGCCCTGTGCTACGATTCCGGGACATTTTTTAATGACTTCCAAAACCCGGAGGGAGCGCGCCATGGACCGGACGCCGGCCAACGAAAGGGCTTCGGAGCGCGTCCGCATCGGCGCCCCGGCAACGCTCAAGTTCGGCGAGCAGGAGCTCACCGGCTTCGTCGAGGTCGTCAACGTCGCAGGCATGTACGTCGCCACCCCCCGGGCCCAGCAGCCACAGATCGGCGACTACGTGGAGCTCGTGTTCTCCCTGCCCGGAGACAACCGGAGCTTCCGGGTGCGCGGTAACGTCGTTTTCCTGGAGGACGAGCCGAGCCCGGGCGTCCGGCGGCCGGGATTCGGTGCCCGCTTCGAGCGCCCGCCCGTCACGCTGCTCGACGCGATCCGGAACCTCCACCGCGAACACTGAGCCAATTCCGAAATCCGAAATCCGAAATCCGAATTTCTCCTAGTCGGGCTTGGCCTGCACCTGGTTCAGAGTTTCGTAGTAGAAGTCGACCGTCGCGTTGACTTCGGCGGTGGCGCCCGAAGCCGTCGACGAGATCGTCGACGGAATCACGCCGGTCATCTCCCAGCGCACCAGAATCGTCCCGTCGGGCTGCCGCACCACGAAGGCGACGTTGGCGGCTGCCGGGTTTCCGGGAAGGGTCGACGTCATCGAGTTCAGCCACGTCTGGAGGCGATTGAGTCCCTGCTGGGTCACGGTGACCGAAAAACGCCGGACGTCGGGCGAATACGCCGAGTCGATCCTCCGGGCATCGCTGCGCGAGAGCGGGTCGTGATTGAAAGACAGGTTGTAGCCGATGACGCCGGCGGTGACCACGCCGTTGACGTAGAACTGATAGCTCTGGGTTCGGGTATCCGTCTGCGCCCGGAGCCAGGGCGCAGGCAGCAACAGCACGAGCACGAGGAACCACGCGGATCGTTTCATTTCACCTCCCGGGTCGGGCGGAGAGCCTAACACCCTCGGGCGCCGCCCCCCACAGACATACGGCGCCGGCGTCACGGGCACTGCCCTTGAATTTGGGGGGCAACGGGCGTAGAAGGACTGAAGACGGAGCACTCCGGGGAACCGGGACAGTCACCGCCCGAGCGGTGGCGTTTCTTCTCGAAAGGAGTTCGCATGAGTCTCAAGAGCAAGATCGCGATCGTTTCCGTTCTCGTTGCCGGCATCGCGATCGTCGGCTCGGGCAGCGGGAGCCGTTCCGGCACCTACGCGGTCACGGCGGACACGATCGAAGGCTGCTCCTGCCCCCTCTTCTGCACCTGCTATTTCGGGGCCTCCGCCGACGAGCACATGTGCCAGGCCAACAACGTCTACAGGTTCCGCAAGGGAAGCCACTGGGGAGACGTCGACCTCTCCGATCAGATCGTCTGGCTCAACCTCGATCTGGGAGGCGAATGGCACAAGAAGCCGGGCCCTGGAATGGAAACCGAGTGGGCCGTGGTGACCTTCGACAAGAAGTCGTCGCCGGCCCAGCGCGAGGCCATCGGCAAGCTCCTCGGCGTGGTCTTTCCGGTGAAGTGGAAAAAGTTCTCGACGCGCGAGGACTCCTTGACCTTCCAGGACGACGCGAACGGCACCCGCGCGACCATGGCGAGCGGCCTTTCGGAGATCTCGATCGACAAGAGCGCGACGCTGCGGCCGGACACGAGGGGCCCGGTCGTCATCAAGAACCTCCAGTACTGGTTCTCCACCGCGAACGAAGGCTTCGTGCTCGGCTACTCGACCCACCATTTCAACGGCGTCGACGGCGACCCGAAGTTCTCCTACGCGAAGCGCAACGGCTTCACGATCGCATGGACTGCCAAAGGCGACATCCAGCCGGCGGCCGGGAAGGCTTCCACGTAGCCTCCGCGGCGGCTCGCGGGGTGGACGGGCGGGCTCGACCCGCCCTTTTCTTCGGGCTCCGGTTGACTGTCGACGGCCGACTGTTGACTAATAGCCGCATGACACCCGACGACATCGCCGCCGAATTCCGGGCCGCGCCCAAAGACTACGCGAAGCCCCTGCCGATCGAAGGCGTGCGGGTGCTGCGCCTGTCCCGCTTCACCGACGACCGCGGATTCTTTCTCGAGATCTTCCGCGCGAAGGCCGATCACCCGCAGAGCCGCGAGCTCGCGAGCTTCTTCGAGGGCGTCCCCGTCGCGCAGATGAACTTCTCGGTCGTCGACACCGAGGGCCACATCAAGGGACTCCACTATCACCTGAAGCAGGACGACATCTGGTTCGTGCCTCCCCCGTCCAAGGCCAAGTTCGTCCTGCTCGACGTCCGGAAGGGATCGCCCACGTTCGGAAAGACGCAGGTGATCGTGGCCGGTGGCGGCCAGGATCTGCTCGTCCGCATCCCGGCGGGAGTCGCCCATGGCTACCGCCCGCTCACGAATCCCTGCGCCCTGCTCTACTTCGTGACGCAGACCTTCGACCCGGCCGCGCCGGACGAGCTGCGCATCGCCTGGGACCACCCGGCGGTTCGGGACCTCTGGGACGTCTCGAACGGATAGCGGATCGAGGCTCTTCTAGGGCCGCATCTGCGCGAGGCGCCGCATCGCCTCCTCATCGAGCGAGTACCGCACCCAGTCCTTTGGCGGGCCCCCGCCCATGCGGCGGTAGAACCGCATCGCGTCGACGTTCCAGTCGAGGACGACCCAGTCGATTCGCAGGACCCTGCGCTCCACACCCTCGCGCGCGAGGGCCGCCATGAGGGCCTCGCCGACTCCCCGCGAGCGCGCCGATTCGGCCACGACGAGGTCCTCGAGGAACAGGAAGGGACGCGCCCGGAAGGACGACCCGAGGCCCTGCCAGAAGATCGCCATCCCCGCGATTCCTCCGTCGATCTCCGCGACGAAGGCCTCGAGCTTGCGCTCGTCGAAGAGCATCGCTCCGAGCCTCGCCGCCTCGGCGTCGTCGGGCGGAGGGAGCTTCTCGAAACGCGCGAGCTCGCGGTCGAGCTCGACCATCCGGGGCCAGTCCTCGCGCCGCGCCCGCCGGACGACGACCGCGGGCGCGCCGCCCGAGCTCACCGCGTCGCCGCGATGCGGGGGAAGTCGACGTGCGACAGCAGCTTCAACGCCTGGTCGCGATCCACGTTGGCGCCCTGGGCGAGGACGAGCCGCGAAGGCAGGACGACCACCGTGATCAGGGTCGTCGGATTCCCGCTCGACCGGTCGGTCACGGCGAAGGCCTTGAGTCCGGCGATCATGACGTCGCGCGTCTCCACACCCGGATGCGTGGCCGCCTCCCCTACGGCTTTTCGGATCTCGGACTCGAGGGCCCTGTCCTTTCCATAGTCCTGCACGACGAGCCGGAATTGCCGGGTGACGGTTGGGCTCTCGATTCTCTGGAAGAACCGTGACACCTCGGTGAAGACCCCCATGTCGTTCTCGTCGGTGTCGGGCAGCGGATCCGTCGGGGCGGTGGTGTAGCCGGGAAGCTCCCGGGGAAGGCCGTCGGCGAGCGAGAGGGGCCAGGCGGTCTTCTTCTCCTCCGCCGGCAGGGCCGCGGCCGAGGCCAGGAGCGCGACGAGCAGACCCTTGCGCATGCTCGAAAAGGATAGCGCATTGATACAATTTCGGCAGACCGAACCCGCCCTGTGGACGAAGCCGAAAGCGCGCGCATCCGAGTCTTCTTGAACGACCCTGCGGGCCGTGGCGACGAGCTCATCGACTCCGCGGCGCCCCGGTCGACGGAGCGCGGCGCCTGGGCGTTCCGCATCCAGGCCCGCGCCCCCGAGCCGCGGGCCTACGCGCCGGACACCCCGGAATTTCTTTACTGGCAGCTTGCCGCTGCGCTCGATCGCGGCAAACAGTTCTGGACCACGCTGCTGCCGCGCCCCGGAAGGTGGATTCCCGGTGCGACCCTGCCGGCGATCCCGGTCGACGGCGAGGATCTCAATGCGTTCTACGACCGCCGGGCGCTGCACTTCTTTCGCGACGTCGATGCAAAGACCGGGGCGATCATCCAGTCCGGCGAGAGCCCGGACATCGTGACCCACGAACAGGGGCACGCGATCCTCGACGCCATTCGCCCCGACCTCTGGGATGCGCCGCACTTCGAAGTCGCCGCGTTTCACGAGGCCTTCGGGGACCTCGCCGCGATCTTCGTCGCCCTGGCAAACGCCGAGCTCTCCGACGAGGTCGTTCGCGCGACGAAGGCCGATCCCGCGCGATCCAATCTCGTTTCGCGCCTCGCCGAGGAGCTCGGCGCGGCCGTGCGCGACCGGTACGGGCGGGACGCGGCGCTGCCGGGCGCTCTGCGCGACGCCGTCAACGACTTCGCTTACGTCGACCCGAAGGGCCTGCCCGACGCGGCACCGGCCCGATCGCTCTCGGCCGAGCCGCACTCCTTCTCGAGGGTCATGACGGGTGCGGTCTGGGACATCCTGGTCGGAATCTTCCGCGGCTCTTCCGGGGAGGACCGCGCCGCGGCCCTGCGCCTCGCCTCCGAGGCGACCGCGCACCTCGCGATCGCCGCGGTCGAGACGGCGCCCTCGGGCGCCGACTTCTTCGGCCGGATCGCTCGGCGATTCGCGCGCGAGGCCCCGGGGCGCCTCGGCGCGGCCCTCGCGGCAGAGATCGCGGCCGGTCTCTTCCGCCGCCGCCTCCTCGGAAGCCCCGACGTGCCCGCGGATCTCGCTCCCGACGAAGACCCTGGTGTCCTCGCGCCGCCGGAAGGCGCGCCCGTGTCCAACGCCCTCGTCCAGGCAATCGATCGGCGGTTGGGGCCGGCGCCCGCGGGAGAGATTCTGATGCTCCGCGCGCCCAACTCCCCGCCCGAGGGCCGCGCGCGGACCTTGCGCGGGCGGCGCAAGCGAGACCTCTTCCTCCGTGGCCGGGAGTACGGAGCGGCCGACGGCGCCGCGGTCGAGATCTCCGATGCGTTCGCGCTCGCGTTCGGAGAAGCGGGCTTCCTCACGGCTTCGCGCATGCACCCCGCGTCCGACCGCGACGAGGAGGACGCGCGGGCATTCGTTCGTTTTCTCGCGCGGCGCGATCGCATCGCGGGCGCGTCCGGCGCGCCGCCGGATTCGAGGCGCCTGGCGCGGGACGGAAAGTCGCATGCCGTCGTCCTGGATCCCGACGGCGTGCCGCGCCTGCGCAGAGTCTGGATCGCTCGAAAGGAGTCGCCATGAGTGCAGCTCGCCGTGCCCTCGTTCTCCCTGCCGTGCTCCTCGCCGCCACGCGCTGCGCCTCCGCGCCGCCCGCGCCCGCGGCCGTACCCGCGGCGGAGTCGATCACACCCGCCGAGCTCGTCGGCTCGATCGCCGACGTCGCGGCGGGCCGAAACCCGGCGATGGCCGAGGCCGGTCTCGTCCTGAAGCGCATCGAGTTCCGTCTTTCCGTAGGCACCGAGACGAAGAAGGGCGCGAAGATCGAGATCCTGCTGCTCGACGCGGAGGCCTCGCGAGCCGCGGAGACTTCCTTCGTCCAGCAGTTCACCCTCGAGATCCCGGCGATGCCGGGGAGGAAGGTCACCGCGCTGCCCCTCGTGCCGGGCGTCCGGGATTTCGTCGACGCCGCCATGAACACGGCGCGGGATCTCGCGCGCGCCGCCGCCGACGCCGGCCTGCCGCAGCGCATTCAGACGGTCGAGCTGACGGCGAAGATCACACGCTCGAAGAAGGCCGGCGGTGGCATCGCCGCGACGATTCCGGCATGGGTCAAGCCATCCGTCGGAGCGGAGCTGGTGTCCTCGCAGGAGGGGGAGAACGTCGTGAAACTCACCTTTGAGGCGCGAAGGGATTTGTGATTTGTGATTTTGGATCTCCCGGTCGGCAAATCCAATCACAAATAAGAAAGCGGCCCCTCGCGGGACCGCTTCTCCATACCCCTGAGGCGGGATTTACTTCTTGACTCCGAGGATGGCGTCCTTCGCCTTCTTCGAAACGCGGAACTTCACCACCCGCTTGGCGGGAATCTTGATCTCCTCGCCCGTGGCCGGGTTGCGGCCCATGCGCGCCTTGCGATTCACGAGGACGAGCTTGCCGACGCCCGGAATCGTGAAGCTGTTCTTCGCTTCCTTGTAGGCGAGTGCCGTGAGGTCGTCGAGGAACTGCGTCGCGACCCGCTTCGTGGTGCCGGTCGACTTCGAAAGGTGATCCGCGATCGAGGACTTGGAAAGCGCCTTGGTGTCCTTTGCCATATTTCACTACCCCTTTTCTGTCTGGAATTCGCCCCTGCAAGGAGCGTATCAAACTCGGGCATTCTAGACCGCAGGACGCGACACGGCGCAACAAAAATCTTTTTTTCGAATCGCCCGCGATCTCGGCTCCGGCGGGCTCCGACCGCCGCGCCCCCGGGGGTAAGATCACTCGCTCGATGCTCGAGCGATCCGGTCATCCCGTTCGGCTGAGGCCGCTCGCGCTCGGCCTCTCTGTCGCGACGTTGCTGGGAGCCGCCGGATGCGGCGAAAACGCGGCCGCGCAGGCCGCCCGGATCTTCGACCGCTATCGCGCTGCCTCCGGAGCCAAACCGTTGACCGCGGGAGGGATGATCCGGATCCGGCTCTCGCCTGCGAAAGGCCGGCAGGGCGCGCCCGGCCTGGCGGAGATCGAATGGGAGATGGGCCGGTACCGCGAAAGCGTCTCGTCGGCCGGGATGACGACGCGGCGGGGCATCGAATCGGACCGAGCGTACTACACGGATTTCGACGGGGTCACCCGCGTCGTCTCGGACCCGGTCCTGCGCGAATTGCGGACCCGCTCCTACTTCTGGCGGCGCGCCTGGCTCTTCCGCAGCCGGGAGGGCGCCCGGGCGAGCCCCGGTCCGGCCGATACCGCGACCGAGTCGGTGACTCTCGCGCCGGAAGGCGGCAACCCGCTGCTTCTCTCCTTTTCGCGAGCGGACGGCCGCCTCGTATCCGTCCGATCACCGCGCTTCGACCTCGAGTTCCGGACTCCGATCGTCTACGAGGACGAATCGAATCCAGCCCTGCCGGTCGAAGGATCGATAGCGTGGGTCGGCCTTCCGACCGGCCACATTCCCCAACCGTACGCAGGAGGCGGAGAAGCGCGATTCGGCCCTCCGGCCGCCGTCCCGTTCGAAAAGTCTGGCGGGGCCGTCATGGTGACCGCGCGGCTGTCGGGCTCGACGATTCGCCTTTCCGTCGACGCCGCCGTCGACGGCCCGGTGCGAGTCTCTCCACGGATCGCCGACCGGCTGCCGCTCGCCTTTCGGGAGGACGTCTTCGGCCGATTCATCGCGCCCGCCGCGTCGCTCGAAATCGGCGCCGCCATGTATCCAACGCTCTTCGTGCAGCGGTCCGAGGCGCTCCCCGCGGGGGCCGATGCGGCCGCCGGAGCCTGCCTCTTCCGCGAGGCCATCGTCGAGATCGATCCCGTCGCGGCGCGCCTCGCCGTGCACGGCGCCGCAACCTGGGTCGTACCCGAAGGGTATTTTCGGACACCCATCGACGACGACGAGGACCGTCCCGTGGCCCTGCTGTACCGCGGCAACCGCGAGTCGCGTTTCACCCTCGGCAGCGATACCGGAAACGTGCCCCTCGTCATGGCGAGCCTGACGGCCGAGCGCCTCGGCCTTTCCGACGCCGGAGGAGCAAGCGGCCTCAGCTGGGGGCCGATCCGCCTGCCGAACCTGCCCCTGCGGGTCTCCGCGACGGGATTCTTCCCGAATTGGGGGGACGACGGAACGCTCGGCTTCCCGCTGCTGCTGCGGTTCCACGCGTTCGTGAACATGCCGCAGCGCTGGATCTACGTGAAGGCGATCGAGAAGTAGAGATACGGGATACGGGGATAGGTGCTACGGAATCTGCCGCCCTACCGCAATTCGCCCGTAATCGGAAGTCTAACCGGCACCGCTTTCCTGCCTCGGGCCGACGATCGGGATCTCGGTCTCGCAGCGGCCGCACAAGGCTTCGGTCTCCCCTTCCAGCCAATTCCTCTCGAGCCGGAACTTGGCGGAGCAGGTCGGGCAAAACAGGACGATCGCAGTCGCAGCCGGGGTCCCGCTCTTGTCGGGCGCGCCGCGTCGAGCCATTCCCCCACGGGCTGCCGGATCGAAAGGCACCACGTTATTCTCCTTCACCGTCGTTCCTCCTGTCCGAAATGCCGTTCTTTTTCGGCAACGGCGGGCTCGTCGGTACGGCCGGCGAGCGAAAGCCGCGCCGGTCCGGGTCTCTTGCCTCTTCGAATCGCGAGCAGGGCCAGCCCGACGACGAACAGCACGGCGCCCGTCGTCAGGAGGCTCGCGAAGGCCGCGCGCACGGGCCGCGGCGCTTCCTCGAGGTCTCGGCCCCCGGCGCCCACGACTACGCCTCCCAGAAAGATGCAGAGGACCGCGACGAGCAGCAGGCTTCGCGGCCGGTCGTCCGACTGCCGGGCGGGCTGCGACCAGACGAGCCTCATGCGCGGCATCGGGGGGAAAGCATCACGGCAGGCCGGGATGACCGCCGCGTCACTGCGTTCGGAGCGAGGTCGAATTCCAATCGGCCCTCCGAAGCGTCCCGAGGTCGGGGCTCTCCAGGTCGAGCGCCCGGGCCCTCTGTTTCAACGATTGGATTCTAACCGACGCTCCGTGCGCGGGCAATGGAATTATGCTTGCGACGCTTTTCGAAAGGAACACCCATGCAGCGTCTCCTGCGTCTGGCCTCTGCGCTCCTGCTCGTCGCCGCGGCGCCGGCGCCCACCCCACCCGCGCCGCGCGGGTTCTTCCCCGAGAACGCGACGGCCGAGGCGAAAGCCGAGCGCGAGTTCCGCGCGATTCCGGATCCGGCGGTGGCGCGCGAGTCGATGCGCCAGCTCTCCGCGGTCCCGCACAACCTGGGTTCGCCGGGGGGAGCGAAAAACGCGGACTGGATCCTGGCGCGGTTCAAGGAATGGGGCCTCGACGCCCACATCGAGACGTTCGACGTCCTCTTCCCGACGCCGAAGGAGCGAATCGTCGAGCTCGTCGAGCCGGTCGCCTTCCGCGCCACGCTGGCGGAGCCCCCGCTCAAGGACGACCCGACCTCGGGACAGACGGCGCTGCAGCTGCCGACGTACAACGCGTACTCGGCCGACGGCGACGTCACGGCACCGCTCGTTTACGTCAACTACGGCATTCCGGACGACTACGAGACGCTGGAGCGCCTCGGCGTGGATGTTCGCGGCAAGATCGTCATCGCCCGTTACGGCGGAGGCTGGCGCGGAATCAAGCCCAAGGTGGCCGCCGAGAAGGGCGCCGTCGGGTGCATCATCTATTCCGACCCGCGCAACGACGGCTACTCCGAGGGCGAGGTGTATCCGAAGGGCCCCTTCCGACCCGAGCAGGGCGTCCAGCGCGGCAGCGTCGCGGACATGCCGCAGTACTCGGGCGACCCGCTGACCCCGGGGATCGGAGCGACGAAAGACGCCAAACGGCTGGACCGCAAGGATGCGCAGACGATCACGAAGATCCCCGTTCTGCCGATCTCCTACGGAGACGCAAAGCCGCTGCTCGCGGCGCTCGCGGGGCCGACGGCGCCGGAGGCCTGGCGGGGCGCGCTGCCGATCACGTACCGGATCGGGCCGGGGCCCGCGAAGGTGCACCTGAAGCTCGTCTTCGACTGGAAGCTCGTTCCCGCCAACGACGTCATCGCGAAGATCGAGGGCTCGGTGTGGCCCGATGAATGGGTCGTCCGCGGCAACCATCACGATGCCTGGGTCAACGGCGCCGAGGATCCGGTCAGCGGCCTCGTCGCGCTGCTCGAGGAAGCCCGGGCGTACGGCACCCTCGTCGAGCGCGGCTGGAGGCCGAAGCGCACGATCGTGCTCTGCGCCTGGGACGGCGAGGAGCAGGGCCTGCTCGGCTCGACCGAGTGGGCCGAGACGCACGCGGCCGAGCTCTCCGCAAAGGCCGTCGCGTACATCAACTCCGACTCGAACAGCCGGGGCTTCCTCGACGCGGGCGGATCGCACTCCCTCGAGACCGTCGTCGGAGGCTCGGCCTCGGAGGTCGAGGATCCGGAGAAGAAGATGACCGTGCTCGCGCGCGCCCGGCTCAAGCAGATCGCCGACGCGACCAAACCCGAGGAGCGCAAGGCCGCCCGCGACCGCGCCGGGCTTCGCATCGAAGCGCTCGGCTCGGGCTCCGATTTCACTCCTTTCCTGCAGCACCTCGGTATCGCCTCGCTCAACATCGGCTTTGGCGGCGAGGACCAGGGCGGCATCTATCACTCCATCTACGACGACTTCACCTGGTACACGCACTTTGCCGACACCGATTTCGTCTACGCGCGAGCGCTCGCCCAGACGGGCGGGACGATGACGCTGCGCCTGGCCAACGCCGACATCCTGCCGCTCGACTTCACGGCCGCGGCCCAGGCGATCGCCGGCTACGTCAGGGAGGTCGCCGATCTCGCCGACAAACGGCGCGCGGAGACCGAGGAGCAGAATCTTCGCATCGAAGAGAACCTGCCGTGGTCGGTCGCCGACCCGCGCAAGCCCTTCGTGGCGCCGAAGACTGAGGCCGCCGTACCGCACTTCGACTTCGCCCCGCTGCAGAACGCATCCGACGCCCTGACCGCCGCCGCCGCCGCCTACGCGCGCGCCTTCGATGCGGCATTCGCGCCGGACGCGGCCCGGCTCTCGCCCGAGCGGCTCAAGGCGCTGAACGCGACCCTCGCCGGTTTCGAGCGAAGCCTCACCTCCGAGGCGGGCCTGCCCGGACGGCCGTGGTACCGGCACTTCGTCTACGCGCCGGGCGCCTACACGGGCTACGGCGTCAAGACGCTGCCGGCCGTGCGCGAGGCCATCGAACAGAAGCGCTGGAAGGACGTCAACGGGGCTGCCGCGTCCACCGCCGCCGTCCTGGAGAAGGCCGCCGAGCAAGTGCGAACCGCGGCGACCCAACTTTCGGCACGATAGCGTGGCCGTCCGCCCGCGGTATGCTATTTCTCCGTCGCATGTTTTTCCGAGCTTGATGGCCTCGACGAGGCCGGCTCGGCGAGGAGGTTGGGACATGAAGAATCACAGTCTGTTGTCTCGGGCCGCCCTGACCATGGCATCGATCGTGTCTTTAGCGGGTTTTGCGTCGGCGCAAGAGGTCGGCGCAGTGGCCCGGAACATGGCGGAGATGAAGTTCGTCACGATCCCGCCGTTGCCGACGTGCGCGACCGGCTCCGTGCAGAGCGGCGACCCTACAAAGGGAGCTTCCGTGATCCTGGCCAGGGCGGCGGCTGGATGCACGTTCCCATGGCACTGGCACACGCCGACCGAGCAGGTGATGATGGTTCGCGGCGCCGGACGCGTGCAGATGAAGGACGGCAAGCCCGTCACGCTCAAGGCCGGCGGCTTCGCGCTGATGCCCTCTCACCACATCCATGAGTTCCGTTGCACCGAGTCCTGCGTCCTCTTCATCTATTCCGACGCCGCGTTCGACATGCACTACGTGGATGCCCAGGGAATCGAGATCCCGCCTGACCAGGCCTTGAAGGCGGTCAAGGAAACCGCGGCGACCGAGATGAAGTAGGGCGATCGGGGCCCGACCCCTGCGGCGGCGCGCCGGCGCTCAGCGGCTCGGTGACCGTCCGACTTACGAAAGGCGTGCGCACGGGCGGGTCGCTGCCCGAACTCCCCCCGACGCAACGGCGATGGGCGCCGTACAATTCGAGTAGCGGCAGGGAGACCACGTGAAAGGCATCGTGCGGGAGCTTCGGCTCGCGACCCGGGCCCTCTGGAGAGAACCCCGGTTCGCGTTCGCGGTGGTCGGGTCGCTGGCGCTCGGAATCAGCACCAACACGGCGATCTTCAGCCTCGCAAGCGCCGTGCTCTTGCGCCCCCTTCCCGTCAAGCCTGGACTCGTCCATGTTTCCCGAACGTGGTCGGAAGACGATGCCTCGGGGTCCCTGTCGCCGTCCGACTTCGCCGCTCTCTGCAAGCGCAAGGACGTTTTCGCCGAGATGGCCGTCTCGGTCGGGGCGCGCCGCACGATCCTCGTCGAGGGCAGCCCGGAAGAGCTGCAGGGAAGCAGAGTCACCCCCAATTTCTTCCCCCTCGTCGGAGTGGAGCCCATCCTGGGCCGCAAGCTCTTACCCGAGGACGCCGCCGCCGGCGCCCCTCCGACGATCCTCGTCAGCTCGAGGCTCTGGCACCGGCGATTCGATGGCCGACCGACCGCAGTCGGTCAGAGCGTTCGTCTCAACGACGAGCTATGCGAAATCGTCGGCGTCCTTCCGCCAGAGTGGGAGCGGGTGGACGACAGCGATTTCTGGAGGATCTACCGGCCCGCTGACGATCTCTCGAATACGAACTCCTTCCTCAACAACGTCGTGGCTCGCCTCGCGCCGGGTCTCTCCACGGGAGCGGCCGAGGCCGCGGCGACCGTAACGGTGGCCGGCCTCGTGCGCGATGCGGGAGCCGGGGCGAGCCGGAGGGTCGGGATCCATCTCGCTCCAATCCGGCGACATCTGGTCGGAGACTTCTTGCAACCACTCTTCGCTCTCCTGGGCGCGGCTGGCCTTGTCCTCCTGATCGTCTGCGCGAACACAGCCAACCTCCTTCTGGCGCGGGTCGCCGGCCGGCAACGGGAGATCGCGATCCGCAAGGCCCTCGGCGCGACCTCCGGGGATCTCGCGGCGCACTCGCTGTCCGAAGCCACAGTGCTAGCCGCCACGGGCGCGGCCCTCGCCCTTCCACTGGCGATCTGGGAGACGCGCCTTCTCGCCGCGGCGGCGCCCGCGGGCATCTGGCAGATCCGCAACGCCTCGTTCGATGGGCGAGTTCTCGGCTTCTGCGCCGTCCTGTCATTGATGACGGCCCTCCTCGTCGGCCTGATTCCCGTTCTGTGGTCCTCGCGCGTCGCCCCCGGCGAGGCGCTCCAGTCGCGGGGAAAGCTCGTGCGCTCGCCGTTTGGCCGACGGCGCGCGGGGGGAGTTCTCGTGGTGTCCGAGGTCGCGCTCGCCTTCCCACTGTTCGTGGCGGCACTCCTGATGATGGAATCACTGTGGCACCTCCAGCGCGCCGATCTCGGGTTCGCGCGCGAGCGGCTCCTGGTCAGCCGGATCTGGCTGCCGCGGTACAAGTACCCGGACGAGCCCGCTCGCCGGAGGTTCTTCGGGCAGCTGCTCGATCGGATGCGGCGTCAACCCGGAGTCGAGTCGGCGGGAATCATCCATTTTCTGCCGATCGGTCCGTTCGGCTCCGATCACCGACCCGTACGTCTTCCCGGGACCGCGGGAGCGCAGCTCGATGCGATGGAAAAGATCGTCGACGGCGAGTATTTCCGGACCACGGGAATCCCAATCTTGCGGGGACGCACGTTCACGGATTTCGACGACGAACGGTCGGGCGCCGTCGCGGTCATCAGCGAGTCCACGCGCCGACACTTTTTTCCAGCCGAAGACCCGATCGGCCGTACCCTGGAAGCCTGGTTTCCATTTGGGAATTGCCCTCGACTCGAGCCGCCATCAGACAATTGTGGAGACCGGTGGGAGTCGGTGACCGTCGTGGGTGTGGTGGGCGACGTCGCCAGTTGGCCGGAGACGCGAATCGACTCCGGTATTTATCTTGCCTATCGCCAGCAGATCGTGCCGACGATGAGCCTCGTCATTCGAACCTCCTCGCCCGCGATCGCGGTCGAACCCGTGATTCGGCGCGGGGTTGCCGCCCTCGACCCGGCTCAGACCGTCGAGCCCCCCCGACCCCTGAGAAACGTGCTCCTGGGAGAGATCGCCCTCCCGCGATTTCTGACTCTGATTCTGCGGTTGTTCGGCGGGCTGGCTCTGGTCCTGGCCGCAACCGGAACATACGCCGTCCTCTCCTCGCTCGTCGCTCATCGCCGCACCGAGATCGGGATTCGCACCGCGCTCGGGGCGAAGCCCCGGGATGTCGTCGCACTGTTCGTCGGCCAGAGTCTTCGGTGGACGGCTGTCGGAATTGCCCTGGGCGCCGCCGTTTCCGTGGCTTCGACCCGCCTTCTCGGCAGCGTGCTCTTCGGTCTCACGCCCACGGATCCCGGGACGTTCGCCCTCGGCGCCTGCGTTCTCGGAGGCGCCGGAGTCCTCGGTGCCTATGTCCCAGCGCGACGGGCTGCGCAGGTCGACCCGACGGTGGCGCTGCGCAGCGAATGACGCCTGGGTCACTCCGTCACCCCGAGAAGCGTCAGCGGGCCCTGCTGGGCCCTCGGGCTGACAACGAGAACTAAGGAGCTACACCGCCGCCGCGCATGCGCTCGTGGATCTCCTGGCTGTCGGACTTTCCGAGGGCGATCGCGCAGGTGCCGTCGCACCGCGCCGTCACGCGGCCCTCGCCGTCGAAGATCTCGGCCGCGGCGAACACGAGGTTCAGGCCCGAGCGAACGAGCCGGGCCTCTGCGACCACGCGCTCGCCGCGCGTCGGCCGGAAGAAGCTCATCGCGAGATTGACCGTGGCGGAGCGCGTGTCCGGGCGGGTCAGCCAGCCCACGGTCCCGATGACCAGATCGAAGAGCCCGGCCAGCACGACGCCGTTGATCGCGTCGGTGCCGAGGCCGCCGCGGTGGACGTTCGTGACGGGATCGATCACGGCGCGCACGCGATCCACGCGGGTGAACTCGAGCTTCGCCCCGAAGTGCCGCATGGGCGGCGAGGCGTTCCACATGTCACCGAGCGCCCGCAGGGACTCGAGCGTCGGGTAGGCGGGCGAAAAGGGCTGCCCCTCGCGGCTCATTTCCAGGGGACTCTACTTGAGAGCACCGTGGCGCCCGGGGTCAGACACCCTGCCGAGGGTCAGACCCCGCTATCACTTCAGGCCCTCGACCACGAAGAGATCGGAGAGAAGGCGCGTGAAGCAATATGCGTACCCCTTGCCGTCCGGAGTCACGAGAACGTTCGAGATGCGCTCGACGCCGGAGGGGTCGGCCGGAAGCAGTTCCTTCCAGGCCTCGCGCCGCCCCGTCTCGACGTCGACCCGCGTGACGCGAGCGGGGACGTCGCCGCGCTTCCAGACATAGAGGTGGCGCCCGTCCGGAGAGAAGCGCAGCGGGAACTCGCCGTCCTCGACGCCGGAAATCGCGCGCCCCTGACCGCCTTCGACCGCGAAAAGCATGGCCTTACGATCCTTGCCGATGGCAGCCACGAACTTGCCATCCGGCGTGACGGCAAATCCTGGAAGTGCCGCGACGATGCCCTCCGGGGAAATCGGGCGCGGCTTGCCTTCCTCGATGCCCTGCACGTAGAGGCGAAGCTCGTGGCCCGGCTCGGTGCCGGCGAAGACGATGCTCTTGCTGTCCGGGAACCAGGCCGCGGCCTGCTCGGGGCTGATTCCGCCGGCGACCAGCTGCTTGTGCTCGCCGGTCCCGGTCGGCAGAAGGATGAACGGGGAATTCGGGACCGGCAGCATCGAAAGCGCCCACTTGCCGTCCGGCGAGATCGCCATGGCGTTGCCTTCCCCGAGGCGCACGACGGGAGAGCCGTCGGCCTTGCGGACGAAGACCGTGTAGTTGGCGCCGCCGGCCTCCCCCTCCTCGTCGAACAGGAGGACGCTCGCGTCCGGCGTGAGGTCGGCCGCGAAGGAATAGTCGAGGAAGGACATGTCGCGCTCGCGCGTGTCGCCCTGCAGCATGGCGCGCACGCCCACCCGCGGGCTCTCGCGCGTCAGGAGGACCCGACCGCTGCGGGCGACGTCGTGGAGCTTCAGGCCTCCCGGGACGCGCGCGACGACGCGGAGCTTTCCGGCGGGTGTCACGGCGTAGAGTGACCGGTTGGCTCCGGCCTCGGTCGCCGTGAACCACACCTCGTCTCCCGCGGCCGACCAGGCGAGGCCGCCTTCGCTCGCCCACTTGCCGGTCAGGGTCGTCTTCTTGCCCGCCAGGTCGATCACGGCCACGGTTCCCGCGTCGTCCAGAGGAAACGGATGGTCCAGGAAAGCGATCCGATCCGCCTTTGGCGAGAGGCGCGCGTAGCTGATGTGTCCCGAGGTCTCGTAGAGCACCTTTCCCATCGGGAACTCGAGGCGCGCTTTTCCGCCGACATCGCGGACGACCATCAGGGTCGCTCCATCCGGGGCCCAGTCGGCTTCCTGCACACCCTCGGCCACGTCGCGGGGCGACCCGCCGGTGAGCGCAGCTCTGGCGAGCGTTCCGGCACAGACACCCGGGTGGTTCGACCGACAACCGATTGCGATCGCCATCTCGCCCGAGGGGGAGATCGACAGGAGGTTCGCGCTCGGAAGCTCGAGCGGAAGCGAGTCCGGACTGGAGGGATGCTTCAAGAAGAGCTTCAGGGGACTTCCATCCCAGGAGGCGCTGTAGACGATCGTCTGGCCGTCCGGGGCAAACCGTGCCGCGCGGATCGTGCCGCTGCCGAAGGTGATCTGCTGGTAGGAGGGCGGCAGCGTCTTGACGAGGCGCGTCTGGAGGAGCATTCCGGCCCCGAGCGCGGCCAGGATCGCGACCCCGATGAGGGCCGGGCGCGCCAGCGACCGCTTTCGCGGCGGCGTTACAGCGGCGACGGCGCCGGAGACTTCCCCCGTTACGACCGCCGAGACCTCCGAGAGATGCTCGCGGACACCCCGAACGTCCCGCGCGAGGTCCCGGGTCGAGGCATAGCGCTCTTCCGGATCCTTCTGCAGGCAGCGCTCGACGATCCAGCGAAACGGGGCCGGAACGCTGGCGTTCAGTTGTCCGACCGGCTCGGTGTCCTCGCGGATGATCGCGGTCAGCGTCTCGGCATGCGTGCCGCGCTGGAAGGCACGCTTGCCGGTGGCCATCTCGTAGTAGATCGAGCCCAGGGCGAACTGGTCCGACTTGAAGTCGAGCGGTTTTCCGCTGGCCTGCTCGGGCGACATGTAGCCGACCGTGCCCATGACCGTGCCGGCCTTCGTCTCCTGCGCGGTCGGGAGGTTGGACATCTCCTCGGGTTGATGCTTCTGGAGCTTGGCGAGGCCGAAGTCCAGGATCTTGACGGCACCGTCCTTCGAGATCATGACGTTTTCGGGCTTCAGGTCCCGGTGCAGGATCCCCGCGGCGTGCGCCTTCGCGAGGCCGTCCGCCATCTGGTACGCGAGGTCGAGCAGCCTCTTCGTCGAGAGCGCGCCGCTGTGGAGCACTTCGCGCAAGGTCTGCCCGTCCACGAGCTCCATCGCGATGTAGATCGTCTCGCCGTCGGCCCCGATGTCGTGGATCGTGACGATGTTCGGATGGTTCAGGGCGGACGCCGACCGCGCCTCCTGTTCGAAACGCTTGCGCCGGTCCATGTCGGCCGCAAACTCGGGAGAGAGGACTTTGACGGCGACCTCGCGGCCCAGGCGCGAGTCGCGTGCGCGGTACACCTCACCCATGCCGCCCACGCCGAGCGGGGCGAGGATCTCGAACGGACCGAGTCGCGTGCCTGCAGAGAGCGTCATCCGATTGCCGCCGGGATTCTACCCAGATTCCGCCATAGAATCGCCGACATTCTGCGCCGAAGGGAATGGCCATGAAGCTCACGCGATGCGTCGCCCTGTTCGCCGGTCTCGCAACGGCCGTCTTCGCGGCGCAGCCCGAGATCGTCGCCGTCAAGGCCGGGCGCCTGATCGATCCGAAGGCGGGCCTGGTCGTGCCAGGCGCCGTCGTCGTGATCGAGGCCGGGAAGGTGAAGGCCGTCGGTCCGGGAATCCCGATCCCGACCGGAGCGAAAGTGATCGATCTCTCCTCGATGACCGTGTTGCCGGGCCTCATCGACTGCCACACGCATCTGGTCGGCGACTACGCCAGCGACGCGGACCCCCTCTCGGAGCTCAAGACGTCTTCGGCCGCGCGGGCCTTCGAATCCGTTCCCAACGCGAAGGTGACTCTGGACGCCGGCTTCACGACCGTTCGCGACCTGGGGACCTATCGCGCCTTCGTCGACGTCGCGATGCGGGACGCGATCGCAAAGGGGTATCTCCCGGGGCCCCGCATGTTCGTCGCGGGGGCGTATCTGACGATCACGGGCGGCGGCGGCGCCATGTCGGGGGATCTCGCACCCGACATCGGGCTGCCCTGGGATCTGCGCTTCGGCGTTGCGGACGGCGCGGACCAGGTCCGCCAGCGTGTGCGGGACATCGCGCAGCACGGTGTCGATCTCATCAAGGTGATCGCGACCGGGGCCTTCCTCGCCCACGGCTCGGACCCGCATGCCGTCGAGTACACCTACGACGAGCTCCGGGCCGCGGTCGAGGAGGCGGCCCATAAGGGACTCAAAGTCGCGGCCCACGCCCACTCGACCGAGGGGATCAAGCTCGCCGTGAAGGCCGGTGTCGCCTCGATCGAGCACGGCACGTACATCGATGACGAGGGCATCCGCCTGATGAAAGAGCACGGGACCTACCTCGTCGCGGACATCTACGACGCCGAGTACATCCGCCAGGGAAAGGCGGCCGGCATGCCGCAGGACTTCGCCGACAAGCAGCCCGAGGGCGACGAGATCCAGCGCGAGAATTTTCGCAAGGCTGTCAGGGCCGGCGTGAAGATCGCCTTCGGCACCGACGCGAGCGTCTATCCCCATGGCCTGAACGCCCGCCAGTTCGCGTGGCAGGTCAAGTACGGCCAGACGCCCATGGAGGCGATCCGTTCGGCGACCCTCTCGGCCGCCGAGTTGATCGGGCGCGACAAGGACATCGGCTCGCTCGAGCCAGGCAAATGGGCGGACCTCATCGCCGTCAAGGGAGATCCGGTCGCGGACGTCCGCGTCCTCGAAAGCGTCTCCTTCGTGATGAAGGAAGGCAAGGTCTACAAGGACGCGCGGTAGGCTCTACTTCTTCATCAGCGCCGGCCAATTGACGAGCACGGAGATGGGAGCGGGATCCGGCTCGGCAACATCGACCAGGAAGCGTTGACCATCGGCTGCCACGTCGTAGTCGCGCACGACACCCTCGACGCGGAAGAGTGCCGCCGCCGCGGCCGGCTGCGGGGGTGTCCCGGCGGTGAGCGCGACGGCCATGACCGTGTTGTCGGGAGCCAGGTAGTAGAGCTCCCTGCCATCCCGACGCCACCTCGGCATCGTGCCGCCACCCGAGGAAACACGGAGTCGCTCGCCGGACGCCTCGACCGGCCGCAGGTACACCTCGCGGCTGCCGGACTCGTTCGAGTCGTAGGCGAGCCACCCGCTATCAGGTGAGAACCGCGCGCCCTTCTCATCGAACGGCGCCTGAGAGATCGGGACGGGCTTGCCATCTCGCGATAGTGGCAGGAGCCAGAGATCTCCGTTGGTTCGTCGGATGTACTCCGTAAATACCAGAAAGCGTCCGTCCCGCGAGACGTCCTCCGGAAACTGCACGCCCATCCGCGCGACGACCGGCGCCGCACTCTCCGGAGAGCGCACCGAGATCCGGTAGATGTCCGGCGGTCCCATCCAATCGGCGCGGAAGAAGATCGACTGTCCGTCGGCCGACCACACCGGATTCTTCTCGTCGCGGGGGTCGAGCGTGACGCGGGCGGGCAGGCGCCGCTCGAAATCGTAGGTCCAGATGTCGGAGGACCCTTTCTTCTCGTCTTCGATGCCCATCGCCAGACTTCGGCCATCGGGGGAGAGCCGCAGGGCTCGGATTGCCCCCGCCACGGGGAGCTTTTCCAGCTCCCTGCCGGTCCGGTCCAGCCAGGAAATGCGGCTTGGACGAGTGCTCGGCTCGTAGATGACGACCCCGGTCTGCGAGGCCGAGAAACCCGCCATCAGCGGCCCGTTGAATTGGTAGACGTGCTCGGCCAGCGCGACCGGCTCTCCGGCCACGCGAAGCTTCTTCTCGTCGAACGGCTGAGCCAGCAGGACCCCCTCTCGGACAAAGAGCAGATGCCCCAATGCGTATTCGACCCGAGACGAAACCTCCGCGACGGTTGGCCCGCTCGGCGAGCCGAGCGAGCCCAACCGGAGGGGGCGACCAGCGCGGTCATATCCGGGATTCATCGTCATGAAAAGAAAGCGCTTGCCGTCGGGAAGGAAGTGGGGCCAGAGGTGGGCGATCTCGCCGCGCGAGGGGTTCGCCGCGAGAAGCCGCCGAGGCTCGCCGCCGCTGGCGCTGACCACCCACAGGCCGCCAGCCTTCTCTCCAAACTGGATGAAAAGAATCTCTCCGGCGGAGCCCCAGCTCGGCAAACTCTCGATCCCTGCGCTGCAAATGATCTGGGGAGGCCCGCCGCCGACGGCGATCTTCTTGATCTTGCCGTCGGCGAAGAAACCAATGTGGCGGCTGTCCGGCGACCAGAACGGCGTGATTGCCCCTTCGGTGCCCGACAGGGGCCGAGTCTCCAGCGAGTCGATCGAGCGGAGATAGAGCCGCTCCCTTTCGCCGGAGGTCCCGACGAAGACGAGCCAGCGCCCGTCGGGCGAGATCGCCGAGTGCGACTCGATGTCACCCTCGCTCAGCGCCACGCCCTCAGGAAGGGTCACCGAAAAACGCAACGCCCCGGCCGACCCGGCATTCGTCGGCGAGCCCGAGAGCAGCCGCCACATCAACCCCAGGCCGAGGAGCGCCACCAGGGCCCAGGGAACCAGACGGAACCACGTGCCGCCCCACCGCGCGAGGGAGGCGACGGCGGCCGCCGATGCTCCGCTCGTCGCCTCGGACAGCCGATCCTTCAACGTCGCGAGATCTCGCGCCAGGTCGCGTGTCGAGGCGTAGCGGTCGTCGGGATTCTTGGCAAGGCACCGCTCGACGATCCAGCGCAGCGGCACCGGCGAGATCGGACTGAGCGTGCCCATCGGCTCCGGCTCGTCGCGGATGATCGCGGAAAGCGTCTCGGGCGTGCTTCCGCGCTGGAACGCCCGCTTGCCCGTGGCCATCTCGTACAGGATCGAGCCGAGCGAGAACTGGTCGGATCGAAAATCGAGGACCTTGCCGAGCGCCTGCTCCGGCGACATGTAGCCGACCGTCCCCATCACGATTCCCGGCTCGGTCCCGCCCGAGACCGTCGGCGCCGCCGTCGCCCCGCTCCCGTCCTCCGGCGCCGTCAGCTTCGCCAGCCCGAAGTCCAGGATCTTCACGAACCCGTCCGGCGTCACCATCAGGTTCTCGGGCTTCAGGTCCCGATGCACGATCCCCGCGCCATGTGCCTTGGCCAACCCATCGCCAGCCTGCGCCGCGACCGTCAGGAGTCGCTTGATCGGGATCGGCCCATCGCCCAGCAACTCCCGCAGCGTCCGTCCCTCGACCAGCTCCATCGCGATCCATGACGTGCCACCCGTCTCTCCGATGTCGTAGACCGTCACGATGTTTGGATGATTGAGAGATGACGCCGCTCGCGCCTCTTTCTCGAACCGCTTCAACCGGTCGGGGTCCGCCGACACGCCGGCCGGCAGCACCTTGACCGCCACCTCGCGCGACAGCCGCGTGTCCCGTGCCCGGTACACCTCCCCCATCCCGCCCGCGCCCAGAGGCGACAGGATTTCGTAGGGCCCGAGGCGGCTTCCCGCGGCGAGTCTCACGACTACGCCTTTGGGCGCCCGACGCGCCGGAGGAGGTCCGAGAAGCGCGGGTCACCGCGCAAGTTGGCGATTCTGGGGTCGAGTTGGAGGTAGGCCAGCACGGTAGAGCGCTCCTGGTAGGCCCTTTCGAGCCATTCGAATGCCCGGTCCTTGTCCTCGAGTCCGGCATGGACCAGGGCGAAGAAGTAGGACGGGACGTAGGCCCGCCTGGACCGTTCCTCCATCTCCCCGAGGATCGCTCGAGCCTCATCTCTTCGGCCGGCGACGGCGAAGGCATGCGCCAGAGACGACTTGAAGTTCAGGCTCGCAGAAAGGCTCGTAGCCTGCTGCAGGGAGGCAATCGCCTCCTTGTACAGACCCTTCTGCTCGTCGACGAGGCCGATGCCCCAATGGACGAGGGGGAGCTTCGGCTCGAGTCTCTTCAGCTCCAGCAGCTCCTTCAATGCCTGGTCGTACCGTCCACCGAAGTAGGAAAGCAGAGCCGTGTTCGCCTTGAGCGACGACTCCAGCGGATCGAGCTCCTCCGCTCGCCGGATCTCGGCGAGCGACTCTTCAGGACGACCGCTCGCAGCCAGGAAGCGGCTGTAGGAGAAGTGCGCGTCGGCATAACTCGGACGTAGCTCGATCGCCCGCCGGAACTCGCGTTCCGCGGCGGCCCAGTCCCATTCGTAGTAGGCCCGGATGTAGGCGAGCGAGGCATGCGCCTCCGCGAGGTTCTCGTCGAGCTCTACGGCATGTTGCGCCGCGGCCCTCGCCTTCGGAAAGACCTGAGCCGGGGAAGACTGACTGTGGAAGGGAAGGATCGCGTAGTAGCTCGCCAGGCCCGCGTAGGGGCCCGCGTAGCCGGGCTCGATCTTTAGCGCCTTCTGGAAGGAGTCGAAGGCCTTCTGCAGACTTTCTTCGCTCTGCTGATCGAGGAAAAAGCGCCCCTGCAGGTACGCTTCGAGCGCTTTCGGGTCGATCGGATGGGTCGTCTCGAGTCGCGCCTGCTCCTGCGGTGTGAGTTTGGCCCGAATCTCCCGGGCAATCGCGCGCGCGACCTCGCTCTGCAACGCCAGGACGTCCTTCAGGTCACGCTCGTAGCTCTTCGCCCACAGGTGCCGATCGCTCTTCGCCTCGATCAACTGCGCCGTGATCCGCACCCGGTTTCCGGAGCGGAGCACAGAGCCCTCGACCAGGGCGTCCACGTTGAGCGCCCGCGCAATCTCGGGCAGCGGCTTCTTCGCCCCCCTGTACTCCATGACGGACGTGCGCGAAATGACCCGGAGCGCGCTGATCTGCGAGACATCGGCGATGAGCTCCTCGGTCATCCCGTCGACGAAATACTCCTGCTCCGGATCTCGCGAGAGATTGTCGAGCGGCAGCACGGCGAGCGACCGGATCCGAGCCGGGCCGCCCGCTCCGAAGAGGCGTTCGCGGAGCCCTCCCACGTTGACCGCCACCAGCGCTGCCAGCAGGACCAGACCCCCCGCGAGGCGCATCCCGAGGATCGTTCGGGATCGCGGCACCGGCAAGGAAACCGATTGGGGAGTCGAGGACGTGCCCGCGCTTTCGCGCAGCGCGAACGCAAGATCGCGGGCAGACTGGAAGCGCTCCTGCGGACTCTTTTCCAGACAACGCCGGACGATGTGCTCGAGTGCCGGCGAGGCGGCCCCCTGGGTCGCGCCGATCTCCGGCTCGTCCCTGAGAATCGCGCTCAGCGTGTCGGCGGCAGAGGCCCCCTGGAAGGCCCGCCGGCCCGTCAGCATCTCGTACAGGACCGCCCCGAAGGCGAAGATGTCCGAGCGAGGGTCGGCAGCCTCGCCGCGGACCTGCTCCGGCGCCATGTAGCCGAGCGTCCCCAGCACAATCCCCGGCTCGGTCCCGCCGGACGCCGTCGGCGCCGCAGTCGCGCCGCTCGTAACCTCCGGCTGCGTCAGCTTCGCGAGCCCGAAGTCCAGGATCTTCACGAACCCGTCCGTCGTCACCATCACGTTCTCGGGCTTCAGGTCCCGATGCACGATCCCGGCACCGTGCGCCTTGGCCAGACCATCGGCCGCCTGGGCAGCAATCGGCAGCAGGCGCGTCATGGGCAGAGGCCCAGCGACCAGCATTTCCCGAAGCGTCTCTCCCTCCACCAGCTCCATCGCGATCCACGACGTACCGGACGATTCCCCGATGTCGTAGACCGTTACGATGTTCGGGTGATTCAAAGAGGACGCCGACCGCGCCTCCTTCTCGAAACGCTTGAGTCGCTCGGGGTCCGAAGACACGCCGGCCGGCAGCACCTTGACCGCCACCTCGCGACCGAGGCGCGTGTCGCGGGCCCGATACACCTCCCCCATCCCGCCCGCGCCCAGCGGCGACAGGATCTCGTAGGGGCCCAGGCGACTCCCGACAGCGATCGTCATCTCACTTCAACCCCTTGACGAGATAAAGATCTTCCAGTGCGCGCACGAACGAATACGCGTAAGACTTCCCGTCCGGCGTGATACGGACCGGCCTGAGAGCATCCGCGCCCGCCCGGTCCGAGGGTGCGAGCACCTTCCAGAGGTCCTTACGACCCGTTGCGAGATCCAGTCGGAGGATCTTCGCGGGAGACTCGTCCAGCCGATACACGAACAGCGACGCGCCATCCGACGCAAAGCGAATCGGTACGTCTCCGGCCGACAGCCCCGCCACCTGGTGGGGAGAAACGCCGGCGCCCCCTTCGACGGAATAGAACATGGCCATCCGATCCGAGCGGATTGCCGTAACCCACTTCCCGTCCGGAGTGATGGCCACGCCGTGGAAATCAATCCCTTCGGGCGTGATCGGCCGCAGGCTGCCGCCGCCGAGGGCGCCGACGTAGAGCCGAGCGCCATGTCCTTTCTCGATCGCCCGGATGAGCACTCGTTCCCCGTCGGGGAAGGGCCAGGCCGCGAGGACGGTCTCGATCGCGTGATACGTCGCCGTCCTGGTTTCGCCGACTCCCGTGGGAAGCAGCACGAGCTTCGTTCCCTCGGGAGGGATGGTCAACGCCCACTTGCCGTCAACGGTAAGGGAGGTCGCCCAACCCTCACCGAGGCGGACGGCGGCCGAGCCGTCCGTCTTCCGAAGGTAGACCGATTCGTTCGGGCCCCCGCCCTCCTCGCTCTCGTCGAAGAGAAGCGTCTTGCCGTCCGCCGAGAGATCGCTCACTTGTGAACCATCCAACCAAGAGAGATCCCTCTCGGCGGTCTCCCCGGGGGCAAGGGCGATCATCCCGCGACGATACTGACCGCCCGAAACGAGGACGCGCCCATCGTGAGCCAGGTCGTGAAGCGCGAGTCGAATCGGGCTCGCGTAGAGGAGTCTCTCCTTGCCGGAGAGCGTGATGGCGGACAGCTGCGGCCCGCAGAGCCAGATCTCATCTCCCTTTGAGGACCAACCAAATCCACCCCAGGTCCCGTGCTCCATTTGCATCGTCTTCCTGCCGGAGCGATCGAGCACGACGACTTGGGGGCTAGAGGTGCGATCGGCGTACGCAAGGACGACGACCTTGTCGCCGGTTGGCGAAACACGAGGCCACAGGAAGGCGCCCTCCGAAGAGAGCTCGGACAGCACCTTCCCGGGCGGATACTCCAGCCGAACATGCGCTCCCACTTCGCGAACGATGACGAGCTCCTTGCCGTCGGGCGACCAGTCTGCGTCCTGAACGTGGTCGAGGACTTCACGCGCCGCGCCTCCGGCCAGCGGCGCCCGCGCGAGCGTTCCGACATGGACCGGCCCACCGGCTGCCTGCGGATCGAGGAGGAGAGCCATCTCTCCGGCAGACGAGATCGCGAGCAGGTTGGCCGGAGAGAGTCCCAGCGCGCGGGACTCTGTCGCTCCAGGGCGCGTCGTGAAGACCTGCAGGGGATCTCCGTCCCAGGCAGCCGCGAACACGATGGTCTGTCCGTCGGGCGCAAATCGCGCCCCGGCAATGTTGCCGCGGCGGAAGGTCAGTCGTTGAAAAGTCGGAGCCGGTGAAGCAGAAGCCCGGAGAGCCCACCAGCCCAGCAAGGCTCCGAGCAGCGCCGCCGCGGAAACCGCTGCGCCGAGGATCGCCGGGGACAGACGCAGGCCCCTGCGCGCCGGTTCTGCCGCGAGCGCTCCACCGGAGGCGCCGGCCTCGGAGATGTGCTCGCGCAGGTTGCCGAGATCCCGCGCGAGATCCTCGGTCGAGGAGTAGCGCTCCCTCGGCTCCTTGGCGAGGCAACGCTCGACGACCCATCGAATCGGGACAGGAGTCTTCGGGGCGAGCGATGTCATCGGCTCCGGCTCTTCCCGGATGATCGCGGCAAGAATCTCCGGGCGCGTCCTACCCTGAAACGCGGCCTTGCCTGTCGCCATCTCGTACATCACCGAGCCGAAGGAGAACTGATCGGAGCGAAAATCGAGCGGCAGCCCGCTCGCCTGCTCGGGCGACATGTAGCCAACCGTCCCCATCACGACACCGGGCTCGGTTCCCGCGGAGACAGTCGGAGCGTGCGTCTCCTGTCCTTCAGGAGCCTCCGGCTGCGTCAGCTTCGCCAATCCGAAGTCCAGGATCTTCACGAACCCGTCCTTCGTCACCATCACGTTCTCGGGCTTCAGGTCCCGGTGCACGATCCCGGCCCCGTGTGCCTTCGCCAGGCCATCGGCCGCCTGCGCGGCGATGGCCAGAATCCTCTTCGCAGGCAGAGCACCGGCGGCCAGCAGGTCCCGCACCGTCTGGCCTTCTACCAGCTCCATCGCAATGAACGAAGTTCCGCCTGACTCACCAATGTCGTAGATCGTCACGATGTTGGGGTGATTGAGAGAAGAGGCCGACCGCGCCTCCTTCTCGAAGCGCTTCAACCGATCGGGATCCATCGACACGCCGGTCGGCAGCACCTTGACCGCGACCTCGCGACCGAGGCGCGTATCCCGCGCCCGGTACACCTCCCCCATCCCGCCCGCGCCAAGAGGCGCGAGAATCTCGTAGGGACCGAGGCGGGTGCCCTGAGAGATCGGCATGCGGCCCGTTACTTCTTTCCCACCGAGCTGCGCCGTTTCAGGTCGTCGAACCAATTCAGCACGACGGCAAGCGACTTCGGCCCAGCGTCCTCGCCGCGGGTCCGAACGAAGACGAACCGCTGGCCGTCGGGCGCGACGTCGTACGCCTCCAGATTTTTCAGTCCGAAGAGCGGCTTCGGCAACCCAGCGCGAAACTTCGGTCCGGTCTCCACCGCAACCGCCATCAACTTTCCGCCGCCCAGGTAGAAGAGTTCACGGCCGTCGCGCGACCAGACCGGATCCGAGCCGCCATCGATAGATACCTGCGATCTTCCTCCAGGGCCCGGGTACGCTGCGACGTACACCTCGGAGCGTCCGGACTCGTCCGACTGGTAGGCGATCCACCGCCCGTCGGGGGAGAACCTGGCATTGCCCTCGTTGGCGGGTGTGCGAAGGAACGAACGCAGCGTGCGGTCGCCCTCCCAGGAAAGCTCAAAGATGTCGGACCCCGTCGCCGAGAATCCCTGCTCGACGAGGAGCGTCCTCCCGTCCGGTGACCAGGAAAGCGGGTCCGTCCAGGTGTCGGACTTCGTCAACTGTTCCGGGGGGGAACTGCGATCGATCGGCATCCAGAACGTGTTGATCGTCCCGCTGCGGTTCGAGGCAAACGCCAGGCGCTCCCCGTCACTCGACCAGACGGGGCTGTAGTTGAGCCCGCCCGACGTCAGGCGACCCCAGGAACCGCGCGCCAGGTCGAGGATCCAGATGTCCGACTGTTCCTCTTCGGAGGTTTGCGCCGCGACCGCGAGGCGCCGACCGTCAGGAGCAAGCTTTGCCTCCCCATACCAGCGCCGGACGTCGGTAAGAGGAGTGGCGGTTCCCTTTCGGTCCACCCAGACGAGCTCCGCGTCGAAGGTTTTCGGATCCAGCGGCAGGTAGACCAGGGTGCCCGCGGCCGAAACATCGTAGAAGGCGAGGCCGGCGGCCCCATAGAAGGCAACACCGTCCAGGACCGGGACGGGCGGGCCCGTCACGGCGAGTCGAGCCAGATCGAATGGGACCGCGTAGAGCGAGCCGGACCGCAGGTAGACGAGATGGCCGGTGGGTACATAGCGGGCCTGTGTGCCGCCTTCCAGCAGAGTCCGCGTCTCTCCCGTCTCGAGCATGACAAGACCTATTCGGGCGTTGTCGTAGTTGCCCGTTGCGCCGTGGGCCGTGAAGATCGCCGCCTTGCCTCCTGGCAGGATTTGAGGCCAACGGTGGGTGAACTCACCCTTTTGACGATCCAGCATCGTCACCGGTTTCGGGTCTCCTCCCCGGTCCGAGACCCTGAAGAGAGCGGCGTTGCCGTACGGGGATAAGAGGATAGTTCCGTCGGCGGCCCAGCTCGCGCCACGCAGGGTCGCTGCATCACAGATCGTCAGCGGCTGGCCTCCGCCAAGCGAGACCTTCTTCAGCTTCTTGTCGGCCCAGAAGCCCAGCCACTGGCCGTCCGGAGAGAAAAAGGGCCCAACCCCGCCGTCCGTGCCTGGGACCGGCGTTGCCTCGAAGCGGTCCATGGCGCGCACGTAGAGCCGCCTGTCCTGCGGGCCGCGGCCGACGTACACGAGCCGCGCACCGTCCGGCGACAAGGCGAGGGTGGGGCCCTCTGCCTCGATCGGAAATTCGGACGGGGAGAAGGTCATGTTCAGGCGCACGAGTGGCCGCGATTCCAGAGGAGCGACTCGGTGCCCGAAGGCCACGAACCCTGCCCCGAGGCCGAGCAGCAGGGCGGCAAGCGCTCCGATCACTCCGAAGAGCCCTCGCCTTCGCGGACGGGTACCCGGAGCGAGCGCCGCTTCGCCCCCGGAGAGCTCCGAGATGTGCTCGCGCACGCTCGCGAGATCCCGTGCGAGGTCGACCGTCGACGCATAACGCTCGCCGGCGTCCTTGGCCAGGCAGCGTTCCACCACCCAGCGAAGAGGTGCGGGTACTGCGGGATTGACGATGCCGATCGAGTGCGGCTCCTCGTGGACGATCGCCGACAGTGTGTCCACGGTCGTCGCCCGAGCGAAAGCACTCTTGCCGGTCGCCAGCTCGTACAGGATCGACCCGAACGAAAACTGGTCCGATCGAAAATCCAGCGCCTTCCCGAGCGCTTGCTCCGGCGACATGTAACCCACTGTCCCCATCACCACACCGGGCTCGGTCCCCGCCGAGACCGTCGGTGCATGTGTCTGCGGCCCCTCGGGCGCGTCCGGCTGAGTCAGCTTCGCCAAGCCAAAGTCCAGGATCTTCACGAACCCGTCCTTCGTCACCATGACGTTCTCGGGCTTCAGGTCCCGATGCACGATCCGGGCCCCGTGTGCCTTCGCCAGGCCTTCGGCCACCTGCGCGGCGATCGCGAGCAGCCGCTTCGTCTTCAGCGCCCCGTCGGCGAGAACCTCACGCAGCGACTGCCCATCAACCAGCTCCATCGCGATATAGGAGACGCCCCTCTCGAAACCGATGTCGTGGATCGTGACGATGTTGGGGTGATTGAGAGACGAGGCCGACCGGGCCTCCTTCTCGAAGCGCTTCAGCCGCTCGAGATCCGACGACACGCCGACCGGCAGCACCTTGACCGCGACCTCGCGCCCGAGGCGCGTGTCGCGGGCCCGATACACCTCCCCCATCCCGCCCGCGCCGAGCGGCGCAAGGATCTCGTAGGGACCGAGGCGGGTCCCGTTGGTCAGGGGCATGATCTGCCTGGAGGGATTCTATCGGCTGCGGAGATCGCCTTTCAGCGGTCCGAGGCCTTCTCGAACACGAAGAAGTGCTGGGTGGGCAGAAACTCGTAGACCTTCACGAGCCGAAACCCGGCAGGCTCCCATTCGGCGAGCACTTGTTTGCGCGACATCCGGTGTTCTTCGAGGACGTGGAGGGCAGTCAGCCCCTCCTGGCGGTACTCGACGAGCGCGATCTTGCCTTTGGGTCTCAGGGTCTCGCGCATTCTCGCGAGCATCGCCTTCGGCTGCTGGAACTCGTGGTAGACGTCCACGAGCAGGATCCAGTCGCAAGACTCCCTCGGCAGCTTCGGGTCGTCGCCCGTGCCGAGGATCGCGACCACGTTGGAGACTCCCGCCTTCTGCACGTTCTGCTTCAGCAAGTCGATCATCTCGGGCTGTATGTCCACGGCATAAACCCGGCCCGAGGGAGCCACTGCCTTCGCGAGGCGCCGCGTGAAGTACCCTGTCCCGGCGCCGAGATCGGCGACGACATCCCCGTTCTTCAGGCCCATCGTCGCGATGATCTGGTCGGGTCGCTGCTCCTGGTCTCGACCCGGTCGCTCGAGCCAATCGGCACCCTGAGCGCCCATGACAGGAGCAGGGCGACGCTCGTCCTGGGCCCGGGCCAGGCTCGGCGCGAATGCGGCCGCGACCAGCACGATCCGCGCGATGCGCAGCGCGGCCGCAAGCCGGGAGGAGGTGACGCAGCGCTTCCATCGTCGCTGCGGGACAGGCGCGCGTGCGACGGCGTTTCTGTGCTCCGTCGGCACCCTCAGCGAAACAGGATCTTGCGCACCAGCGGAATCGGCAGCCCTCCCTGGGCCACGAAGGCGTCGTGGAACTGCTGGAGCGAGGCGCCCTTTGCCTTTCGATACTCCTCGCGCAGCTCGAGGATCTCGAGCTTGCCGAGCGTGTAGTAGAGGTACGTCGGGTTGTAGGCGCCTCGCCGCGCCTCCTGGTACGCGTTGGCCGGCTCCTGGAATCCCTTTTCGACGAAGAGCTTCGCCCCCTCCTCCACGGTCATTCCCTTCGTGTGGAGCCGGATGCCCACGACGTACCGGCAGTCGCGCAGGAGCGCTTCCTGGAGCTGTGCGAGGCGAATCTTCGGATCGCCGCCGCCGAACCCCTCGTCCACCATCATCTGCTCGGTGTAGTGCGCCCAGCCCTCGGCATTGGTGCCGCAGAAGACGAGCTTTCGTGTCTTCGTCGGAAAGCGCGGCGCGTAGAGGAACTGCAGGTAGTGCCCCGGCCAGACCTCGTGCACGTTGATCATCGCGACGACGTCGGCGTTGTAGAGGCGCAGGTGCTCCTCCTGGTGCTTCGCGTCCCAGTCCTTCTCGACCGGCGTGACGTAGTAGAACGCCTCCCGTCCCTTCGTCTCGTACGCGCCCGGGGTATCCATGGAGGCGAAGCTGCCGAAGCGGGCAAACGGCGGCGTTTCCACGACGCTCGGGCGGATCTCGGAGGGGATCGTCACGATGTGCCTGTCTACGAGGAACTGCCGGGCCGCCTCGACGCGGGTCGCGACGAAGGGAATGAGATCGGCGGCCGTCGGGTGGTCGTTCGAGAGCGACTTCATGACTTCGCCCGGTGACTTCGCGGGATCGATTTTCTTGGCCGTCGCGACGAAGGCCGCGTAGTCCTTGTCGAGATTCGCCTCGCCCCTGGCGAGCAGGTCCTCGAGCGACATCTCGACCATGTCGTCGTACTTGATCTTGGCGAGAAAGTTCGCCTCGCCGATCGCATACCGGCCGTTCGAGCGCGGCAGCAGGTCCTTCTCCATCCAGTCGGCAAAGTCCCGGGCGGCCGCGGCAGCCTTCCCGTCGGCCTCGGTGAACTCCCTCAGGAGCGCCGCGTCGCTTCCGGCAGCGCCCTTCGCCCACACCGCGAGCCCGCCCTCGAGGAAGCCGGCCGAGCCCTTGGCCATGATGATCGCGAGCGTCGTGAACTCCTTGGCCGGTATCTTCACGTTGGCCTTGCCGGCGGCGAAGATGGCCGGAACCGCCCGGAGCCGGGACGTGATCGACCTGAGCCGCTCGGAGGCCGGAGCAAAATCGCGCTTCATCAGATCGTTGACCGAAAAGCCTGCGATGCCCGCGTACATCATGGGATTCACTTCCCACCTGCGCAGGGTCTCGAGGTCGAG
Source organism: uncultured Acidobacteriota bacterium (assembly GCA_963847075.1). Classification (GTDB taxonomy): domain Bacteria; phylum Acidobacteriota; class Thermoanaerobaculia; order UBA5066; family Gp7-AA6; genus DAHUXD01. The sequence continues at coordinate 1,346,225 of CAWJYL010000001.1, forward strand.
CAGCTCGGAGCGGATCTCGCCCTCGAGCGCGGCCGCGTCGATCTGGTCGTCGAAGGGCAGCTTGGGCCGATCGAACGCGAGAAGCCGGGCGAGCTCGCCCTCGAGCTGCGCCACCCGCGCCTCGATCGCGGCGCGGGAAAGATCCGGCATTCGCGAGTCGTACTGATGGAGCCCGGCCGCGCTTCCCTGGGTCGGCCTCGCGGCGAATTGCGCGTCGAAATAGTCGTCCACGAACTTCGCGAATGCGGGATCGGTGCCGGAGACCGGGACGGGAGGCGCCTGGGCGAGGACGAGGCCGGCAAACGCGATGGCGGCGGCGAACGCGAGCAGCTTTTTCATGACGCGCAGGCTAACACGGGCTCGGCGCCGCTTGCGTTCGGGGCCGACCCGCGAATAGCCTCTCCGGGTGACCCGGAGCACGGCCAGTTCTCTGGTCGTCGGATTGCTCGCGGCCTGCGCTGCCGCCGCCCAGGAGCCATCCGACCGGAGCGGGTCCGTCCGCGAGCAGGCCCTCGTCGAGCGCGTCGTCGTGGATGCCCACGTCACGGCCCCCGACGGCTACCCGATCGCGTCTCTGACGCCCGCGGATTTTCTCGTCCGGGTGGACGGTAAACCGATCGCTCTCGAGTCGGTCGACTGGGTGCCCGCCGGGGTCGCCGAGATCGACCCGTCCGCCCTGCCGGCCGGCGCGGTCTCCGCGGACGCAACGGCACCGGAGTTCCCGCCGGGGCGGCTCATCGTCATGTTCTTTCAGACGGACGAGGACGACTCGCGCCTGATCGGCATGATGCGCATGGCGCGCCAGGCGCATCGGTTCGTGGCGACGCTGCTTCCGACCGATCGGGTAGCCGTCGTGTCCTTCGACTCGCACCTGAAGGTGCGCCAGGACTTCACCGCCGACCACGCCAAGCTCGAGCGCGCGATCGACGCTTCGGTCCTCCGCGGCAATCCACCCGAGCCCGACCCCAACAGCCATCCGTCCCTGGCGCGCCACCTCGACCCGCTCGCGGCGCGCAAGTGCGCCATACCGGAGCTGGCTCTGGCGCTCGTCGCGCACGCGCTCGCTCCGATCCCGGGTGGCAAGTCCCTGCTCTTCTTCGGTTGGGGGCTCGCCACGGTCGGCGGCCTCGGCGGCCAGAACGGAGAGGAATGGGAGGCCTGGGACGAGGCGCTGCAGGGCATGGCCGAGGCGCGCGTCAACATCTTCTCCCTCGATGTGACCAATGCCGTGTACCACAGCCTCGAGGTCTACCTGCGGCGGCTGTCCGAGCTGACCGGAGGCCGCTACGAGAAGACGGACGTCTTCGGCAATCTCGCGATGGACCGCGTGCGCCGCGCCATCTCCGGGCGCTACGTTCTCGTCTTCGTCAAGCCGCCGGCCCCTCGGGGCACGCACAAGATTCGAGTATCGCTCGTCGGCCGGGAGGGGCGGGTGTACGCGAGGCAGTACTACGTGGACTAAAAGAGTTCGGATTTCGGAATTCGGATTTCGGAATTAGCGGCGCAGCAATTGCGCCTTCTGGCCGCTCTCCGCGTCGAGCGCATCCGACTTCAGGAAGGTCATCGCATTCGCGTCGCCCTTCAGGTACGCCTCCCAGAACGCGAGGCTCGCGATCTTGACGTCCTTGAAGACGGCGACCTCCTCGTCGGCCGTGAGCGCCTTCTTCCCTGCGACGTGCGGCAGCGTCGCGCCCGGCTCCGCCGCGAGGCCGGTCAGCGAGAAGTGGCTCGCACCCTCGATGAAGAGGGCATACTTTCCCCCGGGCGGGGAAAGCTGATACGCGTCGAGACGCCATGACGCATCCTGGTTCTTCACGCCCGGGTCGCGCGTTCCCGTCACAACCATGAGGGGTGCCTGGACCGAGGCCCACGACTCCTCGGTCAGGCCCTGCTGGCCCCTCCCGGGCGGCGAGAGGAGCAGATAAGCCTTCGGAATCGGATCCGAAAAACTCTTCGCCTTCTCTCTTTTCGAGACATCCACTGTCGCGCCAGCAAGCAGCATCGCGGAAAAGGCGCCGTAAGACTGCCCGCCGACTCCCACGTGCGCCTCGTCGAGCTTCCCCTGGAGCGCCGCCACCCGGGCCTCCACGGCGGCGGTCGCGGCCGCAACGAAGGCGAGGTCGCGGGCGCGGTTCTCCCAGCCCTTCGGATCGTGCACGGCGTCGCCCCTGGGCTCTCGGAAGCCCTGTTTCGCGGGGTCGCTGGCTCCAGCGGCTGCGCCGTCGGCGTGACCCGGCGCCAGAACGACGAATCCGTGCGTCGCCCAGAATCGGGTGAGCGAATCGTGAGTTCGCGGGGAGCCGCCGGCGCCGTGCGAGAAGACGATCACCGGGAAGGGCCCGGGCCCCTCGGGATAGAGGACGCGCACGGGCAGATCCCGATGGCGAGACGAGTCGAAAAGCACGATGTCCGCGTCGAGCACGACCGAGAGACCGCTTTGCGCGAGCTCGGCGGCTGGCGGCGCGACCGGCGCGGGGGCCGGGGCCGGAGCGGGAGCCGACGGCTGCGACGCGCAGCCGGACAGGTCGGCCGCCACGGCAACCGCAGCAAGACGCATAAGTAATGACTTATATGTCATGGCCGATAGATCAATTGAGCATATCCGCGCGCCGTCCGGATCCGGGGGGTATCGCTCGAAATGTAGCCGATTCCGACATGAAAAGTCACCGAGCGGCCGAACTCCTCCGGAATCAACCGCTCGAGGCGCGCCTCGATTCCCGTGACCTGGACCGGCTCGGGCCGGGCCGTACCGCCGTTCCAGGCGCGCAGCCACTGGGCGTACACCGCGATCGGAATGGCGTTGCCGCAGAGCTCGACGAGAGCAGACTCGAACCGCTCGCCGGCTTGCAGGTCGGCCGGAAGCGCCATGCTCTCGATTCGATTCCGATCGAGTGCTCCAGGCAGGATGGAAGCGGAGGCGCCCCCGATCGCGAAGAGGTCGAAGCGGCTCGGTGAGCCCCCGGTCTCGCCGTAGCGCGCACCGATCCTCAGGCTCAAGAACGGGACGATGCCGACCGCGCTCGCGCCCGCGGCCCACTGATTCCACGATCCACCGTCGGTGACTCCGAGCGCGCCCCCGGCGTCCGCGTCGATGCCGAAGCCGAAGCCTGCCCGCGTGTGTCGCCACTGCGCACCGGCCCCGACCGAGCCGAGGGCGCGGACGAAGGTGTCTCCCGTCGAGAACGCGTCGACGCGCGTCGCTCCACCGCCGGCGCGCGTGTCGACCCGCCCCCAGGTGAACGGCCTTCCCCACGAGGCCTCGAGGGCCCCGCCGAAACGCTCCTGGTCGAAGGCCGGCCGTGGCGCGAGACTCTGGTTGCCCGGCTTCTCGATCGCCGAGAAGAGCTGTGCGGTGATCGCGACGGGGAGTCCGCGGTAAGAGGCCGCCAGCGCGCCTCCGCGCGGGCCCGCCGCGTCTCCTGCCGATCCGACTGCGAGCCAGCGGAGTCGCCCCAGCACGTCGGCCGCCTCCACGCCGAACTGGCCGGTGTTCCCCGAGGGACTCATCGAGAATCCAACGAGCGGCCGAACGACCTGCCTCGCCCATGCGTCGTAGGGCCGGGACGCCGCGACCGGCAAGGTCTCGAACGGGGCGACCGCGACGGGTGCGCGGGGCAGGACCGGGTACGCATCCGGCGACCGGGCGATCCCGGACGGGTTCGGGGTTCCCGCCGGCAGCCGCCACACGTTCACCCCTCGCGCCGTCAGTTCCAGGAAGAACAGCGCCGACCCGTCCGGCACGGGCGCAGGGGCGAACGCACCGCCGCTGACTCGCGTGAGGGTCGCCGTCGCTCCCGCTCCCCGCGCATCCACCGACACGACGTCCCAGATTCCCGAAGCGTCGCTCGTCACGAAAAGCCGCGCCCCGTCCGCCCCCCAGGCAGGGGCCGACGCGGGAGAGCCGGAGAGCGGCAGCTCGCGGGCCTCTCCCCCTTCGTACGGCAGCGTGACGAGGCGCCAGCGGCGCCCCGCGTGCAGCAGAGCGGCGATCCGACTCCCGTCCGGCGACACGCGCGGCCGGCTCCAGACCGGCCAGGCCTCCGCGACGGGCAGAGTGACAGGAATCGGCGTCGTCGCGCCCGTCGCCAGATTCACCCGGACGAGCGACGAGACTCCGTAGCGTTTTCGCACGCCGACCGCCCAGCTTCCGTTCGGAGCGGGGTCGGCATCGAGGACATCGGCGCCGCGCGTCACGCGCGAGACCCGGTCGCGCTCGAAGGCCCATCGGTACAGGTCCCAGTGCAGCGTTCCTTCGGCGTCCGGAGATCGGCGCGCGAACAGTACCGTGCGACCGTCGGGCATCCAGCGCGGATCCGCCGCCACAAAGCCGTCGATTCGCGGCAGCCTCCAGCGCGGCGAGCGCGGCCGCGGCGTCTCCTCCCGATCGAGAACCTCGTCTGGATCCCGGGAAAGCTCGGCGTCTCTTGCGCGGCGCCGCTGCCGGTCGTCGCGCTCCCGCGGGCTCTCCGCCATCTCCCAGACCGCGAGGAAACTCCGGCCGCGTTCGGGGTCGCGCCGAACGAGAAGCTTCGAGCCGTCCGGAGAGATCTCGAGCGCCGCGGTCCCGCCGGCCAACCTTTGCCAGAGCTCTCCTTCGACGAAGCCGCTCTCCTGGAGACGCTTCTCTTCGGCGAGCGCGAGTGCCGTCAGCTCGGCGCGGAAGCGGTCGTAGAGATCGCGCGGAGTCTCGCCGAAGACGCCCCGAAACGACGCGTCGAACCCGCCGCCGCGCGAGGATGCCATGCGCTTCCACAGGGTCGGCAGGCTCTGCGGCCCCTCCCGATCGCCCAGCCATTCCAGGTACGCCGACCCGACGAGGTAGGCCATGGAGCCGCCGAGCCACCCGCCGGTCGCGTCGAGCCTGCCGTAGGAGGGAAGCTTGCCGTCGATCGCGAACCGCCTCAGAACCATCGCGCGAAAGCTCGAGTTGGGGCGTCCCGACCCGGACAGCGCCCCTTCGACGAGCGTCGCGTATCCCTCGGCGAGCCAGCGCGGCGAGTCGATCGCGAGCGGCCCGAACGGAGCCGGGGAAAGCGACGCGAGGACGGAGCTCGAGCGGTTGCGCGGTCGAGCGAGGTGAACGATGTGCGCGAGCTCGTGCGTGGCGAGCAGCTCCATCCAGTCGCCATATTCCCCGCCTCCCTCGGTGTCCGGCGCCGAGGTCCAGAGAATGATCTCCGGCCTGTCCAGAAAGGGAACGGCCATCCCGTTCGAGTCGGCCAGAGGGTCGGCCACGACGACCTCGATCCGCCGCGCCGGGACATAGCCGACGAAAGCCGTCACGCGCGTGTGGACCGCCTCGAGCTCGGCCGCGGCGTGGAGCGCCCACGCCTGGAACGGACGCGGGTAGTGCACACGGAAGTGCGGCGTCTCGACGGTCTGCCATTCGGCCGAAGGTCCCTGCGCAGCGGCGGAGACGGAAATCAGAGCGAGGAGCGCGACGAGGCCGGCGCGACGCATCGAACAAAGGCTATCAAGAGGCTGCTTGATAGAATGCGCTTTACCCGAAGTCTCAATCTCTCGAGGAGGACGAACGATGTTCCGTCGCCGCCGCCTCGGTACTCGCGCCGCCATCCTGGCAGCCGTCGCCGCCCTCGCGGCCCTCCCGGCGCGAGCCGCCCGGCCCTGGACGCCGATCGGGCCCTGGGGCGGGCAGGTCAACGCGCTGGTCATCGACCCGTCGGCTCCCGCAACCCTGTACGCGGCGACCTACGCCGGGGGCGTGTACAAGACCGTCGACGGAGGAGAGAACTGGACTCCTCTCTCCGGGGTTCCGCGGCAGGCGAGCGTTCTTTCGCTGGCAATCGCGCGAACCCGGCCGCAGGCCATCTTCGCGGGCACCTACGGCGACGGGCTCTACCGCTCGACCGACGGCGGCGCGAGCTGGCAACTCGTCCTCACGATCGCGAAGCCGCAAACCCAGGCCTCGGTGACGGCGATCGTCGCCGATCCCCGGACGCCGACGGCAATCTACGCCGCGACCGACACGGGCGCGAACGACGGCGTCTTCCGATCGGCCGACGGCGGCCTCACCTGGAAACGGTCTTCCGACGCCCAGGGTCTTCCTCGCAACTTCCGCATCACCTCGCTCGTGCTCGACCCGAAGTCGCCCTCGACGCTCTACGCAGGCCTTCTCTCCCAGGGCGTCTCCAAGTCCGTCGACGGCGGCGCCACGTGGTCGGCCGCGGGAATCCCCGAGGACTTCGTGCAGGCGCTCGCGATCGATCCCGCCTCCGGCTCTCTCTTCGCCGGGACCATCTCCCACGGGATCCAGGTGAGCCGTGACGGAGGCGGCACCTGGAAGCCCGTCTCCAACGATTCGGGAAAGAAGGGAAAGCCGTACGCGCTCGCCGTGGATTCGGCCGCGCCGGGAACCCTCTATGCAGGCCTCGCCAACGCAATCATCCGCAGCCGCGACGGCGGAAGCAGCTGGGCCGCGCTCGGCGGCAGCTTCCGCTACGTCAATTTCCGGACGATCGCGGTGGATCCGTCGGGGACGATCTACGTCGGAACCAGCCGCGATGGCGTGCTGAAATCGACCGACGGCGGCAAGACCTGGAAGGAAGCCGCCGCAGGCCTGCACGCCATCGACGTAACGGGACTCGCGGTGGATCCGTCGGCGCCGCGGACGATCTACGTCGGCAATCCCCAGGCCGGGCTCTACAAGTCGACGGACGCCGGAGCCACCTGGTCGCGGCTCGGGGAAGAGCTGTCGACGAGCGCTCTGGCCCTGGATCCTTCCGCCCCGAAAGTTCTTTTCGCGGGCACGAACGCGGGCATCGCCCGCAGCGAGGACGGCGGCGACAGCTGGACGCTCGTCCACAAGGACATCGTCACCCATGGCGTGATCGCCTTCGCATTCGATGCAGCAGGCTCGAAATCCTTCTGGGCGCGCGACGCCGACACCGTCTACCGCAGTACCGACGGCGGGCGAAAATGGACCGAGGAGCCGGACCTCGAGAGCGGCGGCAGCCTCAACGGTCACTTTGCCTTCGGCGCGGTTCCGGGCTCTCCCGACACGCTCTTCGCGAGCACGCACGCGGGCCTCTTCAAGAGCACGGACGCCGGAAAGACCTGGACTCGCAGCGCCACCGGCCTTCCCCCGGCGGTCCGGATCCAGGCTTTCGCCGCCGACCCGGCGGGCAAGACGCTCTACGCCGGCACCGAGGAGAACGGCCCGTTCCTCTCGACCGACGGCGGCGCCAGCTGGAAGCCCGCCGGAAAGGACATGGCCGGCGGCAACGTCCAGTGCCTGCTCGTCGACCCGGGTTCTCCGCGGACCATCTACGCCGGCCGCTGGAAGAGGGGAGTTTTTCGGTCCACCGACGCCGGCGCATCCTGGGTCAACATCGGCGGCGAGCCGCCGCACCCCGACGTCGTCCTGCTCGCGATCGATCGTTCCGCCCCCGACACACTCCTCGTGGGGACGGGAGGGGCCGGGGTCTGGCGCCTGGACGCCACGGCCGTTTCGCCGCCTCCGCAACCCGCCGCCGCACCGAAGAAGAAGAAGAAGCCCTGAGACCCGCGGCGCCGGAGCGAAACCTTCCTTTCGGCCGGCCGTCTCCTCTCCTGAAACGGGAGGGACCATGAAGCTCGCCATCCGGACGGCCTTGTTGACGATCCTGGTGCTCGCGTCCGCCGCGTCCCGAGTGGGCGCCGGCGGAAGTCCCGCCACCCCGCCGAAACCTCCCGCTCCGGCTGCTCCGCCCGAGGCGCCCGCCCCGCCGGCGCCCCCCCGCAGCCGCGAAATCGTCGTGGACGGCGACCGCGTGTCCGTCTGGGACGATGACGGCGACGGCGACTTCGATGTGGAGGCGCCCGACGCCCCAGAGGGGCCGGCGATGATCCGCATCCGTCGCCACGAGGGCGATGGCTATCTCGGCTTCCTTCCGATCTGGATGACCCCCGAGCTGCGCCAGCATTTCGGCGCACCCAAAGATGCCGGCGTGCTCGTCGGCAAGGTCGAGGCCGACAGCCCGGCCGCAAGAGCGGGTCTCGAGGTCGGAGACATCGTGACGGCAATCGGCGGCGAGCGGGTCAAGTCCACGAGCACGCTCGTTCGCGAGGTGCGCCGCAGCAAGGAGGGCGAGACCCTCCAGCTCGAAATCGTCCGCAGCCGTGCCACGAAGACTCTCCCGATCACCGTGGGCAAGCGGCCTGCCGAGGAGCTGCGAATCGGAGACCTCTCCCCCATGTACCGCATGCATGGAATGGAGCGGGGCCATCCGCGGTCCTTCGTTGCACCGCTGCCGCCGGATTTCGCGGGCCTCGACGAGCGTATGGAGGAGCTCGAGAAACGCTTGAAGGAGCTCGAGAAGCGCCTGCCCTCGAAATAAAAGGTGATACAACACCCCCAACGAATCAGGGGGTGTTTGTGAGTCAAGCCGAGAGTCCCCACGGCCATGGCGTCGGGCTCGCCCGCGAGCTCGGGCTCTTCGACACCATCAACATCGTCATCGGCGTCATCATCGGCTCGGGGATTTTCCTCGTCCCGACCGAGATTGCGCGCGCGGTTCACACGCCGGGTTGGATGCTCGCCGTCTGGGTGATCGGCGGGGCGCTGACGCTGCTCGGCGCGCTCTCGCTCGCCGAGCTCGGCGCGGCGATGCCGGAGGCGGGAGGGCTCTACACCTTCATCACCCGCGCGTTCGGCAGGCTGCCCGGCTTTCTGTGCGGCTGGATGCTCTTCACCGTCGGCACGTCCGGCTCGATCGCCACGCTCGGCGCCGCGTTTCCTATCTACCTTGGCGGCTTCGTCCCCCTCACGCCGACGACCGGCAAGATCGCGAGCATCGCCGCCATCGCTGCGCTGACGTGGGTCAACGCCATCGGCGTGAAGAACGGCGCGCGCGTGGGCAACGTGCTCACGGTCCTGAAGGTCGGCGGACTGATAGCCATGGTGCTGGCGATCTTCCTTCTGCCGGCGCCGCCCGCCTCGATTCCCTCCGCCGACGCGCCTGCGCTCCCGACCGGGCCCGTCCCCCTTACGGCGATCGGCGTTGCCCTCGTCGCGGTGCTCTGGGCCTACGAGGGGTGGCACGACCTCACGTTCGCGGCGGGAGAGATCCACGATCCGCAGAAGAATTTTCCACGAGGCCTGCTCGGCGGCGTCGGCATCGTGATCGTGCTCTATCTCGCGGCCAATCTCGCCTACCTTCACGTCATGACAACAGCCGAGATCGCCTCCACCGAGCGCGTGGCGCTGACCGCCATGACGCGCTCGACCGGACCGTGGGGCGGCAAGCTGCTGACGGCCGCCATCCTGTGCTCCATCCTCGGCGCCATGAACGCGCTGATCCTGGCCGGGCCGCGCGCCTACTACCAGATGGCGAAGGACGGCCTCATCGTCGAGCGCATGTCCCGGGTCCATCCCCGCTGGCGCACGCCCGTGGAGGCGATCGTCTTCCAGGGCCTCTGGGCGAGCTTCCTCGTCCTCTTCATCGGGGGCTTCTCGCAGCTCTTCACGTACGTGATCTTCGGCGCCTGGATCTTCTACGGCCTTGCGGTCATCTCCGTGATTCCCCTTCGGCGCAAGGAGCCCGACCTGCCGCGGCCCTTCCGCGTTCCGGGCTATCCCTTCGTTCCGCTCCTTTTTGCGGCCATCGCCCTGGCGATCGTCGTGAACACGTTCGTCGCGACGCCCCGCGAGTCCGGAATCGGCCTGGCCTTCATCGCGCTCGGCGTGCCGCTCTACTACCTGCAGCGGACTCTGAGCCGCTCCCGAACGAGGGCCTGAGCCGAGTAAGCCGGGGGGCCCAAGAAAACGTGAGCCCCGCATTCGGAACTCCACGAAGGAGCTCACGAATGCAGGGCTGACGCCGGCCTAATTTTGGACGCCGAGGTTCACTCGGACAGGATCAGGACTTCGACCCGCCGGTTCTCGGCCCGGCCCTTCTCCGTCTTGTTGTCTCCGATGGGATCGGCCTTGCCGCGGCCGGACGCCTGGATCCTGGAGGCGTCGATGCCGTGCTTGACGAGGTATTCCTTCACGGATTCGGCCCGCCTTTCCGAGAGCTTCAGGTTGTACGCGTCGCTGCCGATGCCGTCCGTGTACCCGACCAGGGAAATCTGGGCCGAGGGATATTTCTTGATGAAGGCGATGGCCTTCTGAAGATCGGCATCGTCCGGCTTGCGGATGGTCGCCTTGTTGAAGTCGAAGTTGACGTGCAGGGTCAGCTTGTCGACGACCTTCCTCACCGTCACCGTGGTGGATGCCGAGCGGGTCCCTCCCGCGCTGACCGCGGTGATTTCATACTGCGTGGTGCGGTCGGGACAGACCTGGCGAGAACCGTTGGCGTCTACTCTTCCGACTCCCTCGTCGATGGAGACGTCGGTGGAATTCGTCGTCGACCACGTCAGGGTCGCGCACTGGCCCTGCTGGATTGCAGACGGGCTCGCCGAAAGGGACGCAGTGGCCGCCGGAAGTACGGGAGCAGGCGCGGTCTTCACGACGACCGGGGCGGGCTTCGCCGGGCACAGCCCGTTGGCCTTGGCTGTCGCCTCGTTGGCCAGGGCGATCGCCTTGGCCGTGTCGCACGGCTTGCAGATCGCATACGCCTCGTTCTTCATGTTCTCGGCTGCCGCGAACTCGTTCGGACATTCCTTGTCCTTGCCGGCCTGCTTCGCCGCCTCGACGGCCTGGTTCGCTGTGACCAGCTCCTTGGGAACCGAGCACCCGACGAAGGCACCAACGAGCAGGAGGGAAACCGCCGTAGAAAGCTGCGCTCTCCGGTTGATCAGGTTGAACATCTTCCGCTCCTTCCTTTCGCTACGTGGAGTGTATTGAATCAAATCCCAAGAGGCGGCGCATCCTAACACCGAGGCCGCGATATTTTCACGGGGATCACTCCATACGCTTTTTACATTGCCCCCGCGGCCGCAAAGGACTCGGCGAGCAGCACGAGCGCCTCCTCGATGTCGCCACGGGTGACGTTCAGGGCCGGAGCGATGCGAAACGCATTGCCCTCCAGGCCTCCCTTGCCGATGAGGAGCCCCCGCTTCTTCGTTTCCTCCCAGATCTTTGCCGTAAGTGCCCTGGCCGGTGTCCGGTTGCCGAGGGTCTCGTCCTCGACGAGCTCGAGGGCCTGCATCAGGCCCATGCCGCGAACCTGGCCGATCGAGCGCGGGTACCGTCGCTGGAGCTCCTCGAGGCCCTCGCGCAGGAGCCGTCCCATGCGCTCGGCGTTGGCCGGGAGGTCCTCTTCCTCGATGATCCGGAGGGTCGCGTTCGCGGCGGCGCAGGACACCGGGTTGCCGCCGAACGTCGAAATCGTCAGCGCCTTCAGCGAGGCCGCGATCTCCGGCGTCGCGATCGTCGCCCCGAGCGGCAGCCCGTTGGCGATCCCCTTGGCCATGGTCATGATGTCGGGCTCCACGCCGTAGTGCTCGATGCCCCACATCGTGCCCCCCGTCCGCCCGAAGCCCGTCTGCACTTCATCGCAGATGAAAACCCCACCGTACTTGCGAACGATCGCCACGGCGATCTCGAAGTACTCCGGGGGCGGCGTGATGAAACCGCCGACCCCCTGGATCGGCTCCGCGAGAAAGGCCGCGACGTGGCCGGTCGTCGTCGTCCGGATGAGCTCCTCGATGTCCTTCGCGCACGCCACGCCGCAGGAGGGATACGTCAGCTTCAGCGGGCAGCGATAGCAGTACGGCGCGACCGCGTGCTTGATGCCGGCGACCTGTGTGGGAAGCGCCCGCCAGGTCGAGTGCGCCGTCAGCGACTGCGCAAGGGCCGAACGCCCGGAGTAGCCGTAACGCAGGGCGACGATTTCCGTGGAACCCGTTGCGAGCTGCGCCAGCATGACGGCAGTCTCGTCGGCCTCGGTGCCCGAGGTCGCGAGGAAGCACTGGCTCAGTTTGCCCGGGGCCAGGCGCGCGAGACGCTCCGCGAGCTCGACCGCCGGAAGGGTCGGGTAGAGCGTCGAAACGTGGGACAGCCGCGAGATCTGGGCGACGACCGCTGCGTTGACCTCTTCGTTCGCGTGACCGACAGAGACCGTGAGGATGCCGCCGAAGAAGTCGAGGTACTCGTTGCCGTCGGCGTCCCGGATCCGCAGGCCCTTGCCCTCGGTGAGGACGATCGGCTCCTGGTAGTACTGGATCGTCGCGGGAAGCATGTACTCCTTGTGTTTCGCGCGAGTCCGGCGTGTCAGCTCACTGGTCGGCGCCTCAGTCCTGGTGGTGCTCATGGAACCTCCCGGCCTGTCAGTTGCAAGTGACGAGTGACGAGTGACGAGTGACAAGAACAGAGACGCCCACTCGTCACTCGTCACTTGTCACTTCCTTCTAGAACCACCTCGATATGACCACCTTTTTGTCCGTGTAGAACTCGTATGCGTCCCGGCCGTGAGCCTTCAGATCGCCGAAGAAGCTGTCCTTCGCGCCGCCGAACGGGAACTGAGCCATCGGAGCCGCGACACCGATGTTGACGCCGACCATGGAGGCCGTCGCAAGGCGCGCGTACTCGCGGGCAGCCTTGCCGCTCGAGGTGAAGATGGAGGTCGCGTTGGCGTTCGGGTGCGCGCGCATGACCGCGATCGCGTCCTCCAGCGTCTTGACCGGCGTAATCGAAGCCACGGGGCCGAAGATCTCCTCGCGCCCGATCGTCATCGAGGGTTCGACTCCGTCGAACAGGGTCGGCCCGAGGAAGAATCCCTTCGGACGGTCGGGCACGGGGTTCGCGCGGCCGTCGACGACGAGCCGGGCGCCCTCGGCGATTCCCTTTTCGATGTAGCCGAGGACGCGCTGGCGGTGTCCGGCCGAAATGACCGGCCCCATCCCGACGCCGTCCTGCGTGCCGTCGCCCACGCGCAGCGCGCGCGCCGAGGCCGCCAGCCGCTCGCGCGCCTCGGCGTGGACCGGCCCCACGGGAAGGAGAACGCTGCCCGCGAGACACCGCTCGCCGGCGCAGCCGAAGAAGGACTCGGTGATGATCTCGATCGTCCGGTCGAGATCGGCGTCGGGCATGACGACGACGAAGTTCTTCGCGCCCCCGAGCGCCTGCACGCGCTTGCCGGCATGCGAGCCGCGCTGGTAAACCGCTCTCGCCACCGCCGTCGAGCCGACGAAGGAGATCGCGCGGATGTCGGGATGGTCGCAGATCGCCTCGACGACAGCGCGGCCGCCGTTGACGAGGCTGACCACGCCTGGAGGCAGGTCGCACCGCTCGAGCAACTCGACCATGAGCCGCTGGGTCAGCGGCACCTGCTCGGACGGCTTGACGATGAACGGGTTTCCGGTCGCCACGGCGAAGGGCAGGAACCACAGCGGCACCATCGCCGGAAAGTTGAAGGGCGCGATCGCCGCACACACCCCGAGGGGCTGCCGGATGACGTTGCAATCGATCCCGCTCGCGATGTTCTCGAGGCCGTAGCCCATCATGAGCGAGGGCGTGCCGCAGGCGACCTCGACACACTCGATGCCGCGCCGCACGCTGCCGCGCGACTCGCCGAGCGTCTTGCCGTGCTCGCGAGTGACCGTCTGCGCGATCCGTTCGAAGTTCTCCTCGAGGAGCTCGCGGAAGCGGAACATCGCTCGCGCGCGCACGACGACCGGAGTGTCGCGCCAGCCCGGGAAGGCTTTCTTCGCGGCGGCGACCGCGGCGTCGAGGTCCTCGCCGGTCGAGAGCGGTGTCCGAGCGATCACCTCGCCCGTCGCCGGATTGTGGACGTCGAGCGACTCGGAGGCGCGCGCGGCGACCCAGCGCCCGCCGACAAAATTCGTGAGTGTCTCCAACTCTGATCCTCGCTCGCTGACAAGTGACGGCTGACAGCCGAGAGCTGACAGCTTCCGACCCGGATTCTACTCGTCGCAGTCGGGGCAGCCGAGAAAGGGAATGCGCTCGGAGGGTGTCGGGTGAGCGTCGCCCTCGATGCCGGCCCAGGCGCCTCCGTGGGCGTGCCAGAGGTAGCACTCCAGCGTGTAGGCCTCGTTGGCATCCTCGGCCAGGATCCAGCCGAAAAGCACGTTGGGATGGCCGTTTCGCGCGTACTGCAGCAGCCGCTGGCGCACGTCGACGTCGTCCCGCCCCACGCGCTCGGCGACCTGTCCGTCGGGGCCCACGCTCTTGAGAAAGTACACGCCGGGACGCCCCGGGGGCACCGTTCGGGCGACGTTCGCCTCCGTCAGACGCACGGCCGGCTGCACACGGGTGGAAGGGGGCAGGCTCGGAAACAAAGAGAGCTGCGCCGCGTTGGGTGGAGCCGGTTCGTGGTGCGGCCGCCCGGCAAGCCTCATCGGGCCATTAGTTTAGCGCGGATGGGCTCGTTTCGCCAGATCTTCGAGCCATGCCCCGGGTTCGCATGGCCCGACCTTCGAAGCGACCGAGGACCGCTCATGTTGGAGTGGAGAGATAGACTCACCGCTCATACGCTGGCACCCCGCCGGCTGAAGGAGGATTCATGAGAATCAAGTCATTCACGGTGGTTCTCTTCGCGGGCGCACTCGCCGCAGCGGCGACCGCAGAGACAGAGACCTCGGGCACGGCGCAATGCAAGGCCGATCCGTCCACGCCGGTCGAGATCTCGGACATGTCGGGTCACTTTTTTGCCGTCGGCAAGGCCGCATGCACGTGGACGGGTTTCGAGATCGCGGGGGTGCAGTACAAGGACGGTGTCAGCGTCTCCGAGGATGAAATCCACGGCAGCAAGGTGAACAGCAACGGCTATCACACGGCCACCCTGGCCAACGGCGACAAGACGACGGCTCACTTCCACGGCACGGCGGTCATGAAGGACGGCAAGTTCCAGAGCGGCGGAGGCTCCTGGACCTTCACGGGCGGCACCGGCAAGTGCAAAGGCATCAAGGGCAAGGGCACCTACAAGGGCACCCCCAACGCGGACGGTACCGTCAGTTACAAGGTCGACGGCGAGTACCAGCTTCCGTAGCGACAAACGAGTCCGTCTCCGGCAAGTACGCCGCGCCGGCTCGGCGCTTCGTCGAGCCGGGTGGCGACTGCGGGTAGAATCCTTCCCCGTGAGACGCAGGCCCTTCATCGCCCGACTGGCCGTGTTGGGCCTTGTTGCTCTCTGGCCGTCGTGGCTCGCCGCAGCGGGAGCGGCGCCGGAGAGTTGTCCGGCCATCGACCCTCCGCCCCGGCCTGCGTGGAACCTCCGTGTCTTTCTGGATCCGTCCACCGGGAAGCGCCGCGCCCCGACGGCGGAGGAGCTGCGGGCGCTCGCCGAGGAGCGGTTGCGCAGGCGCGCCGAATCGCCCCGCGTCTACGACGTCGTCGTCTATCCCGACGGCACGCGTTACGTGAATCTCCAGGGTGCCTTCGGGTTCGACGTCATCGCCGAAAAGAAGCCGGGCAGCCCTGCGCAGCTCCGCTGCGTGCCACAGAAGCCGTCAGCGCCCGAAAAGTAGCGCGTGCGCGCCCGTTGCCTCCTCTCCGCCTTCATCCTCTGCGCCCTGGTCGCGCCCCCGCTCGGCGCGTCGTCGCTCATCACGATCGTGAACAAGAACAATGCGGGCGAGGGCTTCAGCGACACGACACCCGTGGACCCCGTCGGCGGCAACCCCGGCACGACGCTCGGCGCGCAGCGGCTGAACGCGTTCCAGTACGCGGCGGACCTGTGGGGGGCGCTCCTCGACAGCCCGGTCGAAATCCGCATCGAGGCGAGCTTCGATCCCCTCACGTGCACTAAGGACACGGGCGTACTCGGCTCGGCCCGGCCGATCTCCGCCGTGAGTGACTTTCCGAACGCGCCGCATCCGGGCACCTGGTACACCGTCGCGCTCGCCAACAGCCTGGCGGGGTTCGAGCTCGGCTCCGCCTCCGACGGGCACATCAAGGCGCAATTCAACTCGAAGCTCGGCACGGCCGGCTGCCTCGACGGTCTCCAGTGGTACTACGGGCTCGACGACAATCACGGGGACAAGGAGGATCTCGTCACGGTACTCCTCCACGAGTTCGCGCACGGACTCGGCTTCCTCACCTTCGTCGATCCGGACACCGGCGAGGAATTCGACGGCACGCCCGACATCTTCGAGACCCGCGTGCTCGACACGTCGAACGGCAAGCACTGGGACGCGATGACCGACGCCGAGCGCGCGACCTCGACCATCAATACCGGCCACGTCGCCTGGGACGGCCCGGCAGTCCAGGCGGCCGTTCCCGCCACCCTCGCAAACCTGCCGGCGCTGACCGTGACCTCCCCGGCCTCGATCGGGGGCGACTACGCCATCGGCCTGGCGGATTTCGGCGCGGAGCTCACGGCCAGCGGAGTCTCGGCGCATCTGGCCGCGGCGGTCGATCCGTCGGACGCAGTCGGCTCGACCACGACCGACGCCTGCTCGCCGCTCTCCAATGCTGCCTCCGTGACCGGCAGGATCGCGCTCGTGGACCGCGGGACCTGCACTTTCGTCGTCAAGGCGGCAAACGCGCAGGCGGCGGGCGCGGTCGGTGTCGTCATCGCGAACAACAAACCCGATACGAGCGCCCTCGAGATGGCCGGCAGCGATCCATCCCTGACGATCCCCGTGGTCAGCGTCACGCAGGCCGACGGCGCCCGCCTCCGCGCCCAGCTCTCCAACGGAGTCGTGGCCGTCACGCTGCACGTCTATCCACGCCGTCTCGCGGGAGCGGCGATCGAGAACCGCATGCTGCTCTTCGCCCCCGACCCGGTCCAGGCGAGCTCCTCGACGTCCCACTGGGACACGAGTGCCCTGCCGAACCTGCTCATGGAGCCCAACCTCTCCGACGACCTGCGGCACGCCGTGGACCTGACGCTGCCGCTTCTCTTCGACATCGGCTGGAACTCGGGTGCGGCCGCGACGACCTCGCCGCGTGGGCCCGTCGCGGGAATTCCGCCGGAGGACGCCCCGCGGGACGTCCTGCCGCGGCCCAGCGGCCCCTAGCAGGTTGCTGAAAAAGGGTGTGGGATGGCGTTACGAGCGCCGTTGGGTCAGATGCAAGGAAGCGCGACGACGGCGATGCGAGAGCATCGTCGAGGAGCGATGACGACGCAGATGGCTCGACGCCGCCGTAACCCGAAGGGTGGCCGGCACTTTGCCGGCGCCCGCTTGGAGCGCGAACCTGTGAGAGTTGCTGCAGCCTGGATCGGGCGCCGGATGCAAAGCGCCGGACACGACGCCCGCATCCATTTTTCAGCACCCTGCTAGCCCAGGGCCATCTTCTCGATGCGAGCCCCCTCCGCGTCGGAGACCGGCATGACGGAGAGGCGGGAGATGCGCACGAGCGGAAAGTCCCGAAACGCGGAGTCCGCCTTGATCTCGGCGAGCGTGACGGGGCGCGCCAGCTTTCTCACGGGCGCGACGTCGACGGCATGGAGCTTCCCGCGCCTATCCCCCGGATCGGCGTACGCATCGCCGGCGGCGCGTGCGACCCCGACGACGGCCCTCTCGGTACCCGTGTGGTAGTAGAAGATCCGGTCGCCCTTGCGGACCGTCCGCAGGTGTTTCTGGGCCAGCGGATTCCGGACTCCGGTCCAGCTCGTCCGGCCGTCGCGAACGAGATCGTCGTAGGAGTAGTGCGTCGGCTCTTCCTTGAAAAGAAAGTTCACGGCCGCCTCCGTCTCACTTTTTTTCGGACCCCTCGAGAACGAGTGGCGGCTCGGCCTTCTGCAGGCGGGCCGCGACGCGCTCCATTTGCCGCATCGCGCGCAGGTGGTTGCGCCCCGCGATCTTCATGACGTCCGCGTCGGAGTATCCGCGCCGCAGCAATTCGGCAAACAGGTAGGGATACCGGGTCACGTTCTCGAGGCCGCGCGCCATCGAGGCCGAGCCATCGTCGTAGAAGTCCGAGCCGATCCCGACGTGATCGATTCCCGCGACCCGAACGATGTGGTCGATGTGGTCGGCGACGTCGGCGACCGTGCCGGCCGGCTCCGGATACCGCTTCTCCCATTCGATCGTCGCCGCGGCGACCACGGCCTCGTCCTCGAGCCGGACGCGCAGCTCGCGCACGGCCATCTTCTTCTTCTCCGCCCAGGCCTCGGCCTCCGGCGCGACGAAGGCCCGTATGAAGTTGACGTGCACGACGCCCCCGTTCGCCGCCAGCAGGCGCAGCACGTCGTCGGGGACGTTGCGGGGATGCCCGGCGAGTGCCAGGGCATTCGAATGGGAGAAAATCACGGGCGCGCTCGTGACCCGCAGCGCGTCCCGCATGGTCTGTGGGCTCACGTGCGAAAGGTCCACGAACATGCCGAGCCGGTTCATCTCTCGCACCAGGCGCTCGCCGTACTTCGTCAGCCCGTCGTGCTCGACCCGGTCGGTGGCCGAATCGGCCCACTCGACGTTGTCCCAGTGCGTGAGCGTCATGTAGCGGGCGCCGAGCTCGTAGAAGACCCGCAGAGCGGCGGGAGAACCTTCGATCATGTGCCCGCCCTCGACGCCGATGAGCGAGGCGATCTTTCCGGAGCGGCGAATGCGCTCGATGTCGTCCGCCGTGCGCGCCAGTTCGAGTTTCGGCTGGCTCCGGATGAAGCGCAGGGTCACGTCGAACTCTCGAAGCGCCCGGTGGAGCGCGTCGTGTGTCCCCATGCTCGACGATTCGACGAAGACCGACCAGTACTGGGCGCCGACTCCCCCCTCGACCAGCCGCGGGACGTCGGCGCAGAGCGATGCCTGGACGGCCTGGAGGTCGACGAGCGTGAGATCGCCGCGGAACGCGTCCAGGAGCATCGTGGCAAGGTCGTTGTGCGTGTCGATCAGAGGCGCTTCGGCCAGAAGCCGGCGGGCCCGCTCGACGAGCTCGGGGTTTGGAGCCTGTGCCGCGGCGGTGCCGGCGGCCAGAAGAAGACCGAGCCCGAAGCGGGCGACCCGACGGACCTTCGTCACTTCACCCCCGCCTCCCGGCCAACGTCACGAATGCCGTTCGTCTGCCGCCGCGGGATTCTATATGCTTCGCGTTCGTCGGCTCTTCCGCGCGGGAGGGTCGCCGCCAGAACGAGGCGAAATAAGGAGGACACGATGTTTCGAAGGATATCCATTCTCGGGATGGCCTGGCTGATGGCAGGCGCGGGCCTGGCCATCGCCCAGGACCGCAAGCCTCTCTCACCGGCCGGCACGGCGGCCACGATGGTCGGCGGCACGTGGGGCGCGCCGGACAAGGACGGCCAGCGTTCCTACACGGCCGGCAAGTGGATCGAGGTGACCTACAGCCGTCCGATGCTGCGCGGCCGCACGAACATCTTCGGCAAGGGCGCCGACTACGGCAAGGCCGTCAACGGCGGAGCGCCGGTCTGGCGCGCCGGTGCCAACGCCACGACCAGGCTGAAGACCGAAGTGCCCCTCATGATCGGAGGCAAGAGGATCGAGCCCGGCAGCTACGACGTGTTCGTCGACCTGAAGGAATCCGGCTGGACGCTGATCCTCTCGACGCAGCCGACGCAGGACAAGTACGACCCGAACGACAAGACGAAGATCTGGGGCTCCTACGGTTACGACGCCAAGTACGACGTCGTCCGCACCCCCATGGCGATGATCACGCCGGCCGTTTCGATCGACCAGTTCTCGATCGGATTTGTGGACGTCACGGACGACGGCGGCAAGCTCGCCATGGCGTGGGACAAGACGGCTGCGGTCGTCCCCTTCACACTGGCGAAGTAGCTCCGGCGTGATTCCTCGGAGAGCGCCTCTCACCCCGGCCCTCTCCCGCGCGCAGAGGGTGACCGGGCCTTCCCTCTCCTCCCACAGGGGGGAGAGGGCGGGGGCGAGGGAGGGCTTCCTTCGAGCCGGACTCGCCTTCCTCGTCGCCCTGCCCCTCACCGGGCAGGATCGCGCGATTCCCTTCTTCCCCAACGAAGTCCCCGCCGCGATCCACGCGGAGGTGGATGGCGTCGCCACTCTCGAGACCGTCCGCGAGCTCGCTCGTTTCCACCGCGTGCACGGATCTCCGGGCTACGCGGCCGCCGCCGACCTCATGCGGCGAAAGCTCGTGGCCGCCGGGCTCGCCGACGTCGCCATCGAGCGCTTCCCCGCCGACGGCAAGACCCGTTACGCCCACTTCCTGAGCTACTACGGCTGGACGCCGGTCTCGGCAACGCTCGACGAGATCTCGCCGGTCAGGCGGCAGATCGCGTCCTTTCCCGAGCTTCCCGTGCTCCTCGCCGACTACAGCCAGGACGCCGACGTCACGGCGGAGCTCGTGGACGTGGGCGACGGCACTCGGGCAGCGGACTACGACGGCAAGGACGTGCGGGGCAAGATCGTGATCGCCGACGGGCCCCTGCCGGCCGTGCACCAGCTTGCCTGCATCGAGCGCGGCGCGGCGGGCTTCCTGTCCGACTTCCCGAATCAGACGACGGCCTGGTCGGGCGACGACCGCGACCTCGTGCGGTGGGGGCACCTCGACCCCTACCGGCTCGACAACACGTTCGCCCTCATGGTGTCCAGGCGCCAGGCATCGGACCTGCGGGCACGCCTCCATGCGGGCGAGGCGATGCGCCTGCGCGCGCGCGTCGTCGCCAAAATCGTCCCGGCGACCTACGACGTCGTCGTCGCGACGATCCCCGGAACCGACCCGGCGGCGGGAGAGGTCGTCGTGACGGCGCACCTTTGCCACGAGTCCGCCGGCGCCAACGACAACGCCTCCGGCAGCGCCGCCATCTTCGAGGTGGCTCGCGCGCTCCAGTCCGCAATACAGAAGCAGTCACTCATGCGTCCCAGCCGGACCATCCGGTTCCTGTGGCTTCCCGAGATTGCCGGATCGCAGGCCTATCTCGTCCGTCACCCGGAGGTCGCAAAGCGGCTCGTGGCCGGCGTCCACATGGACATGGTCGGCGGGCTCCTGGCGACGACGAAGGGCACGTTTCACCTTTCGCGCAGCGCCGAGTCGCTCCCGCACGCGGTCAATGCGATTGCCCGCGCGTGGTTCGACGAGGTCGTCGGGGCCTCGGCCCTCTACGCCGAGCGTGGCGGCGACCCGTACGCGGGCTTCGTATGGCTTCCCGGCTCGCGGGAGATGTTCCTCGGAGACGTCCGTCCGTTCGAGCTCGGCAGCGACCACGAGGTCTTCGAGGAGGCGTCGTTCGCCGTGCCCATGGTCTATTTCCACGACTGGCCGGACGTGACGATCCACACCGCCAAAGACCAGCCCGAGAACCTCGACGCGACCAAGCTCGGCCGCGTGGCCTACATCGGAGCCGGGATCGTCTGGACGCTCGCGGCGCTGCCTGCCGGCGAGGCGCCGCGCCTCTTCGCGCTCGCGCGCGCCGATGCGGAGGAACGGATCGCCCGTTCGCTCGCGGCGAGCGGGCCCGACGCGCCGCTCGTCCAGCGCGAGGCGATCCTGGAAGCGATCGGCACCCTCGAGTCGGCCGCCGCGCTCTGGCCTTCGCTCGCGCCGGCCGCAGCGGCCGAGACCGGGAGCCTGCGCGGCCGCCTCCCGCCGCTCCGAACGAGCCGGCCGGCGGATGCGCGGGTCCCGATTCGGAATCCCGAGATCCGCGGCCCACTCGACGTCTACTACTTCAATTACCTCGGCGAAACGAGCCCGACCGTTACGAGCAACGTGCCTTCGGCGACGCTCGAGTACGAGGCCTTCAACCTTGCCGACGGCAAGCGGACGGTCTCGGAGATCCGCGACATCCTCGAGGGCCGCTACGGCGATGCCCGGCGGGATGCGATCACCGCCTACTTCGACCTTCTCGCGAAGGCCGGAGCCGTCCGCTTCCGGTGAAAATCGCCCAGATCGCGTCCATCTGCTTTTCCGTGCCGCCCCGGTCGCATGGCGGAACCGAGATCGCGATCGACCTCTTGACGCGCGGGCTCGTCGCGCGCGGGCACGACGTCACCCTCTTTGCCTCGGGCGACTCGCGGACTTCGGCCGCCCTGCACGCCGTCGTCCCTCGCGCCACGCAGGACGACCCCGCGTCGAACGCGTACCTCGAGCGCGAATTCGAGGTTCGCAACGTGGCCGAGGCCTACAAGCAGGCCGCGCGCTTCGACGTCCTGCACGCCCACTGGCCCACGCCCGCCGCCTACTTCTCGGACCGCACCGATCGCCCCACCGCACTGACCTGCGCGTACATCGAGAAGCACCTCTACGAGTACTACGGCACCCGCTATCCGAATCTGCGCTTTGCCTGCGTGAGCCAGGCGCAGGCGCGGATGCTGGGAGGCGGTCCGGCCGTCATTGCGTACGGCATCGACGTCGCGCGCGTGCCCTTCCGCCCGGAGCCCGGAGACTTCCTGCTGACCGTCGGCCGCCTGGTCCCGACCAAGGGCGCCGACCGCGCGATCGAGATCGCCCGACGCGCCGGGATGCCGCTCGTGATCGTGGGCGACGTGACTCCCTACCTGAGCGAGAGCGAGCCCTACTACGAGCAGAGGATCCGGCCCCACGTGGACGGCGTGCGCGTGAAGCACCACCGAGCGCTCCCGAACGACGAGGTCCTCGCCCTCATGGGCCGGGCCCGGGCGTTCCTCTTCCCGATCTCCTGGGAGGAACCCTTCGGTCTGGTCGTCGCGGAGGCCATGGCGGCAGGCACGCCCGTCATCGCCACGCCGCGCGGCTCCCTCCCCGAGCTCGTCGCGCACGGCACGACCGGCTTTCTCGGCGAAACGGACGGGGAACTTGCCGCCTTCGTCGGCCGCCTGGACGAGCTCGACCGGGCCGTCTGCCGGCGCCGCGTCGAGGAACGTTTCGGCGCCGACCGCATGGTCTCGAATTACGAGGCGTTCTATCGGAGAATCTCGAGTTGATGGCCTTCGACTTCTCGCCCGCCAGCCTCGACCGCGAGTTTCCGGTGCGCAGGAATCTCGTCTACTTCAATCATGCGGCGGTGGCGCCCCTGCCGCGGCGGGTCGCGGAGGCGATGATCGCGCACATCGAGAGCGTGCGCGATCTGGGGGCCGCCGGCTGGCGCGACTGGTTTTCGATGATCGATGCGACGCGCGAGAAGGCCGCCTCTTTCATCGGCGCCTCGACGGCCGAGGTCGCCTTCCTGCCGAACACGAGCTGGGGCCTGAACCTCGTGGCGCGGTCCTTTCCCTGGAAGGAGGGCGACAACGTCGTCACCGACGACATGGAATTTCCGTCCAACCTCTATCCCTGGGCGATGCTCGAGAGCCGCGGCGTCGAGTGCCGGAAAGCGAAGAACCGCGAGGGCCGCGTCACAGTCGAGGACATCGCCGGCGCCCTGGACGCGCACACGCGCGTGGTCGCCGTCTCCTGGGTCGCCTTCCACAACGGCTGGGTGTATCCGCTGGCCGAGATCGGAGGACTTTGCCGGGAGCGCGGCATCCTCTTCGTCGTCGACGGGATCCAGGGTCTCGGTGCGCTTCCGATGGATGTCCGGGCGGCGCACGTGGACGTCCTCGTGGCCGACGCCCACAAGTGGCTCTACGGGGCCGAGGGCGGCGCCGTCTTCTACGTCAGCGAGGCGGCTCGCGAGCGTGTGCCGCCGATCGCCGCCGGCTGGTGGAACGTGAAGACGCGGGACCGATACCTCGACTACAGCCTCGACTTGCACGCGAGCGCCCGCCGCTACGAGCCGGGGACGCTGCCGGCCGATCACGTCGCCGGCCTCTCCGCGTCGATCGACCTGTTGAACGCGATGGGAGCCGACACCGTGCGCCGCCGGATCCTGGAAATCGTGACGGTGCTGCGTGATGGTCTCCGCGCCCGCGGTTGGACGATTGCCTCTCCCGAACCGCTCGCCTCGGGCATCCTCGCCGCTCGCCACCCCGCGCTCGATGCCCGCTCCGTCGCGAAGGCCCTCGAGGAGCGCGCCGTGATCGTCTCCCCGCGCGAAGGGGCCGTCCGCTTCTCTCCGCATGCCGGCAACGACGTCGCCGAGGCCGCGCGCGCGCTCGCGGCGATCGACGCGATCGGCTGAGCGGAAAGGCCCCGTCCCGCCTTCTCCCGGGTGCCGCCCGCCGTCCGCTACGTCGCGGGCTCGTCGGGGGGGACCGCGTCGATCGCGACACCCGAGTCGTCGGCCAGGGCGGCGCGGTTGCCGCCGGTCTGCTGGGCGCGCTTCAAGGCAACGTCGGCCGCGCGCAAGAGCGAGGCCGCCTCCGTCGCGGTTTCGCCGCCCTCCGCCGCCACCCCCAGCGACAGCGTGACGGGCACCGGGCCCGAGGTGGTGTGCACGGGGCGCCTGGCAAACGATTCGCGAATGCGCTCGGCCACCGTCAGGCCGCCGAGCCCGTCGGAGCCGGGCAGCACGATGAGAAACTCCTCGGCCCCGACCCGCCCGACCGCGTCGTAGGGACGCAGCGAGGAGCTCATCCGGCGAGCGGTCTCGCGCAACACCTCGTCGCCGACCGGATGCCCGAACGTCTCGTTGACCTTGCGAAAGCCATCGAGGTCCCCGAGAACGATG
This sequence comes from uncultured Acidobacteriota bacterium, assembly GCA_963847075.1. Classification (GTDB taxonomy): domain Bacteria; phylum Acidobacteriota; class Thermoanaerobaculia; order UBA5066; family Gp7-AA6; genus DAHUXD01. The sequence continues at coordinate 1,370,521 of CAWJYL010000001.1, forward strand.
CCAACGGACCCGCTCTTGCGGCGCGCGCGCTCGCGCTCCTTGTGCAGGACGTCGAGGATGGCCGCCCGGTTCCACGAGCCGGTGACCGGGTCGCGCGTCGACTGTACGCGCAGGGCGTCCTGCGAGGCCTTGAGCGCCAGCTCGATCTCGACGATCCGCGCCCCGGTGCGGACCCGCGCGCGGGCCTCGGCGGGATCGAGCGGCGCAAAGAGAAAATCGTCGGCGCCGGCATTGAGCCCGTCGAGCAGATCCTCCTTTCCTTCGCGCTCCGTGACGAGAAGAACGTACGCCGTCGGCAGATCGGGTTGGAGCCGGAGCTTGCGGCACACGTCGATCCCCGGCAGACCCTCCATGCGCCAGGCGAGAATCGCGAGAATCGGCCCGCGCTCGGCCTCGAGCCGGCTCCATGCCTCGGCCCCGGTCCGTGCGGGCGCCACGTCGTAGCCCCACTTGCCGAGCCAGCTCTCGAGCTGTCGCAGCCTGTCCGGATCGCTGTCGGCGACGAGCGCCTTGATCACGACTCTTTCTCTCCCATCGGATGTCGCCGAAATCCTAGCAGGTTGCTGAAAAATGGATGCGGGTGTCGTGTCCTGCACTTTGCATCCGGCGCCCGCTGTGCCATTCTCAATCGTCCCGGCCCGCCGTCGAGGCGGGCGCCGGCAAAGTGCCGGCCACCCTTCGGGTTACGGCGGCGTCGTAACGCCACCCCACACCCTCCTCCCGCTACCTGCTCGCAGATTGGCGCGAAACCCGCTGCCGCTGACCGTCAGAGTGCGTCGAATCCGACGAGCACGATCCCGAGCGAGCGGACGAGCTCGCGGATCCCCGGGTCGCAGAGCGCCTCGATCTCGCGCTCGCGCTCCGGGGCATAGCTCGACCCGCGCTGGAGCTCGTCGTCGGCGTGGCCCGGGTGACACATGAGCTCGGCCGTGCCATCGGGAAGAGTCTCGAGCAGCCCCTGAAGGACCTCGAACGAGACACCGTCCCCGTAAAAGTCATCGATGAATCGGTCCGGCGTCCGCACACCCGCCTTGCGAAGCATGTGTCTCGCATCCTCGCTCGCGGCCCTGGCCGGCAGCCCCCGCTCGGCCGCGACCGACGCAAAGACCGGCCCGACCGCCGGATGGAGGGCGCAGTGGTGATGCGAATCGATGTGCGTCGGCGGCTTGCGCGCCAGAATCTGAAACACCTCGATCTGTGCCTCGAGCTCCCGGCGGATCTCCTCGGGCGGGATCCGCTCCGGCAGCTCCGCCCTCGTGCGGGCGAATCGGCCGCCGGGAGCGAGCGTCGGAACTTCCCGGGCGGCAGCCGCGGGCACGCCGCCCCCCGTCAGCGCGAAATGGAGGCCCAGCGACATGGTCGGAGCGCGCTCTGCGGACTCGCGGATGCCGCGCGCGGCCGCCTTCTCGAGGACCATGACGGTCGCCGATGTGACGATGCCCTTCCGGTGCGCCTCCAGGGCGCCGGCGTTGACCCCGGCCGTGCGGCCGAAGTCGTCGGCGTTGACGATGAGCCTCTTCACGGTTCCCGACCATTCTGCAACAGATTCCTCGGCGATAATCGGCCCGGCATGACGACACGGGGCGTGCGCGGCGCCAGCACGGTCGAGCGCAATGGAGCGGCGGAAATCATCGAGCGCACACTCGAGCTGCTGCGCGTCCTCGTCGCATCCAACGGCATCTCGCCCTCGGACGTCGCCAGCGCGATGTTCACGGTGACCGACGATCTCGACGCCGACTTTCCGGCGCTGGCCGTGCGGTCGCTCCCCGGCTGGGACGACGTGCCCCTGCTGTGTGCCCGCGAAATTCCCGTGCCAGGATCGCTCCCCCTCTGCGTGCGCGTCCTCATTCACTGGAACACCGCAAGGCCGCAGGGCGAGATTCGGCACGCGTTTCTCCGCGGCGCCCGCAAGCTGCGGCCCCGCTGGGCCGTCCCCGTTCCGGGAGACGAGGAACCACCGTCCGGCCCGCGGCCCGCGCCAGGCACGCCATGACCCGCACCGCCGTCGTCGGTCTCGGGCTGGTCGGAGGGTCGCTCGCGCTCGCGCTCGGAGCCCGCGGATACGACCGACTTCCGGAGGTCCGACGCGAGGCGCGACGCCGCGGCATCGACGCTCCGGATGGTCTCCCCGATGCCGTTGCCGATGCCGAGATCGTCGTCACGGCGGTGCCGACCTCCGAGACACCCGCGCTCCTGCGCGAGGTCTCGGCATTCGCACCAGCCGCCATTCTGACCGACACCGCTTCGCTCAAGCTACCGGTCGTCCTCGCCTCGCGCATGCTGCGCGCGGGCGTGCGCATGGTTGCCGGACATCCGATGGCCGGCTCCGAGCGCGGAGGAATCGCCGCCGCAACCCCGGACCTCTTCCGGGGACGCACGTGGATCCTCGCGGCCACGGCCCGCAGCGACGAAGCCGCGATCGACACGGTGTCGGCGATGGTCCGCGAGGTGGGCGCCCGGCCGCTGCTCTTCGACGCCGAACGGCACGACCGCCTGATGACCTGGGTGAGCCACCTGCCGGTCGCCGTGGCGTCCGCTCTGGCGCAGTCCGTGCAATCCCGCGGCGGGCCTGACGCCCGGGCCCTCGCGGGTCCCGGGCTTCTCGATTCGACGCGCCTGGCGGGTCAGCCGCCGTCTCTTGCGCTCGAGCTCGCTCTCGCCGATCCTTCAGCCCTCGCCGCCGCGATCGACGAAGTCTCGGCCGAGCTTGCCGCTCTCGGCGCGGCCCTGCGCCGCGGGGACGGTGTCGCCGTCGCGGCGTTCTTCGCGGCGGCCGCGTCGGCGCGGGCCAAGCTCGATCCTCACTCCCGCGGATAGCGCGCGCGCACCGCGGCGGCCAGGGCCGCAAAGCCCGGCAGATCGAGACTCTGGGGGCCGTCGGACAGCGCTGCGTCCGGATGCGGGTGGACCTCGATCATGGCTCCCTGCGCTCCGGCGGCCAGGCCTGCGAGCGCGAGCGGCGCGACGATCGACCGAATCCCCGCCGCGTGGCTGGGGTCCACGAAGACCGGCAGGTGCGTGCGTTCGCGCACGAGAGCCACGCCGTTCAGGTCGAGCGTGTGCCGCGTGGCCCGCTCGAAAGTCCGGATGCCCCGCTCGCAGAGGATCACCTGCTCGTTGCCGTCGGCGAGAATGTACTCCGCCGCGGAAAGCCACTCGTCGATCGTCGCGCCGCCGCCCCGCTTCAGGAGGATCGGCCGGCCGCTGCGTCCCGCGGCGCGCAGCAGGGCGAAATTCTGCATGTTGCGCGCTCCGATCTGAAGGACGTCGGCGTACCGCGCGACGACCGGCACCTCCTCCCAGGAGAGGACCTCGGTGACGACCGGCAGGCCCGTCCGCTCGCGCGCCTCCGCGAGAAACTTCAACCCGCGCACGCCGAGCCCCTGGAAGTCGTAGGGCGAGGTGCGCGGCTTGTAGGCCCCGCCGCGCAGCATGTCGGCGCCCGAGGCGGCGACGGACGCGGCGGCCTCGAGAAGCATTTCCTCCCCCTCCACCGAACAGGGACCCGCGATGAGGACCGGGCGCTCGCCGCCGATCCGAACGCCGTTGACCGTGAAGGACGTCCCCTCCGGCCGCTGCCGCCGGTCCCACAGAGGGACGTCGGGCTTTCGCCGATGATGCGCCGGGGGCGGCGACGGCACGCGCGACGGAGCCGTCCCGTCGTTCCATTCCCGGTAGCTTCCGAGCACCACGACCTTCGTCGCGAGAACCTCGGTCGCCTCGATGGCCTCGGCGAGGCGCGGATCCGCCGGCGAGCCCTCGACGTCGACGTAGAAGCGGTAGGTCCACGGTGCCGTGCGCTCGGGCCGCGACTGGAGCGACGTGAGATTGACGCCGCGCGAGGCGAAGGCCTGGAGCGCGGCGGCGAGCATTCCGGGCTTGTGCGGGAGCCACAGAAGCAGCGAGGTCTTGCGCCGGACCTCAGGTCCATCGGGACCCGCGGTCGAGGCCTCGCGCGTGAAAGTGAGAAAACGCGTCTGGTTCGAGGGATCGTCCTCGATGCGCTCGGCAAGTGCCTCGAGCCCGTGCTCGGGCCCGGCTCCGAGCGGCGCGATCGCGGCTTCGCCCGGCCGTTTCGCGAGCGCCACGATCTCGGCGCTGCCGGCCGTGTCCCACTCGCCGACGAGCTCGGCCTGGGGCAGATGGCTGTCGAGCCAGATGCGGCACTGACCGAGCGCGACCGGATGCGAGAGCACCCTCCGGATTTCGGCGAGCGAAGTTCCCGGCAGCGCGAGCAGCGCATGCTGGACGGGAAGCAGGATCTCGTCGGCCAGATGCAAAGCGCCGTCGCCAAACGCCTGGTGCAGCAGATCGTACGTGGCCGTCACGGAACCGAAGAGCGAGTTCTCGATCGGAAGGCAGCCGGCATCCGCGCGCCCCTCGCGCACGGCCGCGACGACCTGCTGGACCTCGCGGCACGGCAGCAGCGACGCTTTCGGCCACCGCCACTTTGCCGCGGCGGCCGAGAAAGATCCGGGGGCTCCTTGAATGGCGATACGCATCGGGTTTCTCCCGGGCCGACTCCTGCGGCCCCAAAAAAAGGCCCCGCCGTTTCCGGCGGGGCCTTAAGTAACGTTCCGGGATCGGTATGCGCTAACGCGATCTTTCCGATCCGGACGCACCAGGGGCCGCGCCGGAGCCCGTAAACGAGGCGAAGCGGTATCGCGTCATCGCGCGCTGACCTTAACGCCGCGGCCCGCCCAAGTCAATGTCGGATCGGCCGCCTCGGAACCCTGCGGTAGGATCGAAACCTCACAGGAGGAACCATGCACCGCACGAAGAACGATTTGCCGCAGAAGGCCCGGACGAAAGTCATCGCGACGCTCGGGGATCGCCTGGCCGACGCCACCGACCTCATGCTTCAGACCAAGCAGGCCCACTGGAACGTCAAGGGGCCGAACTTCATCGCGCTCCACGAGCTCTTCGACAAGATCAACGAGTCGTCGGAGGAGTGGGTGGATCTCATTGCCGAGCGCATCGTCCAGCTCGGGGGTACGGCCGAGGGAACCGTGCAGGCGACGGCAAAGCGCACGTCGCTGCCGCCTTATTCCCTATCGATCGTCGACGGCGAGGACCACGTCGAGGCGCTGTCCTCGGCGCTCGCCGCTTTCGGCAAGAAGGTCCGCGCCGCCATCGACAAGACCGGCAAGGCCGGCGACGCCGACACGGCGGATCTCTTCACCGAGGTCTCCCGCGACGTCGACAAGTACCTCTGGTTCGTCGAGGCGCACGCCCCGCACGGGAAGTGAGAGCCTCGCGCTGCTAGTCGTCCCGTAACCCGTGGCGGGCGGCCAGATACGCTCCGGCGCCCGCCCCGACGAGGAGACCGCAGACGGCGAGTCCGAACAGGAGGGCCCAGGCCGAGGCGCCGGACGGAGCGAGCGTGCGCTCGAGCGCACCCGGCCAGTCGACGCCCGCGTGCGCGATCCGAGCGGCCTTGAGTGCCGTCAGCAGCGCGGACACGGCGAGCGCAAAGAGAAATCCTCCCACGGCAAAGCCGAGGCTGACGGTCGCCAGGCGCGCACGCGTGACCGGCCGCGCCTCCACGCGCTCGAGCTCGTCGAGCAGAGGCTCCCGGCCGCCCAACGGCGCAAACTTCTGCAGCAGCAGCATGCCCGGAACGGAAGCGGCGGTGCAGATCAGGTAGAAGGGCGTCCAGCCGAGGGCGTCGACCGTGTAGCCGGCGATCGGGCCCGGAAGGATCCGCCCGATTGCGAAGATGCTCGAAAAGAGCGCGTACTGGGACGCCGAGAACCGCTTTTGCGTCATCCGCAGCAGCATCACGCCGAAGGCCCCGGTCGCCATCCCCTGGCAGAAGTTCTCGACCGCTATGGCCGCATACATGACGAGCCGGTTCGCGATCGGCTGGACGATCACGCCCATCGCCCCTCCCGCGCAGGGCGTTCCCGGCGTCATGCGGTCCACGACGATGTACCCGAGGAAGCCCACGGCCTGTATCGCGCCGAACAGCCAGAGGCAACGGGTCAGCCCGAAGCGATCCGTCGAGACCCCGCCGATGATGGTCCCGGTGATCAGCGCGGTCAGGCCGATCGTCGCCGTCGCGAGGCCGACGTCCTCGGGAACGAAGCACTTCAGAATCAGGAAGGGCCGAGTCAGGGCGGTGGCGAGATTTTCCCCGAACTTGTAGAGAACGAGGAAACCGAGGATGGGCAGCGCGCCCGAGCGCCGAAAGATGTCGACGAGCGGACCGAAGACCGCATCGCGCAGGGATCGGGGCGAGCCGACCTGGGCCGCCGGCTCGGGCGACCAGAGCACGACGCCGGCCAGCGGCACGAAGAGCAGCGCCAGTCCCGCGAAGACCGGTGGCCAGGAAAGTCTCTGCCCGAGCGTGATCGTCACGGCGCCGGACAGGAGCACCGCCGTGCGGGCAAGCGCGGTGCGGGCTCCGACGGCCAGGCCCTGCTCCGAGCGTTCGAGGACCTCCACGGCATAGGCATCGATGACGATGTCCTGGGACGCCGAGCCGAAGGCGATGCAGATCGCGATTGCGGCGACGACCCCGACTCCCGCCGTCGCTCCCGCGCCCGCCAGCGCCAGGATCGACAGAAGCAGGAAGAGCTGGCAGACGAGAATCCAGGAGCGGCGGCGGCCCACGCTGCCGAAACGGAATCCGTAACGGTCCATCAGCGGCGACCAGAGAAACTTGAAGGTCCACGGCGCCTGCGCGAGCGAGAAGAGACCGACCGTGCGGATGTCGACGCCGCGATACGTCAGGAAGGCGGGCAGCGCGATCCAGACGAGGCCGAGCGGCAGCCCCGACGAGAACGATTGGAGCGTGACCGCCCCGATCCGACGCGAGGCGGCGGCGGCGCGCAGGCTCGCCAGGGTGCCGACGCGCTCTGCCGCCATGGGTGGAGTGTACGATCCTTGACAGCCCCGACACCCTCTGATCTTGTTCGCCCATGCTGCACATCATCGCCGCCCCGTTCCTCGCCGGATTGCTCGCGCTGCCCGCCGCCGCCGCTTCACCCGCGCCCTCTCCCGTCCTCGCGCCGCTGTCGGCGATCTACCCGGACCTCGAAGCGCTGTACATCGACCTGCACCAGACGCCCGAGCTCTCGCGTCACGAGGAGAAGACCTCCGCGAAGCTCGCCGAGCGCCTGCGCAAGCTCGGGTACGACGTCACGGACCACGTGGGCGGCTTCGGAGTCGTCGCCGTGATGAAGAACGGCAAGGGACCGACAGTGCTCGTGCGCGCGGACATGGACGCCCTGCCGGTCGAGGAAAAAACGGGCCTGCCCTATGCGAGCAAGGTCACCGTCCAGAACGACGCCGGGGTCTCTGTCCCGGTCATGCACGCCTGCGGGCACGACGTGCACATGACCTCCCTCATCGGCGCGGCGACGCTGCTCGCGAAGGCGAAGAGCCGGTGGCGGGGCACGCTCGTGCTCGTCGCCCAGCCGGCCGAAGAGGGCGGCAACGGCGCCCAGGCCATGCTCCGGGACGGGATGCTGACGCGGTTTCCGAAACCCGACGTCGGGATCGCGCTCCACGACAGCTCGTTCCTGCCGGCCGGAGTGATCGGCGTGACGCCGGGCTTCGCGCTCGCGAACGTGGATTCCGTCGACATCACGATCTACGGCCGGGGCGGCCACGGCTCGGCGCCGCAGAACACGGTGGACCCGATCGTGATCGCGGCGCGGACCATCCTGGCGCTGCAGACCATCGTCTCGCGCGAGAACGACCCCTTCAACCCCGCGGTCGTGACCGTGGGCTCCATTCACGGCGGGACCAAGCACAACATCATCCCCGACGAGGTGAAGCTGCAGCTGACCGTGCGCACCTACAAGGACGAGGTCCGCAAAAAGACGCTCGCGGCCATCGAGCGGATCGTGAAGGCCGAGGCGGCCGCCGCCAACGTGCCGAAGGAGCCGACCGTGACGATCTCCGAGGGCGACAACGCGACGTACAACGACCCGGCGCTCGCGAGGCGGCTCTCCGCCGTCTTCGCGGCGACGTTCGGGGGCAAGCGCGTCCTCGAAACGCCCCCCATCATGGGAGCCGAGGACTTCGGCGACTTTGGCCGCGCGGGACAGTTTCCGTCCGTCATCTTCTGGGTAGGCGGAGTCGAGGCGGCGAAGTACGAGGCCGTCGCGGGCGACATCACGAAGCTGCCCTCGCTGCACTCCTCGGAATGGGCCCCCGACCGCGAGCCGACGTTGAAGACCGGAGCCGCGGCGCTGACCGTCGCCGCCCTCGAGCTCCTCGGGAGGCCCTGAGCCCGTGGCGAGTGCACGGCCGCGGAAGTTGTTGCGATCCGCAGCGGTGGTGCCGCGCCGGCGTTCCGGTCCCCGGCCCGAAGGACAGAACTTCACCGAGGCAGCCGCGTTCTACGGCATTCCCCACTGGGGAAAGGGGTTCTTCCACGTCTCCGAAGAGGGGAACCTCGTCGTGCGTCCGACGCGCGAAGCCGCCCGCGGCGTGGCCCTCAAGCAGATCGTCGACGAGGTGGCGCTCTCCGGCATCACGACGCCGATGGTCATCCGATTCCCGCAGATCCTTTCGACCGCCGTCGCGAACCTGAACGACGCCTTCGCGCAGGCGATCGACGAATACGGTTACGGCAACGTCTTCCGCGGCGTCTTTCCGATCAAGGTGAACCAGAAGCGCGTCGTCGTCGACCACATCGTCGCGGCCGGGCGACGATACGGGTACGGGTTGGAGGCCGGCTCGAAGCCGGAGCTGCTCGCTGCGATCGCGCAGGACCTGGCGCCGGAGAGCATCATCACGTGCAACGGCTACAAGGACGAAACGTTCGTGCGAATGGCCTTGAACGCCTTGCGCATGAAGAAGAAGGTCGTGCTCATTCTCGAGAAGGTCTCGGAGCTCGAGCGCATCCTCTCGGTGGCGCGGGCGCGGGGCGTCCGGCCGCTGGTGGGCATGCGGGCCAAGCTCTACGCGCGGGGCTCCGGCAAATGGGCCAAGTCCGGCGGCGAGGCGGCCAAATTCGGCCTGACCACACCCGAGATGCTCGAGGCCGTCAAGATCCTCAGGTCGAGGAAGATGCTCGACTGCATGGTCATGCTGCACTTCCATATCGGCTCCCAGATCACCGACATCCGGAAGATCAAGGAGGCGATCCGCGAGGCAGGTCGCGTGTACGCGAAATTGCGCGCCCTCGGCGTGCCCATTCAGTACCTGAACCTCGGCGGAGGCCTCGGCGTCGACTACGACGGCTCGAAGACCGCGTTCGACTCCTCCATGAACTATTCGGTCCAGGAATACGCCAACGACGTCGTCTACACGGTGAAACAGATTTGCGACGAGGAGAAGGTGCCGCCGCCGATCCTCGTCACCGAGTCCGGGCGTGCGGTCACCGCCTACCACTCCGTCTTCGTCACCAACGTGCTCGACGTCGCGGACCGGATCGAGCAGGGTCGGCGCGTGCGCATCGCCTCCGGCGATCCGACGGTCCTCCAGGAGCTCGCGTCGATCTACGAGACCGTCAACGCAAAGACGCTGCGCGAGAGCTACCACGACGCGCAGCAGTACAAGGAGGAGCTCTTCACCCTCTTCAACCTCGGGCACCTGTCGCTCGAGGACCGCTCCAAGGGCGAGGTCCTCTTCTGGCAGATCTGCGAAAAGATCCACCGCGACTTGAAAACCCTGAAGGAAATCCCCGAAGAGTTCGACGACATGGAGACGATGCTCGCGGACAAGTACGTCCTGAACTTTTCTGTCTTCCAGTCCCTTCCGGACATCTGGGCCATCGACCAGCTCTTTCCCATTCTCCCCATCCATCGCCTGAACGAACGGCCGACAGAACTCGGGACCCTCGCGGACATCACCTGCGACTCGGACGGCAAGATCGAGAAGTTCATCGACCTGCGCGACATCAAGGAGACCCTCGCGCTCCACGTCCTGAAAAACGGCGATCCCTACTACCTCGGCGTGTGCCTCATGGGCGCATACCAGGACGTCCTCGGTGACCTGCACAATCTCTTCGGCGAGGCGCACGAGGTGCTCGTCACCGTCGACGAGGCGGGCAAGGCGCGCATCGAGGACATCCTCCCCGGCGAGTCGTGCCAGCGGGTCCTCGAGTACATGAACTACGACCGGGCCGAGATCCTCGATGCGATCGGTCGGCAGCTGCGCCGTGCCGCGGGGCGGCCGCTCAACAAAGACGAGGCGCGGGCAATCTACAAGGAGTTCGAAGACGTGTTCCCACGGTATACGTACCTGGAGCGCTGATTCAATTTCGGATTTCGGATTTCGGATTTGGGAGGACGATGAGGTTCCTGCGAGTCGCGCTCGTCGTCTGCCTCGCCTGCGTGTGCCGTGCCTCGACCGGGGCCGAGCGGCCGGCCGATCACGTATGGCGGGTCGGGGTCTTCGAGGCACCGCCGTACGCCATGAAGTCCGCCAATGGCGAATGGCGCGGCCTCATCGTGGACCTCTGGATAGAGCTCGCGAGCGAGCTCAACCTGCAATACCGGTTCGGCGAGGCCACGCCCGACCAGATCCTCGACGACATCGCTCACGGGCGGCTCGACCTGGCCGCGGCCCCGTTTGCGGCGACCATCAATCGGGAGCGCCTGATCGACTTCAGCCACACGTTCTACGTCTCGCACGCCGGAATCGCGGTGCGGCGCGGAGGCGACGAGGAGCGCTGGCTCACGGTTGCCCGGGCCCTGGCGACCCCGACGGCCCTGCGCCTCTACCTCGGAGTCGTGATTCTCGTGTTCTTCGCCGGAACCTTCCTGTGGCTTCTCGAGCGCCGCCGTAACCCTCAGTTCTCGGGCGGCTGGTCGGGAGTCGGGTCCGGGTTCTGGTGGTCGGGCGTGACGACCGTGGCGGTGGGCTACGGAGACAAGGTGCCGATCACGTTCTGGGGGCGGATCACGGCCCTTCTCTGGATGTCCATCAGCCTCATCCTCGTGACCGCGCTGACAGCATTCGTGACCGCCACGTTGGCCGTGTCCTCGTTTGGCACGGTCCGAGGCCTGTCCAGCCTGCGCAACTCGACCATCGGCACGGTCGAGGGATCCGCGTCAGCGGATTACCTGCGGCGCGCGCGCATCCGGCGGCGGGTATACCCCACGGTGCCGCAGGCACTCCACGCTCTCGAAGCCCGCGAGGTCAACGCCGTCGTCTACGGCGCTTCGATCCTCGGCTACTACGCCGAGCGCGAAAAAGGCGCGGACCTGGAGGTCCTCCCGGACGAATTCGATCAGCAGCCCCTCGCTTTTCCGCTGCCCGACGGTAGCGCCCTCCGCGAGCCGCTCAACGGCGCGCTCCGCAACTTCATGGGGCAGCCTGCCTGGCAGGACATGCAGGACCGCTACCTCGGCGCCGGTGCGGCGGCCGGAGGCCGCTGACGGTGACCCGACGGAACATCGCCAGCGGCGCGCCCTGGGAGCCGATCGTCGGCTATTCGCGGGCCGTTCGCGTTGGCGGTGTCGTTCACGTGTCCGGCACAACGGCCACCGGCACCGATGGGAAGATCGTCGGCGAGGGCGATGCCTACGCGCAGGCGGTCCAGACCCTGCGAAACATCGAGGCCGCTCTCGAGAAGGCGGGCGCGCGGCTCGAGGATGTCGTGCGCACGCGCATGTACGTCACCAACATCGACGACTGGGAGAAGATCGGCCGCGCGCACGGCGAATTCTTCGGAAAGATTCGCCCAACGACCGCCATGGTCGAGGTCTCTCGCCTCATCGCACCCGAGATCCTCGTCGAAATCGAGGCCGAGGCGATCGTGGAGGAGTAGCCATCCGCCATCCGCCATCCGCCATCCGCCATCCGCGAATGGCCGTGCTCGGATCCGGGCTGACAGCTGAAGGCCGAGAGCCGACGACTAAATCGGCGTGACCGCCGCCTGATCCTCCTCGGCCGTCCGGATGCGGTACACCTTTTCGACAGGAAGCACGAAGATCTTGCCGTCTCCCACGGCTCCCGTCCGGGCCGATCCGAGGATTGCGCGCACCGTGGGCTCGACGAAGTGATCCGAGACGCCGATCTCCAGCCGCACCTTCTCGGAGAGCTCCATCTTCACCGTCGTCCCGCGATAGGTTTCCACGCGCTCGGTCTCGCCCCCGTGGCCATCGACGCGGTGGATGGTCAGGCCGCGCACCTCCGCGCGAAAGAGAGCTTCCAGGACGTCGGGAAGCTTTTCCGGGCGCACGACGGCGACGACGAGCTTCAGCCGGAGCCTCCGGCCGCCGGGGCGGCGGACATCGCGAGGCCGGCCGGCGCTGATTCGGGCAGAACGAGAATGGCGCCTTCCCCGTGCGCGTAGGCCTCCTCTCCGTGCTGTGTGACGTCGAGGCCGAGCCCTTCGTCCCGCGATGCCGCGCGCAACGGCGAGAAGGCGGCCACGAGCTTCAGGAGGCCGAACGTCGCCGCGCCGCTGTAGGCGATCACCGCGGCGACCGACAGCGCCTGAACGGCGAGTTGCCGGGGGTTACCGAAGAGGAGGCCGTCTGCCGCGCCGTTCCACGCCTTCTGCGCGAGGACGCCGGTCAGCAGGGCCCCCACGGTCCCGCCGAGACCGTGCGCCGCCACGACGTCGAGGGAATCGTCCAGGCGAGTGCGGGCGCGCCACAAGAGCGCGTAGTAACTCGGGAAGGCCGCGATCCCTCCGAGCAGGATCGCCGAGATCGGGCTGACGAACCCGGCGGCCGGCGTCACCGCGACCAGGCCCACGACGATCGCCGTCGCCGCACCGACGGCCGTCACCCTCCCGGTGCGCGACAGGTCGAGCAGCGTCCAGACCACCAGGGTCGCGGTCGGGGCGAACAGGGTGTTGACGAAGGCGAGCACCGCCGCGCCGTTGGCCGCGAGGGCGCTCCCGGCGTTGAAACCGAACCAACCGAACCACAGCAGCCCCGCGCCGAGGAGACTGAACGGTACGTTGTGCGGCAGCAGCGCCTGCCGCGCGTAGTCCTTGCGCGGGCCGAGCACCATCGCCGCGACCAGGGCCGCCGCGCCGGCGTTGACGTGCACGACCGTGCCGCCCGCGAAATCGAGGGTGCCGAGCCGGGAGAGCCAGCCGCCTCCCCATACCCAGTGCGCCACCGGAGCGTATACGGCGAGCCCCCACAGGGTCAGAAACGCCAGGTACGGCCCGAAGCGCATCCGTTCGACCACGGCGCCGGAGATGAGAGCGACCGTGATGATCGCGAACGTGCCCTGGAAGGCCATGAAGAGCAGGTGCGGCACGGTGCCCTGCGGCTCGAGGCCGACCCCGGACAGAAGCGCACGGGAAAAGCCTCCCGAGAATCCGCGGCCCGGCCCGAACGCGATCGAGTAACCGAGGAGCGCCCAGCAGGCGCCGGTGAACCCGAGAGATGCGACGCTCATCATCATCGTGTTGAGCGCGTTCTTGGACCGGACCAGGCCCCCGTAGAAGAACCCCAGGGCCGGAGTCATGAGCAGAACCAGGGCCGTGGAAATCAGGAGCCAGGCTGTATCGGCCTTGTCCACGGAGTCAGAGGGTATCAGACCGAATCCGAGGTGACTACAGAAATCTGCTATTCAGGTATATTTTTGTGATCAGAGGACCAAATATTAACTGCTTTCCATCAGATTGGAGTCAGAATCTCGCCAATTCAGCAGGGATTTGGAAGCACCGTCATCCATGCTCCCGGGAGAGGCCGGCCTACCCTCAATGGCCGAGCGCCCGCCGGCGCGCGGCCTCGAATTCGTCGCCCCGGTTCCACACGGGCATCTCCGGAGCGTTGCCGACGGTCACGCCGAGGTAGAAGCACAGCTGCGCGTCCTCGATCGCGCCCGACAGGTCCCAGCTCTCCCGATACTCGTCGGAGGGCTGGTGATAGTCCGTCTTCGTGAAGGCGTCGACCTGCTCGCGCCCCCAGCCGGCCGGCTTCCCGATGACGTCGTTTCCGGACTTCAGGTACGCGGCCGGAACGCCGATCTTCGCGAAATTGAACTGATCCGAGCGATAGAAGGAGCCGCGGTCGGGAAACTCGTCGGGCTTCACGCTTCGCCCCTGCATCGCCGCCAGTGCCAGGATGTCGCGATCGAGGCTCGACTTGCCGAGACCGATCACGGATACGTCCCGCGTCCTGCCCCAGATCGCGATCCCGTCGATGTTGATGTTGGCCGCGATCCGCCCGGCCGGAACCGGAGGGTGCCTGGCGAGATACTCGGAGCCGAGCAACCCCTGCTCCTCTCCGGCCACGAGCGCGAAATAGACGGTGCGCTTGACCGGCTTCGGCAGGTCGGCGAACGCGCCGGCGATCGCGAGCACCGCGGCAACGCCCGAGGCGTTGTCGAGGGCCCCGTTGAAGATTGCGTCGTCGCCCACCTTCGCCCCCGTATTGATCCCGAAGTGATCGTGATGGGCCGTGTAGATGACCGCCTCCCGCGAGAGCGTCGGATCGCTGCCGGGAATCATGCCGATGACGTTTCCGGACTGCGTCCTCTGGATCGTGTTCGTCATGGCGATCGAGAGTCTCACGCCGAGCGGGACGGGGCGGAACTTGCGCGACTCCGCCGACGCGCGCAACCTGTCGAGGTCCCGGCCCCCGAGGGCGGCGATCCTGCGGCACGCGTCCTCGGTCGCCCACGCCTTCATCTGCAGCCGGGGCGCGCCCTCGTCGGGGAGCTCGAACTTCTCGCCCGACCAGGACGACTGCACGACCTTCCAGGGGTACGCGGCGGAGGGTGTGGTGTGGATGATGATGACGCCCGCAGCGCCCTTCTTCGCCGCCTGCTCGTACTTGTAATCCCAGCGGCCGTACCAGAGCCGCGTCTTGCCGGCGAAGAGATTCGGGTCGTTCTCCGGATCGTTGTTCATCACGAGCAGGACCTTGCCGCGCACGTCCGCGTCCTTGAAGTCGTCCCACTGGTACTCGGGCGCCACGATGCCGTAGCCGACGAAGACCACTTCCGCGTCGTCGATCCGCGAGGCCGGGCTCTGCGTCCCGGAGGAGGCGATGAAGTCCTCGCGATCCTTGAGCGCCAGGCTCTTCGCGGCCGAGGAGAGGGTCAACGTATCTGGAACGTGCGAGGTGATGCCGACGAGCGGCACAGGTTGGATCCACCCGCCGCCCGGTGCGCCGGGCTGGATACCGAGCCCCTCGAGCTCCGTGGCGATGTATTCCTCGGCGAGCCGGTCCCCGCGGGTCGCCGGCCCGCGGCCCTCGAGGCCGTCGGAGGCGAGGTAGCGAACGCGGGCGCGAATCGCCGCGGCCGTTATCCCGGCGGCAGCCTGACTCTCCGCGGCGGAAACCACCGCCGGAGACGCGGACGCCGCCGGTTGGGAAATCAGGGACGAAGCGGCGAACACGACGGCAAGAAAGTGCACGGCAAGACCTCCTCGACTATTCTATGCGTCGAAGTTGCGCCTCACGGACTCGCGATCACCTCGGGAGGAGGAATCATGAATCTCTTCCGGCACACCACTCACGCGGCCGCGCTGGCCGCGGGCCTGCTTGCCCTTGTGACGTTCGGCACGGGCCACGCGGCAGGACAACAGGCCGAGGTCACCCCGAAGGAGGGCACGCAGTCATCCCTCGTGACGATTCCGCCGGAGGTGCCGGCCGACGCGGTGCGCTACACGATGCTTTCTGCGGGAAACAAGGCGGGCGTGCTCGCGATGTGGAGCACGCCGGACGGAGCCCGCCACAACTTCTTCTCATTCAACGACCGGGGACGCGGCCCGAGAGTCACGACGCGCATCGTCGTGGACGGCGCGGGGATCCTGACCGAAGTCGACGCGACGGGCAACGACTACTACAAGGGGCCGGTGGACGAGCACTTCCGCCTGGCCGGCGGAAAGGCCACCTGGAGCAACAAGGCGGAAAAGGGAGAGAAGCAACTCCGCGGCGCGGCCTTCTACGTCCCGATGGATGCGGTCCTTTCCAACGAGCTGGAAGCAGCCCTGCTCGCCGCGCCGGGGGGCCGCCTGCCTTTACTGCCAGAGGGCGAGGCGCGCATCGAGCGGGCGCTCGACCGCACGGTGGAGATCGGCGGAAAGAAGCAGAAGGTGACCCTCTATGAGGAAGCTGGCCTCTCCTTCACGCCCAATTCGGTGTGGCTGGCAGAGGACCGCAGCCTCTTTGCGACTGGCAGCGATTGGGGCGTCCTGATCCGCGAGGGCGCAGAGGCCGCCTGGCCCGCGCTTCTCGAGGCGCAGAAGGCCCACGCCGATCGGCGCGGCGAGGAGGTGGCAAGAAAGCTCCAGAAGAAGTCGGCCACACCGCTGCTCATCGAGCACGCGCGGCTCTTCGACAGCGAAACGGCCACGGTCAAGGACGGCATGTCCGTGTGGATTGCGAACGGGCGCATTGCGGCGGTGGGACCCGACGGCACGCTGAAGCTCGACTCGGCGCACGACGTGCTCGACGCGAAGAACCAGATGCTCCTGCCGGGGCTCTGGGACATGCACGTCCACCTGGGTAACTGGGACGACGGCCTGCTTCACCTGGCCGCCGGCGTCACCACGGTACGCGACCTGGCCAACGACATCGACCACCTGCGAGAGCTGCGCACGAGCTTCGATGCCGGAACGCTCGCAGGCCCGCACATCCTCATGGCCGGCTTCATCGACGGGCGCGGGCCCTACCAGGGGCCCACCAAAGTGTTTGCCGATACGCCTGAAGAGGCGAGGGCCGACGTTCAAAAATACAAATCGCTCGGCTACGAGCAGATCAAGATCTACAGCTCGGTCAAGCCGGAGCTGGTGCCCGTAATCGCCGCCGAGGCGCATCGCAACGGCATGCGCGTGAGCGGCCACGTGCCCGCCTTCATGACCATGGAACAGGCGGTCGAACAAGGCTACGACGAAATTCAGCACGCCAACTTCTGGTTTCTCAACTTCCTCTTTGCGACCGTCCCCGACACGCGCACGCCCGCGCGCTTCACCGCGGTGGCCGAGCATGCCGCCGAGCTCGACCTCGACTCGGAGCAGGTCCGCGCGTTCATCCGGCTCCTCCAGGCGCACCACACCGTGCTCGATCCCACGGTCAATGCCTTCGAAGAGATGTTCGTCTCGAGATCCGGAGCCGTGTCCCCCGTGCTGGCGCCGGTCGCGAACCGCCTGCCGCCCCAGGTGCGCCGGGGTGCGCTCGCCATGGGTTTGCCGGTCCCGGAAGGTATGGACCAGCGGTACCGGGATTCATACCAGGCGATGCTCAGGCTGCTCAAGAAAATGTACGACGCCGGGCTGCCCATCGTCGCCGGGACCGACGCTCTGGCGGGCTTCACGCTCCATAGCGAGCTCGAAGAGTACGTGGCCGCGGGGATTCCGGCACCGAAAGTGCTGCAGCTGGCGACGCTCGGCGCCGCGCGGGTGATGAAGCACGACCACGACACCGGGTCGATCGCGCCCGGGAAGGTCGCCGACCTGATTCTCGTGGACGGCGACCCGACGGCGAAGATCTCGGACATCCGCCGTGTGACCGTCGTGATCAAGGACGGGACCCGGTACGACGCGGCAGCGCTCTACGCCGCGCTCGGAGTCGCTCCGGCCAACTGACTCTCGCTAGCTCCTGGGGGGCACGGGCGTCGGCTTCGCCGCTTCCGGCTTCTTCTCCTCCGGCGGCTCCTTCGGCATGGGCTTGCGCGGCAGCATCTGGTCGCGCATGGCCGCATCGTAGGCAAAACTCGCCAGGATGACGGAGGCCTGCATGAGGTCGTTCTTCTGCAGCCGCTCGTAGAGATCCATGTTGGTGTGGTGCGTGCGCGTCTCGTACTCGATCTCGTCCTGGATGAACTGGAACCCCGGCAGCCCCACGCCGTCGAAGGACTCGTGGTCGGTTCCGCCAGTCGTGTTCAGGGTGACGGTCGTCGCGCCGAGATCGTGAAACGGGGCGAGCCATGCCTCGAAGATCGGGACGACCGCGGCGTTCTCCTCGGCGTAGATCCCCCGGATCTTTCCCGTGCCGTTATCGAGGTTGAAGTAGGCCGCGAGCTTCGCGTGATCCGGCTTGACCGTGATCGGCCACTTCTCCTTCTGGAGGTACCACGGCCTGTCCTTCTCCTCCTCCGTCGGTTCCGGCCGGGAGGCGAAGTGCTGGGACACGTATGCCTGCGATCCGTACAGCCCCTCCTCCTCGCCGGTCCAGAGCCCGATGCGGATCGTACGGCGGGGCTTCACGTTCAGGGCCTTCAGGATGCGCATGGCTTCCATGGCCGCGACCGATCCCGCGCCGTTGTCCGTCGCGCCCGTGCCGCCGTGCCAGCTGTCGAGGTGGGCGCCGACCATGACGACCTCGTCCTTCTTGTCGGTGCCCGGGATCTCCGCGATCGTGTTCCATTGCATCAGGTTTTCGTCGACGAAGCGGACCTTCACGTCGAGCTCGAGCTCCACGTCCACGCCGCGGTCGGCGAGCCGCGCGATGCGCCCGAAGTGCTCGGATTCCATGGAGAGCGTTGGAACGGCGGTCATGGGCTTCGACTTGCGGTACTCGCCGCCTCCCTGGACGTTGAACGTCCCGTAGTCGCCGCGGCCGACGTCGATCACGGCCAGCGGCTTCTCCGTCTCGAACAGTTTGTCGGCCTCCCGGCGCAGCTCGGCCTGCCTGCGGTACTCGTCGCGGGGATATCGGGGGGGGCCTCCCGGGAACTCGTACTGATAGACCTCGGCGAGCGTCTTCTCGTCGTAGCGCTGTGCGTCGGGCTTGTCGTGGACCCTGGACTCGCGCACGCTGCCGTAGAGCACGATCTTGCCCGCGAGCGTTCCCTTGAACTTCTCGAGATCGTCCTTCGACTTCAGATCCATGCGAACCACCTTCGCGCGCACGGGGCCGTTCGTGCCGGGCGTCCAGGCCTTAGGGAGCGCGAGCAGCTCCGCGTGGTCCGGCGCGACCATCCGTACGGCACAGGCCTCGTACTGCCAGCCGCGGCCGAACGGGCCCCACGTCTCCAGGTGCGCGTTGGCGAGACCCCAGTCGGCGAGCTGCTTGCGCGTCCAGTCGTTGGCTTCCTTCATCTGCGGGGAACCCGTCAGCCGGGAGCCGATCCGGTCCATCAGCTCGCTCGCCGTCTCCATCACCTTCGAGTCGTGAAGGCCTTCCTGCCGGATCTTCGTGACCATGTCGAGGTCCACGCGCTCCTCGGCGGCAAGCGCCGGCGCAACGAGCGCGGCGAGGCAAAGGAACCCAATCTGTCGCTTCAGGGGACACCTCCTTGTTCGGGGCCGCGGCAAACTACCACCGGGGTTCTGAGGCGTCAAATCGGCGTGAAGCGGGTCCGGCTCCAGAGGATCAGAAGCGCACGCCGACGCTGAATCGGAACGTGCGGGGGGGCTGGTAGGCAAGCGGAGTCCCGAAGGTCGGCGAGAGGTCGTAGTTCACGCCCCGGACGGGCTTCTCGGTGAAGGGGTTGTATTTCTGATCCTTCCACGGCGGGCGCGGGCCCGGCCTCGCCTTTGAAGGCCTAGCCAAAGCGCTGAACGGTCCAGATGATGCGGGGCGTTCTTCGCGTCGTCGCCGAGGCCGGCCCTCAGGTCCCCGACCAGGTTGCCCAGGTTGGCATAGGAACGAAGGTGTCAGGCCAGAGCTCCTGCGCAGCTTCTCCCTGGAGACGGCCGTTGGCCGCTCGCGACATCCACCGGTAGGAGGACCCGCGGCGAGAGAGAACCCTACTCCGCGACGAAGAGGGTGAGGGCGAAGCGGGCGTCGGGTTCGATCCACTGCTCGTGGCAGCGGAAGCCCGCGGCGGAGACCATCGCCACGACTTCGTCCGGGGCGTACTTGTAGGAGCTCTCCGTCCAGATGGTGTCGCCTGCGGCGAAGGCGACCTCACAGGCGGCGCGCGGAATCCAGACCGTCTGCGCGCGGCGAGAGACGAGATGCATCTCGACGCGGTTCTCGACGGCGTTCCAGACGGCGCAGTGGGAGAAGGCTTCCAGATCGAAGTCCGCGAGGAGCTCCGTATTGATGCGCGAAAGAAGATTCTTGTTGAAGGCTGCCGTCACACCCAGCGGATCGTCATAGGCGAGCAGCAGGTCCCGCTCCGGCTTGACGAGGTCCGCCCCGAGCAGCAGGCCGTCTCCCGGGCGAAGCGCCCGGCGGATCTCCTCCAAAAACGCGCGGGCCGCCGGCGGATCGAAATTGCCGATGTTCGAGCCGAGAAAGAGGACGAGCATCGTGCCGCGCACCGGGCGGTCGTGCGCCGCGTGGCGCAGTCCCTCCTCGTAGGTCGCCCTGTGGCCCACGACGGAAACGTGCTCGAAGCGGCCGAGCGTGCGCTCCGAAGTTTCGAGCGCCGACGGCGAGATGTCGATCAGATGCACGGCCACCGGCCGGCGCCGCAACCGCAGGGCCTCGGCGATCATCGCGAGCTTCTCGCCGCTGCCGCAGCCGAGCTCGGTGAGGGTCACGGGATCGACGATCGGCGCCACCATCTCCGCGGCGAACTGCGCGAGCAGCCGCCCCTCGGCCCGCGTGATCCGGTACCAGGGGAGGTGACAGATCGCCTCGAACAGCGCGGAACCGAGGCCGTTGTAGAGATACTTTGACTGGAGCTGTCTGGGCGTGAGCGCGAGGTCGCGCCGGACGTCCTCGGCGAAGTCGCGGACGGCCTCGGCCGGAGGAGCCTGGGCGGTGAGCGGGATCGTCATATTAGCCGCTGCTTATATATTTCGTTCATCCGACCGTCCGGAACTTGGCGTACACGTACGGATACGCCGGCCGAAACCAGTTCCTCAGGCTCCGGCGCACGAGCTCCACCGCCGTCGCCGGCGAAGCACCCTTGAGCACGTAGTGCTTTCCGTCGAAGAAGTCCGAAGAGTAGCCGGGATAGGACGCCATCGGCGAGAATCCTTCGAAGCCCGTAAACACCGTCGACGTCCACTCCCATCCGTTGCCGACGAGATCGTGGACGCCCCAGGCGCTCGCCCCCCGCGGAAAGGAGCCTACCGGCAGAGGGTCCGAGCTCTGGAAGTCGAAGTTGCCGCGCGAGGCGTCCGGTGGATCGTCGCCCCAGGGGTGAGCCCTTTCGCCGCCATCGGGCGTGCCGTATGCGGCCCGGTGGAACTCGGCCTCGGTCGGCAGGCGTCCGCCCTTCCATCGCGCATACGCCGACGCCTCCGCGTGGCTGACGTAGACGGGCCACGCCATGGGCAGGGGAACCAGGTCCCACATTCCCCGCCAGAACCACGCGCCCCGGTGGAGCTCCCAGAACAGCGGGTGGCGAACGGCTTGCGCGGACAGCCACCGCCAGCCCTCCGCGTCCCACAGCGCCTCGTCCTCGTAACCGCCCGCGTCCACGAACTCGCGATAGTCCCGGTTCGTCACGCTGTGAACGTCGATCGAGAAGGCACCGACCTCGACCTCGTGCCTCGGCAGCTCGTTGTCCCATGCGAACGGGATTTCGTCCGGATTCACGCCGAGCGTCGCCCGCCCAGCCGGGACCCGCGCCCTGCGCTCGACCGGCGGCTCCGCGCCGATCCGCGGTGCGGGAACCGACGGTGGCCGAATCTTCCGGTCGTAGGCCAGCCGGTGCCACATGTATCGCAGCGTCTCCTGGTGCATCTGCTCGTGCTCGAGAATCGTGAACACCGCGAGCCCGCGCCGGAGCACCGGGTTGTCCTCGGCGTCGATCGCGCGATCGGCCAGAACGGCCAGAATCGCGTGGTCGGCCTCGGCGCCGTAACTGCAAATTTCGATGCGCGAGGGCCAGAGGCTCTCGCCGGAGGCGGCCGCCTCGTCCTCCGGGTCGATCCCGCGCTCGAAGAGAGACTCGAATCGCGGATCGATTCCGGGATCTCCCAGACCCCGCCTGAGGAGGGTATTGACGGAAAAGGCCGGCAGGTGCCCCTCGTAGAAGCAGATCGGATTGCGCAGAGCGATGGGGCGCTCCTCGTACGCCTCCGGACGGACCGAATCGAACAGCGCCCGCGAGCGCTCGCGATTGCGGAGAAACCAGGCGGTCAGGGACCCGCGATCGAGCCCGGTCGGCGCGGCCACGCCGGGAACTATACCGGCAAAGAAATGCTAGATTCGGCTGGATGAGAGCGATCCTCGGCCTCGCCCCGCTCGCCGCGGCCGCGGCCCTCACCTTCGCCCCGGACATTCCGGAGCAGCTGAGGAAGCTTCCGCGCACGCCCATCGACTACGACCACGCGCTGCTCGACGAGCGGGAGACGCGGGCGCTCGCCGAGCTCGTCGAGGCCTCGCGGCCGATCGGCGAGATCTTCCTGCGCCAGGTCTCGACGAATAACCCGGCGCTGCGCCGACAGCTCACGAGCGAAGCGGAGCGCTCTGCGGCCGGGGCCGCGGAGGCGCTCGCCTATTTCCGGATCAACGCGGGCCCGTGGGACCGCCTCGACGGCAACGCCCCCTTCATCGGCTCGAAGCCAAAGCCCGCCGGCGCCGCGTTCTACCCGCCCGACCTGACGAAGGAAGAGTTCGAGCGCTGGGTCGCCGCGCATCCGGACGACCGCAAGAACTTCGAGGGGCTCTTCACGGTCGTTCGCCGCGACGGCAGGAGCCTGGTCGCGATCCCCTACGCCCGGGAATACCGCAGCTCTCTCGAGGCCATCGCCGCCCACCTTCGCAAAGCGGCCACGCTGACCGGCAACGCATCGTTGGACGCCTATCTGGGAAAGCGCGCGGACGCGCTGCTGTCGGACGACTTCTATGCCTCCGACCTCGCCTGGATGGACCTCGACTCCGACATCGACGTCACGATCGGCCCCTACGAGGTCTACGAGGACGCGCTCTTCAACTACAAGGCCTCGTACGAAGCGTTCGTGACCGTCCGCGACAAGGCCGAGAGCGAAAAGCTCGCGGTCTATGCGAAGCACCTGCCGGAGATGGAAAAGAATCTCCCCATCCCGGACCAGTACAAGGACTCGAGCCGCAAGTTCGAGTCGCCGATCCGCGTCGTCCAGGAAGTCTTCGCCGCCGGTGATACGCGCGCGGGCGTGCAGACTTCGGCCTTCAACCTCCCCAACGACGAGCGCGTGCGCCAGGCCAAGGGTTCCAAGAAGGTCCTCCTGAAGAACGTGATCGAGGCGAAGTTCCGGGTCGCCGGCCGGCCGATCGCGGATCGCGTGCTCGATCCCGGGCAGCTCTCCAGCGTCTCGTTCGACGCGTTTTTCAACCACACGCTCTTCCACGAGCTCGCGCATGGCCTGGGTCCGGGGTTCATCACGGCTCCCGACGGGCGCCGTGTCGAGGCCCGCATCCCCCTGAAGAACCTCTTCTCGACGATCGAAGAGTGCAAGGCCGACGTCGCCGGCATGTGGATCCTCCTTCAGGCGATCGACGAGAAGTGGTTGACCGCGTTCGACGCGGACGGGCTCGCGGCGACCGTCACGGCGCTGTTCTACCGCTCGATCCGCTTCGGGGTCGACGAGGCACACGGCGGCGGTGCGGCGCTGCAATGGAACTGGTTTCGCGAGAAGGGAGCGGTCGTCCCCGCGCCGAACGGCCGGTTCCGGGTCGACACGGCGAAGTTTCGCGAAGCGGTCCGATCGCTCTCGAGCGAGCTGCTGACGATCGAAGCGACCGGCGACTACACCCGGGCGCAGAAGCTGCTGAAGGATTACTCCCGATCGACCCCGGAAATGGAAGCGGTCAATGCGCGGTTAAAGGACATTCCGGTCGACATCGCTCCCGTATACGTCGCTGCCGGAGAGAAATGAGGGAAACCATGGAAGACCAGAAGGCATCGGGCACGGTCGTGGACATCGGAGGACCCAAGCGGCGCCGGCCGGCCGCTCGGAAGACGGCGAGCACCCGGGCACGCAAGCCCGCCTCACGCCGGAAGGCGCCCGCGGGAAGGCGGAAGGCCTCCCGCGCGGCCTCCTTCGAGAGCGTCATACGCTCGATCACGGGAGGCGTCGCGGTCGCGCGCGCCGCCATCGCGGAGGCGTCGGGCCAGGGAGCAAACGTCGTGCGCGGCGCTCTCGGCACGGCATCGCGCGCGTCGAAGAAGACCGTCAACCGGCTCGCCGGCGAATGGAAGGCGATGGACCCGAAGAGGAAGGCGGGGATCCTGGCCGCCCTCCTCGGGGCTGCCGCCGCGGCGGCCTCGGCACCGATGGTGCGCAAGCGCTTCCAGAAGTAGTGCAGTCCGTGACGCGGGCCCGCGCGCTCCGCATCGCCCTGGGTGTGCTCGCTGCCGCAGCCTCATGGGCCGCTCGGGCCGCCATGCCCGGTACCGAGCTTCCACCGCCGGCCACGGGCGGCGTCGCCGCGCTCGACCCGCTCGTCCACAAGCTGACGAACAACCGCCGCCTGCTCATCGTGGGCGCGCACCCCGACGACGAGAATTCGGCCCTTCTGGCCGTGGTGTCGCGCAAGATGGGCGGCGAGGCCGCATACCTCTCCCTGACGCGCGGCGAGGGCGGCCAGAACCTGATCGGCGACGAGCTCGGTATCGGTCTGGGCTTGATTCGCACCCAGGAGCTTCTGGCGGCGCGCCATCTGGACGGCGCCCGGCAGTATTTCACGCGCGCCTATGATTTTGGTTTCACGCGCTCGTTGGAAGAGACACTGCGCTTCTGGGCCAGGGAAGCCCTCCTCGAGGATGCCGTGCGAGTCGTGCGCCGCTTTCGGCCCCAGATCGTCTTCAGCACCTTCACGGGAACCGGCGCGGACGGCCACGGACAGCACCAGGCGTCCGCCGTAATCGCGCGCGAGGCGTTTCGCGTCGCCGGCGATCCTTCGGTCTTCCCCGAGATGGTGAGCGAGGGTCTTCCTCCCTGGAAGCCGGTCGAGCTGCTGCGCTCGAATTGGTTCGACGCCGATGGCTCGTTTCCCATTGCCACGGGCGACGTCGAGCCCCTGACCGGCAGGTCCTATGCTCAGATCGCCGTCGCTTCACGCAGCCTCCACCGGTCGCAGGGTACGGGCAACATCCAGCGCCCGGGACCGAACGAGACCGGCGCCATCCGTGTGGCGGGGACCCCCGGAACGGAAGGCAAGGAGCTCTTTGCTGGCATCGACACGCGCCTGCGCTCGATCGCCGACGGCGTTGCCGATCCGGCGCGCCGCGAGAGAGCCCAGAAGCTGTTGGATAGCGTGGAGGCCTCCGCGAAGGACGTCCGACACAGCCTCAGCCCCGCGACGATTTTCCAGGCGTCGGCCCCGCTGGCTGTGATCCTGCGCGATCTCCGGTCCGCGCGGGCCTCCATGACGCCGGAAGACGTCGGCAGCCTCGCATTGGTCGACGAAAAGATCGGCGTCGCCGAGCAGGCGCTCGCCGTCGCCGCCGAAGTCACGCTCGACGCCCTGTCGGAAACCGACGCCGTGATCGAGGGCGACAGCGTCGCGATCACGGCCAGCGTGTGGAACGCGGGCGCTCAGGCGATCGACGTCGAATCGGTGCGGCTCCAGAGCCCGGAGGGATGGTCCGTCCCGTCGGCAGCGGTCGGCCGCGCGGTCGCCGCCGGGAAGCTCGAGGAGTGGAAGCTCACGACGCAGGTTCCGGCGGGGAGCCCACCGACAATGCCGTACTTCCTGCGCCGGCCCCTCGCGCAATACCTCTACGACTGGACCGGGGTTCCGGGATCGGTCCGGGACGAGCCCTTCGCGCCGCCTGCGCTGACGGCCGTGGCGACGGTCCGGATCGACGGCGAGACCGTCCGCCTGAGCCGGGAGGTGACCTTCCGGATCCGCGACGAGGTCGCGGGCGAGGTGCGACATGCGCTGCGCGCGGTCTCCAGGGTCGAAGTGGGGGTCGACCCGAGCTCGATCGTCTGGCCGCTCGACCGCCGGCGGCCTCGCCCCCTCGCCGTTACGATCACGTCGAACGCCCGCGAACCGGTTTCGGGCAAGGTAGAGATCGGCCTCCCCGCCCACTGGCCCGCGATTGCACCGGTGCCGTTCACACTGCCCCACAAGGGAGACCGCACCGTCCTCGAGATATCCCTGTTGCCGCCGGCGTCGCTGTCGCCCGGACGCTCCGCGATCACCATCGCGGCGGTCGCCTCCGGCGCGCATTTCACCGCCTCGATGCCGGTGATCGACTACGAACACATCCGGCCGACCGAGTTCCCGAAAGCCGCGGACATCGCCTTCTCGGCGGTCGACCTGAAGCTGCCAAAGCTGACGTCCGTGGGCTACGTGCGCGGCGCAGCAGACCGCGTGCCGGAGGCGCTGGAGGGAGTCGGCGTGCCCCTGCACCTTCTCTCCGACGAGGAGCTCGAGAGGAGCGATCTGTCGCGGTACGATGCAATCCTCATCGGCAGCCGCGCCTACGAGACGAGCGCCGCTCTTCCACGAGCAAACGCACGCCTTCTCGACTATGCACGGGCCGGGGGTCTCCTCATTGTCCAGTACCAGCAGTATCCGTTCGTGCAGGGCGGCTTCGCGCCCTACCCTTTCGAGATCTCGCGTCCGCACGACCGGGTAACCGACGAGACGGCGAAGGTGACCATCCTGGATCCGAAGAGCCCGATCTTCACCATTCCCAACGCTATTGGCCCCGCGGACTGGGACGGCTGGGTCCAGGAGCGGGGCCTCTACTTCGCGCACACCTGGGCGCCGGAATACACGGCCCTTCTGTCCATGGCGGATCCGGGCGGGCCCGAGCAAAAGGGAGCGCTTCTGGCCGCCCGGCTCGAGAAGGGCCGCTACGTCTACACGGGCCTGGCCTTCTTCCGCCAGCTTCCCGCCGGCGTCTCCGGCGCCTACCGTCTGCTCGCGAACCTGCTCGCCTGGAAGTGACGCCACTCGAGAGAAAAGGAGCAACCGGCGTGAAAAGAGCCATCCTGCTGTCCGCGTCCGCAACGTTGCTTGCCGCCACGATGGCCGCCGCGTCGGCAACCTTCGAGGGCGTGGCCGATTTCCGAATCACGACCGGCAACGCGCAGGGCAAGTCGACGCCGGGCTCGGGCAGGATCTTCGTCGCGCCCGGCGCGTACCGGATGGAGTTCGAGATGAGCGCCGGCGCGAGCCGAGCGAAAGGACCGGGCCCCGCGTCCGGAAGGGCGTCCCGCCGCGTCGTGATGACGATGCTCGGGCGGGCGTCCGATCCAAGCAAGATCTTCCTCGTCAACGATGAGAGGAAGACGTACGTGGTCCTGAACACGAAAAGAGCCGCCGACACGGCGCCGCGAGACACGTTCACAGTGCAGAAGCTCGGACGCGAGACGGTGGCGGGCCTGCCCTGTCAGAACGCTCTGCTCACCTCGGCCCGTGGCACCGAGATCGAGATCTGCGTGGCGAGTGAAGTCGCCATCTCGAGCGATTGGCTCGGTGCGATCAATCGCCGCGAGGCCGATCCGGATTCCTGGTTTGCCGCGCTGACCGCCCAGGGCATCCAGGGATTTCCGGTCCGCTGGGTGATCCGCAGGAAGGGCTCGACCGAGACCCTTGCCTCGATGGAGATCACCCGGCTCGAGAAGAAGTCACTTCCCGCATCGCTCTTCGAGGTGCCGGCAGGATACGCGAAGGGCGGATCGCCGATGAGCGGCCTCACGCCCGAGCAGGAAAAGGCCATGGCCGACGCGCGGGCGAAGATGGGAGACAGCTTCGGGAAGATGACGCCCGAGCAGCGCAAGGCCTACGGGGACGCCGTAGAGCGATCCGTGCAGCTCACGCCGACACCGGGACCCTGACCGTTCGAGGCTCGCGACCGACCAAGATGCGAGTTGCCCGGCTGCGGCCGCGAGGCGCGGGGGCCCTTCTCCTGGCGGCGGTTCTTCTTCCGGCCTGCCGCCGGGACGCGCGCACCCCGCTCGTGCTCTATTCCCCGCACGGCCGGGACCTGCTGACGCTCGTCGAGGGGGAGTTCGAGCGCCTGCATCCCGGCGTCGACGTGCGATGGCTCGACATGGGATCGCAGGAGGTCTACGACCGGCTGCGCTCGGAGAAGGCGAACCCGCAGGCGGATGTCTGGTACGGCGGCCCCGACACGATCTTCGCGCGCGGCGTCCGGGAAGGGTTGCTCGCTCCCTACCGGCCCGCGTGGGCCGACGCCATTCCCGCCGCCAGCCGTCACCCGGGCAACCTGTACTTCGGGCTCTACCGCACGCCCGCCATGCCCGTGTACAACGAAAAGCTGGTCTCACCCGCGGAGGCTCCGCGCGAGTGGGACGACCTGCTCGATCCGAAGTGGAAGGACAAGATCCTCATTCGCGATCCGCTCGCTTCCGGCACGATGCGCGCGGTCTGGGGATACATCCTCTCGAAGTCCGTGCGCGAGACCGGCTCGCCCGATCGGGGCTTCGCGTGGCTCGCGCGCCTCGACGCCCAGACGAAGGAGTACGTCTTCAATCCGATTCTCCTCTACGAAAAGATCATCCGCGGCGAGGGGATCATCACGATCTGGGATCTCCCCGACACGCTGCTCGAGCGACAGCGCGGCTCACCCCTCGCTTACGTCTTTCCCCGTAGCGGCACACCGGTCATCGACGATGCCGTCGGCCTCGTCGCCGGCTGCCGGCATCCGGAGCTCGCGAGGCAATTCATCGAGTTTGTCGGGGAGAAGTCCATGCAGCGGGCCGCGGCCGAGAAGACCTTCCGCCTGCCCGCGCGCACGGATCTCGGCGACGACATGCCCGGCTGGGCGCGCGACGTCCTGCGCGAGCTGGTCCCCGCCGAAATCGACTGGCCGCTCGTCGAAAAAGACGGCGCCGCGTGGATGGCCACGTGGGACCGCACGATCCGGGGCAAGGGAGCCTCCGCCGGGAAGCCGTGACGGTGGTGCTATCGCTCGCCCGGGCAGCAGTTTGAGATAACTTCACGGCCCGAACATGGCCGACTTTCTCCGGCTCGACTCCCTCGAGAAGCGCTTCGGCGAGGTCGCGGTCACCCGCGGCGTCTCGCTCTCGGCCGCGAGGGGCGAGATCCTGGCGCTCCTCGGCCCTTCGGGCAGCGGCAAGACGACGGTGCTGCGCCTGGTGGCCGGGTTCGAGACGCCGGACTCCGGACGGATCGTCGTCGACGGGGAGGACGTCACCGCGCTCGCCCCGGAGCGGCGGCGCTTCGGCATGGTGTTCCAGCACTACGCGCTCTTTCCGCACATGACGGTGGAGGAAAACGTCGCGTTTGGCCTCGGGGCGCGGCAGGCGACCTCCGTCGAGATCCGCGGCCGCGTCGAGGAGACTCTCGCACTCGTCGGCCTGTCGGGGTTCGAGGGCCGCCGCGTGACGGCGATCTCGGGAGGCCAGCAGCAGCGCGTCGCCGTCGCGCGCGCTCTTGCCCCCAACCCGCGCGTGCTGCTGCTCGACGAGCCTCTCTCGAACCTCGATCCGACACTGCGCGAGAAGACGCGGCGGGAGCTGAAGCGCGCGATTCGCAAGGTCGGCCTGACGACCCTCTTCGTCACCCACGAGCAGGAGGAAGCCTTCGAGCTCGGCGATCGCGTCGCAGTCCTGAACGCCGGGCGCCTCGAGCAGGTCGGCACACCCGAGGAGCTCTTCGAGGAGCCGAAGACGCGGTTCGTCGCGACGTTCATCGGCCGCTCGACCGTCGTGCCGGCCGTCTGGGAGCGGGGCGCGCGGATCCGGCCGGGCCTGGTGTGGCCGGCGGTCGCCGGTGCGGAGCTGTCCGAGAATTCGCAGGTCGATCTCGTCGTGCGGCCGGAGTCGCTCGCCTTCTCGGGGGGCTCGGCGGAGGGCGCCCTCGAGGGAGTGATCGTCGAACGCCGCTTTGCCGGACGCGCCGCCTACTTCCTCGTCGCGACGGAGGCCGCGGGCGAGCTCGAGGTTCTCGCCGCGCCCGATGCGGCGAAAGAGGGCGACCGCGTGCGGGTCGTCCCGGCGCAGGGCGCGCCGCTGCCCCGTGCCTTCCCGAGGTCTGCGTGAGGGCCTCGCCGGCTCGACTCGCGCCTGCGCTCCTGACGCTCGTGCTCTTCTGGCTGGTCGGCTACCCGCTCGTGCTGACGTTCGCCGAGGCGCTCGGCGCTCCACATCTGACGCTCGCCCACTTTTCCGAGTTCGCCCGCCGTCCCGCCGAGTGGCAGGCGCTCTGGGCAAGCCTCTGGATCTCGCTCGCGACGGTCGCCCTTTCAGCCGCGATCGGCGTTCCGCTCGCTTTTCTCTTCGAGCGCAACGAGTTCCCGGGTCGCGCCCTCCTGGGCGCGCTGGTCGCGCTGCCGGTGGCGTTGCCTCCCCTGATCGGCGTGCTCGCATTCCTCTTTCTCTACGGGGAAAGCGGCTTTCTCTCGCGCGCCCTGCAGGGCCTGCTTCGCCTCGGCGCGGCGCCCTGGCGTCTGTCGGGCCCCGGCGCGATCCTGCTCGTCCATGCGTACTCGATGTACGTCTACTTCTACCTCTTCACCCGTGCCGGGCTGGCTCGCCTGGACGGTTCGCTCTCCGAGGCCGCGGCGAGTCTCGGGTCGAGCCGGCGGCGCACCGCCGCGCGTGTCACCCTGCCTCTTCTTTCCCCGGCGCTTTCGGGCGCGGCGCTGCTGACCTTCATGACCTCGCTCGCCTCCTTCAGCGCGCCGTACGTCTTCGGGGGGAGCTTTCGCGTCATGACCACGCAGATCGTGGCCTCGAAGTTAAACGGCGACACCTCCCTCGCGATGGTGGAGACGGTCACCCTCGCCATGATCGGGTTCGCGGGGCTCGGGCTCCTGCGCCACGTCGAGCGAGCGCGGGACGTCGTGGGCGCCACACGCGGCGTGGCACCGCGCCGACGGGAGCTCGGAGGCGCCGGGTGGGCAGTCACGGCTGCCGGTTGGGCGCTCGCAATTCTGCTGCTCGCCCCTCACGCCACGCTGCTCGTCGTGTCGCTCGTACCCCGCAATACCTGGACGACGCAGGCGTGGCCGCCGGTGCTCACCCTCGGCAACTACGGGGCGCTCTTCTCCCAGCCCGAGCGGCTCCGGCCCATCGTCAACTCCCTGTGGATGGCGTCCTTCGCCACGGCCCTGGCGGTCGCCCTCGGGTTCGCCGCGGCGTACACCTCCACCCGCCGCCGCTCGGCCTGGAGCGGGCCGCTCGAGACCCTGATCGCCGCGCCGTGGGCGCTGCCCGGGACAGTCTTCGCCGTCGCCCTGGCAGCCGCATTCAGCGTCGACGCGCCGTGGGCGGGGCGATTCGTGCTCGTCGGGACTCTTGCGATCCTGCCGCTCGGCTATCTCGTTCGCAGCCTGCCCCTGACCGGCCGCGCGGCATTCGCGGGACTTCGCCAGATGGATCCGGCGCTCGAAGAGGCCGCCGCATCCCTGGGTGCCGGGCCGGGACGGCGCTTCCGGCGCATCCTCCTTCCGCAGCTTCGGCCCGCTCTCGTGGCCGGAGCCAGCCTCGCGTTTCTGGCCGCCCTCGGCGACTTCGTCGTCTCGATCGTCTTGTACACGTACGACACGCGCCCGATTTCGATCGAGATCCTGTCCTCGCTGCGAATCCAGGAGATCGGCACGGCCGCTGCGTATGGCGTTCTGCTGACCGCTCTCTCGGCCGCGGCGTTTCTGGCGTGGGGGCGCCGGATACAGACGTGAGGGGGAAATTTCGGATTTCGGATTTCGGATTTCGGATTTCGGATGGTTCGAACGTCTGATTTCAAACGTCGGATTGAGGAATCGGAGCTAGGGGACGGGGCGCGTCACGACGCGCGGTGCGGGATGTGACTCCGGAGCCGGGAGCCCGACCGGAAGGTAGGCGAAGCCGAGGGAACGCGTCGCCGCCGGAGCACCGGGATTGCCGACGACGACGTCCACGAGGCCGGCCGGATGGGGCGGGGTCACCGCAACGAGCGCGAACGGACTCTGGACCTGGACCGAAGCCGGCTGCGCACCGAAGAGAACGATCGAGTCGCCCGTGAAATTCGTTCCCGTGATTGTCACGACATTGCCCCCGCGCGTGACGCCCGAGGCCGGAGTGATCGTGGCGATCGTCGGCGATACCGGCGTCGGGCGAACGAGCCGGTAGATCGTCCCGTCCTCGCTTCCGGCGTACAGCTCGCCGAGCGCATCCTCCCCGAACGTCGTCAGGGCAGGCACGGCGAAGGGAAGCAGGACCGGCGACCAGGTCCCGGACTGCGGAGCGGCCGCCCAGATCCGGCCCGAACAATAGTCGCCGTATACGTACCGGCCGTAGAGATCGGGAATCGCGAGGCCCCGATACACGTAGCCGCCCGTCACCGAGCAGTTGCCGCCCTCGTGCGTGTACTCGAGGACCGGCAAGGTGTAGGCCGGATCGTCGCATGGGAGAACGGGGAAATTGCACCCGGCCATTCCACCCGCGCCGCACAGCGTCCCCTCCATGATTTTCCATCCATAGTTCTCTCCGCCGCGGCTTGTCCGCGGCTGATGATCGATCTCCTCGCGCGCGCCCTGGCCGACATCGCCGATGAAGAGGTCACCCGTGAGCCGATCGAAGGAGAAGCGCCAGGGGTTGCGCAGGCCGAACGACCAGGCCTCCGGGGGCCCGCCGATCGCGATGTACGGGTTGTCGGCGGGAATGCCGTAGAAGGGAGGCTGATCGCCGTTGCGATCGACGTCGATGCGCAGCATCTTTCCGAGCAGGCTCCCGCCCGACTGCGCGCGGCACTGCGGGTCGTTGGCCGAGCCGCCGTCGCCCATGCCGATGTACAGGTAACCGTCGGGGCCAAACTGCAGCTGGCCGCCGTTGTGGTTGCCGTACGGCTGCGGGATCGTCAGGAGAATTGCGGCGCTGAATGCGTCGGCCGCGTCGCCATCGAAGCCCGACACGCGGTAGCGCGCCACGACCGTGTCTCCGTTCGAGTCCGTGTAGTCCACGAAGAAAAACCCGTTCACGGCGTACTGCGGGTGAAAGGCGACCGAGAGCAGGCCGCGCTCTCCGCAGCAGCTGACGAGCGGCGAAACGTCCAGAAAAGGCGTGGACAGGATCTGGCTGCCGTCCCAGATGACGATGGCGCCTCGCTGCAGCGTCACGAAGAGCCTCCCGTCGCCGGCATTGGTGATCGCGGTGATGTTCGTCAGCCCGGTGACCAGCGTCTCCAGGGCCACGGAGAAGGGCTGCGCCGCGCCCGGGCGCACAGAAGGCGAGGCCGCTCCATCGCTCGACCGCGCCGCAAGCACCGCCGCAGCTGCCGCGAGCGCGAGAGAGATCCGGAGCCACCGCGTCATCCCGTTCGATGATACGGCACCGCGGCGGACCGAGAGGCCGCCGCTACGCGACGACGGCGTAGGCGCGGACCGGGAAGCTTCCGAGCCCCTGGAACGGCGCGGGGGCGCAGTGAAATCGGAAACCGGTCGCGGGAACGGACCCCAGGTTGCACAGGTGCTCGACGATCGGAATCCCGGCCGACAGCAAGAGCGTGTGCGCGGGCCGCACACCGTCCGCCGTGTCGTCGATATTGAGCGAGTCGATCCCCACCAGAGCCGGACTCGCGCCCGCCAGATATTCCGCCGCACCGCGCGTCAGGTGCGGATGGCCCTCGAAGTAGCGCGGCGTGCGCCAGCCGGCGTCCCACCCCGTTCGCACGAGAACGGCCTTGCCGGCGATGTCACTTCCCGCGAACAGGTCGGCTTCGAGTCCGCGGCCCCGCGCCCTGCCGTCGATCACGATGCCGTCGAGATCCGCCAGGCGCTCGAGCGGAAGCGCCGAGACATCCGTGCCGTGCGCAAAGCGATGGAAGGGGGCGTCCACGTATGTGCCGGTGTTCGCGACCATGCGAAGGCGGGCGATGTGAAAGGTCGTGCCCTCGGCGTAATGCCCTCGCGAGGCCTCGCGCCCGAGGAAATCCGAGACCACGGGTCCCGGAAGCCCCGGGTAGGTGACCATGCCGTGCTCGATGGGATGGGACAGGTCGATCAGGCGCGACATCGGAAAAGGCTATCAGAGGAGACGTCACTTCCTATCTCCCCACAGACGCTTGAGAATCTGAATCTGCCCCGTGTGGTAGACGTCGTGCGACGCGACCCCGTAGACGAGGGTGTCGGTCCTGTGCTTGCTTCCCGGGAGCTTCTTCGCCAGGGCGGGCCGGGTGAGTTTCGCGACGGCCCGGCGGAGGCGCCGATGCTCTCCATCGAGCAGCGCCACCTCGGCCCTCCAGGCCGCCTCGGTCGACGATCCCGGCCGGGCGAACCAGTTGCTCCCCTTTTCCGCAAATGCGCCTCGCTTTTCTCCGGTCAGCAGCCGCCGCACGGCATACTTCCAGTACGCGGCGTGCAGGGCGAGCTCCCGGATGTTGTGGCGTCCGGGCGCGGGGCGCCACGCCGCCTGCCGGGCGCTCACGCCGCGCAGCGATCCTCGCAGGTTGGGACCCTGCCAGGCCTTCCTTTCATAGGACTCGTCCAGCAACCTCAAGAGGAGATCGACCTCGCTCATCGGCGTCCTCCTTCTGCGCGAAGCGGCGCGATGTTCTCTTCGATCCTTGGCACGGGCCGCCGCGCCCCATGCCGGATGATCAATGCGACGGCCGCCACGATCACGAGAGCCGCGAGCCCCGTCCGCAGGGTGACCGACTCGCCGGCGAAGAGCCACCCCAGAAAGACCGCGACCAGCGGATTCACGTAGGCATAGGTCGAGACGCGTGCCGGGGTCGTGGCGCCCAGCAGGAAGATGTATGCGGTGAACCCGAGCAGCGATCCGGCGACGATGAGGTAGCCGAGCGCGAAGAGCGAGCGCGCCGACACCGCCGCGAGCGAGACGCCCTGCCACTCGCGGGCGAGCGCCGACACGACGAGCAGGATCGCCCCGCCCGCGATCATCTCCATCGCCGTGGCAAGCAGGGTCGAGGACGGAAGCGGGACGCGGCGCGAGTGCAGGGATCCGACCGCCCAGAGCAGGGCGGCAGTCAGGAGCGCCGCGGCGCCGAGCGGGTCGACGCGACTTCCTCCGGCAAAGCGGCCGGGCGCAACGAGCAGCACGATGCCTCCGAGCCCCATCGCCAGTCCCGCAACCACCACACCGTGAGGACGCTCGCGCCGCTGGAGTCCGTCGAGGACCGTCATCCAGATGGGCACGGAAGCGACGATCAGGGCCGCGAGCCCCGAGGGCACCCGCTGCTCGGCCCAGGTGACGAGGCCGTTGCCGCCGAGCAACAGCATCCCGCCGATGATCGCGGCCGAGCGCCAATGCCGCGCCTGCGGCCGGGGTGTACCGCGCAGTCGCAGCCAGGCAAAGAGCAGCAATCCCGCCGTCAGGTGACGCAGGCCCGCCATCAGGAACGGGGGGATCGTCTCGACGCCGAAGCGGATGGCGAGATACGTCGAGCCCCAGAGCAGGTATACCGCCGCGAAGGCCAGCACGACTCGCGTGCGGGAGGCCGTGCGGCGAATGGGCGCCGCTTCAGGCATGGAGTGTCTCCGGCGGCTTTTCGCAGCCGAGATTCACCTCGGCCTGCACGGTTCCTTCCGCGCCCTCGCCGCCGTACCGGATGACGAGGGCGACGGCGCCGACGATCACGGTCGACGCGAGAACGACGCGGGGAGTCAGCGATTCTCCCGCGAGCGCCCACCCCAGAAACACCGCCACGATCGGATTGACGTAGGCGTAGGTGGAGACACGCGAGACGGTCGTCACTCGGAGCAGCCACAGGTAGGCGGAGAACCCGACGATCGACCCGAATACCAAGAGATACAGGGTGGCGATCAACGACTTCGCGGACACGGCTGCGGGATCGAAGTGCAGGAGCTCCCCCCGCGCGGCTCCGACGAGGGCCAGCAGACTGCCGCCGCAGAGCAGCGTCAACGCGGTCGCCATCACGGGCGAAGACGGCAGGCGCGAGCCGCGCGAGAAAAGCGAGCCCGCCGCCCAGCAGAACGTGCCGACGATCAGCACCCCCAGGGCCGCGAGATCGAACCGCTGCCCGCCGAGGATCCTGCCGGGACCGACGAGCAGGCCGAGCCCCATCGATCCGAGTCCGAGCCCGGCAAGAACGGCTGCGCGGGGCATCCGGCGTCGTCGCACAGCCTCTATCAACACGAACGACATCGGTTCGGTTGCAACGACGAGCGCCGCCACGCCGGACGGGATGAGGCGCTCCGCCCACACGACCCCGCCCGTTCCGCAGACGAAGAGCAGGAAGCCGGTCACGGCCGCGCCGCCCCACTCGCGGCCGGACGGCCGGGAGGCGCCGGAGGCCTTCGCCCAGAGGTACATCACGAGGCCCGCGGCCGTGTAACGCACGCCCTGTGTGAAAAACGGGGGCAACGTCTCCATCGAGAACCGTATGCCCAGGTAGGTCGAGCCCCAGAGAAGGTAGACCGCGGCAAAGGCGGCGACGATCCGGCCGAGGGAGGGGCGCGCGGCAATCCGGTCACTCACGGACGGTCCTCACCGCGCGACGGCGAGAGAGAGGCCTGCGACGCAGAGCAGAAGCCCCAGCACGTTAACTGCCGACAGCCGCTCGTGGAACAGGATCAGACCAACCGGCACGAGGAGAGCTGCCACTGCCGCATTCGATACGGCTGCTCCCACGCTGACCCTCCAGCCTGCGCGGTAAGCGAGCAGGAAGCCGAGCTCGACGCCCACGATCGTGATTCCGATCGCTGCGCTCGACCAGTTGAGCTCGCGCATGGCCCGCGAGAGGGAGCCACGAACCGGGAAAAGCGGAAAGAGCGCGAGCGTCCCCAGAATCGCGACGCCGTAGCTCACAAGGAGCGATACCACTGGCGACGCTCCCGCCGGGATCGACTTCTGTGCCACATGGTAGAGAGCCGTCGAGAGCACGACGATCGCAACGGGCCAGATCATGAGTTTGCCTCCCTGCCCTATCGAGTAGGCGCGACCGCCGGCCTGCGGCCGGCGTCAAACCGCGAAATACCGCGCTTGCGGGTGATGCACAACGACCGCCGAGACCGAGGCCTCCGGATCCATCATGAAGCCCTCCGTGAGCTCGACGCCGATCTTGCGTCCGTCGAGAAGACGGAACAGGATGGCCTGGTCGGAGAGCTCGGGGCAGGCGGGATAGCCGAAGCTGTAGCGCTTGCCGCGGTACCGCCCCTGGAACCGGTCGAGCATGGTCGTCTCCGGTGGATCCGGGAAGCCCCACTCGGCCCGCAGCTTCCGGTGGAGCCACTCCGCCGCCGCCTCGGCGGTCTCGACGGCGAGCGCCTGGAGGGCGTGGCACAACAGGTACTCGCCTGCCGCCTTGAGCTCCTCGGCCCGGGCGCGAACGCCTTCCCCCGCCGTCGTGATGAAGAGGGCGATCGAATCCTGCCGCGAGCCGTACTGCCGCGGGTGGACGAAGTCCGCCAGGCACAGCCGCTCGCCGGCGACCTGTCGCGGAAATGCGAAGCCGGCCTCCCTCCCTCCGGGAACAGACAACTGGAGCGTGTTCGCCTCGGAACGGGCCGGGAAGTATCGGTACATCGCCCGCGCGCGGATCCAACCCGCACCCTGCACCTTCGCGACCACGCGCTCGAGCTCGGCGAGCTTCGGGTCACCCGCTTCTTTCAGCCTCCAGTAGCTTCCACGCAGCCCGAGGTGCTTGGCGTAGAGCATGTGGGGATTCAGGAACTGCCAGATCTCGCCGAGATCGAGCGCGTCGAGCACGTGCTCGGCCTCGTCCGGAGCCGGCTGCGGATCCACGATGGAGATGTCGGCGCTCCGAACCGCGGGCGCGGCAAGCGGGGCCTCGTCCAGGGGCGCCGTCGCCGCCGCGATGGCCGCACGACGCCCGTCGGCTTCCGCGAGAAGGGCCGCGCGGGCGGGCTCGCCGGAGAGGATCCGGTCCGCCAGAGCGAGTCCGCGCATCGCGTCCTCGGCGTACGTCACGAGCCCGCCGTATGCCGGAGCGATCCGGTGGTCCGTGAACTTCTGCGAGAGCGCTGCCCCGCCCACGAGCATGGGAGCCGCGACGCCGGCGGAGGCCAGGTCCTGCGCCGTCGTTACCATCTGCTGCGCGCTCTTGACGAGCAGCCCCGAGAGGCCGATCAAGTCCGGGCGATGGTGCTGGTACGCCTCGACCAGCTTTTCGGGCGGAACCTTGATGCCGAGGTTGATGACCTCGTAGCCGTTGTTCGACAGGATGATCTCGACCAGGTTCTTCCCGATGTCGTGCACGTCGCCCTTGACGGTGGCGAGAATCACCTTGCCCTTGCGGGATTCGGTCGCCTTCGCCATGAACTTCTCGAGATGAGTGACGGCCGCCTTCATGGCCTCGGCCGACTGGAGAACCTCGGCCACGATCAGTTCATTGGCGTTGAACAGGCGGCCGACCTCGCGCATGCCATCCATGAGCGGGCCATTGATGACGTCGAGCGGGGCCATTCCCGATTGCCGCACTTGCTCGAGATCCTCGACGAGGCCCTCCTTGGAGCCCTCGAGGATGTAGCGCGGCAGCCGCTCGAGCGCAGTTCCGGCACGCTCGCGGGGTTTTCGCGGCTGCGCCCCCTTTGCCTTGAAGTGGCTGGCGAAGGCGCCGACGGGATCCCCGCCCCGGTTGTACAGGAGGTCTTCCGCGAGCCGCCTCTCCACCTCCGGAATCGAGGGGTAGCGCACGATCTTCTCGGAATTGACGATCGCCAGATCGAGCCCCGCCCGCGTGCAGTGGTAGAGGAAGACCGAGTTCAGAACCTCGCGCCCCGACTCCGGAAGGCCGAAGGAGACGTTCGAGATCCCGAGGATCGTCTTCGACTCGGGAAACGCGGCCTTGATGAGCCGGATCCCTTCGATTGTCTCCTCCGCGCTGCCGACGTACTTCGCGTCGCCCGTGCCGCACGGAAAGACGAGCGGATCGAAGAGGATGTCCTCGGCGGGGAACTCGTACTTCTCGGTCAGCAGGGTGTAGCTGCGCCGCGCCACCTCGAGCTTGCGGTCGCGCGTCACCGCCATCCCGTTCTCGGGGTCCTCGTCGATCGTTCCGACCACGAGCGCGGCGCCGTAGCGCTGCGCCAGGGGCAGGACCCTCTGGAATCGCTCCTCGCCATCCTCGAGGTTGATCGAGTTCAGGATCGACTTGCCCTGACTCCACTTCAGGCCGAGCTCCAGGACTTTCGCGTCCGTGGAGTCCAGCATGAGCGGGACCTTGACCATCTTCGTCGCCCGCTCGAGGAAGGCGTTGACGTCGGCGACCTCGTCGCGGTCCGGGTCCTGCAGGCAGACGTCGATCACCTGCGCGCCGTTCTTGACCTGGGCGCGCGCGATCTCCGCGGCCGCCTCGAACTGCCCGTCGGCCACGAGCCGCTTGAACTTGCGGCTGCCGAGGACATTCGTCCGCTCTCCCACGAGCACCGGCCGGTTGTCCACGTCCACCTCGAGCAGCTCGATTCCCGAGACGAGCGTCTTGGCGTGGATCGCGGGGCGGCGCGGCCTCTTGCCCTCGGCCGCGGCGACGAGCGCGCGGATGTGGGCGGGCGTCGTCCCGCAGCAGCCGCCCACGATGTTGACCCAGCCTTCCGTCATGAAGCGCGCGAGCTCGCGCGACAGCGACTCGGGCGTCTCGGAATACTTCCCGTCCGCGTCCGGAAGGCCCGCGTTCGGATAGCAGGACGTCCGCGTCTTCGCGAGCGCCGAGAGGCTGCGGATGTGATCCGTCATGAACTCGGGCCCCGTCGCGCAGTTGATGCCGACCGAGAGCAGGGGCGCGTGCATGACGGACGCGTACAGGGCCTCGACGTCCTGGCCGGCCAGCATCGTGCCCATCGGCTCGATCGTCACCGACACCATGATCGGCGTTCGCCATCCGACCTCGGCGAACGCCTGCTCGACGCCGATCAGGCCGGCCTTGAGGTTGCGCGTGTCCTGCGTCGTTTCGAGCAGCAGAACGTCGGCTCCGCCGGACAGAAGACCGATCGCCTGCGTACGGTAGTGGACGATCATCGCGTCGAACGTCACGCCGCCCGTGACCGTCATCGCCTTCGTCGTCGGCCCCATCGAGCCGGCGACGAAGCGCAGGCGGCCCGAGGCCGAGGCCTGCGCCGCGGCCTCCCGCGCGAGCTCGGCCGCGCGCCGATTGAGCTCGACCGCCCTGTCCGCCAGGCCGTACTCGGCCAGCACGAGCGGTGTGCCGCCGAAGGTGTCCGTCTCCACCATGTCGGCGCCGGCGGCAAAGTATTCCTCGTGCATCCGCCGCACGACGTCGGGGCGCGTCAGGACGAGATTCTCGTTGCAACCCTCGAGCTCCGACCCGCCGAAGTCCTCGGCCGAGAGGCCCTGCCCCTGCATCCAGGTTCCGGTCGCGCCGTCGAGCACGAGGATCCGCTCGGCGAGGAGCTCCTGGAGCGCCTCGGCCCGCTCGCGCTGCGATGCCCCGTCGGGGGCCCGTCTGTCCGTCATGGGAACGGGCATTATGGTGGATTTCGGACCGTTCACAGCGGGCGCCGCCCCCTGCCTCCGTCAGAACAGGTCTTGGAGCGGGTTCTCGAGGCGAGCCATAGCTCGCCCACGCCGCTCCTGGCGTAGAGCTTCGCCTTCGTCCCGCGGTCACGGCTCTCGGTCGAGGGAGAGAACACTTCGACAAAAAGGTCCGGCGCCCCTGGATGTTCTTCTCTCCGATAGCCCGGGAAGCGGATAGTCCCCGGCAGCGGGCCCGAGCACCCTTACTCTCTCTCCTGTCGCGAGCGGCTTCCAGAGGCGCTGATATCCTCTGCGGGCATTTCAGACGGAGGCTCACGATGCGGCGATTCCTCGCTCCCCTCCTGCTCTCGCTCGCGGTGGCCCTTCCGGCTGCCGAGAAGGCGCCGAAGGCGGCACCGACCCCCGCCCCAACCGGTCCGCGGCTCGAGGCGGCGCAGCTCAAGGCCCTGAAGGCCCGTTCGATCGGCCCGGCCGTCATGGGAGGGCGCGTATCGGACATCGCCTTCGACCCGGACAACCCGTACGTCTTCTACGTCGGCTTCGCGACGGGAGGTCTGGCGAAGACCGCCAACAACGGAGGCACCTTCACCGGCGTCTTCGAGAAGGAAGCCGTCGCCTCGATCGGCGC
The DNA here is from genome assembly GCA_963847075.1 of uncultured Acidobacteriota bacterium. Classification (GTDB taxonomy): domain Bacteria; phylum Acidobacteriota; class Thermoanaerobaculia; order UBA5066; family Gp7-AA6; genus DAHUXD01. The sequence goes on from CAWJYL010000001.1 coordinate 1,411,212, forward strand.
CGTGGCCGTCGCCCCCTCGGATCCGAAGACCATATGGGTCGGCACCGGCGAAGCCAACGACCGCAACAGCTCGGCCTGGGGCAACGGCGTCTACCTCTCTCAGGATGGCGGCGACACCTGGACGAACGTCGGCCTCAAGGACTCGAAGGCGATTGCGCGAATCGTCGTCCATCCGACCGACCCGAAGACCGCGTGGGTCGCGGCCGTCGGAAACCTCTGGGTGCCGGGCGGCGAACGCGGCCTCTACGTCACCAACGACGCCGGCAAGACATGGCGCGCGTCGCTCCGGGCTCCCGCCCCCTACACCGACCGCGTCGGCTGCGGCGAGGTCGCCCTCGACCCGTCCGATCCGAAGACGGTCTACGCGGCCCTCTACGCGCGGCAGCGCCAGCCCTGGTCCTTCGTTTCCGGACCCGAGGCGACGGACGGCAAGGATGTGGGCGGCATCTTCAAGTCCTCCGATGGCGGGGCGACATGGAGGAAGCTCGAGAACGGCCTGCCGGGCGCGACCCAACGCATCGGCCTTTCCGTCTTCCGCAAGGACCCGAAGATCGTCTACGCCATCGTTCAGTCGAGCGAGGGCGGCACGCCCGGGATCTTCGACGTGACGAGCAAGCGGGGCGGCGTCTTCCGCTCCGACGACGGCGGGGAGAACTGGACCCGCCAGAGCGAACTGAACCCGCGCGCCTTCTACTTCTCGCAGATTCGCGTCGACCCGGAGAACGCACAGATCGTCTACGTCCTCGGCTTCGCGTTTCACGTCTCCGAGGATGGCGGCAAGAGCTTTCGCGAGGATCGTTTCGAGAAGGTCCATCCGGACAACCACGCGCTCGCGATCGACCCGCGCCGGCCCGAACGGCTCCTTCTCGGCAACGACGGCGGCGTGTACCAGAGCTTCGACCGGGCAAAGAGCTGGGCGCACCTGAATCGCTTCGCCGCCGGCGAGTTCTACCGGATCAGCCTCGATGAGAGCGTCCCGTACCGGATCTGCGGCGGCCTGCAGGACAACCTGAACTGGGTCGGTCCCAGCATGACGCGCTCGAAGGAGGGCATTCTCAACACCGACTGGATCAACATCGAGGGGGGCGACGGCTTTTCCTGCGTTTTCGACCCGGCGGACCCGAACATCGTCTTCGCGGAGTCCCAGGGCGGCGAGGTCCACCGGTTCGACCTCGGCAGCGGCGCGGTCAAGGGCCTTCGGCCCGAGCCGCCGGAAGGCCGTCCCGCGTACCGCTTCCACTGGAACTCGCCTCTCATCGGCAGCCGACACGAGAAGGGAGCGATGTACCTGGGCGGAAACCGCGTCTTCAAGCTGACGACCAGGGGAGAGCTCTGGAAGGTCATCAGCCCGGATCTCTCGACCCAGGACCCGAACAAGACGACGACCGTCGGCAGCGGAGCCGAAAACTACGGAGTCGTCTACACCTTGTCCGAGTCGCCTCTGCAGAAAGGGCTTCTCTGGGCCGGCACCGACGACGGCAAGCTCTGGATCACCACCGATGACGGCGACCACTGGAGCGATCTGACGACCGGTCTACCCGCCGCGGCGAAAGGGCTCTGGATGGGGCGCATCGATGCCTCGTGGCACGACCCGAAGGTCGCCTACCTGGCCGTCGAGACGCACCGTTCCGGCAAGTACGCGGCGCTCGCGTACCGGACGGCCGACCAGGGCAAGACCTGGCAGTCGATCGCCGGCGATCTTCCGTCCGACGGCCCCGTCAAGATCGTGCGGGAGGATCCGAGGAACCCCAACCTTCTCTTCGCCGGCACCGAGTTCGGCCTCTACGTCAGCCTCGACCGTGGCACCCATTGGTCGACGCTCGGAGGCCTGCCCACGGTTGCGGTCGACGACATCGCCATCCACCAGCGCGAGCGCGATCTCGTCGCCGCCACCCACGGCCGCAGCCTTTACATCATCGACGACATCACCGGTCTCGAGGAGCTCTCCCCCGAGATCCAGGCCAGGGAGCTCCATCTGTTTCCGCCGAGACCGGCCTTCGGGTACAACCCCCTGCCTGGCTTCGGGGATTGGAACGGCTCGGCCGTCTTCCGGGGCGAAAACCCGAAGCTCGGGGCGACGCTGACGTGGTGGCTCAAGGACTTCACCGGAGAAGAGGTCAAGATCGAGATTACCAACTCTCTCGGCCAGCCCGTCGCGAAGATCACCATTCCGGGCACGCCCGGCTACTCCCGGACGGTCTGGGACCTGAAGCCCTCCAAGGAGCTCCTGACGCAGTACGGCGGTCAGGGACCGAAGTTCGTCCGCCCCGGCGAGTACACGGTGAAGCTGACCAGCGGCAAGGCGAAATCCGAGCAGAAGCTGTCGGTCACGATCGCCTCCGGGATCGAAACGCGCTGACGGGCACGCGGCGGCTCTCCTTCGGACAGACCCCGTGAGCGGAATCGGGCCGACCATCGTCGTCGTCGGCGGCGGTTTCAGCGGGACCGCGGTGGCCGCCCACCTGCTGCGCCGGGGCAGGCCCGCGCGCATCGTCCTGGTCAATCGCTACGGCCCGATCGGGCGGGGCGTCGCCTATGGAACCCGCATCGAGGCGCACGTGCTGAACGTACCGGCGGCCGGCATGAGCGCCATCGCCGACGATGCGGATCATTTCCTGCGCTGGGCGCGCTCCCGAAACACCGCGATCGTCGCGACGACCTTCGTTTCGCGCCGGCTGTATGGCGAATACCTGGAGGGCGTCCTTCGAGAGGCCGAGCAGCACGGCCCGCGGGCCGCGCACCTCGAGCGTCTCGTGGGTGTCGCCCGCGACATCGAGATCCGCGGGGATGGCGGGACCGCCGAGGTGGCATTCGCGGGGGCGCGGGTCATCGCCGACCATGTGGTTCTCGCGCTCGGCAACTACTCGCCCTCGAACCCGCCCGCCGTGGGCGGCGAGTTTTACGAGACGAAGCGCTACGTCCGCGATCCCTGGGTTCGCGGCGCGCTCGACGTGGTTCGTCCGGGCGAATCGGTTCTCCTTCTCGGGACGGGGCTGACGATGATGGACATCGCGCTCGACCTCTCGACCCGCGGCTTGCGCCTCCCCCTCTTCGCGGTTTCGCGCCACGGCCTGCTGCCCCGGGCCCACCGCGACGTGCCCGGACCCGGCCCCTCGGGCGCTCTGCCGCCGGGGCTGGACGCACCTCCCCCTACGATCGCGCGGTACGTCCGGCTCGTCCGGGCGCGCGCCGAGGCTTACGAGCGGCGGGGTGGCGACTGGCGGGAGGTGCTCGCGGCGGTGCGCCCGCTCATACCCGTGCTGTGGTCCAGGCTCGATCCGGCCGAGCGCGCGCGCTTTCTGCGCCACATGCGGCCCTGGTGGGACGTCCACCGGCATCGCGCCGCACCGGCCACCGCGGAGGCGATCGACCGCATGATCGCCGGGGGCGAGCTCTCGATCCGCGCGGCGCGAATCCTCGGCTACCGCAGCGTCGCCACGGAGGTCGAGGTGACGATCCGGCCGCGCGGCGCCGGCGAGGCCGCGCGCATCCACGTCGATCGGGTCGTCAACTGCACGGGCCCCTCGAGCGACGTCCGGCGCGTGGGCGACCCGCTGCTCAACGCGCTGCTCGCGCGAAGGCTCATCCGTCCGGACCCGCTTGCGCTCGGCCTCGAGACCGACGAAGCGGGAGCCCTCCTCGACGCCGAGGGGCGCCCGTCGGCCGTGCTGCACCTGGTCGGCCCGCTCCTGAAGGCCCGCTTCTGGGAGGCGACGGCCGTCCCGGAGCTGCGCCAGCACGCCGCACGCCTGGCCCAGCGCTTGCTTCCCTGATCGGGAGCGCTCTCTAAGGACCGTCCCGCGTTAGGGCCTCGCCCGATCCTGCGGCCCGAGCCTCCGCAAAGAGTCCGGCCGCGTCCTCGGGCCGCCCGATGGCCGCCGCCGCACGCGCGAGCTCGAGCAGGCTCACATCGTCGGTGCACACCCACAGCGTCGAGAAGTCGTGGCCCCGGCGCACGCGGAAGAGGTCGACCGCCTGGTCGAGGTACGCGTCACCCGCACCCGCCCGGGCCAGACCCGCAAGCGCCTGGACGAGCAGCTGTCCGCCGCCGAGACCGCGGGGTCTGCCCCGCAAGTGCGCCGTCGCCCGCGTGAACGCGGCGTGGGCCGCGGCCGTGTCGTCCTGCTCGAGGGCCGTCCGGCCGAGCGCGCAAAGACACACTCCCAGGAACGAATCCCGGTACATGCTGTCGGACTTCTCGACGGACTCGAGCGCCTCGAGGCAGTGCCGGCGCGCTGCGTCGAGCTCGCCGAGCCGGCGCAGGCACTCTCCCAGGTAGCCGCCCGCGCCTGCGGTCGGATGCGGGCCCTGGACGCGCTCGAGCAGAACCGCCCTCTCGAAGCACCACCGGGCCTCGGGGCCGGAGCCGAGCTGCAGGTGCGTCCAGCCGAGGCCGAGGAGGGCCCACCCGTGGCGCGGCTCGACTTCGAGCGCCCGCTGGTAGAGAGGGAGGGCCTCCGCATGCCGTCCCGCGAAGCCCAGCGTGCAAGCGCCGAAGTAGAACGCGAACGGGTTCGTTGGATCGAGCTCGGCTGCCCGTCGCTCTTGCTCGGCGGCTTCTTCCACCCGGCCCTGCCGCATGAGAGCGTACCCGAGCCATACGCGAGGCTCGCCGAGCTCCGGATCCGCTGCAATCGCGCGCCGCGCGTACCCTGCGGCGGCCTCGAGCTCGGCGGGATCCGTCCGGAACGTGAACCGCAGCGCATGGACCGCCGCGAGGCCCGCGAGGGCCGGGCCGTAGTTCGGGTCGACGCCGATCGCGTCCTCGTAAGAGCGACACGCCTGGTCGAGAGACCCCTTCTCGAGCCGCAGGAAGAACCGGCGCCCCCGCGCGTGGCGCTCGAACGCATCGATCCGCGGAGCCGGCAGGGGCGCCGGCGAATCCCCTTCGGGGCGCAGCGCCCGGCCGGTCGAAGCGGCGAGGCGATCCTGGATGGCGAAGATGTCGTCGAGCGTCCCGTCGACCTTCTCGGACGCGACGGTCTCGCCAGTCGCCACGTCGGCCAGCCGGGACGTCACGCGCAGCCGCGGCCCGACACGCTGGTACGCGCCCGACAGAACCCAACGGCACGCAAGGAGACGGCCCGCCTGAAGAGCTTCTGATCCCGGGTCGTTCGCCGCGAGGCCGGCCCTTACCTCGAGAAGGCGCCCGCGCGGCACCACCGTCAGACCGGGCACGCGCGCGAGGTCGGTCGAGAGGCTCTCCGCGAAACCGCTCCCGATCCAGGCGTCGTCGGCGTTCTTCGACAGGTTCTCGAAATCGATCACGGCCACAGAGTCGGGCAAACGGACGACGAATTCTCCCGAGGCTACCGAACGCAGGTCGGCGAGCAGAGCAGACGCCGACGAATATCGCCGGGAGAGGTCCTTGGCGAGCGCGCGCGCGAGCACGGCGTTCAACTCCGGCGAAATCCCCGCTCCCGTCAGTGGCTGCGGATCATCGGAAAGGATCGCGGCGATCTTCTCGGTCGCGGTCTCTCCGGGAAAGGCCGGCAGCCCGGAGAGGGCCTCGTAGAGAACCGCGCCGAGCGCGAACACGTCCGACCGCTCGTCCACCGGCTGGGCCTTCAGCTGTTCGGGGGACATGTATCCCAGGGTCCCGATGACGGCGCCGACGCCGGTGAGGGCGGTCGCCGTTGCGGCCTCGCTCTCGTGCTCGTCCGAGGCGGTGAACCGCGCGATGCCGAAGTCGAGGAGCTTCGCGAGCTCGTCAACGGTCAGCATGATGTTCTCGGGCTTGATGTCCCGATGGAGGACGCCGGCCGCGTGGGCGTGAGTCAGTGCCTCGAGCAGGCAGCCGGCGACGACGAGAGCCTGCGACAGCGGCAGCGGGCCGCGGCGCAGGCGTTCGCGGAGCGTCTCTCCGCGAACGTATTCCATCGCCAGGAAGAACGTGCCATCGGCCTCCCCCGCCTCGTAGAACGTGGCGATCGCCGGATGCTGCAGCCGCGCGCAGGCCTCGGCCTCGCGCTGCATGCGGATTCGCAGCTCGGCCGACAGCGTTTCCGCGAGCACCTTGACGGCCGCCGGCCGTCCCAACGCGAGATCTCGAGCGAGAAAGACTTCGCCCATGCCGCCCGCGCCCAGGCGCTTCTCGATCCAGTAGTGAGAGAGGGTCGCGCCGACCAAGCTTTCCCTCCGGCGCGGCGATTATCCTCCCGAGCGACGGTGTCCACGACGAGCCTGAAGTAGTATCCGAAACCAGGAAAGGGGGCGTGTGGCGACCGTGAATCGAATGTCGTTCAAGGGCTTCATCACGGCCGACGATCCGTCGAATCCGCTGCCACGGGCCAGCATGACCTGCACGGGCAACGCGATCGTCGCCAAGGACGGGCGCGAGACGAACACGTGGAAGGGGACCTGGAAGTCGAAATAGCCTGCCCCGTCGAGGGCGCTCATCGTCTCTCGACCGAAACACACTGAACCGATGAGCCTCTCGACCGGTGCCCGCGTCGGACCGTATGAGGTGCTCGCGCCGCTTGGCGCGGGCGGGATGGGTGAGGTCTACCGGGCGCGGGATGCGAAGCTCGGCCGGGACATCGCGATCAAGCTGCTTCCCTCCGCGGTGGCCTCCGACCCCGACCGCCGCCAGCGCTTCGAGCAGGAGGCGCGCGCGGCCTCGGCATTGAACCACCCCAACATCCTGACCGTCCACGACATCGGCGAGGCCGACGGCTCGCTCTACATCGCCATGGAGCTCGTCGAAGGAAAGACGTTGCGCGAGCTCATCGCCCCTGGCGAGCCTTTGCCGACGAAGAAGCTGATCGACGTCGCCGCCCAGACCGCCGAGGGCCTGGCCAAGGCGCACGCTGCGGGAATCGTCCACCGGGACCTGAAGCCCGAGAACCTGATGGTCTCGAAGGACGGCTACGTCAAGATCCTCGACTTCGGTCTCGCGAAACTGACCGAACAGGGGTCGCAGGATGCCTCGGTCCTTCCGACCGCGATCGCTGCGCCCACGCAGCCCGGCACGGTCATGGGAACGGCCGGGTACATGTCGCCCGAGCAGGCCAGCGGGCAGCCGGTCGACTTTCGCTCCGACCAGTTTGCGCTCGGCGCGATCCTGTACGAGATGGCGACAGGCAAGCGCGCCTTCCAGAGGAAGACCGGCGCCGAGACGCTCGTCGCGATCATCAAGGAGGAGCCCGAGCCGATCGGGCAGCTCGCCCCGAAAGCCCCGGCCCCCGTTCGCTGGATCGTCGAGCGCCTCCTCGCCAAGGACCCGGAGGAGCGCTACGCCTCGACGAAGGACCTCGCGCGAGAGCTCGAGAGTGTGCGCGACCACCTTACGGAGACCTCCCTCTCCGGAGGACTCGAGCCCGCCGAGCCCGCAAGAACACGGCGTCGCGGCTGGCTCGTGCCGGCCCTCCTGGCACTCGTGCTCGGAGCGGCGCTGGGCGTGCTCGTCAAGGCGATGCTGGGAAGCAAGCCCGCGCCTGCAATCCAGTTTCAGCAGCTGACGTTTCAGCGCGGGCAGGTCCAGTCGGCGCGGTTTGCCCCCGACGGCCAGACGATCGTCTACAGCGCCGCCTGGGAGGGCCGTCGGCCCGAGATCTTCACGACGCGGCCGGAAAGCGCCGAGTCGCGGTCCCTCGAGCTGCCGGGCGCCGCGGTGCTCTCGATCTCCTCGGCCGGCGAAATTGCCGTCTCGCTCAACCGCCATTTCGTCATCGGCTACGAGGCAACGGGCACGCTTGCGCGCGTGCCGCTGGCCGGCGGCTCGCCGAGAGAGGTGCTCGAGAGCGCTCAGGACGCCGACTGGTCCCCCGACGGCAAGAACCTGGCGGTGTGCCGCGTGGTCGGCAACCGGAGCCGTTTGGAGTACCCCATCGGCAAAGTCCTCTACGAGGCGCCTGGATGGGCCAGCGCCGTTCGCGTCTCCCCGGACGGCCGGCTGCTCGCTTTCATCGATTGCCTCCAGCGCGGCAACAACGACGGCTACCTGAAGATCATGGACACGAACGGCAAGCTCCGGTTGACCGGGCCCTTCGTGAACGGCGGCGGGCCGATCGCTTGGTCGCCCCGGGGAGACGAGGTGTGGTTCGGCGGAATCATGGCGCTGTCGCTCGACGGGAAAGTCCGCCCGGTCTGGACCTCCCCGCTGGCGAGGATCGAGGACCATTCCCGCGATGGCCGCGTGCTGCTCGTCGAGTCCACGGGCCGCCGCGAGCTCGTCGGTTTTGGCCGCGACGGGGCGCCGCACAATCTCACGGCACTCAACTGGTCGTTCCCGAGCGACATCTCGGCCGACGGCGACACCGTTCTCTTCTACGAGCAGATCCGCCAGCCGCCCGGCGTCTACGTGCGAAAGCTCGACGGGTCACCGGCGGTTCGCCTCGCCGACGGCGAGGGCAGCGGCCTCTCTCCGGACGGCCGGTGGGCGCTGACGGTCAAGATTCCCGAGCGCCGGTCGATCACACTCGTCCCGACGGGCGTGGGCGAGCCGAAGACGCTGGACATCGGCAACCTCACCTTCCTTTGGGGCAACTGGTTCCCGGACGGCAAGCGCATCCTGATCAACGGCAGCGAGCCCGGCCGGGGACCGCGCCTGTTCGTCCAGGACATCTCCGGGGGCAAGCCGCGGCCGATCACCCCGGAAGGAGTCTCGATCACCATGCAGACCGTCTCCCCCGACGGCCGGTCCATCATGGCCCGCGGGCCCGACGGCCGGATCGCCATCTACCCCGCCGAGCCCGGCGGCGAGCCGCGGCCCGTCCCAGGCCTCGACCCGGAGGACATCCCGATCCGGTGGACGGCCGACGGGCGCTCGCTCTACGTCTCGCGGCTCTCGGCGCTGCCGGGAATCATCGACGTCGTGGAAATCGCCAGCGGGCGCCGGACGACCTGGAAGCAGTTCCAACCGCTCGATCCGAGCGGCGTCGAGCAGGCCGGCCCGGCGATGATCTCGCCCGACGGCACGACCTACGTGTATTCGTTTCGGCGTGTGCTCGGGGATCTCTTCCTCGCGACGGGAATGCAATGAAGGCATGAGTCTCTCCTCCGGAACCCGTTTCGGCCGATCGTTGCGCCGATCGGCGCGGGCGGCATGGGCCAGCGTTTCGAGCAGGAGGCCCGCTCGGCTTCGGCTTTGAACCGTCTCAAAATCCTGACGATCTACGACATCGGCGAGGCAGGCGGCTCCACGCTCTGGAAGGAGCTCCGGCCTCCGAACCCGTCCGGTGTCGAGCAGGTCGGTACGATCCAGATCGCGCCCGACGAGAAGTCCTACGTCTATTCCTACCGGCGCGCGCTCGACGAGCACTACCTCGCGACCGGGCTGCGTTAGCCCGAAGCCGCCGGCGCCCGGATGGACGCCGGCCATTCCCCGAATCGCGCGCCTAGAAGTTGAAGACCGCCTGGCCGACAAGTCGGCGCGGCGGAATCACGTGGGTTCCGCCGAAGACCGAGAGGATGTTGTAGACCCCCTTCGTGTCGAACGCGTTGAGAATCATGAACTGCAGCTGGATGGGTATGTGGACCTTCGACAGATCGTAACCGACCTGAAAGTCACAGATCGTGCGGGGCTTGATGCGGTTCGGGTCGAGGTCCGTTCCGCTGTTGACCTTGATGTACGGAATCGCAAACGCGTTGTCCGGGTCTCCGACGAGGTCCTCGGGGCTTGCGTCCGTCACCAGGCCCGAGTCGTAGCGGACGTTGGCGCCGAGCCAGAGACCCGTCTTCCCGACGTCGTAGTAGAGCCCCACCTGGAATTGCAGCTTCTGATCGTGGTCGATGAGAAACGGACCCCCCGTGATCGAGTCGACGGACCCCTGGTCCAGGAAGAGGCCCCCCGCCGGCGGCGGATCGTAGATCGCGTGGACGTGGCCCGCGGATATGAAGCCTCGGAAGCCCGCCGTCGGAGCGAGATCGAGGCGCAGGTCCCAGCCCTGGTACGAGCCGCTGGCGAACGAGATCGGAAAGACGATGCCCGTCGTCAGGAACTGATCCTGGTCCCCGGCGTTCTTTGTGTCCCGCCACCAGTAGTCGAAGTCCAGCCGAACCTTGGACCCGAGAGCTTGCTGGATTCCCACCGTATACGCATTTTGTTTTTCGGACTGTACCGGCAGGTACCCTCCGCCAAGCGCGCGCGATTCCTGGACGGCCGGCGGGACGATAGCCGCCGCCTCCGCCGAGGAGCTCAGCAGGATGTTCTCGAATTCCGGAGTGTAGAGGATGCGGCTGTACGTCCCGCGCAGGACGGTGCCAGTCCGGGGAATGTAATACGCCAGACCCAGGCGCGGCGACCACTGCACGCTGGTCGTCGGCAGGCTGTTGTTCTCGTAGCGCACGCCGATGTTCGCCGTCAGGTTCTTCCAGCGGATGGTGTCCTGCACGTATACCGCGTAGTACTTGTCCGTGCTGCTTCCGGAAAATACGAACGGGCTCCCTCCGCGGGTCAAATCGTAGGGTGCGATGTTCGGGTTGTAATCCGGAGACGAAGGATCGTTGAACGTGGGGTCGGTGATCCCGAAGCGGAAGAACTCCTGTATCGGATAGGCCTTGTAGACGCCGCCCGCCTTGATCTCGTGGATCCCGGTCGTCCACGTAAAGGACGGCGTGATTCCGAAGTTGTCGAGTGACCGGTTGGAGTCCGCCGTGATGGGCGTGTCACCCGCCGAGGGATAGAGCGTGAACCGCGCCAGGCGAGCGTACGCGGTCACGTCGAGAACGGTCGTGGCCGACATGACGCTCTGCCAGCCGAGGTTGTAGTTCTGGTCATACGTCTCGACCCGGTCCGCCTGGCCCGCCGCCTCCTGCGTGTAGCGGTTCGGAACGTCGCGATCCGTGCGGCCGAGCAAAGCCGAAAGGCGAAAGGCGTTTCCGAAGCCCGGCGACGCGGTGTCGAGCCGGAGGAAGCCTCGCTGGGTGTTTCCTTCGTTGTGCAGGTTGTCGGGGTTGGGCGCATCGGTGAAGTAGTTCGATCCCGCGGCGTTCACGGAAGCGAAAGCGCCGAATTCCTGCGTACCGCCGCCCATCGAAAAGCCACCCTGGTAGGTGTCGAAGGTCGCGAAGCTCCCGATCGCATTGCCCTTGAAGGGCGCGCCGAGCCCCGACTTGGTCGTCATGTTGATGACGGCTCCGATCTTCTCGCCGAACTCCGCCGGGACGTTGCCGTAGATGACCTCGATGGATTGGGCAATGCCCGGGTCGATCGAGTTCGAGAAGGTCACGCCGGTCTGGTCGGCAATCGTCTGTCCGTCGATGACGTACTCGCTCTGGCTGTGTGCTCCCTGGAAGTGATAGCGGCCGTTCTCGTCGAGGGCAAAGCCCGGCGTCGACGTGACGATCTCCTCCATCGCCCGCATCGGGACCGCGGCCGGGGCGCGCTGGATGAAGGACTTGTCGATGTCGATGTGAGACGTCGTGACGTCGGTTTCGAGCTGCGCCGCCGTCGGCTCACCGATCACGCTCACCGACTCGGCGACTGCGGGAAGCTCGAGCTTGATATCGACATCCCGCGGGATGGAAGTCCGGATGTCGAGGTTTTGGTGAACTGCCTTGAACCCCTGGACTTCGACGTGCAACTCATAGGGGTTGAAGGGAACGTTGAAGAAATGGAACGCCCCGTCGCGGCCGGTCGTCGTGTCCGCTTTGAATCCGGCGATATCGTTGCGAAGCTGGACCAAGACAGCGGACAGTGGCGTCCCATCGGGCCCGAGAACCCTTCCCTGGACGATACCGGCGTTGCCGGCTGCACGCGCAGGGTCGGCGCCGCACAGAAATCCCAGACACAGAGACGCGGCGAGCGTAGTCAGGAATCGAGATGGGGTCCTAGGCATGATGCGCTCTCCTCCTCGAGGTGGTCGAGGCTCCCGGCGAACAAAGCCGCCGGCCGCCTTCCGAAGGAAAGCGAGCCTCGAGTTGTCAGTCGGCTGGAGTTAGAGGAGAGAGGGCGGGGCTCGACAGCCGTTGGAGAGAACCGCAAGCGAAACGGGCGCGAACTCGATCGCCCCTATCGTGAAGGGAACGACAGCGAGCGGAACCCGCGGGCAGGCACCGGCCGGGACGCCCGCCATCCGGTTGGTCTGGCAGGCCACACAGGGGTCGTCCTTTATGGAGACGCCGGAGTGCCAGTGAAAGGCCTTCGAAAGGGGGCTGTGATGGGAGACGACGCGGTCGAGCGCGGCACCGGGAGGGCCCTGCAGTGTGCCGGCGAGGTCGTCGTGATGGTGGAGACCCGCGACAGCGGCGAGCCCTGCCACCAGAAGGCCGGCGCAGAGCCGGCGCCATGATGTCGAGCGAATCCTCAAGGCACAGAGAGTACGGGAAACCCGAACCCGCGGTCAAATGCGGCGGGGCCGACCCACGCCCGTCCTCAGGCGGCGCCCGTTCGGCGCCTACTTGCCGCGCGCGGTGCGGGCGGACCCCAGGGTGCCGAGGATGAGGTCCCAGAGGGGTGAGCTGACACCGAAGTCGCGGCTCGAGTCGGCGTAGTGATGCCGGAAGTGGCGGCGCTTCAAGGCCCGGACGAGGGCGAAGCGCCCGCTCGCGTGATGCACGACGTAGTGGATCGTGTCGTAGACGAGATAGCCGGCGATGAATCCCGCGAAGACCGCCGGCGCCGCGGCCCCGAAGAGCCCGGCGAAAGCCAGAAAAAAGAGCGCCGCGAGCGGAATGCTGACCGACGGCGGCATCACGAGGCGCGTGGAATCGTTCGGATAGTCGTGGTGCACGCCGTGGACGATGAAGTAGAACTTGTGGCGCAGCGTCGGCAGCGCCGGCAGGACGGCCTCGCCCGGCGCGAGCCCTCCGACCACGCGCCGCGTGTCGTCCTCGATCCACTGCGGGGGATGAAAGATCCCGCGGTGAATCGCGTACTCGAGAAGGGTCCAGACGAGCAGGCCAACCGCGACCCAACCGCCCACCCTGGCGATAGTCGTCGTTCGAAGGGCGGCAGCCAGGGCCACGCCGACGACCGGCAGAAAGATCGCGTGCGGTACCCACGGGCGCACATGGCTCAGCGCCTCCTGCACGTTCGAGCCGAACATCCGGCAGGACGCGTCCGCGTTGTTGACGTACCGGACCGTCCTCGGCGACGAGGCGGACGAAGGCTCCGCGCCGGCATCTTCGCAGCCGGTCGCCCGCCCCATCCTGAACGTCGTCGTTTCGATCATCAGATCATCGCCCCAGCCCCGAAGGATACTTCATGCCGGGGCGGGCGCAACTCCCCCGCTCCTTCCGGTCGTACTCGGCCGTCTCCATCGCCTCCGGATGGCGCATCGCCCTCTCCTCGCCTCCAGGGATGGGCCGGCGAGGGCGGCGTCGAGCCCGGTGTCGAGTACTCTGCCCGAATGCCCGCGCCCAGCAAGCTCGCCCGCCTGATCGCCATGCTGCGGAAAACGTACGGCACTCCGGCTGCCCCTCTGGCTCGGGGACCCCTGGAGATGATCCTCTGGGAGAACATCGCATATCTCGCCGGCGACGCCAGGCGCGAAAGGGCATGGGAACAGCTGCGGCATCGGGTGGGCACGCGGCCGGAGCAGATCCTGGCGGCCTCGCCAGCGCAGCTGCTGGCCGTCGCGCGCGCCGGGATCCTGGCGGCCGATCGCGTCGAGAAGATCCGCGAGATCGCGAGAATCGCGCTCGACGAGTTCGGAGGCGATCTCGTGGGGGCGATCGGCGGATCGATCGGCGACGCCCGGAAGGCCCTCAAGAAGTTCCCGTCGATCGGTGACCCGGGGGCCGAGAAGATCCTGCTCTTTGCGCGACGCGACAGGGTTCTCGCCCTCGACTCGAACGGACTACGCGTCCTGCTGCGGCTCGGCTACGGGAGAGCGGACCGAAACTACGCCCGAGCGTACCGGTCGGCCCAGCAGGCGAGCCGGCCCGAGTGGAAAGACGACTTCGCCTGGCTCACTGCCGCGCATCAACTGCTCCGGAGACACGGCCAGGAGCTCTGCAAAGCCGCACGCCCGCGCTGTGAAGCCTGCCCACTCCGTCAGGAGTGCGCCTACTCCCGCACTTTGCCGAAGGAGGCATAATCGGAGGATGAATTCATCGAGACCAGCGGCCCTCGCTCTCGTTCTCGCCGCATTTGCAACGGTTCTGCGCGCCCAGGGAACCGCGCCCGCCGACCCGGTCCTCGTCGGGGCCGGCGACATCGCCGACTGCAAGGCCCTCTCGGGCGCCGCCAAAACCGCCAACCTCCTCGACCGGATCCCGGGCACCGTCTTCGCGCTCGGAGACGAAGCGTACGAAAACGGGACCGCAAAGCAATTCGCCGACTGCTACCACCCGACCTGGGGGCGCCAGAAGGCGCGCACGAGGCCCGTCGTGGGCAACCACGAGTACGGGACGGCTTTCGCGCAAGGGTACTTCGACTACTTCGGAGAGGCGGCCGGTGACCGGACGAAGGGCTACTACAGCTACGACCTCGGCGCGTGGCACGTCATCGTCGTCAACAGCAACTGCAAACAGGTGGCCGGGTGCAAAGCCGGCTCTGCGCAGGAGCAGTGGGTGCGCCAGGATCTCGCCGCGCACCCGGCTGCGTGCACGGTAGCGATGTGGCATCACCCCCGCTACTCCTCGGGCGAGCACGGCGACGACAAGTCCCTGCGGGACATCTGGCAGGCCCTCTACGAAGGCGGCGCGGACGTGGTGCTTTCCGGACACGATCACGACTACGAGCGCTTCGCCCCGCAGAACGCCGACGGCAAAGTGGACCCGGCCCGCGGCATCCGCCAATTCGTCGTCGGCACCGGCGGGCGCGAGCTCTACAAGTGGGGCAAGATCGAGACGGCGAGCGAAGTTCACAGCGACGAGACTTTCGGCGTCCTTAAGATGACGCTCCACGCCGATGGCTACGACTGGGAGTTCATCCCGGTCGAGGGAGAAACCTTCACGGACAAGGGCAGCGGAAAGTGCCACTGAGCCGTTTACGATTCCGCCTCACCCCGTGAGGGGTCTTCGCGAGCCGATCTCCGTCGCGTAAACAGAGGCCTCCATGCCCACGGAGGACGTTCATCTCCAAGAGACCCGAAAGGCCATGAAGCGTTCGCTCGTCCTCGAGCTGGCAGGGTTGATCGGAATCCTCGCGCTCTCTGTGGCGGGTGCGGGCCCGTCGGAGAAGCCCGCAGCCTCCCCGGGCGGGTCCTGGGGAGGGATCGGCATTCTCGTGGACATCGGCCCG
This sequence comes from uncultured Acidobacteriota bacterium, assembly GCA_963847075.1. Taxonomy (GTDB): domain Bacteria; phylum Acidobacteriota; class Thermoanaerobaculia; order UBA5066; family Gp7-AA6; genus DAHUXD01. Next base: position 1,426,342 of record CAWJYL010000001.1, read on the forward strand.
AGCAGTGTCCGGATCGAGCTCGACGGCGCACAGGGAAGGATCGGCGCGCCACTGGCCCTCGACGGCACCGGCAGGTTCGACGTCGAGGGCACGATCGTCCACGAGCGGCCGGGTCCCACGCGGCAGGGCGAGGCGGAACCCGCCCGGGAGCCCGCGCGCTTCCAGGGAGTCGTCGAGGGCGACACCCTCACGCTCACGGTGACCCTGATCCGATCGGGCAAGGTCATCGGGCCTCTGACGGCCAAACGGGGAGCCCCGGCTCGCGTGCGAAAAATGGCCTGAGCGCGGCGACGAGCGGCCCCGCAGCCATTAGAATCCTCCGCCGGTGGAGCAACCGCGCAGCCGCTTCTACGAACTGTGGGCCATCGCGGTCCCGCTCTCCTACCTCTGGTGGGCCGCAAACGTCGTCCTCGTCATCCTCTGGTGGCCTTTCATGGCCCTGTTCCGCCTCGCGACGGCGCGATCGGACCAGGGTCGCCACCGCATCGGTCGGATCCTGCGCAACGCGGGTGTCGTCGCGTGCAGGTTCAACCCGTTCTGGAACTTTCGGATCGTCGATTCCGTGCACCCCGACGCACGCCGTCCCTATCTCTTCGTTTCGAACCATCGCTCGATGGCAGACATCTACCTGCTCGCGCACCTTCCCTGGGAAATGAAGTTTCTCTCGAAGGAGTCCGTCTTCCGGATTCCCGTCCTCGGCTGGGAGATGAAGGCTGCCGGCGACATTCCGCTCGAGCGCGGGGATCGGGGAAGCGCCCGCCGCGCCATCGAGCTCATGCGGCACCGACTCATGGAAAAAAGCTCGCTCGTCGTCTTTCCGGAGGGCACCCGAAGCGCGGACGGCTCGATCGGACCGTTTCGCGAGGGAGCCTTTCGGCTGGCGATCGATCTCGGCGTCGACATCGTCCCCCTGGCGATCGCCGGCACGGAGACCGCGTTGCCCAAGCACTCGCTCGTGATGCGCCGGACCACGGCAACGGTGACCGTGCTGCCTCCCGTCTCGACGGCCGGCTTGAAGGCCGCGGACGCCCCAGCGCTCGCCGAGCGCGTCCGCTGCGAGATCGCCGGGGCCCTCCATGTAGAGTTGACGCCGTCGTGACCGTTCTCGACATGACGCTCGTGCTCGAGGCGCGACAGGCCCTCGAGGGACACATCCGACGCACGCCGATCGAGGCGTCGCCCGCGCTTTCGGAGATCGCCGGGGTACCCGTCTCCCTCAAGCTCGAGTGTTTGCAGCGGACGGGATCCTTCAAGATCCGCGGCGCCGCATTCGTCCTCTCCCGTCTGTCCGCGGACGAGCGCCGCTCCGGCGTCGTCACCTGCTCGGCCGGAAACCACGGCAAGGCCGTCGCCCACGTCGCCCGTGAGCTCGCCATCCCCGCAGAGATTCATGTCCCGCGAACCGTGGACGAATCGAAGTACCAGGCGATGCTCGCCCTCGGAGCAAGAGTCGTCCGCTCCGCCTGCGAGGGCTTCGACGAGACCGAGCAGCTCGCGAAAGCCGAGGCCGCGCGCACGGGGCGGCCGTTCCTCACCGCGTTCGACGACGACCGCATTCTCGCGGCCAATGGCGGAACGCTCGCGGCGGAAGTCCTCGAAGACTGCATCGAAGCCCGGACGTTTCTTCTGCCGGTCGGAGGCGCCGGCCTCGCCGGCGGCTTCGCGTACTACGCGAAGGCGGCCTTGCCGGAGAGCCGCATCATCGGCTGCCAACATGCCCTGTCGCCGGCGCTGGCGCTCTCGCTCGAGAAAGGCGAAGCGGTCCTGAAGCTGCCGGCCGTCGCGACCACTGCCGGCGGCCTGGAAGGCGGCATCGGTCGCACGGGCTTCGAGATCCTCAAGACGCGGATCGATGGCGTCGCCCTGCTGACCGAAGACGAGATCTTTGAGGCCGTGCGGTTCATGCTCGAGCGCCACCAATATCTGATCGAGCCCTCGTCCGCGGTCACCGTGGCCGCGATCCTGACCGGCAGGGCGGGCCGTCTCGACTCTCCTGCCGTTGCCGTCATCTCCGGGCGCAACGTCGCCCTCTCGACCGTGCGGAGAATCCTCGCGGCATGAGGATCGTTGGCTCGGACGAGATCCGGCGGTCGGTGAATCCGGCGAACGCCGTTGCCTCCATGCGCGAGGCCGTCATCGCCCACTCTCGCGGGCAGTGCGATACGCCAATGCCGATGCACCTGGACCTCTCGACCGGGGGCGGGGGCGAGGTGCACATCAAGTCCGGATACCGCAAGGGTGGCCTTCACTTCGCCCTCAAGATCGCGGGCACCTACGTCACGCGCCCCTACGGATCGATTGTTCTCGTCTCCGTCGAAACGGGAGAGACCTCCGCCTACTTCGACGACGGCGGATACCTGACGGACCTGCGCACCGCCGCCGCGGCGGCCATGGTTGCCCGGGAGCTCGGGCGAACCGACGCCGTTCTCGGGATCCTCGGGACCGGCATCCAGGCGCGCCTGCAGGCCGAGCTCCATGCCGGGATCCTGAAGCTCGAGGAGGTCCACGTGTGGGGCCGGGATCCCGGGCGCGCAGCCGCCTGCGCCCGCGAGATCGGCGCACGGCTTCCGGGCCTGCGCGTAGCCGCCGCCGATTCTCCGGCCGACGTCGCAGCGCGAGCCTCGCTGATCGTCACGGCGACCGCGTCTCGCGCGCCGCTCCTCCGTGCCGCGGACGTGCGGCGCGGAACGCACATCTCCGCCGTTGGCGCCGACTCCCCCGGCAAGCAGGAGCTCGATCCGGAGATCCTCCGGAAGGCGGCGCTCGTGCTCGTGGACTCTCTGGCCCAGTGTGAGCGCCTCGGCGAGCTCCAGCACGCGCCGTCGGAGCGGTCGCGCGCCGTCGAGATCGGCACATTTTGCGAGGCACCCGTCGCTTTCGAGCGGACCGGAATCACGATCGCCGACTTCACCGGCCTCGGTGTGGAGGACCTCCTCATCGCCGAGGCGTGCCTCGCGGGTCTCGCCCGATGAGCCGCTTCCTCTGGATCTGCCTCGGCGGCGCGGCCGGCACGGGTGCCCGCTACCTCCTGTCGGGCTGGGCCCTGTCGGTCCTCGGCACGGAATTTCCCTACGGCACTCTGACCGTCAACGTGATCGGTTCTTTCTGCGTCGGCTTACTGATGCAGATCGGTCTCGCCACACCGGTCATGTCCCCGACTCTGCGCCTCGCCCTGACGACCGGCGTGATGGGCGGCTTCACGACCTACTCGGCGTTCAACTACGAGACGATCCGTTATGTCCAGGATGGGGCCTGGCGCCTGGCTCTCGGAAACGCTGCCGCGACGCTTGCCGCCTGCCTCGTCGCCGGTTTCGCGGGCGTGGCGCTCGGGCGCTCGCTCTTCGGAGGTTAACCGCGATGAGAATTCTCGACGGCGAACAGGTCCTCATGCGCATCTTCATCGGCGAATCGGACCGGTGGCATCAACAACCCCTCTGGATGGCGCTGCTTCAGCGCCTGCGCAAGGACGGCTACGCCGGCGCGACGGTCTTCCGCGGAATCGGCGGCTTCGGCGCGCGCAGCGTCCTGCACACGACACTTCTCGAGCGCCTTTCGCAGGACCTGCCGCTCGTCATCGAGATCGTCGATACACCCGAGCACGTCGAGCGCCTCCTCCCTGTTCTCGACGAGATGGTCGCCGAGGGCCTCGTCACGATGGAGAAGGTGCGAGTTCTCAAGTACTCCCCGGGTCGCCGTCCGCTGGATTCGGCTCAGGATCGTTGACCCCGCCCCCGGCCGCGATCTTCACGATGTCGACGGGATCAAACCCCCTTGTGCGTCGCGATCTGCCAGGTATTGCCCCATTCGTCCAGGACCATTGCGCGGCGGTCACCGTACGGCACGTCAGCCGGTTCTTCCAGCGAGCTCGCACCGGCCTGAAGGGCGCGCCGATATGTCACGTCCGCGTCGGGGACATAGACATAGAGAAATGCAGGCATCGCGTCTCGGATCCCTGCGTCGCTGATCATGATCCGGGAGTCGCCAATGGCCATCACGGCCGGCCTGTCCCGGCGATAGTCTCCTGTCGCCCCGAATACCGTCTTGACAAACTCGACGAGGCGCCGTGCCTCGCGAACGACGATTCTTGGTGTGACGGAATGCCAGCCTTCGGGTGCGAATCGGTCACTGCTTCGCGTTTCCTTCATGAACGTGTTCTCGTGGCCAAATCCTCGGCTCTCCTGCGGCCTCGCGGGTGGCGCGTCAGCGGCGAGCGAAGGGCCGAGGGCGACGAGCGCGTCCGCTGCACGAGCATGTTCGGCGGCACGGCAGGCTAACGGCGGAACCTTTGTCGTGGGCTCCTGGGGTTCAATGGCGCGGCGGATACGTGTGCCAAGATCGCACCCGCGCAGGCAACAACATGACCTTTGCGCCAGGGTGGTCCGAGGGTTGTTCCGACCGCTTTCAATTGACGCTCAAGATCGGTAGCGGTCTTCCCGCGGGCCTGCGCTGCGAGTTCAAGAACATTGACCTTCTCGAAATAGAAGACCCTCAGGTCGAGTTGAGCCGCAGCCTGCGTGAGAGCCTGGTGATAGATCATGCCGTCAGCGCGATTCATGATCCAAGTATTCGCGTGAACCTCTGCAACAGTAGCAGGCAAGTCGGGAAGCGGAGGTACTCGGATCGCGATGCCGCGGCACCTTGCCGGTGCGAGTTCTCCGATGAGCGACGAGAGCGCCGCCGTGGCGCGCGTGTTGGCAGATGTCTTCACCTCTCGAACGAGCTTCTCGGCTCCTGAAAGCGGCATTTCGCGCGTTTCGTGATGATACGGGGAAGCCGTAAGTTGCGGATCCAGCAACTCGACACGTCGCTTGTCCAGGAGAATTTCGTTGAGGCCAGACGTCGTGACGCTCACCAGATTGGCCCACGCGTAATGGTCTTCGATGCCGATGGAGTATTCGCCCATGGGATCTGCAAGGCGCTTGATCGTGGGTGTGCCGCGTAACGGGTGGCGCGTCAGCGGCGAGTGAGGAGGCGAAGCCGGCGAACGAGTCCGCTGCACGCGCGTGTCAGGCCGCGACCTACACTTGGACATTCTTTGCCAGCGTCTTGAATCGGGGCCCGCTCTGTGGCACTACGGTGATGGTGACGTGACCGCTCTTGCTCTTGTTGATGTCGCGTACGGTGCCGGACTTGCCTTTGTGCGTGCCGGCCACCACCTCACAGAAGGCACCCTCTTTCAACTTCATCTGTCCCTCCACGCCAATCCATGTTTCGTGCGCGGCAGCGCCGCCCGCCGCAACCGGTTCTTAGGCGTCATTGTGCCCTTGGCGCCGGAGTACAACATGGGTGGCTTTCTCCGACGCAACGAATTGAACGCATTCGTATCTCAGAGCGCGCACGTCAATCCCCTCGAACAGTCGCTCTCCCCCGCCCAGCAGGACCGGCGAGATAGCGACGTGCAGCTCATCGATGAGGCCCGTACGAAGATATTGCTGGATAGTGTTAGGTCCGCCGCCAATGCGCACATCCCTTCCGTTGGCTGCGTCGCGCGCCCGGTCAAGCGCCTCGTGAATACCGCCCGTGACGAAGGAGAATGTCGTTCCGCCTTCCATCTGGATGGGCGGGCGCGCGTGATGAGTCAAGATGAAAGTTGGAACGTGATAGGGTGGGTTGTTCCCCCACCAGCCTTTCCAGTTCATGTCGGGCCAGGAACCGCGAATCGGTCCGAACATGTTTCTTCCGAGAATCCAGGCGCCAACATTCTTGAAGCCCCGCGCAGCGAAGTCGTCGTCGATCCCCGTCGTGCCGCCGTCGGAGCCAAATAGGGTCCGTTGGAACGTGCGTGTCGGGACTAACCACTGGTGCAAATCTGTCCCGCCCACGCCGAGCGGATTCCTGATGTCCTGATTCGGACCAGCTCCGTATCCGTCAAGCGAGATGGTAAAGCCCTCAACTCGGACGCGTGTCATTTTCTGCAACGCCGCGACGACACGACGCCTGACGGGCGGCGCGTCAGCGGCGAGTGAAGAGCCGAAGGCGATGAGCGAGTCCGCTGCACGCGCGTGTTAGGCGGCAGCACGCCCACTAGCTTAAGAGACCTCGACGTAGTCGGCGATCGAAGACGGAGGCGGAACGGGAAGGCCGTCTTCACGAAGGCCTTCAAGATGAAACTCGATGGCTTCTTCCATGTTTCTTCTCGTCTCATCAGGCGTCTTTCCAGTTGTGACGCACCCGGGTAGGTCCGGCGAGTAGGCCGAGAAGTTCGAGCCAGCGTTCTCGATTACGATTAGGTATCTGCTCATGGTCTCCTCTTCAAGCCGGCCTGCTTGAAAACGCTGCTCAAAGTGCCTGGCGCCAGGTCATCGCTCAGGTGTCCAGGAACGGTCACTCGCCCAGGCTTGGCGGTGTGCCGAAACTGGCGGTGGCTCCCCTTTGTGCCGACCAGGTACCAGCCATCTTCCTCGATCATCCTGATCACGTCTCGCACCTTCACCAGAGCAGATTCTACCGCGCCGGTTTCCCGCCGGGACTTGCCGCACCCAAATCAGCTTGCTGCTGCCTAACTAAGACTTCGGCAGCTTTCGCCGCAGAAGGACGTTGACCGGTACGGTCTCGCTCTCCCGCCGCAGCGTGAGAGCCGCGGCGTCGCCCCAGCGTTTAACCGCCATGAGACGAGAGTACGTCTCACGGTCGGCAACGGGGACGCCGTCCAGGGTGAGAAGGACGTCTTTGACCCTGAGCCCGGACGTCTCCGCCGGCGAGCCCTTCTCCACGTCGATGATCTCGAGGAGTTTGTCGTCTTCGCGCATGCGCGTCGCGATTCCGAGATCGGGATACAGGGGCGCGAGCTCCGGCGGAATCCCCCAGACGAAGTTGGCGTAGGACGCCTGGACCGCGCGGATCGGGGCCTTCTTTTCGTCCTCGACCGGCACCGGGATCACCGACGCCACCTTTCCGTCGAACCAGTGGCGGACCTGCCGTTCGATACCCATCCCGTACTGCACGTGGCCCGCGCCGACGAGCACGACGACGACTGTCTTCGGGTCCCGGTCCTTGCGCAGGGGCTGCACGGCGTGCCAGCCCATCGTCGCGTCCCAGGTGCATTGCGCGTTCAACATCGCCTGCCACTGCTCGTCGTTCATGGCCGCGTGGAAGCCCGCGTCGTCGAACGAGGCCTTGAACATCCGCAGGTGGTCCGGGTTCCTCGTGTCGATCTCGGTCGGGATGTGGGCCGCCTCCTCGGGGGTCAGGCCCTGGAACCCCTTCTTGCGAACCGCCGCCACGACTTCGCGCGGCGCATTGATGGCGACCAGCTCCAGGTGGTTGTCCCGCGCGAAGAGAAAGATGTCGCGGTAGTACAGCCAGTTGTAGCCCCAGTTCTTGTACCAGCGGGATCCGTCGAGAAACGCCTCCTCGGTCAGCTTGCCCTCGCTCCACCGGTCGAGCCAGGACTGCTCGGGATAGGGGTACATCTCCAGGCCCAGGACGACGACGCGGCCCGCCCTGTGCAGCTCCTCGATCAGGCGCCGTTCGACGCGGTGCGAATCCATCTCCGTGTGTCCCTCGCCCACGAGGACGAGGCGCGCGTCGGCCAGCCGCTTCGGCAGCTCATCCGGCGCAAGCAGCCTTCCCGATGCCGTGTCCGTGATCGCGTCGAGAACGAGCGGCGCATCGCGGTCCCGGCGGGCGGGATCGCCGATCGGAAGCCGATAAATGTCCTCGGCCGCCAGGGCGGCAGCCGCCAACGACAGCGCCAGCCCGACGGCGATCCGAAATCCGTGAACCATTCTCTTTCCCGGCATCGCACTCAATAGCGAAGGACGACGACCGCGAGCGTTCCGGCCAGGGACAGGCACGCCCACGCGGCGAGCCATGGCCGCTTCTGGTTCCAGTCGACGCACCAACGCCGATTGGCGAGGAGGAGAAATGCCAGCGGTCCGAGCGGGATGAAATACCGACCCTGTGTCGTGCCCACGACCACCGGGGAGCCATACGGCAGGCACATGATGTAGAGGAGTATCGTGATCCACGCGACGCTCGCAAACAAGACCAACGCAAGAAGCAACCGCTGGGCCCCGCTCAGGGCGGGAGCCTGGCAGCCGCACGTCAGCGCGGTCAGGACGATGACGAGGAAGACCCCGTCGACCAGCGGCGCCGGCAGCCGCGTGTCGAGCCAAGCGAGTTTGCCGATGTCCTGTTTGGCCAGCTCGGGCGCTGCCTTGAGGTCTTGCGTCGCCGCCAGGATCGCGAAGCCCGGCACCTCGAACGGAGGCGTGACGACGGCGAACAGGATTCCGAAAAGGAGGAGGATGGCCAGGCCGAGCCGGTCCCATCCGTTCTCCTTCGGCGACAGCCCGAACGTCTCCATCAAACGGCGAGCCGTCCTCCGCGGGTCACTTCCACGGAAGGATGGCGCAGACTTCGACCTGGCCCTCGGAGAGATTCACGGTATCCCCGGGGCGGGAGCCGAGAAGGCGCTGCGCGAACTCGGACTGGTAGGAATAGATCGCCTGCTCCGGCTTCGAATCCCACGGCCCCAGAATCGTCGCCTCACGCTCGGACCCGTTCACGACGTCGCGCAGGCGCACCCGGGTCCCCACGCGCACCTCGGTCGTATCGATCTTTCCCGGATCGAGGGCGCGCGAGCGCGAAAGCTCGTCGGCCAGCATTGCGATCCGTGCCGAGAGATACTCGTGCTTCTGCCGCGCCGCGTGGTACTCGAAGTTCTCGCGCAGATCGCCATGCTCCTTGGCCGTCTTCATCGCAATGGCGTTGGCGGGAAGCTCGACCTGCTTGAGGTGGATGACCTCCTGGCGCTTGGCTTCGATCGCCTCGGCGGTGGCATAGAGGTACTCACGCGCCGGCGCCCGAAGCTCCGGGAACTTCATGTGCAGCGCCTCGCGCACCGTCGCGCGGCGGTGCTCTTCGAGGCCGGCCACCCGGTCGAGCGCGTGGAGAAATTCGCGCCCCTCTTCCTCCGAGGAGGCACCGCGCACGAGCGCGACGCCGAAGCCGCCCGGCTCGAAGAACTCCTTCATGCGAGCCCGCAGGCCCGAGAACTCGTCCATGCGCAGGGCGTCCGTCAGCGCGACAAAGAGGCCGGGGGCCTGCGCCTCGCCGGCCTCGTGCATGCGCTCGCAGAGCCATACGAAGGCGCGCGGTGCCGAGCGCGGCGAGCGGAGGATCCTGCGCGAGAGGTCCGCCGCCCGATCGCCCAGGGCGCCGAAGAGCGTCGTGAGAACCCGCGCGTCCTCCTCGCGGGAAATCTGCTCCACGAAGATCTCGGCCCAGTCGGACCTTGCCGCGCGAACCGCATCGAGGGCCCGCTCCCGCGCCGAGGAGTCGCCGATCTCGCCGATGACCCGGCGCAGGTCCCGGGTAGCCAGAAGCGCCGCCGCTGGAAATGCCTCGGGCTCCTCGGCCGAAAGGCGGACCGCGGCCTGCGAAAGCTCCCAGGCGAGCGCCGGCTCTCGATCCGCGAGGCGCCGCGAGTCGGCGGCAAGCGCATGCGCCATGAAGCGCGCCAGGTCCTTCGAGCGCCTGGCGTGCTTTCTCGCGATGTCGATCCGGGCCGCGGGTGCGGCTTTCTCGAAGGCCTGCCGGACGCTTCCGTCCGCCGCATCGACCGTCTCGCTCCACGTGACCCTCGCAGACTTCGCGCTGCCGGAAACGAGCACCTGGCGATTCTTGCGCGCGGCCGACCAGAAGGCCGTCCAGCGCTCATCGGGCACCACGCCGGCGAAGTGGTCCTTGACCTCCTGGACGGTCAGCGGCCGGCCGAAGCTCGTGAGCAGCCATCGCAGGGAGTCGGCCGGGTCCTTGTCGACGCGCGCGGAGAGCTCCTTCGGGGCCTCCACCTTGCGGCGCAGAAAGTGTCCCTCGGGCAGAAGAGTCAGGTTCTTCTCGGCCGACACGAGCGACAACGGCACGCGCGCGCCGCCGACTTCCAGGCGCATGACGTCCAGCGCCGGGTTCATGTCGACGAGCCGGCCCGCGCCACGGCCCGGCATGAAGTAGATCTCGTTCGGCCGAAAGTGGAGCCAGCGGGAAATCCTGCCGGCCACCTCGGACGGGTCGGCGGCGCCCTCGAGGGGGAACTGCGCCACCACGGCGGATAGCGCCGGGTGTCCGGCAAATCGCGCGCGCAGCGTCGCCGTCAACTCCTTGCGGACGCTCGCATCCGTGGGAGACATGCGGGCGAGCTCGAGGAGGACCTGGGTCCGCGCGTCGCCGGAGTCCGCCGGCTGGAACTCCGCAAGCAGGCGAAGCCACGAGATCGCCGAGGCGCCGCCGCCCTTCTTCTTGACGGCCGCGGCCACGCCGAAGAAGAACGGCAGGTCCTCGACGCCCTCTTCCATCTTCTTCGTCCACAGAGCCTCGAGGGCGTCGAATTTCTTTCCATCGATGAGGGTCTGGACCTCGGGGGGCAGATTGGAGGCGGCGGTGGACGTCGACATGGACCGCTGATAGTAGCCTACGAGGACAGGGAGGGCACATGCCTTCGACCTGGCTCCTGACCGGCGGAAATCGCGGAATCGGGCTCGAGCTCGCGCGCCAGCTGTCCGGGCGCGGGGAGCCCGTCATTGCAACGGCCCGGAACCCCGGGTCCGCGCCCGAACTCCGCGCCCTCGGCGGCGTCCGGGTAGAGCGCGTCGATCTCGCCGTCGAGGCGAGCGTGGAGGAGCTGGCCGCCCGCCTCGCCGGGACGCCCGTCGACGTCGTCGTCTTGAACGCCGCCATCGGCGATGCTTCGGCTCCGGCCGAGAAGGTCCCGGTTGCCGAGCTCGAACGGTACTTTCGGACCAACTCCATCGGCCCGATCCATCTGGCGCAGGCGCTCCTTCCGAACCTGCGCGCCGGGTCGCGGAGACTCGTCGTCGCGATCACGAGCGGTCTGGGCTCCCTCGCCGACAATCGCGGCGGGGGCTGGATGGGCTATCGCGCCTCGAAGACCGCCCTTCACCAGCTCGTCCGGACTCTCGCCGCGGAGCTATCGGCCGAGGGCTTCACGTTCGCCCTGATCTCGCCGGGGTGGGTCCGCACGCGCATGGGCGGCGCCGGGGCGAACCTGTCGCCGGAAGAGAGCGTGCGGGCGATCCTCCGGGTCATCGACGGCCTCACGCGGGAGGACAACGGCAGGTTCTTCGATCACCAGAGCAGGGAGCTCCCGTGGTGAGCCTTCAGGAGACGTCGACGGCCGGGCTCCGGAGAAATTCCGGCCGGGGCGTCACGCCGAGGCCGGGCGCGGCCGACGCGGCCATGCGGCCCTCGCGGCGCTGCGGAGCCCCCTCGGCCGTGGAAACGGTCACGTAGCTGTTGAAGTCCGTGGCGGTGAACAGAAACTCGGTCGGGGTCGAGTGGGCCAGGTGCGCGATGGCGGCCGTGGTGATGTCGCCGCCCCACGAGTCCTCGATCGTCATCGCCACGCCCAGCGAAACACAGAGATCCCGCGCCTGGCGAGCCCGCGTGATCCCGCCGAACTTGGAGATCTTGACGTTCACGACGTCCATCGCGCGGTCCGACGCGGCCCGCAGGAGGACTCCGATGCCATCCATCGACTCGTCGAGGACGAAGGGGTGGTCCGTGCGCCGGCGGATCGCGAGGCACTCCTCGTAGCTCGCGCAGGGTTGCTCGATGTAGACATCCACGTCGCGGACAGCGCGCACGACGCGCGCCGCCTGATGCATGAGCCATCCCGTGTTGGCGTCGGCCACGAGAACGTCCTCCGCACCGAGCACGGAGCGGACCGCGCGGATCCGCTCGACGTCGACGTTCGGATCTCCGCCGACCTTGAGCTGGAACCGCCGATAACCGTCCTTCCGATAGCCCGCCACCTTTTCCGCCATCGCGTCCGGCGACTCCTGCGAGATTGCGCGATACAGGACGAAGTCGTCGCCGTAGCGGCCCCCGAGAAGAGCGCAGACCGGCAGGCCGCTCGATTGCCCGAGGATGTCCCAGCAGGCCATGTCGATCGCAGATTTGACGTAGGGATGGCCCTTGAGGACCGCGTCCATCCGGCGGTTCAGGCGCTCGAGCTCTCGCGGATCCTCGCCGACCAGATGAGGCGCGAGCATGGTGATGCCCGTCCGGACCCCCTCCGCATACGCCGGCAGATAGGCGGGCCCGAGCGGGCACACTTCGCCGTGCCCGACCACGCCGTCGTCGGTCTCGACGCGCACCAGCGTGCTGTCGAACACGGCGACCGATTTGCCGCCGGACCATTTGTAGCTGCCCTCGCGAAGCGGGAGCTCGGTGCGGTAGGCGGCGATTCTGCGGATCTTCATGGGCCGCCACTCTATCGGATTGCGGACCGAATGCTGCCTGTACGCGGCCTCGTACCAGGCCTTGTCATTCCGAGCGAGGCGAAGGAACCCGGACTCGACACGCGCAAGTGACCAAAAGGAGATTGGACTACCATAGGCACAGTGGCCACCCCAAAACAGATTCTCTTCCTCACCCTCGCGGTGATCACCGCGGTGTACGTGGTCGTGTGGGTGCGTTCTGCCCGAGGCAAGGGCGACGGTCGGCCCCGAGCCCTCGAGATCGCGATCGGGTTCGTCACCAATTTCTTCGACACCCTCGGAATCGGATCTTTCGCCCCGACGGCGTCCGTCTTCAAGCTGAAGCGCCTGGTTCCCGACGAGCGAATTCCCGGCACGCTCAACGTCGGCCATACGCTGCCGACGATCACTCAGGCCTTCATCTTCATCGCGATCGTGGAGGTCGAGATGAGGACCCTGGTCGGGATGATCGCGGCGTCGGTCGCCGGGGCGTGGCTCGGCGCGGGCATCGTGGCGGGCCTTCCCCGCCGCCAGGTGCAGGTGGGCATGGGCCTGGCGCTGATGGCCGCGGCCTCGTTTTTCGCGATGACGAACCTCGGCCTCTTTCCCTCGGGCGGGGAGACGCTCGGGCTGACATCGCCCCTCTTCTGGGCGGGGATCGCCGGTAACTTCGTGCTCGGCGCGTTGATGACGCTCGGGATCGGCCTCTACGCCCCCTGCATGATCCTCGTCGCACTTCTCGGCATGAATCCCAAGGCGGCGTTTCCCATCATGATGGGCTCCTGCGCCTTCCTGATGCCCGTCGGAAGCCTGCGCTTCATCGCCCGCGGAAGTTACAACCTCCGGGCCGCCGTGGGTCTCGCCCTCGGCGGAATCCCGGCCGTCCTGATCGCGGCGTTTCTCGTCAAGTCCCTGCCTCTCACGGTGCTGCGCTGGCTCGTCGTTGCGGTCGTCCTCTACACGGCGCTCGCGATGCTGCGCTCGGCGCGCGCCGAGGCCCGAAAAGCAGCGGCCTGACCCGTTTCGGCACATTTTCCGGTGGCTAACCGGGGCTGCCCGTCATATTCTCCGGCGCTGGAAGGGATGCCTCCGTCCGACTGCCCGGAAGCGATCTTGGCGGGACGAGTCCTCGCGCTTCCGGGAGGAACTTCGATGCCCTCGCGCTCCGCATGGGTCGCTCTGTCCCTGATCGCTGCACTCTCGATCGCGAGCCCGGCGGCCGCGCAAAAACCGGCCACCGCGCCGAAGCCTGCTGCCGCTCTCCCGAAGACGGCGCAACCTCCTGCGCCGACTCTGGTGCCGGTTCCCGCCGCGAGCGCGGCGGCGGCGCTCGAGCTCTTCAAGGTCATGAAGCTCGAGAGGACCGTGCAGGAGGCCTCGGCCGCGATGATCGATTCCGAGGTCGCCCGCAACCCCGGCCTCACGCCGTACCGCGAGATCATGCTCGGGTGGCTGCGCAAGTACATGACCTGGGACGCGATGCTCCCGGAGCTCACGCGCATGTACACGCAGGCCTTCACGGACGCCGAGCTCAAGGAATTGACGGCCTTTTACAAGACCTCGGCCGGCCAGAAGTCGCTCGAGAAGATGCCGGAGCTCATGCAGCGAACCGCCATGGCGGGGGCTCGGCTCGGCCAGCCCCATTCCGAGGAGCTCAAGGCGTTGATGGCCGCGCGCACCGACCAGCTGAAGAAGGAGCAGGAAAAGGCCACAGGGGCGGGCGGCGGTGCGCCAGCTCCGGGCAAGGCCAGCCCGAAACCGACCGCGGCGCCGAAAAACTGAGGGCCGTCGCGCCGAAGGTCAGTTCTTCGCGGGAGAAGTCTTCGGAACGAGCGTCAGCACGGGGTTCCCGGAGTCAGTGAGCGTGGCGCGGCGAACCGCGCCGTCTGCGACGTCGAAGCTCACGGCGAGGCTCGGGGCGCCAGCCACGCGGAACCGTGCCTGCGCAACGGGAGCCAGAACGAAGCGTCGTTCTCCCGGGATGGTGAGCACGAGCCTTCCGGCTTCGAGCGTTCCCTCGACCTCGAGGGAGCCTGCCTCTTCGACATAGCGCCCCGCGAATCTCGCCAGGTCGGCCTCCGAGAGGGGGACGACCTTCATCTCCATCGGCTCGGTGCGGAAGGGCGGCCGTCGTATGCGCTCGACGCAGCGCGTGTCGAGCCCCTTCACGGAACCGCTTTCGACGAACGCGATCTGGAGGTTCTTCACGCAGTCGAGGCCTTCGAGTCCATCGGAGTTGTGGGCGCCGTGCGGAATGACGACCTGAAGGCTGTTCGGCAGATGCTTCGCCACCGCCTCTGCGTTCGAGGGGGGCGTCGTCGGATCCCACATCCCCGAAAGCAGAAGCACCGGTGCCGTCGCCTGCACGGGATCGAGGTAGCCCTCGGGAATGCGCCCCCGAGGCCAGAGCGCGCAGGCCGCGCGCTGCTGGCGCAGCCGGTAATCTCCGAGAAACGTGCCTTCGGCCGCGCGCTCGCCTTCGCCGGGGAGAATCCACGGGAGGTCCTCGGCGCACGTGACGGACAGGTACATCCCGGTCGAGCCCGTCGCGACGACGCGCTGGCGCCCGAAGAGGGCGAGCTCTGCGAGCGGCGTGAAATCCCCCTGCGCAGCCTGATGCAGCACGGCCGGGACTTCGCGGGCGTTCCCCGAGGAGTAGAGCATGTAGCGGATCGCCTCGGCCGCCAGGTCGCGCGACAGTGAAACCGAAGCCGGCCTGGCCGTATCCGGATGGAGTACCGAGACGGTCACCGGAGCGCGGGAGAGTCGTGCGAAGACACTCTTCTCTTCCTGGCCAATGTTCGGAAAGGCCGCGTTGCAGGCCGCCTCGGCGGCGCACTCCGCCAGCACTCCCGTGAGCGCGCGCTCGGCCCCCCGCGGGAACGGGAGAGGCATTCGATCGTTGGTCGGCACGACGCCCTCGAGCAGGACCGAGCGCACGTGGTCGGGATGTTGCCGCAGATAGACGAGCGCCGCGCGCGTTCCGTAGGAGCCTCCGTAGAGGTTCAGGCGATCGTAGCCGAGGGCCGCGCGCACGTCGTCCAGATCGTCCATCCCGATCGAGGTCGTGTAGAGCCCGAGATCCGCGTCCTGCTCCAGCTTCGCGCGGCATCGGCGCACGTCCTCGAGCGGGAAAAACTCGCCGAGATAGCTCTGGAGATCGTCGGCCGGCAGAAACATCTCGCAGTTGAGAGGGTGCGAACCGCCTGTGCCGCGCTGATCCACGAGGAGGATGTCCCGCTGCTGGCGCAGCCTGGAAAACTCGCGCGCGAGCCAGGGGGCCGGCTCCGTCGACGACTCGCCGGGTCCGCCGTTCAGGAAGATGAACGGATCGGAGAGCCGGTTGGGCCCGGTGGCCGGGAGAATCACGATCGTGAGCGGAATCTTTCGCCCCGTGCGAGTCTGCCTGTTCTCAAAGACCTCATACGTGCCACAGCGGGCCTTGCCCTCGAGGCCGGCAATGTCACAAGGCTCGAGCTTCACGGGGGCCGGAACGGGCGGCTTCAGGGGCGGTAGCCCGGTCGCAATCGCCGATCCCGTGGCAACGAGCACGGCCAGGGTCGCCCCCGGCAGAGCACCTGCGCGCATGGGCTCCAGACTAACGCTTTTCCGCGTGCCGTTCCGAGAGCGCACGCAGGAAGCTCGCCGGCAGCTTGCCGCGGATCGAGACGCCCTCGCCGTCGTTCTCGACCTGGAAGCGCCGCAGGACCGAGACGGTCTCGGGCGATTTCTCCTGCGCGGCCAGCCGCCACATCGCGAGCACCCCCCGCAGCGAATCCTCGAGCAGGCCGCGCGCCTCGGCATCGCCGGTCAGGCCCTGCGCGGACAGCTCGACCCCATCGCTCTCGACCGAGGCCTGGAGAGCCAGGGTCGAAACCGACTTCATCGCGCCGACGATCGCCTGGCCCGGCTCGCCGCTGGCGGCGTCGACCTCGGCATCCCTGCGCGTACCCTGGCTCCGGGAGGACGAAAACCGCTTCAGATCCACGAGCGCCCACGCCGAAGCGTCGGGTCGAATCCGCGCGAGGTACCGACCGAGGCCCTGGCCGGACATCAGGCTTCCGGCCCCGCCGGACTCGCGCCGCGCGAGCGCCGCGACGACCGCCGGCTCGTCGCCGGCCACGATGAGCTGGCGATTGATGAACGCCAGGGCTCCGGGGTCTCCCCCCCGGCTCGCGGCCGATGCGTCCCTGGCCGGAAGACGGAAGTAGTCCGTACCGGACGCCATCCGTCGCGCTCCGCCGCGGACGAGAAGGGCCGTCGAGAGGCGATCGACGTCGAACCGGCCTTCGAAGAAGACGAGGCTCTGGTCTCCGGTCCCCGGGGCGGCCGGCGACATGGCCACGATGATCGTGTCCACGTCCCGCCGAGGATCGAGCTGCGCCTCCTCGAGGAATCGGGCGGCGTCGCCGTCGGTGGAGATTTCGTCCATTTCCGCGAACACCTTCGCCCCGAGCGGGCTCGTGCGCAACTCGTTCCAATGGATGACTCCGACCGTCACTGCCCCGGCCGGCACGAGGGCGAGCGGATCTTCGGTGCGGCGCACCGCGAGGAGACTCGATTGGCCAAGGAGCGCGAGCGACAGAGCGACGGCGAGGCGCTGACCGATGCGGGGGGAGTTCATCTCAGAAGTCCTTTCTCGAGAACAGCCAGGAGGCGAGCGAGAGGGCCGCGACCGCGAAGATCGCCGTCGAGCCGTAGACGGCGAGGTGGTCGACGCCGGCGAGCGCTTCCGGCGCCTGGCGGCCGGCGACCAGCGCGACGGTGGCCTGTCCGAGCTCGGCCGTCTTCGGCAGCACCCAGTAGAGCCCCTGGACGATCCGCGCCGAGAGCTCCGTCGAGACCACCGCGGCGATCCGATTGTGCGCCGAGAGCGCGGCGGCCAGGAAGAACACGGCGTAGGTCGCCATCAGGGAGACGCCCGTCGACGAAGTGACGACGCCGACCAGAAACGCGAAGGCGAGCAGTGCGGCGATCGTGAAGAGGATCACGAGGCCCGAGAGCAGGAAACGCGGGTGGAGGACCTTCGTCTTCCATACCACGATCAGCCACATCGAGCCGATGAGATAGGCCAGGTTGGCGGCGGCCAGCAGCAATCCTCCCGCGTAGCGGGAAACGAGAAGACGGATCCGGCCGACCGGGCGAGACAGGTAGAGGTCGATCGTGCCCTTCTCCTGCAGCCGCGGGACCAGGTGGGCCGTGGCAAACAGAGCGAGAAAGGTGCCGACGAGATAGATGAAGCCGGAGAAGCCCGACTCGAAGCCGAGGACGAGCCGGTCGACGTCGACCGCTCTCTCTCCGAGCTCCACCGACTGGCCGAAGAGCTTTGCCCCGGCAAGCGCGCCGTTGACGATGTCGAGATTCACGGCGAGCGCGAACACCAGGATGAAAAGCGAGGACAGCGCGAAATAGGCGACGAGCGTCCAGCGCGCCGCCGCCTCGCGGAACACCTCTTCGATGCTCGCGGCGATCGCCCTCATGCAACCCTCCGGCCGGGCGCTTCGACGGGAGCGGCGTCCCGGACCAGCCCCACGAAAACGTCCTCCAGGCTCGCGCGCACCGGGGAGAGCTCCTCGAGCTTCGCGCCGCCCGACCGCAGTAGGTCGACGACCGTATTCAGATGGTCGACGTCGCGGGCGGTGAGATCGAAATGCCCATCCACCCGCTCGAGCGACGCTCCGGTCGCGCGCAGCCTCGCCATGAGCGCCTCATCCACGCCCACCGCGACGAGGCGATAGCCCGTGCCCGAAGCCGTCAGTTCCTCGACTCGACCCTCCGCCACGACCCGCCCCGCGCGCAGCACGGCCACCCGGCCGCAGGTTCGCTCGATCTCCGACAGCAGGTGGGAGTTCACGAGGATCGCCTTGCCCCGGGCCGCCTCCTCCTGCAGGAAGTCGCGAATCTCACGCCGTCCGACGGGGTCGACGCCATCGGTCGGCTCATCGAGGAGCAACACGTCGGGGTCATGGATGAGCGCGGCCGCAAGACCCAGGCGCTGGGTCATGCCCTTGGAGAACTTCTTCACGAGCACGCGGCTCCAGGCGGAGAGGCCGACGCGCTCGAGAAGTTCCGGCCCCCTTCGCCGCAGGACGGCGGGGTCCGCCCCCGACATGCGTCCGAAGATGGAGAGCGTCTGCCGCGCCGTCAGATAACCGGGGAACCGATGGCCCTCCGGCAGGTAGCCGACGCGCCGGCGACTCTCCGGATCGCTCGCCGGAAGGCCGCAAAGGCTCGCCCGACCTGCGGTGGCGCCCGTCAAGCCGAGAAGGATCTTGACCGCGGTCGTCTTCCCCGCCCCGTTGGGGCCGAGGAGGCCGAAGATCTGCCCCGGCTCAACCCGAAAGGACACGTCCTCCAGGGCCGTGATGCTCCGCGACCCGAACCGCGAGCGGTAGACCTTGTGCAGGCCCTGGGCCTCGATGGGGATTTCCGACATCGGTAGAGAAGACGGATTCGGCAAGGGAAAGTTCGTGCGCCGGGAGGGCCGGTGCCCGGAGGAGGCTCAGAAGCTCAGATTCGCCGTGCCATCCTGTCGCACCTCGAGGCGCATCCGAGGGCCGATTTCGACGAGGCGGGGCTCCAGCCGCCTGCGGTTGAGCGACATTTCGAGCGCCGTGATGCCTTCGCGACCGGGAGAGGCCGGCCCGATGGTGAAACGGATATCGGGGCCGACCCAGCCGGACTTTCCGGCGGCGGTTCCGCCCCGGTATCCCAGGGCCGAGAGCTCGGCGCCAAGAAGCGTCGATTGATCCGGGGTGAGGGCCAACGTCACCGCCGTGATGTCCTTGAGCAGAGCGCCGGGTGCCGGAGCGGCCCGGGCCGCCTTTGCGCGATAGCGTTCCAGGACGGCGCTCCGGGTGATGCCCGAGAGCGAGGGCATGATGGCCGGATTCCAGAGCTTCAGGAAGCCCGGTTCGTACTCCATCACGAACGCGACGAGCCCCGGGTCCTTCGGCTCGAGGCCCGTCATCCGAAACCACGGCACCGTGCGCCCCTCGCTCTCGCGCGGGCGTTGTCGCTCCATGACGGTACCCCGGCCGAGATCTTCGAGCGCCGCGCGCACCGCGGCGCTGCCGCCGACCTCTTCGATGCCGAGGCCGATTCCGCAGGCGCCGACCGGGCGATCGCGGGCGGCGTCCGCTTCGAGAAACTCGAAGTAGGTGTGCTCCCCGTAGAAGTAGAGTCCGCTCCACGAGTCGCTGCCGGACTTCGTGCTGCGCTTCTCGAACTGGGCAAATTCGGTCCGGAGATACTCCGAGCGCTCTACCGCTTCGAAGGTCTCGCGGTCGAGGACGCGGTAGACGTGGTTGAGAAAGACCGGAGGCAGGCGATCGGCGGAGCGCTCGGCGCTCGCGACGGCGCCCACGGCGGCCGCAGCCACCACCGCGACGAGCAACGCGCTCGCGCGCCGCACCCGTCCTACTCCGTCTTCGACCAGGGCGGCGTGACGCCGTTCATCCGTGCGTAGGCGATGGACTGGCCGAGGTGCTCGTGCATGTGCACCAGGATGCGCATGAGGACCTGCCGCTCCGTCATCTCCTGGCTGCCGAACGTCTTGACCTTCCGGTCGAGATCGGAATCGGAAACCGCGCCGATCGCGGACTTCGCGTTCGCAATCGACGCCTTGAGGAGCTCGACGATCTGCGCCTTGCTGGTGACGGTCTTCTCGCTCTGGCGGGACACGCCCTCCATTTGCTTCAAGCCGAGAAAGGTCGGCAGCATCGAGTTGCCGGCCACCACGTGCATGTAGACCTCTCCGACGGACCGCACGCCCGCTGCGGGACGCCAGCCGTATTTGTCGGCGGGCATCGCCTCCGCGAGATCGACGAGCTTCTGGCCGACGCTTTCGACTTCGGCCACGTATTCGGCGCGGAACCCTGCGCCCGGTGCCGCCGCGGCAGTCGACGGGGCCGCCGGGCGGGGCGGCATCTGGGTGCTCGTGGTCGTGGGGGCCTGCCCGAACGCCAACGCCGCCGCGTATGCGAGCGGGATCGCCAGAACCGTGGCTCTCCGTTTCGTCATGCCTTTCTCCTCCCGAATGCGATCATCAGTCCGGGATCTTCGGAGCGGCCGCCGCGGGCGCGATCTTCGCCGCCTCGACGGCCCGGTTGTAATCCCGGACGTCCTTGTCGAGTACAGCCTGCAGCTCCGCCAGGATCGCATCGAGGCGGGCCTTCAGGATGGCGTAGTACTGAACCGAAGACGCCAGGGGTTTCGCGTCCGCACTCCCGACGACGGCGGCCAGGTACACCCAGTCGTGGTCGAGCTTCGGCTCGTAGTTGAGATCGTCCTCGTCCGCCTTGATCCGCGGGTTGGTCAGCTTTTCCTCGATGATCGTGAGCTTCTCGGAGATCGGGGCCGCCTGCTTCGCCAGCGCGTCTCCCTTGCCCAGGCGCGCCGCGCGCTCGGCCACCTCGTTGACCTGCTGGCGCACGTCGCGGATCTTCAGCACGGCCACGCTCGTGTCGGAGAGGCGGTCGCGAATCGTCTTCAGGAGCTCGTACTGGGCCTTCAGGTCGGCGGCCGTGGCCGCCACGCCCGGCCTCACGCGCACCTCGATCGGCTCCGTGTAGGATTTCCCGCCGACGGTCAGTCTCACCGCGTAGGTGCCCGGGGCGACCTTCGGCGGAGCCTTGGTACCTTCGTTGAAAACCGCCTTCGGGACGAGCGTCGGCTTCAAAACCCGCATGTCCCAGACGAACCGGTTCACGCCCGCCTTCGGCTCGAGCGGCTTGTCGACGTTCTTGCGCTCCTCGTCCAGTTTGGCTTGTTTCTCGAGGTCTTCCGCCTTGGGCGGCTTGGCGCTCGAGAAGCTCCGGATCACGGTGTCGCCGTCCAGGAACTCGAGGGTCACCTTGTCGGTGGCCTTCGGGGCGTCCTTCAACCAGTAGTCGACGACGACCCCCGCGGGCATGTTCTCGCCGACGGCCCGCCGCGGCTCGTCCTCGTCGTCGCGTGTGTCGATGTCCATCCGCACGGTCGCGCGAACGGGGAAGAGGTGGGCGGAGGATGCCGCCACCGCGTCGCTCCATTTGCGGATCGGCGTCAGGTCATCGAGGATCCAGAACGCCCGCCCCTGTGTCGCGACCACCAGGTCGTCGTTCTTGACGGCGAGGTCGGTGATCGGCGTTACCGGAAGGTTGCGCTGGAACGGCTGCCAGCTGGCTCCATCGTCGAAGCTGACGTAGAGGCCGGTCTCCGTGCCCGCGTAGAGAAGCCCCTTGCGCGCGGGGTCTTCGCGCACGACGCGCGTGAACGCGCCCTCGGGGATTCCGCCGACGATCTTCGTCCAGGTCTTCCCGTAGTCGGTCGTCCTGTAGAGGTACGGCTTGAAGTCGTCCCACTTGTACATCGTCGCCGCGACGTAGGCCGTCCCCTTGTCGCGCGGCGAGGCCTCGATGGAGTTGATCTGGATCCACTCCGGAATTCCCTTCGGGGTGACGTTTTGCCAGCTCTTGCCGTCGTCGCGCGTGACGTGCACGAGCCCGTCGTCGGAGCCCGCCCAGATGACTCCCTTCTCGACCGGCGATTCGGCGAGCGCGAAGATCGTCTCGTAGAGCTCGACACCCGTGATGTCGACCGTGATGGGCCCACCGGACTTGCCCTGCTTCGACTTGTCATTGCGCGTGAGGTCCGGCGAGGCCTCTTCCCACGTCTCGCCGCCGTCACGGCTGCGCAGAAGCATCTGCGCGCCGTGGTAAAGAACCTTCGGGTCGTTCGGCGAGATCACGATCGGAGCGTTCCACTGGATGCGGTACTTCAGGTCGCTCGTCGCGTGACCGTCGGCGAGCTGCGGCCACGCCATGACGTTGCGCACCTCTTTCGTGCGGTGGTCGTACCGCGTGATCACACCGCCGTACTCGCCCGCGTACACGATGTTCGGGTCGGTGGGATCGACGGCCATCCAGCCGCTCTCGCCGCCGCCCGCGTCGTGCCAGTCCTCACGGTCGATGCCGCCGCCGGGCTTGCCGCTGGCGATGACGACGTTCGAATTGTCCTGCTGCGAGCCATAGACCCAGTAGGGGTACTGGTTGTCGGTCGTGACACGGTAGAACTGCGCGGTCGGCTGGTTGTACTGGGTGGACCAGGTCTTCCCGTCGTTGTACGTGATCGTGGCGCCGCCGTCGTTGCCGAGGATGAAGCGGCCGCCGTCGTCCGGATCGATCCACATGTCGTGGTTGTCGCCGTGCGGAACCGAGAGATCGGAAAACGTGCGGCCTCCGTCCGTCGACTTGTGCATCCGGACGTTCGGCAGGTAGACCGTCTCCGCGTTCTGCGTGCCCGGATAGACCCACGAGTAGTACCAGGCGCGCTCGACGATCTTGTGCTCGTCGTTGACGTGCGTGAACTTCTCGCCGTAGTTGTCGCTGCGGAAGAGGCCGCCGTGCCTGGCCTCCACGAACGCGAAGACACGCCCCGGCTGCGCGGCCGAGGCCGCGACGCCGACCTTGCCCCACATCTCCTCGGGCAGCCCCGCGGTCAGCTTTTTCCAGGTGTCGCCGCCGTCGGTGGACTTCCACAGGCTCGATCCGGCGCCCCCGGACACGAGCTCCCAGGGATGGCGCACGACCGTCCAGAAGCCGGCGTACAGGACGCGCGGGTTGCTCGGGTCCATCGAGAGGTCCGAGGCACCCGTGTTCTCGTCGACGTAGAGAACCTTCTTCCACGTCCCGCCGCCGTCTTCGGAGCGAAAGACCCCGCGTTCGACGTTCGGCCCCCAGACGTGTCCCTGCGCCGCGACGTAGACGAGATCGGGGTTCTTCGGATGGATGCGCACGCGCGCGATCTGCCGGGTGTCCTTCAGGCCGACGTTCTTCCAGGTGCGCCCGCCGTCGGTCGACTTGTAGACGCCGTCGCCGTGCGACACGTTGCCGCGGATGGGCGCCTCCCCCATGCCGACGTACACGACGTTGGGGTCCGACTCCGAAACCGCGATCGCTCCGACCGATCCGGTCTTGAAATCCTTGTCCGAGACGTTCTCCCAGTTGGAGCCGCCATCGGTCGTCTTCCAGACGCCTCCGCCCGTGCCCCCGAAGTAGAACGTGTTCGGCTGGTGCCGCACACCCGACACCGCGCAGGCGCGGCCGCCGCGGAAAGGACCGATGTTCCGGAACTGCAGACCCTCGAACTGCTCGGAGAGCGTCTTCTCCTTCGTCTTCTCGGCGCCGGCCGGCGCCTTCGAAGCAGGCGAGGACTCGGAAAAGACACGCGCCGGCGCCAACAGCAGGCACGACAGGGCCAGGACCGTCCGGAGAGGACGCACGGAATTCATGGGACTCCTTTCGGAAGAACCGATTCCGGGGGCAACCGGGTAAGTATATTCAAACGAGGCCGCGCCACTTGTGACCGCGGGTTTTTCCGAGGGCGCGGCCGGCTGCCGGCGGCGCCGATTCAATGGTGCGCCAGCTCGACGAGCCGGTTGTACCTCCGGAGGATGCGCTGGAGCTCGTCGTGCGGCAGAGCGCGGACGACGAGGTTGTTGACGCCCTTCATGGTCTCCGCCGCGATCATCGCGTTGATGATCGCCTCCTCCACCGACTGGACCGTCGCTTCGAACAGCGGGCCCAGCCGGTCGTTCGGCAACATCGTCAGCCCCACCATACCTTCGGGTCGTGCCGCTCCAGGGTTGGCCGTCGAGAACGCGATGAAAATGTCGCCCGAGCCGTTGCCCCCGATTGAGCCGTCCCGCGCGAGGCCGAGCGCCGCGCGGCGGGCCAGCCGCTTCAACTGGTGGGGCAACAGCGGTGCGTCCGTCGCGACCACGATGATGATGGACCCCGCGTCGTCATCGCGCGCGCCCGAGCCGACGATCTCTCTTCCCACGGGGACACCGGCGACGCGCAGGTCGAGCTTGCGCCCGTAATTGCACTGTACGAGCGCGCCGACCGTGTACCCCCCGGCCTCGGCCGAAAGCAGTCGCGACGCCGTACCGATCCCTCCCTTGAAGCCGTTGCAGATCATCCCCGTTCCGCCACCGACGCTGCCCTCGGCGACCGGCCCCGCGCGTGCGCTCGACAGCGCTTCGAAGACGTTGGCCTCCTTGACGTGAAATCCGTTGATGTCGTTCAACTCGCCGTCCCAGGTCTCGGCGACCACGGGGTTGGACCACCAGTAGCCGGTCGCGTCCGCCGCGCCCTGCTTGACGCGCCAGGCGATGGTCCCCGCGTGGACGGCACCGACGCTGTGCGTGTTCGTGATCATCACGGGCCCCTCGAGAAACCCCGATTCCTCGATCCAGGTCGTTCCCGTCATCTCGCCGGCCCCGTTCAAGGCGAACCAGCCCGCGAAGACGGGGTCGTCGTTGGTGGCCTTTCCGCGCGGGACGACCGCCGTGACCCCCGTGCGCACGGGGCCCTTGCCGACTTCGAGTGCGCCATCTCCCCGGATGATCGTGCTGTGCCCCACCTCGACGCCGCGCACGTCCGTGATCGCATTCAGCGGACCGGGAGTGCCGTCGAAGGGAACGCCGAGGTCGCGGGCACGGGGCTTGTCCGCCGCGCGGACGGAGGCGGCCAGCAGAAGTCCCACCATTGCGGCCGCCCGAACCCGCGTTCTCACGGCCGACAGTGTATCCGCGCGCGCTGTAAAGTGATGTCTCACTCGATGTGTCGCCTGCAACCGGTCTGGCTCGCCGCCTCGCTCGGCCTCGCCGCTGCGTCGCTGCTCGCCGAGGCTCCTCCCGCGGGCCAGACCCGCCACCTCAGGCCGGATCGCTCCCGCCAGGAGCTCGATCTCGCCGTCGCTCCCGGTAACCGCGTAAAGCTCGAGGCCGGCGGCTGCGTACGCGGCGCCGACGGCGTGGCACTACCCCTGCTGGCTCCGGATCGCTCCCAGGACCAGGGGCTCATCTTCATTCCCGGGGTCACGATGGCGTTCACCCCCGTCGCCGACCTCGTCGGCAGCGAACTCGTCGTACCGCGGAACCTGGATTACCCTGGCTCGACGCACATCTGGATCGACTGGGGCCGTTACGATCGCAGCCCCCTCGAGTCGCCCGAGGCCTCGGCGCCGAAGCCGGTCCCGTGCGCGGACGCGAGCGACCCGGCGCGCCTGAACATCACGGTCGAGCCGGGCTCCGGGACCGAGCGCGGCGCCGCCGGCACGATGACGCTCGAGCTTGCGCGGTACGACTCGAACCGCATTCCTCTTAACCCGGGATGGGCCGGAGGAGAGCGGCCCGTCGTCTGCGCGGCCTGCGACGGGTTTCGCATCGAGCGACGCCAAGACGGGAGCCCCTGGGTCCCGGCGGTC
The DNA here is from genome assembly GCA_963847075.1 of uncultured Acidobacteriota bacterium. GTDB lineage: Bacteria > Acidobacteriota > Thermoanaerobaculia > UBA5066 > Gp7-AA6 > DAHUXD01. The sequence goes on from CAWJYL010000001.1 coordinate 1,451,814, forward strand.
CGCACGCCGCGCTGCTCGCTGCAGAAGCCCGCGATCGACGCGGGCTGCTCGCCGCACCGGAGCAAGTGCCCGCTCGGGCCAAATCGCGGGCGCGGTCGAGACCTGTCGGGCCACGTCAACTGGGGCCCCGCGACGTTCACCGGACGCGTCTCGACGGTCGGCCGCGGGCCGGTCCACATCGCGCTCGATGGAGACGCGGGGCTCTTCTTCGAGACCGACGGTGCGGCGGGCGTGATCCGCCCGGAGCCGGGTTCCCGGTACGAGACGATGATCGGCGTCGAGTTCTCGACCGCGCAGACGGTTCGGTGGTTCCGCACGCCGTGGTGGAAACAGCTCCCATTCCGTGTCGCCAGCTACCGGCCGATCTCCGCGATTCTCGGGAAACCCAACCGTCATGAAGGAGAGGCGGGCCCGTATCCGGCGCTCGACCGCCGTCCGGCCACCGTGATCGGGCTCTTCGGAATCGACAACGCGCACGACCCGCATCCGGAGCTTCATCCCGTCTACGGCATTGCCATCCAGACGGAAGCGACGGCCGCGCGCGAGGTCTGGCAGGTGTTCGCGCGCTCGTGGGGCACCGAGGGAGACTGCGGCGGCCGCCGCAATCACGCCACCGATTTGTCGAGCGTTCGACTGGTTCTCGCCGGTGCCGGCCCGGGACCGTGGGAGGGCGCCGAAGGCGTCTTCTTCGACCACGGAATACCCTTCCGCGACTGGACGGTTTTCACCGGGTCTTCCGGGTCTCCGTCGCTCATGGTCGAGCTGCCCCGTGGCCGGCACTGCAGCATCGTCGAGGGCGAACTCACGCTGCTCGCCCGCAAGACGGCGGAGGCCGCACCGCTCCGTGCCGGAGACCCGCCGCCCGGCGAGCCGGTGCGCTGGAGCGCCGTACCCGGAGGCGAGCAGCTCTGCACCAGCGAGAGCTGGTTCCTGCCGGTCCCCTGACCCGCCCCTCTGCTTCCGGTCCCCGGATTATCCGTGTTCGACCCGCCGATTCTTCGGCGATTCCCCGGAGTGTGGTAGACACGGCGGGTGCCCACCGTCGGCATTTTCGGGTTCGGGCGGATCGGACGCAACCTCCTGCGTCTGCTCCACGACCGCGACGACATCCGCGTCGGCGCCATCAGCGACCTGGCCGAGCCCGCGGGCCTCGAATACCTGCTCAAGTTCGACACCCTGCTCGGCCGCTTCGACGAAGAGGTCACCCTGGAAGGCAGCACGCTCTGGGTCGGTGGCCGGAAGATCCCGTTGCTGACCGGCAAGGACCAGCCGGCGGTGCCTCGCTGGGGGGAGCTCGGCGTCGACACGGTGCTCGAAGCGACGTCCCGAGGCCGCACGAGGGCCGAGGCCGAAGCCCACCTAGCCGCGGGCGCCCGGCGCGTGATTCTGCTCGCTCCGCCCCTCGAGAAGCCCGACATCACGGTCATCGCGGGAATCAACGAGGATCGGATCGCCGCCGAACACCGCGTCGTGTCCAACGCTTCGTCGACGGCGCACTGCCTGGCGCTCGTCGTGAAGGCCCTTGAGCACGCCTTCGGCATCCGGCGAGCCATCTTCACGACAGTTCACTCCTACACGAGCGCCCACCGCCTGGCCGACGTCCCGCTGAAGGACAAGCGCCGCGGCCGCGCCGCCGCCGAGAACATCATCCCGCAGGAGTCCCGGTCCCCCGCGATGGTCGTGGACCTGCTGCCCGAGCTCTCGGGAAAGCTCACGGGCTACGCGATGAACGTGCCCGTCTCCAACGGATCGGTCGTCGATCTCGTCTGCTGGCACGAGAAGCCCGTAACGCGGCAGGCGATCAACGAGGCTCTCCGCGCCGCGGCCGGGGCGCCGCGCTGGAAGGGCGTCCTGGCATTCGAGACGGAGCCCATCGTCTCCTCCGACGTGGCCCGCTCGCGTTACTCGGCCACCTTCGACTCCCTGGCGACCATGACGCTCGGGGACCGCCTCTCGAAGACGCTCTCCTGGTTCGACTCCGGCTACGGATACGCGCACCGCGCCGTCGACCTCGTCGAGCGCTTCGCCGCGCTGGAGACGCCTTGAAACGCGTCCGGATCGGCATCAATGGCTTCGGCCGGATCGGCCGGAGCGTCTTTCGCATCGTTGCGGACCGGGCGGATATCGAGATCGCCGCCGTCAACGACCTCTTCGACAACGACCACCTCGCGTACCTGCTCAAGTACGACACTGTCATGGGCGTGTTTTCGAAGGACGTCGCGACCGACTCGGACAGCATGACCGTCGACGGCCGCCGCGTCGCGATGACGGCCGAGAAGGACCCGGCGCGCATCCCCTGGTCGGCGCGCGGCGTGGACATCGTCATCGAATCGACGGGCAAGATCCTGACGCGCGAGGCGCTCGCCCGGCACCTCGCGGCCGGTGCGGCGAAAGTGGTCCTGACCGTCCCGGCCAGGGACGAGATCGACGCGACGATCGTCATGGGCGTCAACGACGGAGATCTGCGCCCGGAGCACCGCATCGTCTCGAACGCTTCCTGCACGACCAACTGCCTCGCGCCAATCGCCCGCGTGCTCGACGAGAGCTTCGGCATCGAGGAAGGCTTCATGACGACGGTGCACGCCTACACGAACGATCAGCGACTGGCCGACGTCCCGCACAAGGACCTGCGCCGCAGCCGCGCCGCCGCTCAGAACATCATCCCGACGACCACCGGCGCCGCGAAGGCCGTCGGAAAGGTGCTTCCGCGCCTCCGGGGCCGCCTCGACGGCATGGCCATGCGCGTTCCCGTGCCCGACGGCTCGATCGTCGACCTCACGTGCCGCCTCGCGCGACCGGTCTCGGCGGCCGAAGTTAACGCCGCCGTGAAGGCAGCCGCGGAGGGACCCCTGCAGCGCATCATCGAGTACAGCGAGGTGCCGCTCGTATCCTCGGACATCATTGGAAACCCGCACTCGGCCGTCTTCGACGCGCTCTCGACCCAGGCCGCCGTGGACGGCTACGCCAAGGTTCTCGCCTGGTACGACAACGAGTGGGGTTACTCGAATCGCGTCGTGGACCTGGTCGAGCGCCTTGCGTCGCTCTGAGCCCGCCGCGGCACTGGCGGCCGCCTTCATCGCGACTTCGATCACGTCCGGCATCCCGGGAGACGCCCTTCCGCGCGGCCGCGTGGTCGAGAAGATCGCCTGCCGCGAGGCGCCGTCCCTGAGCTACGCCCTCTACCTTCCCTCGGCCTACACTCCCGATCGGCGCTGGCCCGTCCTCTACCTGCTCGATGCACGCGGGCGCGCGCTCGTGCCGCTCGAGCGCTTTCGCGAGGCCGCCGAGGCGCACGGCTGGATCCTCGTCTCGTCCCACGACTCGCGCAGCGACACGAAGGACGATCCCAACCGACCGGCGATTCAGGCGATGTGGCGCGATACGCACGAGCGGCTCGCGATCGACGATCGCCGCATCACCCTGACCGGGTTTTCCGGAACCGCGCGCGCCGCGGTGAACCTCGCCGTCCACGCTCCGAAGGCAATCGCCGGAGTCATCGGCTGCGGCGCCGGAGTGGCCGACGAGCGGGTGCCGCTCGAGGGACTCTCCTTCGCCTACTTCGGCACGGTCGGCAACCGCGACTTCAACTACTACGAAATGCGCGATCTCGACCGGAAGCTCGCCGCCGCGAAGGTGCCCCACCGCATCGAGGTCTTCGACGGCGGGCACGAATGGCCGCCCGCGCCGCTCGCCGAGGACGCGATTGCCTGGATGGACATCGAGGCCATGAAGCGCGGGGCCCTGGCCCGGGACGACGCGCGGATCGAGGCGCTCCTGCACCGCGACATGGAGCGCGCGCGGGCGCTCGAGGCCTCGGGCAACGCGGCCGGGGCATCCATCGCCTACGCCAACGTCGCCGACGACTATCGGGGCCTTGCGGACGTAACGGCCGCCGCCGACAGAGCCGCCACCCTCGCGGCTGAGCCGGCGGTTCGAAAGGCGCTCGCGCAGGCGCACGCTCGCGACGAGCGCAACAGCCGATCCATCGAATCCCTCAACCAGAAGCTCGAGGCAGCGGCCCGGGCCCCGGATCTCCCGCTCGCCCGGACGGTGGCCGCCGAGCTGGGTATTGCGTCGCTCCGAAAGCAGGCCGCGTCATCCGCGGATCCCGAGGACCGCCTGGCGGCGCAACGCACGCTGGCAACGCTGAGAGCCCGGGCGTCCTTTTACCTGCCGGAACAGCTGATCGAGGAGGGTCGCTACGACCGCGCCTACATGATCCTCAACGTCGCCGTCGAGATCGACCCGGACGATCCGCGCGGTTATTACAACCTCGCGGGCGCCGAGGCGAAGGCCGGAGAATCGCGCCGCGCCCTCAAGGACCTCCAGCGCGCCCTGGACCGGGGCTTCCGGCATTTCGAGTACTTCGACGAGGACGAGGATTTCGCGAAGCTGCGCGCCGATCCCGAATTCCAGAACTGGCTGGCCGCGGCGCGAGCCGGGGCGGCCCCCGCTCCGTCCCCGACCCCTTCGCCGTAACGGCTCAGCTCTCCGTCGTCGCGGCAAGCGGGCGCCGGGCCGCCAACCTCCGGCGCGCCGCCCAGACCACGATGGCGACCAGGGCCCACGGAAGCACCGCCGCGGCACCGGACAGAAGCGTCGCGGCGGAGCGGCACACGAGGGGAAGGGCCTCCCGCAGGGCTTCGCGCAGGGGCGCCAGGGCGTTCTGCTCGAAAAACGCGGGCGGCTCGTGCAGCTCCACGCGGATCGTCGAGAGCGCGACGTGTTGATCGAAGTAGCGGCGTTCGCCCTCGAGCCGCTCGGACTCCTCGATCGAACGCGAGAGCTCCTTCTCCGCCTCGAGCACGTCCGCGAGGCGCGCCGTCCTGGTCCGCAGCAGGTCCCGCATCCGGGCCTGCGCCTCGTGCTTGACGGCCAGGCGGGTTTCCAGATCCATGTACTCCCGGGAGACGTCCTGGGCGTCGACGCTCGACGCCTCGACCCGCCCGAGGGCCTGCAGGGAGCGCAGCGCCTCATCGAGCCGGTCGGCACGAACACGCAGGGTCAGCGTTCCATGCGCGGAATCGCCGTGTTCGCGGGAGACCTGTGCATCGGCGACGTACCCGCCGCTGGCCGCCGCGATGGCGGCAGCCCTGTCAGCGGCCTCCGCGTACCGCTCCACGGCAAGCGATACGGTGGCAGTCCGGATCAGCCTGCGAGCGGCGAACATCGCGGCGAGCCCCCCGGGTGACTCCGCGGCCGCCGGCGGGGCCGGGGCCGCATCGAGCGAGGCGAGCTCGAGCCCCCGGGCAGCGACTCCAGGTGACGACGCGAACCGGGACTTCGCGGCTCCCCCGACGCCGCGCGGGAGCCTGAGGACGCCGACGACGGCTGCGAGGACGAAAAGGGCGGCCAGCAACTGCGAAGGCCGGGGAAGCTTCATCGGGTTCTCCTTCGCCAGGAAGGAACCCGGAGCCGCGAAAAGGTTCCCGCGAACGGTCTAAGCTTTTAGCACGCGCTCCCGGTAGGCCGGCAGCCGCCCCCGAATCACATTCACCCTCTCCGCCGCCCACGGGACCATCGCGATCGCCCTCTCGAGATTCATGAGCATCCGCGGGGACTGGTACTCCTGCCGCAGGGGCGCGAGGAACGGCTCGAGCTTGGCCCAGACGAAAAGCGCCTCTCCGGCCGAGTCGAAGAAGAGCTCGGGGTGCAGGACTCCCTGTGCCACGAAGGACGCCGCCATGTCCCAGTAGCCCGTCGTCATCCGGAAGTTCGTGTTCTCCACACCGGCACCGAGGGCGACCGTCTTGACGTCCTCGAAGGATTGCGGAAAGAACCTGGCGCGGAACCACTCGCGCGCGGCGCGCAGTTTCTCCTCGCGTCGCAACTCGTAGAGCCGCAGAACCAGCACGGCGTCGTCGTAGGTCGGTGGGATGAGCGCAGGCATCGCGGAATCCTCCTCCGGAGTCCGGGCGGAATCTTATCCGAAGCGAGGACCGCTTCCGACCCGGCGATCAGGGTCGGAAATGAAGGCCACCAGAGAAGATCGTCTCCGGGTGGTCGGAATCAGGACCCGGCTACTTTCCCTCGCGAAAGGCGCTGGCGTAGTCCCGGGCGAACTGGGCAAACGCCCGCGGCCTCTTCTTCGTGACGTCGAGGACCGTCGTCGTCACCGTCGCGCCGTAACCCTCGCGCAACGAGGCGCCGAGCACCAGCATGTCGTCCACGATCCACCGCTCGAAGCCGAGCGCGAGCAGCTGCTTGCGATAGTACTCGGGCGGCACGTGGACGAACGAAACCTTCTTGCCGGTGGCCGCCGCGATCTGATCGGCCATCGCGTCATGGGAAAGAGCCTCCGGACCCGTCAGGTCGTAGATCTTCCGATCGTGGCCTTCCTCCGTCAGCGCGCAGACCGCGACCGCGGCGACGTCGCGGGCATCCACGATCGCGACCTCCCCCGTCCCGACGGGGGCCGAAAACGTGCCGGTCGAAGTGATCGACGGGGCGTAAGCCAGCATCTGTTGCATGAGCAGGGTGGGTCGCAGGAACGTGAAGCCGATGCCCGAGGCCTCGATCTGTTTCTCCGTCGTCCAGTGCCAGCGGCCGATCTGCGTGCCGGCATCCGGGCCGCCGGCGACCGAGACCTTGACCATGTGCGCCGCGCCCGCGCGTTGCGCGGCTTCGATTACGTTGCCCTGGGCGGCGACCTGTTCTCGCGCCGCAGGCGAAAGGAGGAAGACGCGGTCCACGCCCGCGAGCGCCGCGCCCAGCGTCTCGGGCTTCTCCATGTCCCCGACGACGATCTCGACGCCCGGCAGCCGGATGTGCGAGGCGCGCGCCGGGTCCCGGACGAGAGCCCGCGCCGGGACGCCGATCGCGGCGAGCTGCCGTACGACCTCCTGCCCGATCTTTCCGGTCGCTCCCGTCACCAGGATCACGATGTCCTCCTTCTCGAGCGAGTCAGAGGCGCGTCACGCCGAACCATCATTTCACAGCAGATCCGCGGAATCAGGGAATCAGGAGGACCTTTCCGGTCGTCTTCCGGCCCTCGAGAGCGCGGTGGGCGGCGGCCGCGTCGGCAAGCGGAAACTCCCGTCCCACCCGCACCTTCAGCGAGCCGTCCCGAACCCAATCCAGGACCTCGGTCGCCCGCCTGACCAGTTCCTCGCGGGTGGCGACGTAGTGGAAGAGGGTCGGGCGCGTCAGGTAGAGCGACCCCCGCTGGGAGAGGACCTGGGGGTCGATCGGCGCGACCGGCCCACTCGACTGGCCGAACAGGACCATCATCCCGCGGGGCGCGAGGCAGGCGAGGCTCTTCTCGAAGGTCGTCTTGCCGACCGAGTCGTACACGACCTGGACGCCCCGGCCCCCGGTCAGCCGCCGCACCTCGGCCTCGAAGTCCTGCGTCGTGTACTCGATCGTCTCGTCCACGCCCGTCTCGCGCGCCAGGCTGGCCTTCTCGGCGCCGGACACGGTCCCGAAGACCCGGGCGCCGCGCCGCTTCGCGATCTGCGTGAGCAGGAGGCCCACTCCCCCGGCCGCGGCGTGAACCAGACAGGTGTCGCCCGGCTTCACGGGATACGTGGTGCAGGCGAGATAGTGGGCGGTCATGCCCTGGAGCATCGCCGCAGCGCCCTGCCGCGCGGAGACGTCCTCGGGCAGCTTCACGAGGCGGTGGGCCGGCACCGCGGCCCGCTCGGCATAGGCGCCGAGGCTTGCGGCCCACGCGACGCGGTCCCCGGGGCGCAGATCCTGGACGTCGGGCGCGACGGCCTCGACCGTGCCCGCGCCCTCCTGGCCGAGCGTGGCCGGAAGCGCCGCCTTGTAGAGGCCGGTACGGTGATAGACGTCGATGAAATTGACGCCGGCCGCTTCGACGCGGACCAGGGCCTCTCCCGCGCCCGCCTGGGGATCCGGCACGTCCTCGTAGCGCAGGACCTCCGGACCGCCGGGAGAATGAACGCGAACGGCTTTCACGCTTCTAACCCTTTGCGTTGGGGAACGGGTTGACCTTCTTCTTGATCGGCTTGACCGTCTTCAGATAGTCGTAGATCGCGGCGAGGTCCTCCCGCGTCATGCCCGCGTAGCGCGGCCACGCCATGAGGGTATTTTTCCCCGGGGTCGCGACCGGCGCATCCTCGCCGTCGAGGCTCTCGAAGGACTTGAAGCGGCCGACGAACTCTTCGCGGCTGGCCTGCCCCATGTAGTTGTCGGGGTCCGGCGTGATGTTGGCGGTAACGACCAGGCCCCAAGGCCCTGGCATCGCCCAGCCGCCCGAGAAGTCCATACCCGCGATCCTCTGTCCCTTGTCGTCGTGCGGCGTGTGGCATTCCTTACATCCGCCGACCGTCACCAGGTACTTTCCGTAGCCCACTGTGTCCTTCCGGTCCGGCATGGACACCGGCCCCGCGAGGGGTTGCGGCGACAGCCGGACGAGCAGGTTGACGGGGAAATCGAGTCTCCGAGGCGCGACCTTTTTCTGGATGGGCTCGAGCGTCCGCAGGTAGACCACGACGGAGCGGGCGTCCTCGTCGCTCATGTCGTGGAAGAACTCGTAGGGCATCATCGGAAAGAGGGCCTTTCCGTTGCGGTCCACGCCCTCGCGCATGGCGCGCATGATCTCGCCATCCGTCCAATCGCCGAGGCCGTTTTCCTTGTCCGGCGTGATGTTCTGCGCCTGGACGAGGCCGGGGACCCCGAGCTTCGCATCGAACGGAAATCCCCCCTGCCCCTCCGTGCCCGCCTTGACGGGTATGGCGAATCGGTCGTAGTGGAAGTCGGAGTGGCAGCCCAGGCAGTCGGCGACGTGGACGGCGAGGTACCGTCCCCGGGCGAGTCGCTCCGGCGTCGCCTCGACCTTCTCGGAAGACGGCGGCCGCATGGCGGGTTTGCTCAGGACGATCCAGGCGACTCCGGCTCCGACCGCGATTGCCACGGCGACGAGGACCCAACCGACGACCTTCAGAAACCGCATCAACGACCTCCCCGCCGGAATCTTATCCTCGACCCCTCGCCGAGGAGTCCGGGTTCCGGTGATGGCCGGGCACTTCGATAGGATGCGGGGAGTCGATCTTCGAGAAGGGGGAGTGATGAGATCCGTCGTGCTCTACCGGATTGCGTCCGGCCTGCTCGTTATCTTTGCGGCCGGCCACACCTTCGGGTTCCTGCGGTTCAAGCCGCCCACGGCCGAGGGGATCGCAGTGCGCGATGCGATGAACCAGGTTTCCTTTTCGGTCGGGGGAAAGCGCTTCCGCTATGGCGACTTCTACGTCGGCTTCGGTCTTTTCGTCTCCGCCTATCTGGTCTTCGCGGCGTTTCTGGCGTGGCGCCTCGGCGACCTCGCCAACCGGATGCCCGAAGCGATCGGGAGCCTCGGCTGGGCGTTTTTCGCCGTGCAGCTCGCAACCCTGGTCCTGAGCTGGATCTATTTCTTCCCGATCACCGTGGCATTCTCGGCTCTGGTCGTCATCTGTCTCGGCTGGGCCACCTGGCTCGTTCGGTAGGATTCCGCGAAACGAATCTAGTTGACGGGCTCCTCGGGCATGACCTCGCCGGTCGGCGAGGGCGAGGCGTGGTGGTGGACCAGTCGCCACTCGCCGTCGACGCGGCCAAAGAGATTCGTCGCCTGCATGCGGGCCGCATCGCCCTCTTCCTCGGCGCCGAACGGAACGATCACCTCGACGCAAGTCACCCAGGCCATATCGGCCACGAGCGCGATCCGGACGTCGTCGCACGCGACGGTCCAGGGGCGGGAGTTGGCAAAAATGTTCTCCCACGAGCGCTCGACCTCCTCCCAGCCGTCGAGGCGATGCCAGCCCGGGTGGACACAGCTGACCGAGTCGTCGTGATGCCAGACCTGCGACATCTTTTCGAGATCGCGCGCCTCGAGGGCCCGGTAAAAGGCGAGGTTCGCCGCGGCCACCGCTGTCGCTTCGGGCGTCACGCTCATACGATATACCGGTCAATGGTGAACGACAGCAGCATGGGCGGGGGCTCCGGCAGGTTCCCGGCCACGCGCCACTCGGCGGTCCTCGCCGCTCAGAGCGAGGACCTTCTCGAGCGCGAGCGCGGGCTCTCGATCCTCATGGCCGCCTACTGGAAGCCCGCCTACAAGTACCTGCGGCTGCGTCATCGCGAATGCCGGGAGGACGCGCAGGACTACACGCAGGGTTTCTTCACTAGGGCTCTCGAGAAGGAATTCTTCGACGGCTACGATCCCTTGAAGGGAAGCTTTCGCACGTATCTGCGGACTTGTCTCGACCGCTACGTCGCCAACGAGAAGAAGGCCGCGTCGCGCCAGAAGCGCTCGCCCGGCTCCCCCGTGCTCCCCCTCGACTTCGCCGACGCGGAGGGAGAGCTCGCGCGGGGCGAGCCCGCCGATTCGCGGACGATGGATCAGTACTTCCACGACGAATTCGTGCGCAGCCTCTTCGGCCTCGCCGTTGAAAAGCTGCGCGAGGAGTGCGCGCTGCGCGGCAAGGATCTTCCCTTTCTTCTCTTCGAGCGCTACGAGCTCGAGCGGGACCCCGACGAGAAGATGACCTACGACACGCTCGCCGAGGATTTCCGGATCCCGGTCACGCAGGTGACCAACTTCCTCGCCTTCGCCCGCCGCGAGTTCCGGCGCATCGTCCTCGAGAAGCTGCGCGAGATCACCGCGAGCGACCGCGAGTTTCGCGAGGAAGCCCGGAGCCTGCTCGGAGTCGCCGAATGAGGTGGATCTCCGACCGCACCGTCCAGCACCTCAAGCGCGTGGCCGAGTGGCCCGACCTCGCCGAGACGAAGTACCGGCTGCTCGAGGAGCTTGGCCGCGGCGGAATGGGCACGGTCTACCTGGCGCACGACACGGTCCTCGGCCGCAAGGTGGCCCTGAAGGTCGTCTCCACGGCCGCCGCGCGGCCGGAGACCGTGGAGCGGATGCTCACGGAGGCGCGCATCGTCGCGCGGCTCGAGCATCCGGGCATCGTGCCGGTGCACGATGCCGGGTCGCTGCCCGACGGCCGGGTTTTCTACGCCATGAAGCGCGTCGACGGCAGGCGGCTCGACGCGCTCGCCCCCGAGCGGCCGAGGCTCGAGCGGCTCCGGATCTTCGAGCGGATCTGCGAAGCCGTCGGCTTCGCGCACGCGGCCGGAGTGGTCCACCGGGACCTGAAGCCCGAAAACGTCATGGTGGGCGCGTTTGGTGAAGTCCTGGTCATGGATTGGGGCGTGGCGAAGTATCTCGGCGCCTCCGACGTCGCCCCGGCGGCCTCCCCTTCGGCGGTTCCGGCCGTGGCGACCGAGGAGGGGGCGGTGGTCGGCACGCTCGGGTACATGGCTCCCGAGCAGGCCGAGGCAACGAGCGATCGGACGGCGCCGGCCGTGGACATCTACGCCCTCGGGGCGTTGCTCTACTTTCTCCTGACGCTGCGGGCGCCCTTCGAGGCAGAGGCCGCCGCGCTCCGCGTACGCGGGAAGGCGCGGGTTCCTCCCGACGCACCGCGGAAACTGGACCCGACGATCCCGGCGCCGCTCGAAGCCATCGTGCTCAAGGCCATGGCGGCCGATCCCGCCGCTCGTTACGGGAGCGCCGCCGAGCTCGCAGCCGACGTGGCTCGATTTCTCGAGGGCGAATCGGTCGGTGCCTATCGGGAGAATCTGCTGGAGCGGGCCGGCCGCTTCGTGTCCCGGTACCGGGCGCCGATCATTCTCGTCCTCGCCTACCTCGCGATGCGAGCCCTTCTCCTTCTCTATGGGAGGCGTTAGGAGCTAAAGGATTCCGGACGGGCGTTGAATAGAAGGATGGAGGAACGATGAGCAAACCGATTTTCGGCCTGATCCTGGGGGGTGTTCTGGGGATTTTCGACGGCCTGACGGCCTATTTCACACCGGCCGTCCGCGACCAGCTTCTGGGCATCGTCATCGGCTCGACCTTCAAGGGCCTCCTCGCCGGCCTCGCGATCGGGTTCTTCGCGAAAAAGGTCCACTCGCTGCCGATGGGAATCCTGTTCGGCCTGGCCGTGGGCCTCCTGTTCGCGTTCATCATCGCTGCCATTCCGGATCCGAGCGGCAAGCACTACTACTTCGAGATCATGCTTCCGGGAGCGCTCGTCGGCGCCATCGTCGGTTATGCCACCCAACAGTTCCGAAGCTCGAGCGTCACCGTCCGCAATTAACCATGAGTCATCACGCACGCATTCGACAGGAGGCCCCATGTCCCGCGTCATCCATTTCGAGATCCCCGCAGACCAACCCGAGCGCGCGATCGCGTTCTACCGCGATGTGTTCGGCTGGAAATTCCAGAAGTGGGAGGGCCCGATGCCCTACTGGCTCGTCACGACCGGCGACGCGTCAGAGCGCGGCATCGACGGAGGCCTTCTTCCACGCAGCCACCCGGGGGCTTCGACCGTGAACACCATCGGCGTCGCCTCCGTGGACGCGTCCCTGAAAGCCATCGAAGGCAAGGGCGGCAAGGCCGTCGTGCCGAAGATGGCCGTGCCCGGCGTCGGATGGCTGGCCTACTGCGTCGATCCGGAGGGAAACACCTTCGGCATCCTCCAGCCGGACGCGGCGGCCGGCAGGTAAGAGCCGGGAATGTCTCTGTCATCCTGAGGAGCCCTTCGACTGCGCTCAGGGGCAAGCTCCGCGACGAAGGACCCCGGAACGCGATTGCGAGCGGGGCTCGTCGAGTCCGGGATCCTTCGCTTCGCTCAGGATGACAGCCGCGTTGATCAGAGAAGCGCCGCGACTTTCTCCAGATCGACGTTGCCGCCGGAGACGATTGCGACGACCGACGCGCCCCGCGGCGCCCGGATCTTGCCCGCCAGGAGCGCTCCCGTCGCGGCGGCGCCCGAGCCCTCGACGTAGAGCTTGGCCCGGGTCATCAGCAGCCGCATGCCGGCGATGATCTCGGCCTCCGTCACGGTCACGATCTCGTCCACGGCCTCCCGCGCGATCGCCAGGGGCAGCGCGCCGACGAAAGGAGGCGTCATTCCGTCGGCGAGAGTGGCCGGCCGCGTGACCGGCACGGGCTTTCCCGCCGCGAGCGCCGGAGCGAGGCCCGGACCCGCCTCGAGCTCGACAGCGACGACACGGATCGAGGGCCGCACCTGCTTGAGGGCCGAGGCGACGCCGCCGAGCAGGCCCCCGCCGCCGACGGGCACGATCACGATCTCCGCCTCAGCCAGATCCTCGCTGATCTCGAGCCCGGCCGTGCCCGCTCCCGCGAGCACGACCGCATCGTCGAAGGGATGGATGAACGTCAGCCCGCGCTCGTCCCTCACCGCGTTCAGCCGGTCGAAGAGTGTCGGCCGGTCGGCGTGAAACACGATCTCGGCGCCATAGGCGCGGACCGCCTCGATCTTCGACTTCGGCGCGTCGTTCGGCATGACCACCACGGCCGCGCAGCCTGCCGACCGCGCCGCCCATGCGACGGCGGCCGCGTGGTTGCCGGCCGAGACCGTCACCAGACCGCGGACCCGCTCGGCCTCGGAGAGCGAAAGGACCTTGTTCAGGGCTCCCCGCGCCTTGAACGAGCCGGTCTTCTGGAAGCTCTCGCACTTCAGTCGCAGCCGCACGCCCGCCGTCTCCCCGATCCGCGAAGCGGAGAGAAGCGGAGTCCGGTGGATGCGGCCGTCGATCCGTGCCGCAGCCGCCCGGATGTCTGCAAGAGGAATCATTGGCCACTTCCACGAGATCCCGCGGCCTGTGGGCCTCGGGCTGACCGCGCTATCGCGCGGTCAGCTGGTTCTTCACGACGGCCCCGCCCTTCATGACGAAACCGACCGTCTCGAGCGCCCGTATGTCCGCAAGCGGGTTGCCCGACACCGCGATCAGGTCCGCGTATTTCCCGACTTCGATCGTGCCGACCCGATCTTTCCAGCCGATCAACTCTGCGGCGTTTACCGTCGCGGCCTGGATCGCCTGCATCGGCGTCATCCCGTACTGCACCATGTAGGCGAACTGCTTCGCGTTGTCCCCGTGCGGGTAGACGCCGCCGTCGGTGCCGAAGGCCATCCGCACGCCGGCCTTGACCGCGCGCGCAAAGTTGTCGCGCTGGAGCTGCCCGAGCTTCTTCTCCTTTTCGATGGACTCGGGGAGCATGCCGACCTTCGGACCCATCTGGAGGATGAAGTCGTCGTTGTAGATGTCCATCACGAGGAACGTGCCGTGCTCCCTGGCGAGGCGGATGCCCTCGTCGTCGATCAGGCTCGCGTGCTCGATCGAGTCGATGCCGGCCTGAATCGCCTCCTTGATCGACTGGGTCCCGTGCGCGTGCGCGGCCACCTTCCGGCCGAGGCGATGCGCCTCCTCGGCGATCGCCTTCATCTCCTCGGGCGTGTACTGGGGCGTTCCCGGCTGATCGCCCTTGGAAAGCACGCCGCCCGAGGCACAGATCTTGATGACGTCGGCGCCGTACTTGACGACCTCGCGCACCTTGGCCCGCGCCTCCCACGGGCCGTTGGCCACGCCGTCCGACTCGCGGTGGTACTCGTAGGGCAGCAGGTTGTTGTCGCAATGCCCTCCGGTGATGCCGAGTGCTGGCCCGGACACCAGGAGCCGCGGTCCGGGGACCTCGCCCGCGTCGATCGCGTCGCGCAGGGCGACGTCCGCGTATCCGCTCGCGCCCACGTTGCGCACACTCGTGAACCCGGCCTGAAGCGTCTTGGCCGCGTTGGCTACGCCGTGGGTGGCCGCGCGCGGCACGGAGACTGCCAGGCTGCGGTAGCCGTGATCCTCCGGGCTTCCGGTCAGATGGTCGTGCACGTCGATCAGCCCGGGCAGGAGCGTCGCACCGTCGAGATCGATCACGGTCGCGTCGACAGGTATCGGCAGCCCCGGCCCCACCGCTACGATGCGGTCGTTCTCGATCAGGACGACCGTCGCCCCGAGAGCGCGGTCGCTCTTGCCGTCGATGACGCTGCCCGCCTTGATGGCGACCCGCCGCGGCGGCGCATCGGTGCCCACGAGCACCGAGGCCGAGGCAAAGAAGAGCCAGGCCAGAATCGCGCTTCTCATGAATCCTCCACGTTTCGGCAAATCCTATCCCTCCCGCTGGAGCGGCGCCGCGCCGGCCGCCGCGGCCGCCCCTTCAGCGAAAGTCCACGACGACGGGCGCGTGGTCACTCGTGCCGACGTCGGCCAGGACGGCTGCGGAGACCGCCCGCTTGCCGAGCGACTCGCTCGCAAGGATGTAGTCGATCCGCCATCCGATGTTGCGCTGCCGGAGATTGCGCCACGGGGCCCACCAGGTGAAGAGGCTCTCGTTGTCGGGATCGAGCGCGCGACCGACGTCCACGAGACCCTGCCCCAGAAGCCGCTCGAAGAGCTCCCGCTCGTCCGGGCGCTGGCCGATGGCGTCCGCCTTGCGCTGCTTCGGATGAACGTCCTGATCCGTGCGGGCCACGTTCAGATCGCCGCAGAGGAGCAACTCGCCGCCCTCGGCACGCCGCTCGCGTGCGTAGCCGCCGAGCGCCTCGAGAAAGCGCAGCTTGGCCGGATAGTCCTTGCCGCCGTTGGGAACGTAGACCGAGGCGACGGTGATCCTGCCAATCTCTGCCGTGACGATCCGGGTCTCGTGATCGAACTCCGGATGGCCGAAGGCGGGCCGCTCGGGGCAAAGCTCCCTGCGCACGTGCAGGGCCACGCCCGAGTAGCCACCGGCGCCGTGCCAGTAGGTCCAGTACCCCTCGGCTTCGAAGAGCAGCGCCGGGACCTGCTCCGGCTTCGCCTTGATCTCCTGGAGACAGACCGCGTCGGGGCGGTCGCGGGCGATCCACTCGCGTACCTGGGACTCGCGGGCGCGGATCCCGTTGACGTTCCAGGTGGCGACCTTCATCCCTTCGAAGGCCCCGCGCCTCCGCCCTCCAGCCGTTCCAGCAATTCCGCCCGCGCGCTCTCGAGCGCGCGCCGCCGGCCCGGATTCTCCGTCTTGGCGAGAAGATCGTCGACGCGTGCCAGCGAGAGCTCGAGGCCGCGGCGCCGTGCGATCTCTGCCGCGTGCTCGCGCGAGGGCCGCGCCGCAGCCTTCTCAGCCGCCTCGCGGGCGTGCTCTTTCTCCGCGCCCAGGTCCTCCTCGCTCTTTCCCCAGCCGCGGGCCATGCTCCTAAAGCTATACCGAATGGGCCGGCCGGTGCCGACCCGCTCCGGGTGTACCCTTTTCGCACGGAACCCATGACCGAGGCCCCGCCGCCCACGTTCGGTGCCGACCGATTCGAGATCGGGCCGAGCGGCGAGATCGTCCTCGCCTGCCCCGAGCCCAAGTCCTGGACGGCGCGAACGTCGCGCAGCGCGACCATCCCCGAACATCCGGGCACCGCGGTCGAGTGGGGCGGGCGCCTCTTCGAGGTCCGGAGGGCGGAGCCGACAGCCGAGGGCGGGATGCGGTACAGCCTCGCTGCCTGGGAGGAAGGCCATGCAATTCGCCGCATGGAGCGATACGACGAGGTCGCCGAGACGATCCGCGCGGACGAGCGCCGCGACCGAAGCCGCGATCTGCTGCGGCGGCGTCTGGCCATCGGGCTGGCGCCGCTCTACGGCCTCCTGCCGGCCGAGACGCAGAAAAAGATGGAGCACGACTTCGGGGCGCCTGCCATCCCGATGACCGTCGCCTCCGCGCTTCCGCTCTTCCTGGCCGGGTTTCTCGGCCTCGTCGCCTTCCTCGTCGAAAGCGCCGGAGGCTCTATCGACCTGCCTGCCTGGATCGCGCCGCCTCCTCTCTTCGCGGCATATCTCTTCGGCGAGTCGGCGCTCCGGCTGGCGAGCGCGCTCGCGGGCGCCGAACCCATGGGATCGCTTCCGGTGCTGCTCGCCGTCGCAGCGTGGCGAGCCGCGTACCACCCGCGGACGCCGGCGCCCGTGAGCGACGGGGTACCGCCCGTGTCCTCGTCGCAGGCGCGGGAGCGCTTTCACGTTCTCGAGCCCGCACTCGCTCTTCTGTCGCCGTTCGACCAGGACCTGGTCGCCGGACGCTTCGACTTCGATGCCATCCGCTGGGGACGCATTACGGCAGCCGTCATCCTCGCCGCCTCGGCGCTCAATACGTCCGTTTCCCTCGCGGCCTTCCGCGGCGAGGGGCTCTTCCGCGAGATCCTGTGGCTGCTGCCGGCGGGGTACCTCGCGATCGAGCAGATTCGGCGCCTCAGGATCCTGTCGCGCGGCCGTCCCGCCGGCAGCGTGCTCGGGCACCTCGTGCGCCCCTTCGCGAAGCCGCTCCTCGAAACGCCCTGCGCGCTCGGCTTGCCCGGCCCCGACTGACGCAATCCTTCGAACAGCTTGCCGAAAAATGGACGCGGGCGCCGTGTGCGGCATTTGCATCCGGCGCCGATTCCATGGTGTCGCGAGCCGCTCGATTACATCGTCGAACCGGGCGCCGGCAAAGTGCCGTCGACCCTTCGGGTTACGGCGGCGCGCTCGTAACGCCGCCACACACGATTTTTCGGCACCCTGCTACGCAGGCAAGCCGAGCACAAAGTCGGCCACGAGACCGATCGCCGCATCGACGTTCTGCGCCTCCGTTCGGCCCGAGCGCGCCGGAGGCTTGAAGGAATGGTCGCCGGCCTCGATCCAGGCGATCCGGATCGACGGCGCGAGCACGTAGCCCGCGACTTCCTCGGGCGTTCCGAACGGATCGCGCGTACCCTGGACGATCAGCGCCGGCGTGCGCAGGTCGGCGAGGTGCGCGGTGCGCAGCCGCTCCGGGCTCCCGGGGGGATGGAACGGGTAGCCGAGACAGACGAGCCCGCGTGCGCCGACCTCGTCGGCGATCATGCTGGCGATCCGCCCCCCGAGCGACTTTCCTCCCACCACGACGCCCGGGCCGCCGCCCTGGCGTTCCACCACTTCCTTCCAGCGCGCGCGAAGCAATGGCTCCCGATCGGGCGCACCGCGGCCGCCGCCTTCGCGCCGCTTCGCCATGTAGGCAAACTCGAACCGCGCCACGCGAATCCCGCGCGCGGCCAACCCGGCGGCGAAGCGGTGCAGGAACGGCGAATCCATTGGCGCGCCCGCGCCGTGTGCGAGGACGACCGTGTGCGCGGCGCCCTCCGGGCCGTCGCTGAGGACGTCGATCAATGAACCGTGGTCGATTCCGGGTCCGCGCGGCGGCCCCGTCCACCGACGGCCAGGCCGAGAACGAAGAACACGACGGCGCCAATCGCTCCGCCGATCGCCTGGCCGCGCAACAGCCGGGTGGACGTGTAGCGCACCACGTCCGGCAGATTGACCATCGCGGCGGGCTGGCCTCCCTTCGCGAGGTAGCCGGCCTCGTTGTACCAGGAGAGCATGGGCGGAACGACAAAGGAGGCCGCGACGACGCCGAGCAGCGCACCGACGAGGACCCAGATCAGGATGTTCTTCATGGTCTCCTAATGCTGCGGCTCGACGATCCCGGCCGTGCCATAGGCGATGACTTCGGTCACGCCCGCGGAGACTTCGTTGGCGTCATAGCGCATGGCGATCACCGCATTGGCGCCGATCTCCTCGGCGTGCCGCGCCATCAGCTCGAAGGCCTCGCGACGCGCGTGCTCGCACAGCTCGGTCCAGAGTGTGATGTTGCCTCCGAAGAGACTCTGGATTCCCGCGCCGACCGTACCGATGACGCTGCGCGAGCGCACCGTGACGCCGCGCACGACGCCGAGGCTGCGGGTGACGCGGTATCCGGGAATCTCGGTCGCGGTCGTGATGAAGGCCCGGTTGAGCACCTCCGCCTCCTCCTGGATCGCCGGCCGGTCGGGCCGGTCGGCCCTACTCTACGCCTCGACCGACGATAATGCCGCCAAAGGTGAAAGGCGAGGAGCTTCGCGCAGCGTTCGGACTAAGGCCCCACTCCGGGTGGGCGGTGCTCGTGCTGGTCGCCGCCCCCGCCGGCCGGCCCGAGGTCATCGACCGGCGCCGCATCGAGATCGCCGATCCCGAGGTTCACGGTTCGAGGCAGCCCTACCACGCGGCGGAGGGCCTCGGGCCGAACGCGGCGGCGGCGCTGCTCGAACGCTGCGCGGCCGGATCGCTCCGCCTGGCCAGCGAGGCGCTCCAGGCGAGCCTCGCTGCCGCGCGAACGAAGGGCTGCCGCGTCGTCGCCTGCGGCCTTCTGCTCGCCTCGGGCCGCCCTCTGCCCGAGCTCGAGAAGATCCTCGCCTCGCATGCGCTCATCCACGCCGCCGACGGCGAACACTTTCGGGATGCGCTCGCCGAGGCAGCGCGAGGACTCGGCCTCCCGGTTCTGCGCGTTCGCGAGCGCGAGGTCCACGAGCGCGCCGGCTCGAGCCTCCGCCTGCCGGTTGCCGGGCTCTCCGCTCACCTGGCGGCGCTCGGCCCTGCGCTCGGGCCGCCGTGGACCCAGGATCAGAAGCTCGCCGCCCTCGTCGGCTGGACGAGCCTCGCGGCGTCTCGGGAACGAGGAGGGCCCGTCAGCCGGCCGGCTCGGTGACGAGATCCGGCTCGAAACGCAGGACCGGCGCCGGCTCGGCCGGAGCGGCTGCCGCCGGCCAGGCCCGACGGGCCGCGCCGCGCGGCGATGCCGGGTAGAGCCGCGCCCGATTGGCCCCGCCGATGAAGACAACGACGAGCAGGCCGAGCACGGTCCCGACCGGAAAGGCAAAGAGACTGACGACGGCAAACGCGAAGGCGAAGTTGCGGGCCCAGAGCCGATAGCGGCGCACCGAAAAGCCGACCACCGCGTAGCAGACGGCGAGCAGCACCGAGGTCGCCGGCAGCAACAGGTCGGCCGCGCTCCCGCCGGACAGAAAGACGTGGACGCCGACGCCAGCGGTCACCAAGGCCTGGACAGCCAGCAGGTAGAAGATGAAACCCGCGGCCTGGACCAGCCGCCGTGCGTTCTTCACATCCGGGGTCCGGTCCGCCGGCGCTACCGTCATCGCACTACCTCCATCCACGACGCGCCCGTAGGGCGCAAAAAAGAAGCGGGCGCCTTGCGGCGCCCGCGCGAATCACAGCGATCGAACGTTCCAGTCCAAGTTCGTCTGCGCTCCCCTCACCCTTCCATGGCTTCGGGCGCGAACCCGGTTTCGAATATTTATAACACGCCGCGTGCGGTCGGAAGCAAGTCGTTTTTCCGATCCGCCTCGCGGAGAACGCGGAAGCCGTAGTCCGAGTACCGGTATGACGGCGGAAGGCTGCTCGACGCCGAAGGCGGGGACCAACGGATCGCGTGGCGCCACGAGCCGCCCCGGCTCCCCCGGCGGCGGGGTGAACGGGAACGATCCTCCCCGCACCAGTTGCGGCACCATTCATGGACGATCGTGCCCATGTCGCAAAGCCCGTAGCCATTGGGCGACCCGCGACCGACCTCCCACGGGCCCCGGAGCGGTCCCTCGGGAACCTCGCCGTCCGGAATCCCGCTTCCCCACGCCGTGCGCGGCGCCGCGAGCCCGCCGCATGCCGCATGCTCCCACTCGGCCTCGTCCGGCAGGCGCCAGCGCCCGCCGGCCATCTCCGCCAGCCATTGGCAATACGCCGCCGCGTCGTACCAGCTCACGCCGACGACAGGCTGCAGCGCGGCCGAAAAGTCGGCGTGGCTCCACCAGGGCGGTTCGGCAACGCGCCCT
The DNA here is from genome assembly GCA_963847075.1 of uncultured Acidobacteriota bacterium. Classification (GTDB taxonomy): domain Bacteria; phylum Acidobacteriota; class Thermoanaerobaculia; order UBA5066; family Gp7-AA6; genus DAHUXD01. The sequence continues at coordinate 1,472,300 of CAWJYL010000001.1, forward strand.
GTCTCGACGAACGCGGCGTACTCGGCGTGCGTCACGGCGGTCCGGCCCAGGTGAAACGCTCCGATACCTGGGCCTCCGGCGGGGATCGCTACGGTCTGCGGCGCGGACACTCCGGGTCCTCGATCCCTCATCCCTCCACTTTGATCGCCGGCAGGTTCGCGGCCTCGAGCGCCCGGTTGGCCTTCGGGATCTCGGCGGCGAGAAAATCGAGCCAGGCCGCAAGCCCCTGCTGGACCGCTTCGCGGCGCTTCCCGAAACCGGCGACGGCGTCGGGCGTGGGAAGAGCGTCGGCGCTCTCGACCGCGCCCTGGAGGCTCGCGAGCGAAGTCGACAACCGGCGCAGGCTCGTCGGCGCAAGGGACGTTTCGTCGAAGAGCTCGTATTCGGGCGTCGGCGGCGGGCCGGCGAGAGCGTCGAGCCGGGCCGCCATCGCCGCGAGCGCCGTGGCCGCCTCGCCCGAGGCCCCGGGGCGAAGCGCCGCGGCCTGTCGGCGAATCGCCTCGGCCTGCCGCGTCGCGATGGCCACGCGCACTCTCTCGGCTTCGATCTGCCGGGCGAGCTCGAACTGCCTCAGCAAGTCCGCGTCCGAGGCGGGGATGCGGGGGTCTTTTGCCACGATGAGATGCTCCTCGAGCGTTCGGCCCGCGGCGGCCAGCCGTACGGTGTAGCGCCCCGGGGGGGCCCAGATTCCGGTCTGCCCGAAGGCAAAACGCGAGCGCGGAATCTCCCGGGGAGCCGGGTATCGCAGGTCCCACACGAAGCGGTGCGCGCCGGCCGTCGCCGGCGGGGGTTTCGGCACCGGAACCCAGTCTTCCGCGATCTGGATCTTCTCCACGTCCGCGGGCTCCACGGGGTCGTCGCTGGCGAAGCGGCGCACGAGCCCGCCTCCCGAGTCCAGGATCTCGACGACCACCGGCGTGGACGACGCCGACCGCAGGGCATAGTCGATGACGGCGCCGCGCGGCGGATTCTCGGCCCTCGGCTCGTCCTTGGGATCCGGAGTTCCCTGGAACTGGGCGGGATTGAGCCGCACGGCCACCCGCGGACCGAAGAGCCACGCGTCCGCATCCGCCACCTTCGCGCTCAACTGGCGCAGCGGCGAGGCGTTGTCGAGAACCCAGAACGCGCGCCCGTGCGTCCCGATGACGACGTCGCCCTGCCGGATCGAGATGTCGCGCACCGAGCAGTTCGGCAGGTTGAGCTGCAGGGACTGCCAGTGGTCGCCGTCGTCGAAGGAGACGAAAACGCCCGTCTCGGTACCGGCGTAGAGCAGCCCGGCGTGGCTCGCCGGATCCTCGCGCACCACGTTGACGTAGCTGCCGAAGGGGATGCCCTGAGTGATCGAGACCCACGTCTTGCCGCCGTCACGCGTTCGGTAGATGTGCGGGGCGAGGTCGTCGAGGCGATGCCGGTCCACGGCGACATAGACGGTCCCGGAGTCGAAATGCGACGCTTCCAGAATGCCGACCTTCGACCACGGCGTAAGCTCCGGCGGCGTGACGTTTTCCCAGTGTTGCCCGTCGTCGCGCGTGACCCAGATGAGCCCGTCGTCCGTGCCGCACCAGAGGAGTCCCTCGGAAAGCGGCGAGGGCGCGATGGCGTAGACGACGCCCCGCCGCGGGCCGTGAACCGCGCTGTCCACGGCGGTCGCGGGGTTGAGCGTGGACGGCACGCCCGGGGCCTCGCGCGTCAGGTCCGGGCTGATCTTCGCCCAGTGCCGCCCCCCGTCCTCGGTCTTGAACACGAACTGGTTCCCGAAATAGAGCGCCCGCGGATTCCGCGGCGAGAGGGCCAGCGGCAGCGTCCACTCGCCGCGGTAGTCCCCCGGGTAGGCGAGAGTGGGATCGACGATCTGATCCTGGAGCGTGCGGCGGTCGAAACGGCTGACCGCGGCACCGAAGACGATCTCCGGATCCACGGGATCCGGGACGATGTAGCCGTTCTCGTAGCCGGCCGCGATCGGGCGCCAGTCGCGCTGCGTGATCGCCTCGTAGTCGGTGCGCGACGGGGTCATGGCCGCGCCGCTGTCCTGCTGCGCGCCGTAGATCCAGTACGGGAACCGGTCGTCGGTCGCGACGTGGTAGAACTGGGCCGTCGGCTGGTTGTACCAGGAGCTCCAGGTCTTACCGCCGTCGACGCTCACGACGGCTCCCTGGTCGCTGCCGAGAATCATGCGGCGCGGATCGGCCGGATCCACGCGGAGCTCGTGGTAGTCGTCGCCGCCGGGCGCTCCCTTGAACGGAAGGAAGGTCTTTCCCCCGTCCGTCGAGCGATACATCGCCGTGTCGAGCGCGTAGACCGTGTCGGCCTCCTTCGGATCGACCGTCACGCCGCCGAAGTACCAGCCGCGTTCCCAGATTCTCGGATCCGCGCTCGCGCGCTTCCAACGGCGGCCCCCGTCCTCCGAGACGTACAGGCCGCCCGCCTGCGCGTCCACCAGCGCATAGACCCGCCGGGGATCGCTCGGGGCGAAGGCGATTCCGAAGCGGCCGAGCCCCGCCGCGGGAAACCCGGTGCCTGCGACCGGATTCCAAGTTTCGCCGCCGTCGTCCGTGCGGTAGAGGCCGCCGCCCGGGCCGTTCGAGGGCGGGTAGACGTTCCAGGGCGGGCGCCGGGTGGACCAGAGGGCGGCGAGGATCGTCTTCGGGTTCGAGGGGTCGAAGGCGAGGTCGATCGCTCCGGTGTTCTCGTCCTGGAAGAGGACCCGCGACCAGCTCTTCCCCCCGTCCCGGGATCGGAAGACGCCGCGTTCGGGATTGGGTCCGTAGGCATGACCGAGCGCGGCGACGAAGACGAGGTTCGGATCGCGCGGATCCACCAGGATCCGTCCGATCTGCCGGGTGGCCTCCAGGCCGATGCGCGTCCAGGTCCTGCCGGAATCGTCCGAGCGGTACATGCCGTTGCCGTAGGAGATGTCCGAGCGCATGTCCGCCTCGCCCGAGCCCACGTAGAGGACGCGCGGGTCGGACGGAGAAACGGCGATCGCGCCGATCGAGGCGATCGGCTGCCCATCGAAGATCGGCTCCCAGGTGCGCCCGGCGTTCTCGCTCTTCCACACGCCGCCGCCGACGGCGCCGAAATAGAAGAGGTTCGGATCGCCCGGCACCCCGGTCACGGCGAGCGCGCGCCCGCCGCGAAAGGGACCTACCATGCGCCAGCGCAGGCCGGCGAAGAGAGCGGAATCGAATGGCTGCGCTGCGAGCCGTGCCGCCCACGCTGCGAAACCGACGATCAGCAGTAGCCGACGGGCTCCCGGCACGCGTCACCTCCTCGAACGGCGGCGATTATAGGGGGCGCGCGTAATCCCGGGAGGTCCGACCGCGTTTCTCAATATGTCGGAGAGTGCCACCCGGCGAAGTTTTCGAGGCCTCGAAAGGAGACATACCCGATGAAACGGTTCCAAGGTGCCCTGCCCCTCATCGTGCTTGCCTTTGCCGTATCGAAGACGGCCATTGCGGGGGAGAACATGACCCCCGGGCCCCACGGCTGGGCAGGAGGCGGCCTCTTTCACATGGAAAAGTGCCTCTCGGCTCTGGGCCTTCCCGCCGAGCAGGACGCGACGGTCCAGTCGGTGCTGAACACGGGGAAAGCCACGCTCAAAGCCGATGGCGAGGTCCTGAGGACGCTGCATCAGAAGATGCAGTCCGACATCGCCGACGGCGCGGATAAGTCCGTCCTCGGGCAGGACGTGCTCGATCAGGACGCAGCGCGAACCAAGATGAAGAACGACAGGCTGGCCATTCACGACCAGGTCCTCGCGCAGCTGTCCACCGATCAACAGCAGACTTTCAACGGCTGCATGGCCGCGCCGAAGGCCTGGCGCTCCCACTCGGGTCCCGCGGCGTCGCAGTAGCAGGGCTTTTCGCTCTCGCCACGGCCCGGACCTCGCGGCGAGGTTCGGGCCGTTCTTTGCTTCCGGCCGCTCGACCTCGAGTGTCAGGCGCCCCAGAATCCGATGACCCGGGAGAATCTCCCGTCCGGCGCGAAGGTGACCGCGTTGAGTCCCCTCCCCTTCACCTGGCCCTGGGCGTCCCGCACCTCCCAGCGCACGAGGGCATTGCCGTGGGACCGCACCGGCTCGCCATCGCGCACGAGCGTCATTCCCGGCATGTAGATCTTCGTCGCGGCGATCTGCGCGTCGAGGTCCTCGTAGCCCGCGAGGGCGCCGTACTCGTCGTGGAAGGTCACATCGGGAGTCGCGCACGCCGCGAGCAGCTCGCGACGCTTGCCCCCGTCGCTCTCGTTCCATGCCGCGAACCATTGATCGGCGGTCGCGGCGGCCCCGGCAAGCCGCTCGGCGGCGACGACTTTGGAGAAGACGGAGAGCTGGTAGCGCCACCCCTGGACGAAGTGCCCCGCGACCTCGGCGTTCGGAAAGTCGGTGTGGCGCAGCGTCAGGCGGGTCCCGCGAGGCGTCGCCTCGAGCGTCACGATCACGGTCGAGCTGCCCGGGGGGATCGGAGCGTCCGGCCCCTCGTTGCCGAACGTGAACACGACCCGTTCCGGCGCGACGATCTCTCGAAATTTTCCGGAGGCCCTGACGCCGTTGGGATAGCGAATCTGCAACTCTCCGCCCGGACGCGGGTCGACCGTGGATCCCTCCCCCCACCAGGCCGCGAAGCGCGCCGGATCGGTGAAGTACCGAAACACCGTCTCGCGCGGCGCGCAGATCTCGATGTTGCGAACGACATCCGGAATGTTGGTCATAGCGGTCTTTCCTCCGTCTCCGCCAGCGACTTCAAGTCGCCGAGCTTGTCCGCCCACATTTTCTCGAGGTGCGAGAACACGCGATGCAGCGCCGCGCGGTCGGCCCGATAGAGACGCCGCCGCCCGTCGGGCCGGACGCGCACCGCGCCGGCCTCCCGCAGGATCTTGAGGTGCTGGGACACCGCGCCGAAGGTGACGTCGCCGATGGCTCGATGAATCTGGCCGGCCTCCCGCTCGCCTTTCCACACGAGGCCGAGGATCTCGCGCCGCCGGGGCTCCGCAAGCGCCTGGAAGATGTCCATGGAATTACTTTAGTATATCCTAAAGTATCCTGTCAAGCTAAACTCGGTGACCGAGCCCATGCCGAAGAAATCCCGCGCCGGCAGCGCCTCGCCGGGCCCCGCGAATCGAGCCGCGAGGCCCGGCGCAGCCCTGGGCGCGGCCTCCCGGCGGCTGCGGAAATTCGCCCTGGCTCTCCCCCGGGCGACCGAGGATTTCCCATGGGGCGAGCGCGTCGCGAAGGTCAACGGCAAGGTGTTCGCATTCCTGGGCGCGGATCACGTCGCCGGCGGCGGCATCGGCCTGTCCGTCAAGCTGCCCTCTTCCGGCGACGCGGCCGTAGACCTGCCCTTCGCCAGCCCGACCGGCTACGGCCTCGGCAAGTCCGGTTGGGTCACCGCGAGGTTCGGGCCGGGCGATCGCCCGCCCGTCGAAATCCTCGAGGCCTGGATCCTCGAGAGCTACCGTGCGATCGCTCCGAAGAAGCTCGTCGCCGCCCTCGACTCCACGCGCGAGCGACCGGCCCAGGCTACTCCGACCGGAGCGCCTTGAGCGGATCCACCCGGGCCGCCCGCATCGCCGGGACCGCGCTCGCCGCAACGGCGATCCCGAGCAGAAGCACTGTCACCACCGCGAAGGTGACGGGATCCCGAGGCGTGACGCCGTAGAGAAGCCCCTCCATGAGCCGCGTCAGGAACAGCGCGGCGAGCACTCCGACGGCGATTCCCACGCCCGCGTACAGGAGGCCGCGCCCGATCACCATGCCGAGGACGTTCGCGCGCGAGGCGCCCAGGGCCATGCGGATTCCGATCTCCCGGCGTCGCCGGCTGACGAGGTACGCGAGAACGCCGGAGACGCCGATCGCGGCGAGCAGCAGCGCGAGGCCGGCAAAGAGGGTCAGCAACGACCCCGTCAGGCGCGGCGTGGCGAGCGAGGAATCCACCACCTCGGACATCGGCCGCACGCTGGCGATCGGGAGATTCGGGTCGAGGCGGCGCACGGCGGCCCGGATCGGGCCCGCCAGGGAAAGCGGATCGCCCCCGCCGCGGACGACCAGGGTCATGTTGCGCGCGGCAAAGCCCGTCTCAACGGGGAACTGCGCATCGGGAACGTAGAACTTTTCCTTCACGACCGCGGTGACGCCGTTGTGCCGCACGTTCTTCATGACACCGACGACCGTCATCCACGGCCGGTTCGTGTGCCCGCGCCCCATCCGAATGCGCTTGCCGATCGGGTCCTGGCCGGGCCAGTACGTCCGGGCAAGCGTCTCGTTGACGAGGACGACGGGCAGGTTGTCGGCCGTGTCGGACGGCGCAAGACCGCGGCCGCGCAGCAGCTTCTCCCCCAATGCCTCCATCGCTCCGTCGGAGACGACCTGCCAGTCGCCCTTGGCGTGCTGGCCGAGGCTCGCCACGTAGCCCTCGACGTCGAGGCCCCAGTCGCCGATCGACGCCGCCAGCGGCAGCGACCGAACGATGCCCGCGCCCCGCACACCCGGCAGGCCGCGCACCTCTCCGAGCAGGGCCCGATAGAACGCGACGACTGCCTCCGGCTTCGGGTAGCTCGCTTCCGGGGGCCGCAGTTTCAACGTCAGAACGTGCTGCGGTTCGAATCCCAGGTCCACGTGCATCAAGGCATCGAGGCTTCGCAGCATGAGGCCGGCGCCGAGAAGCAGGAGCACGGCCAGGGCCATCTGCGCGCCGGCGAGTGTCGCGCGCAGGCTCTGGCGCCGCTGACCGGTGGAGGCGTTGGAGCCGCTCTCGCGCAGGGCCTCGGAGAGGTTGAGCCGCAGCGTCTGCACCGCCGGAGCCAGACCGAAGAGAAGGGTCGTCACCACCGACAGCGCTGCCGCAAAGAGCAGCATGCGCGGCTCGATCCCGATCGGCGCGACGGCCGGCAGCCCCACAGCCTCCTGCGCGGCGATCACGCGAACGCCCACCCACGCGAGCAGGAGCCCCAGCGCTCCGCCGGCGACCGCGAGGACGAAGCTCTCCGTCAGCAGCTGCCGCGCCAACCGTGTCTTGCCGGCCCCGATGGCGGCGCGCACGCAGATCTCGCGCTGGCGGCCCTCGGCCCGCGCGAGCAGCAGGTTCGCGACATTGACGCAGGCCATGAGCAGCAGGAAGAGGACGGCGCCGAAGACGAGCAGAAGCGCCTGCCGCGCCGCGCCGCGGATCTCCTGCTCGACCGGAACCGCGAAGGCCTCGAAGCGCATCTCCGCCGGGTAGACGCCCTCGCGGGTTCGGTTGGCCGTCACGGTCTTCAGCTCGGCCGTCGCCTTTCCGGCCGTCGCACCGGGGGCGAGCCTGCCGGCCGCGTAGTAGTTATGGTTCCCATTGGACAGATCGGCCATGTCGATCTGGAGCGGGACGTAGAGCTGCGACGGTTCGGCCGCGTTCACCGTGAAGTCCGTCGGCAGCGCGAACCCGCGCGGCATCACGCCGACGATCCGCCGCGAGACCCCGTCGAGCTCGATGATCCGCCCGAGAACGTTGGGGTCCGCGCCGAAGCGGCTTCTCCAGATCCCGTCGCCGAGAACGGCGACCGGAGGTCCGCCCGGACGATCCTCGTCCGCCGTGAAGCCCCGCCCGATCGCGGGCCGCGACCCGAGCGTCTCGAAGGCATTGGCCGTCACCGACGCCGTCCCCACGCGGACGGGCTCGCCGCCACCCGTCAGGTTCGCCTCGTCCGCACCCCAGGCGGCCACGCTCGCGAGGCTCGGGCACAGCCGCCGGTAGTCCATGACCTCGCCGTCGGCAACCCATGTCTTGTCGAAGTCCTTCCAGCGGCTCCAGATCATGACGCGCCGATCGGGCTCGGCGTACGGGAGCGGCGCGAGCAGCACGGAGCGGATGACGGAGAAGATTGCCGTGGTGGCGCCCATGCCCAGGGCCAGTGTCAGCACCGCGGCAGCGGTGAAGCCCGGCGCCTGCCGCATGCCGCGCAGGGCGTAGCGAATGTCCTGAACGAGGGTTTCCATCCGGCCTCCCCGCGCAACAGCGCCCTCCGGAGCAAGCGGCCCGCTGTGTCTCCTCGTTACGCCTGCCGCCGAGAAAGGTTACGGCGCTCCGGCTCTACTCGGTGCGCATCACGCTTAGGGGGTCGACCGAAACCGCGCGCAGCGCCGGAAGGAGGCTTCCGATCGTGGCCGTCGCCAGGGACAGCGCCGTGACGGACAGAAACGTGACTGTATCCCCCGGGCTCACGCCGACCAGCAGAGCCTGCATCGCGCGGCCCAGGGCGTAAGCGAGCACGGCACCGAGCCCGATCCCGGCCGCGGCCAGCACGAGTCCCCGGCGCAACACCATCCCAAGGATGTCTGCGCGTCGGGCGCCGAGCGCGATGCGTACGCCGATCTCGCGGGCCCGCTGCGAGACGGTGAACGCGAGCAGGCCGTGAATGCCGACGGCAGCCAGCAGAAACGCGATCACGGCGAAGGCTCCGATGAGCCGCGCCTGGACGCGGCGGGGCGCCGTGTCCGCGTCGACGATGGAGGAGAGGGGCCGTGCCTCCGAGATCGGAAGCTGCGGATCCGCCCTCTCGATGATCCGATGGACCGCCGGAAGCATCATCGCGGCGGTCTGGTTGGACCGGACCACGAGAACCTGGGGTACGTACCCGATGATCGAGCCATCGGCCACCTGGCGCGCCGGAATGTAGACCTGAGGCTCGCTCTGCCTCTCGAGACCGCGCACCTTGACGTCGCCCACGACCCCGACGACGGTCCGGTCGTCGTCCGCAAAGCGGAAGCGGCGTCCAATCGGGTTCTCCCCCGGCCACTGGCTTCGCGCGAGAGACTCGCTGACGACCGCCACGGACGGGGCATCGCGCGTGTCGGACTCGCTGACGTCCCGGCCGAGGCGCCGGGGAATGCCGAGGGTGGCGAAGAACCCGGGCGTCACGTACCGCAGGCTCGCGGTCGCATCTGTCGGGCCATTTTCCGGCTCGCCAGCCCGCGAGATCGACCAGATTCCGCCCCGGCGGACCATCGGCAGGCCGGTCACGTAGCCTGCGCTTGCGACCCCCGGCAGGGCGCGGATCTCGGCAAGCACGCTCGCGTAAAACCGCCACCGCACCTCGGTCTTCTCGTATTGAGGAAGAGGAAGGGCCGTGCGCAGCGACAGGACGCCTTCGGCGCGAAAGCCCGGATCGGTCTTCTGCACGCGCCAGAGCGCCCGCAAGAGCAGCCCGGAGCAGATCAGCAGCGTGACCGAAGCGGTCACCTCGGCAACGACCAGCGCCGAGCGCAGACGCTCCGTCCGTCGGCTCGTGCCCGAGCGGGGCCCCTGGCGCAGCGCATCGCCGCCCCTGTCCCCGCAGGCCTTGAGCGCCGGAGCCACGCCGAAGCCGGCTCCGGTCGCCACCGTCAATGCCGCCGCGATCAGCAGCATGCGCAGATCCATCGGCGGAGCCTGCGCGATCGGGAGGGAGTTCGGCACCAGACGGGCCATCAGGGGCGCCGCGGACATCGCGAGCAGCACGCCGAGAACGCCGCCGCACGCGGCGAGAACCAGGCTCTCCGTCAGAAGCTGCCGCACCAGGCGCTCCCTCCCGGCTCCCATCGCGGCGCGCACGGCCAGCTCTCGCCGCCGCGTCAGCGCCCGTGCGAGCAGGAGACTCGCCAGGTTGGTGCAGGCGATCAGCAGAACGCCGGCGGCAGCCGCCACGAGTGCCGCGAGCAGGAGGCGGGATTGCGCCGACACCTCGTCACGCAGGCGAATGACCGTGGCGCTCGTGCGCGCGTTCTCCTTCGGAAATCGCCTCTCGAGCTCCGCCGCCGCGACACGCATCTCCGCTCGCGCCCGCTCGAGGGGGACTCCGAGTTTGAGTCTCCCAACGGCGTACAGGTACGTGTCGCCCCGATCCTCGAAGTCCGACTCGCCCAGCCGCAGCGTCCGCCAGAGCCGGGTCTCCCGGCTGGGAAACGCGAAGTCCTGGGGCATCACCCCGACGATCGAATACGGCGCGCCGTCGAGGAGGACGGACTTGCCCAGTGCGTCAGGGCTCCCGGCGAAGCGCGCCTTCCACAATCCATGGGACAACACCACCACTCCGGGTGAACCCGGCCGATCATCCTCCGCGGTAAAGCCGCGCCCGAGAGCAGGCTGGACGTCCAGCACGTCGAAGAGGTCCGCGTTGACGGATGCCCCGTCGAGCCGTTCGGGATCCTTCTCTCCAACGAGATTGACCGAGATGTTGGCGTACGCCGCCAGGCCTTCGAACGAGGTCGCCCCGCGCTTCAAGTCGCGAAAGTTGCCCGGCGACAGCTCCATCCGCGAATACCCGCGGACGGACTGGTCCTGCCAGAGCTTCACCAGCCGTTCGGGCTCCCGAAACGGCAAGGGCCGCACGAGAACGTGGTCCAGGATCGAAAACGTGGCGGTGGCCGCGCCGATGCCGATCGCGGCGACGAGAACCGCGGTGACCGCGAACCCCGGCGCACGGAGGAGGGCCCGGGCCGTGTAGCGCAGATCCTGGCGGAGAATGTCTCCGTGCGCGCGCATCGCGCCCACGAGAACGTCGAAGAACGCCTCGAGCCAGACAGCCAACAGCGCGGGCGATCCCGACGCATCGCGCAGGCGCCGCGCGAAGATCGCGCGCATCTCGTCGCCGTACTCCGATCGAACCGAAAACGGATAGAGGCGCAGCAGGACGCCGTAGGCGCGCATCAGGTGTGCCGGGGGACCAGGCCGCTCGCGCGCGCGAGGGCGACGAGCCCCGCGAGGCGCCTGGCCTCGGCGCGGGCCACGGCCGTCCCGAAAGGCGTGATCCGATAATAGCGACGGCGCTCGTCGTCCTCTTCCGGCACCGGGCGCCCGCGGGTCTCGACGATCAGGCCCTGCTCGAGCATGCGCTGGATCGACCGATACAGAGTCCCCGCCCCGAGCTTCATGGTGCCGCGCGTGCGCAGGGCGACATCCTGGAGGATGGCGTAGCCATGCCGGTCCTCCTCGGAGAGCGACATCAGGATGTGGAAAGCCGCCGCGGGCAGGGGAAGCAGCGAGGCGGCCGTCGGGCTCTCGTCAGCCATGCGGCGGACTATAGCCATAGCGGTTATATTGTCAATGGCTATACTCAGTCCGCGGGCATCACCTGGTATTGCTCGATCTTCCCGTCGGGCATGTCCCGTTCGAGGATCACGGCACGCTTGCTCGAGCAATTCACCGCGAACCGCCGGAACGTCATGCCGCCGCGGTCGTTCCAACGGGTCTGCTCGACCCTCTGCGGCGGCCCGAGAGGCAAGAGGCCCGAGGCGAAGTCCGAGAGTGCCTGCTCCGTGAAGTAGGCATTCGCGTTCTCCGTGAAGAGCGCCCGATCGATCTTCCCGCGCTGCAGGCCCTCGAAGATCCGGCCGGCGCGCTGCTCCCCCGCGGCGGCCGAGACGCGGTTCTCGAAGAGCAGCGTCGCGATCCGGTCGGCGATCGACTCGGCGTCGCTCGAGTCGAGGTTCAGGAGCACCGAGACCGCGGCGCGATCGTCCGGAAAGACCATGTTGGAGGCCGTGAAGCCGGAGACCGCCCCGTCATGCACGAGAACGCGATGGCCGTCCTTCGTGCCGACGCGAATCCCAAGCCCATAGCCGGTCCCCAGACCATTCTTCAGGAGGACCTCGGTCTGCATCTCCCGATAGGAGGCGGGCTTCAGAAGGCGCTGATCGAACATTCCAACGTTCCACCGCGCGAGATCCTCCGACGTCATGGCGAGCTCGCCCGCGGCGAAGAGCCATCCCCGGCCCTCCTTCGGCGCAACGCGCAGAGGGCCGAGCCCGTAACGCAGGTAGCCGGCCGGATCGGTGCTCGGCAGGCCCGCCTCGTCGACGTTTGCGACATCCATCATGCCGAGCGGCGCGAAGATGCGCGCCGCGAGGAATTGCATCAGCGGCGTTCCGCTCGCCTTCTCGACGACGAGGCCGGCGGCGACGTAGGCGGTGTTGCTGTACTGGTACTGGGTGCCAGGCTCGAAGTCGAGCGGCTTGCCCGCCCAGCGCGCGAGGATCCCGGTGGCCGTGATCGGCTGCAGCATGAACGGCGGGACGAAGTCCTGGGGCCAGTAGTCCTGGTATCCGGAGGTGTGCGAGAGGAGCTGGCGGATCGTCACTTCGCCCGCGCGGGTCAGCTCCGGCAGGAATCGGGAGACCGGGTCGTCGAGGGAGAGCTTGCCCTGTTCGGCGAGCATCAGGACGGCCGTCGCCGTGAACTGTTTGCTGACGGAGCCAATGCTGTAGCGCATGTCCGGCCGGGCCGGCGTGCGCGGGTCGACGCGCGCGTCGCCATAGGCCTGCGCGTAGGCGAGCCGGCCGTCCTTCACGACGGCGATCGAGGCACTCGGCACGCCGGTCGCGGCCATGACCTCTTTCACGGCGCGGTCGATGTCGCCAGGGATCCGGGAGTCGGGCTTTGGCGCGGCCTGCCCGAGCGCGTCGACGGCAAACGCCAGGCAGGCCCCGAGAATCGGCAGCAGCGTACGGAGCAGTCGTTTCATTCCTGATTCCTTCTCTGCTCCAGTAAGCTGGCAGTAAGGCGCTCTACCGCGCTCCTGTCACCAGAAAGAGATGCGACAGCGTCCGGCGGCAGGTGTACGCATAACTCTTTCCATCCTCGCTGAACGTGATCGGGGCGATCTGCACCGCTCCGGCCAGATCCGGGGGGCCCAGGGTCTTGAAGGGCTCGCGCTGGCCGGTCTGGAGATCGAGCCTCTCGACGCGGGCCGGTACGGAAAAGTAGCTGCCGAGCAGGAGCGAGCGGCCGTCGGGACTCCACCCGATGACCGCATCGTCGGGCTTCGAGCCGGGTACCGGCCGCGCGGGCCCTCCCTCCACGGAGTAGAGCTGAAGATTCCCGGCGTGGTCGCTCACGAGGATCTGACGGCCGTCCGGAGACACGAAGCCGTCGCTCGTGCCCTCGGGAGTCACGGCACGGGGCTTCCCGCCGTCGATGTCCTGAACGTAACAGCGCACGGCGCGGCCGGCCTCGTGGCCGCACGCGAGCACGCGCCGCCCGTCCGGAAAGAGCTTTGCGTCCTGATAGCCAACGAGACCACCGCGCTCGAGCTTGCGCGGCTTTCCAGCTCCCGTGGGATAGAGGACGAGCTCTGGCGGATCGGAGGCGATGCCGGAAAGGACCCACTGGCCGTCGGCCGAGATGTCCATCGCCGCGCCTTCCCCCAGCTTGACGACGGGAGAGCCATCGGTCTGTCGCACGGCTGTCGCGTAGTTGGACCCCAGGCCCCCACTCTCCTCGGTGAACAGGAGCGTCTTGCCGTCCGGGGTCAGCCTCACGGCGTACGTCAGGTCGAGCCAGGCGAGATTGCGCTCGTGATCCTGACCGGGAGCCAGGACGAAGGTTTCTTTCCAGAGGTCGTCGCGCGTGGCGATCCAGCGCCCGTCGCTCGCAACATCCTGCAGAGTCAGGCCTCCCGCACTCTGAAGGGCCGTGCGCCGCTTCCCGGAGAGGGTCACTCCAAAGATCGCGAAGTTGGCCGGGCCGAGTCCGGCCGAGTACATGATCTCGATGCCGTCGGCCGACCAGGCCAGCCCCTCTTCGCCCCAGTAGCCTTCCGAGAGGACCGTTTTCTTCCCCGAGAGATCCACGACGGCCACGGAGCCCCGGTCGTCGAACTTGAACGGATGCTCGAAGAAGGCGATGCGGTCCCCGCCGCGGGAGAACCGGGGGTTGCTGAAGTACCCCGCGGTCTCCGCGAGCACCTTCCCCGGAGGAAACTCCAGGCGATCCTTCCCGCCCACGTCGTGGATCATCGCGAGGTCTGTCCCATCGGGAGACCAATCCACCTCGCGCACGTCGGTTGCGATTTCCCGAGGAGCGCCGCCCTCGAGCGGCATCCTCGCCAGCGTGCCGAAGAAGAGGTCGTGGCGCAGGTATTGCGGATGCGTCAGGACGGCCAGCTCCCCCCGCGACGACACCGAGAGAAGCGCAATGCCGGGCTTGCCGGCGGGGACGAGCCCGGGATAGTCGGGGCGCAGGGAATAGAGCTCCGGCGCGCTTCCGGAAGGCGCCGCGCTATAGACGATGGTCTTTCCGTCCGGTGCAAACCGGGCGTTGAAGATCGGTTCCTGGCGAAAGGTCAGCTGCGAGTAGGAGATGGTGGACGGCTTCGAGTCCATCGCCTTGCGACGGCCGAGGGCGTAACCCGCCAGGAGCGTCAGAAGAGCGAGGGCGACGGCGCTTGCAGGCAGAAGCCAGCCCCGGCTCGATCCCGTGGCGCTGATCGCCGCGGTCCCTCCCGTCCCCGAGACGTTCGACAGCGCCTCGAGGTCGAACGCGAGGTCATGGGCGGAGTGGAACCGCTGCTCGGGGTTCTTCTCCAGGCAGTGGCGCACGATCCGATCCAGCCCCGGAGGCACGCTCTGGTTCGTCGCCGACAGGTCCGGCGGGTCCTCCTTGAGGATCGCCGCCATCGTCTCGCCCGCCGAGTCCGCGTGGAAGGCACGCTTGCCCGAGAGCATCTCGTACAGGATCGCGCCGAAGGAGAAGATGTCGCTCCTCGCATCCGCCGGTTTACCCTTGATCTGCTCCGGCGACATGTATCCGAGCGTCCCGAGCACGACTCCCGGCTCCGTGCCCGCCGTCGCCGTCGGCAGATTGGTCGCCTGGCCGCGCTCCTCCGTGTGCGTCAGCTTCGCCAGGCCGAAGTCGAGGATCTTCACCCGGCCGTCGTTGGTCACGAAGATGTTCTCGGGCTTCAGGTCCCGGTGCACGATCCCCTTCTCGTGCGCCGCCGCAAGGCCGTGCACGATCTGCAGCGCGTAGTCCGTCGCCTTGCGCTGCGACAGTCGCCCGCCCGCAAGCGCCGAGCGCAGGGTCTCGCCCTCCAGCAGCTCCTGGACGACGTAGGGCGCGCCTTCGTGGGTCCCGATGTCGTGAACCGCCGTCAGGTTGGGATGGTTGAGGATCCCGGCGGCCTTCGCCTCCTGCTCGAACCGCCGCAGCCGATCCGCGTCCTGCGAGAACGACGGCGGCAACACCTTGATCGCCACGTCCCGCCCCAGACGCGGATCCTTCGCCCGATACACCTCCCCCATCCCGCCCGCCCCAATCGCGGCAAGGATCTCGTACGGACCGATGTGAGTGCCCGGCTCGATTGCCATGTGTCCAGGATTCTATTCCGCCGCGCGCCCGGCCCCCGGGACGAACAGGACGGATCCTGCGACGAAGCGCCTTCGTCGCGGGCCCGACAGCCGGCCGGGGCGGAATATGGTGAAGTTCATCGAATGCGACGTACCTTGCGCCCATCCCCGGCCTCCGCTGCGATGCTCGTCGCTCTCGCCGTCGTAAGCACCGGAGCGGCCCCCGAGCGGGCGGCCTCCAGCGACATGATCGCATCGCAGATCGAGCGCTGGTCGACGTACCTGCAGATCAACACGTCGACCGACGAGACCTGGCAGCAGATCAAGCAGGTGTCGACTCCGGTCCTGGAAACCGCGAAGACGGCGTTGCGCGACGGCCGCCGGTTGTGGGCCCTGCAGCGCCTGGCCACGGCGGAGCCCTATCTCGTCGCCTCCCAGTACGCGAGCGGGCTGCCGCCCGCCGACCTCAAGGACACGGCGGCCTTCGAAGCGGCATGGAAGCAGATGGGAAGCACACTGCGCGCCGACCTCGAGCCGCCCTCCCCGTCGACGCTCGACGGGGTGCGCCCCGCGGCCGTTCGGGCAATCGGCGAGGCCGCACTTCCGCAGGTCCGGATCTACTACGACGCCAGCCTCGACTACGGGCGCAACACGACGGCCCAGTACGGTTTGCTGCAAATGGGAATCGCCCTCGGCCAACGCGACGTCGTGGATCTGTGCCGCAAGGTCTCCGAACCCTCCGCCCCGCCGCCGCCGCCCGTGCGCGCTCTCTCGCCCGAGCTCGATGCGCTGGAGGCGGAGTTCCTCGCCGCCTACCGCCCGCCGGCCGCGATCGACAAGCACGATCAGTTCATCGGGGCAAGCGCGGCCCTCAAGGAGGCACGCGAGCTCGACGCGGCAGGCCTGCGCTACGGCGCGCTGCTGCGATACCTCCAGGCCGTGCTGCGCTCGGCACCATTGCGGCAGGCCCCGGGCGCCCTGGACGCGCAGGCAATCGATGAGCGCCTCGGCGAATTCGCGTCGCGCCTGTCCGCCGCCAGGCGCGACGATTCCATCGGCAAACTCTTCCTCGAGATCGCGCAGTCGGACATCCAGGCCACGGAGAAGGGCAAGACCTCCAGCACCGCCGCGACCGTCGCGCAGGACGTGCTGCCGCGATATTTCGCCGCCCTCGAGCCAGCTTCCGCGCAAAGACCGAAGCCTGCTTCCGAAGTCACCGTCACGCTCGTCCGCTGGCCCTACACCTGAAACCTCTCCGACCCGGCAAGTTTGCTGGCACAGAGCGTCGTTCAGGACTTCCACGGCAGGGCCCGCTTCGTCTCCGAGAACTACGGGGACTCGCAGCTCGCCAAACGCTTCGGCGTGACGTTCTACCCGGTCCTCTTCGTGGACGACGTGCTCGTCGCCACACCCAAGGACTTCTACAACGCCGACGACAAGGCGACCGGCCGCTACATCCCGTTCAAGTCCCAGGCGAGCCACGAGCACTTCCGCACGGACCTGTCCCGGATGATCGAATTGATCCTCGCCGGGAAGAAAGACACGGCCCGCGCCGAGGCCGCGCCGGGCAAGTCGGCCACGGCGTCGAACTTTCCGGACGTGACGATCACGGACCTCGACGGAAAGCGCCTGACGCGAGCCGACCTCGCGGGCCGGGCCGTCCTGGTCGAGATGTGGGCGACCTGGTGCCCGCCCTGCCGTGGAACCCTCGCGTGGCTCGGAGAGCTCAAGAAGCGTTACGGCGACCGCCTGGCGGTGGTTGCCGTGGCGGTGCAATCCGAGGAGGCGAACGTCCGCAAGCTCGTCGACGAGCTCAATCTGCCGCTGACCTGGGCGATGGGCACGCCCGAGTTGATCAACGCGTTCGGCGACGTGAGCGCCGTGCCGACCCTCTTCCTTTTCGACCGGGAGGGCCGATCCGCCGCATCCTTCTATGGCGCGCCGCCCACCCTGCACGCGGACGTGGAATCGAAGCTGGCGGCCCGAATCAAGTAGCCCGATCGGCGCCGCTTCCACAGGGTTATCATCCGCGGCAATCGCATCGTGCTGAGAATCCACCGGACCGTCCTGTGTCTCGCGCTCGCCGGCGGCGTGGCATCCGCCGACGAGGTCGAGAAGCTCCTGGGCAGGCCCATCTCCCCGGGATCGATCGCGCTTCTGGCCAACTCCAAGTATTCCGGCGCGCCGGGTGTCGCCGAGCGCCTCCGGGCGGGACTCGAGAGCACGGACCCCCGATCGCGCGGGGCGGCCTCGCGAGTCATCAACGTCGCGATCACCGCGGACCTGGTGCCCGCCCTGCAGGAGGCGCTGGCTGCCGAAAGCGACCTGATCGCCGCCCGCGAAGAAATTCGCACCCTCGCCGCCGTCGGTGGAGCGTCGCTCGACGCGGACATTCTCGAGGCAACGCGGCGCTTCTCGCCGAGGCTCGACTCGGATGTCACGGTCATCCTCGGGCGCACGCGGGGCCAGGCGATCCTGCCCCTGTACTTCGAAACGCTTCGCTTGCTCGCGATCACCGACCGTTCCCGCGTCGCGTTCTTCAAGGTGGCGACGCGGGGCCAGCCGGACGCGCTCATTGCCTCGGCGGCCATGGCGCTCGGCCGGCACGACGCCGCGTCGTGGCAGGCCGTGCTGACGGCCGCGTGGGAGATGGGCGCCTCGTTCGATTCTCCGCTGCTCGAGGCAGCCCTCGGATCGGACCAGCTGGTCTTTCGGGGCGAAGCCGCCTGGTATCTCGCCAGGACCTACTGCAAGCCCCCGTGGCCGAGCTCCCCGCAGCTTCTGCAGGCCCTCGCGGAGGCCCCGCCCGCGGCCAGGGACGAGGCGGCTCCCGAGCTCGCCTTCGGATCCGAGATCCTGGGGCGGGTGCTCGGAAAGCCCCCCGTTGAGGACGCGGGGTGGATCGCAAGCCTGGACTCCAGCAAGACCTGCCACCTCGACTCCGACTTCGGAGAGAGCCCGCTGCTCGAGTTCCTGACTCCTCGGGAACGGCAGGCCGTCATTCGCCGAAACGGGTTGCGCCACTCGGCGGACATGACGAACGACGAGAAAGAGAACCTCAGGGGCAAGAGAGAGGCGGTCGCCGCTGGGCGCAACACGCCCCTGAATCTCGTGCGCGGCCTGCCGAGCGGCGTCGCCGAGAGCCTCTTCGAGGTCGAGGGTTGCCAGTCGAATCGGAGGATGCACGGGGTGAGCGTTGCCGTCGTGGACTTTCGCAAAGACGGCGTCCCCCGCCGCGTGGGGATCCGCAACGAGCCGCCGGGAGGCTCCTGCCGCCGCACGGCCGAGACGCTGTTCCTCATGTCGCTCGCATCGGAATCCGTTCCCGATCCTTCCACCGAACCGATGTCGTATCTCGCTCTCTTCGTCCCGGACGCCGTGTCCTGCGAGGAGGCACCGCCCGCGGAAGCGTCGGGCGCGGCCATCCCGGACATCGTGCGGGTCCGAGGGACGGTGCAGGCGCCGAAGCTGACGAAGAGGGTCGAGCCCGCTTACCCGGAGGCATCCCGCCGCAACCGCGAAGAGGGCATCAGCATCTATGAAGCCACGATTTCGACGTCGGGCTGCGTGACCGATCTGCGCCTGCTGAAGAGCGCATCGCCTGTGCTCGACGTCATGGGCATGGAGGCGATCGCGCAGTGGCGCTACAAGCCCGCAACGCTCGACGGCAGGCCCGTGCGCGTGTTTCTCGCGGTCACGGTGACGTTTCGGCTGAACGAGAAAAAGTAATCGGCCAAGCCCTACTCCGCCGCCATCTGCCCCCTGGCCTCCTGGTACGCCCGGTCCACGGCCGACTGAACGAAGAAGTCGTCGAAGGCTACGCCGCGGCCATAGTCGTCGCCCGCGAAATCCCTGCGATAGCCCACGAGGCTCACGCGCTTACGGGTTTCTTCCAGCGTCGCACCGGCCAGCACGGCCGCGCCGACCTGGGTCCGGATTGCCTCGAGCAGCGCCATCACCTTTTTCGCGTACGCCCAGTCGTGCATGACCGGGCCGTGGCCGGGAACGATCGCCGTCGCCCGCATCGCCGTCAGCGCCTTCAGCGTCTCGAGCCACGCGGCCGGGTGACAACCGTAGCCGTACGGAACCGGCGCCACGAGCAGGTCCCCCGTGACGACGACGCCGCTGTCGGGCACGACCACGACGGCATCGCCCGCCGTGTTGCCCTTGCCGAGAAACTCGACGCGCACCTCGCGCTTGCCGAGATGAATCGTCAGCTCACGGTCGAACGTCAGGTCGGGCTCGACGACCGCCACCCCCTTCAACTCCGCGATCTCGAGCCGGATGTCCGCCGCCTCGTCCTTCAGGTAGCGGAGCTGCTCCGGAGGGACGGCCGAGCCGTCGCGCCGCGTCCCGCGCTGCACGATCGCCTCGATCTGGCCGACGTATTCCCCGTCGTTTTTTTCGATGTCCCGCAGGTATCCGACCTGCTTCTCGATCATCTTGCGCCGCGTGAAGTCGGTCGCGACGAAGGCCATGCCGGGAAAGGCCCGGCGGAACTCGGCGTCGCCCACGATGTGGTCGAGGTGCCAGTGCGTGTGCACGAGGTAGTGGACCGGCTTTTCGGTCTTGCGGCCGATCTCGGCGATGATGCGCCGCGTCAGAGTCGGGAAGCGGCCGGAATCCACGACGAGCACGCCGTCGTCGCCGATCACGGCCGTCACGTTGCCGGAAGGGATCGGCCCGTCGGTTTCGGGCGAGACGAACGCGTAGATCCCCTCGCCGACGGGGACCGTCTGGAACATCCTGTCGGCGGGGAATTCGGCGCCTCCCGCCCCGGTCGCGCAAACCGCCGCCGGAAAGACCGCCGCCAGCAGTCGGGCCGTCTTCCTGCTCATACCGGCTCCCCCTCCTCGGAGTCGAACGAAAAACCGCCTCGATTGTTTTCGCCCGGGTGGTTCCCCGGGCTCCGGCTGAAATAGACTCGCGCGGCACGAAGACGCACGAAGGAGACAAGCCGCCATGCGATTCCCCAGCAACGGTGCCCGTTTTCTCGTCATCGCCGCGCTCTCGGCCTCGGTGCTGCGGGCGCAGGATCCCGCAGAGCAGAAGCCCGACGCCAAGGCGGGGACCGGGAAGGACGCGGCGGCTGCCACGCCGGCGATTCCTGCCGCTCCGGCCGCCGCGGTCTCGCACCGGCGCCTGACGCTCGGGGGGAAGCCCATTGCCTACACGGCCACCGCCGCGACCATCGACCTGAAAGACGCCAAGGGCGAGACGGACGGGCGGATGTTCTATGTCGCCTACACGGCCGAGGGCGTGGACGCGAAGCAGCGGCCCGTCACGTTCCTTTTCAACGGAGGCCCTGGCTCGTCGAGCCTCTGGCTGCACATGGGGTCCTTCGGGCCGATGCGCGTCGAGACTCCCGACGCGGGGCCCACGCCGCCCGCTCCCTACCGGCTGGTCGAGAACTCCGAGAGCCTGCTCGACCGGACCGACCTCGTCTTCATCGACGCGATGGGTACGGGCTTTTCACGCATCGTCGGCAAGGGCGAGCCGAAGAATTTCTACGGCACCGACCAGGACGTCGCGGCCTTCGCCCAGTTCATCGAACGCTGGCTGAGCGTCAACAACCGCTGGAACTCTCCCAAGTTTCTGCTGGGCGAATCGTACGGGACGACGCGGGGCGCGGCGCTGCTCGCGTACCTCGAGCGCCGGGGGGTCGCGTTCAACGGCGCTGTCTTCGTCTCCTCCTACCTGAACGCCTGGGACGACCTGAACGGACCGGCCTTCGCGAACGACAGGGCGTACGAGCTCTACCTGCCGACGCTTGCCGCCACCGCGTGGCACTACAAGAAGATCGACCCGAGGCCGGCCGACCTGGCCGCCTTCCTCGCCGAAGTCCGGAAGTTCTCGCTCGGCGAATACTCGCAGGCGCTCGAGCAGGGCAACAAGCTCGACCCGGCGACCCGAGCCGCCATCGCCGCGAAGCTCCACCGGTACACGGGCCTGTCCGAGGCCTATATCCTGAGCGCCAACCTGCGGATCGACCCGAGCCGTTTCCAGAAGGAGCTCCTGCGCGGGGAGCGCCGCACGGTCGGCCGGCTCGACGGGCGGTACCAGGGGATCGATCACGACGCCGCCGGTGAGACCCCGGAGTACGACCCGGCGAGCTCCGCGATCGCCGCCGCCTACACGTCGGCCCTGAATGCCTACGTCCGCGAGACGCTCGGGTACAAGACCGACGAGCTCTACAAGCCCACCAACTACGAGGAAGTCGGCAAGGACTGGGACGACCGGCACCGCACCGATAGCGGCCGAGCGCCGATGCCCGACGTCGCCGAGGACCTGCGCCTGGTGATGTCGCAGAACCCGAACCTCAAGCTCTTCTCGGCCAACGGCTATTTCGACTTCGCGACGCCGTTCTTCGAGACCGAGTACACCCTCGGGCACATGGGCCTGGACCCGACGCTCGAGAAGAACATCGTGTTCGGGTACTACCCGTCCGGCCACATGATTTACCTTCACGAGCCATCGCTCAAGCAGATGAAGGTGGACCTGGCGCGCTTCTACGACCAGACTCTGGCTCGCTAATCCCCGAGACCCCGCGAAATGCGGAGGCCATCCGGACCGTTAGCATCACGGACGGACGATGGGAACGAGGACTTTGCGCGCCCTTGGCTGCGTTCTCCGGGTCGCGGCCGCCGCCGTGCTCATCGGCGAGCCGCTGACGCTGCGGGGCGGGACCCTGACCTGGACCGCACACGGGCCGGCCGGCGGCAACGTCTACTGCATCGTTCCGGACCCGTTCCGGACGCTCACGGCCTACGCCGGCACCGACCACGGCGTCTACCGCACGGACGATGCCGGCATCCGCTGGCGGGCCGTGAACGTCGGCCTGCCGGCCGCGCGCGTGCAGACGATCGCGATCGACCCCTCGAACCCGTCAACTCTCTATGCCGGAACGCTGACGCCCAACGGCGTGCCGAGCCTCGGGGTCTTCAAGAGCACCGACGCAGGTGCGACCTGGACAGCCATCAACAACGGACTTATCGATCCGGCCACGGGAGTCGCCCCCCTCGACGTCGGTGCCCTGGCCGTGGATCCGATGCATCCGGGAACGCTGCTGGCCGGGGCGCGGTTCAGCGACCTCTTCCTGAGCACCGACGCCGGCGCGACCTGGCAGCCGGTGACGCTCGGGGGCTACAACATCGCCCTGCAGACGTCGGCCTTCGTCTACGATCCCGCCGACCCTTCGCAGGTCTACGCCGCGACCACGGCTGGCCTACTGCTCAGCACCGATGGCGGTCAGAGCTGGGCACCGTATGGCGACGCGGGCATTCCGCTCTTCACGCTCGCATTCGACCCGGGCTCGTCGTCGACGGTCTACTCCGGCGACGTCAACGGCTTCGGCATTCTGAAGAGCATGGACGGCGGCGCGCACTGGATCGATGCCAATGTCGGCCTTCCGGCCACCACCAGCTCCGCGGGGACCACCTATCCGAAAATCTATGCACTCGCGGCGGACCCGACGGCGGCCTCGACGCTCTATGCGGGCACTGATGCCGGTCTCTTCGCGAGCACGGACGGCGCCGCGACGTGGACCGCGGTCGACACCGGGATGCGGGTCTCCACGCTCACGTCCCTGGCCTTCGCGCCGGGGCACACGGCCTCCCTGTATGCGGGAACTCTCGGCGGGGGCGCGTACCTGCGCCCCGACGGTGCCGCAGGCTGGACCTGGAGGAGCGACGGGCTCGACCTTTCCCTGGTCTCGGCCGTCGTCGCGGACACCGCGCCCTCCGGTACGGTCTTTGCCGCGACCTACGACGGCATCCACGCGAGCTCCGACGGAGGCTCGAGCTGGCGCAGAGCCGATTCGGGCCTGCCAGCCTATCCCGCTGCTGCCCTGACGCCCGGCGCCGGGAACCTGTTCGTCGGGACTCTCGGCGGCGGATTGCTCGAGAGCTCCGACGGCGGCTCGTCGTGGAGCCCCCTCTCTCCGGGATCGAATGAAGCGTTCATCTCCGCGGTCGCCGTGGACCCCGCCAGCGCCTCGACTCTCTTCGCGGGTACCGGGCACGATACGACTACCGCCCAGCACCTCTACAAGAGCACCGATGGAGGCGGCTCCTGGAGCCAGACCAGCCTCGCGGCCGGGACGTCTCCAATCAACGCCATCGTCGTCGACTCCGCCGATTCACAGCACGTGGCCGCACTGAGCCGCGGGGGTTCGACCTATTCCGAGAGTCGCAACGGCGGAGGGACCTGGTCCGCGGTGACGGTGGCCGCGACGTGTGGAACGGTGAACACGATTCTCTTCGCCAGCACGGGGATGGGCACCTATGTGGGAGGTACCGCGGGAGTCTGTCGCAGCGACGATGGCGGCAAGACCTGGACCCTGTCCGCGGTCGCCGGCTCGGCATCGGTCCGCGCGCTTCTCGCCGCTTCCGACCCCTCGATCCTCTACGCGGGCGTCCAGCCCGCTACCTCCGGCGGGGTCGGCGGCGTATACCAGAGCTTCGACGGTGGTCAGACCTGGGCGGCCCTCGGGTCCGGGCTCGAAACGGCAGCCGTCACCTCTCTGGCAATCGGCCCGTCGCAAGCTCTTCTAGCCGGTCTCTCCGGCGGCGGCGTGGCGACTCTCGGTCCTCTCATTCAAGGCCGCGGGCCCGTCCAGCCACCGGCACCGGGCGGCCGGTCCACGCGAGAGCTCGTCCCGCGCTGACGGCGCGCCGTCCTGAATCCCGAGAGCGCCTCTCCACCTCGCATAGCCAGGGGCAACCGGGTCCGGGAGGAGATACCATCGTCGATCGATCGGACCCTGACAGAAAGGCGGTCATGAAGAGACCCTTGTCCCTCGCGATCCCGGTGGCCCTCGCCGTTCTCCCTCTGGCTCTCGCATCCGCCGAACCGCAGTCCGCCACGACGCCCGCGGCCGCGCCCCGAAATCCCTTCTTCGCCCCGAGCCCTCTGCCCTTCCAGGCGCCCCCCTTCGACAAGATCCAGGACGCCGACTACACGCCGGCCTTCGAAGAGGGCATGAAGCAGCAGATCGCCGAGATCCAGGCGATCGCGGACGACCCCGCGCCTCCCACCTTCCAGAACACGATCGTGGCCATGGAGCGCACGGGCGAACTCCTGACGCGGGTCGCAAAGGTCTTTTTCAACCTCGCGCAGTCCAACACGAGCCCGGCCCTTCAGAAGATCCGCGCCGAGCAGGCGCCGAAGCTGGCCGCGCACCAGGATGCCATCTTCCTGAACCCGAAGCTTTTTGCCCGCGTGAAGGCGATCTACGACAAGCGGGCCACGCTCGGACTCGACCGCGAGTCGACGTACCTGATCGAGCGCGACTACAAGAGTTTCGTGCGCGCCGGCGCCGAGCTCTCCGCAGCCGACAAGCAGACCGTGCAGGCCCTGAACCAGGAGGAGTCGAAGCTCTCGACGCAGTTCGCCGAGAAGCTGCTCGCCGGCAGGGCCAAGGCCGCCGTGGTCGTCGACGACCGCAAGGAGCTCGAAGGCCTGAGCGAGGGCGACGTGGCCGCGGCCGCAGAGGCCGCCAAGGAAAGGGGCCTCTCCGAAAAGTGGGTCTTCCCTCTCCAGAACACCACCCAGCAGCCCGTCCTCTCCTCGCTCGCGAATCGATCCCTGCGCGAGCGTATCTTCGAGGCGTCGATCCGCCGCGGCGACCACGGGGGAGACGACGACACCACGGCGATCGTCGCGCGCCTCGCCGAGATCCGACCCCAGCGAGCGAAGCTCCTGGGATTTCCGAACTACGCGGCCTACGTCCTGGACGACCAGATGGCGAAGACCCCGCAGAACGCCGAGAAGCTGATGACCGACCTCGCTCCAGCCGGCACCGCCAGGGCGCGCGACGAGGCCTCCCGAATGCAAAAACGGATCGAGGCCGCCTCGGGAGGCTTTCAACTCGGGCCCGCCGATTGGGAGTTTTACGCCGAGAAGGTGCGCAAGGCCGAGTACGACCTCGATGAGGCCGAGGCGAGGCCGTACCTCGATCTCAACCGCGTCCTGCAGGACGGTGTCTTCTTCGCGGCGAACAAGCTCTACGGCGTCACGTTCAAGGAGCGCAAGGACATCCCGGTCTACCAGCCCGACGTGCGCGTTTTCGAGGTCTTCGATGCCGACGGCCGGTCCTTCGCGCTCTATTACGGCGACTACTACGCGCGCGCCAACAAGGGCGGCGGCGCCTGGTGCGACACGTTCGTGGACCAGAGCGGCCTGCTGAACACGAAGCCCGTCGTGGTCAACGTCACCAACTTCACGAAGCCCGCGTCGGGTCAGCCGGCGCTGCTCTCCTTCGACGACGTCACGGCGATCTTCCACGAGTTCGGCCACGCCCTGCACGCGCTGTTCGCGAACGTCCGCTACCCCACCCTGTCGGGCGTACCTCGCGACTTCGTCGAGTTCCCGTCGCAGTTCAACGAACACTGGTCTCTCGAGCCGTCGGTCTTCGCGAGCTACGCGAAACACCACCGGACCGGCGAGCCGATGCCGCAGGCGCTCGTCGAGAAGATCAAGAAGGCCCGGACGTTCAACCAGGGCTACAAGACGACGGAGTACCTGGCCTCGGCGCTTCTGGACATGGCCTGGCACACACTGCCCGCCGACGCGCCGCCGCAGAACGTGGACGCCTTCGAGAAGGCCGCGCTCGAGCGCTTTGGCGTCGCCATGGCCGAGGTGCCGCCGCGTTACCGCACCGCATATTTCTCCCACATCTGGGACGGCGGGTACGCCGCGGGCTACTACGCGTACCTGTGGAGCGAAGTGCTCGACGACGACGCGTACTACTGGTTCAAAGAGCACGGGGGAATGACCCGCACCAACGGGGAACGGTTCCGGGACATGATCCTGTCCCGCGGAGGCACCGAGGACTGCGCCGTCATGTACCGCGCGTTCCGGGGACGGGACCCGATCGTCCAGCCGCTCATCGAGGAGAGAGGGCTCGCGCCGGCGAAACCCTGACGGGGCTCGCCCGCTAAGCCGATGGAAGGTCTCGATCTCGACAAGCTGGGGCTGGGGAGCTTCTCGCTCGCGACGATCCTGCTCGCGGTCCTCTTCGGTCTCGTCGGTTTCGCGGCGTTCCGGTACGGCAAGAAGAACGGGGAGCCGAGGCCGCTCTTCCTCGGCATCGCGCTGATGGCCTACGGCTACTTCGTCACGAATGCTTGGGTATCGCTGGCCATCGGGTCGCTGCTGACCCTGCTCATCTTCTTTCCTCGCTGAAAACCTCGGGCCGTCCGGGCCGTACGTGAATGCTGGCGCCGCCCGTCTTGGCGGTCGCTGGAGGTATTGACGCATGAAGATCCGATCCGGGCGCCTCGTCCAGGTGTTCGTCCCTCGTCTTGCGGGCCTCATCCTCTTTCTCGCGGCGGGCGGCCGAGTCCTGGCCGTCGAAGGGCTGACGTTTCCGCCCAGCGGCGACAACCCTCAGGCCTCGGTCATGCAGGCCATCGGGCCTGTTCGAGTCACCATCGACTATTCGAGCCCCCACGTCGTCCGGGGGTCCAACGACAGGCACGGAAAGATCTGGGGAGAGCTCGTGCCATGGGGACTCTCCGATCTCGGCTTCAACAACTGCAAGAGCTGCCCCTGGAGAGCCGGGGCCAACGAGAACACCACGTTCACCGTGACCTACGACGTCAAGGTCCAGGGCCAGCCCCTTCCCGCCGGCACCTACGGCCTGCACATGATCCCGGGCCAGGAGACCTGGACGATCATCTTCTCGAAGGACGCGAACTCCTGGGGAAGCTTCTGGTACGACCCGAAGAACGACGCGCTTCGCGTCACGACGAAGGCCGAGAAGAGCGACTACCACGAGTGGCTGACCTACGAATTCACGGTCCGGGAACCAGCCAGGTCGACCGTGGCCCTCAAGTGGGAAGACCTGCAGATTCCGTTCACGATCACCGTCGACAACGTGAACCAGCTCTGGGTCGACAACCTGCGCAAGGACCTCCGCCAGTCTCCCGGCTTCTCCTGGCAGAACTGGCAGCAGGCCGCTCAATTCTGCGCGCAGAACAAGATCGACCTTCCCGAGGGCCTGACGTGGGCGGAGCGGGCCGTGTCCGACCCGACGTGGTCGGGCGGCGAGGCGAACTTCGTCACCTTGTCCACGCTCGCGCAGCTACAGGCACTCAACGGCCAGACGGAGGAGTCCAAGAAGACCTTCGACAAGGCGGTCCAGAGCCCGGCGGCGACACCCGCCCAGATTCACCAGGCCGGGCGACAGCTTCTCGCGGAAGGCAAGAAGCAACAGGCCCTGGAGATCTTCCAGTTGAACGCGAAGCGTTTCCCCAACCAGTGGCCCGTCCACGTCGGACTCATGCGCGGCTACGCCGCCGTCGGGGACACGAAGAAGGCGATCGCTGAGGCGAAGCTCGCAATCGCTCAGGCGCCGGATCCGGCGAACAAGAAAAACCTGGAGAACCTGCTCGCGTTGCTCGAGGCGGGCAAGGACATCAATTAGCGCACCGAATCGGTAGAATCGCGAGGGGCAGGGCCGCATCCCGCCCCGGCGACCCATCAGAGCATTCCGACGGCTCGCGAAGCGAGGACCGCGACGATCGAGAGTGAGATGAGGGCCTGCAGCATGCAGAGGGCCTTCGCCCACCGCGAGAGGATCGCGGTGTCGGTCGGCGAGAACGCCGTGCTCGTGTTGAACGCCAGGAACAGGTAGTCGACGAAGCGGGGTGACCAGCTCCCCGGATCCAAGATCGGGGCGCCGTCCATCATCTGCGGAAAGAAGAAGGCGCCGGCCGTGTGGGCGCCCCGGCGCTCGCGCTGGTGCGGGCCCCCGGCATCCAGCCGCCAGTACCAGATCGCGAAGACCAGGATGTTCGTCACCCAGAGCATCGTCGCCGAGCGCAGAAGGGACGCGGGGGATTCGGCTTTCTCGGGTAGCCGCAGGATGAGCAGCGCGAGCGAGCCGGCAAGCGCCAGCGTCACGACTCCGCTGATGGCGTAGCCGAACAGGGCATCCATCCGGTGTTTGCCCGCGCGATGCGCCAGTGTCGCCGGAACGAGGAGCGCGACGACCAGTGCGAGCAGGAGCCACCGCGGTCCGATCACCAGCGAGTGCGGCAGCGAGAGCGTGATCCCGCCCACGCCGACGAGCGCGACGAGGACCGGCCACCGCGCCTCGGGGTTGGAGACCTTGTGTCGCTCGGCCACGGTGAAAGAGTAACGCGAACCGCGTTCCCGATGCCGGCGCCGTCAGGTATCTGACGGCGGCGGCTCGGGCGCCTATAATCGAGGCCTCAACCGCACCGACGCCGATGCTTTCCGTCACGCCCGCCATCGCCATTCCGGATCACCAGCTGCACGAGCGGTTCGTGCGGGCGTCCGGCCCCGGGGGCCAGAACGTCAACAAGGTGTCGACCGCGGTCGAGCTGCGCTTCGAGGTTTCCGCTTCCGCGTTGCCGGAGGACGTCAAGGCGCGGCTGATCGCGCTCGCCGGCAGGAAATTGACCGCCGAGGGCGACCTTCTCATCGACAGTCGCGAGCACCGGACCCAGGCGCAGAATCGCGCCGCGGCCCGCGCACGGCTGGCGGCGATGATCCGGCAGGCCCTGCGCAGGCCGAAATCCCGCAGGAAGACCCGCCCCACCCGCGCGGCGCGCGAACGCCGCCTCGAGGCCAAGGTCCAGCGCGCGCACGTCAAGGCGCGGCGGGGCCGCGTCATCGACGAGTCGTAGAGAGACCGCAGCGGAAGACGAAGGAGAGGCGAAAAATGGGAAAGAAGGACCCCCGCGTCGACGCGTACATCACCCGGTCCTCGGAGTTTGCCAGGCCCATTCTCCGGCACCTCCGCGAGCTCGTGCATCGCGGCTGCCCCGACGTCGTCGAGGACATCAAGTGGGGCATGCCCCATTTCCAATACGGAGGCATGTTCTGCGGCATGGCCGCCTTCCAGGGCCACTGCACGTTCGGCTTCTGGAACCGGGCGATGAAGATCGGCAAGAACAAGGAAGCCATGGGCCAATTCGGCCGCATCAC
This sequence comes from uncultured Acidobacteriota bacterium, assembly GCA_963847075.1. Lineage (GTDB taxonomy): Bacteria > Acidobacteriota > Thermoanaerobaculia > UBA5066 > Gp7-AA6 > DAHUXD01. The sequence continues at coordinate 1,501,326 of CAWJYL010000001.1, forward strand.
GGACCTCCGGGTTCTCCCGAAGGATGCGGTCATTCTCGGGTACGTGCGAGAGGCCAGGCGGCTCTCCGACGAAGGCATCCGGCTCGGCCCGATCCGGCGCAAGCGGAAGCCCCTGCCCGTTCCGCCGAAGCTCACGGCCGCGCTCAAGAAGAAGGCCGGCGCGAGCGCTCGCTTCCGCGCCCTCTCGCCGAGCCAGCGGCGGGAGTACTCGGAGTGGATCGGCGAGGCGAAGACCGACACCACGCGGGACAAGCGCATCGGCATCGCCGTCGGCCGGATCGCCGAGGGCAAGTCGCGAAACTGGAAGTACCAGAGGCCTGCGAAATGAGGCCCGGAGCGAAACGTCGGGCGATGCGCTACGCGCCCGGGTCGTCCGCGGACGGTCCGTAGATCGACGGCACCTTCGCTCCCATCGGCCGGAGGTAGCTCGAGAGCTGGCCGCGATGGTGGATCGCGTCGAACAGGAACCCGAACAGCATGTCGCCGAGCGGCGACTCCCACGCGACCTTCCCGTCCATCAGGAACTGCGCCTTCTTCTCCCAGGCCGCGTCGTTCAGCCCGGGGAGCCGCTTCTCGATCTCCGCGGCGTTCTTCTCGAAGGCCGCGACCGAGTCCTGGACCTTCGCCGGCGTGGGCCGTACCACGAAGTCGACACGCGACTTGTCGACCAGCTCGCACGCGTCGCCCCATTCGCTCGCGATCAGCCAGACGATGTCGGCGGCCGAGCCGCTCTTGGGGTGCGGGCGATATCCCGCCTGATCCGCTGGCACGGCCTGCATCACACGGATGAACTTCGGCTTCTCGGACTTGAAACATTCGGCGAAATACTCACGGGTCGTCTTCATGGCGTCGCCTCCCTGGTGGACGCATCATACTCACGACGCGCCCCCGCCGCGACGGTGCCCGCCAGTGGCTCGATCAGCCGCTGCGTCGCTGGCCGAGGCGCCGCTCGAGCACGCGGCGGTCGAAGAGAAGTTCGGTCGGCGCTGCGGTGCCCGCGCGGCGCTCCGCCCGGCGCCGCTCACCGTGCCGTCGTTCGGGTGAGGTCAACGCGTAGGGCCAGGTCCCCGGCCCGGGAACCGGGGCCGCCGGACCGGTTGGGAACGGCGCGCCGTCCGGGGGAAGCACCGCGAAGGGCGAGGCCGACGGTTCCTCGCCGATCAGGATATCGAGGTCCGGGCGCGTGGTGGGCTCGGAGACGTCCTGCACGAGCCAGTGCTCGAGCGCATCGGTGGGAATGTCGCGCGTCGCGTTGATCGCGGCAACGATGCGCCGCGCATCGGCCAGCGTCCTGCCCCGCACCACGATGACGCCATTGGCATCGCGGATGTAGCGGTCGTCCTGCTTCCAGGGCTCCGGGGAATGGACTGGAGCGATCGCATCCTCGCGGAAGGTACCCGGCTGCCCCGGAACACCGTGCGTTTTGGTACTCATCGAGAGCGTGACGCCGCCGGCGATTATCGCACGCATCCCGCACGCGCGGGCCCCGCGCGGCTACGTCGGCCGTGCTTCCGGCAGCGAGAACGGGATTTGCGTCGGCACCACGCGCGTCAGGCGAAACTCGGCCGTCCAGCGCGGGATGTTCTGTATCGCCTTCCCTCAGTCTTCGCCACCCCCGGGATTGCCCGTCGGACCGGCGGTCCGGCGCGATATCGTCGGGCTGCGCAAAAGGAGCTCCCATGCAGAGAGTCAGGACCTGCCTCTGGTTCGACGGCAACGCCGAAGAGGCGGCGAGCTTCTACACGTCGATCTTTGAGAACTCGAAGATCACCGCCATCTCGCGCTACGGGGACAGTGGACCGGGACCGAAGGGATCGGCGATGGTCGTGATCTTCGAGCTCGATGGCGAGGAATTCATGGCCTTGAACGGCGGCCCGAAGTTCAAGTTCTCGGAAGCCATCTCTCTCGTCATCAATTGTAAGACGCAAAAGGAGCTCGACCACTTCTGGAGCCGGCTGCTGGAAGGCGGGCAGGCCCAGCAGTGCGGCTGGTTGAAGGACAGGTTCGGGCTCTCCTGGCAGGTCGTTCCGTCCATCATCGGCGAGCTGATGCAGGACAAGGACCCCGCGAGGAGCGCTCGGGTCATGAAGGCCGTCATGAAGATGGGCAAGATCGACATCGGGGAGTTGAAGCGAGCCTACGAGGGCGGGTAGCGGGAGGACTCCCTCTCCTGGCGGGAGGGGATTCGGGTAAGGGGCGTTGCTCTATGCGCTCCTCATCCCGTCGAAGATGGCCCGCTGCCCCGCGACCCCTTTCGGCCGCTTTCCCGCACGAGATCGGCCGCGAACACCGTGCCGCCATCTGCGTATGGAGGTATGGAGGTCCCTCGCATGCGCCGCTTATGTCTATTTGTGAGCCTCGCCGTCCTGGTGGCGGAGCCATGCAGCGCTCAGACCAAGATCCAGGCCGCGGACATCGTGAACCACCCGTTTTCGGTCGATTTCGCCCCTTCCGGCCGGCTCGATCTGCGCGTGAGATCCGGCGGCGTTCGTGTCGTCGGGACCGATCAGGCGACGATCTCCATTGACCTCTCCGGCAGAAGCGTTGACGACGCCCGTACTCGCGACCTGAAAGTCGTCTTCGAGAAGAAGGGCGGCGACGCCGAGATGCGGATTTCCGGCGGGCCGAAAAACGGCCTCACCATCACCGTCAGGATTCCGGCGACGACCGATCTCCGCGCCCGCATTCCCTTCGGCGACGTCGTCATCGAGAACGTCGTGGGTAACAAGGATGTCTCCCTCCACGCCGGGGACCTGACCGTCGAGATCGGCGACCGGGCGACGTACTCGCGCGTTGATGCCTCCGTGTTCGCCGGCGAGGTGGACGCCGCGGTCTTCGACGAATCGCATGGGGGCCTGTTCCGGTCGTTCCACCATGATGGACGGGGCACGTACCGCTTGCTGGCCCACGTCGGCGCGGGCCAGATCACCCTCAGATAGCCGGGGCCGTTCTCTCTTCCTCGCCTTTTTCGCCGCGGGAGACACCTACAAGGGCCGCACCATCCTCGTCCGCTACGCCTGGACCGCCACCACCACCAGTTCACCCCACTTCGAGCAGCCGTTCTCCGACGACGGCGGCAAGACCTGGGAGGTCAACTGGACTACGGATCGGGTGAGGGTGAAGGAGTAGGAGAGAGCGAGACATTGTCCAAATTACGCGTCCAATCATTCGCGGTCTCGATCGACGGGTTCGGCGCTGGGCCGAACCAGGACCTTCAGAATCCCCTGGGTGTCGGCGGTCCGGAGCTCTTCGACTGGTTCTTCCACACGCGGACCTGGCGACAGATGCACGGGCAAGCGGGCGGCGAGACGGGCGCCGACGACGCGATCGCGGCGAAAGGGTTCGAGAACTTCGGCGCGTGGATCCTGGGCCGGAACATGTTCGGCCCGATCCGCGGCCCATGGCCGGACGAGAGCTGGAAGGGCTGGTGGGGCGAGAAGCCGCCGTACCACGTGCCCGCCTTCGTCCTGACGCATCACGCCCGGGCGCCGCTCCCGATGAAGGGCGGCACCGAATTTCGATTCGTCACGGGCGGCATTCACGCCGCGCTCGAACAGGCGCGGGAGGCGGCGGGCGGCCGGGACGTCCGCCTCGGCGGCGGCGTCTCGACGATCCGGCAGTACCTGCAGGCGCGCCTCATCGACGAGCTGCACCTGGCGATTTCGCCCGTCCTGCTCGGCGCGGGCGAGAATCTGCTGGCCGGACTGGACACCCGGGCGCTCGGCTACGAGTGCGTCGAACACATCGCCGGCGAGCGCGCGGCCGCCCACGTCATCCTTCGCAAGCGGGGGTCTTGACGACTTACTGCAGGCAGCGTCCTGCCGCGACCTGCGGCACGAAGCCGGCCCGGATGGCGCCGACGATCGAGCGCGGCGTCAAGACGTCCACTTCCTCATCGGGCGCGGCGCCTGCTCCGGGACCATAACCGCTAAAGCTCCACGGCCGCAGCTGTCCGCGCCAGATCAGGTGCGGTAAGCCCGCATGCACCACAATCGTCCCGTCGGGTAGAGACGACAGGGCAGCGCGGTACGTCTTCTTTCGTCCCTGATCCAGCCGCTCCGCGTGGAGAACGCGATCCATCGCGTCGGCCCGAAGAAACCGGGGCTCCGCATCGCGGCCGCGCACGGCTGCGTCCCAGGCGGCGCGGAACTGCTCGTAGCGCGACCTCCGGCACTCCGCACAGGGCCGATGCCCAGCCGAAAGCGAAGTGGCCTCGTCCAGGAAGAACAGCTCGCTGTACCGGTTGGGAGAGAAGACCTCGCGCCGCCGGTCCTTCCAGCTCAGGACGCAGGTGATCCACCGCCGCAGCCGCCAGGGCGCGACGACCCGCTTCGACGCGTCGTGCAGCACCCCACGATTTCCCATCCAGGCCCCGCGCTCCTCCGTGGCGCGCAGCGCACCATAGGGGTCAACGCGATTCTGAAGGGCCATTCCGTCGTGGTCTTTCGAGGAGTCCGCTCCTCGTCGGGCTGATCCTACTGCGTCGCCGGGGGCCCGGGCTCTTTCGCCGTGCCCGTCACGTCGATGAACACGTCCGCGATGAACGGAAGCGCCCGCCGGATTTTTCGGTCGAGCTCGTCCATCGCGCGGCCGAGCTCCTCGATACCCAGTCTCGGCGATGGACGGGCCTTGGCGAGGACGACCACTTCCTCCGGCCCCGAATACATCGCCTGAAGCGCCAGGACCTCCTCGATCGCCGGGTCCGCCTCGACGACCGCTCGGAGCCTCTCGAGCTGGGGAGCCGCGATCGATCGGCCGACCAGAAAATCCGCGAACGGGCGCGCCAGGAAGAACGCCGTGATCGCGAGCAGAATCCCGATGAGCAGCGACGCAACCGAGTCCGGCACGCTCGAGCCGGTGATCCGGCTCACGAGCAGGCCGCCCGCGGCGATGACGAGACCGATCAGCGCGGCGCTGTCCTCGACGAGAACGGCGCGCACCACGGGGTCGCTCGCGCGAACGAGGTAGCGCCGCACGGTGAGGTCGTAATCCTTCGCTTGCCGCCGCGCCTGCCGCATGCCCTGCAGCCAGGACGTTCCATCGGCCACGAACGCGACCGCGAGAACGACCCACGGCGCAATGCCGGCGGCGACCGGGTGGCGCACCTCGAGCTCCCGGATTGCGATCCCGATCGAGACGCATCCGCCGACCAGAAACGAGGCGATGGCCGCCATGAACGCCCAGAGAAACCGCTCCCGCGCATGCCCGAATGGATGGTCGGCGTCCGCCGGCTGACGGGCGCGGTACAGCCCGATCGCGAGAAACACCTCGTTGACGCAGTCGGCCACGGAGTGCGCGGCTTCGGCGAGCATGGCGCTCGAATGGGAGGCGAGCCCGGCCAGCAGTTTCGCGACGCCGATGACGACGTTGGCGAGCAGCGCGATGACGATCGTGCGAGGGCTCTCCCCTTCCTCGTCCCTCCGAAGAGCAATGGCCGAGCGGCGGTGAGAAGAGATCCGCAGGCGCTTCTGTCCCGGGCCTCCTGGCGTCTCGTTGAGGCTCATGGATGACATGCTGACATGAGCGACTCCAATCGGCCTTGAAGTCGGCAAGTCAAGGCCAACCCCGCAGTAGACTTCTCGTCCGACTTTCGATGACCGTCAACACAAACGCCACCACCCTGTCGATGTCCGCGGCCTCTCGCCCAGCGCGAGGGAAGGCCCTGCTCCTCCCCCAGCAGGTCATCGCGAGCCCGGAGACCGGCCTCAAGTATCGGGTCGACAGCCTGCTCGGCCAGGGAGGCTTCGGGCAGGCTTATCTCGCGACGCGGATGACCCGCTCCCTCTCGGTCCCCGCGTCCGTCGCGATCAAGGCCAGCGAGCACATCGACGGCTGGCTCAAGGAGGCCTACTTCGGGCAGCTCCTCGCGGGACACGCCCGGGCGATCCGTGTCTTCGACACGTTTCCGCTGACGCGGGAAGATGGCAGCGTCCTCTACTGTCTCGCGCTGGAGTACGCGAAGCACGGCGACCTGCGGGCCTATCTCGACCGCACGGGCAAGAGCTGGACCGAACGGACCGCGCGGCGCGAAATCGCGGGGATTCTCGAGGTCCTCGGAAAGCTCCATCGGGGACAACTGCTCCACCGGGACCTGACCCCGATGAACGTTTTCGTCTGCGACGGCGTGAGTCTGAAGCTCGGCGACTTCGGTATCGTCAGCCACCAGAGCGACCGGCGCGGCGTCGCCGCGCGCACGCTGAACCCGTGGGGAGTCCCGAGCGACATCCTCTCGGGCACGGCTCCCAAGTGGCAGGCGCGCGACGACGTCTACCAGGTCGGGCAGCTGCTGGGGATGCTCGTGAAGGGAAGCGCGGCAGCCCGGATCCGCACCGGCGAGGTCCGAAGCCTGCGCTGCACCGATCACTTGAAGGAGATCGTCTATCGCTGCATCGGCGAGCGCCGGAAGCGGTACGAGAGCGCCCAGGAACTCATCGACGCCCTCACCCATCCGCCCGCAGCGCTCAAGGTCGGTCGTCTCAAGACCCTCAAGGGCGCCCATCTCGCGTTCACCGGAATCCTCAGCCGCCCCCGCGCCGAAGCCGCCCGCGCCGCGCGCCGGGCCGGAGCGAAAGTCCACGGCACCCCATCCGCGAAAACGACCGTCGTCGTCCGGGGCCGGCCGAACCCGCTTCAGGCCGCTGGCAAGGACGCGGGGAGGAAGCTGCTGGAAATCAAACGGCTCCGCGAGAAGGGGCATCGCATCACCCTGCTGAACGAGAAACAGTTCTGGCGCCTGGCGGGCAAGAGAGGCGCTCGCTAGTGGACTGTATTGATGTGAGAGTTCGATGCGCCGGATCACGATAGGCCCAGCGAATCGGTTTCGGGTCCCGAGCCGCCGCCTGGCGCGAATCGTCGGAAGGTTGACGCCCGCTGTCCGGGTCTGGTGAGAGATGATGCCCATGTCGGAGGAGTGTTCCTGATGATCGAACGGCGCGTCGTCGCGATAACGGGGGCTGGAAGGGGACTCGGCCGGGCGATTGCGGAGACGTTTGCAAGCGACGGCTGGGCGGTCGCGGCGATGGGCCGGACAAAGTCAGAGCTCGACGACACGGTCGCGGCGATCGAGCGGGCGGGCGGCACGGCGCTCGCCTGCCGCGCCGACGTTGCCGACGAGGACCACGTCCGCGACGCGGTCCGCACGGTTGCGGCGGCGCTCGGACCGATCGACGCCCTCGTCAACAACGCCGCAATAGGGGGCCCGATCGGTCCGTTCTGGGAGTCCTCGACCGAAGACTGGTGGCGAGCTCAGGAAGTGAACCTGCGTGGGCCGATGCTCTGCACCCACGCCGCGGTTCGCACGATGGTGGCGCGCCGCCGCGGGCGCATCGTGAACGTCGTCTCGAACTCGATCCCGATCGCGTACTTCTCGGCGTACATCACCAGCAAGACGGCGCTCATCCGGTTCACCGAGTGTCTCGCGGCCGAAGTCAAGCCGTTCGGTGTCTCGGCTTTCACGATGGCGCCCGGGACCGTCCGCACCAGAATGAGCGAGCACTCGCTGACGTCGGACGCCGGCCGCCGCTGGCTCCCCTGGTTCCGGCGCATCTTCGACGAACACCTCGACATGCCGCCCGAGCGTCCCGCCCGGCTTGCGCTGGTGCTCGCGTCCGGCCGTGCCGACAGGCTCAGCGGGCGGTTCTTCTCCGCTTATCACGATCTCGAGACCATGCTCGAAGCAGCCGAGACGATCGAGCACGACGATCTGCACAGGCTGCGGATCCGTACGATCCCAGGTGCGCTGACCTCGCCGGTCCTCGCGGGGATCATCGCCGAGGCGGGGATGGCGCGGGAGCCGTTGGACTAGTGGACTGTAACGCCTGATGTGGGAGTAATCCGGCGGGTGGGTAGCGAGCCGTATCGGTAGTACTCGAAGCGAGTTCGTCGTCCGGGGCCGGCCGAACCCGCTTCAGGCCGCCGGCAAGGACGCGGGGAGGAAGCTGCTGGAAATAGCCGCAACGCCCACCCGGTCGTCGTAATTGGAGGCAGATCTGCCCCTGATTGGAAAAGCTCGACGAAATCGACGTCGCGACGGCCTGCTCGAGATCGGCGTTCGCGAACACGATGTTCGGGTTCTGCCCCCGGGTGTCGAGCGGGCTAAGTCGCCGACGTGCGGAGGCGGCCGGAATTAGTTTCTCGACTGACCGGGAGCCTAGCCCGCGGTCGCCGGCCGAGCGCGCTTCATGGGCTGCGCTTGCCAGTAGGTCAGGGTCCGCCAGAGCCACTCGGCGGGGCCGAAGGCGAAGCGGCGCATCCACGCGTGCGCCAGCCAGACCTGGATCGCATAGCCCGTTACGCAGATGAGAGCGAGCGAGCCCGGGCCGACTTTGCCCATCAGGTGCGGTCCCGGTGCGAAGCCGTAGAAGAGCCAGATGCCGAAGACCGTCTGGCAGAGATACGCCGAGAGCGCCATCCGGCCGAGGGGCGCCAGGGTCTCGACCCTCCGCGTCCAGCGGGGCATCGTGTGCAGGAGGGCGAGGCCGGCGGCAAAGGCCAGCGTCAGCCCGAGGAATCCACTCTCGACGACCAGCCCTCGCAAGAACGGAATCGCAAACCCGCGGGCGCCGCCGAAGAGCTCCGCAGCGAATACCGCGTTGCCGGTGAGCCCGACCAGCGTTCCGATCCGCAGCACCTTGCGCAGCAGTGTCCGGTGGCTCGGGACATTCGACAGGTCGAGAGCTCGGGCCGCATAGAGGCCGAGAAGCAGGCGTCCGAAGACGGCGACCTGGTATCCGATCTGACCGACAGAGAGAGTCAGGTACCAGTCGTACTTCCAGTTGGCGGAGAGGACTTCCGCGTAGCTTCCCTTCGCGAACGCCGTGAGCGCCAGAGCGTCGGCAGCCTCGCCGAGGCCGGGCGTGCGAGGGAGCAATCCGACAATCCCGGCGACCACGGCCGGTACCAGAACCGCGGCGCAGAACGCAGTGGCGAGCAGCCGCCGCAGCGGCATGAGGACGAAGAGCGGCAGCAGAAGCGCCCACAGGGCGTAGAAGCGGAGGATGTCGAAGCACCAGAGCAGCCATCCGTGCAGCGCCCCGATGAGGAAGAGCCATCCGATCCGCCGGTAGAAGAGCTGCGTGGCGGGCCTGCCCCGGGCGCTGACCCGATCGAGAAACAGCCAGAAGCTGATGCCGAAGAGAAACGAAAAGAGGCCCATGAACTTGTTCTCGATGAGCATCCGCTCGGCCAGACGGGCGATCTTGTCGAAGCCTGTCGTCGTGAGCGACGCCGATTGCTGCTCGGTCATGTACTCGAACCCGGAGAAGATCAGGAGGTTCGCGCCAAAGACGCCGAACAGGGCGAACCCGCGCAGACTGTCGATGACAGGCAGCCGCCCGTGGGCGGGCGACCGGTCCGCCGATGCGCTCATGCTTCCTCCCTGCCTTCTGGCTCCGGTCCTGCAGACGGAATCTGCGCGGCCAGCAGGCCGGGCAGAACATTGCGGAGATCCTATCGGAGGGATGGGCCGGCGCGAGGCGGCGTTTTCGGCAAGAGCATGCTCACGCTTGCGACTTCGGTCCCCGCCGCAGGCTCCACAATGCGCGCGCCGAGAGGACGAGGGACAACATCCCGCTTACGCCAAGGGCGATGTTCGTCCAGACCCAGAAGAGGGCGCCGCTGGAGTTGGCGGCGATCCGGCCGCCGATGAGTCCCGCCCTCTGCATGTGGAGGACTGGGACGCCCGACGCAAGGATCGACCCGAGAAGGAGGATGACCAGCCCCGATCGGCGCCCGGCGAGCACCAGCGTTCCGCAAAGCCAGACGGCCAGGATGAGCAGGCCCCCAGAGGCGGAGACGGTTCCCGGCTCGAACCCGCGGGCGACTTCGTCCGCCCAGTGCAATGAGAAGAGGAGGATCGAGAGCAGAGACATGATGGTGAGCGTGACGGTCTGTTTCATTTGACGATCTCCTTTGCTGAACTCTTTCATCGGCTTGCGCTCCGTTTCCTCGTGACCGGCGATGGCTCGCCTTCTGCTTGCTCCGACTCGAACCGGAGAAGGTCGCCAGGCTGGCACGAGAGCGCGTCGCAGATCGCCTCGAGCGTCGAGAAGCGGATCGCGCGCGCCTTGCCGGTCTTGAGGATCGAGAGGTTGGCCAGCGTCATTCCGACCCGATCGGCGAGCTCGGTCAGCGTCATCCTTCGATCGTGGAGCAGGTCATCGAGCTTGACGGCGATCGCCACGTCAGACAGTCCCTTCGAGATCTTCGCGCATGAGGGCGCCTTCGGCGAACACGCGGGCCAGCAGGAACGTGAGGAGCACCGCGAGCCAGCCGCTTATCGAAAAGCCTGCGTTGAGATGGAGCGGATGCGCCGGCGACGAAACCGCCTTCGCGATCGCGCCGATGACGAGGCTGAGAAGCTGTATCGCGAGCAGCACCCAGGCGATCTCCCCCAAACGGGAGGCGTTCGCGGCGACGAACGGGTCGCCCGCGCGAACCGTCTCGACGATCGCGAGCAGCCGTTTGAGGGCCAGGTAGTGCAGCGGGACCGCCGCGAGACCGAGACCGGCGATCACGCGCAGGCCCATGACGAGCCGCTCCGCGTCCGGCGAAGGAGAAAGCTTGAAAGCGGTCATGATCCATCGCTCGTTGGGCATGACGACCAACAGAGCCAGGATCGCGGCTCCCCCAAGCCAGTTCAGGACGATGAGGGCACGCAGCACGAAGTGTGCGATCGGGAGGGCGGCGGAAGAAGTTGGCGTTGACATGGTTCGATTACCTCAATTTATTGAATATCAATAAGCTATTTATCGATCTTCGTCAAGTACTATATTGAAAAACGATAAATATGCCCAATAAGAGGCTCCCCGCGCGCAGAGCGGCTGGGGACGCGCTAGTCGTAAGGAGGGCGGCTTGCGGCCGCCCGTCGAGCTGTCATCCCGAGCGATAGCGAGGGATCCCGACCTCGGCAGGCCGCGAGCCGGGGAACCGGCAATCGTCGGCGAGGAAGTTCGGGATCCTTCGCTTCGCTCAGGACGACATGAGGTCGTGTCGGTTCGGGATCCTTCGCTATCGCTAAGGATGACAGGCGGACGGGTCAGGCCGGATCCAGCGTCGCGGGCTCCTCGGGATGACGGCGACCAGTAGACCCTCACCCCGACCCTCTCCCGTCACGGGGAGAGGAAGTACTTCCGGTCCCCTCGCCCCCTTCCCTGGGGCCTCAAGATTCCGCCCTCGCGAGCGTATACCGCATGATTGAGGCATGCCGTCCGCCCTTCACACGCTCGAGGGCGTAAACGTCGCCATCCGGACCGGGTGACGCCGACTGGACGTCCGCAATCATCCGGCGATCCGTGTCGTCCAGGGCCAGAGCGCAGGCGTTCCGGATCTGGTCGAGGTGACGCGCATGCCGCGCGCCGACGATCACGCCCGAGACGCCGGGCTGATCGAGGACCCACCGTATGGCCACCGCGCCGATCGTCGCCTGGTGACGCGAGGCGATCCGGCCGAGCGTGGCGAGCATCTCCTGGAAACGATTCCATCCGCCGAACTCGTCGATGATCAGCCGATACTTGACGAGCGATCGGTTTTCGAGCGGTGGAAGGGGATCCGTCTGGCCGAGGTAACGATCCGAGAGAAATCCGCCGGCCACGGCACCGTAGCAGAGCAGTCCGATTCGATCCCGGGCACACTGTGCGGCGAGACGCGCGGCCGGCCTGCGGTCCATCACCGAATACTGCACTTGATGCGAGGTAATCGTCGCGCCGCCAGCGACGATCTCCGACAGACGCTGCCGATCGAAGTTCGTCAGTCCGACGTGGCGGATCTTCCCGGCCCGCCGCAGTTCGTCGAGCCACACGGCCGCCTCGACATAGCCGCGAACGCCGTAGTCCCACCAGTGCAGCTGGACGAGATCGAGGCTCTCCACGCCGAGGCGCGCGAGCGATCGGTCCACTCCGCGCACGACGTCGGCTCGCGAGTGAGTCGGCAATCGATCGAGATCGGGGACGTATTTCGTGTGAACCTGCACGTCGACGTCAGCGCGTCCCTTTCGCCGCTTGAGCCACCGGCCGATCAGCGTTTCGACGCCGGTGTAGATGTCCGCGCAATCGAACGTCGTGACGCCGGCCTCGACGAACCGATCCATGTGGTCCAGGGCGGCCTCCTCCTCGACGGGCCCGTGACCGCCGGCCAGCTGCCAGCCGCCCTTCAGCACGCGGGAGATCGCGTAGCCGGGCGCGAGCTCGATCCGTGGAATCGTGTTCATCGGAAGGCGGACACGAAAGGTTTCAGTCGAGCGGAACGGCCGTGACGTCGCGATGCCGGAACGTCCGGGCGCCGAGACGCGAGATGCGGAACCGCGCGCCGCAGTTGGGATCGGGACACGCGATCTCGGCGTCCGTCGTCATCCAGTCGTTCGGATGCGTGACCCGCTGCTTCGCCGGGAGCAGGGGCAGCAGCGCCGCCAGCGCGTAGAGGGAGAACGACTGGCCAGGCGGCAGCGTGAGGTCCTCGCCGCGCAGCTCGAACCAGTCGCCGGCGCGGTGCCCGCAAACCATCGGCCGATCCGTCCTGACGACTTCCACGCGCAGATCGTAGAGCTCGAACGTGTCGTCCCGGTCGTCCATGGCAGTCCTCGCGGGGAGTACTATAGCCGCGCTCCCGGACGAGTGCCGACATGAACGCTCCTCTCGCATGACCCTCGTCCGGACTCTGATCGGTGCGCTCGTCGCGGGCGGCGCATTCTTTCTCATACGCTGGGCCCTCGAGGCACGGCGCATCTCTTCGGAACGCGGCGCGGCGACGCCAAGGCCGACGCCGCTCGATCTCGTCATCGGGTTCGTCACCAATTTCTTCGACACGCTCGGTATCGGTTCGTTCGCGACAACGACCGCGGCATTTCGCCTCTTTCGCCTCGTGCCCGATGAGTTGATTCCGGGCACCATCATCGTCGGCGACGCGCTGGCGGTCCTGACGCAAGCCGTGCTGTTCATCAGCGTGGTCGAGGTGGATCCGCTGCAAATGACGGCGCTCATCGCCGTGTGCGTGGCGGGCGGGTGGCTGGGAACCGGAGTTGTGACCCGGCTTTCGCGGCGGGCGATTCAACTCGGCATTGGCACTGCGCTGATCGTGGCGGCCGTGTTCATGGCGTTGGGCATGTTCGGTTTGACGCCGGTCGGCGGTACAGCGCGCGCCCTGACGCCGACGGCCTTCGTGCTCGCGCTCGCGATCAACTTTGGGCTCGGAGCGCTTCTGCCGCTGGGGGTCGGTAACTACGCGCCGAGCCTCGTGCTGTTCAGTCTGCTCGGCATGGATCTCCGGGCGGCGTTTCCGATCATGATGGGCTCCGGCGCCTTCGTCGCAACCGTTGCAGGTGTTCGATTCCTGTCGGCACGGCGCTTCCACCAGCGGTCGGCACTCGGACTGACGCTCGGCGGCATTCCCGGCGTGATGGCCGCCGTATGGCTGGTCAAGTCCCTTCCACTCGAAGCGCTGCGCGTGCTGGTCCTCGCCGTCGTCGTCTACGTGTCAGTCACCCTGCTGCGAGCGGGGATGGGTCGCGACGCCGACGCCCCCGGCAGCGAACCGACCACGTAGGTCCGACGACGCGTGTAGCCGGCGTTCGACTCGTGCTCGAGATGGGCCTCGCGGAATCGACGCCTTGCCCCCGTCCTACCAGCCGATCCCGTAGTCCTCGCCGTGGTCGCTCGAGGCGCCCCAGAAGGTGCCGTGCTGGGGGTCGATCAGGATGGCGTTGATGGGGCCGCTGGTCTTGGGGACGACCTGGAGCTTGTAGCCCATCCTGACGAGCTCCTCTCGGACGTAGGACGGGAGGCTCGGGTGAATCTCCATGACGCCGGGCTTCGACTCGTGCGCGCCGAAGGAGCTATGCATCTGGTAGCTGTTGATGTTGGGCGCCTCGGTAGCTTCCTGCGGGGTCATGCCGAACTCGACGACGTCCAGGAAGAACTGCAGGAGGTTCTGGTCCTGGCTGTCGCCGCCCTGGACGGAGAAGCAGAGGTACGGCTTGCCGTTCTTGAGCGCGATCGAGGGCGTCAGCGTGACGCGGGGACGCTTGCCGGGCTCGACGACGTTGTAGGGGCCCTCGGCGCGGTCGAGAACGAAGCTCTGCATGCGCTGGCTCATGCCGACGCCGGTCTTGCCGGCAATGACCGCGGGTACCCAGCCGCCCGAGGGCGTCACGGAGACGACCCAGCCCTCGGCGTCCGCGGCCTCGACCGAAGTCGTGCCGACGTGGAACTCCTCCTCGAACGTTGTCGGGAGGAAGCCGGTCCGCCGCAGCTCCTCGATCGAAGCCGAGTCCTGCGTTCCGCCGGCGCCCTTTCCCACGGGCGGCGGGGGCCACTTGGCGAGCAGATCGGCGTACGGGTTCGTCGCGTTCATAAAAGGGTACGGGTCGCCGGGCTTCACGTTGGGATCGTTCCTGGTCCAGTCGATCGTCTTCGCGCGCGCCTGGGCGTAGTCTTTCGAGAGAAGTCCCGCGCGCGGCGGAGCCGGCTGGAAAGCGGGGTCGCCGTAATAAAAGTCCCGATCGGCAAATGCGAGATTCATGACCTGGTAGAGGGTATGGATGTATCGCGCGCTGTTGTAGCCCATCGCCTTGAGGTCCATCGGCTCGAGCAGGTTCAATGACTGGAGCATCGCGGGACCCTGCGTCCAGACGTCGAGCTTGTAGACGTCGATACCCTTGTACGTCGTCTTGACGGGCTCCTCGATCTTGACCTTCCAGTTCGCCAGGTCCGCCAGCGTGTGGAGGCCCCCCACCTCCCCCGAGCCGCGCACGAACTCCTTCGCGATGTCGCCTCTGTAGAAGCGGTCGTAGGCCGCCATGACGGCGTCGTGGCGGTTCTTGCCTGCCTTCTTCGCCGCCGCCTCGGCCTCGACGAGCTTGCGGAGAGTGGCGGCAAGGTCGGGCTGCCGGAAGATCTCGCCCGCGTCGGGCGGCTGGTCGCCAGGATGCGGGAGGAGAACGCGGCGCGAGTCCGGCCACTTCAGGAGCCAGTCGCGCTGGCGCCGGATGGTGTTGACGAGCTGCTGCTCGATCGGGTAACCGTCGGCCATGTCGATCGCGGGAGCCAGATCCTCGGCCAGCGAGAGCCTGCCGTACTCGGCGATCATGACCATGATCCCGCCGGGCGTGCCGGGCGTGACGGCGGCGAGCGGACCGAACTCCGGCGGATAGGGCATGCCCTTCGAGTGGAAGAACTCGGGGGTGGCTCCCGTCGGCGCGACACCCAGGGCGTTGATGCCGATGACCTTGCCGGTCCCGGGGCTGTAGATCAGTGCCTGCGTCTCGCCACCCCAGGAGAGCGTGTCCCACATTGTGCAGGTCGCGGCGATCATCGCTGCCGCCGCATCCACGGCGTTGCCGCCCCGCTCGAAGATCATCGCACCGGCCGTGGCCGCGAGCGGCTTGCCCGTCACGGCCATCCACTTCTTGCCGTGAAGCGGCGGCTTGTTCGTCGCAGCCAGCATGACAGCGGCCATCGCCGCCAGCCCGACCGCCGCCGCCAGAGCCCCGAGCTTCTTCGCCATTGCCTGCCTCCAGTGGGAAGAGTATCCCGGGCCGGCCGGCCGTCATCTCGAGTCGAGCGACCCGGCTGAGCCTCGAACTGACTCCATTCCCCCTGGAACCAACCGAGCTCGGACTCCCGCGATTGCCCGTGAAGGCCCCGCGCTCCTCCGTAGCGCGCGGCGCCCCGTAGGGGTCAACGCGATTCTGAACATGGAGCCTCCGAGGCGTGCTCGTCACATCGATGAACCCGTCCGCGACGAACGGGAGCGCCCGGCGGATCGTCCGGTCGAGCTCGTCCATCGCGCGGCCGAGCTTTCAGCTCTCCCGTTTCCAGATCAGATCCCAGGCCTCGCGCCGCTGCGCGAGCCCCGTGATCTTACCGGCGGCGTCGCGCAGGAAGATGTAGCGGTAGCGCGGGCGGCCCGGCACGAAGAGCACGTCGGTCGCCTCGACCCGCAGCTTCTCGGGCTTGCGTCCGGTCTGCTGTCCTTCGAGCGCGCCCGCCTCGAGGCGGATCTCGTATGCGATCGCCGACGTCAGCGCGTACCGTCCGCAGTAGCTCTCGAGCGTCGCCGCGGGCAGCGTGATCGCCGGCGGATCGGTCCGCAGCGCCATGACCTGGCTCGAGATCAGCCGCCATCCCGCCGCCGTCTTCTTCCACGTATCCGTCGCCCGGTACTGACAGTGCAGCGCGTGCCCGTGGTAGTTCTCATGCTCGTCCTCGACGTAGGTCGTCGCCGCCACGTCGCCATGCTCCGCCACGACGAAGTCGGTCACCGCGATTGAGCCCGAGACTCCTTCCGGGAGCGGCTTCAGCTGCTCGAGCATCTCCTTCTTGGTGGCGACCGTGCCGCTCTCGTCGATGAACAGGACCTGGGAGTCCAGGTACCTGCCCCAGACCGCAACCGACCCCGTTCCGACCGCGTCGGCGAGCTCCTGGGTCTGCCGCTTGAGGACGACGCGCAGGTCTTCCGCGCGGGCCCGTACTGGGACGATCGCGAGGAACAGGAAAAGGATTTGAGTGAAGGAACGGTTCTTCATGAGCCGGTCTTGGCCGGAATGATCCTATTGCGTACGGGAATCCGGAGAAAGCTTGCGGGCGCCTTTCGGCGCCCGCATTTCAAAACGGCCCCACCCCTTGAAAATCATGTTGCGTAAGTACGCGCCTCTTCTGGTCTGGTGCGGGATTCCTCGCTACGCTCGGAATGACAGGCATGAGTGCGCGGGCGCACGGCGTAGGCGCGTGAGACGACGCATCATCAGGAGCACCCGCTCGTTGCGCCACAGTTCAGGCACTTGTAGCAGGCCGCCGACCTCACCATGATCGACCCGCACTCGTGGCACGCCGGCGCGTCGGCCGAGGTCTCGAAGGTCAGCTTGCTGCCTCCATCCGCCACGCTCGACCGTGCCGCGACCGTCTGCTGCGTGACCGCCACCGGAGCGTTGGAAACCGTGTCGCGGGCGATCAGGCCGACGGCCTCCTTCTCCTCGGCCGTCATGAACTTGGATGCGAGCCACTTGAAGATGTAGTCGATGAGCGACTTCGCGAACGGAATCTCGGGGTTCTTGGTGAAGCCGGACGGCTCGAAGCGCACGTGGGAGAACTTGTTGACGAGGGCCTCGATGGGAACGCCGTACTGCAGGGTCAGGGAAACGGCGGTAGCGAAGGCGTCCATGAGACCCGAGATCGTCGAGCCTTCCTTGGACATCCTCAGGAAAATCTCGCCCGGCTTGCCGTCCTCGAAGAGGCCGACCGTGACGTACCCCTCGTGCCCGGCGACCGAGAACTTGTGCGTGATCGACCGGCGCTCGTCGGGGAGCTTGCGGCGAAACGGCGACGGCACCGGCGCGGCAGCCTTGCCGACGTACTCGAGTGTCGTCCGCGCCGTCGGCGACTTGCCGTCGCTCTTCGAGGCCGCCGTGTTCAGGGGTTGCGTGCGCTTGCATCCGTCGCGATAGATGGCGATCGCCTTCAGACCCTGCTTCCAGCCGTCCATGTACACGCCCGCGATCTCGTCGGGTGTCGCGTCGGGCGGCAGATTGACCGTCTTCGAGATCGCGCCGGAGAGAAACGGCTGCACGGCCGCCATCATGCGGACGTGCCCCGAGTAGTGGATCGAGCGCGTTCCGTTCAAAGCGCGGAACGCACAGTCGAAGACCGGCAGGTGCTCGGGCAGGAATCCCGGAGCGCCTTCGATCGTGCCCTTCTCGTCCACGTAGTCCACGATCGCGTTGATCGTGCCCTCGGCGTAGCCGAGACGCTTCAGGGCGAGGGGCACGGTCTGGTTGACGATCTTGATCGTCCCGCCGCCGACGAGCTTCTTGTATTTCACGAGGGC
This sequence comes from uncultured Acidobacteriota bacterium, assembly GCA_963847075.1. Lineage (GTDB taxonomy): Bacteria > Acidobacteriota > Thermoanaerobaculia > UBA5066 > Gp7-AA6 > DAHUXD01. The sequence continues at coordinate 1,519,140 of CAWJYL010000001.1, forward strand.
GAGATCGGGCTCGACACCCGTCGTGTCGCAATCCATCATGAAGCCGATCGTGCCGGTCGGAGCGAGCACGGTGACCTGGCCATTCTTGTAGCCGTACTGCGAACCGGACTCGAGCGCGGCATCCCAGACGGCCGCCTGGGCCCGGGACAACTCCGCGGGGACGGCCTTCGCAGGAACCTGGCGCGCCGCGTCGCGGTGCATGCCGATCACCTCGAGGAATGCCTCGCGGTTGGGCGCGTAGCCCGAGAAGGGCCCGAGCTCGGCGGCGACCTTCGAGGACTGGAGATACGCCTCGCCGCACATCAGCGACGTGATGGCCGCCGCGTACGCGCGCCCCTCGTCGGAGTCGTACGGGACCCCCGCCGCCATGAGCATGGCGCCGAGGTTCGCGTAGCCCAGGCCGAGGGGCCGGAAGCGATGCGAGTTCTCGGCGATCGCAGGGGTGGGATACGAGCAGTTGTCGACGAGCATCTCCTGGGCCGAGATCACGACGTCGCAGGCGTGCCGGAAGGTCGAGACGTCGAACGATCCGTCCTCGACGTTGAAGAACTTCATGAGGTTCAAGGACGCGAGGTTGCAGGCGGAGTCGTCGACGAACATGTATTCGCTGCACGGGTTCGATGCATTGATCCGGTGCGTCGCCTTGACCGGGTTCCAGCGGTTGATCGTCGTGTCGTACTGCATGCCCGGGTCGCCACAGACCCACGCGGAGTCGGCGATCTTCGCCATGAGATCGCGCGCCCGGTAGGTCTTGAACGGCCGCCCGGTCAGCACTTCCTTCGTATGCCACGGGTCGTCTTTCTCGACGGCTTCCATGAACTCGTCCGTGACGCGGATCGAGTGGTTGGCGTTCTGGTAGAAGATCGACGCATACGCCTCGCCGTTGAACGAGCCGTCGTATCCGGCATCGATCAGGGCCCAGGCCTTCTTCTCCTCGCTCGCCTTGGACGTGACGAACTCCTCGATGTCGGGGTGATCGATGTTCAGGATCACCATCTTCGCGGCGCGGCGCGTCTTGCCGCCCGACTTGATCGCGCCCGCGAACGAATCGAAGCCCTTCATGAAGGAGAGCGGCCCGGAGGCGGTGCCGCCCGCCGACAAGCTCTCCTGCGAGCCGCGGATGGAGGAGAGGTTGGAACCGGTGCCGGAACCGTATTTGAAGAGCATGCCCTCGGTCTTCGCGAGGGAGAGGATCGAGTCCATCGAATCGCCGCACGAGTTGATGAAGCAGGCCGAGCCCTGGGGCTTCGGCTCGATCCCGACGTTGAACCACACGGGCGAGTTGAAGGAGGCGACTTGGTTGACGAGGATGGCGGCGAGCTCGTCGTGGAAAGCGTCGCGGTCGGCGGCGGTCTTGAAGTAGCCGCCCCTTTCACCGTATCCGGTGATGGTCGCGGCCACGCGCTCGACGAGCTGGCGCACCGAGGTCTCGCGCTCGGGAGTGCCGAGGCGACCATGGAAGTATTTCTGAACGACGATGTTCGTCGCCGTCTGCGACCACGACTTCGGGACCTCGACGTTCTTCTGCTCGAAGATCGTCTCGCCCTTCTCCGACACGATGGCGGCCGTGCGCAGCTCCCACTCGATCGCGTCGTAGGGTGAGATCGACGGGTCCGAGTAGACCCGCGAGAATGTCAGCCCCGTCAACCCTTTTGTGCCCGCGCGGGGCCTCTCTTCAGCGACCTTCCGGGCTGCATTGACCTCTTTTTCCGTCGAGCTCATCCCTCCTCCTTCCCCCTCAAAGCGACGAATGCTCCGCCTCGAAACAAGTAACCCTGGCAACCAACTTAGCGATGCGGAAAAACCGCCAGTGTTGCCCTTGAGCGTAAGACCGGCAGGAATACCGAGTCAAGTAAAAATACAAGATGTTGTGGTCTCGGGTCCCGGGGGCTCATGGAATGGTGGCACGCCACTTGCTGTTTTCAGTGTCAGGGAAGAAAACCCGCCTCCCGGCGCAGGACGTATATATGAATGTGGAGAGAGTAAGAGCAGCCCGCATCTCCTTCCGATCGGTGTTCCCGGTCGCCGGAGCCCGGCTGGCCATCGGGCAATTCAACCGCCCGCTCGAGGACGACGAGTGCCACCTGCTGCGCAGCGCATGGGAGCGCTCGAGGCTTCCCGGCGTGGAGGATTTCGAGGTGACGTCCAGGCAGGTTTCCTTCGTCACGCCGCCCCTCGCCATCGACGCGACGTGGCGCTCGATCGACACCCTGCTCGCAAGTCCTTCTCGACGAACAACTTCCTGACCGGGTTGCGTCCGCAGACGCCGAAAGACCATAATCCCCTCGAGGAGAACTCAATGTCTACTGTCGCCTCCACTCCGACGCCGATCACGATGGGGTCCGCAGGACCGTTGCTGTCGCTGACCGACGCGGCCATAGCCAAGGTCAAGTACTTCGCCGGCACCATGCCCGATTCCGAGGGCAAACCCCTCCGCATCTTCGTCCAGGGCGGGGGCTGCTCCGGGTTTCAGTACGGCTTCACGTTCGACGAGAAGAAGGAAGGCGACACGCTGATCTCGACGGGCGGCATCGAAGTCGTCGTCGATCCCCAGAGCGCGACGTATTTGAAGGACGCGAAGGTCGACTTCGTGGAGGACATGCGCGGCGCTGGCTTCTCGGTCACCAACCCGAACGCCACGGGTGGAAGCTGCGGCTGCGGCAAGTCCTTCAACGCATAGTCTTCGCCCCGGACTTCGGCGAAGAGCCCCGCCTGCGCGGGGCTTTTTCTTTTCCCTCGACGGACCAGCGAGCTGCCGCTGACGTTCGTCTCCGTGTTCCTCGGAACTGCCGGCCGGGGGGCGACCGGACCGCCGGAAGAGCTGCCGCAGGGCTGGAAGTGGGGCCTGCTCGCCGCGGGCATCCTCGCGACCCTCGCGGTCACCGCCCATGCGCGACGACTGGTCCATCAGGCGCTGCAGGACGCGCCTCCGGATGGCCCGGCGTCGTGAATCCCTGGCGCGGACTTCATCTCGACTTTTCTTTCTGCTTCCGGGCGGATGAAATATATTGCCGCCAGCCGCCATGGCCCAAATTTTCCATCGCAGCACGAACACGATCTCGCGTGTTTCGGTTTTCGGAGCCGTGTTTTTTCTCGCCCTCCTCGGCTGGCTCTTCGATGCTCTGAACCGTTCCCCTTACACGACCCAGCAGGGCGTGGCCCGGGTCCAGCCGGTGCAGTTTTCCCACCAGCACCACGTCGGCGCGATGGGCATCGATTGCCGCTACTGCCACACGAGCGTCGAGAAGGCCGCCTACGCCAACATACCGCCGACGAAAACCTGCATGAACTGCCACTCCCAGATCTGGAAGGATTCCCCCGAGCTCGAACCCGTCCGCGAGAGCTGGCGCACCGACCGCTCCATCGAGTGGGTCAAGGTCTACGACCTGCCGGACTACGTCTACTTCAACCACTCGATCCACGTCGCCAAGGGCATCGGCTGCGAGACCTGTCACGGCCGCGTCGACAGGATGCCCCTCGTCTCCCAGCACCCGAGCCTCCAGATGTCCTGGTGCCTCGACTGCCACCGCGCGCCCGAGAAGCACCTGCGGCCCCGGGACGAAGTGTTCACGATGGGGTACGTGCCCGCGGGCAGGCAGGAAGAGGTCGGCGCCCGGCTGATGGTCGAGTACCGCATCCGGCCGGCGTTCGAGCTGACCGATTGCACGACGTGCCACAGATGATGCTCGCCCCTCACCTCGTCGCGATGCATCTCAGCTCTCTCTCGAGGCGGAGCAGCCCGATGGTGACTGCGAAAGAACGCCCCTCGCTCCGCCTCGCTTCAGAAGCCCTGCGGGGGCGCGAGTACTGGAGGAGCCTCGAGGAGCTGCTCGAGACGGAGGATTTTCGCGAGCACCTCCACCGCGAGTTCCGCGTCCCGATCGAATCGGGAGTCAACCGGCGCGAGCTGCTCACCCTGATGGGCGCGTCCATCGCGCTCGCGGGCCTGACCGGCTGCACGCGCCAGCCGACGGAGAGGATCTACCCCTATGTGAAGGCGCCCGAGGAGATGCTGCCGGGCGAGCCGCTGTACTACGCCACGGCGCACCTGCAGGGCGGCTACGCCCGCGGCATCCTGGCCGAGAGCTACGAGGGCCGGCCCACGAAGATCGAAGGCAACGCCCTGCATCCGTCGAGCCTCGGCGGCACGGACGTCTTCGCGCAAGCATTCATCCTCAACATGTACGACCCCGACCGCTCGCAGACGCTGACGGAGCGGGGCGAGATCCGACCCTGGAGCGCGTTCCTGGCCGCGATGCGGCTCGCTCTGGAGAGGGAGCGCCCGGCTCGCGGCGCGGGCCTGCGCCTGCTGACGGGGACGATCACCTCTCCGACGCTCGAGAAGCAGATCGCGGACATCCTCGCGGCGTTCCCCGCGGCGAAGTGGATCGCGTGGGAGCCCGTCGGGCGCGACGCCATCGGCGAGGGGGCGCGGCTCGCCTTCGGCGAGACCGTCGAGCCGCAGTACGCCTTCGACGCGCCCGACGTGATTCTCTCGCTCGAGGCCGACTTTCTCGGCAGCGGCCCCGCGATGCCGCGCCACGTGCGCGACTTCGCGTCGCGGCGCAGAGCTGACCGCATCAACCGGCTCTACGTGGTGGAGTCGACACCAACGCTCACGGGAGCCAGGGCGGATCATCGCCGTCCCATGGGTCCGGCCGAGATCGCGGATTTTGCGGCAGCGGTCGCCGCGGCCGTCGGCGCGATCCCGTCGGGGCCTGCGGCCGACCCGTTCGCGGCAGCCGTTGCCGCGGACCTGAAGGCCAATCGCGGCAAGGGCCTGATCGTCGCGGGCGAATCGCAGCCGCCCGCGGTCCACGCCCTCGCCCATGCCATCAACGAGGTGCTGGGAAATTCCGGGAAGGCCGTCACCTACACCGCGCCCGTTGCCGCAGGGCCGGAGAACCAGGCTGCCACGCTCGCCGCCCTCGTCCACGACATGGAGGCCGGGAGCGTCTCGACCCTCGTGATCCTCGGAGGAAACCCCGTCTTCAACGCGCCCGCCGACCTCGGCTTCGCGAAGGCGATGGAACGGGTCGGGCTGCGGGTCCACCTCGGTCTCTACAACGATGAGACCTCGCGCATCTGCCACTGGCACGTCAACGAGGCACACTCGCTCGAGGCCTGGAGCGATGGGCGCGCGACGGACGGCACGGCGACCATCCTGCAGCCCCTGATCGCCCCGCTCTTCGACGGCAAGTCCGCACACGAGCTGCTCGCCGCCTTCTCCGAACAGCCCGAGAAGAGCGGGCACGACATCGTGAAGGACTTCTGGAAGGGTCGCCTTCCGGGGGCGGACTTCGACCTCGCCTGGCGCAAGGCCCTCCACGATGGCCTCGTCGCCGGCACCGCCCTACCTGCCCGGACAGTCCGAGTTCGCCAGGGCTTCTTCAAATCCGAAATCCGAAATCCGAAATCCGAAACCGGACTGACTCTTCTCTTCCGCCCCGATCCGACCATCGGCGACGGCGCCTATGCCAACAACGGCTGGCTCCAGGAACTCTCGAAGCCTCTGACCAAGCTGACCTGGGACAACGCGGCGCTGATCGCGCCTTCGACGGCGGAGCGCCTCGGCGTGACGACGGGCGATGTGGTCGAGCTCGCGTTAGACGGGCGCAAGGTTTCGGCGCCCGCCTGGGTCATGCCCGGCCAGGCGGAAGGGTGCGTCACGGTTCATTTCGGCAACGGCCGTACGCGAGCCGGCCGTGTCGGTACGGGCGTGGGATTTGACGCCTATGCCCTGCGGACGACCACGGCGCTCTGGTCCGGCACCGGTCTCGAGATGGCGAAGACGGACCGGCGATCCGAGCTCGCCACGACCCAACACCACTGGAGCATGGAAGGACGCCACCTCGTGCGCGCCGTGTCGGCCGAGGAGTACGGCCGCGATCCGGACTGCGTGGCGAAGATGGGCGAGGAGCCACCCGGCCCGGCCGACACGATGTATCCAAAGCTGCCCACCGGCAGCTACGCCTGGGGCCTCTCGATCGACCTCGCCGCCTGCGTGGGATGCAACGCCTGCATCGTCGCCTGCCAGTCGGAGAACAACATCCCGGTCGTCGGCAAGGACCAGGTCGCGCGTGGCCGCGCGATGCCGTGGATCCGCATCGATCGCTACTACAAGGGGGGCCTCGAGAATCCCGAGACGCTGCACCAGCCGGTGACCTGCATGCACTGCGAGAACGCGCCCTGCGAGGTTGTCTGCCCGGTCAACGCCACGGTGCACAGCGCCGAGGGCCTCAACCAGATGGTCTACAACCGCTGCGTGGGCACCCGGTACTGCTCCAACAACTGCCCCTACAAGGTCCGCAGGTTCAACTTCTTCCTCTACAACAACTGGACGTCCGATCTGCTCAAGATGGCGCGCAATCCCGAGGTCACGGTCCGCAGCCGCGGCGTCATGGAGAAGTGCAGCTACTGTGTACAGCGCATCAATCGCGCGCGCTACGCCGCGGAGAAGGAGAACCGGCCGATCCGCGACGGCGAGATCACGACCGCGTGCCAGCAGGCGTGCCCCGCCCAGGCGATCGTCTTCGGCAACGTCCACGATCCCGAGAGCCGCGTCGCGAAGGCGAAGGCCGAGAAGCGCAACTACGGCCTCTTGACCGAGCTCGGCACGCGGCCGCGGACGACGTACCTGGCCTCGCTCTCCAACCCGAATCCTCTGCTGTCCGCTGCCGCCGCGACCGAGGAACCCAAGGCATGACGGACGGCACGATCCCGACTCCCGCCGCCGAGAAGCCCGCCGCGCCGCCAGGGACACTGCTCGCGCCCGGATACACGTTCACCACGCTCACCGACAAGATCGCCTCCATCGCGCTCTCGCGCCGGACCCCCGGCGTCTGGTTCGTCGGCGCCTTCGTCGGCTTCTCCCTCACCATGGTGCTTCTCGTCTCGATCACCTACCTGTTCGTGCGGGGCGTCGGCATCTGGGGTGTGAACGTGCCGGTCGGCTGGGGCCTGGCGATCCTGAACTTCGTCTGGTGGATCGGGATCGGTCACGCGGGAACTCTCATCTCGGCGATCCTGCTGCTCTTGCGCCAGCCATGGCGCAACTCCATCAACCGATTTGCCGAGGCGATGACGATCTTCGCCGTGGCGTGCGCCGGTATCTATCCCCTGCTCCACGTCGGCCGGCCCTGGCTGGCGTACTGGCTGCTCCCTTATCCAAACACGATGGGAATGTGGCCGAACTTCCGCAGTCCGCTCGTGTGGGATGTCTTCGCGGTCTCGACGTACGCGACGGTGTCGCTGCTCTTCTGGTACGTGGGCATGATCCCCGACCTCGCGACCCTGCGCGACAGGGCCCGGAAGCTGTGGGCCAAGATCCTGTACGGCGCACTCGCGATGGGCTGGCGCGGCTCGGCCAGGCACTGGCAGCGGTACGAGACGGCGTCCCTGCTCCTGGCCGGCCTGGCGACGCCGTTGGTCGTTTCCGTCCACACGGTCGTGTCCTTCGACTTCGCCGCAGGCATCGTCCCCGGCTGGCACGCGACGATCTTTCCACCCTACTTCGTCGCCGGGGCGATCTACGCGGGCTTCGCGATGGTGCTCACGCTGGCGATTCCGCTGCGGAAGATCTACGGCCTCGAGGATTTCATCACGATGAAGCACCTCGACAACATGGCGAAGATCCTCCTCGCCACGAGCCTCATCGTGGCCTACGGCTACATGATCGAGGCCTTCATGGCCTTCTACAGCGGCAACGTCTACGAGCGCTTCACGATCTGGAACCGCGCGCAGGGGCCCTACAGGTACATGTACTGGGCTCTCATCTTCTGCAACGTGCTCGCGCCCCAGGCCCTCTGGTTCCGCAAGTTCCGGCGCAACGTCCCGGCCTTGTTCTGCATGGCGATGATCGTCAACGTCGGCATGTGGCTCGAGCGCTTCGTGATCGTCGTCGTGAGCCTGAGCCGCGACTTCCTGCCATCGTCCTGGAGACACTACACGCCCACGTTCTGGGATTGGTCGACGTTCATCGGCACGATCGGGCTCTTCATCGCCCTCTTGTTCCTCTTCATCCGGGTACTGCCGATGATCTCGATCTTCGAGATGCGGGCGATCCTGCCCGAGGCGAAGGTGCGGGAGGCCGAGGAATGAGCCGCCCGCAGATCCACGGCTTGATGGCGGAGTTCGAGGAACCGACCGCGCTCGTCGAGGGGGCCCGGCGCGCGCGCGAGCAGGGGTACACGAAGCTCGACGCCTACACGCCGTACCCGATCGAGGCGTTGTCGGAGGCGCTCGCCATCCACGACAGGAGGCTTCCCGCGGTCGTGCTCGGAGGCGGAATCCTCGGCGGCCTGGCCGGCTACGCCCTCTGCTACTGGTGCTCCGTCATCGAGTACCCCCTGAATGTCGGTGGCAAGCCTTTCCATAGCGCTCCGGCTTTCATCGTGCCGACCTTCGAGATGACGATTCTCTTCGCGGCCTTCGCCGCGGTCCTCGGCATGCTCGGCTTGAACGGCCTGCCCATGCCGTACCACCCGGTCTTCAACGCGCCGCGCTTCGCGCTCGCATCGCGCGACCGCTTCTTCCTCTGCATCGAGGCGATCGATCCGAAGTTCGACCACGACGAGACGTGGGCCTTTCTGACGAAGCTCGGCCCTCGGGTCGTGATGGACGTGGAGGAGTGATGCGGAAATTTCGGATTTCGGATTTCAGATTTCGGATGTGGGGGTCCGGTGCCCTCAATTCGAAATTCGACATTGGAAATTCGAAATCGCTCTTTGCCGCACTTGCCGTAGCGATCGCGGCCGCCGCGTGTCGCCAGGACATGCAGGATCAACCCAAGTACAAGGACCTGCGCGGATCGACGTTCTTCGACGACAAGCGGTCGGCGCGGCCGGTCGTCGAGGACACGGTCGCCCGGGGATTTCTGTACGCCGACACGCGCCTGCTGACGGGCAAGGAGAACGGCCAGCCCATCGCCGCTCTGCCGGTGCCGCTGACGCGCGCGCTGCTCGAGCGCGGGCGCGGCCGTTACCAGATCTACTGCACGCCCTGCCACGGATTGACGGGCAACGGCCTGGGCATCGTGGTGCAGCGGGGTTACCGGCAGCCGCCCTCGTTCCACATCGACAGGTTGCGCGAGGCACCGGTCGGCTACTTCTTCGACGTGCAGACCCATGGCTTCGGCGCGATGATGGACTACGCGGCGCAGATCGAGCCATCGGACCGATGGGCGATCGCCGCCTACATCCGCGCGCTTCAACTCTCGCAGCGGACGACGATCTCCGACGTGCCCGAGTCCATGCGGTCCGCGCTCGAGAGCCCCGCGGTCCCCGGAAAGGCCGCGCCCTTTCCCGTGGACTCCGACGATTGGAAGCACGCAGTCGACGAGGGCCTGACCGACCCGTCTCCGAAGAAGGAGCACTGAGCGTGGACCTGACGAACGACGCCCGCTTGCCCGCCGCTCTCGGCGGGTTCGCCCGGCCGGCGCTCGTCGCGGGCGTCGTGCTGCTCGGTGCGGGTGCAGCCGCGGGAGTGGCCAACCCGGACCAGTTTTTCCGGTCGTACCTCGTGGCGTTCGTCTTCTGGAACGGCCTGGCCGTGGGCTCGCTGGCCGTGCTCATGCTCCAGTACCTCACGGGGGGCGCCTGGGGCATCGCCATACGGCGCGAGCTCGAGGCCGCGACGCGGACGCTGCCGCTCACGGCGCTCGCCTTCGTGCCGCTCGCCCTCGGGATGCACCGACTCTACGAGTGGACGCACGCCGACGCGGTCGCCCACGACCCTCTCCTCCAGAAGAAGGTGGCCTACCTGAACGAACCGTTCTTCATTGCGAGGGCGGCGGTGGCGTTTCTCGCATGGATACTGATGGCGCGCGCCCTGAACAGGTGGTCGCTCGAGCAGGACGAAGCCTCCGGCGATCACAAGGCGATCGACCGGAGGCTCCAGCTCCTCTCGGGCGGCGGCCTGGTGGTCTACGCACTGACGACGACCTTCACCTCGATCGACTGGGTCATGTCGCTCGAGCCCCACTGGTACTCGACCATGTACGGCGTGAACTTCATGATCAGCCAGGGCCTCGGTGCCCTGGCCCTCGCGACGGCGGCCCTGCTCCTGGTCTCGGGGTTTTCGCCGCTCGCGGGATTTCTCGGCGGGCGCCACCGGCACGACCTCGGCAAGATGATGTTCGCCTTCACGATGCTCTGGGCGTACGTGAACTTCTCGCAGTACCTGATCGTCTGGTCGGGCAACCTCCCCGAGGAGATCTCCTGGTACCTCGCGCGATTCCGCGGCGGCTGGGGCTGGGTCGGGCTCGCAATCCTGATCCTCCACTTCGTCGTGCCGTTCCTTCTGCTCTTGTCGCGCGAGGCGAACCGCAATCCGCGGCTGCTGTCGCTGGCGGCGATCATCCTGCTCGCCATGCGCTTCGTGGACGTGGCGTGGCTCGTGCTCCCCGCGTTTTCGAAGGGCGTGTTTCGCGTGCACTGGATGGATTTCGCGGTGCCGGCGGGGCTGGGTGGCGTGTGGCTCGCGCTCTTTGCGCGGAAGCTCGCGCGGCGCCCGCTCTTGCCCGTCCACGACCCCGGTTTCGAGGAGGCGCTGGCGCATGGACGCGAATAAGCCGAAGCCCGGCGACCCGGGCGGCGGCCACGATGTGGCGGCGGAGCCCGACTACGTCTCGGCGCGCACGGTGGTGGGATTCGCCGTCATTCTCGCGGTCGTCGCGGCGATCTCGATGGCCCTCATGGCGGCTCTCTTCCAGGCGCTCGATCGCCGCGCGGAAAAGAGGGACGAAGTGTCGCTCGAGAGGGCGGGCCTCGAATCCAGACCGGTTTCCGCGCCGCCGCGTCCGCGCCTGCAGATCTACCCGGCGCGCCACTGGCTCGACTTCCGCGAGGCGGAAGCCGCGCGCCTGGGCAGCTACGGCTGGATGGATCGCGCGACCGGCGTGGTCCACGTTCCGATCGATCGGGCCATGGACCTGATCGCCGAGCGGGGTGTCGGCCCTCTGCCGGCAGCGCCGGTGGCGATGCCCGCCGCCGTGCCGACACCCGGGGCGAAGCCGTGAAGCGCCCGCCTGTCTTCATCGAGAGCGCAGGCCCACGGCCCGTCATCACCGGAAGTGCAGACCCACTGTCTGTCATCCTGAGGAAACAAGCGACGAAGGAATCCGGACTCGATCGCCGCCGCCGACGGTCGCGCACGGGATCCCTCGCTGCGCTCGGGATGACACGAGAACGCAGCGCTGCTCGAAGTGTGCCGGGGTTGGCGTGGCTGTTGGCTCTCTGCCTCGCAACTCCTCCCACGGTCACCTTCGCCCAGGCCATGGCACCCGTCGAGGGCACCATCGTGCGCGCGGACGAGAAGCCGGAGGCATTGAAGAACGTCGGCATCGACCAGCGGCTCGATGAACTCCTGCCCCTCGAGACGACCCTGCGCGACGAGGCGGGACGCGCCGTCCGGCTCGGCGACTACTTTGGGAAGCGGCCGGTCATACTCGCGCTCGTCTACTACAACTGTCCGATGCTCTGCACGCAGGTCTTGAACGGCCTCGTCGCGTCTCTCTCCGTGATGTCCCTGGAGGCCGGGCGGGATTTCGACGTCGTCGCGGTTTCCTTCGACCCGCGAGACACGCCGGCCGACGCCCGCGCGAAGAAGATCGCCTACCTGACCCGCTACCGGCGAGAACAGGCAGCCGCGGGCTGGCACTTCCTGACGGGTAGCCCGGCCGCGATCGCGGCCGTCACGAAGGCGGCCGGATTCCGGTATGCCTACGACGAGAAAATCGGGCAGTTCGCACACGCGAGCGCCGTGATGGTCGCGACCCCGCAGGGGCGGCTCGCGCGCTACTTCTACGGAATCGAATACCCGCCGCGAGACCTGCGCCTCGGGCTCGTCGAGGCATCGGCCGGAAAGATTGGCACCCCCGTGGATCAGATCCTTCTCTACTGCTTTCACTACGACCCGGCGAGCGGAAAGTACGGGGCGACGGTCGTGAACATCGTTCGGTTGGCCGGCGCGGCCACGGTCGTGCTGCTCGTGCTGGGGATCGTGGCCATGTCACGCCGCCGGGCCCGGGCAGTCGCGGCGGCGCATGGAGAAGCGCGCTGATGCCGCCCCTGTTTCCCGAAGAAGCCTCCACGTTCGCGCGGCACGTCGATGCACTGTACTGGTTCCTCATCGCGGTCACGGCGTTCTTTTCGCTGTTGATCGGAACACTCGTCGTCGCGTTCGCGATCCGTTACCGGCGCCGGTCGCCGGATGAGATCGCCGCGCCCGTGCACGAGTCGGGCATTCTCGAGATCGTCTGGACGGTCATCCCGTTCCTGCTCGCCATGGTCATGTTCTTCTGGGGGGCGAGGGTCTACTTTCGCATCACGCGCCCGCCGGCGAACGCGATCGAGATCTACGTCACGGCCAAGCAGTGGATGTGGAAGATCCAGCACGAGGACGGCCGCCGCGAGATGAACGAGCTCCACGTGCCCGTGGGCCGGCCCGTGCGCCTGACCATGGCCTCCGAGGACGTCATCCACAGCTTCTTCGTGCCGGCCTTCCGCTTCAAGCGCGACGTCGTGCCCGGCCGTTTCTCGACGGCCTGGTTCGAGGCGTCCAGGCCCGGCAAGTACCACCTCTTCTGCGCCGAGTTCTGCGGCACCCGGCACTCGAACATGATCGGCTGGATCTATGCGATGCGTCCGGCCGACTATCAGGCCTGGCTCGCCGGCGGCACGGCCGGCGAGACGCTCGCTGCCTCGGGCGCCAAGCGATTCACCGAGCAGGCATGCAATACGTGCCACGGCGAGCAGAAGGGCGCGCGGGGGCCGTCGCTCACGGGCCTCTTCGGCAAGACCGTCCGGCTGCAGAACGGCCAGACGGTCGTGGCGGACGAAAGCTACATCCGCGAGTCCATCATGAACCCACAGGCGAAACTGCTCGAGGGATACCCTCCGATCATGCCGACATTCCAGGGGCTCATCAGCGAGGAGGGGCTTCTCCAGCTCGTCGCGTACATCAAGTCGCTGTCGCCGCCCGCCGCGCCCACCCCCGCAGCCACGCCCGCTCCGGAAAGGAAGTCGACCAGGCCATGACGAGCTCGACTGTATCGCCCGCACCCCGGGTCAACTACCTGAACGTCCGCTACGGCGTGCGCTCGTGGCTCCTGACGCGCGACCACAAGCGCATCGCGATCCTGTATCTGATCGGGGTCTCCGTGTTCTTCGCGATCGGCGGCCTCTACGCGGCGGCGATCCGCCTCGAGCTGCTCACGCCCGCCGGAGACGTCTTCCAGTCGGAGACCTACAACAAGCTCTTCACGGGCCACGGCGTGATGATGGTCTTCTTCTTCATGATCCCCGGCATTCCCGCCGTCCTCGGGAACTTTCTGGTTCCGCTCATGATCGGCGCCAGGGATCTCGCGTTCCCGCGGATCAACCTGCTGTCCTGGTACCTCTACATCGTCGGCGGGTTGCTCGCGCTCTGGGCCATCGTGCACGGCGGCGTGGACACGGGCTGGACCTTTTACACGCCGTATTCGACAGTCTATTCGAACGGCTGGGTCGTCGTGACCGGCGTCGGGATCTTCATCGCGGGCTTCTCATCGATCCTGACCGGCCTGAATTTCCTCGTCACGATCCACACGATGCGCGCACCCGGCATGACGTGGATGCGCATGCCCCTCTTCTGCTGGGGCATGTACGCCACCGCGATCATTCAGATCCTCGGCACGCCAGTCATCGCGATCACGATTCTGCTGCTCGCAGCGGAGCGGATGTTCCACCTCGGCATCTTCAACCCGGCAGAGGGCGGCGACCCCGTGCTCTTCCAGCACCTCTTCTGGTTCTACTCGCACCCGGCCGTCTACATCATGATCCTGCCGGCCATGGCCGTGATCAGCGAGCTCGTGACCGCCTTCTCCCGCAAGCCGATCTTCGGCTACAAGTTCATCGCCGGCTCGTCGGTGGCGATTGCGGCCCTCTCGTTCCTCGTCTGGGGCCACCACATGTTCGTCTCGGGCCAGTCCGTGTACGCGGGTCTGGTGTTCTCGGTGCTGTCCTTCCTCGTGGCAGTGCCCTCGGCCATCAAGGTTTTCAACTGGACCGCGACGCTCTACAAGGGCTCGATCTCGTACCAGACGCCCCTTCTCTACGCCCTCGGCTTCATTGGACTCTTCACCTTCGGCGGGCTGACCGGGATGTTTCTTGCGGCCCTCGGGCTCGACATCCACGTGCACGACACGTATTTCATCGTCGCGCACTTCCACTACATCATGGTTGGCGGCACGATCATGGCCTACCTCGGCGGCCTGCACTTCTGGTGGCCGAAGATCTCGGGCAAGCTCTACCCCGAGTACTGGTCGCGGGTCTCGGCCTGGGTCATCTTCATCGGGTTCAACCTGACGTTCTTCCCGCAGTTCATCATCGGGTACCTCGGGATGCCGCGCCGCTACCACGCGTACCCGCCCGAGTTCCAGGTCCTGAACGTCATGTCGACGGCCGGCGCCTCGATCCTCGGGATCGGCTACCTGATCCCGGCCGTGTATTTCTTCTGGTCCATGCGCTACGGCAAGGACGCCACGGACAACCCGTGGGGCGCGACGGGGCTCGAGTGGCAGACGACGTCGCCGCCGCCGACCGAGAACTTCGCCGAAACTCCGGTCGTCACCCACGAGCCCTACGACTACCGGACGGCCGCGAAGGAGGAGGTGGCCGTTGGCTGACGCGCACGCCCTGCCTGGATCGCCGCGCGAGCTGCAGCATCACTTCGTCGACCTCGCGGCGCAGAAGGAGGCCTCGGCCCTGGGAATGTGGATCTTCCTGGTCACGGAGGTCCTCTTCTTCGGGGGCATGTTCACGGCCTACGTCGTGTACCGCGCGTCCTACACCCGCGCCTTCGAGGGAGCCTCGAACCTGCTCGACCTCAAGCTCGGGGCCTTCAACACCGCCGTCCTCATCCTCTCGTCCCTGACGATGGCGCTCGCCGTCTGGGCCGCTTCGCACGGCAGGAAGCCCCTGATCATCCTGTACCTCGCGCTGACGATCCTTCTCGGAAGCACGTTTCTCGGCGTCAAGGTCGTCGAGTACAAACAGAAGTTCGTCCACCACGAGGTCCCGGGCCCGCACTTCGTCGTTCCCGAGGGGCTTCCGCGCCAGGCGGAGATGTTCTTCTCGCTCTACTTCTGCATGACGGGGCTGCACGCCCTCCACATGGTCATCGGCATCGGGCTGCTCGCATGGCTCATCGCGAAGGCCCGCCGCGACGCGTTCACCGTGCGCTACAACACACCGGTCGAGATGGTCGGCCTCTACTGGCACTTCGTGGACATCGTCTGGATCTTTCTCTTTCCCCTGCTGTACCTGCTGGGGAGGCACACGCTGTGAGCCGCAGCGGATCGCACCACCCTTCGCTCAAGGCCTACTTCGCTGTCTTTGCGGCGCTGATGGTTCTGACCGCGTCGACGGTCTGGGCGGCCTTCCAGCACCTCGGCATCTGGAACACGCCGCTCGCGCTCGCGATCGCCGTGACCAAGGCCGCCCTCGTGGCGCTCATCTTCATGGACCTGAAAGACTCGCCGAGGTTGACGGCGATCGTCGTCGGCGCGAGCGTGCTCTGGCTCGCCTTCCTCGTCGTCATCACCCTGTCGGACTACCTGACGCGGCCCTGGCTCCCGATCTACGGGAGCTGAGGCGGGGCTAGGCCGACGCGACCGGGGTACGGGACGGAGCCGCGGCGAGCAACACCGCCATCAGGATCAAGGCCGCACCCACGAGGACCCGCGGCGAAAAGCTCTCCCCGAGGATGAGGCTGCCGAGCACGACCGCGATGACCGTGTCGACGACCGGGATCGTCCCGATGATGGAGACGGGCACGCGGTGGAGGAGCCAGAAGAGGCCCGCGAACGGGAGCGCCGTCCCGAGGAGCGCGAGGTAGACGAGCGCCCCCACCGAGGACGGTGTCCAGCGCATCGGCGCCCCGCGTTCAAACCCGGCCGCCAGGGCGAGCAGCAGGGCGGAGCCCGCCAGCGTCTGGAGCCAGACGTTCCATGCCGGCGGCACCGCCGCGAGGTATCTCTTGTTGTAGACGTTGGCATAGGCCGCGACGAGCGAGGAGACGAGCACGAGAGCGCCTCCGATCAACACAGGCCGCGTCTCTCCGGAGAACAAGGTCGCGAGCGCGGACGCCTCGATCACGGCAACGCCGAGAAGGCCCAGTCCCGCCGACGCGGCGGTCCGGCGCGTCACGGGCTCGTCGGCGAGCATGAAATGGGCGAAGAGGCCGACGAAGATGGGAAACGTCGCGAACAGCACAGCGGCCAGGCCCGACTCGATCCTCTGCTCCGCGAGAAAGATGCACGCGTAATTGACGCCGATCTGGAGCGTCCCGCTCCAGAAGATGCGATGCCCCCGACCCTGCGCACCGGCCCGTGCCCCCCGCTGGAGCGCGAACGGAGCGATCAGAGCGCACGCCAGCGCCATGCGGATCCCCCCGAACCAGAGCGGGGGCAGGTCCCGCAGTCCGATCTTGATGACCAGCCACGTCGAGCCCCAGACCGCGCACAGCGCGACGTACATGGCGAGCGAACGACCGCGCAGCACGGACATCGGCGCAGATCGTATACGGGTAGAATTCCTCCGTGCTCCAGACCTCGATCGACCACCGCCAGCCAAAGCCCGCTCTCTACCGGGAAGTGGCCGCTTCGCTGGCGGCGCTGCTCGAGGGCGAGGCGGACGCCCTCGCGAACCTCTCCAACGCCGGAGCGCACCTGGCGGGAGCGCTCGAGCGAATCAACTGGTGCGGCTTCTATCTCCTGCGCGGAGGCGAGCTGGTGCTCGGGCCCTTCCAGGGCAAGCCGGCATGCGTGCGCATCGCGATGGGCAAGGGTGTGTGCGGTGCCGCCGCGGCCCGGCGCGAGACGCTCGTCGTGGCCGACGTCCGCACCTTTCCCGGCCACATCGCCTGCGATGCGGCCTCGCGCTCCGAGATCGTCGTGCCGATCGTGACGGACGGCGTGCTGCGGGGGGTCCTGGACGTGGACTCGCCCGAGACTCACCGGTTCGACGACGAGGACCGCGCGGGCCTGGAGGCCTTCGTCGAGGTGCTGGCGCCGCGCATCGGCTGGGAGCGACTGTGAGGTGCGCCCCTGCGACCTCGATGTCCGCAGGCTCGTTCCGACTGCATCGGGCGGCTGGCCACCGAGCGTGAGGCCGCGCCATGAGGACGGGACGAAAGGTGATTGTTTTCATTGCAACGAGCGCCGACGGCTACATCGCCAGGCCGGATGGCGACGTCGAATGGCTCAATCGCCGGCCGCGCACCACGGATTACGGCATGCGCGCGTTCTACCCGACGATCGATGCGATCCTCTGGGGCCGCAAGACCTACGACTGGCTTCTCAACTATTACAGGAAGAAAGGGAAGAAGGCGGCGCGGTTCGACACCAAGCTCGCGAATTACGTATTTTCGCGAAAGCCCCCCAAGAGCATGGCGCCAGGCGTGGAATTCGTATCGGAGCCAGTGAAGGTGTTCGCGCAGCGCCTGCGGCGGACGCCGGGAAAACACGTCTGGATGATGGGCGGCGGAGAATTGATCGCCTCTTTTCTCGACGCCGGCGAGATCGATGAGTTCGACATCCACGTCATGCCCGTCTTCATCGGCGAGGGCATTCCACTCGTGGCCCCGCGTCATCGGGACGTTCCGCTTCGCTTGCGCTCGACCAGGAAATACCCGGATGGCGTCGTCCGACTGCGCTATACGGTCATGCGGTGACACTTTGAGCGGCGCTCGGCGCCGACGGGAGCGGAGAACAGTCCATGGCCTCTGAGAAACGGTTCGGCGGAAAGATCACCTGGCTCGGTCATGCAGCATTCTTCATAGAGTCGCCGAAGGGAGCGCGGATCGCCATCGATCCGTTCATCGGGAACAACCCGAAGTTTCCGAAGGGCTTCGACTACGGCAGGCTCGACGCGATCGCGGCCACCCACGGGCACTCCGACCACTTCGGCGCCGACGGGATCCCGCTCGCCAAGAAATCGGACGCCACGGTCGTCTGCGTCTTCGAGCTCGCCCTCCACTGCGCCGCCCACGGCGTCGCGAAGGCTTCCGGCATGAACAAGGGGGGCGCGCAGAAGGTCGGCGGCGTCGAGTTCCGGATGGTCCAGGCCGTCCACTCCTCGGGAACCTCCGGCGCTGGGGGCGAAACCAACCCGCCCGCCGACCCCTGCGGCTTTGTTCTGACATTCGAGGACGGGTTCCGGATCTACCATGCCGGCGACACGAACGTCTTCTCGGACATGGCCCTGATCGCCGAGCTCTATGCCCCCGATCTCGCGCTCCTGCCGATCGGCGACTTCTACACGATGGGCCCGCGCGAGGCGGCCAAGGCCTGCGAGCTGCTCGCCGCGCCACGCGTCGTTCCGATGCACTGGGGGACGTTCCCGGCGCTGACGGGAACCCCCGCGGCTCTCCGGGAGGAGCTCCGCAAGCGCAGGCTCGACACCGAAGTCATCGAGCTCGCGCCCGGGCAGAGCTGGCCCGGCTAGTCCGCTACTGGAGCGCCAGCCTGCCGGAGAAACCCTCTTCGTATCCGTGGAAGTGGTCGAGTGCGGGCTCGGGGTACTTCCAGCAGTAGTATCCGCCGCCGGAATCGAAATCCACCAGCCACAGGCCCTTGATCTCGAGGCCGAGCGCCTGGAGCTCCTGGGCCCACTCCTGCACGACGGCCGCACGCTCGTCCTCGAGGCTGCCCGGCAGCTGCCCGTATCGCTCGACGGCCCCGGCCGTGAGCTCCCGGACTTTCGGCAGCAGGGCTCGCGCCTGCTCGAGCGAGAAGGTGCGCTTCGCCGCTCCGGCATCCTTTTCGGATGCCGTGCCGCCCCGAGCCCGCACGGTCCGGGCCAGACGGGCAACCGCCTCCACGTCCTCGGCGCCGGAGCTCGCCACGTACTCGTCCAGCGCGGCGACCGCGTCGTCCGGGCGCCCGCACTTGAGCAGCAGGAGCCCGCGCTCCTTCCCGAGTGCTGCGCGCGAGGGCTCGAGCACGAGTGCCAGATCGAGAGCCGCCAGCGCCTCCTCCCACCGCTCCCGCCGCTCGTACGAGCGCCGCAGGTTCAGAAGGACGCGCCCCAGGATGGACCGGGGAGAGTCGGGTTGCAGGATCTCGGAACCCAGATCCACGGGCGCCCCGAAGATCCCGCCCAGGCGCCGTGACAGGGCGGCGGCGTCGCAGCGCGTGCCCCCGTCGAACGGATCGAGGTACGTGCCTCGGGGAAGGCCCGGCCCGCCGACCACGAAGTGTCCGGGCAGTCCCACGCCCGAAAGACGCAGGCCCGCAAGCCTCGCGACCTCGATCGTCACGATCGAGAGGGTGATCGGCATTCCACGCCGGCGCGCGAGGACCCGCGCGACCGAGGAGTTGACGGGCTCGTCGTAGGACTCCGTGTCGCCGACGAAGCCCTCCTCGGCGAAAAGAACGCGCACCAGCGCGTCGAGACGATCCCCGGAATCGCCCTGAACGACGCGGGCCGCGAGGGCGGCAACCGCCCGGCGTGCCTCGCCCAGATCTTCTCCGGGGTCCACCAGCGACGCGATGAGCAGCGCCCCCTCGAAAACTTCGGGTTCGCCGGAGGCGACGAGAGCGCGCAGGCGCGCGAGCGGCCCGGGTTTCTCGGTTGCCATGCTCACGCCTCGCGGCGAGCGATGGCCACGCCGTCGCGCAGGGGGACGATGACGCTGCGAAATTCCTGGAGCGAAAAGAGCCGCTGGTTGAAGCGCCGGATGCCCCCGGTCGCGGCATCGCGCACCGCGGGATCGACCACCCTGCCCGACCACAGCACGTTGTCGGCGATGAGGTAGCCGCCCCGGCGCACGCGCGGCGCGGCCGCCTGCAGCGCCGCGGGATAGCCGTCCTTGTCGATGTCGAGGAAGACGACGTCGAAGTAGCCGGTGGTCGCCTCGAGGCTCGTCACCGCGTCGCCGACCCGGATGACGACCCGCTCGGCCATGTCCATACGCTCGAGATAGCCGCGGGCGCGCTCCGCATTCTCGGCGCTCCCGTCGGTGTAGAAGACCTGGCCGCCGCGCCCGACGGCGCGCGCGAAAAAGGCGGTCGAGTACCCGATGGCGCTGCCGAGCTCGAAGACGCGCTCGGCCCCGATCGAACGGGCGAGGATCTCGAGAAGGGTGCCGACCGCCGGCCCCACGATGGGCACGTCGTTCTCGGCGGCGTAGGCCTCCATCTCGGCGATCACCGGGTCGCGCGCGGGAATGAGATCGCGGATGTATCCGTCGAGCTCCGGCGGAACGATCGGAATCATTCCGTCATCTTATCGCCGCTTCACCGCCTATAATTTCGCCCCCATGACACTCGAAGCCGTCCTGGCGGCCGTTCCCCCGGCCGAACTCGACCGCCTCGTCGCCACGCGGCGCGATATCCACCGCCATCCGGAGGTCGCCTTCGAGGAGCGTCGCACGGCGGCTGTGGCGGCGGATCGCCTGCGCGGGCTCGGCCTCGCGCCGCGCACCGGCATCGCGACGACGGGAATTCTCGCCGATCTCGGCACCGGCACTCCCCGCCTCATGCTGCGGGCGGACATGGACGCTCTGCCGATCACCGAGGACTCGGGCTCCCCGCACGCCTCCGAGACCCCCGGGCGCATGCACGCCTGCGGCCATGACGGCCACGTCGCGATCTCGCTCGCGGTCGCGGAACGCCTCGTGGCCCGGCCCGCACGCGCACCGATGCGCTTTCTCTACCAGCCGGCCGAAGAGGGCCACGGCGGCGCCCAGGCCTGCGCCGACGGCGGTGCGCTCGACGGCGTGGCCGCGGCCTTCGGCCTCCACCTCTGGAGCCCCCTTCCGGTCGGAAAGATCGGCGTCAATCGGGGAGCGCTCATGGCCGCCGTCGACAACTTCACGATCGACGTGCTGGGCCGCGGCGGCCACGGCGCCGCGCCGCACGAGACGGCCGACCCGATCCTCGCGGCCGCGCGCATCGTCGACGCACTCCAGTCGATCGTGTCCCGGGAGGTCTCGCCTCTCGACGCGGCTGTCGTCACGATCGGGTCGATCCACGGCGGAACCGCTTTCAACGTCATCCCCGGGTCTGTGCAGATGAGCGGCACGGCCCGATCCTTCACGGACGCGACCTGGAAGGCGCTGCCCCGGAAGATCGAGCGGATCGTCATGGGAACGGCGGCCGCGTCCGGCGTCGAGGCAAGACTGACGTACGAACGTACCAACACGGCCACGGTCAACGACGCCAAAATGGCCGACCTGCTCATCGAGACGGCCGGCCGCCTGCTCGGCGACGAGAACGTCGAGGCCGACACGCGCACGCTCGGCGGCGAGGACATGTCCGTGTTTCTCAACCGGGTTCCCGGCTGCTTCTTCTTCGTCGGGTGCGCGCGCGAGGGCGAGCTCCGCCCTCATCACTCCCCGCGCTTCGACATCGACGAGCGCGCGCTCGCCGTCGGGACGGTGGTGATGGAGGCGGTCCTGCGCGAGGCGGCGAACCGCCTGAGCTGAGCCTCCTCGGAAATCCGCGCGAAGGACGGGCCGTCGGTCCATAATTCGCGCGTGCCGGCACTGACCCTCGTCGCCCTCGCGCTCTATCTCGCCGCCATTCTCGCCGTCGGCTTCGCCTGGCGCCGGCGCGCCGGGAGGGACGAGGCCTCCTATTTCGTCGCCGACCGCTCGCTCAACACGTTCTGGGGCTTCCTGGGCCTCGCGTCGCTGACCACGGGCGGCTCGACGACGATCGTCCTCGCGGCGCTCGTCTACACGCACGGCGTATCGGGTCTGTGGCTCGATCTTTCCGGGGCGCTCGGCCTGCTGCTGCTCGGTCTCTTTCTCGCCCGCCGGGTGCGGCGCGAGGCCGCCGTGACGCTGCCGGAGATCATCGGGCGCCACTACGGGCCGACCGCGCGCACCGTGGCCGCCCTGCTGGTGCTGGCGTCCGAGATCGTATGGTTCGCGCTGCTGACCGAGGCGACCGGTGTCGTCCTGACCGCCGCCTTCGGGCTCGCCCCGCTCAAGGCCATCGTGCTCTCGACCGCGGTCTTCGTGACCTACACGTCCCTCGGCGGCCAGTACGCGGTCGTGCGCACCGACCTGCTCCAGTACGGCCTCATGCTCGTCGGCATCCCGGGAATCGCCCTCGTCTCGGCGCTGTCGGGAGCGCACGGGCTCGGCGGACTCTCTCCCGCCGTCTGGAGCTTTCCGACCTCCGCCACGTTCCGGGCCGGCGACGTGGCGGCCATGCTCGTGCTCGTCGGCCTGCCCCACCTCGTCGGCAGCGACGTGTACTTGAAGCTCAACTCCTGCCGCGACGAGGCGACCGCGCGGCGCTCGGCGCTCATCGCGGCCGGATCCAAGGTGCTCTTCGGGTTTTCCGTGGCCGCCATCGCCCTGGCCGCCCGCAAGGCGCTTCCCCCGATGCCTCCGGGAAGCGCGCTGCCGGCCGCCGTCCTCGGATTTGCGCCGCCGGCCCTTTCGGCTCTCGTGCTCGTCGCCCTCGTGGCGACCATGCAGACCTCCGCCGACATCGTCCTGCTCTCGGCCGCCGCCGTCACCGCCCGCGATCTCGCGCCGCCGCTATTCGGGCGCCCGCTCCCGCTGGCGGTGACGCGGGGCCTCGCACCCCTCTACGGGGGGCTCGGACTGCTCACGGCGCTCGCGCTCAGCCGCGACGTCCTCGAGACGCTCAAGCTCGGGTACTCGATTTTCGCGGCCGGGTTGATCCTTCCCACGCTTGCCGCCTTCCTGCCCCGCCGGCTCGCGATTCCGACGGGCGGCGCCATCGCCGCCATGGTCGCGGGAGGCGCCACGGCCGCGGCGGGGCGCCTCGCGCCGGCGGCCGCTGGCCGGCACGATCCCGTGCTCCTCGGGACGGGCGTGAACGCGGCGCTGCTCGTCCTCTCCTTCGTCGGGGCGCGGCTCTTTCGCGGCGAATCGTCGGCAACGCGCGCTTGAGCAGCACCCGGCCGCCCGGCGCGCACCCCGACCTGCTCAAGCCCGCCGGGCCGAATCTCGGCCTCGCGCCGCCGCGCGGGGACGAGGGGCCCCGGCGCGGGATGTTCGCATCGCTGGCGCACCGGCAATACCGCCGCTACTGGACGGGCCTCTTCCTCTCGAACATCGGTACCTGGATGCAGTCGGTCGCGCAGGGCTGGCTCGTACTGCGGCTATCGAACTCGGCATTGCTGCTCGGCCTGGTCGGTTTCGCCGGCTCGATCCCAACCCTGCTGCTCGCGCCGCTGGCGGGCGTGGCTGCGGACCGGCTCGATCGCCGCCGGGTCCTGCTCGCCACGCAGGCGACCCAGATGGCCTGCGCCTTCACTCTCGCCGCGGCGACGGGGCTGCGCCTCGTCTCCGTCGGCCTCGTGGCGGCGGTCGCGGTGGTCAACGGGATCGCCAACGCGCTGACGACGCCCTCGCACCAGTCGCTGTTTCTCGATCTCGTCGGCCGCGAAGACCTCGCGAACGCGATTGCCCTGAACTCGATGCAGTTCAACCTCTCGCGCGTCATCGGGCCGATGCTCGCGGGCCTGACGATCGCGGCGTTCGGCGAAGCGGCCTGCTTCGCCTTGAACGGCGTGTCCTTCGTCGCGATCCTGATTCCACTGGCCACGCTGCCGCCGCTGCCCGTGGTGCGGCGCCGGGCGCGCAGTGCATGGATCGACCTGCGCAGCGGCCTTCGCTTTGCGAGACGCCATCCCCTGATCCCGCAGCTGCTGGCGATCACCGCCGCCATCGCCGTCTTCGGCACGCCCGTCGTTACGATGGCGCCCCTCTTCGCTCGCCGCCTGCTCGGCGTGGGGCCCGAGGGGTTGGGAGGCATGTTGACGGCGGTCGGGCTCGGTGCGGTCGCAACCGCCCTGCTCATGGCCTCGCGCGGCGATTTCGGCAAGAAGGGCCTCGGTGTCCTGCTCGCCTCCTTTGGCTTCGTGCTGTCTTTGACGGGCTTCGCGCTCTCGCGTCGCTACGCGCTGTCGCTCGCCTTCCTCGCCATGCTCGGCGCCTCGATGACGTCGATGGCTTCGCTCGTGAACACCCTGCTGCAGAAGAACGCGCCGGACCGGATGCGCGGCCGCGTCATCTCCCTGTACGCGCTCGCGTGGCTGGGGCTCGTGCCACTCGGCAATCTCCAGGCGGGTGCGATGGCGGAGCGCTTCGGCGCGGCTCCGGCGCTGCTCGTGGGCGCGGCCGTCATCGCGACGACGCTCATCGCCGTGCGACTCGTGCGGCCGATTCCCGCCGCCGCGCAGTAGCCCGGGGCGTCTTTCCGGCACGACGCCGACGGTGGCTATTCGCCCTTCATCGGCGGCTCGGCCAGACACTCGTAGGCCGGCTCGTCGGCGGCCCGAATCACCGCGAAGTCCCAGAAGGCCTTTTCCCCGTCGGTCTGCCGGAGCGGCTGGTAGACGACGACGTGGGCGGGACAGCCGACACGCTCGAAGTAGACGACGGCAACGCCGGACTGCTTGACGCCGACCCTCACGTCGCGCGCGTCGGCAAACCTCTTGCGGACGATCTCTGCGGGGTCGAGCGTCTCGCCCTGCGTGCTCTTCTGCCGCTCCTGCAGACGCGTCAGGTCGGCCGCGAAAGTCGATTGATGGACGAGGCCCCAGTACGAGAGCTCCGTGTCCGCGTGCTCGTTCCACTCGGGGTCGACGCTCTCGGAGAGGACGCGGAACTTCCGGTCTCCGAAGACGTAGTTCGTCGTGAGCGTGAAGCTGCGGTAGCGCGGCGGCAACTCCTTGTTGATGAAGGTATCGACCGCGATCCGGCGCGTCACGCCCTCGGGTCCGAATACGACGTCGACGGCCATGCGCGGCGCGGCGATCGAGAACGTCTCCTCGAGGCGACCGCGGTCGAGGCGATAGAGGCGCGTCTCCGAAAGGTGCGGCTCGCCGGCGTGGACGATCTGCAATGCGACCTGTGGGCGATCGTCGAACCGGAATCGCACACTGCGAAAGGCCAGCAGCTCGTCGCACTTGGCGGCGTCGTCGCTCTGCGAGCAGGCGAGCGGCAGGTGCGCGACGAGCAGAACGTCCCAGCTGGCCCCTTTTCCCTTGCTGAAGACGGCCAGGATCGGGTTCTCGAACGGCAGGCGGGTGCGCGACACGAAGCCGACGGCCGGAATGTCGGGAGCCAGGCTTCTCACCGTCCCGATCCCCTCGACCAGGGCCTCGGCCACGCCGTCGTTGTCCAGATCCACCTCTTCGACACGGCTGATCTTCGAGAAGCTGACGGAGGGGTTCTCGAAGCGCGGGATGCGCCGCTCGGACACGGCCCCCTTCTTCTGCGATGCCGGGACCCGTTCGGGAGGCACGGGCGTGGCAATCGGGGTTGGCGCCGGGTTCGGCTTCTTCTGGGCCTCCCCGGCCGCGGGGGCCGCGATCGCCGGCATGAGGCAGGCGACGCAGAGCCCGGCGGCGCGGATCGAAGCGCGCACCCGAAAGTCTGCTGGCATCGTGTTCCGAAGAATTTACCAGAGTTTCCGGCCTGGTTTACCCTATCGACTGCCGTGCGCGTCTTCGACTGTCACATCCACGTCCAGCCCTGGGAACAGATGCGGCCCGGCGTGCGGGCGCGGATGACGGCCGGCCGGCGCGATCTCGGAGAGATCCAGAACGCACTGTCGGCGCCGGACTCCCTGCTCGCCCTCATGGACCGCGAAGGCGTGGAGCGCGCGGCGCTGATCAACTACGTCGCGCCGGACGTGATGGGCTTCGATGCGAGCGCCAACGACTGGGTCTCGGCGTTCGTGCAGGGGCACGCCGACCGCCTCGTTGCCGTCGGTTCGGTCCATCCGCGCCTCGTGAAGGACGCCGCGGCTGAAGCCGCCCGCCTCCTCGAGCAGCTCGGGATACGGATGTTGAAGATTCACCCTCCCCATCAACTCTTCGCTGCCAACGCCTACCTCGACGGCCTCGACGGACTGCGTGCGGTCTACGCCACGGCTGAGCGTTTCGGGCGCCCGGTCATGATTCACACGGGAACCTCGATCTTCGAGGGCGCCCGCAATCGGTACGCCGACCCGATGGCCGTGGACGATGTGGCGGTGGACTTCCCGGAGCTCCGGATCATCCTGGCCCACGCCGGCCGCCCGCTGTACATGGAGACGGCGACTTTCCTCGTCCGGCGCCACCCGAACGTCTATCTCGACCTCTCCGGCATCCCCCCGAAGAAGCTCCTCGAGTACCTGCCCCGTCTCGAGGATCTCGCGGACCGCTGCCTCTGGGGGACGGACTATCCGAGCCCTGGGGTCGCGTCGATGAAGAAGAACGTCGAGGACTTCCTCGCCTTGCCGCTGTCCGGAGCGGCGAAGAAGCGGATTCTCTGGGATAACGCTGCAGCCCTCATCCAATAGCTGCGAATTCTGAGTTGGGATTTGTGAGTCGGCCGGACGAGCCGACGCACGGCCCCGGCAACTCACAGCTCGCGACTCTCCATATAATCCCTCCATGGCCGGTCGAGTCCTCGTCGTCGGCGCCGGCACCATGGGCCGCGGGATCGCGGCGCTGTGCGCGCTCTCCGGATACGACACTTCGGTATTCGACGCCGATCCCGAGTCCCAGCGCGCCGTGCGCCCGGCGATCGAAGCCGCGTGGGGGCGGGCCATCGACAAGGGCAAGCTCTCGACCGAGGCCGCCGAGGCGGCACGGCACCGCCTCCGCATCGCGGAACGGCTGCGCGAGGCGGGCAACGTGGACTTCGCCATCGAGGCGGTGCCCGAGGCGCTGGATCTGAAGCGCATGGTCTTCTCGGAGCTCGACGACCTGTGCCCCGACCGGACGATCTTCGCCACGAATACGTCGTCGCTCTCGATCACCCGTATCGCGCACGCCACCGGGCGCCGCGACCGCGTCCTCGGCATTCATTTCTTCAACCCCGTGGCGGTGATGCCCCTGATCGAGATCGTCCGCGGCAAGGACACCTCCGAGGAAACCCTGCAACGGGCTCTCGATCTCGTCCGCGCGCTCGGAAGGGAACCGGTGTGTGTCTCTGACGCGCCCGGATTCGCGACCTCGCGCCTGGGCGTCGCGCTGGGGCTCGAGGCGATGCGGATGCTCGAGGAGGGCGTCGCGGGCGCCACCGACATCGATCGCGCCATGGAGCTCGGGTACGGACACCGTATGGGGCCGCTCAAGACGAGCGATCTCGTCGGGCTGGACGTGCGTCTGGCGATCGCCGAGACCCTCGCCGCCGAGCTTCCCTCGGAGCGTTTCCAGCCGCCCGAGATTCTCCGAACCCTCGTCGCCGAGGGCCGCACCGGCAAGAAGTCGGGAGAGGGGTTTTTCCGCTGGGATGGAGACAGGGCCGTTGCCCCGGGATCGCGAGCCATGGAGCTCGGCAGGAAGCGATGAGCGTCCACGACCGGCGCGGGCTCAATCTGGGAGTCGTGTTGCTCGCGATCGGGGTCTATTTCATCCTGCAGCGGTCCCTGCACTTCCGGGGACCCGGGCCGATCCTGCTGCTGATCGGCGCGATCCTCTTCGCGGTTGCAGCGCTGCGCGAGTTCCGCGGGCCGATCGTCCCCGCGGGAGTGCTCCTCGGCCTCGGGACGGGTTTCGTCCTGCGCACGCCCCTCGAGCCGTGGATGCCGGGCTGGGCCACACTGCTCCTCGGCCTCGGCGTCGGCCTGATCCTCGCCGCCGCGCTCGACCGGTCGGAGGCACGGCAGAGGCGGCCCACACCGCTGGTCCCCGGTGTCGTCCTCGTCGTCATCGCCCTCGTGACTGCCCTGTCGGAGAACCTCTCGATTCCGGAAACCCTCTACGACGCCGCGTGGCGGCTCTGGCCGTTCGGCCTCATCGCCGCGGGAACGGTCCTCGTGATCCAGGCGGTCCGGGGACGGAAGGCCTCGTAGGCCCCGGCTTCAGTCGAGATCGAGGATCTTCGGAACGGGAGGTCTGGCCGCGGCGGGAGGCGGCGCAGAGCGGCGCTCGGTCAGGAGGCGGGCCGTGACGACGAGGACGAGCAGCGCCGCGACGATCTCGACCGCGAACAGGCCCGTCGCCAGGCGGTGGTAGCGATCGAGTAGCACGCGGCCGGGATCGCCCGCCGGCAGGCTGTCGATCAGCCCCGGGGCCTCCAGGCGGATCTTGTCCATCGGGGGGATGAGGAGCTGGCGGATCACGAGCGCCGCGAAGAATCCGAGCACCGGCAGCCTCGTCATCAGCGACCGCAGGACCCGCACGGTCCCGCTTCCGGTCAACAGCCAGGAGGTCGCGAACAGGATGCCGAAGCTCGCTTCGGCCATGACACACAGCCTCGCGATGATCGGGCTCTGCAGGGCGCCGGCCATGTCGTGCGTCGGAAGGACCGCAAAGACCGCCGGAGCGACCACCGCGCCGAAGAAGAGCGGGGGACCGAGCGCAAGGGCGAGTGCCATCAGGTGAAGCG
This sequence comes from uncultured Acidobacteriota bacterium, assembly GCA_963847075.1. Taxonomy (GTDB): domain Bacteria; phylum Acidobacteriota; class Thermoanaerobaculia; order UBA5066; family Gp7-AA6; genus DAHUXD01. The sequence continues at coordinate 1,547,493 of CAWJYL010000001.1, forward strand.
CCAGAACGAGGCCCTCGAGCCGGGAGTCGAGTTTCACGGCTCGGGCGCGTACTCGGCCGTCACCCTGGGGGTCAGGCCGGCGGCATGGGCCCGATCGAGGAGCAGCTGGACGGCCCGGCGGCCCTCGGGCCCGTAGCCCCGGGTCCAGGCGTTGACGTACATGCCGACGAACCGATCGGCCTTCTCCCGATCCAGCCCCCGCGCGTAGCGCATCGCGTGGTCCAGGGCCGCCGTGCGATGGGAAAGGCCGTACTCGATCGAGCGGGACAGGGCGCGCGAGATGCGGCCGATCCTCTGCTCACCGAGATCCCGGCGCACGACGTTGCCGCCGAGCGGCAGCGGCAGCCCGGTCTCTTCCTTCCACCACCGGCCGAGGTCCGCGACCTCGCTCAGGCCCTCGTCCCGAAACGTGAGCTGCCCCTCGTGAATGAGCAGCCCCGCCGGGGCCTCTCCGGAGCGGACGGCCTCCTGGATCCGGTCGAAAGGCAGGGGCCGCGTCGCAGCGCCGGGCGCCCAGAGCTGCAACGCGAGCGCGGCCGTCGTCCATCGGCCGGGCGATGCCACGAGGACCTCGCCGCGGGCGATCGCCTCGCGCGCCAGGGGCCCTGGCGCGACCACCACGGGGCCGTACCCGTCGCCGAACGACGCGCCGTGCGGGAGCAGCAGGTAGCGATCCGCGAGCGCCGTGTAGGCGTGGAAGGAAACGGCGGTCACGGCGAGCTCACCCCGCATCGCGCGGCCGTTCAACGACTCGATGTCCGAGAGCTCGTGGACGAACGAGAGGCCTTCCGTGTCCACGTGCCCCTCGGCGAGCGCGAAGAACATGAAAGCGTCGTCCGAGTCCGGACTGTGGGCGACCGTGATGGTGTCGGCGGAAGTCACGGACCGATTCTATGGCGTCGCGTCACCGGGACTCGCCGGCCCGACTTCCCCCGGCGACTTGACTTGTGCCGCGCCGACAGCCACAATGAAGTCAAGAGAGCAAGTGCAAGAAAATTCTTGTATCCGAGCGGAAGACACTTCTAGAATGAAAATCGCCGGATGGGTTGCGGCCCACCCGGCGACGAAGAGACGTATGACCTATCAATCGTTCGGCAGCGGCAGACTGAAGGCGATACGCCCTTTGACTGGGGCGGAAGAAACTAGCATCTCGCCCGAGGGCTGTCAATCGGCTGTCGGGAGGGAGGTGACGTAATGGCTACGAAGAAGAAGGCCGCTAAGAAGGCGAAGAAGGCGACCAAGAAGAAGAAGTAAGTCAGTCACTTACACATCCAATCACGGTTTCTCGGGGGCCTGCGGGCCCCCTTTTTTTTCCCTTGACTTTGCTGCCGGGAGCCTCCTTTTCGGCAGCCCGCATGCAGGATCTATATCTATATTGATATAGTTGCGGCATGTCCCTTCCCCACGTCCTCCTCGGCCTTCTCGTGACGGCACCCGCAACCGGATACGACCTCGCGCGGGTGATGGACCGGGATCTCGACCCCTGCTGGAGCGCGGGCTTCTCGCAGATCTACCCGGCGCTCGACCGCCTCCGACGCCGGGGCTGGGTCCTCGTCCGGGTGCTCGGGCCCTCCCGGGGCCCCCGGCGCCGGCTCTACCGCCTGGCAGCCGCCGGGCGCCGGGAGCTGCGACGATGGCTCGCCGAGCCGCCGGGTGAGCTCTGCCGCAACGACGAGGGGCTCATCCGGATCGCCCTGCTCGACGCCCTTCCACTCCCCGACCGCCGCCGGGCACTCGGTGCCGTCGAGACCGCCCTCGCGGTGGAGATCGCCAGGCTCCGCGCGCTGCCCCCGCCCGGAGGGTTTCGGAGCCTCGCGCGGCGCGCCGCCATCGAGCGGCTCGAAGCCCAGCGGAACTTCCTGCGCAGCGGCGGCGTCGCTCCGTCGCCCGTCCTCGCGCCCCGTCCCGGGCAGCGGGAAGCTCGCAAGAAGCGCTGACAGCCTCTTGAGGAGCGAAACGACGAAGGACCCCGTGCTCGATCGCGAGCCCGGCGTGTCGAGTCCGGGGTCCTTCGCTTCGCTCAGGATGACGGCGCAACTCCCGAGGGTCGAGGGCGACCGAGCCGAGTCGCTGAAAGCCTGTCATCCTGAGGAGCGACGCGACGAAGGACCCCGTGCTCGATCGCGAACCCGGCGTGTCGAGTCCGGGATCCTTCGCTGCGCTCAGGATGACGGGCTGATGGGCGGGCCCGAGCCCCTACCGCTTCTTGAGGTCCATCAGGACCTGGCGTGCAACGGCCTTGAGCGTGTCGAAGACTCCCGCTCCCGTCGTGGCGACCGCCTCGAAGGTCGGCTCCCGCTTGATGTTCAGCCGACGGTACATGTCGTCGGCGGGCATGGCCGTCGGCAGGTCCCGCTTGTTGAACTGCAGGACGTACGGCATCGTCGCGATGTCATAGCCCTGCTCCTTCAGGTTCTTGTCGAGGTTGCGGATCGACTCGATGTTGGCCTCGAGGCGGGCCTCCTGCGAATCCGCCACGAAGACGACACCGTCCACCCCCTTCAGGATGAGCCGGCGCGAGGCGTCGTAGAACACCTGGCCGGGCACCGTGTAGAGGTGGAAACGCGTCTTGAAGCCCTTCACGGTACCGAGGTCGAGCGGCAGAAAGTCGAAGAAGAGCGTCCGGTCGGTCTCCGTCGCGAGCGAGATGAGCTTGCCCTTGGCCGACGGATTCGTCCGGTCGTAGATGTACTGGAGATTGGTCGTCTTGCCGCAGAGCCCGGGACCGTAATAGACGATCTTGCAGTTGATCTCGCGGGCCGCGTAGTTGATGAACGTCATCGGGACTCAGTCACCGGAAGGCCGGAGGCCGCCACCGGGGCGCTACTCCGAAAAGAGCCGGTCGATGTCTTCGTCCGTGATCTCGGCGAACGGAGAATCGAAATCGGCCGACAGCGCCTGCTTCTCTTTTTCGGCCTTGCGCGCGATGTCCTCGAAGATCCTCTCGAGCTCGGACATGGCACGGCGCACCCGAAGGCGGACGAGCCCCAGCGAAGTCCGCTCGTCGAAGATGACGACCAGAATCACCCGCTGGGCGACGATGGAGATGTGGATGTTGTCCCGCTCTCCCTCGTGGAAGAGGATCGAGAACTCCTTCTCGCCGATCAATCGGGCGAGCCCGTCGGTGGCCGCGACGTTGCCGGCGGTCAACGAGGCGAGGGAGGTCGTGTCGAGAGTCGTCAGGTCACCGACGGCCGCGATCTGCTGGCCGTTCTTGTCGACCAGGAAGACGACGTTGGCATTCGCATCCGAGGCGAGCCTCTGAAGCGAATCTTTGATCTTTCGGAACTCGTCGTCGTACAGGACGAGATCGGGCAGCGTCATGGATTAACTATTTCTCCAGCCTGGGTTTATTGTACCAGTTATCAGTTTCCGGTCTTCGGTTTTCAGTTTCTCGGTCCACTGACAACCGATGACTGACAACTGATAACACTCGTCTCTAAAGATCCCTCCGGTTCTCCATCGACCTTGCCATCGTCACCTCGTCCGCATATTCGATGTCTCCCCCGACCGGCAATCCGAAGGCGATCCGGGTGATCCGGACGCCCGCGGGCTTCAAACGTTTGGCGAGGTACAGCGCCGTCGCCTCTCCCTCGACGTTGGGGTTGGTCGCGATGATGACCTCCTTCACCTCCGGTGTGACGCGGGCCACCAGGCCCGCAGTGTCGATCTCATCGGGGCCGATCCCCCGCAGGGGCGAAAGGGCTCCCCAGAGCACGTGGTAACGGCCCCGGAACTCCCGCGTCTTCTCGATGGCCGCGAGGTTGCCCGGTTCCTCGACGACGCACAGAAGCGCGCCGTCCCGTTGCGGATCGGTGCAGATCCCGCAGGGGTCCTCCTCGGTGAGCGTGTTGCAGATCGAACAGCGGCGGACGGCCGCCCGCGACTCCTGGATCGCGCGGGCCAGCCGCTCGGCGTCCTCGTCCGACGAGCGCAGGATGAAATAGGCCAGGCGGGCGGCGCTCTTCGCGCCGATCCCGGGCAGGCGCTGGAATTCCGACGCGAGGCGCTCGAGCGACTTCGGGATGCCGGACATCAACGCGGATTCACCGCATCCCCGGCATCATTCCGCCGAGCAGCGAGGCGGTCTTCTGGCGCACGGCCTCGTCGACCCGGCGCGAGGCGTCGCGCGCGGCCGCGAGGATGAGGTCCTGGAGGGTCTCGATGTCGTTCGGGTCGACGGCTGCCTTCTCGATCCGGACGGCCAGGATTTCCTTGGTTCCCGACATCGCGATCGTGACCATGCCCCCGCCCGCCGTGGCTTCGATCTTCATCGCCGCAAGCTCGTCCTGCATCTTCGTCTGCATGGCCTGCGCCTGCTGCATCATCTTCTGGATGTTCATTTAGGGAAAGCTGACCGCGGACAGCTACTCCTCCTCCTTGATCTCGGTCAGCTCCCCGTGAAAGAGCTCCATCGCCGAGCGCACCATCGGGTCCGATTCTGCCCGGGAGCTCGCGCGCTCTCGTGCGATCGTCGACCGGGGAACCTCCCGGGCCGCCTTGCCGAGGTCGCCATCGGCGGGCGGTCCCGTCCGGAGCACGACGCGCAACGGCCGGCCGAACGCCTCCCGCGCCGCCTCGGTCAGGAGCTTCCTGGCGTTTTGCTCCTCCAGGGCTTCTTTCGCCGCGGCGCGGTCGATGCCGAATCGCAGGACGAGGTCATCCTTGTCGACGGCGATGGACTCCGCCAGGCTCACCTGGGCGGCGGTCACGCGGCGCCGCGCGTCGAGAATCTCGTGGAAGCGGTCCATCGGCTCCCCGGCCCCGCTCGCGGGCGCCCTCACCTCGCGACGCTCCGGCTCGACCGGAACGAGCGACACGATGCGGGGGCCGGCCCCGCTCGGGCGCGGGGGCGGCACGGAGGCCGGGGCCGGCCCCTTCGGGGCAGCCGCTCCGGCGAGGACCTGCTCGATGTCGCGCAGCCGCGGAAGCTCGGCCAGCCTGAGGACGAGCATCTCGAGGACGAGCCCGGCATCGTCGACCCGCCGCACCTGGTCCTGGGAGTCGAGGGAGAGGGCGAGCGCGCGCAGGAGGTTTTCGTAAGGCATGGCGCGGGCCAGGGCTCCGACCCGCTGGCGATCCTCCTCCGACGCGTCGACGGCCGCGCCCGCCGAGGCCATGAGGAGCGCGCGCAGGAGCGCGATCAGCTCCCGCAGCACGTGCCGCGCGTCCGCGCCCCCTTCCGTCAGCCGTCCGAGGTGGGCGATCGCGGATGCACGGTCCCCGCCCGCGAGCGCCGAATACAGGCCCTCGAGCAGCGCCCGGTCCACGAGGGCGAGGATCTCGGCGCAGCGCGCCTCGTCTACCGTGCCCCCGGCAAGCGTGGCAGCCTGGTCGAGCAGCGAGAGCGCGTCGCGCAGGCTCCCCTCCGCGGCCACGGCCAGCGAGCGCAATGCTCCCGGCGTGACGACGATCTTCTCGGCCTTCGCGACTTTCTCGAGTTGCGCCGTGATCTCTCCCACGCTCAGGGCGCGGAAGGCGAAACGCTGGCAGCGCGAGACGATCGTCGGCGGAATCTTGTGGAGCTCGGTCGAAGCGAGGATGAACCGGGTGTGCGGTGGGGGCTCCTCGAGGGTCTTCAACAGGGCGTTGAAGGCCTCGTTGGTCAGCATGTGGACTTCGTCGATGATCGCGATGCGGAACCGGTCGCGCTGAGGGGCGTAGCGGACCGTCTCGATCAGCTCCCGGGCATGCTCGATCTTCCGATTCGAGGCGCCGTCCATCTCGTGCACGTCGAGCGAATCGCCGCGCTCGAGGATCTCGCGGCAGGAAGCGCACTGCCCGCAGGGCCGGATCGTCGGCCCCTTCTCGCAATTCAGCGCGCGGGCGAGCATGCGCGCCGTCGAAGTCTTTCCGACCCCGCGGGGCCCCGTCAGCAGGTAGGCCGGGGCGACCCGTCCTTCGGCGATTGCGTTGGAAAGCGTGCGCGCGACGGCCTCCTGGCCGACCAGGTCCTCGAAGGTTCGAGGGCGCCATTTTCGCGGGAGAGCAACGTGCATCGAGATTTTCCGGCGGCCGAAGATGAGCTCAGGTTGACCTGCGGCGCACGGGGGCGCCTCCTGATCGCTGCTTCCTTCCGGACCTGACGAGGTTCGGAGACTTCCGTCGCACAGGGCCCGAACTCATCCTCGGCCGCCGGGAGACGGATTGTATCGCAGGCTAATCGGCGCGCCGGAAGACCAGGGACGCAAGCAGGGCGGCCCCGAACACGAGGCCGGCGGCCAGGTCGGAGCCGTGAAAACCGCCCTCGGGCGGCTCGGGCCGGAGGCCGACGGCTTCCGCGACCGCGACGCAGAGCGCGAAGAGCGCCAGCCAGCCCAGGCTCGCGACCGCGAGGCGCGACAGGAACGCGTCCTGCTTCAAGGCTTCTTGTCGCACCGCTCCCTCACGAAACGCATCACGGCTTCGGCGAGGTTCTTCGGAATTTCGCGCGGCTTGAGCATCCTCAGCGTGCGCCCCGTCGCCCGATACGTCTTGAGAAACACGACGCAGGGAGGACAGTGGGAGAGGTGCTGTTCGAGCGCCCGGCGATCGGGCTCCGCCATCGAGCCATCCTCGTATTCCACGAGGGACTCCAGAATGAGCCGCCGGCAGGACATCTCGTCGTGAGTCATGGGGCCGCCTGCCGTGCAGCGGCCCGCGGAGCCGTGGCGATCTCGGCCAGTCGCTGCCGCACGTAGAGCCTCGCCCGGTGCAGACGGGATTTCAGCGCCGCGATCGAGATCTCGAGGGTCTCCGCGACGTCGGCGGGGGACATCTCCTCGACGTCTACCATCCAGATGACGTCGCGATACGTGGCGGGCAGCTCGGCGATGAACCCTTCCGCCTTCTGCGCGAGGTCCCGGGAGACGGCCTCGTCCTCCGCACCGTCGACGAAGGCGGCGAACTCCGGGGAGGCCGGATGGCCGTCCCCGCTGAACCGGGGCAGGTAGTCCTCGAGCGAAACCGTGCGCAGCGGCCGGCGGCGTCGGGCGCGGCTGTACGCGGTATTCAGCGCCACGCGGTAGAACCAGGAGAAGAACTTTTTGGACTCATCGAAGGTTCCGATTTTCCGGTACAGCGTGAGGAAGGCGTCCTGCGTCGCCTCCTCCGCGTCCTCCCGATTGTGGAGGACGCCGTAGGACAGCGAGTAGACCCTGGCGTGATAGCGATCGACCATCTCCCGAAACGCCGGATCGTCACCCCGCTTGATGCGCCGGACGAGGTCGACGTCAGTGGCGTTTTGATCTTCTGCCATGGAGACTTACGCTTTCTGGGCCCGAAGGGGTTCGGGGGCGGCCATTCTACAGGCGCTCCCGTCAAGGCCGCTTGTTGTAGGATTCCCCGCCCCCGGAGAGGTGTCCGAGTGGCTTAAGGAGCACGCTTGGAAAGCGTGTGTACGCAAAACGTACCGGGGGTTCGAATCCCCCCCTCTCCGCCACCACATTTCCGATCGAGCCGGCCGGTGTAACCCCCGAAACAGGTCTACACTGGATCCGGGCGCTCCGATGACCGACAAACCTTCCCGACCCGACTTCCCCTTCCTGGCCGGGCACCCGTGCCTGGACTTCCTGAACACTCGACCCTCACTCAAGGGTCAGCCCGTGGAGCTCCTGGCAAGCCTCGAGGATTTCGTCCGCTGGCTGATCCGGGCGGACCGCCTCGATTCCCGAGCCGCCTCGGACGCCCTCAAGCGCTGGTCGGAGGGCACGGAGGGCCCGCGGGTCGCCGAGCGCGCCCGTGCTCTGCGCGAGACGCTTCGCCACATGGTGGACGGCATCGTCAAGGGCCGCGGCGTATCGACTGAAGGCCTGGCCGCGATCAACTTCATCCTCGCCGAAAACGATGGGAACCTGCGGCTCGAGCGCCAGGGCCCGGGATTCCGGCTGCGGTTCGCGGCACGGCCCACGAGCCCGATCACGCTGCTCGGCAATGTGGCCGAGGCGGCGGCCGACCTGCTGTCGCGCGCCGACCTCGAGCTCGTGCGCCGCTGCGGGAACCCCGACTGCGTCCTTTACTTCTACGACTCCACGCGCAACCACCGGCGCCAGTGGTGCGCCATGGCGACCTGCGGCAATCTCATGAAGGTGAGGGCCTTCCGCCGCCGCCACCGGAAACGGTGACGCGTATCACAGGAGTCCGGAGGCCATGGGAGGACAATGGGCACAACGTGTCCTCGCCCCCAACGGCGCCTGATCCGTCCCCCGCGCGGGATTCCAGGGATCGCAGAGCGGCTCAGTTCGAGATCGTCCGCGATTCCATGGAGGACTCCGACCAGTTCGACGGCGAAGCCACCTCCGTCACGCCGCGCCGCCGCAGCACGGACCCCGGCCCCGAAGCCAACGTCATCCTGATCTCTCACCCCAAGGGGGAGGGACTCGGGACGCGCTACCGCTTCCGCCCGGGCTCGACGGTCGTCCTGGGCAGGGCGAAGTCTGCGGACGTGAGCCTTCCCGAGGTCTCCGCGCTCTCGCGCCGCCACGCCTCCCTGACCTACCGCATCGAGTCGGTGATCCTGGAGGACCTGAAGAGCACCAACGGCACGTTCGTCAACGACGTGCGGATCGAGGAACCGACCCTCCTCAAGAGCGGCGACCGCTTCCAGATCGGATCCGTCCACTTCAAGTTCCTCCAGGAGCGCGACGTCGAAAACGCCTACTTCCAGGCCATTCACGAGATGATGGTTCGCGACGGCCTCACGCAGATCTCCAACAAGCGAAAGTTCGAGGAAGAGGCCGTCCGGGAAGTGGCCCGCGCCCGACGCTATGGGCGGCCGCTCTCGCTCCTGCTCTTCGACGTCGACCGCTTCAAGTCGATCAACGACGAACGGGGCCACCTGTGCGGAGACTTCGTCCTGAAGGACATCGTCCGACTCGTGTCGGATTTCTTCCGCAAGGAGCAGGTCTTCGCGCGCGTCGGAGGCGACGAATTCGCCGTCCTGACGCCGGAGGCGAAGATCGACGGCGCGAAGATCCTGGGCGAGCGGCTGCGCAGCCGGGTCGCCAACACGGAGTTCCACTACGCCGACACCGCCTTCCGGGTCACCTGTTCGTTCGGCATCGCCGAGCTCGGCCCGGACATGAAGTCGCCCCAGGAGCTCTACGAGGCGGCCGACCGCGCGCTCTACGCGGCCAAGCGGGCGGGTCGCGACAAGGTCGAGGCCTACACCCGCTCCTCGGAACGTTCGACCGGATAGGTCCGGCTACTTCTCGGCGGCGATCCGCCGCAGGGTGTCGAAGCTGTAGATCCCGTCGTTGTGCCCGTCCGCCCAGTCGATCTGGAGGGCGTAGGCGCCCACGCGCCGGTGGGCCGTGGCCTGGAAGGAGCGGGGCGTCAGCGGCCGCTCCGGCCCGCGGTAGACATTTCCCATGATGTCCTTCTCGCCCTTGCACATCGCGCACGGGCACTCGCGGCGCAGCTTCTCGAGCGAGAAGTAGTCCTCGTGCCCGTCGTCCCACACGACCGCGAGCTCGTTGCCGACGAGCAAAATGTCGCGCGGAACCGGCGTCGCCACGGCGCTACTTCACGCCCTCGGCGAGGAAGAGGTCGGAAAGGATGCGGTTGTAGGAATAGACGTAGGCCCGGCCGTCCGGCGTGATGCGGGGCGGAGAGATCGTGTTGATGCCGGCGGGATCCGGAGGAGTCAACTCCTTCCAGAATTCGCGCTTGCCCGTCGCAGCATCGAGGCGGAACACGCGCGCCGGATACTCCCCGCGCTTGTAAACGTAGAGGGACCGACCGTCCGCCGTCCAGCCGAGAGGCACCTCGAGATCGGCCAGGCCGGGAATCGGCGCCGGTTCGCCCCCTTCGACGGGGTAGAGATAGTTCTTGCGGTCGGGACCGACGACCGCGATGACCTTCCCGTCAGGGGACACCGTTCCGTTGACGGCCCGGTAGCCCTCGGGCGAGATGGGCCGTGGTTTGCCGCCCTCGACGTCCCGGATGTAGAGCCGGGCTCCGTGACCATTCTCGGCCGCCGTCATCAGGATCCGCTTCCCGTCGGGCAGAAAGGTGCCGCCGGAGACGACCAGACCTTCGGCGGGAAGCGGCTTCGGCTGGCCGGCCCCCGTCGGAAGAAGGACCAGCTGGCCGCCGGTCGTGATGCCCACGACGCCGACGACCCAGTTTCCGTCGGGCGAAATCGAGTAGCCCGTCCCCTCGCCGAGGCGCACCGGTGGCGAGCCGTCCAGGTCACGCAGATAGGACGAATACCCCGGACCGCCCCCTTCGCCGGATTCGGAAAAGGCGACTTTCTTCCCGTCCGGAGAGAGCGCATACACCGTGGACCAGTCGAGCCAGGAGAGATCGCGCTCTTTGTCGGCCCCCGGCGCCAGCCCGAGGATTCCCGAGCGCAACGTGTCGTGGGCTATCAGGATCCTCCCGTCGCGGGCGACGTCCTGCAGGGTCAAGTTCCCCGTCACGCGCATGAGCAGGCGCTGCGAACCGCCGGTCGCGACCGCCCACAACGCCCGGTTGCCGCCGACCTCGGCGGCCGTGAACCAGATCTCGCGGCCATCCGGGGACCATGCCAGGCCTCCCTCGGTCGCGAATTCCTTCGTCAGCGTGGTCTTTTTCCGGTTACGGTCGACGACAGCCACGGAGCCGCCGTCGTCGCCGCGCGCCGGATGCTCCATGAAGGCGACGAGATCTCCTCTGGGAGAGACGCGCACGTCGCTCAGCCAGCCGCCCGTCTCGTAGAGGATCTTCCCGATCGGAGATTCGAGGCGAGCCCGGCCCGCGACGTCACGGATGATGGCGAAGCCCGTTGCGTCGGGCGTCCAGGAAGCCCCCTGAACGTCCTCCTGGATCTCCCGCGGCGTGCCGCCGCCCGTGATCCCGATCCGGGCAAGCATGCCGCTGCGCTCGAAGGCTCCGGCCCAGCGCTGGCGCAGCGCGACGGCGAGCTCCCCGGAGCCGGAGATGGAGAACACGTCGGCGCCCTTCAGTCCGAACGGGCGCGACTCCGGGCTGTCCAGGCGGGCGACGAAGATCTCGAGGGGCCGGCCTTCCCAGGCCGCCGCGTAGACCACGGTCTGAGCATCCGGGGCGAAGCGCGCCGAAAACACCTGTCCGCGCTGGAAGGTGAGCTGGCGGAACGAGGGCGGCGCATTGTGACCGGCTTTCCTGCCCGCCGCGAAGGCCGCGACTCCGACGGCGGCCGCGAGGAGAGCCGCGACGCTGAGCAGAGGAGCGAGGCGGCGCCCAGCGCTCGGGGGCACAGCCGCGTGCTGTCCCGTGACTTCCGCCGAGACGGGAGCCTCCGACAGATGGTCCCGGATCGCCGCGAGGTCCCGCGCCAGGTCCTTCGTCGTTCCAAACCGATCCTCCGGGTCCTTCGACAGGCATCGCTCGACGAGCCAGCGCACCGGCGCCGGGATCCGGGCATTCAATTGCGACACCGGCTCCGGCTCCTCCCGGATGATCGCCGTCAGCGTCTCCGCGTTCGTGCTGCGTTCGAAGGCGCGCCGGCCCGTAGCCATCTCGTACAGCATCGAGCCGAACGAGAACTGGTCCGACCGGAAGTCCGTCGGACGCCCCGCCGCCTGCTCCGGCGACATGTACCCGGCCGTCCCCATGACCATTCCGGGCCGCGTCAGGTCTCCCCCGGCCGTCTGAAGCGCCGAGACCTCCTGATCCTCCGGCGTCACCAGCTTCGCGAGGCCGAAGTCCAGGATCTTCGCGTGCCCGTGCTTGGACACCATCACGTTGGCGGGCTTCAAATCCCGGTGCACGATCCCGGCCGCATGCGCCGCCGCGAGCCCTTCGGCAATCTGCGTCGCCAGCTCCAGGAGCTTTCGCGTCGGCACCGGCCCCGACGCCGTCAGGTCCTTGAGCGTCCCGCCCTCGACGAGCTCCATCGCGATGTAGACCGTGTCCCGGTCCGTCCCGATGTCGAAGATCGTCAGGATGTTCGGGTGCGACAGCGCCGAGGCCGCCCGCGCCTCCCGCTCGAACCGCGACCGCCGCTCCGGGTCCGCCGCGAGCTCCGCCGGCAGCACCTTGACCGCCACCTCGCGCTTCAACCTCTCGTCCCGCGCCCGGTACACCTCCCCCATCCCGCCCGCACCGATGGGCGCGAGGATCTCGTAGGGGCCGAGCTTCGCTCCTGCAGACAGCGTCATGGAGAGGTGGGATTCTAACCGCAGGATCAATTCAACCCGTCGATCAGATACAAGTCGGAGAGAGTGCGGAAATACGAGTAGATGTACGCCTCGCCGCTCGGCGTCGGAACGGCGTTGATCGAGGAGATCCCTGCCGCATCGGCCGGCATCAGAGTCCTCCACAATTCCTTCCGTCCGGTCGAGAGCTCGAGCCGAAAGACCTTGATGGGCATCTCCCCTCTTCGATGGACGAAAAGGAACCGGCCGTCGGCGCTCCTCTGGTCTACCGTGTCCTCCCGGTCCAGACCTGGAATTGCCGTCGGTTCGCCTCCGGAAAGCGGGTAGAGATAGCGCCTGCGGTCGGGTCCGGCAACCACGGTCCATTTGCCGTCCGGTGAGACGGCCCCGATCCCCCGGTATCCCTCGGGTGTCACCGGCCGCGGCTTGCCGCCGTCGAAGCCGCGAAGGTAGAGCCGCTGCCCGTGCCCCGGCTCACTCGCGGTGAAGACGATCTGCTTGCCGTCCGGCAGGAAGGTCGCTCCATAGACCGAAAGACCTTCCTTCGCGAAGACCTTCGGCTCGCCGGCCCCCGTCGGGTAGGCCACGAGCTGCGGGTCCGAGGCGGAGTGAACGATCGCCAGCGCCCACTCGCCATCGGGAGAGAGGTCCTGGCCGCTGCCCTCACCGAGTCGCACCGCGGGAGAGCCATCGGTCTTCCGGATGTATGCCGAGTATCCGGATCCTCCCCCTTCTCCCGATTCGGAGAAGAGGACCCGCTTGCCGTCGGCCGAAATGGCGGCGGGAAGGGACCAGTCGAGCCAGGTCAGATCGCGCTCCCTCGATTCTCCGGGCGGAAGTGCAACGAGCTCATTCCTCACGCTGTCCCGGGTCACGAGGAACCGGCCGTCGCGCGAGATGTCCTGAAGCGTCAGCGAGCCCGGAACGCGCACGCGCGCTCGGACCCTGCCTCCGAGCGTCGTCGAATGGAGCGAGCGGTTGCCGCCGACCCGCGTCGCCGTGAACCAGACGTCGCCGTTCGGCGACCAGGCGAGGCCCTGCGCCGTGGCAAATGGCTCCGAGACTTTCTTCAGATGGCCGGATCGATCCACAACCGCGATCGACCCTCCGTCATCGTCCGGCGTCGGGTGGTCGATGAAGGCGATCCGGTTCCCGTCCGGGGAGATCCGCGGATGACTGACCCAACTGCTGGTTTCGTACAGGACCTTGCCGGCCGGGTACTCGAGCCTCATCTTTCCAGGGACCGCCCGCACGATCGCCAGACTCTTGCCGTCCGGCGACCAGTCGGCCCACTCGATGTCCTTCAAAATGTCGCGCGGCGCGGCGCCGCCGGCCACCGAGAGCTGCGCAAGCGTTCCGGTCCGCCGGAAGCCGCCCGCGGCGGAGCGGTCGAGCGAGACGGCCATCTCTCCCGTCTTCGAGATGGCCAGGACCTCTGCGCCGGCGAGGCCGAACGAGCGCGACTCGGGGCTCTCGGGCCGGCCGACGAAAATCTCCATGGGTTTGCCATCCCACGCCGCCGAGTACATGACCGTCTGCCCGTCCGGAGCAAACCGCGCGGACAGGATGTGGCCGCGACGGTACGTCAGCTGATGGAATGAGGGCGGCGGACGGTCCGCGACGCGGCCAATGGCGGAGAAGGCGACGAGGCCGCAGGCGAGGGCGGTCGCCGCGACCGTGCCGACAAGCAGCCGCCACGACGGTCGGCTCTTCGTGCGGACGACCGTACCCGATGCCGCAGCTGCGGCCCCGGAGAGTCCCGAGAGCGCCTCGAGGTCGAAGGCGAGGTCGCGCGCGGAGTAGAACCGCTCCTCCGGGTTCTTCTCCAGGCAGTGCCGCACGATCCGCTCCAGCCCCGGCTGCACGCTCTTGTTCGTCGCCGAAAGATCCGGCGGCTCCTCCCGCAGAATGGCCGACATCGTCTCCGCCGCCGAGTCCCGGTGGAACGCCCGCGAACCCGAAAGCATCTCGTACAGGATCGCCCCGAACGAGAACAGGTCCGATCGCTGGTCCGCCGACTTTCCCTTGACCTGCTCGGGCGACATGTACCCCAGCGTCCCCATCACGACACCCGGCTCGGTGGCCGCCGCCGCCGTCGGCAGGTTCGTCAGCGGACCGCTTTGGCCCTCCGGCTGCGTGAGCTTCGCCAGGCCGAAGTCCAGGATCTTCACTCGGCCGTCGTTGGTCAGGAACAGGTTCTCCGGCTTCAAGTCCCGGTGGATGATTCCCTTCTCGTGCGCCGCCGCCAGCCCCTTGGCGATCTGCACTGCCCAGTCGATCGCCTTGCGCACCGCGATCGCTCCGCCCGAGAGCCGCGCACGCAGCGTCTCGCCCTCGAGCAGCTCCGTCACGATGTAGGGCGCACCCTGGTGCGATCCCAGGTCGTAGACCGCGGTGATGTTCGGGTGGTTCAAGCCGCCCGCGGACTGCGCCTCCTGCTCGAAGCGCCGCAGCCGGTCCGCGTCCTGGGAGTAGGAGGCGGGGAGCACCTTGACCGCGACGTCGCGCTTCAACCTCTCGTCCCGGGCCCGGTACACCTCCCCCATCCCGCCCGCGCCAATCGGCTCGAGGATCTCGTAGGGGCCGAGCTTAGTCCCGGCCGAAAGCGTCACTTCAAGCCCTCGACAAGATAGAGGTCCGAGAGCGTCCGGTTGTAGGAGTAGACGTAGGCGTCGCCGCTCGGCGCCGGAAGAGGGCCCACATCGGAGACGCCCCCGAGGTCGGCCGGCGCCAACGATCGCCACAGCTGCCGGTGGCCTGTGGTCACGTCGACTCGATTGACGTTGATCGGGGTTTCTCCCTGCTGGAACATGTAAACTGAACCAGCATCGGACGTGAAGGCGACAACGCGATCGTTGGCATCAATGCCTGGAACGACCGTCGGCTCGCCTCCCGCAAGCGGGTAGAGATAGGTCTTGCGGTCCGGCCCCGTCACGACCGCCCGGGCGCCATCCGGGGACACAACCCCCCGGAGCCCTCTGTATCCTTCCGGCGTCAGGGCGCGCGGCTTTCCGCCCGAGAAGTCTCGCTCATAGAGTCTCGGCCCTCTTCCCGCCTCGTTGGCCGTGAATAGAATCCTCTTGCCGTCGGGGAACCAGCAGGCGTTCCAGGCGGAGAGGCCCTCCTTTGGGAGCACCCTGGCCTCGCCAGCGCCGGTCGGGTAGACCACCAATTGCGGGTCCGTGGCGGGACGCAGGATCGCGATGGCCCATTTTCCGTCCGGCGAGAGAGCCTGGCCAAAGCCTTCTCCGATACGAACCGCCGGAGAGCCGTCGGTCTTCCGAACGTAGACGGAATAGCCTGGTCCCCCTCCTTCGCCTCCTTCCGTGAAGAGCACCGTCCGGCCATCCGCGGAAATCGCGGTCGGCAGGGAGTAGTCAAGCCAGGTGAGATCCCGCTCTTTCGACTCGCCCGGGGAGAGACCGCGAAACTCCTCGCGAAAGGTGTCCCTCGTGACGAGCATGCGGCCCTCAGCCGAGATGTCACGCAGGGTGAGATTACCAGCGGTCCGGACACGCAACCGCGCCTTGCCGGAGAGGGATACCGAATGGAGTGCGCGGAGCGACACCTCTGCAGCAGTAAACCAGACCTCCCTTCCGTCCGGTCTCCAGGCGAGCCCCTGCACCGAGGCAAACGGCTTGGACAGCGTCTCCTTTCGCCCGGCCCGGTCCACGACCGCGATGGACCCGCCGTCGTCGGACAGGGACGGATGGTCGATGAAGGCCACGCGGTCTCCCGCGGGCGAGACGCGCGGATCGCTGATCCACCCGCTCGTCTTGCACAGCACCTTCCCGATGGGATACTCGAGCCGAATTTCGCCGCGATCCGCCCGAACGACAGCGAGGTCCTTCCCATCCGGCGCCCAGTCGGCCCACTCGACATCCTCCAGGACATCCCGGGGAGCGCCTCCGGCAATCGAAACCCGGGCGAGCGTCCCGCTTCGCCGAAAGCCTCCGACAAAGTGGCGGTTGAGGGACACCGCAGCCTCGCCGAGTCTCGAGATCCCGAGCACCTCGGCACCGGGGAGACCGAAGGGGCGCGATTCCGGGCTCTCGAGGCGGCCGACGAAGATCTCTACCGGTTTGCCGTCCCAAGATGCCGAGTACACGACAGTCGTTCCGTCCGGCGCAAAACGTGCCGAAAGGATCTCGCCGCGGCGGAAGGTGAGCTGTCGGAAGGAGGGCGGCGGCTGCTCACCGGCCCTGCGGCCAGCCAGGTAAGCCGATACGCCGACGACGAGAGCCGTCGAAAGGACCGCGCCGATGACGAGGGGCCAGAGGCGGCGCTTTCCGCCCGTCGGAAGGGGCAGCACTCCGGTTGGCGTGCCCGGCGTCGAGACCCCTGACAGAGTTTCGAGATCGAAGGCGACATCGCGGGCCGACTCGAAGCGCTCTTCGGGGTTCTTCTCGAGGCAATGGCGCACGATCCGGTCGAGTCCCGGATGGACCTCCTTGTTCGTCTGCGTCAGATCCGGCGGCTCCTTCGTCAGGATTGCCGTGATCGTGTCGGCAGCCGAGTCGCCGCGGAACGCCTTCTGCCCCGAAAGCATCTCGTAGAGGATCGTCCCGAAGGCGAAAAGGTCGCTGCGCTTGTCGGCGGTCTTGCCGCGCACCTGCTCGGGCGACATGTAGCCCATCGTCCCCAGCACGACGCCCGGCTCGGTCCCGGAGATCGTCTGCAGGTCGGTCTGCGAGCCCGGCTCGTTTTCCGCCTTCAACTTCGCCAGGCCGAAGTCGAGGATCTTGACCCTCCCATCCTTCGTCAGGAAGAGGTTCTCGGGTTTCAGGTCCCGGTGCACGATCCCCTTCTCGTGCGCCGCCGCCAGGCCCCTGGCAATCTGTACCGCGTACTCGACGGCCTTGCGGACCGGAACGGCGCCCGCCGAGATCCTCTGCCGGAGCGTCTCACCCTCGAGGAGCTCCGTGACGATGTACGGGGCCCCGTCCGCCGAGCCGATGTCGTGGACCGCCGTGATGTTCGGGTGGTTCAGGATCCCCGCCGCCCGCGCCTCCTGCTCGAACCGGTGGAGGCGGTCGGCGTCCTGGGAGAAGAGCGCCGGCAGAACCTTGATCGCCACCTCGCGCCCGAGCCGTGGGTCCTTGGCCCGGTACACCTCCCCCATCCCACCCGCACCGATGGGCGCAAGGATTTCGTAGGGGCCGAGCTTCGTTCCGGCGGAGAGCGTCATACCGTCGCTCTGCCCGTGAGCTTGTCATTCCGAGGAGCGGAGCGACGAGGAATCCCGGACTCGGTAAACCGAGGTCCCGGTCGAGCACCGGATCCCTCGCTTCGCTCGGGATGACGCTTGCGGCCCGTTGTCGACGCGATCGCAATCGTCACTTCAATCCCTCGACGAGAAAGAGATTCGAGAGCACGCGCGAATAGGCGTAGGCGTAGAAGCTGCCGTCCGGGGCGACGAAGATCGAGGAAATTCGCCAGACGCCCGTCGCATCCGCGGGCAGGATTTCCTTCCAGGGATCGCGGCGTCCCGTGGCGAGATCGAGCCGATCGATTTTCGCCCCGGGGGCTGCCCGGCGCTGGACGAAAAGGGCGCGGTCATCGCCCGTCCAGCCGACGACGGCGTCGCCCGCCTGAAAGCCAGGAATCGGCCTCGGCTCGCCTCCGTCGACCGCGCAGATGACGGCCCCGTCCGGGCGGAAAGCCAAGAAGTGCTTCCCGTCCGTCGAGACCGGACCGGGCCCCCGAAAATTCTCCGGGGTCAGCGCGCGGGGCTTGCCCCCTTCGATATCCACGAGGTACACACGATCGCCCTTGCCCTCCTCGTTCCCACCGAGGAGCAAGTGACGGCCATCCGGGAGAAAGCGCGTCGCCGCGGAACCGGCGCCCGGGCGAAGTCCGGAAGCGGTCAGGGGTCGCGGCTGCCCGGCGCCGGTCGGGTAGAGAACCAGATGGGGATCCGTCAGCTTGTGGACCAGAGCCAGTGCCCACTTCCCGTCGGGTGACAGCGCGGCGGCGTTGCCTTCGCCGAGTCGCACGGCCGGGGACCCATCCGTTCCGCGCACGTAGGTGGAGTAGCCCGGCCCGCCTCCCTCTCCGGATTCGAAGAAGAGGACGGTCTTACCGTCCCCCGAAAGACCGGCGGGCCGCGACCAGTCGAGCCAGGAGAGGTCCCTTTCCTTGGTTGCTCCCGGCGCCAGCGCGGAGAGGCCCAGTCGCCTCGATTCGTCGATCAGGAGGACGCGCCCGTCGCGAGAGGCGTCCTGAATCGTGAGGGACCCGGTCACGCGCGCGAGCAGCCGCTGCTTTCCCGAGAGCGACACGCCGTAGAGCGCGCGATTGCTCACTTCCGCGGCCGTGAACCAGATCTCCGAACCGTCCGGCGACCAGGCCAGCCCCTGGGCGCTCGAAAAGGGGGCCGAAAGCTTTGACATCTTCCCCGCGCGATCGCTGACTGCGGCAAAGCCTCCGTCGTCACCCGGGTTCGGATGGTCGATGAAGGCGACCCGATCGCCACCGCGCGAGATACGCGGACTGCTGATCCAACCGCGTGTCTCGTAGATCGTCTTGCCGATCGGATATTCCAGCCGCGTCCGGCCGCCGACGGTCCGGACGACAGCGAGATCCTGCCCGTTCGGCGCCCAGTCCGCCGCCTCGACGCCCTCGAGGATCTGCCGAGGGGCGCCGCCTCCGGTCGCACTGGCGCGGGCGAGCGTTCCGATTCTCGCAAATTCGCTGAAGACAGCGCTGTCCAGGGCCATTGCGAGATCGCCGGATGACGAGACGCCGAGAACATCGGCATTCGGGATGCCGAGAGGCCGCGACTCCGGACTCTCGGGGGAACTGACGAAGATCTCGGACGGTTCGCCGTCCCAGGAAGCGCTGTAGAGCACCGTCTTCCCATCCGACCCGAAGCGGGCCGACAACACGGTTCCCCGCCGAAAGGTCAGCTGGCGAAACGACAGGGGCCCAGGCGCTCCGCGCCCCTTCCCCACGAAGTACCCGACCGCGAGGGCTGCGACGATCGCCGCCAGAGCCAAGGCGGGAACCAGCCACCGGCGCGCGGAGGGCCCGGCCACAGAGGCAGCGGCGGTGGTTCCGGACAGTCCCGAGAGAGCCTCGAGGTCGAAGGCGAGGTCGCGCGCCGAATAGAACCGCTCTTCCGGGTTCTTCTCCAGGCAGTGCCGCACGATGCGCTCGAGCCCCGGCTGCACGCCCTTGTTCGTCGCCGAAAGATCCGGCGGCTCTTCCCGGAGAATCGCCGACATCGTCTCCGCCGCCGAGTCGCGGTGGAACGCGCGCGCACCCGACAGCATTTCGTACAGGATCGCCCCGAAGGAGAAGAGATCCGAGCGCTGATCCGCGGGCTTTCCCTTCACCTGCTCGGGTGACATGTACCCGAGGGTGCCCATCACGACGCCGGGCTCCGTGCCGGCGGTCGCCGTCGGGGCTTCGGTCTGCGTCCCCTTCAACTCGACCTGCGTCAGCTTGGCCAGGCCGAAGTCGAGGATCTTCACCCGCCCGTCGTTCGTCAGGAACAGGTTCTCGGGCTTCAGGTCCCGATGCACGATCCCCTTCTCGTGCGCGGCTGCGAGGCCGTGTGCGATCTGCACGCCGTAGTCGATGGACTTGCGGACGGGCACCGCGCCCCCGGCCAGCCTCGCGCGGAGCGTCTCGCCCTCGAGCAGTTCCGTCACGATGTACGGCGCGCCGTCGTGCACGCCAAAGTCGTGGACCGCCGTGATGTTCGGGTGATTCAGGCCGCCGGCCGCCTGCGCTTCCTGCTCGAAGCGCCGCAGCCGGTCCGCGTCCTGCGAGAACGACGCCGGCAGAACCTTGATCGCGACGTCGCGCTTCAACCGCTCGTCGCGCGCCCGATAGACCTCCCCCATCCCACCCGCGCCAATGGGCGCGAGGATCTCGTAGGGGCCAAGTCGGGTTCCGGCATTGAGAGGCATTCGGCGCGAGGATTCTACCCGCCGATGACCTCGTCGGGGTCATGAATGTACCGAACGCGGCGCCACCGAATGTACGCGGGATCGTCTCTTCTTTTCGCGGCGCGAATAGTCTCCCGACCGAAGGAGGGGAGGAGGTTCGCGACGCGGGAGCCGGAGCGCGGCGAGGGATCAGGTCCGCGGTCGAGCCGGCATCCCGGCGAGCCGCGGACCGGGGCGCCCCGCAGGGGCGCAGATCCCTCGCAAGCGAAGGCGACGGCTACTCGTACCGCAGGGCTTCGATCGGGTCGAGGCGCGAGGCTTTCACCGCCGGATAGAGGCCGAAGAAGATGCCGACGGACGTCGAGACTAACAGGCCGACGAAGACCGCCCAGATCGGAACCGAAGTCGGCAGCGCCGGCACGAACCTTCGCACGAGGCTGGAGATCAGAATGCCGAGCCCGACGCCCACGATGCCGCCCAGGGTCGTCAGGGTCACGGCCTCGGTCAGAAACTGCCGCACGATGTCGCGGCGGAACGCCCCGACCGCCTTGCGGATCCCGATCTCGCGCGTTCTCTGCGTGACGGCCACGAGCATGATGTTCATGACTCCCACGCCGCCGATCGCGAGCGAGATCAGGGCGATCAGCACCATCGCCCCCGTCACGCCGCCCGTGATGGCGCGGAACTGCCCGATCAGCTGGGCCGGAGTCGAGACCTCGAAGTCGTTCGGCTTGTTGAAGGGAATCCGGCGGCGCAAGCGAAGCGCCGCCGTCACTTTCTCGATGACAATGTCCACGTCCTCGGGCCGCCGGGGCACGGCATTGATGTTGACGCCGCCCTCCCGCACCTGGAAACCGAACTGGTGCTCGAAAGTCTTGTATGGAAGCACCACCTTGTTGTCCGGCGAGTAGCCGAACTGTTCGCCCTTCTTCTCGAGAACGCCGACGATGCGGTAGCGCAGGCCGTTGACCGTGATGTCCTTGCCGAGCGGCTCCTCGGCCGGAAAGATCGCCTCCCTCACGTCTGCGCCGATGACCACGGCGAGCGCGCCGTGCTCGACCTCGGCGGGCGTGAAGAACCGGCCGTGGCCGACCGTGTAGGCCGTCGCCGTCGGGTAGTACTCGTCCACGCCCAGCACGTAGGGATTGTTGGCCTCGAGGCTTCCGTTCTTGACGTGGATCTCTGCGTCGAAATACCCGACCAGGGCCGAGATCGCCGCGGCCTCCGGGACGACCTTTCGGATGGCCAGGACGTCCTCCATCGTGAGGTTGCGACGGCGCCGCTCCTCCTCCGTCTGGGCACCCGGCCCGCCGAAGCGGTCCTTGAACTTCTTGAATTCGATCCGGCTGGCGCCGAAGGCCTGGAAGTTGCCGATGACGTTGTTGTTGAAGCCGGTCACGATCGCGACCATCGCGATCACCGTCGCGACCCCCACCACGATCCCGAGGATCGTCAGCCCTGCGCGCAGCTTGTGCTCCCGCATGGCGTTGACGCCGAATCGGACGTTCTCGGCAAAGCCCCGGCGGAAAACCTCGGTCAGTCCGTTCATCGGCGCCTCACTCGAAACGCAGGGCCTCGATCGGCGGCACCCGGGAAGCCGAGGAGGACGGCGCAAGCCCCGCGAGGACCCCGGTGACGATCGCGACCCCGACCCCCAGAAGAGCGAAGGAGGGCCGGACCTGTGCGGGGAAAAACTGGCTGACGATGAGAGCGAGCAGGGCGCCGAGCAGCACGCCCAGAATGCCGCCGGCGCTCGAGAGAAGCGCCGCCTCGAGCAGGAACTGGCGCCGGATGTCGCGGCGCCGGGCCCCGAGTGCGCGCCGCACTCCGATTTCCTGGGTCCGCTCCACGACGGACACGAACATGATGTTGGCGATGACGATCGCTCCGACCACGAGCGAGATGCCCGAGATCAGGATCATCAGGGCGAAGGCTCCGGCGGTGAGAGATTTCCAGAGAGTCTGAAAGGCCTCGGAGCCGAGGATGCCGAACGGGTCGTCGGCCGGATAGGGGGTCTTCCGGAGGGAACGCAGGATCGTACGGACTTCGTCCTGGGTCGCGTCGATTCCGGCGAGGCCCGCGCGGGGGCGCACGTAGATCGACACCTCGTCGCTCGCGGTCAGGATCTTCTGGACGAACGTGATGGGCACGATGATGACGTTGTCCTGGTCCTGGCCGAGGACGCTTCCCTTCCGGACGGCGAGGCCGATGACGCGCACAGGGTATCCGCGAACGTAGAGCGTGCGGCCGATGGGGTTCACGCCCGGAAAGAGCTGGTCCTTCACCTCCGCGCCGATGACGGCCACCGCCGTCGCGTGCTCTTCCTCGATGGGATTGAAGAAGCGCCCCGCCTCGAGATCCACGCGCAACATCGATTCCATGTTGGCCGTCTGTCCCTGGATCTGCGTGTCGGGACTCTTCTGCCGGCCGGCGTGGAGCGCGTCCACGTGATTCACCTGAGCGCCGACGGCCCCACACGTGCGGCACTCGCGCTCGATCAGCCGGGCTTCCCGCAGCGTTACGGGCTTGCGCTTGCGCTGCAGTATGAACTCGTCGCGGCTCCGGACGATGCCGTACTTGGTGAAGACCAGAACGTCGGGATTCAGGTTCAGGACCTTGTCGCGAACGTAACCATTCAAACCGCTGATGATCGAAACGACCGCCACCACCGTGGCGACCCCGATGATCACGCCGAGCAGCGTCAGGAACGAGCGGAGCTTATGGCGCTGCAGCGCCTGCAAGGCCACCATCAGAAGCTCCCGGAGGCCCATGCGCCTGTGCCTACGAGGAAGAGCCGGCGGCTCCCCCCTCCGCTTTCTCTTTTTCGGTTTCGAGTTTCACGCGATCTCCGTCCTTCAGGGCGCGCAGCGTCTTGAACGGGCCCGTGATGATCTGCTCCTTGGGAGAGAGCCCACTCGCGACCTCGACCACCAGCTCGCCGGCGAGACCGAGCTCGACGGGCACGAACTCCGCCTTGCCGTTTCGCAGTGCGTAGACCCCCGTCTGGGTCTTGATCCGTCCCGAGGCCGTCTTCGCGGCCTTAGGGTCGTCCCGGATCACGACGGCGGCGAGAGGTATCGCGAGCGCCTTCGGTTTCGAGCCCGTGATCACGTCCGCCGTGACAGAAAAGCCCGGCCGGATCGAGTCCGGCGGCTGCAGCAGCTTGACGCGGACCTTGAAGTTGATGGCGTCCGAGGTCGTGATGAGGCCCTGCAGGTCGGAGTCGTTCTTGGCGATCGGGGAGTTCTCGACCTGCGTGACGACCCCCTCGAACGACCGGTCGGGGTACGCCTCGATCGAAAGCAAGGCCTTCTGGCCCACCTTGACGCTCGGCACGTCGGTCTCGTCCACCATGAGAACGCCTTCGACGCTCGACATGTCGGAGATCGTCATGAGCTGCGTTCCGGGGTTGTTCATCGTTCCGATCACCGTGACTTCGCCTTCCTTGACGGGCAGGTCGGTCACGATTCCGTCGATCGGTGAGCGCACCGTCGTCTTCGAGAGGGTGTCGCGTGAAGCGTTCAGGTTCGCACGGTTTTCCTCGATCCGCCTCTCCGCGACCGCGAAGTTGGCCTGCGCCGCCTCCAGATCCGCCCGGGCCCGCTGCGAGTCGGCCTCCGGAAGGATATGCGCCTCGTAATTCTTCCTCGCGCGGTCGGCGTCGCGTCGAGCCTGCTCGAGCGCGGCCCGCGCCGAATCCAGAGCGGCCAGGCTCCCGGCAAGCGCCGCGGCCGACCCCGCCTCCTCCGCGGCCGCCCGCGTGCGGTCGATCTGGAGAAGGAAGTCGCCTTTGCGAACACGGTCCCCGTTTCGGACCGCGAGGTTGACGATCTGGCCCATGACGAGCGCCGAGAGATCCACCTTCTTTTCGGCCTGGATCTTTCCGTTGGCCGTGACCTTTGCGACGACGTTTTCGATCTTCGCCGGCGCGGCGGTCACGCGCGGGATCTTGCGGTCGCGCGCCGAGATCGTGCCCAGAATGACGAGCAGGGCGATCACGCCCAGAATCGCCAGGATGATCGCCCATTTCCTCGACATGTCGCACCCTCCGGCCCCGACTCCTGGCCGCCGGCGTTCAGCCGAAAGCCGGGCGGCTATTCATATCGCAGGGCTTCGATGGGGTCCAGGCGCGAGGCCTTGATGGCGGGATAAAGGCCGAAGAAAATGCCGACCGACAGCGAGACGCCGAGCCCGACGACGATCGACCAGAGGGGCGTCTCGGCCGGCAGCGCGTCGAAGACCTTCTTGATGAGCGCGGGGACCGCTACACCGACGACGACCCCGATCGCGCCGCCGATGAGCGAAAGCGTGGTCGCCTCCGTCAGGAACTGCAGCACGATGTCCCGGCGAAAGGCGCCGACGGCCTTGCGCACGCCGATCTCGCGGGTGCGCTCGGTGACGGAGACGAGCATGATGTTCATCACGCCCACGCCCCCGATCACGAGCGAGATGAACGCGATGAACACCATGGCGAGCGTCACGCCGCTCGTGATGCCCTGGAAGCTCTCGATCATCTTGTCGGGCGTCATGATCCCGAAGTCGTCCGGTTGATCGAAACGGACGTGCCGCCGCGTGCGGAGCACGGTCCGCACCTTGTCGATCATGGTCGCGAGGTCTTCGGGGCGGTTCGGGACCGCAATGATGCGCAGCGCATCGCCGTCCGGGGCCATGCGGATCCACGGGTAGTGGTGGTCGAACGTCGTGATCGGCATGATCACGTAGTTGTCCTGTGTGTCCCCGAACATCTTGCCCTTTTTCTCGAGAACGCCGACGACCGTGAAGCCATCGTGGCCGAGCTGGATCTTCTTGTTGAGGGGATCTTCCCGGGGAAACAGCCTCTCGCGAATCTCGTCCCCGATGACAACGACCTCCGAGGCGTGCTCCACGTCTGTGACCGTCAGGAACCGCCCCTCGACCACCGGCCTGTTGGTCGCGGTCGCATACTGCTCCATGACGCCCCAGACTCTGGGCGATCGCACCTCGTTGTCGCGATACTTCAGGTGGTGATCCGTGTTGTTCCAGAGGTAGCGCTGCGGGGAAACCTCTCGAGCCTCGGGAACCGCCGCGCGGATCGCCGCGAAGTCCTCGAGCGTCAGATCCTTCCGACGCACCTCCGGCTCGTCCGACCCGTGGACCATGAACCGGGGGTCGTACTTCATGAACGTGACCTGCGTGGCGCCGAAGCTCTGGAAGTTCCGAACCATGTTGTTGTTGAAGCCGGTCACGATCGACACCATCGCGATGACCGTTGCCACGCCGACGAC
This sequence comes from uncultured Acidobacteriota bacterium, assembly GCA_963847075.1. Lineage (GTDB taxonomy): Bacteria > Acidobacteriota > Thermoanaerobaculia > UBA5066 > Gp7-AA6 > DAHUXD01. Next base: position 1,572,750 of record CAWJYL010000001.1, read on the forward strand.
GATGCCGAGCACGGTCAGCGAGGCGCGCAGCTTGTGCGCCCTTACGGCAAGCAGCGCAAAGCGCAGGTTCTCGCCGAAGCCGCGGCGGAGGTGCCCGAGGAGTCTGGACATCGTCGGCTCTCAGCCCTCTGACAGCGGACAGCTATTCATAGCGCAGCGCCTCGACCGGCGGCAGCTTGCTCGCCTGTGAGGACGGGATCCAGCCCGCGAGAAGTCCCGTCACGGTCGCCACGGCGACCCCGAGCACGATGAATGACAGCTTCACCTGGGCCGGGAAGACCTGGCTCACGGCCAGGGCAATTCCGGAGCCGATGAGCACGCCGATCAGCCCGCCGACCGATGAAAGCAGCGCCGCCTCGAGCAGGAACTGGCGGCGAATGTCCCTGCGCCGCGCACCGAGGGCGCGCCGCACACCGATCTCCTTGGTGCGCTCGACGACCGTGACGAACATGATGTTCGCGATCACGATGGCGCCCACGACGAGCGAAATCCCGGAGATGAGGATCATCAGCAGGAACGCTCCCGCCGAAATGCCCTTCCAGAGGCCCTGGAGCAGGTCCGCAGTAACGAGCCCGAACGGGTCGTCCTTGCTGAACTTGGTCTTGCGCACCGCACGCAGGATCGTGCGCACCTCGTCGGTGGCCTCGTTGACCGCCTCCACGCCGCCCTTGGGCTTGATGAAGATGCTTATGCCGTCGTCGTTGGACACGTGCTTCTGAAAGAGCGTCAGCGGAATGTAGAGCACGTTGTCCTGGCTCTCTCCGAGTACGCTGCCCTGCTTGGCGAGCGTGCCGACCACCTTCACGGGAAAGCCGTTGATCTTCAGCTCCTTGCCGATCGGGTCCACGTTCGGAAAGAAGTAGTCCTGCAGATCCCAGCCGATGACGGCGACGGCAGACGACTGGTCGTACTCCGCTTGCGTGAGGTACCGCCCGTTGGAAATGTCGAAGTTCATGGCCTCGCCCATGTTGGGCGTGTGCCCCTGGATGCCGACGTTGAGCTTGCGGGTCCCGTACTTGACCGGGCGGTTGCGTTCGGCGCGGGCGCCCACGTGCGCGCATCGGCCGCACTCCCGCCGCACGATGTCCATGTCGGTCAGGGTCAGCGGGCGCCGCTTCATCGCGATCAGGTATTCCTCGCGACCCATGATGATCCCGTACTTGTCGAAGATCACGATGTCGGGGTTCAGGCCGATGACCTTGTCCCTGACGTAGGCGTTGAGCCCCGAGATCACGGAGACGACCGCAACGACCGTTGCGACACCGATGATCACGCCGAGCAGCGTCAGGGCCGCGCGCATCTTGTGGCGCGTGAGCGCGGCGGACGAGACGCGGAAAAGCTCGGAGGTCGTCACGACGCCTTCGGCGTCTCCTTCTTCTTGTCGCCTTCCTTCTCGATGATGACCCGGTCGCCTTCCTTGACCTGGCGCAGCACTTTGAAGGGGCCGGTCACGATCTCCGCCCCTACGGCCGGGCCCTTCTTGACCTCGATCAGGAGCTCACCGGCGATGCCGGTATCAACCTTGTCGAAGACGAGCTTGCCGTCCTTGATGGCGTAGACGCCCTCCTCGGTCTCCGGCCGGACGCCGCCCGCCGCGGGCTTCTTGTCCTTGGTCGGAACGTCCCGAACGACGAGAGCCTGGATCGGGATCGCGATCGCCCCGTCCCGGCGCCCGGTCACGATGTCGGCCGTGACCGAGAAGCCCGGGCGGATCGTGTCCGGCGGGTTCTCCACGCGGATCTTGACCTTGAAGTTGATCGCGTCCGTGTTCGCCGTCAGCGACAGCAGGTCCGGGTCGTTCTTCGGAATCGGCGAAGACCCGACCTCGGTGACGGTTCCGCCGAATTTCTGGTTCGGGTACGCGTCGATCGAGAGTTTCGCCTTCTGTCCCACTTTCACCTCCGGCACCGACGTCTCGTCGACCATCATCACCGCCTCGACCTGCGACATGTCCGAGATCGTCAGCATCTGCGTGCCGGGGTTGTTCATCGTTCCGATGACCGTGACCTCCCCTTCCTTGATGGGAAGGGCGGTGACGAGGCCGTCGATCGGGGCGGTGACGGTGGTCTTCGAGAGCGAGTCCCGGCTGCCGGCCAGCGACGCCATCGCCAGGCGCATGCGCTGCTCGGTCGCCGCGAGGTTGGCGACGGCCGTTTCCTCGGCCGCCTTGGCCTTCTGGTAGTCGGCCTCCGACAGGATGTGGGCATCGAAGTTGCCCTTGGCTCTCTGGGCGTCCCGCTTCGCCTGCTCTGCCGTCGCACGCGCCGCCTCGAGATCGTGGTTCATGGCGGAGAGACTCGCCTCACTGCCCTGCGCGGCGGCCGCGAGCTGCGCCTTGTCGATCTGGAGCAGGAGCTGGCCCTTCTGGACGTGGTCGCCCTCCTTGACCGCGAGGTTGACGATCTGCCCCATCACGAGGGCCGACATGTCCACCTTGCGGCGGGCCTGAATCTTCCCGTTGGCCGTGACCTTGGCGACGAGGTCGATCTTTTCGACCTTGGCCGTCGTCACCCTGGGGACGTCCTTGTCCCGGCCCCTGATGAAGGCGGAAAGGACCCCGACGACGACGATCGCCGCGACGACCCCGAGGATGATTTTGGTTCTCTTCGACATCCGTCAACTCCCTGCCGAAAGGCAGCTTTCCAGCGTATCTTCTTCTACGGTGCGTGCCGCGGAAAGTTCAATCCGGGCATCCCGGCCATTGAAAATAGGGGACTTTTTCGTTAGCCTCACGCCCCCTGCGCCCATAGCTCAATTGGATAGAGCGTCTGACTACGGATCAGGAGGTTGGGGGTTCGACTCCCTCTGGGCGCACCACGACCTGATGTAGCCTCCGGCATCCATCATGCCCTTTACGCCCGAGGACGAACACTTCATGGGCGAGGCGCTCGCCTTCGCGCGGATCGCCTACGCCGAGCAGGAGGTCCCCGTCGGGGCCGTCGTCGCCTCCGGCGGCCGGATGATCGGCCGGGGGCGAAACCGCCGCGAACGGCTCGCCGACCCGACACACCATGCCGAGATCGAGGCCATCCGGGAAGCCGCCGGCGAGACCGGCCACTGGCGCCTCGAGGGCGCCACCCTCTACGCCACCCTCGAGCCCTGCCCGATGTGCGCGGGCGCCGCTGTCAACGCCCGGATCGCGCGGATCGTCTACGGCTGCGCGGACCCCAAGGCCGGATACTGCGGCACCCTCGGCGACATTCCCCGGGACCGTCGACTGAACCATCGATGCGAGGTCGAGGGGGGCCTCCTCGCCGTGGAGTCCGGGCAGCTTTTGCAGCAGTTCTTCCAGGCCAGGAGGTGAGGCGGCACCGCTTGGCGGATCGGGAGAGAGTGCGCATCGACACGGCGTGCCGATTCACCTACGATTCTCGGCACAGGAGTGCCTCCTTGGCAGGTTTCCAGACTCCGGACCCGTGGGAAGCGTCCCTCGACCACTCCGAGTCGATCGCGAGCACCTCGTGACGCTCGCGGCGGGAACGCGGCTCGGACCCTACGCGATCCTCTCGCCGATCGGCTCCGGGGGAATGGGGGAAGTCTACCGGGCGCGTGACGAGCGGCTCGGCCGGGACGTCGCGATCAAGGTCCTCCCGGCGGACCTCGCCGAGAGCTCCGAACGCCTGAAGCGCTTCGAGAAGGAGGCCCGCGCGGCCTCGGCGCTCAACCATCCCAACATCGTCACCGTCTACGACATCGGCTCGACCGAGGGCACGTCGTGGATCGCCATGGAACGCGTCGAGGGAGAGACGCTGAGAAAGCTCCTGGCTGCCGGGCCGATGCCGCTGAAGAAGCTGCTGGCCGTCGCAACCCAGATTGCCGAAGGCCTCGCCAAGGCGCACGAGACGGGGATCGTGCACCGGGACCTGAAGCCCGAGAACGTCATGGTGACCCGGGAAGGCACGGCCAAGATCCTCGACTTCGGCCTGGCCAAGCTCGCGACGCCGACGGGAGAGAGCGGGGAGCTGACGCAGTCGCCCACAGTCTCTGCGGGAACAGAGGTGGGCGTCGTGCTCGGCACGGTCGGGTACATGTCGCCCGAGCAGGCGCTCGGCGAGGCGCTCGACTTTCGCTCCGACCAGTTCGCGTTCGGCTCGATCCTGTACGAGATGACCACCGGACAACGGGCCTTTGCGCGCGCGAGCGCGCCGGAGACCATGACGGCGATCATCCGCGCAGAGCCCGAGCCTCTTGCGACGGCGGCGCCCGACTCGCCCGTTCCTCTGCGCTGGGTTGTCGAGCGGTGCCTCGCCAAGGACCGCGAAGAGCGCTACGCGGCCACGAAGGACCTCGCCCGCGATCTCGCAAGGCTGCGGGAAGGCCTCACGGAAGGGAGCCTCTCGGGCGCCGTGATCGCGGCGACGCCCGCGGCTGCGCGCGGAAGGCAGCGCTCGCTGGCCCTGGCCCTTGCAGCGGCGACGCTCTTGGTCGGCGCGGCCATCGGGGTCGTTGCGACGAGAAAGCCCCGGCAAGGGCCGCCGACTTACCGTCCCGTGACGTTCCACCGCGGAGCACTCGGGGGTGCGCGCTTCGCACCGGACGGCAAGACGATCCTGTACACCGCGGCCTGGGAGGGAAAGCCCCCGCAGATCTACTCGACGCGCCTGGACTCGACCGAGTCCTCGGCCCTGCCATTCCCGAGCGCCGACCTGCTTTCGATCTCGAGCGCGGGCAAGCTCGCGATTCGCGTGCTCCACGGCGACGATCCCGCCGCCATCGCCGAGGTGTCGCTGGCGGGAGGGGCGCCGCGGGAGCTCGTCGCGACCGACCCACCGGACGCCCTGCAGTTCGCCCGACAGGTGGCGGACTGGTTTCCGGGAGAGGACCGTCTCGCTGTCGTCCGGGACGGCCGGCTCGAATTTCCCGTGGGGAAGGTCCTCGTGCCGGCGTCCGAGAACACGCGGATCGTCGGCCTCAGGTTCTCGCCGGACGGGCGCCAGATCGCCGTCATCGAGTTCCAGGGTAGGAAGAGCTTTGCGGTCAGCGTCGTGGACCTTTCCGGCAAGAGGAAAGTCCTGTCGACAGGCTGGGAGATCATCTCGTCGCTCGCCTGGCATCCCGGCACGGGCGAGATCTGGTTTTCCGCCCGCAGGCAGGACATCGGTATCGGCGTCGTCGAGCTGCACGCCGTTTCTCCCTCGTCCGGCTCCGAGCGCCTCGTGGCCCAGACGCCTCTGCTCCTGATCGTCGAGGACATCACCCGTGACGGACGGGTCCTCGCGCGCAGCGACGACTGGCCGGAGACGATGATGTGCCTGGCGCCGGGAGCCTCGCGGGAGGTCAACCTGACGTGGCTCGACTTCTCCCAGAGCACGGCGCTCTCGGCGGACGGACAGGACCTTCTGTTCATGGAAGGCGGCGCGGGGGCCGGGGCGACCGGCGGCCTCTACATGCGCAAGACCGACGGCTCGACTCCGGCCCTTCGACTCGCCGATGGTTGGATGCCGGCGGATCTCTCGCCCGACAAGAAGTGGGTCGTGCAATTCGCTGCGGACCGTCTGACCCTGATTCCCGTCGGACCTGGCGAGACGAAGACCATCCAGGACAAGGATTTCCAGTACCGAAAGGCGCTCTTTTTCCCGGACGGCAAGAAACTTCTCATCTCGGCAACCACTCCCGGCCATCGCCCGCGCGCCTACGCGCGCGACGTTTCGGGCGGACCGCCTCGGCCGATCACGCCCGAGGGAACCGCGGGGGCGCAGGTCTCGCCCGACGGAACGCGCGTCGTGGCCGTCGACATGAAGACCGGCAAGTGGGCCGTCTACCCGATCGACGGAGGCGAGCCCCGCCCGCTGCCTCCGATCGGTGAGAACGAATCCGTAGATGGATTCGACGAGAAGGGCGAAGGCCTCTACCTCGCGTCCGGCGATCTGAAGGTGCGATTCGATCGCCTCGATCTGGCGACCGGGAAGCGAACGTTCATCCGGGAGATCGCGCCGGCCGATCCGACCGGCGTCGCCTCGCTTGCCGACGCCCGGCTCACGCCGGACGGCAAGAGCTACTGCTACAGCTTCATGCGGGCCCTCTCCAGGCTGTACGTGATCGACGGGCTTCGTTGATCCAAACGGGAGGAGGAAAGATTTTGGCGGAGAGGGTGGGATTTGAACCCACGAGACCCTTTCGGGCCTACCGGTTTTCGAGACCGGCCTGATCAACCACTCCAGCACCTCTCCGGGCGGTTGGATCGCGCATCCTAGCCGATTCCGCGGCCCAAAGGTAAGCGCGGCTGCCAAACCGCGCCTCGGGGAATCCGTAATAATCGCCGAACCCCGATGGACAGCGCGATCGCTCTGACGAACGTCTCGAAGGCATTCGGCAAGTTCCAGGCCGTCCAGGGTCTGTCCCTGCGTGTTCCGCAGGGGTCCATGTTCGGTCTCCTCGGCCCCAACGGCGCCGGGAAGACGACGACGCTCCGGATGATCATGAACATCACCGCTCCCGACTCGGGCGAGATCCGGATCCTGGGCCGGCCGATAGACGGCCGCATGCAGAACCGAATCGGGTATCTCCCCGAGGAGCGCGGCCTCTATCGGAAGATGAAGGTGATCGATCACCTCTACTTCCTGGCGGCCATCAAGGAGGTCGGCCGCGAGGACGCCCGAAAGCGCATCGGCGACTGGCTCGAGAGGATGGAGCTGCGTCCCTGGCTCAACAAGAAGGTCGATGAGCTCTCCAAGGGCATGCAGCAAAAGGTCCAGTTCATCGCCACGATCGTCCACGATCCGGACATCCTCATTCTGGACGAGCCGTTCTCCGGCCTGGACCCGATCAACGTGGCCCTCATGCGCGACTACTTCCTCGAATTCCGGGCCCGGGGAAAGACCATCATCTTCTGCACGCACGTCCTGGAGCAGGCCGAGAAGCTCTGCGACGAGATCTGCCTGCTCGCCCGCTCGAAGAAGATCCTGGAAGGGACCCTGAAGGAGCTCAAGCGCCGGTACTCGCAGGATCTCCTGCGCCTTTCCATCGACGCCTCGGTCGCCGAGGTCGGCGGCCTGCCCGGCGTGGCCACCGCGAAGTCCGTCGACGGAACCTGCATCGTGTCGCTCGTCCCGGGCACCGACCGGCGCCAGTTCCTGAAGGAGGCCCTCGAGCGCTTCCGCATCGACGCCTTCTCCGAGAAAGAGCCGGATCTCGAAGAGATCTACCTCGATGCCGTCCGCAGCGCTGGCATCGAAGACCGTGTCATCGGATGAGGATCGCGTGAACTGGAAGAAGACTTTCGCCGTCGCCCGCCGCGAATACGTCGAGCGGATACGCACCAAGGCGTTCTGGATCGCCACACTGCTGATCCCGCTCCTTCTGCTCGGCTACATCGCCATCGAGATCGCGATCTCGCGAAAGACCGGCGGTGAACGCAAGGTGGTGGTCCTGGACCTGACCGGGAAGCTCTACAAGCCGCTCGTCCAGGAGCTCGCGGACATCGCGGCGGCGCAAAAGGAGCAGGGCGCGCGCACGCGCGGCCCGATCTGGGCGTTGAGCGAGCGCTCGCCGGCCGGCGGCCTCGGTGCCGCCAAGGAAGCGCTCCGCAAGGAGGCGCTCGCCAAGACGATCAGCGGCTACCTGGTCCTCGACCCCGTGGAGCTCGACAAGCAGCAGGTCGAGTACTACTCGACGACCGTCTCGGATTTCATCGCCCAGGCGCAACTCCAGTCGGCGATCAACCGGGTCTGGATGCGCCAGAAAATGGTGGCTCGCGGGTTGCCGCAAGATCTCGCCGCCGACCTCGAGAAACGCGTCGACTTGAGGCCCTTCAAGATCACGGAGCAGGGCACCTCGGAGGAAAAGGGCGCCGGGCTCGTCGCGGCCATCGTCTTCTTCTTCGTCATGTACTCGACCTTCCTGATGTACGGCGCTCAGGTGCTGCGCGGCGTCATCGAAGAGAAGAGCAACCGGATCGTCGAGATCATCATCGCCTCCGTGCACCCGACCGAGCTCATGGTCGGCAAGATCGTCGGCATCGGACTCGTCGGGCTCACGCAGTACCTGGTGTGGTCGATTGTGGCCATGAACCTCTCGCTGCCCGGAATTGCCGCCATCGTTTCGAGCGGCGACCTCGGCGTGCCGCGGATTCCCCTCTCCATGATCGGCTACTTCCTCCTCTATTTCCTGCTCGGCTACTTCCTCTACGCCAGTGTGTACACGGCGATCGCGGCGCCCTTCAACACGGACCAGGAAGCGCAGCAGCTCGCGATGGTACCGATCATGCTGATCGTGGGTGGCGTGGCGATCTACCCCGCGGTTCTGAACAATCCCTCGGGTGGCGTGGCGGTCTTCTTCTCGCTCTTTCCCTTCACCGCATCGCTCACCATGTTCCTGCGGACCGCCGTGTCCGAGCCTCCGCTCTGGCAGATAGGCCTGTCGATCCTCTCCCTGATCGGCACGACGGCCATGCTCGCCTGGTTTGCGGGGAGGATCTATCGCGTCGGCATCCTGATGTATGGCAAGAGGCCCACCATTCCAGAGATCCTGCGCTGGGCCCGGTACGCTCCGGGCGGCGCCGGCGAGCCGCCCGCCAAGTCTGTAACGTAGAACCGGTTGCCCGGCCTCGGTGGCTGTGTTACTTTTCCCCGCCCGTTTGGCCCATTCGTCTAACGGTTAGGACGCGGCCCTCTCAAGGCCGAAATACGGGTTCGATTCCCGTATGGGCTACCAGTTCAATCCCCCCTCCAAGTCTCACGCCGCGTCCAGCGGACGCAGCCCTCTCAAGGCGGCTGCCTTTGAGCGCGCCCTTCCGGGCGCGACACGGGTTCGATTCCCGTATGGGCTACCAGTTCAATCCCCCCTCCAAGTCTCACGCCGCGTCCAGCGGACGCAGCCCTCTCAAGGCGGCTGCCTTTGAGCGCGCCCTTCCGGGCGCGACACGGGTTCGATTCCCGTATGGGCTACCAGTTCAATCCCCCCTCCAAGTCTCACGCCGCGTCCAGCGGACGCAGCCCTCTCAAGGCGGCTGCCTTTGAGCGCGCCCTTCCGGGCGCGACACGGGTTCGATTCCCGTATGGGCTACCAGTTCAATCCCCCCTCCAAGTCTCACGCCGCGTCCAGCGGACGCAGCCCTCTCAAGGCGGCTGCCTTTGAGCGCGCCCTTCCGGGCGCGACACGGGTTCGAAGTCGGGCCCGTATGGGCTACCACTGATTCGTCCGTGCTCCCAACCTCGCGTGGACAGCTGAGGACGGGTTTCATAAAGCCCCGGTTCCGGCTTCCACAGGAGACCCTCCAGGTCGTGAGGTACGCCCGCACGCCCGGTCGTTGGGCGGATTGGTGTCATGACCTTGCCTGTGAACTTCACGGGCTCCAGCGGCACCTCGAAACCCTGGGGGCGAGAGGGCGGCCTCAGCGCGGGACCGTCAGTCCGTAGCCGTGGAGCGCCTCGATCAGTCCGTGGAAGATTAGCCCCATGCCCATGGTCGCGACGAAGAAGCCGATCAGCCGGGTGGCGGCGTCGATGCCTTTCGGACCGAGACGGCTGAGCAGCCTTTTCGCGGAGGCCAGACAGACATAGGTGACGGCCATGGTCAGCACGATCGCCACGCCGACCGCGACGAACGACGCGACCTCGTGCGTCGACCCCTTGATCGTCGACGTCATGCCGAGGATGGTCGCGATCGCACCGGGACCGAACATGATGGGCATGGCGAGCGGAACGAACGCCACGTCCTCGGGCTTGCCTCCGCTCGGGGTCGAGATCATCGAGCCGCTCCCGGAGGATCCGGAGAACAGCTCGAAGCCGATGCGCATGAGCACGATGCCGCCGACGATCCGCACCATGCTGAGCGGCACGCCGAAGACGCGCAGGATCAGCGTGCCGAACAGCAGGAAGAAGAACATCAGCAGCATCGCGTAGAAGCACGACCGGCGCGCGATCCGGCTATGGGTCGCGTCGTCCGTGCCTTCGAGCAGCTTCAGGAAGATGGGCAGGGCCTCGAGCGGGTTGATGATCGCGAGCAGCGTCGTGAAGACACTGAGGAAGAGAGTCACCGGTGCATCCATGGCGCGATTCTCCCCGATTCAGGTTCGTCTCTCGATACCAAAGTGTTCCATGGCCCCGTGGATACAGCATTCGTAGACACCGCGCTGCAGCTTGTCCAGCTTGCCTTCCATCGGGGCCGCCAGTTCGTTCAGGCTCGTATAGAGTTGCCGTCGGTTCGCCGCACGACTCATGCGATCCTGCGTCTTCATCGCGCGGCTCTCCGAAGAGCCCTGAGATCACAGAGGAATTGAGCGATCTGGTTCCAACCCGGGCCCGTATGGGCTACCACGATCTCCCGGCTCTGCAAGTTACACGTCGCGTCCTGCGGACGCGAGCCTCTCAAGGCGACTCCTTGGAGCGCGCGCCCCTTCGGGCGCGACACGGGTTCGATCTGGCGCCCGTATGGGCCAACAGGGCACCCCTCCGGCTTTCTCGGCGATCCGTCCAAGGACACAGGGATGTCACGGCATGCTCAAACATTGGTTTGATAGCATCCCTGCGCTCCGCAGGGGCCCGCAGTGTCGCGCCCCTTACGAGAAAGGTGGCGCCGTGAGGACTTCGAGGCAAGGACTCTTTGGTTTGGCGCTGGTTTGCATCCTCGTTCTGGCTGTGTTGGCCGGCTGCAATCGGAAGCCGGACTCGATAACCAAGGCCGAGGCCGCCGACAAGACCCGACCCGGCATCGCCGAAACCAAGGCCATCGCCGAGGAGGCCTACATCTATGGCTTCCCCATGATCGCCGCGTATAAGGCGATGTACGAGTTCAACGTAGACGAGCACAGCTCCCAGTACAAGGCACCGTTCAACGCGATCTGGAACGACTCGAAGACGTTCACGCCAAAGGACACGGCGATCGTCACTCCGAACTCCGATACCCCTTACTCGATGGTCCAGGCGGACTTGCGAGCCGAGCCGATCGTCCTCTGCGTTCCCGAGGTTGAGAAGGGCCGCTACTACTCGGTGCAGCTGACCGACATGTACTCTTTCAACTACGGGTACATCGGTAGCCGCGCGACTGGTAACGGCGCCGGCTGCTACGTGATCGCTGGACCCGGCTGGAAGGGCGAGACGCCTGCCGGTGTCGCGAAGGTCTTTCGCTCCGAGACCCAGTTCGGCCTCGTGATCTACCGGACCCAGCTTTTCAATCCGAAGGACATCGACAACGTCAAGAAGATCCAGGCAGGCTACACGGTTCAGCCCCTCTCGGCATTCCTGAAGCAGCCGGCGCCTGCTGCGGCCCCGGCGATCACGTGGCCCGCCTTCGCCGAGGAGGCCTTCAAGACCGATTTCCCTGCGTACCTCGATTTCCTTCTCCAGTTCTGCCCCGAGGTGCCGGAGGAAAAGGCGCTGCGCGCGAGATTCGCGTCGATCGGAATCGGACCCGGAAAGACTTTCGACTTCAAGGACCTCGACGCCGCGCACAAGGCGGAGGTGGTCGTGGCTCTCAAGGAAGGCTACGACAAGATCGTCAAGGCCAAGGACAATATCGGGAAGGACATCAACGGCTGGGCCGTAGGCTCCGCGTTCGGGGACCGGTCGTTCTACAACGGCAACTACCTGCTGCGAGCTGCAGCGGCGCTTGCAGGCATCTACGGAAACGATGCCGTCGAGGCGATGTATCCCATGGCGAAGACTGGCAGCGACGGCCAGCCGCTCGACGCCAGCAAGAACAAGTACACGCTGACCTTCGCCGCCGGCCAGTATCCGCCGGTCAACGCCTTCTGGTCGGTGACCATGTACGACGGGAAGACTCAGCTTCTCATCGACAATCCGATCAATCGGTACCTGATCAATTCTCCGATGCTGACCGGAATGAAGAAGAACAAGGACGGGTCGCTGACGATCTACGTCCAGAAGGACTCGCCCGGAAAGGACAAGGAGTCCAACTGGCTCCCGGCTCCGAACGGCCCCGTTTACATGGTCATGCGCCTGTACTGGCCGAAAGCCGAGCCGCCGTCGATCCTGCCGCCCGGCGAGGGCGCGTGGCAGCCACCGGCCGTCAAGAAAGCAGCCTGATTTCACCGGGCCCCCGCCGCGAGAGGGCACAGCGTCACGCTGAACCGCGTCGGACGGGGGCGGTGGGCGCAGCACTCGTTCACGCCGCGCTCCGTAAATCACCGAGATCGAGAAGGAAACGGGCGATCTGGTTCCAACTCAGGCCCGTTTGGGCTACCAGATCTCGCCGGCTTCGCAAGTCTCTCGCCGCGTCCTGCGGACGCGACCCTCTCAAGGCGGCATCTTTGTTCTGCGCGCCCCTTCGGGCGCGACACGGGTTCGAACTCGGTCACGTGCCGCGTCCTCTCCGGCCAGATCGGACAGGAGATAATCCCCGCGTGTCGGCGACTTCCTGGCGTGCCTCGCGCGCGCCGCTGCGTCTTCTGAGCTACCTGGCGCCGAGCCTTCCCGAGGGCCTCTTCGAGCTCCTCGCGGAAGCGATCGCAGCCGGAACGGGGCGCTTCGTCACCGTGGACTTCGAGACCAGCGTCTCCGGGCCCGTGCCCGAGACTGATCCCTTTGCCTCCGGCCGCGCGGATGCGGCCTTCGTGTGTGGACCTTCCTACGCGCTGCTGCGCTCGGCAGGAGTGCCGGTGGAAATCGTGCCGGCCGCCGCTGTCTTCGACGATCCGCGTAACCATGGCCACCCCGTCTATTTCTCGGATGTCGTGGTCCGTCGCGATCATCCGGCCCGCGCCCTGGCGGACCTGCGGGGAGCGGTCTGGACCTACAACGATCGGCAGTCGCTCTCGGGTTGGCATCGCATGCTGGCCCGACTGGAGGGGCTCGGCCTCGGCGCACCCGAGCACTTCTTCTCGCGCCTCGTCGCCTCGGGGGCGCACGTGAGATCGATCGAGCTGGTGTCCCGCGGCGAGGCCGACCTTTCCGCCGTCGACTCGAATGTGCTTCTCTTGGAGCGCCGCCGCGACCCCGACCTCGACTGCCGGCTTCGAGTGCTGGAATCGTGGGGCCCTTCGGCGATCCAGCCCGTTCTCGTCCGGTCGGCGCTCGATCCAGTGCTCAAGGCCTCGATCGCCGACACCCTTCTGGCACTCCACCGCGACACGAAGATGGCGTCCCGGCTGGCCGCCTTCGGCGTCTTGCGCTTCGCGAGCGTGGACGAGGCAACGTACCTCCGGCTTGGAACGGAGGACGTGCCTACAGGGACCCGGAGCGGGGCCTCTTGAAGGCCAAAACGTCTTCACGCCGTTGACATCACGCGGCGTGCTTCGAGTCTCCAAAGTCACGGAGCAAGGCGGCGATCTGGTTCCATCTCGGGCCCGTATGGGCTACCGGATTCGCCGTCTGCGTCCTTCTACCCCGACCCTCGAGATTGCGAGATTCGGGCATTCGCGGTCAGGTCTACGGGCAAAGCCTCGAGTCCACGCAATACCAGCCCTCGCCGCCAGCGTAGCGAGCCTCGCGAGATCCGAAGACTCGGCACTCGGCCGACGAGTGCGCCGATCGCGACTTGGGCCTCAAGCCGGGCGAGCGGCGCGCCCAGGCAGTAGTGGACCCCGAGCCCGAAGGCGAGATGTCTGTTCGGTTCGCGAGAGAGGTCCAACCGGTCCGGATCGGGGAACTGTCGCTCGTCTCTGTTGGCGGAACCGAGGACGGCATAGACGAGCCCTCCTCGAGGGATGGTTGCGCCCGCGATTTTCACATCCTCACGAGCATACCGTTCGGTGGCCGTCTCCAGAGGGCCGTCGAACCTCAGCAGTTCCTCGACCGCGACCTTGATCATGCCGGGCTCGTCGCGCAGGCGTTTCATCTGGTCCGGGTGCCGCAGGAGCGCGAGCATCCCGTTTCCTATCAGGTTGACGGTCGTTTCGTGTCCCGCGATCAGCAGAAGAAAAACCATTGACACGAGCTCATCCTCGTTCAGCCTCTCCCCTTCCTGCTCCGCCTGCACCAGCGCCGTCACCAGATCATCGCGAGGACTCGAGCGTCGAGCCTTGACGAGCCTGCGGATGTAGCGAAGAAACGCGATGGCGCTCGGAATTGCCCGCGCCATCCTCCAGCCGGAGGGGGCCGACGCGACGATCACTCGCGACCAACGATGAAACCTGTGGCGGTCCGATGCGGGCACGCCGAGCATCTCCGCGATGATCGTCGTGGGGATCGGTAAGGCGTAGTCGGTGATCAGATCCATGCGGCCCCGCCGCTCGGCCGCCACAATCAACTCCTCGGTAAGAGTCTGGATTCGCTCGCGGAGTCGTTCGACCAACCGTGGCGTGAAGGCGCTGTGAACCAGCTGACGCAGCCGTGTGTGATCCGGTGGGTCCACATCGAGCATGTTGCGGGCCAGAGGCTTGAACAGATCCGGGACCCAGGGCTGTTTGCGCGCCTGCTCCGGCGAGAGCGCATTCTCCTTGTCCTTGACGAAGCGTTCGTCCTTCAATAGGGCCGCGACGTCGTCATACCGAGTGACGAGCCAGGCCGGTTGCTTGCTCGGCAGCCGGGTTCGAAACACCGGGGCCTCGGCACGCAAGCGAGCATAAAACGGGTAGGGGTTCGCCTTGAATCGCGGGCTCGCGATATTCGGAACTGTCACTGGTCCATGCTAACGAAGAAAGTTCCGGCTCGCCGTGTTCGGGTCCGGGCGCGAATCTACGCTACCCTCTCAGGTTCGCGAAATCTCATAGGAATCTCTCGACGTGGTTCCAACTCGGGCCCGTATGGGGTAACCCGATCCATCCCGGCTTCGTCAGTTCTCTGCGGCGTCTCGGAACTGTTCGGCGGGCGCTACGCCAATTTGATGAACGCCTGCGGATCGCTCCACTGCCCGCGCTCGTAGAGAAACCGAACCGCCTTGTCGACGACGATCTGCCCGTCCTCGCCGGAGATCGCAATTTCCGCGCGCTCGAGAGGCCGCGGCGTCGGGCCCTCGAAGTTGATGCCGGACATGTAGTAGCCGGAGCCGTGACACGGGCACTTGAACTTGTTCTGCGCCGGTAGCCAGTTCGGCGTGCAGCCCAGGTGCGTGCAGACGGCGACAAGGGCATAGATCGAATCGCTGGTTCGGACGATCCAAACGCCGAACTTCTCTTTCCATCTCTCGTCGACGCCCGGGGCGTAGCTCGAGGGGTCGCCGGCCTTGAAGCGTGTGGGAGGCTCGAAGAGCACGTTGGGGAACATGAACCTTGCCGTGGCCGTCAGGCCGGCCAGGGTGGCAGCGAAAAAACCGATCCACGCGAGCGTCATCCACTTCAGCGCAGAGCGGCGGGTGACTCCATCGACCTCCACATCCGTCGTGCGAAGGAGCCCTTCACTCTGAACTGCAGCCATCCGTGCCCTCAACAGCCGCCAACCAATTCCTGGTGCCCAATATTCGCGATCCAGGCTCCGCAAGGTAATAATGAGCCCGTGAAGCGCTCCTCGCCCCGCCGCTCGCCTCCCTCGGCCGCCGCGAGAGCGCGAGTCCGGGCCTTGCGCCGCGGGGAGGCGCCCATCGTGCGGGATCCGGAGGAGGCCCAAGGCCTCGCCTTCATCTCTCCGGCCGAACGCCAGGCAGCATTGGCTCTGGCGGCACGGAAGGGTGCGGCCAAAAAGAAACGACGCAAGAAGTAGTCACTCTACTCCCGTGCCGGGAATTGGGCCCTCGTAGCCCGGGTTCGGACGCCCGTAATGCGAAGGAGCCTGTCATGAATCGTCTTCTGCCGGTGACAGCCCTGCTGATGGCCGGTCTCGCATCCACTGCGGCATTTGGTCAACAGGTTCAGCCGACCCCGACGCCTCCGATACAGGCTGCGCCACCCACGATGGACGACCTGCGGGGTATCCGCCTCAAGATCTCCGCCGCCGATCTGTCGAGCGCGGAGTCGATCCTCGAAGTTCATCGCACGCGCAAGGGCGAGGACCCGGAGTACCTCCTGGGCCTTGCGTGGCTCGCTCGCGGCTCGGCACTGATGGGCGACTGGCCGACGGCCTCGCGGTACGCGAAGGCGGCGCGCGATCTCGCCGTCTCCAGGCTCGGGACACCGCCCGACTGGGAGCACGCCACCGGTGCGCAGTATGCGCTCGGAACGTCGATCGAGGTGGAGGCACAGGCTCTGGTCGCCGCGGGGAAGAAGGCTCAGGCACTACGCTTCCTCGACGAGAGCGCGCGAGACCATCAGGCGGCCCCGTACAACTTGCGCGCCCGGATTCAGAAGCGCCGCAACCAGATCGAGCTCGTCGGGAAGAAGGCACCGGACTTCCACGTGGAGGACCGCATCGGGCCGGATTTCGCGAGCCTCGACGCGCTGCGCGGAAAGCCCGTCGTGCTGTTCTTCTGGTTGGAGGGCTGCGGGGACTGCAAGGCACAGTCGGAGACATTTCGCCGCGCCGTCGAGAAGTATGCCCCGAAGGGCGTCGCGTTCGTCGCGCCGACGCGCTTCTACGAAGAGAACCGCTCGGAGGAGAAGGCGAAGATCGAGAAGTCCTGGAGCGAGCTCTACGGGCTCACGGAGTTGGTCGCCGTACCGATCAGCGACGAAGGCATGCTGCGGTATGGTGTGTCCGCCACACCCACCTTCGCCTTTGTCGACCGCAGGGGCGTCGTCGTGCAGTATCTGCCCTACCGCATGACCGACGAGCGCCTGTCGGCGGCGATCGAGAATCTGTTGCGGTAGCCCGAGGCGTCCTCGTCTCCATGCCTTAGACTCCCTGTCCATGATCTCTGCCACTCTCCTGGCAGGTTCGACGCTTCTCGCGCTCGCCAGCTCGCCGCCCTCTGCCGGCAAGCTGCGTGCGGATATCCAGGGCTATGTGGCCAGGCATGAGCGCGAGATTCTCGAGGAGTTTCGCAACCTGCTCGCGATTCCGAACCTTGCATCAAACGAGCCCGGAATTCGGACAAATGCGAGGGCGATCGTCGCGATGTTCGAGAAGCGGGGGGTGCGCACGCAGCTTCTGGAGGATTCGGGTGCGCCGCCGGCCGTCTTTGGCGAGCTCGAGTCGCCCGGCGCGAAAAAGACCGTCGTCTTCTACGCTCACTACGATGGCCAGCCGGTCGTCGCCTCGGACTGGAAGGGCGATCCGTGGAAACCCGTGATTCGCGATGGCCCCGTGGAGAGCGGCGGCAAAGAGATCCCCTGGGACCCGCTGCCGGCATCGACACCGCCCGAGGCGCGGATCTACGCGCGCTCGGCCGGCGACGACAAGGCTCCGATCATCGGCTTTCTGGCCGCGCTCGACGCGCTCGAGGCCCTCGGCGTTCGACCTTCGGTCAACCTCAAGTTCTTCATCGAGGGTGAAGAGGAGGCCGGCTCCCCGCACCTGGCAGAGTTCCTGCGCGCTTACAGGCCGAGGCTCTCGGCCGACGCGTGGATCTTCTGCGACGGCCCCATTCACCAGAGCCGTCGGATGCTCATCTTCTTTGGGGCTCGGGGCATCGTCGATGTCGAGTTGACGGTCTACGGACCCACGCGCCCGCTCCACTCGGGCCACTACGGCAACTGGGCGCCTAACCCCATCGCGCTGCTCACGGATCTTCTCGCGAGCATCCGGGACCCCAACGGCCGCATCCTGATCCCCGGATTCCTGGAGGACGTCAGCCCGCTGACGGAGACCGAGCGCCGCGCCGTGGCCGAGATGCCCAACAACGACGCCGACCTCGAGCGCGAGCTCGGCATCGGGCGCGCCGAGTCTCCAGGGCCCCTGGCCGAGGCGATCCTCGCGCCCGCCGTGAACTTCCGCGGGATCGAGGGCGGACACGTCGGCGAAAAGGCGACCAACGCCATCCCGACCGAGGCGCGCGCTTCCATCGACTTTCGCCTCGTGCCGAACCAGACCCCGGATGGCGTGCACCGTCGCGTCGAGGACTTCGTCGCGATGAAGGGATTTTTCATCGTGCGCGACGAGCCCGACCTCGCCACCCGCCTCGCGCACGAGAAATTGATCCGCATGAACTGGGGACCTGGCTATCCCGCCGAACGGACGTCGCTCGATGCCCCGTTGTCGCGAGCCGTGGTCAGGATCGCCGAAGAAGCCACGGGCGGCCCAGTCGTGCGCATGCCGGGCGGCGGCGGCAGCATTCCGATGTACGTTTTTCGCGAGACACTTGGCGCGCCCGTCATCGGCGTCCCCATCGCCAACCACGACGACAACCAGCACGCCGCCAACGAGAACCTGCGGCTCCAGAACCTCTGGGACGGGATCACCGTCTACGCGGAGCTCTTCGCGCTGCTCGGCAAGGAGTGGAAGTAACGGGCCGAATCGCAGAGCTGACCCTCAAGTCAAGAATCCGGGTCGAACCATAGACGGCCTACTCCGCGAGAACACCCGTCGAGACAAGCAGCGCGGCGACCAGACCGTACGCCGCCAGGATCGCCAGCCACGAGAAGGCGGCTCGTCTCCAGACCCCAACCGAATCTGCCGCGCGACGCTCTACGAGCAACCACGCCAGGAGAGCGGCGGCGATATAGGAAGCCAGCCACACTCCGCGGACCACAAGAAACGCGTCCGACCGGACCTTTTCGAGCAAGAGCGCCTGCGTGAATACCCAAAGAAAGAGAGGCTCGACCGTTCGAACTCGTGCCATGAGATTCGCCAGCGTGAAGAGACCGCAGCCTACGACAAGGTACGGAATGAGCCGCCGGTCGAGAGTCAAGGGGTCAGACTTTGATCCTGGACTCTATCAAGCTGTTCCAATGCGACGACGGAGCATATACCCCGACCCCTATTAGCGGAGCGCGGTGACGATAAGACCGTTCGTCTCGCAAATCAGCGCGACATAAAGCTCCGCGGGAGAAAGCGCGAGATCATGGCAGCTCTCGAGGCGGCTCGTCCACAGAATTTCCGGCTTTTCACCCTTCTTGGTGATGACGAGGCTAGTACCTATCTCCGCCTGCAGAAGCTCAACGACAGTTCCACCCTTCGCTTCGACCCGCCGCGGGCCCCTCTTTCCGGAAGCCGCCCAGGAGGCTACTCGTGAAGGCGTGATCGAGGCCGCCACTGCCTTCTCCAGGATACCTATCGACTGCCCGTCATGCCAGGTAGCCACGCTCAAGGTCGGATTGCTCAAGCCGACAGTTCGCCACGTTCCTCCAATGTTCAGAGCGATGTCGGCTCCGTTCGGGGACCACACTGGATACTCGTCGATGGCCGAAGTTCGCACGAGCAGCACCGATCGCACGTTCAGCCGCTGCATTTCATCGCGAAGCGACAAAGGCTCTTCGGCTAGAAGCGGTACGCCGCAGGCAGCGAGCAAGACGAGCAAGACCGCGCAAGCAAACCGTCTCATGGCTCTTTCCTGGCACACAGTCGCTGGGCTCATCTCAGCCCCCTCATTCGTTCCACACGATCTCTGCGGAGCACGGCTGAGATTCGGTGTCTTTTTTGAGATGCGGAACCACAAAGTTCCAGACGGAGGGGGTATGGAGCGAAGAGTGAGAGCCCAACGCACCATTGTCAACATTCCAATTCAGGTTCAAGGCAAATGGCTGCGTCTGCGCTGCGGGGCCCACTTCAAAAGCAGCGGAGTAGTCCCCGCCCCCGTGCTTCTGAACCTGGTCGTGCGAGTTGAATACATTGACGAAGCGCTGGACGCTCGACGGTTCAAGCACGTGATAGCCAGCGCGGGACGGTGCTCCAAGGGTAACCAGGTTCGAAACCGGACGGCCGAGACCGAGGTTGACGCCAAGAATCGCGACATTGCCTCCGTGACTGTGTCCGATAATGTTGAGCGGCTCGCCTTGAGAGAAGGGGTAAGACCGAATATGAGCTGCAAGAGATCGTGCCGCCGACAATCTGGCGGCGTGGTTGTTCGCGCCCGACCACTGGAACGACACGTAAGAGCGATCCGGGACAGTTTGAACCACGCGCTGAAAGAACGTGCCACCGGGTAAGAAGTCTCCGTTTCCTCGCGCACCGGTGCCATGCAACACGATCGTTAGATTGCCGTCCGGATCGATGTGCTTCATCGGATTTGACAAGGCGTAGCTATAACGGTTCCAGCTCTGCGGGTCGCTCGGCCGCCCTCCCACCTTGTCCGGGCTCGTGAACCGACCCAGGTTGAAGTCGTGGTTTCGGGCGTGGTCGTAGAAGTGGTTGGCCTCGTCGTCGCGTTCCATCGAGGCGAACTTCAGGCGCTGGACGGCGTTGCCGCTCGAGGATGCCTCGTCCCCGTAGGGCCAGTATTTCCTGGTCTCGATCGTCGCGCCCGCGTTGTTGGTGGTCAGCCGGGGCGTGCCGAGGTGGTCCGAGGAGTAGAACTGCCAGCCCGGCGTCGCACCGTTCCAGATGGCCGACGCCACGAGCTGGTGGCCGAGGAACACGTTGTCCCGCTCGTACACGACCGAATCCGAAGCGTCGCCGGTCGCGCTCGCCTGATGGGCCTCTGTCGTCACCCTGCCATTCTCGTCCCGGAAGGTGAGGATCGTGCCGCGCGGCAGCGGGTTGTAGGCCGGCCAGTACACCTTCAGCCACACGAGCATCTGCCAGGGAGTCAGCGGACTCGACGGACAGAAATTGCCGCCGCCGCAACCCGACGTCACGCCGTCGTTGGAAAGCTGCTCGATCCACGCGGCAAAGGTGCTCGGACACGGGACATCCGCGAAGCGCCCCGCGCACGGAGGCGGGGTCCACGAGCAGCCGTTTGAGCCGACCGGGCAGTGCTTTCCGAGGACGAGAAACACGGCCGCCTGCTCGCGCGGAATCGTGGCATCGGGACAGAAGTTGCCGCCCCCGCACCCCGATGTGATGCCGAGGTCCTTGAGCTTCTGGACGTACTTGCCGTCGTTCGGATTCGAGGAGCAAGCCACATCGAGAAACGGGTTCGGGGTGCAGGAGAGACTTGCGTCGCCCCGGGCCTCGATGATGTCGTGCGCGATCTCGCGCCGCAAGGCGCCGCCGGGCCTCGGAAACTTGCCGACCCTCTCTCCTTCGCCGTCGTACAGGTAGGCGTAGTCGGACGAGCCATTGGTCTCGGCGACCTGGCGATTCAAGAGATCGTGCGCAAGCGTCTCCGACCCGAAGACGGTCATGTTGCCGCGGTCGTCGTGGACGGCGCCGGTGATCCGGTTGTTCGCGCAGGTCCCCGCACAGAACGTCGCGCCGGCCCTCGTCAGCAGGTTGCCGTAGCGATCGTACGTGAAGCTCTGCGTCGGGCTTCCGTACCTGGCCTGCGTGATTCGGGAACGGGCGTCGTAGCTGAACGTATCGGAGGATCCCAGGGACTTGATATTTCCCGCGCCGTCGTAGGCGAAGGTACCCGTACTGAATGCGCCGGTGCTGGCGCTGATCTGACCGGGTCGCGACGGAACGAGGCCGTCCGGGGAGATCGTCGTCCTCACTGCTCCCAGGGAGCCGGTCGAGTAATCCGCAAGCCGCCCGCTCTCATGGTAGTTCGCCGTCACGAGCTGCTGCGACCCGCCCTGCCAGCTTGCCGTCACGCGCGTGAGCGAGCCAGACGTGTAATCGGCGTCGTTCACAGTCAGGGAGGTCGAGGACCCCGCGGCCCGCGGCTGCGCGTGGCTGGCCATGCGTCCCTGCACATTGTACGTCCAGCTCTGCGTTACCGGGGCGCCGAAGCCGGTTGCCGTCAACACGGCGCCGCGTGCCCCGATCGAGGTCGTGCGTGCGCTCAGTCGTCCCCCCGGGCCCGAAAACACGTAATCGTCGTAGACCGGCGCCGCGGGGAGCGGAATGAGGTTCCAACCGAGGCGTCGGGTGAGCTTCCCTTTCGGGCTGCTTCCACCGGCGGAGTTGGGAATCGTGGCGTCGCCGCAGGTTCCCGTTCCGTCGTAACACTGGACAAGATACGTCGTCGAGGCCGAGGTTCCCGTCGTCAGAAGCGTCAGCCGGCCGGCCGGATCGTAGGTGTAGTTGTATTGAGTGGATGACGGCGATCCGTCCTTCTTGGCGAGGAGGTTGCCGAGGCTACCGTAACTCGTGTAGTCGGTCCTCGCCTTTCCCGCGATGCCGTTCTCCGGTGTGGTCTCATCCTTCAGGAAACCGAACGCGGAGTAGCTGAAGGTGCGCACCTGCGCGCCCTGGGTCACCTGCACGAGCTTGTCGAGCACGTTGTAGGCGTAGCTCGTAGTGTCCGCAGACGGACTGCCGGTCAAAGGGTCGGGTTCGGTCACCTGGATCTCGCGCCCGAGCGCATCCCGTTCGATGACGGTCACGGAATCGATCTTCCCGCTCCCGGTGCATGCGCCGGCCGACCAGGCGCCGTTGACGCACTTGGTGGTCGACTTCTCCTTCGAGTCGCTGAAACGGATCGAGGGCGAGACACGGTCGTCGGTGCGATCGATCACCACGTCGCTCGACACGCTCGTGCCGTTGACGCCCCGAATCTCCTCGGACCGGCCATACGGGTCGAATCGGGACCAGACGGTCTTTGCGCTCTCCGCCTGAGCCTTCGTGCACCCCGCAATGCTCGTGGCCGCGTAGCCGTTCAGTGCGCAGGGCTGCCACTCGGACCGCGAGACCCGGTGTCCCGCCGAGTCGTAGCGCGTCTCCCGCATGGCGAAGTACGAGCCGGTCGCCAGCGCATGGTTCATCCGGTGGATCTCGCGGACGGGGCGGCCGAGGCCATCGAACAGGTATCCCTCGAAAGTGCCCGAGCTCGCGGAGGGAACTCCCTCGTCCGAAGCGCAGGCGGACTTCCCCGGGCCGAGCGTCGGGTTGGCGGTCAACTTCTTGACCAGAACGAGCGGGGTAAAGACGAAGCTTCCGGACCCGATGACGCTCGGCGAGTAGCAGACGGTCGTCGGCCACTCCACCGAAGATCCGCCCGGCGGTTGGATCATGACGATGCGCCCGAGCCGGTCGTAGGTATAGGTCGTGGCGAGCCCCGCGTTGGCGTCGCGCGACGTCGTGATGAGACCCGTGCTCGCATCCCGCACGACGTCGAAAGAATTCCAGCCGATGCTCACGAAACCGGCCTGCCAGCTCGAGCGGGTCGGTAGCAGATTGGTCCAGGCATGCGTCTTGCCGAACGTGTCCGAGTCCGAGGGGATGCTCGGCATGCTGCCCGGACAGGCGCTCGCGGTCGGCTCACCGGGGCTCGGATAGGTTTGCGTGAAGGTTCCCGAGACGACACCCGCGCCGCCGTTGTAGCGGCAATCCTTGATCGCATTGCCCTGCGCCGAGTCCCAGGTCCAGGACGCCCGGAGAAATCCGCTCGTCGGGTCGAAATCGAAGTACTGACGAACGACGGTCGACCCGTTCGAGCCGGACGGCGGCGACGCCGGCGCCCCATCCCAGGAGAAACGATGGGTGTACAGATCGAGCAGCCACTCTGTCTGGACCGTGCTCGCGGCGGTCCAGTCGGTGTCGGTCGTGCTGCTCACCCCGCCGGGCAACGTGCTCACCGTGCTGGTTCGCTCGTACTTCCCTGCGACCGCGTTGTAGACGGACGAAGTGACGGCGGTGCAGGCGGGCGCATGCGCGGTACTGCAGCTTCCACCGTCCTGCCCGGCTGGCCGCTGCCCGAACCATGTCACTGCGCCGCTCGGAGGCGTACGGTCGGTAAAACCGATCCTTCGGACCGCGCCGTTGCCGTCCTCGAAGCCGCATGAGCCGTAGCAGGAAACGACGTCTCGGACGAGCCGGTTCGGAGACCGTGTGCCGGGCCCGTCGAAATCCCGACGTTCGAGCTCGACCCCGTTGCTACCGTCCTGCGGATTCCCCTCGTCCATGAACGCGGCGTGGAAGAAGTGCTGCGTCACGTACTGGCTCGCGCCGGTCCCGTCGTCGTTGCCGGGGCGTGCCACCGTCACGCGCCGCACGAAGGTCTTGGTGTCCGCGCTTCCCGTCACGGTGTCGTACACGAAGAAGCCCTCCCGCTGATAGCTCACGGTGGATGAGGCGTTGCGAAAGGGATCGAACTCCGTGCGAGAAGTGACGGCAGGCGACTTGTCGAGGTACATCGAGTACTTCGCGATGCCGGCCGGCAGCTCCGGTTCCCGGTCGGGACTCGTGGCGTCGCACCCGTAGGGCTCGCACGAGCCGGAAACAATCTGCCGCAGGCCGCCCGTGATGCCGTAGTCGTAGCGGATCGTCGCGAGTCCGGTGGTCGGCGCCGCCTGCTGACTCGGCAACGTAATCGCGGCCAGTGTGCCCTGCTTCTGGACGGGGACCGCATCGGTCGAAGGTGCCTGGTAGTAGGAAAAGAAATACGAGAACGTCTTCGTCGAGAGGTCCGCCGTGGGCGCGTCGCTGATCTGAATCTGGGCGAGCTCCGGAACGTCGGCCGTCGACGGCGAGGACGGCGGACTCGAGCAGTTGGGGCTCGGCAAGTCGAAGCTGTTTCGCAGGAAGCCGGTTCCGGAGGTCGGGATCGGGACTTGAAAGAAGAACTTCGCCTTCAGCCGGGTCCCCCCCGGTGCGGGAAAGAGGATGGAGTCGAGGACGCGCCAGGTGCTTGCCGCATTGACGGCGAAGGTCGTCCAGGAAAACGCGATCGCCGGCGCTGCGGCCCCGAAGGCCGAACCCGCAAGCCGAAAGCTGGAGAACTCCGCCGGATGGGATGGATCCGTGTACGCCACTTCCAGAACTTTGTTACCGAACGCGTCGTCGACCTCCGTCAGCCCGAATCGGGCGGGCGGGCTCGCCCCGTAGTCCCACGTTCGGAAATCGAAGGGGCCGCCCGGAGGCGCATACCTCTGTCCGAAGACGTGCGTACTTCCGTCCGGGAATTCCACCACGTACGACGCAGGGTTGTTCGCGTCCGGGAGGGCCCGAATCCTCAAGTGGCTGCCATCCGTCGTGACCCAGGGGCCCGTCCCGGTACCCGTCCGGTGAGGGCTCCCGTCGGGAGACCAGTAGACGGCACCGATCTCGATGGTCTTCTCGACGAAGCCCGGCGAAAGCGTCCAGCCCACGCCGAGCGTCGGATCCCCGGACACGTACGCGAACTGCGCCGTCGGGTCCCGGTAGCAGCTCCGGGAGTAGTGCCAGAACTTTGCCGTGTTGTGGGCTTTCAACTGCCAGCGTGTCGTCGGCCCGAGCAGGTACTCGGGCCCGAGAGGAATGACGACTCCCGTATCCCCGCTGAAGAGGTTCACGCTGTCGATGCCACTCGTGTCGTAAACCCCGTCCGGCCGGAAGAACGGCAGCGTCTCATCCGGCTGATCGGCGCGCGCTGCCACACACGCAGCGAAAACCACCGCGGTCACGAGCAGGACATTTCCGGAGCGAGCGGCTCTCCCGTCATTCCGCTTCATCGGCTCACCTCTCAACGTAGATAAGCGGCCGCGATCGGACTTTGGGCCGCGAAATTTTTCGGCTCGCGACAATAGTGAGTAGAGCGCCCTGGATGAGCGGCACCGCGGGAAGCCCCTGGGGCCCGCCGGGGATTCGAATCGGATTGGCCGTGGAGGATCGCGTTGCGCGTTGCGGCGGAGCCCGTCTGTTTCGTCCTTACCGGGCAGCAGTGGCTCGACTCACCGAGGCTGCCGCGGATCGGACGCGCTGCCGCGCGGCGATTCCGATTGAGCCCCGACGATCATCAGGACCTTCTGCAGGAGCTCCGACTCGCCGTCCTGCGCGCCGGAAGCGCGACACCATTGAACGCCACATGGATCTTCCGCGCCGCGGAGCACAGGGCTCTCGACCTTGTCCGATCGCGATCCCGGATGCGGGCGATCCGGGAGGAGACCGGTGCGACTTCCGGAGCGGGCCCCGCCAACCGCGAGCTTCTGGGTCTCCTGCGGGCGCGGGCCTCGCTCCTGCCTCGCGAGGCGTCCGCCGTGTATCAGTTGCTTCTGGCAGGTCATTCCGAACGCGAGATCGCCTCGCGCCTGGGGACGAACCGCGCCTGCGTCCGCAGAGTCAGCGGGTGGCTGCTGCGCTTCTTCGGAGGCCGTGGCGGTTGCGCGCGGGCCGCGCTTGGCGATGCGCGATCCGTCTGTGATACAAGGGGAGCAAGAATTCCCGAGGGAGCACAATCGATGAAGAAGGTCTGGATTGCGATTCTCGTACTTGGCCTGGGCGGCGTGGCCGC
The DNA here is from genome assembly GCA_963847075.1 of uncultured Acidobacteriota bacterium. Lineage (GTDB taxonomy): Bacteria > Acidobacteriota > Thermoanaerobaculia > UBA5066 > Gp7-AA6 > DAHUXD01. The sequence goes on from CAWJYL010000001.1 coordinate 1,598,646, forward strand.
GTGTCAGAAGGCCGCCGAGAAGGCGCAGGACGCGGGGACCGCCGCGACCGACGCCGCCAGGGATGCCGGAGCCGCGGCCGCCGATGCGGGCGCAAAGGCGGTCGATGCCGCCAAGGACGCCGGCGCAACAGCCGCCGACGCCGCAAAGGACGCCGGAAAGGCAGTCGGGGACGCAGCCAGGGACGCGGGCGCGGCCGCGGCCGACGCGGGCGCGAAGGCGGGCGATGCGGCCAGGGAAGCGGGCAAGGCGACCGCCGACGCCGCGAAGAGAGCGGCCGAAGACGTCAAGAAGGCCATCACTCCCAAGCCCTGACAGGGCTTCCTGTGTCGTATAGCCGCCGGGCGTTCGCCCGGCTTTTTTTCTTACGCGCCGGTCGGCCGCGAGCCGTTTGCTACTCTGTCTCCGCATGCCGCGCACCAAGATCGTCTGCACGATCGGCCCTGCCTCAGACTCGCCCGAGCTGCTCGCTCGGCTGATCGAGGCGGGGATGGACGTCGCGAGGTTGAACTTTTCGCACGGAGCGCACGCGGAGCACGCTGCCGTCATCGCAGCTCTGCGCCGAATCGCGGAGGACAGGCACCGCCCGGTCGCGATCCTGCAGGACCTCGGCGGGATCAAGCTGCGCATCGGGGAAATCGTCGGCGGGGCCGTTCGCCTCCAATCCGGAGCGCCATTCACGCTGACGAGCCGGCCGGTTCCGGGCGACGGGCGCGAGGTCTCGATGAGCCTCTCGAACCTGCCCGAGAGCGTCCGCCCGGGCGACCGTCTTCTGCTCGCGGACGGCGAGATCGAGCTCGTGGCCGAGAACGTCACGGCCTCGGACATCCACTGCCGGGTCGTCGCGGGGGGCCCGCTCTCGTCTCACAAGGGGATCAACCTGCCTTCGCGTTCGATCGCGGCCCCCGGGCTCACGGACAAGGACCGGGAGGACCTCGCCTTCGGCATCGCGCAGGGCGTCGACTACGTGGCGCTGTCGTTCGTCCGCAGCGCGGATGACATCCGGCAGGCCCGGGCGCTGATGGCGGAGCACGGCGCGACGATTCCCGTGATCGCGAAGATCGAGAAGCACGAGGCGCTTTCGCGGATCGACGAGATCCTCGCCGAGTCCGACGGAATCATGGTCGCGCGCGGAGATCTCGGCGTGGAGACGCCGCTCGAGCACGTACCCCTTCTCCAGAAGATGCTCATCGAGAAGGCCAACCGCGCCGGCAAGCCCGTCATCACCGCGACACAGATGTTGCTGTCCATGGTCGAGAACCCTCGGCCCACGCGGGCCGAGGTCGGCGACGTCGCCAACGCGATCCTCGACGGCACGGACGCCGTGATGCTGTCGGAGGAGACCGCTTCCGGCCGCTACCCGGTCGAGGCCGTGGCGACGATGAAGCGCATCGCCGAGGATACCGAGGCGGCCTTCCCCTTCGAGCAATGGATGCGCCGGTTCGAGGACCGCAGCCTCCAGGGCCTTCCCGAGGCGGTTGCGGGAGCCGCATGCGAACTCGCCGAGCACATCGGCGCCGCGCTGATCGTGGCCTGGACCGAATCCGGGACGACCGCGCGGCTGGTCGCCAAGCACCGGCCCAGACGGCCGATCCTCGCGCTCTCGCGCCTCCCGGCGACGGCGCGGCGCCTGGCCCTCGTCTGGGGCGTGATCCCGCTCGTCGCCCGCGAGAGACGCGACACCGACGCGATGATGGAACAGGCTCCGGCACTCGCCCTCGAGGCGGGCCTCCTGGAGCCCGGCGAGACCGCCGTCATCACGGCGGGAATCCCGATGGGTGTGGCGGGCAGCACCAACCTGATCAAGGCCGCCGTCGCGAATTGATGAAGCGACCGCACGCGACGGCACCGGCTCGCCGCAGCAAGACCCGCAACCTCGTCCTCGCCGTGTTCTTCTTCATCCTCGGCGTGATCGGCGTGCTCATCCCCGTCATGCCGCAGGTGCCCTTCTTCATCATGAGCGCGCTCTTTCTCTCGCTCGTGTTTCCGAAGGTACGACGCACCCTGCGCCGCTGGCGCCACCGCTACCCGAAGCTCGATGCGTCCTACAAGAAATGGCGCGGCAAGGCCCGCAGGAAGCGCCAGCAATCCATCCGCAGCCGTCGCCCGGAACAGAGCCCCTAAACAGCCAGAACCCGGCTCCACGCTCGCGGCGCGAATAGTCTCCCGACCGAAGGGAGGGAGGAGGCTCGCGCCGCGGGAGCGAGCGCGCAGCGAGGGGTCAGGCGTCCGGTCGAGCCCGCATCCGGGCGAGCCGGACGCCGGTGCGCCCGAAGGGCGCAGACTCCTCGCCGCGCGGAGGCGACGTTTAGTCCATCTGCCTCCGCAGAACCGTCGGGATGTCGAAGTCGTCGCGTGACGAGGCATTGGGCCCGAAGCCGCCCGAGTCGTCGCCGCGCAGGAACGGCGGCCGCAGTGTCTTCGTGCCGACCGTCAGCGGCTTGGGCTCTTCCTCGATCTCGGCGAGGTCGCGCTCGAGCCGGTCGAAGCCGGTCGCGATGACGGTGACCTTGACCTGGCCCGACATCCGCTCGTCGTGCACGCAGCCGAACAGGATCTCTGCCTCGGGGTCCGCGGCCTGCTGGATGATCTGCGCGGCCTCGGTCACCTCGAAGAGCGTCAGGTCGGCGCCGCCCGTGATGTTGATGAGCACCCCGCGGGCCCCCTCGATCGACGCGTCTTCGAGCAGGGGCGACGAGATGGCGGCCTGCGCCGCGTGGACCGCGCGGTTTTCCCCGTCCGCGCACGCGGTGCCCATGAGCGCGCGCCCCATGTCGGACATGATCTTGCGCACGTCGGCAAAGTCGAGGTTGATCTCGCCGGGGCAGTTGATGAGATCCGAGATGCCCTGGATCGCCTGCCGCAGCACGTCGTCGGCGATTTTGAAGGAGTCCTGCAGCGGCGTGTTCCGCTCGACGAAGGCGAGCAGGCGCTGGTTCGGGATCGTGATGAGCGTGTCCACGTGGTCGCGCAGCTCGCGCGAGGCCCGCTCGGCCTGGCGCATCCGCTTCTTGCCCTCGAACTCGAAGGGCTTGGTCACCACCGCAACCGCCAGCGCTCCCGCCTCCGCCGCGAGCTTCGCGAGGATCGGCCCCGCGCCCGAGCCCGTGCCACCGCCGAGCCCCATCGCGAGAAAGATCATGTCCGCCCCCGCGACCGCCTGGGCCAGCTTTTCCTGGTCTTCGAGCGCCGCATTGCGCCCGACGTCGGGGTCCGCGCCGGCCCCGAGGCCCTTGGTGAGCCGCGACCCGATCTGAAGCTTGTTCGGAGCGGCGCATTTGCGCAGCGCCTGGAGATCCGTGTTGCACGCGAAGTACTCGACGCCCTTGACCCCCGCGGCGATCATCCGGTTGACGGCGTTCGAACCGCCGCCGCCCACGCCGATGACGCGGATGGTGGCCGGAGAAGCGTCGCCGCCTTCCAGCTCGATGGAGAGCTTCGAATTCTCGTCGTCCAGGAACTCGATCATGGGTCCTTCCCTCCGTCGCCCGCGCTTTTTCGAAGCCATCAAAAGAAGTCCCGGATGAATCGGGAAACCGAACTGGCCGCCTGGAAGAACGCCCTGGACCGCCGCCTCGCCGGCTTGTACCGGTGACCGTACAACAAAAGCCCGGTCGCCGTCGCCCATTCCGGCCGCGAGACCACGTCCACGAGCCCTCCGACACCCGAGGGGACACCCCGCCGAACTGGCCCCTCGAAGATTCCCTCGGCAATCTCGACGATACCCTCGAGCTCCGAGCCTCCACCGGTGAGCACGACTCCCGAGCGGACCTCCTTGTCCAGGCCGAGGCGCTGGATGTCCTCGTGGATCAAGCCGAGAAGCTCCTCGGCGCGCGGCTGAAGGATGTCGGCGAGCGTCGTGCGCGGGCAGAGCTTCGGGGCGCGTCCCCCGACCATCGGGACTTCGACCATCTCGTCCTCGGAGACCGCCGAGCGTAGCGCGCAGCCATGCTTCTTCTTCAGGCGCTCGGCATCGGTGATCGGGGCGCGCAGGACGACAGCGAGGTCGTTGGTGAAATGATCGCCCCCGATGGGAATGACCGCGGTGTGGGCGATCGTCCCCTTCTGGTAGACCGCCACCTCCGTCGTGCCGCCCCCGATGTCCACGAGACAGGCCCCGAGCTCCTTCTCGTCCGGGGTCAGGACGGCCTCGGCGGCGGCGAACTGCTCGAGCACGAGCTGGACGACCTCGATGCCCGCCTTGTTCATGCACGTGACGATGTTCTGCGTCACGGCGACCGGCGCGGTGACGACGTGAACGTCGGCCTCCAACCGGCTGCCGATCATCCCGAGCGGGTCGGCCACACCGTCCTGCCCGTCGACCGCGAAATCACGCGGCAGGACGTGAACGACCTCGTGGTCCTGGGGGATCTGGACCCCCCGGGCGGCGTCGATCACGCGCGCTACGTCCTCGCTCGTAATCTCCCGGTCCTTGCCGGACACGGCCACGACCCCGCGACTGTTGAAGGACCGTACGTGGGAGCCCGAGATCCCGACCCAGGCGCGGGAGATCTGAACGCCGGCCATGATCTCGGCCTCTTCGGCGGCCCGCTTGATGGCCTCGATCGTGGCGTCCACGTTGATGATGTTGCCCTTGCGGGTGCCCCGGTTGGCCGAGGACCCCTTGCCGATCACGTCCAGGGCGCCGCCGGGATTCTGCTCGCCGATCAGGACGCAGATCTTCGACGTCCCGATGTCGCACGCAACGAGGAAGTTCTCGGGTTTGGCCATCAGGACAGCCCGGGTCGAGAGCTGAGAGCCCGGCTTCGAGAGCTCCGCATTAGAGACGATTCCCTGCGCCGTAGGCGCCAACGAGGACGATGCGATCGGCAAAACGGAGATCGATGGCCCGCGCCTCCCACCTGCGACTCTCGACGAAACCGCGCGCCTCGAGTAGCGCCCGCACTTTCTCTGGAGCGTCCGCCCGAAGAACGCGGACCGGCCTTCGAAAGATCGAATCCATCATACCGAATCCACCGTCCGGGAGCGAGGCGATTTCCGAGAGTGCGGAAAAGTACTCGGGGCACGCCGCGCGCAGCTCTTCGAGCAGACCGACGGCTTCGGGCAGGGACCGACGCTCCCCGGTCAGGATGACGTACTCGGCCCGATCCCGCCGCGGATCGTAGGGCATGATCACGTTTCCGTTTTCCCCGACCCAAAAGAAGCTCTCGCCATCCCGATAGATGGCAACCGCGCGACGCTCGGTCACGCGAACGACGAGCCCGTCCGGAAAGCGCTTGGAGAGAGTGACGCGATCGATCCACGGGTGTTGGGCCAGCCGCATGGCGAGCGGCGCGAGGTCCAGGGCTACGAGGTTCCTTCCACTCCAGCCCGAGAGCACGTCGAGGATTTCTTCGGTGCGCACGCGCGTATTGCCGGAAACTTCGAAGCGGCTCACGGCGAATCGCGGCCCCGACACGAACCGAAAGAGCCCGAAGGCCGCGAAGACGGCCAGAAGACCCGCGGCGACGAAACCGAGCACGGGAGGCTTGCGCTTCCGGTGCGGCACGGCGCTGCCGCGGCGCAGGAAGGGGGCTTCCCTATCCTGGCTGGGCATACTTCAGGTACTCCTCTCCGAACTTGACCACATCCCCGGCTCCGAGAGTCAGCAGGAGGTCTCCGGGTCGGAGAGCCTGCCTCAGGCAATCGATAACCCGTTTCTTTTCAGGAGCATAGAGCACATGAGCGTGCCCGGCGCGACGGGCCGCCTCCGCGACCAGCTCGCCCGTCACGCCCGGAATCGGCCGCTCTCGCGAGGGGTAGACGTCCATCACGATGCCGACGTCGGCGCCGCAGAGGGCCCGGCCGAAATCGGCGGAAAAATCGCGTGTGCGCGAAAACAGATGGGGCTGGAAGAGAGCCACGAGCCGCCGGTCCGGATAGACCTGTCGCGCCGCTGCCAGGGTCGCGCGAATCTCGGTCGGATGGTGCGCGTAGTCGTCGACGACCCGCACGCCGTCGCGCTCGCCCTTCAACTCGAAGCGCCGCACGACGCCCGTGAATGCGGCGAGTGCCCGCGCGATCGACTCGAACGGAATCAGCAGCTCGCGTCCCACCGCGATCGCCGCGAGCGCGTTCAAGACGTTGTGCCGGCCCGGAAGGCGCAGCCGTACCGGACCCAGCCTCTGCCCGCCCGCCTCCCACACCTCGAAGCTCGTCAACGTGGCCTCGAGGAGCACGTTTCGCGCGGTCAGGCTGGCCTCCGACGATTCTCCGTAGGTCACGACCCGCCGCTTGATGCGCGGCACGAGAGCACGCGCTCCGGGATCGTCCTGGCAGACCACCACCGCTCCAAAGAAAGGGACGCGGTTGGCAAACGTCGCGAAGGCGTCGTAGATGTCCTCGAGGTCCCGGTACGTGTCCAGGTGGTCCGCCTCGACGTTGGTGATCACGGCGACGACCGGCGTCAGCTCGAGGAACGACCGGTCGTACTCGTCCGCCTCCGCGACGAGATAGTCGCCCTTGCCCAGCCGCGCGTTGGTCCCGAGGATGTGCACCTGGCCGCCGACGACGATCGTCGGGTCGAAGCCGGCCTCGGTCAGCACCATGCCGGTCAGCGAGGTCGTCGTCGTCTTGCCGTGCGTGCCGGCGACGGCGACCCCTTGCTTCAGGCGCATGATCTCGCCGAGCATCTCGGCCCTCCGGATGACGGGAATGCCCCGCTCCCGCGCCGCCGCGACCTCGGGATTCGATTCGGCCACGGCCGAGGAGATGACCACCAGATCGGCCTGCGTCACGTGGGCCGGGTCGTGTCCGAGGGCAACCTTCGCCCCGAGCCTTTCGAGACGCTCCGTCGTGTCCGAGCGGGCCAGATCGCATCCGGAGATCTCGAGAGGTGTCGCGAGCAGGAGAATCTCGGCGATGCCGCTCATGCCGACGCCTCCGGCCCCGATGAAGTGGAGGCGCCGCAGGCGCAGGAACCTCACCGGGCCGCCTCCGCCTCGAAAAGCAACTTCGCCAGATCGCGCGCGGCATCGGGCCTTGCGAGCGAGCGCGCCTTCTGCCCTCCGGACGCGAGCTGGGCCCGGTTTTTCAGGAGCTCGACGACCGTGCCGGCGAGGTTCTCGGCGGTGAAGCCCTTCTCGGCAATGACGATGGCCGCCTTCGCCTTGGCCAGGGCGCGGGCATTGGCAGCCTGGTGGCCGCCGGCGGCGGCGCCGAAGGGGACCAGGATCGAGGGACGGCCCGCGGCGGCGAGCTCCGCGACCGTCAGGGCCCCCGCCCGCGAGAGCACGATGTCGGCCCAGGCCATCTCCTCCCAGAGCCGCGGCAGGAACGGCTCGAGCCTCCAACCGGCCGGCATCCGAAGGTAGCGCTGGCGGGTGGCGACGAGGTCCTTCTCCCCAGTCTGGTGAATGACCTCGATCTCCGACTTCTCGAGGAGCACGGCAGCGCGGGCCAGGGCGCGGTTGATGATCCGCGAGCCCTGGCTGCCTCCGAAGACGAGCAGGCGCCGTGTATTTCCCGCCGGGTCGATCGGCGGAATCGCGAAGAATTCGGCCCGAACCGGCGTGCCGGTCACGATGCCCGGCTTGCGCAGGTGGGAATTGGCCGCGGCGAGCCCGAGGGCCGTGCGCGTGGCAAACCGATTGAGAAATCGGTTGGCGACTCCCGGCACGGCGTTGGATTCGTGAATGAGCGTCGGGATGCCGAGAGCGCGGGCGGCCATCAACACAGGCACCGTCACGTAACCGCCCACCCCGACGACGGCCCGGGCCCGATGCTTGCGCAGCAGCGCCCGCGCCCCCAGAAATCCCTTCGGCAGGCGGGCGAGCGATCCGAGCTGCTTGACCCAGGTCTTCCCGACGAATCCCGAGGCGTCGATGAGCGCGAGCGTAAAGCCGGCCGCGGGAACGATTTTCGACTCCAGGCCTTGCGCGGTCCCGATGAAGAGGATCTCGGCGCGCGGCTTCTGGGTGAGGATCTCCCTGGCCAGCGCGATGCCCGGGATGATGTGGCCGCCCGTGCCGCCCGCGGCGATGACGTACGCTCCGAGATCGTTCGTCTTCACGCCGGCTCCTTTCCCGGGCTCCAAATCCGAAATCCGAAATCCGAAATCCGAAATTGCTTCATCCCGTCTCCACGACTTCGTGTTGCGAGACGTTCAGTATCAGGCCTCCCGCGATCCAGGAAGCGATGAGCGAGGAACCGCCGTAGGACACGAAAGGCAGAGGAATGCCCTTCGTCGGAAGAAGCCCGAGGACGACCGACAGGTTGATGGCCGCCTGGACGACGATCATGGCCGTGGCTCCGGCCGCCAGAAACCCCGCGAAGGCATCGGGAGCCCGACGGGCAGCCCGCAGGCCGCGCCACGCGACGATCCCGAAGCAGACGACGACACCGAGGGCGCCCACGAAGCCGAGCTCCTCGCCGACGATCGCGAAGATGAAGTCCGTGTGCGGGAACGGGAGGAAGAAGAGCTTTTGACGACTTCCCCCGAGCCCGTTGCCGAACCAACCGCCCGCGCCGACGGCGATCAGCGATTGGATCGCCTGGAATCCCCGGCCGAGCGGATCGGCCCATGGGTTCAAGAACGACAGGATGCGCGCTCGGCGGTACTCGGCCGTGAAGAGCAGTCCGACCAGGATCGGCGCCATGGCGAGCGCCCCGAACAGGAACCACCGCGCGCGCGCCCCCGCGAGCCACAGCAGGACCGCGCACAGCACCAGATAGCACACGGCCGTCCCGAGGTCCGGCTGAAGAACTACGACGCCGGCCGCCAGGCCCGAGAACACGACGGCCGGCAGCAGCGCTCGCTCCGGGTCCCCGCCCTTCTCGCTCTTGCGCGCAAGCTGATGCGCGAGCAGCAGCACGAGCGCGACCTTGAGGAGCTCCGAGGGCTGGAGCATCGTGACCCGGAGCGGAATCCAGCGCCGCGCCCCGTTGATCGGGTGCAGGAACAGGGCAAACGCCGAGAGGGCGAGCGTGACCCCGTAAGCGCCGTACACGACCCACGGCCGGGCGAAGAACCGGTAGTCGGTGCGGTAGACGGCGAAGGCGGCGATACCGCCGAGCGCGAGCGCTCCGATCTGCCGGAGCAGGTAGCGGTACGGATTGCCCGAGGTCTCGCCCGAGGAGACCGCCGACGCGCTGTAGATCATCACGCACCCGAAGAGCGAGAGCGCCACCAGCGCGATGAACAGAACCTTGTCGGACGCGAGCTTGCGAGCCATCGGTCATCTCCCCGCGGGAACAGCGGACCGGGCCGCGCGCGCGAGTGCCGCAAAGTGCCGTCCCCGCTCTTCGAAGTTCTTGTACTGATCGAACGATGCGCAGGCCGGCGAAAGCAGGACGGTATCGCCGGGCCGTGCGAGTCCGGCCGCCCGCGCCACGGCCCGGTCCATGGTCCCGCACGCCTCGATGGGCGCCGCGCCGGCGAGCGCCTTCCCGATGGCGTCAGCGGCTTCGCCGATGGTCAGAACCACCTTTGCGGCCCGGGCGACGACGCCGGACAAGGCCGCGAAGTCCCCGTGTTTGTCCCGGCCCCCCAGAATGAGGAGCACGCTGCCGGAGCGATGGGCCTCGAGCGACCTGGCCGTCGCGTCGACGTTCGTGCCCTTCGAGTCGTCGATCCACTTCACGCCGCCGGACTCCAGGACGAGCTCGCTCCGGTGCGGAAGACCCTGGAACCGCGAGAGGGCGCTCGTGATGGCCTCCGCCGGCGCCCCGAGGCACTCGACCGCGGCAAGTGCCGCGAGCGCGTTCTCGAGATTGTGCGCGCCAGAGAGGGCGAGCCGGGCGACGGGCAGTACTCGATGCTCGGGCGGCACGACGTTCGAAACGAGCTCCCCCGCGTCGATCCAGGCGCCGTCTGACTGCCGGCCTCCGCGGCGCGAGAACAGCACGCGGCGGGCCGCCGTCGCGACGGCGCGCGCGCGGGGGTCGTCACCATTGAGCACGGCGAAATCCGCGGGACCCTGCCGGAGGAAGAGCCGCTGCTTGGCGGCCGCATACTCGGCGAACCCGCCGTGGCGATCGAGGTGGTCGGGCGTGATGTTGGTCAGCACGGCGACATGCGGCCGGAACCGGTCGACGGCCTCGAGCTGGAACGAGGACACCTCGCAGACGAAGTCGCGCGGGGACCGGTCCGCGAGGAAGCCCGAGAGCGGCGCCCCGATGTTGCCGGCGAGCGCGACCGGGCGCCCGGCGCGCTTCAGTATCTCGGCGATCCAGCTCGTCGTCGTCGACTTGCCGTTCGTACCCGTCACCGCGACCCACCGGTGTCTCCCGGGCGCTTCCGATTCGGCGATGCGCCAGGCCACCTCGATCTCGGAGAGGACGGGGATTCCGCGCGCCCGCGCGGCCCCGACCGGGCGCGACGCGAGCGGCACTCCCGGCGACACGGCGAGCCATCCCGCTCCCGAAAGGAACTCGAGCGACGGCCCTCCGAAGAAGAACCGCGCTCCCCGCTCCCGCAACGGTTCCAGGCCGTCGAAGTCGCCCTCGGGCCGGCTGTCGCCCACCGACACCGACGCGCCGCGGTCCAGGAGCGCCTCCGTCAGCGCCCGGCCGCTCCTCGCAAAGCCCAGCACCGCTATCCGCTCCGGAAGCCCGGCGCCCCCGGTGACCCGGCCGGCCTCACCGGCCTCGCCGGCCTCGTGCCCCCCGGCGCTGGCTTCCCGGTTCATCGCAGCTTCAACGTCGAGAGCCCGAGCACCGCGAAGAGGATCGCGAGAATCCAGAATCGAATGATGACCCGCGACTCGGCCCAGCCCATGAGCTCGAAGTGGTGATGCAGCGGCGCCATGCGGAAAACACGGCGTCCCGTGGCCTTGAAGGAGAAGACCTGGATGATGACCGAGAGGGCCTCCAGCACGAAGAGCCCTCCGACGATCGCCAGCAGCACCTCCTGCTTCGTCATCACGGCGACGGCCGCAATCGCGGCTCCGAGCGAGAGCGCTCCGACGTCGCCCATGATGACCTCGGCGGGGTGGCAATTGAACCAGAGGAAACCGAGCGAGGCGCCGACCAGCGCGCCGCAAAACACGGCAAGCTCGCCCGATTGCGGAATGAAGGGGATCTGCAGGTATTTTGCCGTTACGGCGTTGCCCGTCACGTAGGCGAGCACGGCGTACGTTCCGGCGGCGATTCCCACGGCTCCGATCGCCAGACCGTCGAGGCCGTCGGTCAGGTTGACCGCGTTCGACGCGCCCACGACGACGATCGCCACGAACGGAATATAGAGGACACCGAGGTCGATGAGCAGCTTCTTGAGGAACGGAAACGTGATGACCGTCGAGAAGGCGCCGTGGCCCGCCCACTGCTGGATCGCCCACCCGACGCCGAGCGCGACGAGAAACTGCGGAACGAGCTTGCCGCGGCCGGAGAGCCCGAGGTTGCGCCGCCGCGCCACCTTGACCCAGTCGTCCGCGAAGCCCACGGCACCGACACCGAGGAGCGTTCCCAGGACGATCCACACGAAGCGGTTCGACAGATCCATCCACAGCAGCGTCGCCAGCACGATGGCGAGCAGGATCAAGAGCCCCCCCATCGTCGGGACCCCGGCCTTCGCCAGGTGCGAGCTCGGACCCTCCTGCCGAATGGACTGGGCGATCTGATACCGCTTCAGGAGCCGGACCATCGCCGGGCCCAGCAGGAGCGCGACCGCCAGGGACGTCACCGCCGCCATCGCCGTCCGGAAGGTGATGTACCGGAACACGTTGAACGCCGGGTGCTTGCCCGCAAGCGGATAGAGCAGCCAGTAAAGCATCGCCTTAGCTCTGCGCCTCGAGCGCCGCGATGGCGCGCTCGAGCCCGATCGCGCGGGAGGCTTTGAACAGAACGGCGTCTCCGGAAGCGAGCGAGCCACGCAGCAGCTCCGCCGCTTCTTCCGCCGATGCGGCGTGGCGGACGGCCGCCTCCGGCAGGCCGGCAGCGACCGCCCCCTCGCCGAGCGCCCGCGCCCGCGGCCCCACGCAGATGAGCAGGTCCGCCCGGCCCGGGATGGCATCCCCGGTCTCCCGATGCCAGCGCTCCTCGTCGGCGCCGAGCTCGAGCATGTCGCCGAGCACCGCGATCCGGCGCTTCGCCGCAAGGCCCGCGAGCGTCTCGAGGGCCGCGCGCATCGACGAGGGGTTTGCGTTGTACGTGTCGTCCAGAAGTACGGCGCCCGATCGATGGCGCAGGAGCTCGCCGCGGTGGGGTGCGGCGTGGAGCGCGCCCGAGGCCGCCGCGCACTCCGCCGCCGGAATCCCGACGGCGAAGGCAATCGCGCTCGCGGCGAGAAAGTTCATGACCTGGTGCGGGCCGGCGACCGGCAGGTGGACCGGCACCCCGCCTTCCGGCGTCTCGAGGCGAAATCGGCTGCCGCCCGCCTCGGAGACGACCTCGCGGGCCGTGACGTCCGCGGAGGCGGCGCGCCCGAACCGCACGATGCGGCCCCGGTGCGCGGCGGCGATCGACGCAACCCGGGGGTCGTCCGCGTTAGCCACGAACGTGCCTCCCGAGCGTAGCCCCTCGAGGATCTCCCGTTTGCCGTCGGCAATGGCATCGAGCGATGGAAAGTACTGGAGATGCGCGGCCGCGACCAGGACGATCGCCGCGACCTCGGGCTCGAACGCGCGCGAGAGCCGGGAAAGGTCCCCCGGCTCCGAAAGCCCCATCTCCCCGACCATCCAGTCCGGATTGCGCGGCAGGTTGATGACCGACATGGGAAAACCGATCTGGCTGTTCTGGTTGCCCGGCGTCTTCTCGACCGAGAATCGTCGGGCCAGGATCGCCGCGGTGAAGTCCTTCGTCGTGGTCTTGCCCGCGGAACCCGTGATGGCCGTGAGGCGGAAGCCCATCTTTCTCCTCGTCGCCGCGCCGAAACGCAGGAGGGCTTCCGTCGGCTGCGGCACGATCACCGCGGGGAATCCCTCGGGAAGGCCCGCCGGCCGCCGCTCGGCGAGCAGGGCTCGCGCGCCCCGTGCAGCCGCCTCGCGCGCGTAGTCGTGCCCGTCCACGCGCGCCCCGCGGATCGCAACGAACAGGTCGCCCGCGCGCACCCGCCGCGAGTCGACGGCGACTCCGGACAACTCGACGGCCGTCTCCGGAGGGGGGACGTCGGCCGCCGCGGCGACCTCGGCAAGCGCAAACTTCACGACCGCCCCGCGAATTCGGCCGCCACGCGAGCGTCGTCGAACGGAATCTCGAGCGAGCCGATGATCTGCGTGGTCTCGTGGCCCTTGCCGGCGATGACGACGACCGTTCCCGGATTGGCGAGATCGATCGCCCGCCGGATCGCTTCGCGGCGATCCACGACCTTCAGGTATTTTGTCGCGCCGGACGCGACGAGCCCTGCCTCGACGTCCTTCAGGATCGCCTCCGGGCTTTCCGAACGCGGATTGTCGGATGTCGCGATCGCGATGTCGGCAAGGCGCCCCGCGATCTCGCCCATCGGAGCGCGCTTGCCCCGATCGCGGTCGCCCCCGCATCCGAACACCAGGATGATCTTGCGGTCCCCGAGCTCCCGCACGGACTGGAGCAATCGCTCCAGGGCGTCCGGCGTGTGAGCGTAATCCACGAGAATGGTGTAGGGCTGGCCCGCCTCGACGCGCTCGAGACGGCCGGGGACTCCCGCCAGACCGGCGACCGCGGCGGCAATCTCCGCGGTCGGGATGCCCAGGCACAATCCCGCCGCCGCCGCACCCAGGATGTTGGTTATCTGGAAGCGCCCCAGAAGCGGCGAGGCGAGGGAGAGCCGCCCGCCCGGATAGACGAGATCGAACGCGACGCCGGTCAGGTCGCAGTGTCCTCCCTCGGCGCGAAAATCCGCCGCCGCCCCCGATGCGGAGATGCTCGCCAGCGGGGGTGCAACCTGTGTGGCAAGCCTCGCTCCGTAGGGATCATCCACGTTGATCACCGCACACGCTCCCGGCTTGCGCAGTTCGAAGAGCCGCAACTTGGCCCGGTAGTAGGACTCCATGTTGCCGTGAAAGTCGAGGTGATCCCGTGTCAGGTTGGTAAAGACGGCGACGTCGAACCGGCACCCCTCGACCCGATCGAGGGCGAGGGCGTGGGAGGACACCTCCATCGCCGCCGCCCCAACGCGATCGGCGACCATTTCGGCGAGCAGCTCCTGGATCACCGCGGCCTCCGGGGTCGTCCGAACCGCGGGAATGTCCCGCCGCGGCGTTCGGTAGCCCGTCGTGCCGAGAAATCCCGCCTTACCGAAGTGGCGCGCGAGAATCGCCTCGAGCAGGGTTGCGGTCGACGTCTTTCCGTTGGTCCCCGTGACCCCCGCGAGCACGAGCCTCTCGGCGGGGTTTCCGTGCAGACGGGCGGCGAGCAGCGCGAGCGCCCGCCGGGGCGACTCGACACGGACCCAGGGGACCATCACGCCCTCGGGCGCCGGGCGGTCGGAGACGACGGCCACGGCCCCGCGTTCGACCGCATCGGCCGTGAAAGCGAGACCGTCCTGCTTCTCCCCGCGGACGGCCACGAACAACTCGCCCGCACGCACCTGCCGCGAGTCGCTCGTGACGCGCGCCACTTCGAGGTTCCCCGCAGCGGGCGCAACCTCGGCGGCCGGCAGAGCGGCGAGGAGCTCCATCAATTTCACGGAGCCGGTGGAGGCGGTGCCGTCTCCTCCGCGCGATGCCCGGCCGCCCGGCCCGGCGCCGCTGCGCTGTCGGCGAGGAATAGGGTGTGAACCGAGCCGGGTCGGATCGGCGAGCCGGCCGGCGGATCCTGAGCGACGACGAACCCGTTTCCCTGGAGTCGGGCGAGCACGCCCAGCCGGGCGAAGAGGGCGAGGGCCTGCCGGGCGGACATCCCGATCGCCCTCGGGGTGAGGCCATCCGTCTCCGAGCCGTCGCGGCCGCCCGGATCCCGGCGCGCCGCAACCGGCACGACCCCCGCCGGATAGACCGGAGCGCGCGGCGCGGTCTCCGCGAGGACCGTCGCCGGAACGCGCTGCTCGCGCGGAGCCACGCGCAGGATTCCGAGCGCCTGCGCCATCACGCGCCCGAAGAGGGGAGCGGCCACGTCGGCCGCGTAATACTTGCCCTGCGGCTCCTCGATCACGACCACGGCCACGCAGCGCGGATTGTCGGCCGGAGCAAATCCCGCGAAATTGGGCACGTGCCGGCCCGGCAGGTATCCGCCCATGCCGGCCTTCTGCGCGGTTCCCGTCTTGCCCGCGACGACGAAGCCCGGAACGGCGGCCTTGACTCCCGTGCCGTGGTCGACCACGCCGACCAGGATTCGGGCAATCGATTGCGCCGTCGCTTCCGAGAGAACCCGGGGAGGCTCTCCGAAGGATACCGACCGAACGACGCCGCCCGGTTCCAGGATCCGCGTGACCAGATGCGGCGTGACCAGGCGACCGCCGTTGGCCACGGCGGCCGTAATGCGCGCCAGCTGCAGCGCATTCAGAGACACCTCCTGGCCCATCGAGATCTCGGCGTTCGAGAGCGCCGACCAGCGCGCAAGCGGCCGGAAGATGCCCGAATTCTCGCCGGGCAGGTCCACCCCCGTGCCCCGCCCGACACCGAGGGCGCTTGCGCCGTCGTAGAGCCGGTGGGGCCCGAGACGCAGCCCGACGCGGATGATCCCGATGTTGGACGACTTCTCGAAGATCCCGCCAAGGGTCAGCGCGCCGTACCGGTGATGGTCCGCCTCCTGAATCGTCGTGTTCGCGACGCGGATGCTGCCGTCGCCCGTCTCGATGGTCTCGTCGAGGGAGATCACACGGTTCTCCAGGGCGAGCGCGCCCGTGACGATCTTGAAGGTCGAGCCCGGTTCGTACGAATCCGCGATGACGCGGTTGCGCCGGGCCTCCGGCGGATACTTCTGAAAATCGTTCGGGTCGAAATCGGGCGCCGAGGCCATCGCCAGGATCTCGCCGTTCCGGGGATCGAGCACGACGATGGTTCCCGATTTCGCCCGGTGCTCGGCCATCGTGGCGGCGAGCTCCCGCTCCGCGGCGTACTGCACCCCGGAGTCGAGCGACAGCACGAGGGATGCGCCCGCCTGCGCCGGCCGGCTGTTGGCCGCCTCCGCCTCTCCATAACGGCTGCGCCGGGCGTCGGTCAGCGCGATGATCTCGCCCGGGCGACCCCGGATGGAGCGGTCGTAAAAGTGCTCGAGGCCGGCCAGGCCCTCGTCGTCGGTGCCGACGAAGCCGAGCACCGCGGCGGCCAAACGGCCTTTCGGATAAAAGCGGCGCGGCTCCGCGACGAAGTGAATCCCAGGAAGACCCAGGGCGCGGGCCCTGGCGCCGACCTCCGGGTCGAGCTGTCGGCGCACCCAGACGAACCCCTTGTTGGATACGAGCCGTTCGAGCACCTCGCGCGCCGGAACGCCGAGGACCGGAGAGAGCGCCTGGGCCGCCGCCCGCGGGTCTTCGACCTCGTCGGGAATCGCGTAGATGGACGACGCCTCGACCGATACCGCGAGCTCGCGGCCGTCGCGGTCGAAAATCGACCCGCGCGACCCGGCGATCTCGATCCGACGTTCCTGCTGCCGCTGGGCCCGGGCCCGATAGAGCGAGCCCTGGCCGATCTGGATCTGAACGAGACGCGCGACGACGACCGCAGCCCAGGCAGCGAGGATGAGCGCGAACAGGCGTACGCGGCCGCGGCGGATGCCGGTCATCGCGCCGTCTTCTCCGGAGCCTCGACGTACTGCACCTGTCCCGGGTGTGGGGGCCGGAGACCTTTCCGCTGGGCCAGTGTCGCGACCCGATCCGGCGAGGCGGCGCGCGCGAGCTCGGCGCGAAGGCGGCGATCTTCCTCCGTCAGTTCCAACATCGTCTTCTGCCGCGCTTCCCGCAAGTACCCGACGCGGACCGTTTCGATGTGCAGCGCCGCATAGGCGAGCAGCGCGCAGGCGATCGGCAGTCCCGCGAGCAGGAACGTCGCGAGCTCCCGTCCCCGCCGCCGGTCTCGCTCCCGCGTCAGGTGGAGGTTCTGAACGCGTTTGGCCTGTGCGTACTGGGTGCTCATCGACCCTCTCCTGTCATCCCGAGGAGCGCCAGCGACGAGGAATCCCTCGTCTCGCCGCACATCTCCCGCAAGGGGATCCCTCGCTGCGCTCGGGATGACGGTGCGGCGGGCCTCATCAGATCTGTGCCTCCGCAATCTTCTCCGCCACCCGCAGCCGAGCGCTGCGGGAGCGCGGATTGCGGGCGACTTCGGCCTCGGACGGCCGCACCGGGCGCCGCGTCAGCACCTCGAGCGCGCGGCGCGCCCCGCAGACGCAGGCGGGCATCCGGGGCGGGCACAGGCACACACCCGACTCCCGCCGGAAGGTTTCCTTGACGATGCGATCTTCGAGAGAGTGATACGCGATGACCGCGATCCGTCCGCCGCCCTTCGTCCGCGCGACGGCGGCCGCGAGGAACCGGCCGAGCGCGACGAGCTCCTGATTGACCTCGATGCGCAGCGCCTGAAAGACGCGGGTCGCCGGGTCGATCTTCTCCCGGCTCCCCTTTTCGCCCGCGACGATGCGGGCGAGCTGGCGTGTCGTGGTGATAGGGCCCCGTGTCCGCTCTGCGACGATCCCGCGTGCGATCTTTGCCGCCATCCATTCCTCCCCAAATTCACGGAAAATCCGTGTCAGTTCTTCCGCTGACGCCTCGGCCACCACATCGGCCGCGGTGCGTCCACTCCCTCCCATACGCATGTCCAGAGGTCCGTCGCGGCGGAACGAGAAGCCGCGCTCCGCCCGGTCGAGCTGCATCGAGGACACGCCGAGGTCCCCGAGGATGCCGCTGGGCGCCTCGTGCCCTGCCAGGACCGAGTCGAGATCGCCGAAATCCGCTTGCGCGAAGGAAACCCGGTCGGCAAACGGAGAGAGCCGTTCGCGCGCCAGGATGAGCGCGTCGGTGTCCCGGTCCATAGCGAGCAGGCGCACCTCCGGGTTCGCGGCGAGCAGCGCCTCTGCGTGTCCCCCGGCGCCGACCGTCGCGTCGACGAAGAAACCACCCCGCTCGGGTCGGAGGTAGCCCACGACTTCTTCGACGAGGACCGGAACATGCGCGCGTGTCTCAATCGGCCTTCTCTCCCGGGCTCACGACTCTCGACTCATGGCTCACGACTCACAACTCGCAACTCAAACTCGGGACTGGCGGCTCACAGGAGCAGCTTCGACAGTTCGTCGTAGTCCTCGGGACCGAACTCTTCGGTCGCGAGCCTCTTGGCGAGCGCGCCGCGATCCGAGACGACGAGGTGATCGATGTTGCCCGTAACGACGACGTCGGCCGCGAGCCGGGCAGCGTCGCGCAGGATCTGCGGAATCAGGATTCGGCCCTGCCCGTCGATCGCGGCGTCCTGCCCGTAGTAGTTGACGCGCTCGAGAAACTTGTTCTTCGCGCGGTGAATCGCGGGCAGCTCTGCCAGCTTCTCCTCGAGCCCGCGCCAGATCGCGAGCGGATAGACCAGGAAGTTCCTTCCATGCAGCGACGTGACGAACAGGTCGCGACCGAACGCCTCTTCGATCTGTTGACGGAAGAGATTCGGCACCTTGAGTCGGCCCTTCTCGTCGAGACGGGCCGGCGCGCTTCCACGAAAGCGGTCCATCCGATAATGTCGTTCCGTTTGCTATCCGGAACCACTTTCTCCCACTTTTAGCCAGTTTTGGCCACTGGGCGGATGTTAGGAGTGCCAAGGTTTATTAGTCAAGAAAAGAAGTTTGCCTAAAAAAATTAGGAGCGCTAAACGGGCGTAAGCTTTCGGCCGGCCGCTCGGGCGGCGGCGTTCATGGCCAAACCTGCTCGGAGCCTTCGTGCCAGTCGCGAGTCATGTCGAGCCAGAGCGCGAGTCCCCTGTGGTCGCCGAACCGCGCGTAACGTCGCGCGATCGAGCCGTCGGTGGCCCGAGAAGGGCCGGGGTGGATCTGCCGGTACTTCTTCCGGATCCACGAGTCGATCGCCAGATATTCGTGGCGCCCGAGGATGCGCAGCAGCGCCTCGGCCGCGTATGGGCCGAAGCCGTGCTCGGCGAGAATTGCTTCCCGGATCTCTCCCGCGGAAAGGTCGCGACGCTCCCAGCGCGAGAGATCGAGCCTGCCCGAGTCGACCCGGCGCGCAAAACGAGACAGCGCCTCGGCGCGATAGCCGCACCGCACCCCCCGCCGAAGGGCTCCCGGCGCCAGACGCGCAACTCGATCCGCGCCTGGAAACCCGGCTTCTCCATCTCCCCCGAGGGCGACGAGACGGGCCACCATTGCCCGGGTCGCCGCCCAGGAACAGTTCGTCGTGAACAGCACTTTCACCGCGTCCTCGAAGAGCGTTGGCGCGCGCAGCATCCGGCCTCCGCCCCGCAGCAGCGAGCGCCGCATGGCCGGCTCCCCGCCGAGCCTTGCGGCGAAGGCGGAAAAGTCGAGATCGAGAGAGAATACCCGCTCGGCGATCCGCTGCAGGCTCGCCCGATCGCCCGCGTTCCCGGACGCTTCGAGGCCGCCACCGCGGACCCGAAACGTCAACGTCGCCGGCCCCGGCGCCACGGCCGTCAACTCCCCGCGCGCGGCGTCGTAGGAGAACGGCGGAAGGTCGTACCAGCCGTGGGAGCGGACGATCGCGTCGAAGCCGAAGTCGGGAGGCAGCTCGAGGCGGACTCGCACCTGTCGAAAACCGACGGTTAACCCGCCTTCTTCTCGTCCAGCTTCGCGAGATCCGCGTCGTAGATCTTCACGAAGGCGTCCCGGCGCAGCTTGTCCAGGTACTCCGAAAACCGTTTCTCATAGAGATCGTCCGAAATCCGCTTTCGGAGATCCTCCTTGACCTCCGAGAAGGGCTTGAAGCCGGCCGGGTGAGAGTCGGTGACGTGAAAGAGGTGGATGGAACCCGGCAGGATCGCAGGCGGAGGATACTCCTCGAGCGGCGTCGCGAAAATGACGACGTCGAGAGCCTCCACGAGCTCCCCCTTGTTCACGACTCCCAGATCCCCGCCCTTGTCGCGCGTCCCGCCTTCGGAATTCTCTCGGGCGAGGTCCGAGAACGGCGTGCCCGACTGGATCTTCGCCCGGATCTCTTCGATTTTCGCGGCGGCCTGCTGCCGCGCCGCGGGGTCCGACGACGAGAAATTGAGAAGAATCTCGGCGACGCGGGCGGATGCCGGAACCGCGTACAGCTTTTCCTTCTGGCGCTCGTACTCGAGCCGGAGCTGGTCGTCGGTCAACTCCAGTTTCGAGGCGACATCGCGGCCGATGACTTTCTGCAGCGTGATCGTCTGCCTCATCTGGCGCTTCAGGTCGTCGCGACTCATCCCGGATTGCGCGAGCGAGGCGTCGAACGCCTCGTCGGTCGTCAGGTTGTATTGCGCCTTGACGCGCGCCACAGCCGCTTCGACCTCCTCGTCGGTGGCCGTCACCGACATCTCCCGTGCGCGTTCCTCGAGCAACTTCTCCCGGATCATGTCCTCCAGAACCACCTTGCGGAGTTCGTCGCTCGCCGTCGTCGCGTGGGCGGCCTTTTCGGCGATGGCGAGGCGCCGGTCGAACTCGGACTGCGTGATGAGCACGTCGTTGACCCGCGCAACGATCTGCTCGACGAGCTCCGCGGCGGCAAGCGGACTTGCTCCCAGGAGCACGGCGAAGGCGAGGAGGGGTCTACGCATGGCGGACATTATTAACACCTTCCGGAACCTCGAATTCCAGGAACTACGCGGCCTGCAGTTCGAGGGCTCGCAGCAGCCCGATCAGGCTTTCGAGGAGGGCGTCCCCGGCCGGAGCGGGAAAGGTCAGCACCCGCGCGGGGGAAAGGCTCGCACCGGGCGTGCTCCGGACGAAATCGAGCATCCGCCCGGCATCCACCGTCGCCCCCTCGGCGAATCGGAGGTGCACACGGCCCGCCTGGCGCGTGATCGCGGTGACACCGAGCCTCCCGGCCCGCGCCCGCAGCCGCGCGTACTCGATCAGGCGGCCCACGGCCGCAGGCGGTTCCCCGAACCGATCCGCGATCTCACGCCGGGTGTCCTCGAGGGCAGCGTCGTCGCCGGCACGCGCCACCTTCTTGTAGATCATCATTCGCCAGTTCTCGTCGCCGACGTAGTCGTGCGGGATCGCCAGATCGATCCCGAGCGACAGCGTGACCGAGCGCTCGGGCTCCGGTGCCTCCCCCCGGACCTCCCGGATCGCCTCCTCGAGGAGCGTGAGGTACGTCTCGAACCCGACGGCCGCGATGTGGCCGGACTGTTCGCCTCCGAGCATGTTTCCGGATCCGCGGATCTCGAGATCCTTGGCCGCGATGCGAAACCCCGCGCCGAGATCGCAGAACTCGCGAATCGACGCCAGGCGCTGGCGCGCGATGTCCGAGAGGGCCGCCTTCTCGTCCACGAGAAGGTATGCATAGGCCGGCTTGTCGCTCCTGCCCACCCGGCCGCGCAGCTGGTAGAGCTGCGCGAGCCCGAACGTGTCGGCGCGGTCGATCAGGATCGTGTTCGCCGACGGAATGTCGAGGCCGTTCTCGACGATCGCGGTCGCCAGGAGCACATCTGCCTCCCGCGCGTGAAAAGTCAGCATCGCCTTTTCGAGCTGAGCCTCCGGCATCTGGCCATGGGCCGCGGTGATGCGCACCCCGGGCAGCAGCCCCTCCAGCTCCTGCTTCACGCGCCCGATCGACTCGACGCGGTTGTGCACGAAGAACACCTGACCGCCCCGGGCGATCTCGGCCTCGATGGCCTCGCGCACCACCTCGGGACGCGAGGGCACGACCTGGGTCTCGATCGCGAGGCGATCCCGCGGCGGGGTCTCGATGATCGAGAGATCGCGCAAGCCCGACAGCGACAGGTGCAACGATCGGGGGATCGGTGTGGCCGACATCGCGAGGACGTCGATCGAGGCCTTCCACTCCTTGAGCCGCTCCTTCTGCGCCACGCCGAACCGCTGCTCCTCGTCCACGATCAGCAGGCCGAGATCCCGGAACGCGAGATCCTTGCCGAGCATGCGATGGGTCGCGATGAGGATGTCGACCGAACCGTCGGCGACCTTCGCAACGACGTCCTTCTGCTCGGCCCGCGATCGGAACCGCGAGAGAAGCTCGATCGTGACCGGAAAGGCCGCGAACCTTCGGCGGAAGGTCCGAAAGTGCTGGTCGGCGAGAATGGTCGTCGGCGCGAGCACGGCGACCTGCTTGCCGTCGAGCACGGCCTTGAAGGCCGCGCGCATGGCAACCTCGGTCTTCCCGTATCCGACGTCGCCGCACAACAGCCGGTCCATCGGCTTGGTCGACTGCATGTCGCGTTTGACGTCGGCGATGGCCTGGGCCTGGTCCGGCGTCTCGACGTACTCGAACGCGTCCTCGAACTCCTTTTGCCAGGGCGCGTCCCGCGAGAAGGCAAAACCTTCGGCGAGGCTGCGCCGCGCGTAGAGCTTCAGCAGCTGGTCGGTCATGTCGCGCATCGCCTTGCGGACCGACGCCTTGCGCTTCGCCCACCCGGCGCCGCCGAGCCGATCGAGCGCGGGCTCCACGCCCTCGACCCCCGAGTACTTCTGCACGAGGTCCAGTCGCTCGACCGGCAAGAGCAGAGTCCGGCTTTCGGCGTATCCGATCTCCATGAATTCGCGCTGCTCACCGTCGACCGGAACGCGCTTCAGGCCTTTGAAGCGGCCGATGCCGTAGTCCGCGTGCACGACCGCATCTCCGAGCTTCAGGTCGCGCAGGTCGGAGAGGAACGCCTCGCTCGGCTTGCGGCGCGCCGCGGCGGACCGACGCTCCTCGCCGAAGATCTCCTCCTCCGCGTACACCGAGAGCCGCGGCTCCCTCAGGCGGAACCCGGCCGAGATCTCCGCGGCGACCGAGACGACCGCACCCGGACGCCGCTCCGAGGAGACGTGGAAGCCGTACTCGAAGGCGAGGCGCTTGAGCTTCTCGACGCCGCCGGTCGGCCGCGACGCGACGAACACCTCTTCTCCGGAGTCGATCGCCCTCGAGAGCTCCGCTGCCGCCTCTGCGGCCCGCCCCGCGTGGCCCGCGATGGGCTCGGCGGGCAGGCGGATCGTGGCGGATCCGGCGCCTTCGAGACCGAGCCGGTCGAAGCGCAGCGAAACACGGTCAAGACGCTCGCGGATGCGGGCCACGGGGTGCATGAGCTCTTCCGGCGCGAAGGTGTCGCGATCGGGATCGCGATCGGCGAAGAGGCGCTCGTCGAAGGCGGCAATCTCCTCGTCGACGGAGGACGGTTCCACGATCGCGACGAGGGCCCCACGGGCATGATCGAGCCAGCCCGACGGCATCGGCGAGACCGCCGAAGCGAACACGCTGCGCTCGGCCTCCGACGGCGGCCGCCCGATCCGCCCGGTCATCGCGCGGCGCGCGTCTTCGGACTCCTCCGCCGCCGCAAACGGCGGCAGCCAGACCTCCTCGAGCTTCTCCTTCGAGCGCTGCGTGTCGGGATCGAAGAGGCGCAGCGAAGCCACCGCGTCGCCGTCGAGCTCGATGCGCACCGCGAGATCGCGCTCCGGCGGAAAGACGTCGAAGAGGCCGCCACGCACGGCGAGATCGCCCGTCTCGACGACGAGATCGCAACGGCGGTACCCGAGCCGCGTCAGCCGTGCGATCAGGCTCGAGAGCGACACCTCGGATCCCCGGGAAAGATGCACGAAGAGCTCCTCGAAGTGCCCGGGGTCCGGCAGGCGCACGAAGAGCGAGCGCGCCGGCAGGACCGCCGCCCAGTCGCGCGCCACGCCACGCAGGGCCGTCAGCAGCGTAAATTCGTCGCGGCGGGCTTTGAGCGAAGCGGGGATGCGCTGGTAGGGTGTCAGTGTCGGCGCCGGGGCGTGAAAAACCCGTTCCATCCCGCTCGCCGCCAGGTCGCCGAGCAGGCGCTCGGCCTCCTTCTCGCTGGCGACCACGATCGCGAGCGGCCGCTCCAGATCGCGCGCGAGCGCCGCGAGCAGCATGGCCGGCAGTGCTCCCACCCCGCCCGAAACGACCAGGCGGTCTTCTCCCCCGCGAACCCTGCCGAGCAGGTCCGCGAACGACGGAAGGCCGCGGGCGACATCAGCGAGAAGGCTCAGCGATCGGTCTCTCTCCCGTCTCTCATTCCCGGTACAACCATGTCGGAGGCGGACCTGTTCTGTCATCCCGAGGGCCGAAGGCCCGAGGGGTCCCTTCACAGCCACGCCGAGGCTCGAAGAGGGATCCCTCGTCGCGGAGCCTGCCCTGAGCAGGGTCGAAAGTCCTCGGGATGACACGGCCTTCGCTCCTCGGGGTGGCAGCGTCAGCGGGCCTTCGCAAGCGGCGACTTTTCCCGCAGGCGCAGCACGGCCCGGACGGCCGTCTCGACCGCGTAGTCGACCTCCTCGACCGTGTTCCAGCGGCCGAGACCGAAGCGGATCGAGGCGTGGGCGAGCTCGGGAGGGACGCCGATCGCGGTCAGGACATGCGAGGGCGCGAGCGATGCCGAAGTGCACGCGGACCCGGACGAGACGGCGACGTCCTTCATGCTGACGAGCAGCGCCTCCCCGTCCACGCCCGCGAACGAGACGTTGAGGTTGCCGGGCAGCCGGCCCTCTTGGGTGCCGGGCAACAGGGTGCCGTCGGCCGCGATCGCGGGAAGTGGCGCGCCGTTCAAGCAGACGTCGCTGAGCCCGGAAGTCAGGCCCTCGTAGAGTCGTCGCCGCAGCAGCCGCAGCCGCCTGCCCTCCTCCGGCATCTCGGCGACGGCGAGTTCGGCTGCCCTGCCGATTCCGACGATGCCAGGAACGTTCAGGGTCCCGGAGCGCATCCCGCTTTCGTGGCCGCCGCCATGAACGATCGGCTCGAGGCGAACGTGCGGATTGCGCGAACGGACGTAGAGGGCTCCGACGCCCTTCGGACCGTAGATCTTGTGGGCCGAGATGGAAGCCAGATCCACACTCATGGCTTCGACGTCGAAGGGAATCTTGCCGAAGCCCTGCACAGCGTCCGTGTGGAGCAGCACCTTCTTCTCGCGGCAGACGCGGCCGATCTCCGCGAGCCGCTGGATCGTCCCGATCTCGTTGTTGGCGAGCATGAGCGAAACGAGAACGGTCGTATCCGTGATCGCCTCGCGAACGCGTTCGGGGTGGATCTCGCCCGTGCCCTTATCGGGTGCAAGGTACGTCACGGAAAACCCTTCGCGCTCCAGCTGTCGGCAGGGGTCGAGCACGGCATTGTGCTCGGTCAGGGCTGTGATGACGTGCCCCCCCCCGTCCCGGTGGAGCCGCGCCACGCCGAGGACCGCCAGGTTGTCGGACTCGGTCGCCCCGCTCGTGAAGACGATCTCCCGCGCCGACGCGTTCATCGCCCGAGCGACCTGGTCGCGCGCCGCATCGACGGCGGCCTCGGCCTCCCAGCCGAAGACATGGCTGCGGGATGCCGGGTTGCCGAACGTCTTCGTGAAGTACGGCGTCATCGCCTCGAAGACACGCGGATCGACCGGGGTCGTCGCGTTGTAGTCCATGTAGATCGGCAGTTGCATGGGAGGGGTAACTATAGGGCGGCGCCACCCGGAACGACAAACGGCCTCGCATTCCCCTTGAGCCGTCGTGTCCGGAGCCGTATAAAGGCTGTCGGAATCCGCGCTTGACGCGAGGAGGGGCCATGTCGACGAGAAGCGGGCCGATTCTTTCCGACGATCTCCTTCGGCGATTCCACGACCGGGCGCCGGTCTACGATCGCGAAAATCGATTCTTCGCCGAAGATTTCGAAGAGCTGCGGGCAACCGGGTACCTGAGGATGGCCGTGCCCCGCGAATACGGCGGCCTCGGGATGACCCTGGCGGAGTGCGGAAGAGAAACCCGGCGCCTCGCCTACTGGGCGCCGGCCACCGCGCTCGGGGCCAACATGCACGTCTATTGGTGCGGCGTCGCCCAGCAGGTCCATCTGTCTGGCGACCCCTCCTGCGACTGGATTCTCGACCTGGCCGCAAAGGGGAGCGTCTTCGCGGCGGGGCACGCGGAATCCGGCAACGACTTGCCGGTGCTCCTCTCGACCACAAGGGCCGAGAGGGCCGAGGGAGGATGGCGGTTCACCGGGCGCAAGGCCTTCGGCAGCCTGACGCCCGTCTGGGATTTCCTGGGCCTCCATGGGATGGACGACAGCGACCCGAAGGCGCCGAAGATCGTGCACGGATTCGTGGCCCGCGATGCGAAGGGTTACAGGATCGAGCACACCTGGGACGTCCTCGGCATGCGAGCGACCCAGAGCGACGACACGATCCTCGATGGTGTCTTCGTGCCCGACTCCCGGATCGCGAGGATCGTCCCCCCGGGAGCGGCAGGCGTGGACGTATTCGTGCTCTCGATCTTCGCCTGGGCCCTGCTCGGGTTCGCCAACGTCTATTACGGGCTGGGCCGCCGCGCGCTCGACATCACGGTGGACTCGCTCAAGAAAAGAAAGGCGCTCGCCGTCTCGACCTCCATGGCGCATCATCCCGCCCTGCAGCATGGGGTCGCCGAGATGGCGATGGAGCTCGACGCGATCGAGCCCCTCATCGAGAAGGTGGCCGAGGATTGGTCGAACGGCGTCGGCCACGGCGCCGCCTGGCCGGCGAAGATCGCGACCGCGAAGTACCGAGCGGTAGAGGGCGCCTGGAGGGTCGTCGACACCGCTCTGGAGCTCTCGGGCGGTTTCGGCATGTTCAAAAAGAGCGAGCTCGAGCGGCTCTTCCGCGATGCGCGGGCCGGCCGCTTCCATCCCCTCAACGCCGCCTTGACCCACGAATTCGTCGGGAAAACCGTTCTCGGCATCAACCCCGACGACCAGCCGCGCTGGGGCTGACCGCGAGGTTTCCCGGAAGCTTCTTCCCGCCGCCCCGCGGAAGGCTCGCCCTACGGCTTGACCGCCTCGCTCCTGACGCCGAGCCGCCGGAGCAGCGCCATCATGGGGCAGGTTTTCGTGAACGCCGACTGGAGGAGGTTTGCGCCGACGAAAGCCGTGAAGAGGAAAAATGCGGGGTGGACGAACCAGCCGAGCGCCAGCGACAGCAGGACGAAGGTACCGGCGATCCCCCGCAGCCATTCCTCGAGAGTCGTGGCTCGACTCATGCGAGACTCCTTTCCGGCTCGGCCGAGGGCGCGCGGCCTGCCGCCCTCCTCTCTTCCGAGCGCTTGAGCAGGTAATAGAGGACCGGCACGGCCGCGCGCGACAGCAGGGTCGCCGCGACCTCGCCCGCCATCATCGAGACGGCGAGGCCCTGGAAGATGGGATCGAACAGCATCACGGACGATCCCACGACCACTGCCGCCGCCGTCAGGAGCATCGGGCGGAACCGCACCTCTCCGGCGTCGAGGACCGCCTCCGAGAGCCCCATCCCCTCGCGGCGGCGCAGCTCGATGAAGTCCACGAGGATGATCGAGTTGCGAACGATGATCCCGGCGCCGGCGATGAACCCGATCATCGAAGTCGCGGTGAAGAACACGCCGAAGAGGCCGTGTGCGGGAAGGATTCCGACGAGCGTGAGGGGAATCGGCGCCATGATGACGAGTGGGACGGCGAAGCTGCGAAACCAACCGACAACGAGGACATAGATGAGAACGAGCACGGCGGCGAAGGCGAGCCCGAGGTCGCGAAAGACCTCGTAGGTCACGTGCCACTCGCCGTCCCATTTGAGACCGTAGCGGGCGGTGTCGAAGGGCGCCGTCGCCGTGCGCGTCGCGATGCGGTATCCGCCTGGAACGCGGATCTTCGCGATGCCCTTCTCGAGCGCCCCGATCGCGTAGACGGGCGCCTCCTTGCGTCCTCCGACGTCGGCGACGACGTAGACGACCGGTTTGAGGTTCTTGTGGTAGATCGACGTCTCCTCGGGCTCGCTCTCGAAGCGGCCGATCTCGGAGAGCGGCACGAGCCGTCCGTCCGCCGCAGCCACCGGGAGCGCCGAGAGCGC
This sequence comes from uncultured Acidobacteriota bacterium, assembly GCA_963847075.1. Classification (GTDB taxonomy): domain Bacteria; phylum Acidobacteriota; class Thermoanaerobaculia; order UBA5066; family Gp7-AA6; genus DAHUXD01. The sequence goes on from CAWJYL010000001.1 coordinate 1,626,414, forward strand.
CGCGAGGTCGTGCCGGCGTTGGGGCGAGAGCGTCACGACGAGCGGGATCCGTTCCCGCACGTTCGGCAACTGGATCTCGCCCACCGCCTCACGGCCGACGGCCAGGCGTAACGCCTCGGCCGCGTCGGCTTCCCGGATTCCGGCGAGCCCTGCCTTTTCGCGGTCGAGCCGAAAGACCGCCTTCTCGCGCGGGCTTTCCACGTACCAGTCCACGTCCACGACTCCCTCCGTGCGCAGAAAGACGTCGCGCACCTGTCTCGCCACCTCGCGGCGACCGGCGTCGTCGGGGCCGTAAATCTCGGCCACCAGGGTTTCGAGAACCGGCGGGCCCGGAGGCACCTCGGCGATCTTGGCGCGCGCCGCGTAGCGGTTGGCGATCGCGGCGACGCGCAGCCGGGCCTCTCGCGCGATCGCGTGCGACGAGCGACGCCGCTTTCCGCGGGGGACGAGCGCGACCTGCACGTCGCCCTGGTGGGGGGCCGCCCTCAGGAAATAGTGACGCACGAGGCCGTTGAAGTTGTAGGGCGCCGCGGTGCCCGCGTAGACCTCGGTACCGGCGACCTCCGGCAGCGTCGAGAGCGCTGCCGCCATTTCCGAGAGTGCGCGGTGGGTCGTTTCGACCGTCGTTCCCTCGGGAAAGTCGACGACCACCTGGAACTCGTTCTTGTTGTCGAAGGGCAGCATCTTGACGATCACCACGCCGAGCGGCACGAGCGCGATGGCGCTCGCAAGGAGGATGCCGATGACCGCGAAGAATACGGCCCGGGCGCGCCCGCCCCCCTCCCGAACGAGTGGCGCCATCGCATTCCTGTAGAGGACGGCGAGCCGGCCGCGCTCGGATTCTCCGTGGCCGAGTCGCTCCGGGGGGACGTTGCGAAACAGCCGCCGCGTCGCCCACGGCGAGACCGCGAAGGCGATCAACAGCGAGAAGAGCATCGCCGCGGACGCTCCCACCGGAATGGGACGCATGTAAGGCCCCATGAGCCCTCCGACGAAACCCATGGGCACGATCGCGGCGATGACGGCGAAGGTCGCGAGGATCGTGGGGTTTCCCACCTCGTCGGTCGCCCCGATCGCCACCCGGGCGAGGGTCCGACCCCGCGAGGATGGCAGCCTCAGGTGCCGCACGATGTTCTCGACGACGACGATCGCGTCGTCCACCAGGATTCCGATCGAGAAAATGAGGGCAAAGAGAGTGATGCGGTTGAGCGTGTAGCCAAGGACGGAGAAGACGAAGAGCGTGAGAGCGAGCGTGACGGGGACCGCCAGCAGCACCACTACGGCTTCCCGGCGGCCGAGGGCGATCGCCATCAGGAGAGCCACCGAAAGGGTCGCGATGCCCATGTGCTTCAGGAGCTCGTTGGATTTTTCCGCCGCGGTCTCGCCGTAGTCGCGCGTCACGGTCGTCCGAACGCCGCCGGCGACGAGGCGAGGGCGCAGGTCCTCCAGCTTGCGCTCGATCGCGTGGACGACGGCGATCGCGTTGGCGCCCCGCCGCTTGCTGACCGCCAGCGTGATCGCGGGATGCTGCACCGGGGCCCCGGCTTCGCCATGCGTGACGTAGGACGAAGGCTCCTCGGGCCCGTCCAGGACACGCGCCACGTCGGCCAGGTGAACCGGGCGGCCGCCGCGGCCGGCGACGACGACGGCGCCGAGCTCGTCGGCGCTGCGCAGGAAACCGCCGGCCTCGACCACGACCTCGCGATCGCCCGCGACGACGGCGCCGGCAGCCGTCCGGCGATTCGCCGCTCCCAAGGCACCGAGAACGGCGCCCGCGGAGAGGCCACGGGCCGAGAGCCGCACAGGATCGAGTTCTACGCGAAACTCCCGCCGGAGCCCGCCTATCAGGGCCGTGTCGGAGACCTCCGGGATCGTCTTGATCTCGTTCTCCACCTCGGCCGCGACCTGGCGCAGCGTCGCAGAATCCCCCGCCGGGCTCCAGAACGTCAGGGCCCAGATCGGCACGTCGTCGATCGAGCGAGCCTTCAGGAGCGGCGCCGGAAGATCCCTCGGCCATCCGTCCGCGAGCGCGTCGAGCTTCGCGCGGACACGGACGAGAGCGCGGTCCGGGTCCTCGCCCACGCGGAAGCGCACGACGATCAGGGCGCTTCCGGGCGAGGAGGTGGAGTACACGTACTCCACGCCGGGAACGGACCAGAGAGCCTTTTCCAGGGGCGCGACGACCTGCCGCTCGACTTCGACGGGGCCGCGCCCCGGCAGCGAGGCGAAGACATCGAGCATCGGAACCTTGATCTGGGGCTCTTCCTCGCGGGGCGTGACGATCACGGCGAGTGCGCCGAGCGCCAGCGCGAACAGCACGAGGAGGGGCGTCAGCTTCGAGTCGATGAACGCGGCCGCGAGGCGGCCTGCGACGCCGAGGCGCTGCCGCTCGAGCCCGAGAGGCCCTGGGGGCTCAGAGGTCACTGCGTCACCCGCGTCCCGGCCTCGAGATCCGCGGGAGGGTCGAGGACCACGCGCTCACCCTCCACGAGGCCCGACCGAATCTCCACCAGCCCTCCTTCCGCGTGTGCGCCCGTCCTCACGTACCGTAAGGCGGCGGCGCCGTCCGGCCCCACCGCCCAGGCGAGCTCGAGACCGCCGCGCGCGACGACGGCGCGCTCGGGCACGTAGAGGCGCGTCTCCTTCGGTCCGGGCAGTCGCAACCGGGCAAAGGCCCCGACCGCCGGTTCGATGCCAGACGGCAGCTCGACGCGCACGGTGCGACGCCGCGTGGCCGGATCGACCGCGCCGGCGATTTCCACGATGCGTCCGGTCATCGCCTTGCCGCCCAGCTCGACGGCGATCTGCTCGCCCACCGCGAGCCGCGCCGCCTCCTGCTCGCCCGGAGCCGCCTCGACGCGGCGGCCGGTGACGGAAGCCAGCCGCACCAGGGGACGGCCGGGAGAAGCAAGGTCTCCCGGGGAAACGAGCTTCTCGACGACGACGGCGTCGAACGGAGCCACGAGGACGGCCTGCTCGCGATCCGTCTCCGCGCGCCGAAGCGCGGCCCGGGCACCGGCGAGCACGGCCGCCGCCGAGGCCCTATCCTGGCGCGCGCGATCGAGCTCGAGCACCGCGGCCGCGCCTTTGCCCTCCAACCGCTCGAAGCGCGACAGGTTCTTGCTTGCGAGTGCTTCGGCCGACTCCGCCGCCGCGACCGAAGCCCGCGCGCTTTCTACGGCGCCGTCGGCCTCGCGCTGCTCGAGCCGGACGAGCACTTCCCCGGCGCGGACCGTCTGCCCGGGAACGGCCCGGACTTCCACCACGGGCGCTGCCAGGCGGCTCGCCACCGCCGCCTCCGTGCGCCCCACGACCGCGCCGTCCACCTCGACGGCGGCCGCGGCTTCCTTTCGCTCGACGGCAACCGTCGCAAGCGTCCTCGAGGCGGGAGTAGCCGGCCCTTCCGCTTTGCGTGCGCACCCGGCCGCCGCCATAGCCGACACCATCAGGACTCCGAGGACCACTCTCATCCTTCGTCTCCCTCCGGCGGCAGGCCGAGCGCGAGCCGCAGGTTCGCGTTCGCGATGATTCCGTCGGCGGCGGCCGCGGCGGCTCCCATCCGTGCCCGCAGTTCCGCCGCCCGCGCCTCGAGCAGATCGGCCAGCTTCGCCACGCCTTCGGCGTAGCGCGCTTCCTGGATTTCCCGGGCCTGACGGGCCGCGGCCTCCGCGTCTTGGAACGCCATGCGGCGAGCGTTGGCCGCGGTGAGCTCCGCGCGGGCGCGCGCGACTTCGCCCTCGGCGGCACGACGGGCTTCCCGGATCGCGGCTTCCGACGAACGCGCCGCAGCGCGCGCCTCCGCGATGCGCGCGTCGATCCCGCCCGAAGCGAAGACGGGAACGCGGACTCCCGCGAAGATCGTTGCGGCCGTTCCGTATCGGCCTCCCGGGGTCGGTGCGTGGACCTCGTAGAGCCCGGTCAGGACGAGCGTCGGCCAGCGCGACGCGGCCGCCGCGGCTGCGGATTCCTGCGCGGCCGAGGCGGCGAGCGCCGCCGCGGCGACGTCCGCCCGCTCGGCGGAGCCGCCCCGGGGCTCCGGAAGAGCGGGAGGCGGCGGCAAGGGGGCCAGAGGCCGGGCCGCGGCTTCCCTTCCGATGAGCGTGGCGAGCGCGGCCCGCGAACCCTCGAGCGCAGCCTGCTGTCCGGCGCGTTCCGCCCGCACTTCGGCCAGCGCCGCCCTCGCGCGCGCCGGATCCGCGACCGTGGTCAGGCCCTCCTCCGCCAGCGTCGCCGCAATCTCGGCATCCTTCTCGGCGTCGGCCTCCCGCTGCCGCAGCATCTCAACCATCTCCTCGGCCTGGCGCGCTTCCGAGAAGGCCGCGATGGCCCGGAACACCGCCTCGTCCCGAATGCGCCGTGAGGCGAGGTCCGCAGCCTCCGCGGCATTCCCCGCGGCGCGCGCGCCGGCCCGCGCCGCGCCGAAGAGATCGACGGTCCATGCGGCCGCGAGGGACCCGCTCCAGTCCTTCGTGTAGGGCGGTTGGTTCGGATCGGACGCGAAGAACTCCTCGGCGGAAAACCGCTTCTGCTCGAGCGCGAGCGAGAAGGCCGTCACCGGGTTGTCCGACGAGAGGAAGCCCGCATTGGCGAAGAGCGACGGCCCCAACTGCGACCGCGCCGCCGTCTCCCGGGCCCGCGCCCCATCTCTGTCGGCCTGCGCCCGCTCGACGGCCGGCGCGCCGGAAGCGGCGAGGGCCGCGGCCTCGCGGAGCGTCAGCGGCCCCGAAGCCGTCACGGCGGCGAGCACCAGACCGAGGATCGTCACAGCGCAGTTGACTATATGACCATATAGTTATATAGTCAATAGAAATGGAAATGCCCTCGCGGCCCCCTCCGCCGGGATGCGACTTCGGCTACTCTTCCCCTGTGGCAGCGCCGTCAGCCCTCTCCGAGCGTGCGCGAGAGCTCGTCGCCGAGCGCTTTCGCGCGCTGGGAGAACCCATGCGCCTCAAGATCCTCGAGCGGCTCTTCCGCTCCCCGGCCTCGGTGGGGGAGATCCTCTCCGCGGTCGGGGGAACCCAGGCCAACATCAGCAAGCACCTCGGACTGCTGCGCGCGGGTGGCCTGGTCGGCCGGCGCCGCCAGGGTCTCAAGACCGTCTACGCGATCGCGGACCCGACTCTCGAGCGGATCTGTGCGGTCGTCTGCGACGCCGTCACGCGCGACGCGCGCGACGAAGCGCGGGCCGTCTTGCCCGGCGGCAGGCTGCGCCGGCGCTCCCGATAGGTCCCGCACCCTCGCCGCGGTCCGGATCAATGCAGGCTAGAATGGGAGACTCGATGTCGAGCCTCCCCGTGCCCGAGCGTGCGTTCGGCTTTTCGTCGCCAGCCCCCAGGGTCCGTCTCGTCCACGCGTTCGACCGGCCGTACGAGAACGTCGTCGCGACGGCGCGAACCTGCTACTCGGCGAAGGGCATCGTCACCGAGGACCAGGCTTCGGCCCGACCCGATCGGCGCGACGCGATCGCGAAGTCCATCTACGAGGCCGGCCACCATACGACCTTCCAGCACGCGCACTTTCAGTTTTCCCTCGAGAACGTCTCGCGCCAGTTCCTGTGGACGTTCCTGCACTCGCACCCCTTTTACAACTCCGAGCAGGTGTCCCAGCGATACGTCGAGGTCAGCCGGGGAAACTACGCAGTGCCACCCATGGGGCCGGCCGAGCGGGAGATCTACGAGAGGGCGGCGCGGCGACAGCAGGAAGCCTACGCCCGGCTCACGGAGCTCCTGACGCCGCTCGCGTCCCAGCGTTACTTCGGGCTCTTCCCCGGCCGCAAGCGGGGGGACGGGAGAGCGCGTTTTGCCGGGCCCGTGAAGAAGCGCGCGCAGGAGATCGCACGCTACGTCCTGCCGGTCGCGACGTTTTCCTACCTCTACCACACGGTCTCCGGCATCACGCTCTTTCGCTACTGGCGCCTCTGCGAGTCCATGGACGCTCCGGCCGAACAGCGCGAGATCGTCGGGCAGATGGTCGCGGAGGTGCTGCGCCACGATCCCCTCTACGAATCGGTTCTCCAGGATCCGCTCCCCCTCGAGGAAACGCCGGAATACGCGGCATTCCAGCAGCTTCCCCGCGTTCGCGGCGCGGACAGGGAGTTCCGCCGGGAATTCGACCGCGAGCTCGGCGGCCGCGTGTCCCGACTCGTAGACTGGAAGGCCAACAACGAAGAGGTTCTCGCTGCCGCCGTTCGGGAAGTCCTCGGCGTTCCGCGGGCGGCGCTCCCGGATGATGACGCCATCCGTATGGCCCTCGATCCGGCGCAGAACCGCTCGCTCGGCGAAACGCTGACACTGACGACGCACGGCAAGCTCTCCCGCGCCCTTTTCCATCCCGCGTATACCTTCCGCAAGAAGCTCTCGCACACCGCGGATAGCCAGGATCAGCGCCATCGCATGACGCCCGCCTCGCGGCCGGCGCTGCCCGCCTATCTTTCGGAAGAGCCCGACTACATCGTGCCGATGCTCGTCGCCGACGAACCTGAGGCCGACGCGCTCTATCGCCGAACCATGGACGAATCGTGGGAAGCGATCGGCCAGCTTCGCGCACGGGGCGTGGCCGACGAGTTCGCGGCCTACCTGTTGCCGAACGCCGTGGCGATCCGCTTCACCGAGTCCGCGGACCTGCTGAACCTTCACCACAAGTGCGCTATGCGCCTCTGCTACAACGCTCAGGAGGAGATCTGGCGCGCGTCGCTCGACGAGGCCCTCCAGGTCCGCGACGTCAACCCGCGCATCGGCCCGTGGCTGCTGCCGCCCTGCACGCTGCGGCACCTCGCCGAAGTTCGCCCCGTTTGTCCGGAGGGCGATCGCTTCTGCGGCGTCGTCGTGTGGAAGCAGGACGCCTCGGAGTACGTCCGCGCGCTCTAGCAGGTTGCTGAAAAAGGGTGTGGGATGGCGTTACGAGCGCCGTTCCGGTCAGATGCAAGCAAGCGCGACGACGGCGATGCGAGAGCAGCCTTCGCCGCCCCGGGCGGCTCAGGACCTCGGAGCGATGACGAGGCAGATGGCCCGACCCCGCCGTAACCCGAAGGGTGGCCGGCACTTTGCCGGCGCCCGCTTGGAGTGTGAACCTGTGAGAGTTGCTGCAGGCCGGATCGGGCGCCGGATGCAAAGTGCCGGACACGACGCCCGCATCCATTTTTCAGCACCCTGCGAGTTGTCTACGGGATCGCTTCCTTCGCAAGCTCGGCGCCCGGCGAATTCTCGTCGCGGATTGCCAGAGGGTCGCCGAGCACGCCCTCCCATCGCGCGACGACCACCGAGGCCACGCAGTTGCCCATGACGTTGACGGACGTGCGCGCCATGTCCATCAGCTCGTCGACGGCGAGAAGCATGGCCACGCCTGCCTCGCCCGGGAGCCCGAAGGCGGCACAACCCGCCGCGATCACGACGAGCGAAGCACGCGGCACCCCGGCGACTCCCTTCGACGTCATGAGGAAGGTCAGCATCATCAGGAGTTCGGTCGCGAGCGAGAGTTCCACGTGCGCGGCCTGGGCGATCGTGAGCACGGCGAGGGAGATGTAGAGGGTCGAGCCGTCGAGGTTGAAGGAATAGCCGGCCGGGATCACGAACCCGGCGACCGATTCCGGTACGCCGAACTCGACCATCTTCTCCAGCGCCCGCGGCAGGGCCGCCTCCGACGAGGCCGTCGAGAAGGCGAGCAGAAACGGCTCGCGGATTTTGCGAACGAACACGCGGATGTTCGCGCGCGCTATCAGCAGCGCCGGCGCGAGCACCAACAGAGCGAAGAGAACGAGCGCACTGTAGAGGGAAGCCACGAGGCGCGCGTAGGCGCCGAGGACCGCCAGCCCGTGGTGCGCCACCGAGCCCGCCATCGCGCCGAAGACGCCGAGGGGGGTCAGCGCCATCACGTAATCCGTGAGCTGGAACATGACGGCAACGACCGAGTCCATGATCTTCAGGAACGGCCCGGCCCTCTGCTGCACGTGGGCCGCCGCGACGCCGACGAGCGTGGCGAAGATGACGACCTGGAGGACGTCCTGTTTCGCCATGGCGTCCACGACGTTCGACGGAAAGAGGTGCAGGAGGGTCTCGACGAGGGTCTTCGGCTTTGCCAGCGATTCGCCCGTGGCCGGCAGGGTGAGCCCGTCGCCCGGCCGGACCAGATGGGCGATCGAGAGCCCGAGCGCCAGCGCCGCCGTGGTCGCGACCTCGAAATAGACGAGCGCCTTGACGCCCATTCGGCCGACGGCCTTCACGTCCCCGGTCTTCCCAATGCCCACGACGATCGTCGAAAAGATGAGCGGCACGATGAGCATCTTGATGAGGCTGATGAACGCCTTCGAAAGGAAGCGGAAGCTCTCGTAGGCCGCCGGGTGGGATTCGGCGGGGAAAAGGAACCCGCAGAGAACGCCGAGGACCAGCGCATAAAAGATGAGCGCCGTCGAGGAGAGCCAGGCCGGCCGGTTCGGCGTTCTCAGCATGTGCCCACCCGAGCCATCGGCGCGCAAGTCTACCGCGGCCATCCGCAAAGCCGTTTGCATCGAAGCCGAAACATTCTCGGGCTTCCAGCGTCCCTTCCGGCAAGGAGGCTCTGACAATGACCCTCTTTTCGCTCGCAATCCTCGTCGCCGCTCCGCTCGGCGTGCCCGCGGCCGCGCCCTCGTCGCCCACGGGAAGGCCAGCTCACGTGGAGCTCGCCGTTGCCAGCGTCGAGCTGCCGATGGGTCGCATTCACGGCATTCCCTCCGTCGAAGTGTCCATCAATGGCTCGGGGCCCTTCCCCTTCGTGATCGACTGGGGCGCCAATGTGTTCGCCATCTCGGCTCGCCTCGCCCAGACGCTGGCACTCCCCCGAACCGGAAGGGACGAAATGGGAAACGAGACGGCCCGGATCGAGACGCTTGCTCTGGGCGGCGCGCGCTTCCTGGGGTTGACGGCCGCGATCGACCCCTTCTTCGGCGACAAGGAGGAACAGGGCGTGATCGGGGTCAATGTCTTTGCGGGCCTGCTCCTGACGCTCGACTACCCGCGGAAACTCGTGAGCCTGGAGAGAGGGTCGCTGCCCCCGGTCAACGGAAAAGACATCCTGGACTGCGACGGCGGCGATGACTCCGAGCCGACGATCGAAATCATGCTCGGAGACAGGAAGATCCGCGCGATTCTCGATACGGGAGCCAGTCGCCTCCTCATGCTGCCGGAGGCGCTGCTGGGAGAGTTACCGGTCAAGACCGGCCCCGTCGCGGCGGGCGTGGCGACGGGCCCCCAGTCCGGCACAAGGCGGCTGCGCGAAGCGAGGCTCGAGGGAACCCTTCGATTTGGCGCCTTCACGGTGCGCGATCCGCTGCTCACGTTCCATTCCCGGCCCAGAGCCTTCCTCGGCAGCGCTCTGCTCGAGCACTTTGCCGTCACCCTCGATCCGGCGGGGGGGAGGGTTCGGTTCGCGACTCAAAGCCCGATGCCCATCACCATCCCGAAGGCCGACTGGGAGTAAGACCGTCTTCGGGGATCAGTCGCGGCGCTTGAGTGACAGGGTCAGAGTGAAGTGTGCGACGGGTTCATCGCCCAACTTCTCCGGCACGGTCGCCACAATCCGCACGGGGAGCTCCTCGCGCTCGCCGCTCTCGATCGCGCGGCGCACCAGATCGCCGACCGCTTCCCCGTCCTCGCAGGCGAAGAGCACGTCCGCCTCCGCTCGCTTGTGAAATTGGGCGTTGAGGTCCTTGAAGATGAGGGAGATCTTGCGGCCGCTCTGCTCGATCCGCCGCATCGCCGTCAGCCCGCCGGCAAGATCCGCCCCGGCGCACAGGGCACCGAAGTACATCGAGCCCAGGTGGTTGCGAGAGCGCCAAGAGAAAGGGATCCGGACGACGCAGCGGCGCCCATCGAGCGCGACGACCGCCGGACTCAGCAAGAAGAGCAACGGGATCTTCGCCAGAGCCCACAGCCGCAGCCTGGTGGTCTCGCTCAAGTGCCGCCTCCGGGCCCCCTGCGCGCCGGCGAGGAGGGCACGGCGCCTTTATCTCATGCGAAGCCGCGAGGTCCCGCGTTCGAGGCCGGCGCCGGCTCGGGATGCGCCGGGCGGGCTTCGACGTGTCGGTTCACGCGCGCAAGCAGAGCCTCCAGCCGCTCGAGCGCATCCATGACGAGGCCCGGCCCATCCACCGTCCGGCAGGTGAACGCGACCGAGCGCCCCGTGCGATCGAGACGGAAGCGCCGCAGGGCCGTCGACTCGAGGAGCGCGCTCGCGCAGGTCTCCAGCCAGCGCTCGTCGACGGCTCCTGCGAGTGAGACGCGATAGAGCGTGTCCGACCCCGCGACCTCACCGCGCAACGTGGAATGATCCACCCACACACCGACCGATCGCCGGTCCCCCGAAACTGCATTCATACGCCCCCCATCGCCATGCCCCTGAAGAACGCAATCGCAGGGCCAGGAAGCCAAGTCACTGATTCGACATAGGTTGACGAATTCAACGGAATGATGCATCACGAAAAGAGTTACCCGGGGTAACGGAAGACCTGCCCGGATGGCCGGCTAACTTTTTCGCGCCCGGGGCGTGACAATGCGGACCGAGTGTCCAAACCGCCCCCGGAGGGAATCGGATGCGCATTTCTTCGCGCTCGACGATCGTATTTCTCAGCCTGTTCGCGGCGTCGACAACCGCCGCCTTCGGGACTGTCCTCTGCGTCAAGCCGGTACCGTCCGGCAGCGGTTGCTGGGCGGCCGCGTATACCGACCTGCAGCAAGCGCTGGCCGCGGCGGGATCAGGCGACGAGATCTGGGTCGCAACGGGAACCTACAAGCCGACCGCGACCGACGATCGGAACATCAGCTTCGCCCTGAAGAACGGGGTCGGCGTCTACGGCGGTTTCAACGGCACCGAGACCGCTCGCGCGCAGGCCAATCCTGCCGTGAACGTAACGGCGCTCTCAGGAAACATCGGCGACCCCGGGGCTTCCAACGACAACAGCTACCACGTCGTGACGGCCGCGAACGCGGTGACCTCCACGGGTGTTCTCGACGGCTTCACGATCGCGGGTGGCCAGGCCGACGGCGCACCGGCCGACAACAAAGACCGCGGAGCCGGAATGTGGGACGACGGGGGCTCGCCGACGCTCTCGCGCCTGAGCTTCACCGGCAACTTCGCGCTTGCGGAGGGCGGCGGTCTGGGGATCGCCAGCGGTTCGCCCATCCTGCTCGCCTGCGTCTTTCAGGGCAACTCGGTTGGCTTCGGCGGCAAGGGCGGCGGCATCTACGCGGGCAGCGGCAGCAGCGTCACGGCCCAGGGCTGCGTGTTCCGCTCGAACTCGATCTCCGCCGCGACGATGGGCGCCGGAGGCCTCGAGACCGCGGGCGCTCCCGTGACGCTCGTCAACTGCCTCTTCGCGCAGAACAGCCCGAATGGCCTGCAGGTGAGCGCGGCGGACGGCAGCGTCGTCGACAACTGCACCTTCACCGCAAACACGGGCTACGGCGCCGCCTTCCTGACGAGCAACGGCAACGCGCTCACCAACAACATCTTCTGGGCAGACACGACCGGCGAGCTCTCTCTCGTGACCGGAAGCGTTTCGGCCTCCTACTGCGACATCCAGGGCGGCGGCTTCGTCGGTTCCGGCAACATCAACGCCGACCCGCTGTTCCTCGCTCCGCCGACGGACCTGCGCCCCGGCCCCGCCTCCCCGGTGGTCGACGCGGGCAACAACGCTTCGGTGCCGGGCGGCGTCATCCTCGACCTCGCCAGGCTCCCCCGCTTCTTCGACGACCCGGACGTCCCCAACACGGGTGCCGGCCTGAGCCCCCCGTACGTCGACATGGGCGCCTTCGAGCGCATCCCGATCGCTGTTACGTCCCCTTCGTCTCTGGCTCTCTGCGCGGGCACCTCCGCCGTTTTCACCGTGACCGCCACCGGACAGCCGACGCTGACGTACCAGTGGCGCAAGGGCGGGTCGAACCTCGCCAACGGTGGATCGATTTCTGGCGTGACGACGTCGACCCTCACGATCAATCCGACCGTCACGGGCGATGCGGGTAGCTACGACGTCGTCGTCACCGACGGCTTCGGCCAGATCCTCATGTCCCCCGCAGCTTCCCTGACGGTCAACGCGCGACCGACCGCCGTCGCCTCCGGCACCGCCTCCCTCTGCGTGGGCGATTCGACCCCCCTTTCCGGCTCGGGGGGCGTCTCCTGCTCCTGGACCCCTTCCACCGGCCTCTCCGACGCGTCGAGCTGCGCGCCGATGGCGGCGCCCACGACGACCACCGTCTACACGCTGACCGTCATGGGCCCCAACGGTTGTCCATCGACCAACGCGCCGACCGTCGCGGTCACGGCCAGCCCCAAGCCCGTGCTGCCGGTCATTGCCGCCCCGGCCTCCCTGCCCGTGGGCGGCTCCGGCGCCTCGGCGAGCGTCACGTACCACGTCGGATCCGCCTATGCGTGGACTCTCTCGGGAGGCACGATCCTGGCGGGGCAGACGACGCACCAGATCGGTTTCGACGCCGGCCCCCCGGGAACGACGATGCAGTGCACGGTGATCGAGACGAACAACGGCTGCTCGTCCCCCCCGGCCTCGAAGAAGATCCAGGTCGATTTCCTGGACGTGCCGCCCGCCAACGGCTTTCACAATTTCATCAACACCATCGCCCGCAACGGCATCACGGCAGGCTGCACACCCGGCTACTACTGCCCCACTGCTCCCGTCACACGGGCCCAGATGGCCGTTTTCCTTCTGACGTCCAGGTTCGGCTCGGGCCACGTCCCGCCGACACCGACCGGGATCTTTGGGGACGTCTCGATCTCCGACCCCTTCGCACCGTGGATCGAGGAGCTCTACACCGTTGGCATCACGGGCGGTTGCAGCAAGAGCCCATTGCTCTACTGCCCGACTCAGCCCGTGACCCGGGCGGAAATGGCCGTCTTCCTGCTCGTCGCGAAGAACCCGCCCGGCTACGTGCCTCCGGCCTGCTCGGGCATCTTCGCGGACGTCCCCTGCAAACCCACGAAGGCCTTCGCCGTCGACTGGATCGAGCGGCTCTATCTCGACGGAATCACGGGCGGCTGCAACCCGAGTCTGCTGCAGTATTGCCCCGCGCAGGCGAGCACGCGCGGGCAGATGGCCGTGTTCCTCGTCACCACTTTCGGGCTGCAATAGGCGGGTTCGAATCGGGAATAATCGCTCCCCAAATGCGCTGGCGGAACGCTTTTGTTTTCTGGCTCGGGTTCGCCGCCGGCGCTGCTCTGACCGCGGGTGAGAGCGCCCGGATCGATCCGTGGGTCCTCGAGACGACCTCTCGCGGCGACACGGAGTTTCTGGTGCTCCTGCACGAGCAGGCGGATCTGCGGGGGACCGCGTCGCTGCCGACGCGGTTCGAGAAGGGCGCTTTCGTTCTCGACGCGCTACGGTCGACGGCCGAGCGCGCGCAGGCTCCCCTTCTCGCGCTCCTTGCCGCGCGTGGCGCGGAATACCGGCCGTTCTGGGTCGCGGACATGATCTGGGTGCGCGGTGACCGCGGGCTCGTGGATGAGCTCGCCGCGCGCGAGGATGTCGTTCACATCTTTGCGAACCCGACCGTTGCTCTCGGCAGCCCTGCCGGCCGCCGGCCGTCGGGCCCGGCCTCGCCCGACGGAATCGAGTGGAACATCACGAAGGTCCATGCCCCGGACGCCTGGGCCCTCGGCGCCACGGGCCAGGGCATCGTCGTGGCGGGAGAGGACACCGGTTACCAGTGGGACCATCCCGCGCTGAAGGGAAAGTATCGCGGCTGGAACGGCAGCGCTGCCGACCACAACTACAACTGGCACGACGCCATTCATTCGGGGGGCGGAAGCTGCGGCCACGATGCGTCGGCGCCCTGCGACGACACCGATCACGGCACCCACACGATGGGGACGATGGTCGGCGACGACGGCGGATCCAACCGAATCGGAATGGCTCCGGGGGCGAAGTGGATCGGCTGCCGGAACATGGACCGGGGAAACGGCACGCCCGCCAGCTACGCCGAGTGCTTCCAATGGTTCATCGCGCCGACGAACCTCGCAAACCTCAACCCCGACCCCTCCAGGGCGCCACACCTCATCAACAACTCCTGGGGCTGTCCCCCGAGCGAAGGCTGCACCGATCCCACCGTGCTTCAGGCAGTCGTCGAAAGCGCGCGCGCGGCCGGGATCGAGGTCGTCGTGTCGGCGGGCAACAGCGGCCCGAGCTGCTCGTCCGTGAGCGATCCGGCCGCCATCTACGACGCCTCCTTCACCGTCGGCGCGACCAACAGCGCGGACGTCATCGCAAGCTTCTCGAGCCGCGGCCCCGTGATCGTGGACGGGAGCAACCGCCTCAAGCCCGACGTGTCGGCTCCGGGCGTGGGCATTCGCTCGAGCGTGCCGGGCAACGGGTACGCCGTCTTCGACGGCACGAGCATGGCCGGACCCCACGTCGCCGGCCTCGTCGCGCTGCTCCTGTCGGCGAGTCCCGGCCTCGCGCGCGATCCAGACGCCATCGAGCCCGTCATCGCGGGCTCGTGCGTCCCGCGCACGACGAGCCAGACGTGCGGAGGGATTCCGGGCAGCATGATTCCGAACGCCACGTACGGCTGGGGCCGCGTCGATGCGTTGGCCGCCGTCGACGCGACGGCAGCGGACGTTTCGGTCGCCCAGTCGGCCTCGCCGGACCCGGCGATACCCGGCGTCCCGGTGACTTACTCGGTAACGGTCGCCAACGCCGGCCCGGCGGTCGCACCCGAGGTCGCTTTCTCGGAGGCGCTTTCGCCATCGGCCGCCATCGATTCCGCCACGCCCGGCCAGGGATCGTGCACGCTGCTCGCGCACGGGGTTTCGTGCAGCCTCGGCATGGTGGTGGCGGGTGGCCAGGCGACGATTCAGGTCGTCGTCACTCCATCCGCCCCGGGAACCATCACGAGTGCGGCGAGCGTCGCGAGCAGCGCCTTCGATCCCATCACGGCCAACAACGCGTCCTCCGTCCAGACCTCGGTCGTCACCTGCCCGTTCCCGGCACCGACGATCGCGGCGCCCGTCTCGGTGCCGCCCTCGACCGTGAGCACGGCCACTTCCACGTCGGGCCCGGGGCACATCGACACCTGGAAGCTGACGGGAGGCGCGATCTCCTCCGGCCAGGGCACGAGCCAGATCGCGTTCCATTCGCCGACCCCGGGCGCAACGATCCTTCTCGAGCTCGTCGACACCCTGTCGTCCTGCGACGTGCCCGCGGCAGGTCGACTCGTCTCGGTCGACTTCCTCGACGTGTCGCCGGCCCACCCGTTCCACGACTTCGTCAACACGCTTGCCCGCAACGGGATCACCGCGGGGTGCAGCGGCGGCGACTATTGCCCGGGCAAGGCCGTGACGCGAGCCGAGATGGCCGTGCTCCTGCTTCGCGCGACGGAAAAACCGGGCTATGCGCCGCCCCCCTGCACGCCGCCAGGCATCTTCCCCGACGTGCCTTGCCCCGGCACCCCTGCCACTTTCGCGGTCGACTGGATCGAGGAGCTCCACCGCCGCGGCATCGCCGCGGGGTACCCGGACGGCACATTCGGCCCGAATGATCCCGTCACGCGCGCCCAGATGGCCGTCTTCCTGCTCGCGGCGAAGCACCCGGCCGGCTACGCGCCTGCGCCTTGCTCCGGCGTGTTCGCCGACGTGCCCTGCGCCCCGACCAAGGCGTTTGCCGTCGATTGGATCGAGCGGCTCTACGCCGAGGGCGTGAGCGCGGGCTGCAGCACGAACCCGCTGCTCTTCTGTCCCGACGCCGCCAACACGCGGGGCGAGATGGCGGTCTTCCTGACGGCGACCTTCGGACTGCAGTAGCGCTGCATCAGAAGCCCGGCGCTCGGAAGACCTCCCTGCCGTCCAGCAGCGTCAGCAGAACCTTCGCGTCGTGGATCTGCGAAGGAGGAATCTCGAACAGGTTCCTGTCGATGACGATCAGGTCGGCGAGCTTGCCGACCTCGATTGACCCGGTCTCCTTCTCGGTGAAGTCGAGGTAGGCGCCGCGGATCGTGTACCCCGCGATCGCATCCGGCAGAGAGATTCTCTCTTCCGGCAGCCAGGGCGGACCCGGCCCCCGCGAGCGCTCCCGATGCGTGATCGACACTTCGATGGCGTCGAGAGGGTTCATCGACGACACGCCCCAGTCGCTACCGAAGGCCGTCACTCCTCCGGCGGCCATGACGCTGGCGATCGGATAGATCCACCGCGAGCGCTCCGGGCCGAGCGTGGGCTCCGTCAGCTCCGTGATGTACTTGTCGCCATTGGCCCACAGGGGCTGGAAGTTCGCGATGACACCGAGTCGGCGGAAGCGCGGAATGTCCGGCGGCTCGATCAGCTCGAGGTGTGCGATGTGATGCCGCGCGTCGCGACGGCCGTTGGCGTTCTCGGCCGCCTCGAGGGCATCCAGGGCGTCGCGGATCGCGCGGTCGCCGATCGCGTGCACGTGGATCTGGAAGCCTTCCCTGTCGAGGGCCTTCGCCAGGGCCCGAAAGGTCTCCGGCGTGAGGTTGGGCTTGCCGCGATCGTCGCCGAAACCGATGTAGGGCTCGAGCATGGAGGCCGTGCGCGTCTCGAGGACACCATCGGCAAAGATCTTGACCGCGTCCGCCCGGAAGCGCCTGCCGCGGTACTTTCCCCGCAGCTCGAGCAGGCGCGGAATCTGCGCTACGCCCTTGTCCGGGTCCACGTGGATCGCGGCGACGACCCGAGCCGTCAGTTCTCCTCGTGCATCGAGAGCCGCGTACGCCTTCAAGATGCTCTCGCTGGCGTCGGCTTCCTGGAGCGACACCAGGCCAAACCCGTTGGCCATCTTCAGCGCTGTCTTCAGGCCATCCAGGTACTCCGCCGCGGTATGCGGCGGAAGATGGCTCGAGACCAGGCCAACGGCATCCTCGCGCAGAGCCCCGCTCGGCTCTCCGGTCTTCGGGTCGCGTTCGATGCGACCGTACGGCGGATCGGGCGTCTTCTTCGTGATGCCGGCGATCGCCAGGGCCCGGGAATTCACCCAGGCCGAGTGCCCGTCGCTCGACTCCAGAAGAGCGGGCCGGTCGGGGACGACCGCGTCGAGCATGGCCTTCGTGGGGCCGGCGGCCGGAAAGATCGGAAGGTCCCAGCCGCCGCCCCGGATCCAGGCGGCTCCCGCGTGCGATGCCGCGTAGGCCTTGATCCGAGCGAGCACCTCTTCGGAGGTCTCGAGACCGTGAAGGTCGCACTCCGCTGCTTCGATGCCGCTCGAGACGGGGTGCACATGGGAGTCGTGGAAGGCAGGCAGCAGCATTTTTCCGCCGAGATCCACGACCTTCGTCGACTGTCCGATCCAGGGCTGGATGGCCGTGTTGGTCCCGACCGCCACGACGCGACCGCCCGAGACGGCGACGGCTTCGGCCCAGCTCCGGACGCCGTCGACCGTGTAGACGGCGCCCTTCTCGAACACGAGATCGGCCTGCCGGGACTGCCCGGAAGTCGCGGCCGCGACGGCCGCGAGGAAAGCGCCGACAAGTGCTCGCTTCATGGTTTCAAGACCCCTTCTTCGGCTGCTTGGGCTGCT
This sequence comes from uncultured Acidobacteriota bacterium, assembly GCA_963847075.1. Lineage (GTDB taxonomy): Bacteria > Acidobacteriota > Thermoanaerobaculia > UBA5066 > Gp7-AA6 > DAHUXD01. Next base: position 1,643,923 of record CAWJYL010000001.1, read on the forward strand.
TCTCGTACTCTTCGATCCGTTTCTTGAAGTCGTCGACCAGATCGTTGGGTATGGGGATCGAGAGGTTGTACTGCGCGATCTTCCAGGAGCCGTTGGTGAAGACGACCACACCCGAGCCCCGGCACGGCCCGAGGTTCGGCGTATCGAGCATCTCGTCGAACCAGGCAACGGTCCGGTCGGGAGCGAATGCGATCCACCGCGAGACCGTCTTGAAGTTCCACGCCTTCCCCTTCGCAAAGTACGGATGCGCAAACTTGCGGAACTCGTCGCGCGTCCAGCGCTCGGTCGCATCGGTGCCCAGGAACACGGCGTCCGGAGTGAAGTACGAGAAGTACCTCTGCTCGTCCGCCGCCGCGGCCGCCGCATGCCACCCGTCGATGATCCCGCCCACGGTCCCCGTCGCAAAGATGGCATCGGTCGACTGGGGCAAAGCCGCACTCGGAAGGATCGCCAGCCACACTGCCACCAGCCATGTCTTCATCGTCCCGCCTCCAGGCCGGTCTCGGCCGGTGCGAATGATACCCGCGCTCAGACTCGATTTCGCTCGGCACGCCCGCGGAACGCCGCGTCCAGAAGGGTCGGGCTCAGGAGGCCTCGAGAGCCGGCTCGGGGGCGGTGCCGACCTCTCTCCGCGTGGCCTCGTGCTCGCTCAGGTACGCTTCGGCCTTCATCATCCGCTGCGTGCGCAACAGGACGCGTGTCAGGTATGGAACCTGCGCGGGCCGGATCTGGCGCATCCAGTCGATCCACCGCTTCTCGCCGCTCGTGTTCAGGATCGAGCGCCGCCAGGTCTCGGCGTAAAGCTCGAAGAATCGCCGCGCCCCGAGGCGCGGCTCCCACAGCACGTGATGCATGTCGTATTTGAACCAGGGCTGGCCTTTCAGGATCGGGGCGAGCTTCTGAAAGAGCTCGGTGCCGGGCAGCGGCGTCAGGATCGTGTAGCCAGCCCGCTGGAACCCGTTCTTGGCCACGAAATCCCAGAGCTCCTCGAAATCGGCCTCGGCCCAGTCGGGATCCACCAGGAAGTTGCCCGTTACCCCGTAGCCCAGGGAGCGTGCGATCCGGCCGGCCTCGACCGACGAGGACACCGAGGCGTCCTTGGTCACGTTCGCGAGGCCCGCGTCCGAGGCCGCCTCGAGACCGAAGAAAATGTCGAAGTCCCGTGCCATCGGCCGCCATGCCTCGAGCAGCTCCGGGTGCCGGCAGACGACGTCCGTGCGCGTCTGCACGAGGATCCAGCGTTTGAAGACGCCCCGCCGGCGCAGCGCAGCCGCCAGCTCGAGACTCCGCTCCGGATGGTTCCAGAACAGGTCGTCGGCGATGAATACGGCGTCGCCGGCCGACGCCAGGTCGTCCACGACCGCGCCGATCGACCTCTCCCGGAAGGATCGGCCGTAGAGCTGCCAGACCGAGCAGAAGTTGCAGCGGAACGGGCAGCCGCGCGCCGTCTCCACGAGCCACACCGGCTTGAAGAGAAGGCAGTGGTACCGGTGGCGGTCGCGCTCGACGAGATCGCGCGCCGGCTGCGGGACCTCGTCGAGCGCCGTGCGTTCGGCAAGCGCCGCCGTCGCGGTCCAACCTTCCGGCGAACGCACGAGCAGCGCCGGGACGTCGGCGAGCGGGCGGCCGGCCTCGATTGCATCCGCCACGGCCGGCACGACCTCCTCGCCGTCGTCGACGCAAAGGGCGTCGATCTCCGGAACCTGCAGGGGACCCGGAAACGCCGCTGCCGCGTGCCCTCCGACGAGCACGAGCGCGTCCGGAGAGGCCCGGCGCACGCGCCGGGCCGTCTCGATCACCCGGTCGTACTCGAGAGCGTGCATGCAGGAGATCCCCACGACGCGCGGCCGGGACCTCCGGATCCACGCTCCCACCGAGTGCCCGAATCGCAGATCCACGATGGCGGGCGTGTGCCCGCGGGCGCGCAGCGCCGCCGCCACGTACTCGAGCCCGAGCGGCTCGACGCGGAAAAACGGCCCCAGTCCGAAGCGCTCGTTCCCCGGATCGGGTCGCAGAAGCAGCACGTTCATGGGCCTGGCGAATTGTAGACTCAACCCGCGCATGGGCGAAACCGAAGCGGGCGGATTCGATTCCGACGGCCTCGCACCGCCGCGCGGCCGGAAGAAGTGGGTCAGCCACGGGCTGTCCAACCGCATCGTCTATGGAGGCCTCCACTACGGAGCGCGCTGGCTTCCGATGGCAGCCCTGAACGCCATCAACCTCGTCGGCAACGGCCTCGCCGTGACCTTCCTCACACGCACGAAGCGCGGGATGCGCGACAACTTTCGCAAGGCCCTCGGCGTCGGACAGGCTCGCGCCGCGAGCCTCGCCGCCGCGCAGTTCTTCGAATACGGCCGCCACACGATCGACGTCTGGCGATTACGGAGCGAAGCCTTCGTGCCGCGGATCACGACGTTCGCCGAGGACGCGCGCGTCCTGCAGCGCAGCCGCCGGAACGGGCGGGGCTTTCTGCTCGTCACCGGCCACGTCGGGAATTGGGAGATGGGTGCGGTGACGCTGCGCCAGCACGGCCTCGTGCCGGCGGTCGTCGGCCAGCGCGAGCTCGACCCGAACGTTCAGGCCATGCGCCAGCAACTGCGCGAACGCCTCGGTGTCGAATCCATCGACATCGGTTCCTCGATGGCGACCGCCTTCAAGGTGCGCGCCGCGGTCGACCGCGGCCGCGCCGTCGCGCTCCTCGTCGACCGCGCGTACCCGGAGGACCAGGTGGTCGTCTCGTTCTTCGGCCGGCCGACGCCGTTTCTGCGCTCTCCGGCGCTGCTCGCGCGGTTCTGTCACTGCGACATCCTGCCGGGCTTCTTCCTGAGGAACTCCGACGGCTCCTACTTCAACGTCTGGGGCCAACCCTTGAGCGCCGATCCCGCGCTGTCGCCCGACGAAGACGCGATGCGCCTCATGACCCTCGTCGCGGCGAACATCGAGGGCGCCATCCGCCGGCACCCGACACAGTGGTTCAACTTCTATCGGTTCTGGGGAGACGCGCAAGACGTCGACGGACGGCAGGCGACAGGCGCTGGAAGCCTCCCCTGACTCTCGACCGTCAACTGTGAACTTCTACGGCCTGTCCCACCTTCCATAGACGTAGTTGCCGCAGCAGCGGGCGCAGATCGGGAGAGGCTCCTTCGCGAGCTTCGCGCGAAAGCGCCGCGCCTTTTCGCCCGTCCAGATGTCGAGAAAGGACTGTTCGCGCACGTTGCCGATGAAGTAATCCGGGAAATCGCCGCAGAAAGTCACCTCGCCGTCGGGCTCGATCTGGGCGAAGTACCAGGCGACCGGGCACATGTTGTGGCCGAAGGTCTCGGCGAAGTTCGTGAAGTACTCGGGAACACGTGCCGCGGGCACGTCGGGGACGAAGGAGGTCCACGGCTTGCCGCGCGCCGAGTCGAGAAACCGGCGCCGACGCAGACCCTTCAAGAGCTTGACGAGGTCGAGCATCTGCCGCTCCCGGGACGCGGCGACCGACGACCATTCGAACTCGAAGCCCTTCCAGGACGTCGCAGCCACGCCAAACTCCTCGCGCATGACCCGCTCGTACTCCGCGCCGACGCTCGGCGGGATGAACCAGCGCAGCCCCACGTTGATCGTGTCGACGGGGAGCGTCTGGAGAGCAGCGATTGCCGGAACGATCACACCGATGTTGAGCTCGGTCACGGGCAGAATGGCGATCGTCATCGGCCCGCCGCGTGCGAGCTCGCGCCGCCAGCGCGCCACCGCCCGAATCCCCGCCGCCGCCCTCTCGAAGCTGTCCGCCTGCCCGCGGATGCGATTGTGGACCTCGGGCGGCCCGTCGATCGAGACGGCGATCGAGTCGATCCCCGCCTCGACGAGCCCCCGCGCGAGCGGCTCGAGCCGGCCGCCATTGGTGATGATCGTGCAGGTCAGGCCGCGGCGCTTGACCTCGCGGACGAGGGGCAGGATGTCGGGATAAAGGAGCGGCTCGCCGCCGAACAGGCTGATGATCGGTTGCGCCGGCGCGAGCTCGTCGAGTAGCCGTACGTAGTCCGAGAGCGCGAGCTGGCGCTTCAATCCGATCAACTCCTGGATGCGGGCCCGCTCGAGCGCCCCATCGGTCGCGCTGGCCCCGGATTGCGAGCGGAAGATGCCCGTGTCGCCCCACTGGCCGCACATCTTGCAGCGCAGGTTGCAGAGGTTCGTCACGCGGAGCTGCACGAAGGTCGGCATCGGAAGGTTGCCGGGCGACGGCGCGGATAGGCGGGCCATCACTTCGCGTCGCCCTCGGTTCATGCGACCGAGATGCCGCCGGGCGAAGCCGGCGAGCTGCAATCCGCGGTGGAAGCTCAACGCCGGAGCCTATCGGCTGTAGAGATCGATGATGCGGGTGATGGCCTGCCGGCAGACCGCGCAGAACGGGACCTCGTTGCGCGAGAACATGATGCAATCTTCCTGCGGCCGGAAGTACCCCTTCGCCTCGTACATGGCCCCCTCGAAGGCGCCGACCCGGCCGGAGAAGCGGTCGGTCGAGAGGAGCTTCGTCTCGTGGGTCTGCTCCTCCTTGAAGAGCGCATCCATCTGGTCTTCGGAGCCGTTGGCCGCCCGGATCTCGCGGCGACGCTTCTGGAACTCGCGCGAAGTCTTTTCGAACTCCTCCTGCGCCCACGGCGTCGGTATCGGCGTGTCCCGGGTAGCGAGGTCCTTCCACTTGGGGTTCTTCGGATCGAGCAGTGCGGTAGCGTTCGGTTCCCACGGTTCCACCCGCTCCGCGGGGGACTGGTAGGCGACGGCCGACGTGAAGTACTCGTCCGCGAGCCCGGCGAAGTGATGCCCGAACTCGTGGACGAAGATGTACGGCGCCCAGAGGCTGTCTGCGGCCACCGTCGAGTAAAGGCCGAAGATCCCGCCCCCACCGTACGTGCGTGTGTTCGTCAGGACCTCCACGAATTCGTACGGTGCGAAGGACGCCACGTCGCGAAACGAGCGATTTTCGAAGGTCAGGACGTAGCGCTCGGAGCCGAACGCGTCGTAGGTCGCGCCGATTCGAGACCGGCGGTGAATGCCCGTCGATGGCCGCGAGATGCCCGACTCCTCGGAGGCCGGGCACAGGGCCCAGACGTTGAAGTCCGCGCGTCGCTCCTTGAAGGGCGAGGTCGCGAACAGCAACTCCGTGAGCCGCCGGGCATCCTTTTCGAACTTCCCGCGCTCGGCCGCCGTATATCCGTCGCCGAGGATCAGGAAGTCGACCTTGCCCGACGGCTCTCCCATCTTCTGGATCTCGATCAGCGCCCCGGGCGAGGGCGGCGCCGCCGTGTCGATGAAGATGTCCTTCGGGTCGAGCGTCAGCGACCAGATTTCACGAAAGGCGTTCTGCGCATCGCGCTTCTTGAGGACGATCTGCACCGGGGAATCGGGAGTCGGGAACCGCAGCGACTCGGAGAACGTCCGGGAAATCGTCTTCCCCTCGCCCGTCGTCTCCCACTCGCCATAGACCGACGCGAAGCCGCGCGAGTAGAGCACGCGGTTGGTCTTGCGGTCGATCACCTCGAAGAAGTACTTGCCGAGGTTGGTATCGTCGATCGGCCGCCGCGGGTTGCCCGGCCAGGCCAGGGGCTCGACGACGACCCGATCGAGGCTGAACTGCTCCTGGGCCCCGTTGCCGGTATGGAAGTAGTCCAGCCGCATCGTCCGGGGCGCCGCGGCGGATGCGACTCCGGTTGCGAGCAAGAGCGCGCCCGAGATAAACCCGATGGGTTTTTGTGTCATGGAGGCATATCCTAACCCCCTCAACCACGACCCAGGAGGCACGACCATGATTCACGAAAGCATCCTCGGCACCATCGGCAACACGCCCGTCGTCAAGATCAACCGCCTCGCCCCGCAGGGCACGACCCTGTACGTCAAGTGCGAGGCCTTCAACCCCCTCTCCTCCGTCAAGGATCGCCTCGCGATCGCGATCATCGAGGATGCCGAGCGGCGCGGGACGCTGAAGCCCGGCCAGACGGTCGTCGAGGCGACCTCCGGCAATACAGGCATCGCCCTCGCCATGGTTTGCGCGGCCAAGGGCTACCCCTTCGTTGCGCTCATGTCCGACAGCTTCTCGATCGAGCGGCGCAAGCTGATGCGCATCCTCGGAGCGAAGGTCGTGCTCATCCCCGCCGCCGAACGCGCGACGGGCATGGTCAAGAAAGCCGAGGAGCTCGCGGCGAAGAACGGCTGGTTTCTCGCCCGGCAGTTCGAGAACCCCGCCAATCCCGAGTACCACCGCAACACGACCGGGCCCGAGATCCTGCGCGACTTCGCGGGCAAGCGCCTCGACTACTGGGTCACCGGGTGGGGCACCGGCGGGACGCTCACCGGCGCGGGAGAGATGCTCAAGAAGGCGCGCCCCGACATTCGGGTCGTGGCCACGGAGCCCGAGGGCGCGGCGCTGCTCTCCGGGCAGGAGTGGAAGCCCCACAAGATCCAGGGCTGGACGCCCAACTTCATTCCCGCGGTCCTCGACCGCAGCGTCGTCGACGAGATCGTGCTCGTTTCCGACCTCGAAGCCCGCGACGCGGCACGCGACCTCGCGACGAAGGAGGGCATTTTTTGCGGCATCTCCTCGGGCGGCACCTTCGCGGCGGCGCAAAAGGTCGCCGCCAGGGCGCCGAAGGGCTCCGTCATCCTGGCGATGCTTCCCGACACGGGCGAGCGCTACCTCTCGACGCTCCTCTTCGAGGGGATCAACGAGGGAACCGACGAGGTGCCGGGGCTCTGAGGCGGGCTATTTCAGCCGCTTGACGTCCTTCAGGGTCCCGGGCTCGTGTTCGTACTGTTCGGCGCGGACGTGGCCCTCGGAGTCGACGAACAGCGCGGCCTTCGTGAAGATGCGGCCCTCGCCCTTTCCGAACTCGGGAACCTCGAACACGATGATCGTGAAGGGGTAGTCGACCGACGGCCACCCCTCCTGTGCCTCTTCGTACCGCATCGGACGAGAAGTGACGACGCTGTAGCGCTCACCGTCCTTCGTCCGCTCGGCGACGACGAGGTCGATCGGGTACTCGAACGCCCCGAGCCGGATGCGCCCCTGCCCCGTTCCGCGGATCATGTTCAAGAGCGCCCGCTGCCCGCCCTCCTCGAGAACCCGCTTCAGGGACTGTGCCTGCTCGACGCTCATGAAGCTCGTGACGACCACGTCCAAGCCCATGCTGCGGGTGCCCTGGTTCGTTTTCACGGTCGCCATCGCGGCGAACTCGCCTCCCGCCGGCGCCGGATCCGCCGCGGACATCGGCAGGGCCACGAGGCAGAGAGCGATCGCCCGCAGCGCGCTTCGCATGCAGCGAGCCTACCAGAAGCTCACTTCCTAGCGTGGGGGCGGCTGGCTCCAGGAATCGACGGGCAGGTCCGCCGGCAGCCGTTCGACCTGGTGCAGTGTGGCGACGAGTTCGTTCTTTTCCCCCGTGCGGAAGGGGCTGTCGTATCGCCAGACGACCTCCCGCCCCGGCGTGATCTCGAGGGCCCGGCCCTCGTTGGACACGACGACGAGAACGTTGCCGTTGGGGAGCCCCTGGACGAAGCCGTTCGTCTCGGAGAACATCCTCTCGTCCTTGCCCTCGCCGTACCGCCACAGGATCTCCTGGGTGAACGGGTCCACCTCGAGAGCGCGCGACTCTCCCATGTGCATGCTGCCGAAGTTGTCGAACAGGAGCATGCGCCCGCTCGCGAGCGAACGGGGCGAGTGTTGAGCGCGCCACTGGCCCGATAGCGCCCATACGATCCGGTCCTGCCGGGGGTCGAGGATCGCGAGGACGCTCAGGGAATGGATCGAGACGAGCAGGTTGCCCGCGCGAAACACGGGAGAACGGGACGCGAGCGCCCCATCGAGGACCTGGATCGAATTGGAATGAAAGAGGTCTCCCTCGTTCTTCATGTTCACGAGAACGGGGGCGTAGTCGGAGTTGACGAAAGCCTGGAGCAGGGAGATGTTCCGGACAATGTGGCCGTCCGGCGTCAGGACGGTGACGAAGTCTTCGAAGATCGGCTCCGCAGCATTCACCTCCGGCAGCACCTTCTTTTCGTGCGTCGGCACGTAGATCATTCCGTCCCGGTCCACCGCGACGTCGTGGTTGGCTCCGCAGCGAACGGCCCACTTCAGCCGGGACTGGCTGTCGATGCGCATCAGACCGATGTACTCCCAGACGACGAGCAGATCGCCCCCGGGGAGCAGAAGCGCACGCCGCCAGTACAGATCGTCCTCTCGCCTTTCCGAGTCGAGCTTCAGGCCGGGCCAGATTCGGCCGGCTTCCAGCGCCCAGCGGTGGCGGACCGCACCCTCCATGTCCATGAGGCGCGCCTCCGGAGCGTGCGCCGAAAGACAGAGGTTCAGGCCGGGGTACGCGCGGGCTGCATCGTAGAGGGTCACGCCGCCCTTGCCCGAGGCGGGGTTGTAGCCCCGCAGGTATGGAAGCTGTACCAGCGCGCCGATCGCCTCCCGCTCGGCCAGGGCGGATCCGCCCTCCGCCGGCCGATTCCACCGCCGCGCCAGGTGTTGGGGCCGAAGGACCCGGAAGAGCCCTTTGACCTGATAGTAGGGAACCCAGTGCTGCCGGTGGGCAAAGAAGCCATAGGTCAGCGCGGCACCGAGCGCGGTGACGAGGGCGAGCCCGCCGGTGAATTTCTTCAAGCCGCTAGCGCCGCGCCGCGACGGGCTCGCCGGAGACTTCCGGCGCCGCGAGCTCGAGGGCGAGCTCCATCGGCACCAGTCCCCGTTCGAGCCAGGCATGCTCGCCGTCGAGCACGTGCCGGGCCGTCCGATACTTGAGCAGGTCGTCGTTGGAGCGGACGGCCCGGAAGTGGTCGGCGATGCGGCGCCGCATCATGCGGCAGAAGACGTCGGCGAGCTCGAGCGCCTGCGGCGACTCGGCGGAACCGGCGCGGCGCAGCTGCTGCGCCCGGGACAGCGTCGCCGCCATCGCGAAAAGGTCGGCGCCGACGTCCACCGTGCGGAAGAGCAGGGCCTGCCGCTTCTCGAGCCTCGGCCCGTGGCGCAGCATCAGGTGAAAGATTGTTCTCGCGAGCCGCCGCGTCGTCCGTTCGACGAATCGGACGTGGCCTGCGAGCGGGCCGAAATCCGCAAAGCGCGGGAACCGGCCCCAGCCCAGCCAGCGCGAGGGATACCACCAGAGGTAGTGAGCGGCCATCCGCGGCAGCGCCCCGAGCTTCTCTCCGAGCGAGGCCTTCGGGTTCGCGAAGACGCCGGCGACCGCGAGGTGCCGGTCGACGGCCTCGCGCGCGATGAAGAGACGCATGATCTCCGACGAGCCTTCGAAGATCAGGTTGATTCGGAAGTCGCGCATCATGCGCTCGACCGGGATGGGCGCCTCGCCGCGGGCGCGCAGCGAATCCGCCGTCTCATATCCGCGGCCGCCGCGGATCTGCATCGTCCGATCGATGATCTTCCAGCCCTCTTCCGAGTTCCACATCTTGGCGACCGCCGCCTCCAGGCGGATGTCGCGATCGCCCATGTCCGCCATCGAGGAGGCGAGGTCTGTCACCGCCTCCATGGCGAACGTGGTCGCGGCCATTTCGGCCAGCAGCTGCGCGATCGCGTCGTGACGCCCGACCGGCTGCCCCCACTGAACCCGCTCGTTCGACCAGCTGCGGCAGATCTCGACGCATCGTTTGCCCAGAACCGCGCACGAGGCCGGCAGCGTCAGTCGTCCCGTGTTGAGCGTGATGAGAGCGAGCTTGAGCCCCTTGCCTTCGCCCCACAGGAGGTTCTCCTTCGGCACGCGCACGTTGGTGAAGCGGATGACGCCGTTCTCGATCGCCTTCAAGCCCATGAAGTGGCAGCGCACGACGACCTCGACGCCCGGCCACCCCTTCTCGACGATGAAGGCCGAAATCTTCTTCGTGTCCGGATGACGCGCCATGACCACGAAGAGGCCTGCGACCGTTCCATTGGTGCACCAGAGTTTTTCGCCGTCGAGTATGTAGTCGCCCTCGGGCGTTCGCTTGGCCGTCGTCGCGAGGTTTGCGGGGTCGGATCCCACGTTTGCCTCCGTCAGCGCGAAAGCGGAGATCTCGCCCCTGGCCAGCCGCGGCAGGTATTTCTTCTTCTGTTCCTTCGTCCCGAAGAGCTTGAGGGGCTGCGGGACGCCGATCGACTGATGCGCCGAGAGCAGGACGACCAGGTTGCCGTCGCGGCTCGTGATGCGCTTGATCGCCTCGCCGTACTCGCGCTGGTTGAAGCCGAGGCCGCCGTATTCCTTCGGGATCTTCATGCCGAACGCCCCGAGCTCGGCCAGTCCCCGGACCACGCCGGCGGGGATCTTCCCCTCGCGGTCGATCGCATCGGAGTCCACCTGCTCCATCAGGAAGCGCTCGAGCCGGTCCATGAAGGCGTGGAACTCCGGGCGCTCGGGTGGCGGCTCCGGGAAGGGGTGCACCAGGTCCAGCCGGAAGTTGCCGAGGAAGATCTGCCTCAGGAGGGACGGCGCCTTCCACTCGGTCTCGCGCGCCTCCTCGGCGACGCGGCGCGCCTCGTCGGCGCTCACGGGCTTCATTCCGGCTTCGGTCATCGGATTGGAAACTTTACAACAGGATCTGCCCTCCTGGCACGGCGTCTATAGTTGGCCCTGTCCCGTGACGAACAAGTACCTCTCGTACGATTCCGAGCGCGCTCCGAAGGTGCGCGCGATGTTCTCGCGTCTGGCCTGGCGATACGACCTCGTCAACGACATCATGAGCTTCGGGATGCACCGGCGGTGGAAGAGGCAGACGGTAAGCCTGGCGCTCGAAAGCGCGCGCCCCGACAGGCCACCTCGTGTGCTCGACCTGTGCTGCGGGAGCGGCGACCTGTGCTTTCTGGCCGAAGAGCGCGCCACGGGCCCCGTCGTCGGCGTGGATTTCACGCTGCCGATGCTGGTCGTCGCGCGGCGACGGCGGGCCGAAGGCCGCCGCCGCAGCCAGTTCGTCCAGGCGGACGCGCTGGCGCTTCCATTTGCCGACGGAACATTCGACGTCGTCACGATCGGCTACGGGCTGCGCAACATCGCCGACCTCGATGCGGCGCTGCGCGAGATGCGCCGCGTGCTCGCGCCTGGCGGAAGGGTCGTCGTTCTCGATTTCGGCAAGCCCGACAACGCCGTCGCCATGGCGCTCTACCGGGGCTTTCTGCGCACGATGATGCCCGCGGTGGGGTGGCTCTTTCACGGCGACCCGCAGACCTACCTCTACATCCCGGAGTCCCTCGAGCGCTTCCCCGCCCAGCGGGGTGTCGAACGGCTCATGCAGTCCGCGGGCTTCACCCACGTGCGCTACGAAAACCGACTCCTCGGCACGATGGGAATCAACATCGGCGAGACTCCCAACTGACAAGCCACAAATTCCAAATCGTATAGACTCCCGCGCCCTATGGCACACCAGTACATCTACACGATGGTCAATCTGCGCAAGGTGGTCCCACCGCAGCGCGAGATCCTGAAGGGGATCTACCTTTCGTTCCTGCCGGGCGCGAAGATCGGCGTTCTCGGGTTGAACGGGGCCGGGAAGTCGACGCTCTTGAAGATCATGGCGGGCGTCGAGAAAGACTTTGCGGGCGAAGCGTTTCCAGCCGACGGCGCGCGCGTCGGCTTCCTGCCCCAGGACCCGCGCCTCGACCCGTCGAAGAACGTCCTCGGCAACGTCGAAGAAGGCGTGGCCAAGACCCGGGCGCTGCTGAAGCGGTTCGAGGAGTTGAACGAGAAGCTCGCCGAAGAGCTCTCGGAACCCGAGAGCGAAAAGGTCATGGCGGAGTATCAGCGCGTTCAGGACGCCATCGAGGCCTCCAACGCGTGGGAGCTCGACCGGCAGCTCGAGCTCGCGATGGATGCCCTGCGCCTGCCGCCGCCGGATGCCGACGTCGCGAAGATCTCGGGCGGCGAGAAGCGGCGTGTGGCGCTATGCAAGATCCTGCTCGAGAAGCCGGACCTGCTCCTTCTCGACGAGCCTACGAACCACCTCGACGCCGAGTCGGTCGCCTGGCTCGAGCGGCACCTCGCCGAATATCCGGGCACGGTCGTCGCCGTCACGCACGATCGGTACTTCCTTGACAACGTCGCGGGCTGGATTCTGGAGCTCGACCGCGGCGCCGGAATACCCTGGAAGGGCAACTACTCGAGCTGGCTCGAGCAGAAAGAGCAGCGGCTCGAGCTCGAAGAGAAGGCGGAGACCGCCAAGCGCCGTACCCTGCAGCGCGAGCTGGAGTGGATCAAGATGTCGCCCCGGGCCCGGCACGCGAAGAGCCGCGCCCGCATCGACCGGTACGAAGCCCTCCTCGAGGACGCGGGGCCCGAGGTGCGCGGCGAGACGCAGGAGCTCTTCATCCCGGCGGGCCCGCGCCTCGGCGACGTCGTCGTGCGCGCCGAACACGTCCGCAAGGCCTACGGCGACCGCCTGCTCATGGAAGACCTCTCCTTCGACCTGCCGCGCGGCGGCATCGTCGGCGTCATCGGAGCCAACGGCGCCGGCAAGACGACGCTCTTCAAGATGATCGTGGGCAAGGAGAAGCCGGACGCCGGCAAGCTCGTGGTGGGCGACACCGTCATTCCCTCGTACGTGGACCAGGACCGCGACCGGCCGGATCCTTCCAAGAGCGTGCACGACGAGATATCCGGCGGCCTGGACAAGATGATCCTCGGCAAGCGCGAGATTCCCTCCCGCGCCTACGTCGCCATGTACAACTTCAAGGGCCCGGACCAGCAGAAGCGCATCGGCGACCTCTCGGGCGGCGAGATCAACCGGCTCCACCTGGCGCGGACGCTCAAGAAGTGCGGCAACGTGCTGCTGCTCGACGAGCCGACCAACGACCTCGACGTCGATACCCTCCGGGCACTCGAACAGGCGCTCCTGGATTTCGGAGGCTGCGCGGTCGTCATCAGCCACGATCGCTGGTTCCTGGACCGGATCGCGACGCACATCCTCGCCTTCGAGGGCGACAGCCAGACGGTGTGGTTCGAAGGCAACTACCAGGAGTACGAGGCCGACCGCAAACGCCGGCTCGGTCTCGACGCCCTGGAGCCGCATCGCATCAAGTACAAGCGGCTCGCCGTAGGGTAGCTGTCAGCTTATGAGCTGTCAGCGATCGGCCAGCCTGAAATTCACGGCCATGTCGGCCGAAAGCTGAGAGCTGGCGACTCGCGGCGTCAGCGGCGTCCGACCAGCGCCACACCCACTCCGACGACGGCGAGGATGCCCAGCACGTGCACCAGCCGAAAGCGGCGGCGGCGCGGGCGAACGCGGCCCATCCACTCCTCGGCGAGCGACGAGCCCTTCTCGGCGAAGCTCTCCAGCAGCTCGGCGCCCTGTTTGCGGACCTCTTCATAGAGGTCGGAGCCCCGGTCGGCGATCTGGTCCTTCAGCTCATCGAGCTCCGGGCGGCTCTTCTTCAGGCCTTTCGCCAGGCTCTCCTTCGCCTCCGCGAAAAACCGGTCCGTGTCGAACTTTCCGCCGCGCCGCAGGCTCTCGATGGCGATGGGGAGAGCGACCTTCGTCACCAGCGGCACGACGATCGGTCCGAGCGCTTGCGCGGTCGAGCGAGACAGACTCTTGCGGGCCATGGGCTCCTCCGGCAGGACAGTCTACAGTAAGGCCCATGATCGGCCTCGTCATCGCCCTTGCGGGCCTCGCCGCCGCGGCGGCGGGCCCCGAGGCCCTCGTGCTCGGAATCGCACAGGACGGCGGCGTCCCGCAGGCCGGTTGCCGCCAGTCGCTCTGTGTCGATGCCCGCCGCGATCCGGCCAAGCGCCGGCTCGTGGCTTCGCTCGGCTTGATCGACAAGGCCGCAGGCAAACGCTTCCTCATCGACGCAACACCCGACTTCGCGGAGCAGATCGACCGGCTCGGCAGCGTGCCGGACGGCATCCTCCTCACGCACGCCCACATCGGCCACTATCTCGGGCTCGCCCAGCTCGGGCGCGAAGTGCTCGGCGCGAAGAACGTCCCGGTCTACTGCACGCCCTCGATGGCGAAATTTCTCCGCGAGAATCGGCCGTGGAGCCGCCTCGTCGTCCTCGGGAACATCGCGATCCGCGAAATCGAGCCAAACGTCGAGTTCGCGTTGACGCCCCGGATTCACGTCACCGCGCTCCGCGTCCCGCACCGCGACGAGGACTCGGATACGGTTGCGTTCATCGTCCGTGGTCCGAGCCGCAAGCTGCTCTGGCTGCCCGACATCGACAAGTGGGATCGGTGGGAGAGGGGTCTGTCCGAGTTCCTCGCCGACCCAACATTGACGGCGTTCGTCGACGGCACGTTCTTCTCCGCCGACGAGCTCCCGGGCCGCTCGATCGCGGACATTCCGCATCCGCTCGTTCCGGAGACGATGGCGCTCCTGCCGTCTGCCGACGTGGCCCGCGGCCGCGTCTTCTTCGTTCACCTGAACCACACGAATCGCCTGCTGCGCGACGACCGGACTCTCGCGCAGGAGCTCGCGAAAAGGGGATGGGCCGTCGCCCGCGAAGGACAGCGCGTCCCGCTGTAAGATTCGAACCGCATGGCAGTCCAGGAGCCCGATCCGCCGGCCGTTCTTCCCTGGCGCGGCGAGACCGCTCGCCACCGGACCGGCTGGCCGGAAGGCTACTGGCGAAAGGTCGTCTGGCGCGGGCTCAAGCTGCGCTGCCCCGTCTGCGGCGAAGGGAAGCTCTTCCGGTCGTACTTCCGCATGCACGACGTCTGCCCCCGATGCGGCGTCGGCTTCGCGCGGGAGCACGGACAGTGGGTCGGCTCGCTCGACATCAACACGTTCGTCGTCGCGTTTGGACTCATGATCGCCTCGGCCTTTGCCCCGCGCTGGCCGCTGCCCATCACGCTCGCGGTGTGGGGCGCGGCCGCAATCCTGGTACCCCTCGTCACCTTTCGTTTCAGCCGCGGGCTGTGGACCGCGATCGTGCACCTGACGGGCGGTGTGTACTGACGCGGCTCGTGGCGGGAATGATCGGGCGCGTTCTGCCGTTACCCCCGCCCTGAAATCACCATGAACAGGAAACCCAAGAGGAAGCCCAAGAGGAAGCCCAAGAGGATGACCCAGCCGAAGCCGCCGGATTCGCAGAGTTCGGATCGCCGAAACAGCGCCGATCGCCGCGCCGACGACCGCCGCGCGGACGCCCGATTCTCGCCCTCGAAATCCGCCCGCAGCGATCGCCGCCAGGGAGACCGCCGCAACTCCCGGTGACGAGCGGACGAGGCCCCGGAGGTCTCGCCTCTACGACGCCGTCGGCAGCGATTCGTAAGCGGCTGTCAGCCGCGCAGCGATCTCGCCAGCGGAGCGCCCCTCGATCTCCTGCCGCTGGAGCAGGAACTGGAGCTCGCCGCCCGCGAGGATCGCAACCTGCGGCGAAGACGGCGGATGGCCCGCGAAGTAACTGCGCGCCCGCGCCGTCGCCTCCATGTCCTGCCCCGCGAAAACGGTCGCGAGCCTTCGGGGGGCCTTCGGGTGGGACAGCGACATCAGGATGCCGGGCCGCGCGATTCCCGCAGCGCAGCCGCAAATCGAATTCACGACGAGCAGCACCGGCCCGTCGGGCGAGGCCACCGAGCGATCCACGTCGTCGCTCGTTCGCAGCTCTTCGAAGCCGACTCGCGTCAGCTCTTCGCGCATCGGCGCCGTCATTCTCGGGTCGTATGGCATGAGGCCTCCTCGCGATCGTTATAGCAGGTCGAAAACCGATATCCTACGCGTCCGAGCCGGAGGGCCACCCGCATGCGTCTAACACGTCGTCACTGGATGACCGCCGCTGCCGCCGCGGCCGCGGCCGCGGCCCTGCCGCCGGGGGCCTCGTCGGCGGCCACACCCGCGCCGCCCCTGCCGCCGCCCCTGAAGCCCGAGGTCTTTCGGGATCGCCAGGCGAGGCTTCGCGGGGCCGCGAAGGCGCGCGGCGTGGACGCGCTCTTCGTCACGCCTTCGACCAATCTTGCCTACGCGACCAACCTCGCGATCGGGCGCAGCGAGCGCTTGACAGCGCTTCTGCTCTTCGCCGACGGGCCAGCCCTGCTCATCACGCCGCTCTTCGAGGCCGACAACCACCGGCGCGACGTGGTCGTCGACGACATCGTGACCTGGAAGGAGGAGGAGGACCCGATCGCGATCGCCGCGAAGACCCTCGGAAAGGCGAAGTCGCTCGGCATCGAGGGCTCGACGGCCTACGGGACTGCCGCGCGGCTCCTGTCGGCGGACTCCGTCCCGGCCCAGGACGCGACGCCGCTCTTCGACGCGCTCCGGATGATCAAGAGCCCGGAGGAGCAGGAATTCATCCGGGATGCTGCGCGACGCACGAACCTCGCCATCGAGGCGACGCACAAGAGACTCTCGAGCGGCAAGACCGAGGGCGAGGTGTCGCTGATGCTCGAGCAGGAGTTCCAGAAGCTGGGCGTTCAGGGCGGGGGGCTCGTGCAGTTCGGCCCCTCGTCCGCCCTTCCCCACGGCGGGCCGGGCGACCGGAAATTGTCCGGCGGGGACGTGGTCCTCATCGACGCGGGCTGCAAGGTGCGCGGCTACACGTCGGACATCACGCGCACGGTGTCGTGGGGATCGCCTTCCGACGAGCTGCGCAAGGTCTACGGCGTCGTCAACACCGCGCAGATCGCCGGCATCGAGGCGTTGCGCGCCGGCGCGACAGGCGAAGCGGTGGACCGGGCCGCCCGAAAAGTCATCGACGAGGCGGGTTACGGCCCGTTCTTCACGCATCGTCTCGGCCACGGCCTCGGCATGGATGGCCATGAGCCGCCCTATCTCGTCCGCGGAAATACCACTCCCGTCGTGACCGGCAACACCTTCACCGTCGAGCCCGGAATCTATATTCCGGGGAAGTTCGGCGTCCGCATCGAGGACGACTACTGCGTCCGCGGGGGCGAGCTGCCCGCGAGTCTCTCGGTCCGGCCCGGCGATCTCACCGTCCTGGCCGCGTAACGGAGTGCCTGGAATGCTCCATCTGTTTCTGACGACCCTCCTGGCGCTGCAAAGCGCCTCGGCCTCTCCCGGGCTGGCTCCGGGCGGGGCGACACAGCCTCAAACCTCGCCGACGGCAGGTGGCGAGTCTTCTCCGCAGGCCTCGCCGACGCCGGCGCCGGCGCCCCGGCGTTCGCCCACCCCCTTGCCGAAGGTCCCCGCCAACTTTCTCCTCGTCGTGAACAAATCCGACAACACGGTCTCGATCCTCGACGGCGTGTCGGGAAAGCTGCAGGCGACCGTTCCGGTCGAACCCGGCCCTCATGAGGTCGAGCTGCTCGCCGACGGCCGGACGGCCGCCGTCTCCTCGTATGGCCGGACCCGCGAGCCCGGGCGCACGGTCTCCCTGATCGATGTCGCCACGGGGATGGTCGTCGCCAAGATCGACATCGGCGAGAACTCGCGCCCGCACGGACTCAAGGCGCTGCGCGACGGCCGCCTTCTGGTGACTGCCGAGGGCACGCGCGAACTGGCCATCGTCGACCCGCGGAGCGGCAGGGTCTCCTCCCGGATCCCGACCGGCCGCGACGTCTCGCACATGGTGGCGGCCTCGCCCGACGGCAGGCGCGCGTACGTGACCTCTCTGTCGAGCGGATCGCTGACGGTCATCGATCTCGTCACCGGGAAAGTGGTCAAGGACCTGCCCACCGGAAAAGGCGCCGAGGGCGTGGACGCCTCGCCCAACGGCAGCGAGATCTGGGTGACCAACCGCGGCGCCAACACCATCTCGGTGATCGACGCCAAGAGTCTCGCCGTCGTCGCGACGATCCCTGCGTCGTCCTTCCCCATCCGCGTCAAGTTCACCCCCGACGGCAGCCGGGCCGTCGTCACCTTCACGGGTTCGGGCGACGTCGGCGTCTTCGACGCCGCGAGCCGAGCCGAGACCCGCCGAATCGCGATCGGGCGGGATGCCGTCGCCGGGAGCACGTCCCGCACCTTTCAGAACCGCTTCGGCACGAGCCCCGACCCGGTCGGCCTGTTGATCGCGGGCGACGGGAGGCGCGCTTTCGTGTCGGCCACGCACGCGGACGTCGTCGCCGTCGTCGACCTCGAAAAGCTCCGGGTGGAAGACGCCTGGGTGGCCGGTCGAGAGCCCGACGGCCTCGCCGGAAAGTTCGTGCCGAAAGCCCTGGCGACCGGTCCTCGCCCCGCGCGCCGGGTCACGATGCGGCGCCCGGAGTGATCGCCTCCAGCGATACCCCGACCGTCTGCGCTGAAACCGCTCGTCTCCGCTGAAACCGCGGCCAGCCCCTGTTTGAGGGTCGTGCCGCACGGGATCCGTGTAGCCGCGGGCCGGCAGGGGTAGAGTGCCCTTCATCGCGAGCACCCTCTTCCCACGCTTCGACGCCGTCGACGCCCTGCGCGGCGCGACGATAGCCGGGATGATCGTCGTCAACGACCCCGGCACCTGGAGCGCGGTCTATCCACCGCTGCTCCATGCCGAGTGGAACGGCTGGACCTACACCGACACGATCTTCCCGTTCTTCCTGTTTCTCGCCGGCGTTTCGATCGCGCTGTCGTTCGCGCAGCGGAGCGCGCAAGGCGCGGCAGCCGCAGGGCTCTTCCGGCACCTGGTCGCCCGGGCCGCCGTGCTCGTCGGTATCGGTATCGCGCTCAATCTCGCCGGCTTCCTCGCCTTTCATCGGGAACACCTGCGCTTGCCCGGCGTCCTCCAGCGCATCGGCTTCTGTGTCCTCTTCGCCGGCGCGATATTCCTCGCGGGTGGCCGGCGCGCGGCCGCCTGGTCTGCAGGAGCCCTGCTGCTCGGCTACTGGGCGGTCATCGCCGCCGGGCCGCTCGACCCCGAGAGCAACATCGGCGCACGGGTGGATCACGCGGTTTTTGGCGTACACACCTGGAAGCCGGGCTGGGACCCCGAGGGCCTGCTTTCGACGCTTCCCGCAATCGCTACGACCCTTTTCGGTGTCCTGGCCGGGGAACGGCTCCGCGCATCCGCGCCGATCGGCGCGAAGATCCGGGCTCTCGGCGCCGCGGGGGCTGCCGCCGGCGCGGTCGGTCTCCTCTGGAGCCGCGCGCTTCCCATCAACAAGAACCTCTGGACGTCGTCCTATGCGGCCTTCATGTCCGGCCTGGCAGCCCTCGCCCTGGCCGCTTTTCTCTGGGCGATCGACGGGAAGGGATGGAGGGCCTGGGCGGCGCCATTTCGCTGGCTCGGGCGCAATGCGATCGCGGCCTTCACGCTCTCGACGCTCGGCGCAATCGCTCTCATCGGCATTCGAACCGTCGGCCCCGACGGCAAGCCGCGCTCACTCTGGACGACGATCCATCAAACCGTGTTCGATCGCTTTGCGGACCCGCGTCTGGGGTCGCTCCTCTTCGCGCTCTCGTACCTCGCGGCCTGGACGCTTTTCTTCGGTCTCCTCTATCGAAAGCGAATCTTCATCAAGGTGTGACGGGCGGGGCGCGCGGCTTCTACGCGGGCTGAAAGATCGAGAAGGTCGCGCCCTGCGGATCCTGAACGACCGCAAACCGACCGACCTTCGGCATGTCCTGCGGTCCGAAGCACAGCGTCCCGCCGAGAGCCTTTGCCTTCGCGGCCGTGGCGTTGCAATCGGAGACCAGCCAGTAAATGCCCCAGTGCGGTGGCGTGGCGCCCATGTCGGGGCGGATGGGCAACATCCCACCGCTCGAGCGGCCTGAAACCTGAAGTTCGGTGTAGGGCATGCCCGGATCGGTCGAGTCCTTCCAGCCCCAGCCGAAGAGGCCCGAGTAGAATGTCTTCGCGCCCGCCGGGTCGCTCGTTGCGAGCTCCATCCAGCAGAGCGAGCCCGGCTCGTTGATCCGTTGCGCGCCCGTGTGGGTGCCCGCCTGCCAGACCGCGAGCGTGGCGCCGGCCGGGTCCTGTAGCATGGCCATGCGCCCGTACTCCTGAACGTTGAAGGGCTCCGCCAGAACGCGGCCGCCGAGCGCCTTCGCCTTCTTCGCCGCCTCGTCGGCGCTCGCGACGGCCACGTATGCCAGCCAGTTGGGCGGCACCCCCTGGCCCTCCTGCTCCTTCATCATGCGGTAGAGCGCCCCGACGTCCTTGCCGGCAAGCTGCAGGCGGGTATAGATGTCCTCGGGGCCGGGGCCCATCGGGCTGTCGGCAAACGTCCAGCCGAAAAGGGTCGTGTAGAAGGACTTCGCCGCATGCGGGTCCGTGGTCGCAAGCTCCGCCCAGCACAGGGATCCGGCGTCGTGGCGGGTCACTTCGGTCATGAGAGCCTCCTTGCTTCCCGGTGATTCGAAAGAAACCGACGAAGGTTTCCGCGCCGCGATGGCGGTTAGAATCCCCCGCCATGAATAGAGCCGACGAAAAGAGGGCCGACCGTATCATCCACCGCCTCCGGGTCGAGCCAGGGCGCAAGTTCTACCTGAGCCAACGCGACCCGACCGACACTGCGGGGTTCTCGCTCGAGGGCCAGGAAGCCAGGCAGATGCTCGGGCGGGGCGTCGAGTTGCTCGACCTCCAGAGCAAGCTCTATGCCCAGGACCGGTGGGGAATCCTGCTCGTCTTCCAGGCGATGGATGCAGCGGGCAAGGACGGAACGATCAAGCACGTCATGTCCGGCGTCAACCCGCAGGGCGTCCAGGTCACCTCGTTCAAGACGCCGTCCTCGGAAGAGCTCGACCACGACTTCCTCTGGCGCACGATGAAGTGCGTTCCGGAGCGCGGCCGGATCGGCATCTTCAATCGCTCCTACTACGAGGAGGTCCTCGTCGTGCGCGTGCACCCCGAGTTCCTCGAGGCCCAGAAGCTCCCTCCGGAGCTCGTCACGAGGAAGATCTGGCGTGAACGCTACGAGGACATCAACGCGTTCGAGCGCTACCTCTCGCGAAACGGGTACCGGATTTTGAAGTTCTTCCTGAACGTCTCGAAAGAGGAGCAGAAGAAGCGCTTCCTCGAGCGTCTCGACCTGCCCGACAAGAACTGGAAGTTCTCGATCAACGACGTGAAGGAACGCGGCTTCTGGGACGACTACATGACGGCCTACGAAGACATGATCCGAGCGACGAGCACCGCATGGGCGCCCTGGCACGTGGTGCCGGCCGACAACAAATGGTTCACGCGGCTGGCCGTCGCGATCACCCTGATCCGGGCCCTCGAGACGCTCCACCTCGCCTACCCGAAGGCCGACAAGGCAAAGCGCGCCGAGCTCGCCAAGGTTCGCAAGGCGCTTCGCTAGACCCGGACGGAAAGGATCGCGGCGTCGGCCCGATGCTCCGATTCGCCCGCATTCGAAAGGAGGACTCATGAAACTGGGGATACGACTCGCTCTTCTTCTCTGCGCCGCGCTGCCCGTCGCGGCGTTCGCGCAGACGCCCGAGTGCCCCTGCCCCGTGCCGCCGGCCGGGCCGCCGCCGCCCTGGTCGGGATCGGCCGAGTTCTCCTTCCTCTCGACGAGCGGCAACACCGACACGAGCTCGATCGGCGGCGCCCTGGAGCTCGACTACAAGTCGCTTCCGTGGACGGTCGTCCTGAAGGCCGCCTATCTGTCCTCGTCGACCGATGGGATCACGACTTCCGAGGCGACCACGGCGTCGCTCAAGGGCGCGCGCGACCTGAACGAGCACCTCGACGTCTACGCCAGCGCGGGATATCTGCGCAACACGTTCGCCGGCATCGACAGCCTCGTCAACGGTGAGGCCGGAGTCGGGTACAAGCTGCTCAAAGGCCCGAGCCAGTTCCTGCGCCCGGAGATCGGCTTCGGCTACACAACGGAGAGCGAGACCAACGGCCTCGATCGCAACTACGCCAGCGCGCGGGCCGGTCTCGCCTACAAGTGGCAGTTCTCGAAATCCGCGTTTTTTACCAATGACTTCTCGTTCCTGTACGACCTCTCCGACTCGGACAACTGGATCATCGCGGAGAAGGCCGCGATCACGGCGTCCCTGACGTCCATTTTCGCCCTCAAGGCGTCCTGGACCCTTCTCTACACGAACAAGCCGGTGCTCGGTTTTTCGCCGACCAACACCGCCACCGCCATCGGCCTCGTCGCGAAGTTCTGATATGGGGTGACCGGTTCAAGACTTAATTGGGGTGGAGGGCGGCAGAGTGAGCCCAGTTCCAGTGACGCTGCGTCCAGGCCTTGCCGTCGCAGTAGCGGTGTCCGTGCCGAAGGAGAAACTTGCCCAGCCGGCGACGGCGACGCAGCAGATCGACCTTCGCATCCTCGCGGGCCCGGACCAGATCTCGCAGTGCTTCCTGTCTTTCATCGGGGACCGTGACCAGCGTCAGCTCTCCGACCCGGTACAGGCGTCCGAGCGGCGTCTCGCCGCTCCGTCTTGACTCGATCTCCCGGCCGCCGCGGGATCAGGGAAAGTGCGGCCACCGCACACATCCGCATGCCAATCCAAACCTACCCAGATCGTCGAATCCTTCATGACCGGTTCCCCCGCAACCCACGCATATACGCGACGGAACCGGTCACTCCAAACTGACTAGGAGACGAGATACATAAGCGACGGCTTATGTATCGAGCGGTCGGCCGGCCCTAGACTTTCTTGTAAATCTCAGCGCCCTCGCCTCGAAACTCCTCGGCTTTCGCAGCCAGGCCCGTCTCGAGGGCCTTTTCTTCCGCCACGCCGAGCGAGGCCGCGTAGTCGCGCACGTCCTGCGTGATCTTCATCGAGCAGAAGTGCGGGCCGCACATCGAGCAGAAGTGCGCCAGCTTGGCGCCCTCGGCCGGCAGGGTCGCATCGTGGAATTCGCGCGCGGTCTCGGGGTCGAGCGCGAGGTGGAACTGGTCCTCCCACCGGAACTCGAATCGCGCCTTCGAGAGGGCGTCGTCCCAGGCGCGGGCGCCCGGATGGCCCTTGGCGAGATCGGCAGCGTGGGCCGCGATCTTGTAGGCGATGACGCCCTCCTTCACGTCCTTCTTGTCCGGCAGGCCCAGGTGCTCCTTCGGTGTGACGTAGCAGAGCATGGCCGTGCCGTACCAGCCGATCATCGCCGCACCGATGGCCGATGTGATGTGGTCGTAGCCCGGAGCGATGTCGGTCGTCAGGGGCCCGAGCGTGTAGAAGGGCGCCTCGTGACACAGAGCGAGCTGTTTCTCCATGTTTTCCCGGATCAGGTGCATCGGCACGTGGCCGGGGCCCTCGATCATGACCTGGCAGTCGTGGGCCCACGCCTTCGTCGTGAGCTCTCCGAGCGTCTCGAGCTCGGCGAACTGCGCCTCGTCGTTGGCGTCGGCGGTGGATCCCGGGCGCAGGCCGTCCCCGAGCGAGAACGACACGTCGTACGCCTTCATGATCTCGCAGATCTCGTCGAAACGCGTGTACAGAAAGCTCTCGCGGTGATGCGCGAGGCACCACTTCGCCATGATCGAGCCGCCGCGGGAAACAATCCCGGTGACGCGCTTCGCCGTCAAAGGAACGTAGGCCAGGCGAACGCCGGCGTGGATCGTGAAGTAGTCCACCCCCTGCTCGGCCTGTTCGATGAGCGTGTCGCGAAAGACCTCCCAGTCGAGCTCCTCCGCCCGGCCGCCGACCTTCTCCAGCGCCTGGTAGATCGGCACCGTGCCGATCGGGACCGGCGAGTTTCTCAGGATCCACTCCCGCGTCTCGTGGATGTTGCGCCCCGTGGAGAGGTCCATGACCGTGTCGCCGCCCCACCGCGTCGCCCAGGTCATCTTCTCGACCTCCTCCTCGATCGAGGAGCCAACGGCGGAGTTGCCGATGTTCGCGTTGATCTTCACGAGGAACTTGCGGCCGATGATCATCGGCTCAGTTTCCGGATGGTTGATGTTGGCCGGGATGATGGCCCGCCCGAGGGCAACTTCGCCGAGCACGAGCTCGACCGGCAGGTTCTCGCGGATCGCGACGAACTCCATCTCGGGAGTGACGACGCCCCGCTTCGCGTAGTGCATCTGCGTGACGTTGCCGCGCCCCCGCAGAACCTCGCGCGGCCGGGTCATGGCGAGGCCGGGCGCGCTCGGTCGCACCGGAACCGAGCGATCGTACTCGCCCCGGGCCAGGATCCAGGGCCGGCGAAGCTCCGGCAGTCCGCGCTCGAGATCGATCTCGGCCGCTGGGTCCGTGTAGGGCCCCGACGTGTCGTAGACCCGCAGCGGCGCATTGAGCTCCGCCTCCCCGCGCACCCCCCGTGTGGGTTGAAGCGCGATCTCGCGGAGCGGCACGCGCATGCCGTGCGGCCCGGCGACATAGACCTTGCGCGAGCCCGGTAGCGGCTCGCGGTTGGCGATGGCGTTGGAAGGAAGCGCCTCGCGACGAATGCTCATGTCCACTCCCTACGGCGGCATTACCCGCATCAGGTTCGCGGGGTCTCCGGGCGACATCGCACCGGACTCTCAGCCTTTCGCGCCACGGCGCAAAGTGGGCTCCCCCGTGCAGCCGAAGAGAGTCTACTCCTTCAGGGAGAATTGTGAGTTGTGGGTGGGCCTGGGCCTGGCTCGACACTCGCAACTCACAACCGCCGCCCGGACCACGTTTGTCCCTCATCTGAATAAGAATGGGCCCCGGGATGGCCACCCAGCCCTTTCTCCCTTTCGACGAAGAGCCCGCACCTTCGCCGCGGACCTCGACGCTCCTCCGGGAGCTCGCGCGGGTATGCGCCGAACAGCCACTCGCCGAGAAGATCCTCGTCGCTCCGTCGCTGCTGATCGGCCACCAGATCCTCGAGCGCCTCTCCCGCGAGGGCCATCCCTGGATGAACCTGCGCGCCGAGACGGTCCGGACCCTCGCGCATGGCCTCGTCGGTGCGGACCTCGCCCGGCAGGGCCTGCGCCTGCTCTCGCGCGCCCAGGCCCTCGCCCTGGTCGAGCAAGCGTGCGACGAGGCACTCGACGAGAAGGCGTACTTCGGGCCGCTCCGCGATCGGCCGGGGTTCCACCGTGCCGTCCACCGCACGTTCGAGGAGCTGCGGGCCGCGGGAATCTCCCCCGCCGCCCTGCCGCAAGGCGCCTTCGACGACGCGCGCAAGCGCCGGGAGCTCAAGGCAATCCTCGGCCGCTATGACGCGGCGTTGACGACAGGAGGATTCGTCGATTCCGCCGAGGTCCTGCGCCGGGCAGTCGACGCGGCCGCCGGCGGGCCGGCCGACGCGTCGCTTTACCTCCTTCCGGAAAATCCGGAAATGACGGCCGTCGAGCGCTTGCTCCTCGAGCGGCTCGCGGGCGGACGCCTCGCGATCCTCGCCACTGACCCGCCCGCCGACTGGCCGCGCAACGCGCGGACGGCAAGACTCTTCCGCGCGACCGGCGAGGAGAACGAGATCCGCGAGGTATTCCGCCGGATCCTCGCCGAGGGATCGCCGTTCGACACCGTGGAGATCCTTCATACCGACGGAACCACTTACCCGGCGCTCTGCTGGGAGCTCTCCCGCGAGCACGGAATCCCGTGTACCTTCTCCACAGGCGTCGCCGCCCCCTTTACCCGGCCGGGCCAGGCCGCGCTCGCTTTCCTGAACTGGATCGGCCAGGGATTCGCGGCCGAAGTGCTCCGCGGAGCACTCGCCTCGGGGGCCCTCACGTTCGAGCGGATGCCAGGCCACACCGCAGGCGCCCCCGGCACGCGCGCCGCCGCGCGGGCTCTTCGCGACGCCCGCATCGGCTGGGGAGCCGGGCGCCACCAGGCGTGCCTGGACCGCCTCGTCGCCGAGCTCGAAAAGGGTGAGGAGCCCTCCGCCCGGCAGGACGCCGGCCGGGAGGAGATCGAGGTCCGCGACGAGCGCCGCGCGCGCCGCAAAGCCGCGGCCCGGTGCGCACGCAATTTTGCCGGGCGCACGCTCGAGCTCGCCGCCGCGGCGACGCGCGAGCCGTGCGACCTGACCGCGCTCGCCCGCGGCTGCCGGACCTTCGTTTGCGAGTTCGCACGCGTCGGCGACGAGCTCGACGGGACGGCGCTCGCCGCGCTCGAGAAGCTGCTCACCGAGCTCGAGGTCCTGTCCGCGAGCCGCCTCGCCCCGGCAGAAGCCGCCGAGCGTCTGGCCGAGGCCGTCCGCGCCCTCTCCGTCGCGGCCGATCGCGCCCGGCCCGGCCGCGTCCATGTCGCCGACTATCGCTCCGGCGGCTTCTCGGGGCGCCCCCATACGTACCTGCTCGGCCTCGACGAGAGCCGGCATCCCGGCGACGATCTCGAGGACCCGGTGCTTCTGGATCACGAGAGGCGCGCCATCAATCGAATCCTCGCGCCAGCCGCCCTCACCCTGCGCCGCGACCGCCCCCGGGACGCCGCGCTGGCCTTGCGCGCCTGCGTGTCGCGCCTGACGGGGACGCTCACGGCCTCCTATTCGAGCTGGAAGCTGCGCAGCCTCGATCAGCAGAGCGAGCAGTTTCCATCGCCCTTTTTCCTCGAGCTCCATCGCGCCAGCTCCGGCTCTCCCGAAGCGGACTACACCGCTCTGCTGGCCGCCCTTCCCGAGCCGGCTGGATTCGCTCCCGACCGGGATGCCGCCCTCGACGACACCGAGTGGTGGCTCTCGCGCCTGCGCGACGCGGGCCCGTCGGCCGCGGCCGGCACGGCGGGGTCGCTCGTGCGCGCCTTCCATCCGCACCTGGCCGACGGGCACCGTGCCGAGGCCGCGCGCGATTCGGACGCTTTCACGATCTGGGACGGCTGGGTCGCGGGAGGCACGCCCGAGCTCGATCCGCGCGCCTCCGGCCAGCCGCTGTCGGCCTCACGGATGGAGACGCTGGCGCAGTGCCCGTTCCGGTACTTCCTGAAGCACGTGCTCCGCATCGAAGCCCCGGAGGAAGTCGAGCGCGACAGCACGCGCTGGCTCGACCCGATGATGGCGGGCTCGCTGCTGCACGAAGTCTTCCGGCTCTTCTTCGAGGAAATCACCGCGGCCGGGGAGAAGCCCGACTCCGCCCGTCACGGCAAGCGCATCCTGGAGCTCGCGGAAGCGGGGATCGGTGCCTGGAGGGAGAAGGTGCCGCCGGCGAGCGAGCTCGCCTTCGAGGAGCGGCGCCAGGAGATCCTGCTCGCCAGCCGCACATTCCTGCGCCTCGAGGAGGAGCACTGCCGCACGGTCACGCCGCGCTTCTTCGAAGTGCCCTTCGGCCTGCAGAGGGCCGAGTCCCGCTCCCCGATCGCCAGCCCCGATCCCGTCCGAATCGCGATCGGCGCGGGCGATTCCTTCCTTCTGCGCGGCTCGATCGACAGGGTCGACGAAGCGCCTGACGGGAAGTTTCACGTCTGGGACTACAAGACGGGCAGCGCATATCGCTACCGGGCCGAGCGCGGCATCCATGGCGGCCGCCAGATTCAGCATGCGCTCTACGCGCTGGCACTCGAGCAGTTGCTCGCACGCGCCGGCCTCTCGGCGGAAGTCTCCCGCTCGGGCTACTTCTTCCCGGGCAGGAAGGGCGAAGGCCAGCGGCTTCCGATCGCGCTCGACGCCTCGCGTACGCGGGACGTCATGCGCCGCCTGCTCGATCTGCTGCGTGCCGGCGCCTTTCCGCACGCGGTGAGCAAGGAGGACTGCAAGTTCTGCGAGTACGAGGCCGTCTGTGGCGGCGAGAAGATCGCGCGGCGGCGCGCCGCGGCAAAGCTCGCCGCCGCACAGCTGCCCGTGCTCCAGGCCTTCCGGGAGATCCATGACCCGGACTGAATCGAAGCGGCCCCTGCCCGATCAGGCCGCGCGCGACGCGATCGCCGAGGACCTCGGAACCACGATCCTCGTCGAGGCCGCCGCTGGCACGGGAAAGACCGAGAGCCTCGTCCAGCGCATGGTGGCCCTCGTGCGCAGCGGCACCGCGCCCGTCGAGCGCATCTCGGCCGTCACGTTCACGATCAAGGCCGCGGCCGAGCTTTCCCAGAGGTTCCAGACGCGCCTCGAGCAGGCAGCGCGCGAGGCGGGGCCCGAGGAACGGACGCGACTCGAGGACGCGCTGGCTCGCCTCGACGCCGCATTCGTCGGAACGATCCACGCCTTCTGCGCGCGCCTGCTGCGCGAGCGCCCCGTCGAGGCGGGCGTGGACCCGGGCTTCGTCGAGATGGACCAACCCGCGGACACGGTCGCGCGGCAGGAGGCGTGGGACCGCTACACCGAGCGCCTCTTCTCCGAGGACAGCCCGATCCTGGCGCGCCTGGCCGGCCTCGGCGTGAAGCTCGAGGAGCTGCGCCAGACCTTCGAGGCGCTTTCGGAGAACGAGGACGTCGAGCCGGCGCTCGATCCGGAAACGCCGCCTCCCGATTTCCGGGCGGCGCGACACGCCGTCGGGCTGTACCTCGAGCGCGCCGCAAGCGAGTTGCCCGAGACGCCATTGCCCGAGGGGTGGACCGACTACCAGGAGGCCGTGCGGCGCGCCCTGCGACTCTCCGCGTTCGTCGCCGACGACGATCCCGCGAGTTTCATGCGCGTCGCCGAGGTCCTGGAACGCGCCCGGGATCACGGGAGGGACGCGGGCCCACTGCGGGCGCAGTTCGAGGCGCTCCTCGCCGGCGTCATCGTCCCCGCGATTCTCGCCTGGCGCGAGTACCTGTATCCGGTCCTGATCGCGGTCGTCGCGCCCGCCGTGCGCGACTACGCGGCGTGGCGCCGCCGGAACGGCCGGCTGAACTTCCAGGATCTGCTGCTCCACGCGCGGGATCTGCTACGCCAGAACCCCGCCGTGAGACGCGCCTTCCAGGAGCGCTTTCTGCCGATCCTCGTGGATGAGTTCCAGGACACCGACCCGATTCAGGCGGAGATCCTCTTTTACCTGACGAGCAGCGATACGGCGAGCGCGGACTGGCGGGAATTGACGCCGCGCCCGGGTTCGCTCTTCGTGGTGGGAGACCCCAAGCAGTCGATCTACCGCTTCCGGCGCGCCGATATCGAGACCTATGGCCTCGTGCGTCGCCGCATCGAGAAGAGCGGCCGGCTGCTCGCGCTCACCACCAACTTCCGCGCGACGGCCCGGCTCTGCGACTTCGTCAACACGGTCTTCCGCGCGGAGCTTCCGGCCGAGGCCTCGCCGGAGCAGGCGGCGCACGCGGCGCTCCAGCCCTACCGCGAGCCGGGCGGGCCGCCGGTATTCCGGCTCGAGACGCGCACGGCGACGGCGGCCACCGAACCTTTGATCGAGCAGGATTCCCGTCGCATCGCCCGGGCGATCGAGGCCGAGGTCGGCCGCGGAGAGCGCCGGCCCGGCGACTTCCTGGTCCTCTTCCGGACGCGCTCGTCCATGGCGGCCTACGCGCGCGAGCTCGAGGCGCGGGGCCTGCCGTACGAGCTCGCCGGCGGCGGGGCCTTCGAGGACTCGGAAGAGCTCCAGGCCCTTCTCTGCGTCCTCGCCGCGATCTCCGACCCGGACGACCCCGTGCCTCTGGTCGCGACCCTGCGCGGCCCGCTGTTTGGGATCGACGACGAGGCCCTGTACCGCCACTTCACGGCCGGCGGCCGCTTCGCGTTCCGCGCCGCACTTCCTGATCCGGCAGATCCCCGCATCGCGCGTGCCTGGCAGCTGCTGGCCGAGGGCGAGGCTCTTGCCGCCGGGCTCCCGCCGGGCGCCGCCATCGCTCGCATCGCCGAGTCCCTCGGATGGGTCGCCGCCGCCGCGGCCCGCGAGCTCGGCGACAGCCGAGCCGGCAATCTCTTGAAGGCGCTCGCCACGGCGCGCACATTGTCCGCCGAAGGCCTCGATTTCCCGGCCGTCGTCCGGGAGCTCACGCGCATGACGCACGCCGGCTACATCGAGGAGATGAGCGCCGAGCCGGGCCGCCGCGACGCCGTGCGCCTGATGACCGTCCACGGGGCGAAGGGGCTCGAGGCCCCCGTCGTCTTTCTCGCCGACCCCCGCGCCGACCGGCAGAAGACCCCGCGCTCCTGGATCGACCGCAGCGGCGGGGCGGCTCGAGGATACTGGCTCGTCGTCCGCGAGACGGACAGTTTCAGCGTGATCCAGATCGCCCGCCCCGCCGGATGGGAGGCGATGGCCGAGCGCGAGAAGCGCTTCGAGGAGGCCGAGAAGAAGCGCCTGCTCTACGTAGCGGCGACGCGGGCGCGCGAGATGCTCGTCGTCAGCACGTGGAGACAGGGCAAGGGGAAGCCGAAGGGGACGTGGAGCACGTTCGACGCCTACATCCACGACGACCTGCCAGAGCCCCCTGTCGCGGCCGCGGCGCCGGCACCGCCTCCCTTGCGCAATCTGCCGGCCGAGGCGGCCGCCTTCCGGCAACATCGCCGGGAGCGGCAGGAGGCCTCGGCCCGGGCGAGCTACTCGGTCACCCCGGTCACCGGCATCGCGCATGGCGGCCCCCGCCCCGCCTGGCAGAGGACAGGCCGCGGCATGTCCTGGGGCCGCGTCCTGCATCGCCTGCTCGAGGCGCTGATGCGAGACGGGAAGCTCGACGCGCGTGCCTACGCGACGAACCTGCTGGCCGAGGAGGAGCGCCCTGCCGGCGACCTTGAGGAAATTGTCCGTACGGCAGAGGGCGTGCGTGCCTCCGAGCTCTGGCGTCGCGCGGCGGGCGCGCTCCGGCGCCTCGTCGAGGTGCCCTTCGCCATCGTCGTCCGGCGGGAGGAGCTGGGCATCGAGGACGGCCCGGCCGAGACGCTCCTGCAGGGCGCCGTCGACCTCGTCTTCGAGGAGGCGGACGGCTGGACGCTGGTGGATTACAAGTCCGACACGGTTTCCGCGGACAACCTCGACGAACTCGTCCGGTTCTACACGCCGCAAGTCGCGATCTACCGGCGCTACTGGGAACGCCTGACGGGCCGCCCGACCCGTGCCGGGCTCCTCTTCGCGGACACCGGCCGCGTGGTCTGGGCATCCGCGCCCTGAGACCCCCGGACCTGTAAGATTCCGCCGCCATGAAGATCCCCTTCGCGCCATCGCTCGCAGCGCTCTTCTCGGCCCGGCGCCGCATGCGCGCCGACTGGGACCTGCGGGCCCGGCGCGACGCCCGCTTCTACATCGACTGCGGACACGGAGGCGGTGCCGAGGAGGCCTTCTGGCGCTCGGGGGCCGAGGACCTCGAAAATTACGTCCTGCGCGACATCGCGGTCGATCCCTCCTCGGCGGCCCTCGAAATCGGTTGCGGCATCGGCCGTCTGCTGCGGCCCCTTGCCGGGAGGGTCGCGACGGCGATCGGGGTCGACATTTCCGGCGAGATGATCGATCGTGCCCGCGCCGCGCTGGCCGACCTCTCCAACGTTCGACTCGCGCGCACGGACGGAGACCTGCCGGGGGTGCCCGATGCGTCGCTCGACCTCGTCTACTCCCACATCGTCTTCCAGCACGTGCCGACGAAAAAGGCGGTCTCCGCTTACTTCTCCGAGGCGGCCCGCGCTCTGAAGGGAAGCGGCCTCTTTCGGTTCCAGGTCGACGGGCGGCCCGACGCCCTTCGTCTCCACGACACGTGGAACGGAGTGCGATACACGGGCGCGGGCCTTCGCCGCGAGCTCGACGCCGCCGCCTTCGAGGTCCCGGACCTGACGGGCGAAGGCACGCAATACATGTGGATCACGGCGGTTCGCCGAAGCGAGGCCGGACGCCCGGAGACCTCGGCCGCCCGATTCCGTCCGAGAGTCTGGAACGCGAGGGCACTCGATGCCCTGCTCGGACGCCTGGGAGGCGGCCCGGCGGCGACGCGCGATCGGATTACCTCGGGAGCCGTCACCCTGCGCGCGGCGACCGACCCCTTCATTGAGCGCCACCGCCTGGACCCTCCTCGCGACTACGTGACGGCGGCCTATCGTGCCCTGCTCGACCGCGAGCCCGACGAAGGCGGCCTCGCCTTCTACGCCTCCGAGATCGAGCAGGGCATCGACCGCACCAACGTCATCGACTGCTTGCTCGCATCGGCCGAGTTCGACGCCATGCACCGCTCGAAGGGGGGCGCCTGAACGGCATCTTCACATCGGCCATGAGAGGCTAGACCCATGGACCCTTCGAACTACGACCTGGTCGTCATCGGCTCGGGCCCCGCCGGGCAAAAGGGCGCCATCGCCGCGACCAAGCTCGGCAAGAAGGTCGCCGTCATCGACCGCAAGGAGATGGTCGGCGGCGTGTGCCTGCACACCGGCACCATCCCGTCAAAGACCCTGCGCGAGGCGATTCTCTACCTCTCCGGCTTCCGCGAGCGCACGTTCTACGGGCGCGACTATGCAGTCTCCAAGGACATCACGGTCGCGGACCTCGCCTTCCGCGTCCAGAAGGTCCTCGTGAGCGAGACCGAGGTCATCCGCGCCCAATTGAACCGCAATCATGTCGCCACGCTTTCCGGAACGGCCCGATTCGTCGACGGTCACACCCTGGAAATCGAGTCCGCGGACGGGACGACGACCGTTCACGGCGACCACATTCTCATCGCCTGCGGCACGCGGCCTGCCCACAGCGAGACCGTGCCGCTCGACGGAAAGAGGATCGTCGACTCCGACCAGCTGCTGCGCGGAGACACCCTGCCGCGGGACCTCATCGTCGTCGGAGCCGGAGTCATCGGTCTCGAGTACGCCTCCATGATCACCGCCCTGAACATCAAGGTGACGGTAATCGAGGCGCGGACGACCATCCTCGACTTCGTGGACCGCGAGATGATCGACTCCCTGATGTACTTCATGCGCCAGCGCGGCGCGGCGTTTCGCCTGGGCGAAAAGGTCGAGCGCGTCGGGTACGACGAAAAGAACCGCGTCGTGGCCTACCTCGAGAGCGGCAAGGAAGTCCACGGCGACACGTTGCTCTACACGGTCGGCCGCCGCGCCAACGCCGACCTGCTGAACCTCGCCGCCGCCGGGCTCGAGGCCGACGATCGGGGCAAGATCGTCGTGAACGAGTTCTTCCAGACGGCCGTGCCGCACATCTACGCGGCCGGCGACGTCATCGGATTCCCGGCGCTCGCCTCGACCTCGATGGAGCAGGGGCGCCTGGCGAGCTGCCACATGTTCGGCACCTACTGCGAGAGCCGGCCGGCGATCCCTTACGGCATCTACACGATCCCCGAGATCTCGATCGTGGGAAAGAACGAGCAGGAGCTGACCGCCGAAAGGGTGCCCTACGAGATCGGCGTGTCCAAGTTCGAGGAGCTCGCCAAGGGGCGGATGCTCGGAGTCGACACGGGGCTTCTGAAGATTCTGTTCGACCGCAAGACTCGCAAGCTCCTCGGGGTGCACATCTTCGGGGAGCGCGCGACAGAGATCATTCACATCGGCCAGGCCGTGATCGCCTTCGGCGGAACGATCGACTACTTCCGCGACACCGTCTTCAACTACCCGACGATGGCCGAGGCGTACAAGGTGGCCGGCCTCGACGGGCTGAACCGGCTATAGCTGGAGCCGGACGCACCACACCGAGGCTCGAAAGGGATCCCTCGAGCCTTCGGCCCTCGGGATGACAGGAGTCTAAAAGGATCGGTTCAGATACAGATACGCTGCATTGTTCTTGCTCCCCGAGCGGCCATAGCCGATGAAGAACGGCCCGAGGATGGTGTCCGCGATGACGTAGATGCTGCCCGCGGGCTTCAGGCTCGAGAGCGTGACCGGGGCTTGGTATTCCCACGTGTTCCCGGCCTCCGCCGAGATCCCGATCGAGAGGTTCTTGAGGACGACGCCTCCGGTGCCGGAGATCCGGTAGTAGAGCAACAGCGCGCCGAGCGCGTAGGTGTTCCCTCTCAGCTGCCTGATCGGCCGGCCGGAAAGGCGGAAAAGGCCTCCGAGCTCGAACGTGTCATAGAAGGGGATTTGCGTGCCCAGGCCCGAGCCTCCCTCCACCTTCGCGAGGCCCGTAAGGCGGCCGATCGTCTGGACGCCCGCGACGCCCGCGTTCAGCCGGTCGTACGACGTGGTCCCCCCCAGGCTCTCGCGGTTGGCGAGAAAGGCAATGTCCGAGAAGTAGCCCGAGTGCGGCAGGTTGACGTTGTCGACCTGGTCGACCTCCATCCTCGCCGTCAGCCCCCCCTCGTCCCAGTCGACGTCCGGGAAGGAGGGGTCGCCGACCTTGCGGCGCCCCTTTCCCCAGGCGCGCCCGTAGCCGACGCGCAGTTCTCCCCAGGTCCCGAAGTCGTAGCCGAGATCCATCCCCACGGCGGCGCGCGAGACCTCGTAGGTGCCGAGGGCGATCTCGTTCTGGTCGTACACCTGGGCAAGCTCCTGTTTCCAGCCCGCGTAGGGCGAGACGAAGAGGTGGCTGCGATACGTGAGCGGCTGGAAGAACCGGGTCTTGAGCTCGAGCGGGCTTCCGACCGTCACGGTCGTCTTCCATTCGCCGCCGAGGCCGTTGAGCTCCGTCGCATCCACGAGCGCCGTCACGCCGAACTGCGTCGTGAGCTGAAAATCGGTTCCGAGAAAAAGGCCGAGCTTCAGGTACGTCGGGCCCCAGGACTTCGGCGTCGCGGTGATCTTCAGGATGCGACGCGCTCCGTCTTCGATGATCGAGTAGCTGACGATCTCGAAGTAGCCGAGCGAATAGAGGCGCTTGAGGTCCTCCCCCAGGGTCTGGGTGTCGAGGACCCGGCCGGCCTTGGTGTGCACCAGGTATTCGAGTCGCCTCGGGTCGACGTCGGGCACGGGGTCGATCACGACCGCGTCGATGTACGGCAACGGTGGCAGCGTCGCGTCGTGGCGCTGCTTCCAGGGGCCGAACACGCTCTCGGGAGCGGACCACTGTGCCAGCTTGTCCTTGTCCGCCACGGCGGCCTTGTAGCCGAGCGGGATCATCTCCAGAGCCTTCATGAAGTCGGCGGAGGTGTAGCCGTCGAGATCGGGGGTGATGACGAGGTTCGCGAGCTTTGCGGACGCCATCGTGTTCTGCTGGAGCGGCAGGTCGATGAGGCGACCGATCATCCCTCCCACCGTCTGTGGCTTTTCCGCGACGGCCGCACCCGAGGAGCCGACGTTGACCGCGATGACGATGTCGGCGCCCATCGCAAATGCGGTCTGGACAGGCAGATTTTCCGACTCGCCGCCGTCGATCAGAAGGTGCCCGTCGATCTCGACCGGCGTGAAGGCCGCGGGGATGGCCATGCTCGCGCGGATGACGCGGGCGAGGTTTCCACTGGACATGACGTAGGGCTGCCCGGTCTGGATGTCGGTCGCGACGGCGCGGAACGGGATGCGAAGCTGGTCGAAGTTCACGACCGAGGAGCACGGCAGCGTCGCGCTCTCGAGCACGAAGCCGAGCTTGCTGCCGGCGATGAGGCCCGGCGGCAGGACGAGCCCGCCCTTCTTCAGGTTGAGACCGAACTCGAGGGGAATGAGGTGCTCGAAGTCGTCCTCCTTCTGACGGAAGGACTGGTCCTTGCGTTCGGGAGCGTCCTGGAAGAGCGTGTCCCAATGGATCGAGCCGATGAGCTTCTGCATCTCGTCGGGTGTGTAACCGCAAGAGTAGAGGCCGCCGATGATCGAACCCATGCTGGTGCCGGCGATGTAGTCGATCGGGATGTGCAGCGCCTCGAGCTCGCGGATGACGCCGATGTGCGCCGCGCCGCGCGCGCCTCCGCCGCCGAGCGCCAGGCCGATCTTCGGGCGCCGAGGCGGCTGCTCGGCCGACTGCGCCGAGAGCGGCGGAGCCAGTGTCGCAACGCACACGCCGACCGTCAGGACGGAGAGAATCCGACGAAATCGCATGGCGCGAAGCCTACCGGAAAGCCACCCAGCCAGTCGAGGACAAGCAAGTGGCCCCCGGCACCGGGGGCCCGAGGTGTATTGCCGCCTCCCGTGTCCGAGCGTGCCACGGGTCTCGCGGATGGATCCTTCCTCCACGCCTTACGGAGCCTGGTCCCGCAATCGACGGTCCCGGGCGCCCTCCGTCAGGCTCGGAGTCGCTCCGCCGCGATGACGCGGGCCGCGGCATCGGTCGTGACGCCGGTAGCGTCGGAAACCTCGAAGACGCCTCGCAGCGTGGCGCCGATCCGGCGGACCTCGTGCTCCGCCCGCTCCGCGGACCAGCCCATCGCCTCGATCCCCGTGATCCCGACGGCTCCGCCGGCGTTGACCGCGAAGTCGGGCGCGTAGAGGATCCCGCGCGCGCGCACGCGCTCGGCGTCTTCCGGTGCGGCGAGCTGGTTGTTCGCGGCGCCGACGACGGCGCGGCACGAAAGGCGCGGAATCGTCGTCGCGTTCAGAACACCGCCCAGGGCGCAGGGCGCGAAGATCTCGCACTCCGCATCGAAGACCGCTTCCGGCGCGATGAAGGCGAGGCCCCGCTCGTCGCGATAGCGCCGGACGGCCGCCTCGTCGAGCTCGGAGAACGACACGATCGCGCCGGCAGCGGCGAGTCTGTCGATCAGCGCGCCACCCACGCTTCCCGTTCCCTGGACGAGAACCCGGTGGCCCTCGAGCGACCGATCGCCGAACAGCCGCTCGCAGACAGTCTCCATCGCGGCGAAGACGCCGAGCGCGGTGAACGCGCCCGAGTCCCCGGCGCCGCCCCGTGCGAGCGTGCGGCTGAACACGTAGGGCGCCCCAGTCTCCGCGATGACGTCCATGTCGGCCGAAGAAGTTCCGACATCGCCACCGGTCCAGAAGCGGCCCGAGAGCCCCCGGATGAGCCCGCCGTACCGGCGCAGCAGCCCCGGGCGCGCGGCCGCATCGAGATCCCGCGGCACGGCGATCACGGCCTTGCCGCCGCCCCGCGGAAAGCCGGCGACGGCCCACTTGTATGTCATTCCCTCGGCCAGGCGCATGGCGTCGACGCGGGCGGCGCCGAGATCCAGGTACTCGCGCATCCGCGTTCCCCCGGTCGGCGGACCGAGTCGCGCCGAGTGCAGTGCGACGAAAATCCACGCGCCCGTTTCGGGGTCGAAGCGTGTGACGAGCGACTCGCCGCTCCAGCCGGCTAGACCCATCGCCGCACGCGGGCCCTGTACTGCCGGTACGCGTCGCCGAATTTCGCCTCCAGGTACCGCTCCTCGCGCATGATGACGAACCGGGTGACGAGAAGCACCGCTACCGGGATGAGAACCAGCGGCCAGATCGCGTCGAAGACGACGGCGACCCCCGCGCTCGCGATCGCAAGCCCGAGGTACATCGGATTGCGAGTGAACCGGTACGGGCCGTTCAACGCGAGCGCCGCCGTCGGCCTGGTGGGGTTGGGGGAGGTTCCGGCACGCACGAAGGTCCGAACGGCCGATGCCGCCACGGCCGCGCCGGCCAGGGCGAGAAGGATGCCGGCCGCGCGCACGGCGCCCGGCGGGCCGGGCAGGGTCGGCATCGGCCATCTCTTCTGCAGCGCGTACCCGCCCGCCAGGGCGAGCACGTAGAAGAGGGGCGGCGGGAAGCGCACACCCGAGTTGTCCGCCGGAGGGCTCATGCCCTGTCCTTCCGTTCGGCGAGGCGTCGTCGCGCACCCTCGATCGCTTCATCGATCGTGGCGACGAAGTTCTCGCGGCCGTACTCGTCGAGCTTGCCCGCGCGGTCGAGGGCCGCGCGCGGTTGCGCCTGGATGCCCGAGATGACGAACTGGATCCCCTGGTGGGAGAACGAGCGGAAGAGATCATCGAGCACGCGGATGCCCGAGGCATCGATGGCCGGAACGTTGCGCATTCGCAGGATGAAGACCTTCGGCTTCTTCGCGACGAAGTGGAGCACGTCCTTGATCTTGTCGGCCGCTCCGAAGAAGAACGGACCGTTGACCTCGTAGACCTCCACGCCCTCCGGGATCCGCCTCCGTGCCACGCCCTCGGTATCCCCGACCATCGTTCCGTCCGGTGCGTCCGTCAGCTCCTGCGTCACGGCTCCCACGTTGGTCACGTCCGCCATCCTCTTGATGAACAGGAACGCCGCAAGCACGACGCCAACCTGCACGGCCACCGTCAGGTCGATCAGCACCGTCAGCAGGAACGTCGTCAGGAGAACCGCCACGTCGCTCTTGGGCGTCTTGAAGAGGTGCGCGAAGCTGCGCCACTCGCTCATGTGATACGCGACGACCGCGAGAATCGCGGCCAGGGTCGCCAGAGGAATGAACCGCGCCCACTTGCCGAGGAAGACGAGGACGAGGACCACGGTGACGGCATGGGTCATGCCGGCCACCGGCGTGCGACCGCCGTTCTTGACGTTGGTCGCGGTGCGAGCGATCGCGCCCGCGGCCGGCATGCCGCCGCACAGTCCGGACGCGACGTTGGCGATGCCCTGCGCGACGAGCTCGACGTTGGATTTGTGGCGGCTGCCGATCATGCCGTCCGCGACCACCGCCGACAACAGCGACTCGATCGCTGCGAGCAGCGCCACGGTGACCGCCGGTGAAAAGAGCTCCCGCACGCGGTCGAGCGTCAGGGCGGGCAGCCGCGGAGCCGGGATCGAGGCGTGGATCTCGCCGAAACGCGACCCGATCGTCTCGACAGGCAGCCCCAGCAGAGCCACGGCAACCGATGCCGCGACCAGCGCCACAATGGGCGCGGGCACCTTGCGCGAGATCTTCGGCCATCCGAGCAGGATCGCGAGCGAGCCGAGCGAAACGGCCATGGCTTGGAACGACGCGGTCGGGAGGCCGACCGCGTAGGCCTCCCACTTCGCCACGAACGGGGCGGGGACGGCGCCCATCGTCAGCCCCAACAGGTCCTTGACCTGCGACGAGAAGATGATCACCGCAATGCCGCTCGTGAAGCCCGTGACCACGGGATAGGGGATGAACTTGATCGCCCCGCCGAACCGTGCCAGGCCCAACGCGACCAGGAGGAACCCCGCGAGCACCGTGCAGATCGTGAGCCCGTCGAGGCCGTGCTTCGCCACGATGCCATAGACGATGACGACGAAGGCGCCCGTCGGCCCGCCGATCTGAACGCGGCTGCCGCCGAGGAGCGAGATCAGGAACCCGGCGACAGCTGCCGTCACCAGCCCTCTCTCGGGCGGCACGCCCGACGCGATCGCGAAGGCGAGCGCGAGGGGAATCGCCACGATCCCGACGATCACGCCGGCCTGCAGGTCCGCCGAAAGCTGCGCGGCGGTGTAGCCGCGCATCACCGTGATCGACTTCGGGAGCCACGCGCCGCCGAGCACTCGGGCCATCCTACCGGCGCTCGTAAACGCGCGCAAAGAAGTCCGGCGCGCCGAGGGGCGTATCCGGCGGAGGCCCGCCGAGCACCGCCACGAGCGCGTAGCGGGATTCGATCTCGCGGAGAATCTCGCGGCCGAAGTCGACGCCGAAGGTGACCGGCCCCCAGCCCGGGTGTGCCTGGTTGACGATGACGACGAATCGGGGTCCCGTCTTCGCGATGCGCTGCACGACTCGCGCCTCGCCCTCACGGTCGAGGTGCCCGGGAAGAATCTGCTCCTGGCGCAGCGGGTTCGGAAGCCCCGTCGCGAAGTTGAAGATTCCTGCCTCCGGGAGCGCCGAGAGAGAGTCACCCGGCCGCGCATGCTCGGTGAGAAATCGAATGACCGCTTGCGTCGTCGCAGCCTGCGGCGCCACCAGCCGCAGCGCGCCCGCCTGAGTCGAGATGCGCACGGACCCTTGCGGGCTGCCGAAGCGACCGATCCGCAGAAGACCGACGGCCGCCAGCGCCAGGAACACCCCGGCCGCGCAGCGGCGCGCGACCCGCGACGCCGGAGCCCGAGCGGCCAGGACGTCGATCGCCATCACGGCAGCCGTGGCGATCAGACCCGGAAGCGCCAGGATGGAATACGGCGTGGTGCGGTATCCGTAGGCGAGACCGAGGACGACCCGCGACGCGGCCAGGGCCGAAAAGCCGAACAGCAGAAAGCGCGCTCGGTGCCTCGCATCCAGTGGCGACCGCAGCAGCCAGAGAGCGCCAACCGCCGCGAGCACCGGCGCGGGCATGAGAAGCGGAGGCAGACGGTCCTCGACGCGCGCGCCTGCGCCGAAAGCAACCGCCGCAATCGTCAGCAGGAGAAGGCCCCACCACACGGCCTCGACACCTCCGGGCGCCCGCCCCGGCGACGCGGCGCCCCGGCATGCGACGAAGACGCCCGCGGCGATGAGCAGGTCGAGAAAGAGCGCCGTCGCCAGCTGTGACAGCGACGCCGCAGGATCGGCCAGGCCGGAGATGGCCTCATAGACGCCCCGCCATTCGGCCGGAGGCGAGAAGAGGACGAACGGTCCCTCGGCTGCAAGTTCTCGCAACGGCATGCCGCGGAACGCGAATCCATAGCCCAACAATGCGGCACCGCCGCCGGCAAACAGCACCCGGGCCGTTCTGCGCCATTCGTTTCGCCAGTCTTTGGCGCGCAGGGCCGCCATCCCGAGAACGACCGCTGCGGCCGCGCCGAGCTCGGGCTTGGCGAGAAGGGCCAGCGCGATTCCCGCCGCGGCGAGGGCGATCGTCCCGCGCGACGGCGGCGCGCTCCCGGCCGCAAGCGCGGCGAACCCGCCGAGAATTGCGAGAAGCGACGCGAACGCATACGGGAACAGAAACGAGCCGCCATTCGGAGCGCCGAGGCAGAGGGCGGCCGCGAGCGTCACGGCGACACCCGCGGACATTCGCGTTCCCGCACGCGTCGTCAAGCGGTAGAGCGCGAAGAAGAGAGCGGTGGCGGCGATGGCTCCGACGATCTCGAGCACCACCCAGCGCCGGCCGAAGAGCCGCAGCGCGACCGCGTTCAGCCACGGCGCCGCCGGACCATAGTAGTACACGACGTCCCGGTACAGACGTTCGCCCGCCGCCAGCCGGGCCGGGACCTGCATCTCCCGGGAGCCATCCACGAACGGCTGGATCCAGCGCTCCCACGACAGGACGCAGGAAGCGCCGGCGGCGAAGACCGGCAGGACCAGCCACTCCCACCGCCGCCGCTCCAGCCTCGAGGTGCCTGCTCGGGGGCTTCCGGGGTGGTCGCCGCCCCCGGGCGTCACTCGATGGACCGGATGTCTATGAGGATGTTGTTCTGGAGCGTGATCTCGAC
The DNA here is from genome assembly GCA_963847075.1 of uncultured Acidobacteriota bacterium. Lineage (GTDB taxonomy): Bacteria > Acidobacteriota > Thermoanaerobaculia > UBA5066 > Gp7-AA6 > DAHUXD01. The sequence continues at coordinate 1,684,602 of CAWJYL010000001.1, forward strand.
GTGCGAGCCTTCCGGGTAGCGGTAGAACTGCTGCCGGCTGACTTCGAGGCGATAGCGCGAGGACGCCTGGCCCTCCTGAACCTCGAACACCATGTAGTAGCTGCCCGCTCCCTGGTAACCCGACGCCGTCGAGGCCGAGGACTCGTGGTCACGCTCGGACACGACGGCGCGGAGCACGCGCGTGCCGGCCGTGGGGTCCTTCTTGCCACTCGCGCAGGCCGACATGAGGAAGATTCCGGTCAGGAGGGCCGCCACGATCGTTCTCTGTCTCATGACGCTTTCAACCCGCCGGTCCGCCATTTCCTTCCTCGCCATCAGCGGACCCGCACCCCGTTCTTGACCACCACGCTCACGTTCTGAAGCAGCTCGATCTGGCTGAGAACGTCGCCGCGCACCGCGATGATGTCCGCATAATGGCCCGGGGCGAGAGTCCCGATGTCCTTTTCCCGCTTGAGCCAGATCGCGGGCCACCGGGTCGCCCCCGCGATCGCCTGCATGGGTGTCATGCCGAAGCGGACCCAGGCGGCGAGCTCCCGCCAGGTCGAGTCGGTGTGAAAATTTCCCGGGATCCCCGAGTCGGTGCCCACGAGCATCGTGACCCCGGTCTCGCGGAGCTGCCGGAACTTTCCCTGAAGGGTCGGGATCCTCCGGCGCACGAGCGTGAAGTACGGCAGCGCGCCGATGTTGGAGAGCGAGTCGCGGATATCGCGGACCATCTCGGGCGGCAGATTCGCCTGCCAGCGCGGATCGTCGAGCCGCTCCGGGAAGACGTCGGCGGTGTACTCCGACAGCAGGAGGCCCTCGACCGTCGGACACCACGCCAGAGTCTGGTTGCGCTTTCTCAGGCCCTGGAGGATGTCCTCGGGGTATCCCGGTTCGGTCCCGAGACCGGTGTGCTCGAAGCAGTCGACGTTGTACTTCAAGCCGATCCGGATCTCATCCTCCCGGTGCGCGTGGGCAACGACCGGGCGGCCCGCCTTGTGCGCGGTCTCGACGACGGCCTGCACTTCCTCCTCGGTCATCTGGTCCTGGTCGATGAGCTTGATCATGTCCACGCCGGCGTCGATGACCTTCTGGACCTTGGCCTTCGCGTCCGCCGCGCCGGACACGCCCCACCGGTACTCCTTCTCGTACTCTTCGTAGGGGCGATGCTGGATGAAGGGGCCCGAGACGAAGAGGCGCGGCCCCGGGACCTCGCCCTTTTCGATGCGCGCTCTGACCGCGAGAATGTCCCCGAGCTCCGCGCCGAGGTCGCGGGCGAATGTCACGCCGCTCTCGAGGAGCTGGCGCGCGGCGGCAGGCATGATCTCCGTGCGGAAGCGGGACCGGTACGTCATGTCCCAGCGGTAGTAGTCGCCGGCACCGAGGAGCATGAGGTGTACGTGCATGTCCGCAAGGCCCGGCAAGACGGTCATGCCGCGCGTGTCGATCGTCGGCGTGCCCGCCGGGACGGACACCTGCGCACGCGGACCCATCGCCACGATGCGCTCGCCCGCGACGAGGATCACGCCGTCGTCGATTGGCCGGCCCTCGTAGCCGTCCACGATCTTTCCGCCGACCAGGGCGAGCGTCACCTTCGGAGCGGCGGGTTGCTCGGCGGAAAGTCGCGCGAAGCCCGCAAGCAGCAGCGCGAGCGCGATGGAGCCTTTTCGCATCATCGGGTGCACCTCCCCTGCCGACATATCCTAAGCCCACGCCATGCGCGACTCTCTCCCATCCCCCGGCGCGCCCGTCCCCGGTGCCTCCGTCTCCGCCCCCCTGCGGGAGCGCGTGAGCTGGGCGCTCTACGACTTCGCCAACACGATCTTCTCGATGAACATCGTGACGCTGTACTTCGCGGTGTGGATCGTGACGGAGAAGGGCGCGTCGAACACCCACTACTCCACGGCGACAAGTCTCTCCTCGGCGGCGGTGCTCGTCCTTGCGCCGTGGATCGGCGCCGCCTCGGATCGATCGGGGCGCCGGAAGCCCTGGGTGGTCGGCTTGACTCTCGTTTGCGTGGCCGCCACCTTCGCGCTCGCTCCGCTCGCGGGGGTCCGGCTGCCGCGGGCGGTCGCCCTCGGGCTCCTGCTCGCCACCTTCGCCGTCGCGAACACGGCCTACCAGCTCGCGCTGCCTCCGTACAACGCAATGCTCGCCGGCCTGGTGCCGGCGACCGACCGCGGAAGGCTGTCGGGCATCGGAACGGCCGTTGGATACGTCGGCTCGATTGCGGGCGTCCTGCTCGTCGCGCCGTTTGTGACCGGCGGGCTCGGGGTCCTGCGTGCGGGGGGTCGCCAGGCCGCGTTCGCCCCGACCGCCGCGCTTTTTCTCTTCTTCTCGCTGCCCCTGTTCTTCTTCTGCCGGGATCGCGCGTATGGCTCGACTGCGCGGCGGGCGCCCGTACGGCTGTCGCGCCTGGCGAGCGAGCTCGTCGCCGCGATGCGCGATACACGACGCCACCCGGGCCTGACCCGGTTCGTCGTGGCCTCGTACTTCTACCAGGACGGGCTCGGCACGGCGATCTCCTTCATGGCGCTCTACGCCGTCGCCGTGCTCGGCCTGCCGGCCGGCGGCGAGATCCGACTCTTCGTCACGCTCACCGTACCGGCCATCCTCGGGGCCGCCCTCGCCGGAAGGGCGAGCGACCGTTTCGGCGCCCGGCGCACGCTGTCGATCGTCCTCGTCCTGTGGATCGCCGGACTTCTCGTCATCGCGGCCGCGCCGTCGCTCCGGGGTTTCTGGGCGGGGGGGCTCATCGTGGGCCTCGCCTTTGGAGGGATCTGGTCGGCCGAGCGGCCGCTGCTGTTGGCCCTCGCACCGACCGCCGAGGCGGGTCGTTTCTTCGGTCTTCTCTCCCTCTCGGCCCGTGCGGCGGCGATCATCGGGCCCCTCGTCTGGGCGGCATGCGTGGACGGCCTCTCCCCCTTCCTGGGCATCCAGGCCGCCTATCGCGCGGCGGTCGGATCGCTGGCGCTCTTCATGCTGGTCGCCCTGGTTCTGCTGCGTGGCGTCCCGGATGGCGTTGCGATCGGGGGCGCGTCCCATAGAATCGGCACACCATGAATCCATCGCCTCCCCTACGCGTCGCCCTCATTGGCCTGGGTCCGATTGGCATCGAGGTCGGCAAGGCGCTGGCCGGCCGCGAGGGCATGACGCTGCTCGGTGCCGCCGACCCGGCGCCCGAGAAAACCGGAAAGCCCCTCGCGACGTTGCTCGACGGGGCATTTCCCGGCGTGGTCATTCGGCCGAGCGCAGCCGCCCTCTATTCCGAGACTGCCGCCTCGCGTGGCAAGGCGGACGTCGTCCTGCTCTGCACGGGATCGCGGCTGCATCTGGTGTTGCCGCAGATCGAGGAGGCGATCGCCGCCGGATTCCACATCGTCTCGACTTGCGAGGAGCTCGCCTACCCGGAGCTGCGCCACGCTCCGATGGCCCGCCAGATCGACCGCAAGGCGAAGGAGAGGGGCGTCGCCGTCCTCGGCACGGGCGTCAATCCGGGTCTCGTGATGGACCGCCTGGTTCTGGCCGCCGCGTCGGCCTGCGTCAGAGTCGAGACCGTGAAGGTGACTCGCGTGGTCGACGCCGCCAAGCGGCGCGGGCCGCTCCGGGCCAAGGTCGGCGCCGGTCTGACGCGCGAGGAGTTCATTGCCGGTGTCGCCTCCAAGAAGCTGGGCCATGTCGGCCTCTCGGAATCGGCGGCCATCATCGCCCTGGGCCTGGGGTTGCCGATCCACGAGATCACCGAGACGATCGAACCCGTGATCGCCAGGACCGAGACCGACGGTGTGCCGGCCGGCCGCGTCCTCGGGCTCCACCAGATCGCGCTCGTGCAGGCCGGCGACGAGGTCAAGGTCTGCCTCGACCTGACCATGGCCGTCGGAGCCGAGGCGCCGACCGACCGGATCGACGTCGAGGGGGACCCCCCCGTTCATCTCACGGTGGAAGGCGGATTCCATGGCGACCGCGCGACCGTCGGCACCGTCGTTAATGCCGTGCCCTTCATCGTCGCGGGCCCGCCCGGGCTGCGCAACGTGGTCACGCTGCCGCTCTTCGGACTGCAGCCCCTGCCTTAGCGACCTCGACAAAGGGCGGCGCGCGGGTGCGCCTGGGCTAGCCTCACCGCGCATGTATTCGCTCGTCCAGACTCAGCAGATCGACGCGCATCCGGAGGCCGTCTTCGCCTTCTTCTCGAACCCCGCAAACCTCGCGCGGATCACGCCACCGTGGCTTTCCTTCAGGATCCACGGCGAGCCGCCGCGCGAGCTCGGCGAAGGAAGCCGGATCGAGTACCGGATCCGATGGATGTCGTTGCGCCTGCGCTGGGTCACGCGGATCACCCGCTGGCGGACGGGAGTCGAGTTCCAGGACACTCAGGAAACAGGACCATACGCGACGTGGATTCATACCCACCGCTTCTCGCGCAGCGGGTCCGGCGTATGGATGAAGGACCGCGTCGATTACGCGTTGCCCCTCGGAATCCTCGGAAGGATCGCCCATGCCCTGGCCGTGCGCCGTCAGCTCGAAAGGATCTTCGAATTTCGACGGAAGGCCGTCGCCGAGATCTTCGGGCCGGTCGGGGCCGCTACCGCAGCGCGATGAGCCGCCGATTCGGGACCGGTCTGCTGCTCTTCGGGGCGATGGTCGCCGCAACGGGCGCGGTGGGTGGCCGCTTCACAGCACAGGGTCTCGGTTCCTGGTACGACGGCCTCCCAAAGCCCTCGTGGACCCCGCCCGGATCCGTCATCGGCATGGTGTGGGGAGTCCTCTACGTCCTCATCGCCGTCGCGAGCGCCACGGTCCGGTCGAAGGCACCGGCCCGCGGATTCGTCGCCCTGCTCGTCATCAATCTGATCCTGAATGCGGGCTGGTGCTACGTGTTCTTCGCCGCCCGCCGACCCGGGGCGGCACTGGCGGAAATTGCCGTCCTCGAGCTGACCTGCCTCGGTCTGGTCCTCCTCGCCGCGCGGGCTTCGCGGGCCGCAGCCTGGATGCTCGTGCCCTACGCCGCGTGGGTGGCCTTCGCCGGCGCCCTCAACGCCAGCATCGTTCGCCTCGGCTGATCCTTCCGCTCGGACGACGCGATGACGATCATCCACTGGTTCCGCCGCGATCTGCGCGTTGCGGACAACACCGCGCTGTCGGCGGCCGCCCGCGACGGGGACCGCGTCGTTCCGGTCTTCATCCTCGACGACCACTACGCCCGCGACCCGAGCGTCGGCCCGGCGCGCTTCCGTTTCCTGCGCACGAGCCTCGAGGAACTCGAGCACGACCTCGCCCGGATCGGCGGCCGCCTGATCCTACGACGCGGTCCCGCCGCGCGGGCTCTTCCCGCGCTCCTTGATGAGACGGGCGCCGGGGCCGTTTATGCCAATGCCGAGATCGGTCCGTACCCGCAGAAGCGCGACGCGGAGGCCGCCGCCGCGGTGGAAGCGGCCGGTGGGCGATTTCGGTCCTTCGACGATGCGCTGCTGGTTGCGCCGGATGCAATCGCGACGAATGCGGGAGATCCCTACACGATCTTCACGCCGTTTTCGAAGAAGTGGATGGCGGCGGAGAAACGCGGTCCGTGCCCCCCGCCCGCCACGCTTGCGACCCCGCCGCTGCCGGGCGTGGCGCTGTCGAAGATCGAGGCCTGGCGCAACCTTCCGCCGGATCCCGCCTCACCGAGGGGCGGGGCCGCGGCGGCGCAGACCCTTCTCGGCCGATTCGTCGCTGCCGCGGCCCCGCGCTATGCCGAGGATCGCGACCGCCCCGACCGCGAGGGTACCTCGCGCCTTTCGCCGCACCTGCATTTCGGCACGATCTCCCCGCGAACCGTGCGGGCGGCGGCCGAGGACGCATGGAGGCAGGCGGCGCCGGCCGACCGCGATCCCATCCGCAGGTACATCCTCGAGCTCGCCTGGCGCGAGTTCTACCACCACGTCCTCTTCCACTTTCCGCGCGTCGCGACCGAAAGCTTCCGCCCGGAATTCGAGCGCCTCGCCTGGAAGGACTCTCCGGGCGCGCTCGACGCCTGGAAGCGCGGCCGGACGGGCTACCCGTTCGTCGACGCGGCGATGCGGGAGCTCGAGACAACCCACTGGATGCACAACCGCGCCCGCATGGTCGCCGCGTCGTTCCTGACCAAGGATCTCCACGTTCACTGGAAGGAGGGCGAGCGGTGGTTCGAACACGAACTCGCCGACGCCGACCTCGCCAACAACAACGGCGGGTGGCAGTGGGTGGCCGGCACCGGCACGGATGCGGCGCCCTACTTTCGAATTTTCCACCCCGTCCTGCAATCGCGAAAGCTCGACCCGGAGGGCCGGTACATCCGCCGGTTCGTTCCGGAGCTCGCGCGCGCGCCACTGGAGAAGATCCACGAGCCCTGGACCATGACGGCGGAAGAGCAGAAGGCCTCAGGCTGTCGCATCGGCGTCGACTATCCCGCCCGGATCGTGGATCACGCCCGCGAGAGACCGGTGGCCCTTGCGATGTTCGCGGCGATCCGACGGTAGTCCCTGGGTCGACCTGCCCCAAAAAAAGGCGGCCCCGACTTATTTGTGTCGGGGCCGGGAAGGAAGGTATCGCGTGCTGGTCAGTGCAACGGGGAGTGGACGGAGAATATTTCAGGGCGGAAACTCTTCATGGAGCGCCACTTAGCCGCTCAGGATCTCGAACCCCGCGGCATCTACAGCCTCGTCCGGCAGAAGCTCGATCCGGATTCCGAGCGCCACCTCGGCATCGGCCAACAGCGTCGGGTCGTCCTCGGCCACGAGCTCGGCCACACCCGGCCGCACACGCACGCGGACCACCTCGCCGGCCGAGAAGAGGCGTGAAGGCGACAGCAAGGCCCGCCGCAGGTCGAGGGCGGCGGTCAGGTCTGTCTTCACCCGTCCGCTCCCGGAGCAGGCCGGGCACCCGCGCGTCAGCACGCGTTCGAGGTTTCCGCGCGAGCGCTGCCGCGTGATCTGGACGAGGCCGAATTCGGAGACCTGCAGGACGCGCGTGCGGGCACGGTCGCGCGAAAGGTCTTCCTGGAAGCGCTCGAACAGCGCCTGGCGGTGCTCCGCATCCTCCATGTCGATGAAGTCGACGACGATCAAGCCGCCGAGGTCCCGCAGCCGAATCTGCCGCGCAACCTCCGGCGCGGCCTCCAGGTTGGCGGCGAAGACCGTATCCTCGAGGCCCTCCCGGCCGACGAATCGCCCGGTGTTGACGTCGATCGCAACGAGGGCTTCCGTCTGGTGGATCACGATGGAGCCGCCGGAGGCGAGGCCGACCCGGCTCTTCAAGGCATTTTCGATTTCCGCCTGCACGCCGTAGAGCTCGAACAGCGGCTCCGGCCGGGTGTGGAGCTCGAGCCGCCGCGCCAGGGCCGGAGACATCGATTCCAGGAATTCCCGCAGCCGCGCGTGCATGGGCGCATCGTCCACCCGGATGACCTCGCAGTCGTCGCCGAGCAGGTCGCGCGCGCTGCGTAGCGCCAGATCGAGCTCGCGGTGCAGAAGAGCCGGCGGCGACGCGCTCTCCCGGCGCCGCTCGATGCGCGCCGCAAGCTCCATCAGGTAGCCGTGCTCGGGCCTCAGATCGTCGGCGGACTTGCCGAGGGCGGCCGTGCGCGCGATCAGGCCGCCTTCGCTCGAGAGCTCCGCCAGCACTGCGCGCAGCCGCTCGCGCTCCCCTTCGTCCACCACCCGCCGCGACACGCCAACCTCCCTGGCGCCCGAGAGGTGGACGAGCGTCCGCCCGGGCAACGAGATGCCCGCGGTGACGCGCGGCCCCTTGCCCCCGAACGGATCCTTGGTCACCTGCACGACGATCTCCTGTCCCTCCTTCACGAGGTCGTCGATCCGCGGCCTCTCGGCGCGCGCTGGCCCGGCCTCCGGCTCGCCGTCCGCGCCCTCCCCGAAGTCGAGATCCTCCGGGCGCGGCGACGCATCCTCGACGTACAGAAACGCATCCCGATCCAGACCTATCGACACGAAGGCGGCCTGCATGCCTGGAAGAACGCGGTGCACGCGGCCCAGATAGACGTTGCCGACGAGGCCCTGCCGGCCTCGCCGCTCGTGGAACACCTCCACCACACGCCCGTCCTCCATCAGCGCGACGCGCGTCTCGGGTGGAGTCGCGTTGACGAGGAGCTCTTTCCTCACGCGTTTGCGAACCGGCGGTATTCGACGCCGAGGATCAGGCCGATCCCGAGAAACGTCGTCGCAACCGAAGACCCGCCATAGGACACGAACGGCAGCGGAATGCCCGTCGTCGGCGCGAGGCCGATCATCATCGAGGCGTTGATCACGACCGAGAAGAACATCATGCCCGTCAATCCGAGGATCAGGAACACTCCTCCCCGGTCGCGCGCCGTCTGCGCGAGCTTCAGCGCCCGCAGGAACAGGCCGGCAAAGAGCCCGAGCACCAGGATCACCCCCAGGAATCCCCACTCCTCCGCGAGGACAGCAAGAATGAAGTCCGTGTGCTGGACCGGAAGGAATCGCAGCTGGCTCTGGGTGCCGCCGCGAAGACCCTTGCCCGAAAACCCTCCCGAGCCGACCGCGATCTTGGACTGGCGCACCTGGTAGCCCGAGCCCAGCAGGTCGCTGCTCGGGTTCAGAAACGTCTCGATGCGTGCCTTCTGGTAGTCCTTCAGGAGGAACCAGCCGCCGCCCGTGAGCAGGACGACGATCACGCCGATCGCGACCCACCCCCGCGCCGGAAGCCCGCCGAAGAACAGCCCGACGAACACGAGCGGCAGGAACGTCAGCACGAGGCCCATGTCCGGTTGCAGAAAGACGAGGAACGCGGGGACGCCGACGATCGCGCCGAGCTTGAAGATCGTCGCCGGCTTCAGGCGGACGTCGTCCTCGTTCTCGAACAGGTAGGCAACCAGAAGGGCCGTCGCGATCTTCGACAACTCCGCCGGCTGGAACTGGAAGTGGCCCACCCGGATCCAGGAGCGGACGTTGGCGATCCTCTCTCCGAATGCGAGGAGGTAGACGAGGGGCAGGAGGCTCGCGCAGTAGATCGCGAACGAGAATTTCAGCAGCATCCTGTAGTCGAAGAGGATTGCACCGACCATCGCGAACAGGCCGATCGCAATGAAAATGGTCTGGCGCCCCGCCAGGCCTTCGAATCGGGTCCCGCCGGTCGCCGAGGCAATGAAGAGCACGCCGAGGGCCGCGAGCGCGAGCGAGCAGCCGAGCACGACGAGATCGAGGCGCCGCCCTCCCGGAAGTCCCCGGCCGATCATGGCCGCTCCCGCCGCGAGGCCCGTTGGATTCCGCCGGCGGGTTCCGACCGGGCCTGGATCGCCGGCGGCGGCGCCGCGGAAGGGATCCCGAACCGGGCTTCGAAGAGGGCCTTGGCGAGCGGCGCAGCCGCCAGCCCCCCGTGACCGCCGTTCTCGACGAACACGACCACGACCATCTTCGGTTGATCGAGGGGCGCGAAGGCAATGAACCACGCGTGGTCCTGGAGCTTGGAACGGTCGGCGCCGGCGCGCACCGTCGCCTCGCGCCCGACGACCTGCGCCGTGCCGGTCTTGCCTCCCATTTCGAGCCCGGGGATGTGCGAACTGAAGGCCGTGCCTCCGGGCTCGTTGACGACCGCCCACATTCCGCTCTCGACGATCGCGAGCTTCTCCGGAGAAATTGCCAACCCCTCCCGGGGATCGGCCTTGTAGCTCAGGTGCGCGCCCGAGCGCGGGTCCTGCGACGACAGGAAGAGATGAGGTGTCGGAAGGCGCCCGCCCTCGACCAGGCCCGCGAGCGCCCGCGCCATCTGCATCGGCGTCACCAGCAGGGGCCCCTGGCCGATCGACACCGAGATGGTCTCGCTCGGGTACCACCGGGCCCCGCGTCGCGCGCGCGCCCATTCCTCCGACGGCACCAGTCCCGACTTCTCGAAGGCGAGATCCACGCCGCTCGGGCCGCCGAGCCCGAAGGACGTCAGGATCTCGTGGATGCGGTCGATGCCCAGCCGGAAGCCGAGGTTGTAGAAGTACACGTCGCAGGAGACTTTGATCGCCTCCCGCAGGTTGACCCAGCCGTGTCCGCCTTTCTTGTGGCAGTGGAAGTCGCGCCCGTAGAAGGTCGCGTGGCCCGGGCAGAAGATGCGCATCTCCGGGTCCACGAGGTTCGTCGCAAGCGCCCCGTAAGCGAGAAACGGCTTGATGATCGACCCGGGCGAGTACATGTTCTGGATCGCCCGGTTCTGCAGCGGATGGTTGGGGTTCTCGAGGAGGCCATTCCACTCCGCGGAAGTGACCCGGCGCGTGAACCAGTTCGGGTCGTAGGACGGAGAGGAGACGAGCGCGAGAATCTCCCCCGTCGCGGGATCCAGGGCCACCACGGATCCGACGCGATCGCGGAAGTACTCCTCCGCGATGTCTTGCAGCTTGAGGTCGAGCGTCAGGAACAGGTTCTGGCCCGGGCTCGCCTCGAGCCGGGCCTCCTCGGCCACCTCGCGCCCGTGGGAATCCACGATGACGCGCCGCTCGCCGTTGGCCCCGGCGAGCAGCCGCTCGTAGGCTCCCTCGATACCCTTCTGTCCGATCCAGTCGCCGACCTGGTAGAGGTTCCCGGCGCTCTTGATCTGGTCCGGCGTGGCCTCCGACAGGTACCCCAGAGCGTGCGCCGCCGCGCCGCCGTGCTTGTAGAGGCGTCGCTGGGAAACGGTGATCGCAAACTCGGGGTGCTCGGCCGCCCGCGCCTGGACGGCGGCGACGTCCTCGATGCCGAGGTTCTCGGCGATCGGGATCGGAATGAACTCCGGGTCCCGCCGGCCGCGCTCGACCCGCGAACGGACCTGGTCGGCGTTCAGGTGCAGAAGATCCACGATGAAATCGACCGACCCCTCGAGATCCTTCGCCTCGCGGCGGTAGAGGTGGAGCGTGTACGCCGGCTCGTTCTCGACGAGCGGAGCGCCGTTGCGGTCGAGAACGTAACCGCGCGGGGCCGTGATCTTGACCGCCCGGATCCGGTTGTTTTCCGACAGCGAAAAGTAGTGCTCGCCCTGCACGATCTGGACGGTCCAGTACGCGACCGCCAGCAGCGACAACAGAGTGCCCACGCCCACGCGGGAAATCTCGATACGCCGCGCCAGGGCCTGGCGGTCCTCCCGGATTCTCAGCACGCCCGGCCCCCGGCTCGTGCCTGGAGGCGCGCCGCCCCGCTCACCGCAGCCTCCGCAACCGGCGCCGGGCCCACCAGTCGTGCCACGGGAAACGCCATGCCGCCTCGAGCGCTCCGCCGGCCACGCCGGTCGCGGCCGCGCGCCAGAGCGCATCCCGCGAGACGATCACGATGGGCGCCTGCAACAGCAGCGCCGACAGCAGCGCCACGATCGCCTCGTTGGCAACGGATGCCACGGCCATCGCGGCGCCCACGGCCATCGCGCCGCCGAAGACCACCCGCACCGAAACGAGGGCGAGGGCGTAGGCGATCACGGCTTTCGCAAATGCATTCATTCCGATGAGCGGCTGTGACACGGCGTCTTCCACCAGGCCCGCCGCCGCTCCGGTCAGAACCGCACGGACGAAGTCGCCTCCGCGCGCGACGGCTGCCGTCGCAAGCAGGAACCAGTCGACCGGAAGGAAGGACCGGTACGGCGACCGCCCGACGAAGAACTCGAGTAGTGTCGCGGCCGCGAGCAGGATCGCGATGCGGCCCGTCTTCACCGCGGCGCACTCCGCCCCACCTCCAGGGACTCCTTCGCGGCCGGCGAGGGGGCGAGCAGCAAGACGTCCGCCAGGCGGGCGAAATCCGCCGCCGGCGCCACGCGGATCTCGAGGAAGAGCTTGCTGCCGCGCGAGACCGACTCGACGCGCCCGATGGGCACTCCCCGCGGATAGATTCCGTCGATCCCCGCCGACTCGATGAGGTCGCCGCGGGCGACAGCCGACGTCGTCGCGATGTTGTTCAGGGTCAGCGCTCCGCGGCCGTCGCCCCGCACCACACCGAGCTCGCCCGTCCGCGCAATGCGTGCCCCGGCCGCCGCGGCGGCGTCGAGCAGAAGCTGGGCGCGCGAAACGTTGCGCCCGACCGTCACGACGCGCCCGACGAGGCCGGCCGGCACGGCCAGAGGCGAGCCCGGCATCACGCCGTCGGCCGATCCCGCCGCGATCAGCGCGGACTCCGCTCCCGAACGATGCTCCACGAGCAGCACCGGAACGCTTTCGATGACTCCGGGCAGCGCGGCACCCGCCACCGAGAGCCTTCGCTCCTCGGCGAATTGCCGCGCCTCGGCCCGCAACCGGAAGAGCTCCCGTTCCCGCGCATCGAGGTCGCGGCGCAGCCGCTCGTTTTCCGAGCGCACGGTGAAGAGCTCGAGCGTCGAGCCGATTACGTTCGAAACGGCATGCGAGACGGACCCGACCGCCGCCGCGACCGGTGCCGAGGCCGACAGGATCCAGGATTGGAGCACCGTCCCGCCGCCGCGGCCGCGCGCCTGCGCGGACAGGATCAGCACGCAGGCGACGAGCACGGTCACGAGGACGATCCCGCCCCGCCGGGGATTGACGGCGGCGATCTCAACGTGGGGGCTCTGGAGTCTCATGGACGAACGGGAATGCCGCGGTCGGGCCTTCTCACGTGATCGAAATCTTCCTCAAGAGGTTCATGTCGGTCAGCATCGCGCCGGTCCCGAGCGCCACCGAAGCAAGCGGGTCCTCGGCATACGAGATCGGCAGGCCGGTCTCCTCCGAGAGCCTGCGGTCGAGGTTGCGCAGGAGCGAGCCACCGCCTGTGATGATGATGCCCTTGTCCATGATGTCCGCGGACAGCTCGGGCGGAGTGCGCTCGAGCGCGACCCGGACGGTCTCGACGATCGCGGCCACAACCTCCGAGAGCGCTTCCCGGACCTCCTCGTCGGAGAGCATGAGTGTCTTCGGAACGCCCTCGACGAGGTCGCGGCCCTTGACCTCCATCGTCAGGGGTTCGTCGAGCGGATGCGCCGAGCCGATCTCGATCTTGATCTGCTCCGCGGTGCGCTCGCCGATGAGCAGGTTGTACTTGCGCTTCAGGTACTGGATCAGGGCCTCGTCCATCTCGTTCGAGGCCGTGCGCACCGAGCGGCTGTACACGATGCCCGCCAGCGAGATCACCGCCACATCGGTCGTGCCGCCCCCGATGTCCACGATCATGTTCCCCGTCGGCTCGGTGATGGGAAGGCCGGAGCCGATCGCCGCGGCCATCGCCTGCTCGATGATGAAGACCTCCGAGGCCCCGGCACGCAGCGCGGAGTCCTGAACGGCGCGCTTCTCGACCTGCGTGATACCCGACGGCACCGAGATGACGATGCGCGGCCGCACGAAGAGCGAACGCCCGTGCGCCTTCTTGATGAAGTGATCGAGCATCTTCTCGGTCACTTCGAAGTCCGCGATGACGCCGTCCTTCATGGGCCGGATCGCGACGATGTTGCCGGGCGTGCGACCCAGCATCTCCTTGGCGTCGGTGCCTACCGCCTCGACGCGATTGGTCGCGGTGTTGACGGCGACGATCGACGGCTCGCGCACGATGATCCCCTTGCCCCGGGCGAAGACGAGGGTGTTCGCCGTGCCGAGATCGATCGCGAGGTCGTTCGAGAAGACCGAAAAAATCGATTTCCAGGCCAACGGAACCTCCTAGGGTCGGCAGTGCCGCGTCGCAACGTACTTCACAAGGACTCGACGAATACTCGCACGCGGCGCACCGTTTCGTTGCCGGCCGCATCGACGGCCTTGACGATGAGGACCGTGGCGCCGTCGCGCTCGACCGTGATGGTCTTCTTGAACGAGCCGTCCGGCTCGACGTCCGCCGGCTCCCCGTTGACCGTGACGACCGCGCCCGGTTCGGTTTTGCCGTAGATCAGGAAGAGGCTTCCCATCTGCTGCGGCGGGTAGACGGTCAGCTCGGGGGCCCTGCCCTCCCCGCCTCCGGATTTCTGCGGCTCGGTCGTCATCTTGAACCGCCGCACGGCGCTCCAGTCGGAGGTGACGCCCGAAGGTTCGATCGCCGCAACCCTCCAGAAATAGGAGCCTTCCTTCGACACCTTGACGCGCGCGTTCGTCTGAACGCGGTCATCCAGGTCCACCTCGGTCGCGTCCGGGACGAACAGGCGCGAGCGGGAGATCTGCAGTCTGTAACGGGCGGCCGACGGGATCTTCGACCACTTCAGCTCGACCTGATCCCCCGTCTTCAGGTCGTAGATCCGGTTGTCGGCCGGCCCGACCGGCTGCGGAGCATCCGGCAGCTCGACCTTGGCCGAGATCGTCTGGGACCTGGCCTCGGCCGAAATCCGCTCCCGGCCCTCGAGAACGACGCTCTCCTTGCTCGTCGACACCGTCGTGCGGCCACGGTAGCTCGTGACTTCGGTCTTGTCGCCCGGCGCCACGTCGACCGACACGCGGGAGTCCCGGTCGATCGCGGCCGTGGCGGCGTCGGTCGCCACGGTCGAAGTCGAGCCCGACGTATAGACGTTGACCGCGCCCGAGATCATCTTGATCTGACTCCCGGCGACCTCGGAGGAGACCGGGCGCCGGCACTCGAAGAGCGAGCCGGGTCGGATGGTGTAGAGCGTCCCGTCGTAAAACATGATCTCGGCCGAACCGGTCCGACCCGCCTTGACGAAATCTCCCTCGAAGAGAGGCTCGCGCTGGCGCGCGGGCTCGAAGGTGGATCGCCCGGCGCGCTGCAGCGCCACGTCGCCCTCGACGAAGATGAAGGAGGCGTCCCCCTGCTCGCCCGGCCCCGAACCGCCGAGCGCGCGGCGCGAATAGGACTGAGACTCGACGGCGAGCCGGAAGGCCTCTTCGTAGCGCGCGCCGGTGAACGACACCCGCGCGTCGCGCAGAAAGTCCCGGGCCTGGGCCAAGTTGGAGCCCGGCCGGGCTCCGCCAACTTTCCGGGAGGCCCTCGTGAACAACGTTTCCGCCTGCGCGATCTCCGAGCGGGCGCGTTCCTGCGGGGACCGGCGGTTCCGAGCGTAGAGAAAATACCCAGCGCCCGCGACAACGAGCAGAAGCACGCCTACGATTGCCCACTGGCGAATTCTCTGGATCGGGATGACGAACCAATCCAGGTCCGTTCCCGCCGGCTGACCGGCCTTCCGCTTGCGCATAAACTCCCGAAACTGAGGGACTTACCCCTCTCGCTTATAGCACACTTGCGCCGCAATCGCAGTCGCGCACGACACACGGCGCCCTCTCGTTCCCCGCCCGGCGCACTCAGGGCGAGGACGCGGGAGCCCTGCTATAGTCGCGCGTTCTCGCATTCTCGCCGGAGGGGGTTTCGATGCTCAAGACCATGCGCAACAGCTTCCACCACTTGAAGTGGACGCTGTTCCTCGTGATCGCGGTCTTCATCCTCGGGTTCGTCTTCTGGTCGGGCTCCGGCTCGGATCCCAACAAGGGCGGGCAGGTTCTGGCGCAGGTCGGCAGCGAGCGCATCACGGCCGTCGACTTCGACCGCCAGTACCGCGCGCAGGTCGAGCGCTACCGGCAGATGTACCAGGGCAATTTCTCGCCCGAGCTCGAACGCGCCCTCGACCTTCCGCGCAACGTGCTCGACTCGATGATCGAGCGGCTGCTGCGTATCGAGGCCGCGCGCCGGCTGGACCTGAGCGTGTCGGACGAGGAGCTCGCGAACAAGATCGTCGCGCTCCCGTTCTTTCAGGACAACGGCCAGTTCATCGGGCGCGACAAGTACGAGAAGATGCTGCGCTCCAACGGCATCGTGCCCGATCGCTTCGAGGAAGAGCTCCGGGAGGACATGCTTCTCGAGAAGTACGCCGGCCTCGTCAAGGCCTCGGTCGTGGTCCCCGAGGCCGACCTGCTGCGCGAGTTCGCGGCGCGTAACGACAAGGCCACGATCGAGTACGTCCTCGTTCCGTCGAGCCGTCTCGAGTCCAGCGCCCAGCCCTCCGACGCCGACCTCCAGGCGTACCTGGAGAAGCACAAGGACCGGTACCGCACGCCGGTGCAGCGCCGGATCAAGTACCTGCTGGTCGATCGCGGGCGCGTGCGGTCCAAGCTCGCGCCGAGCGACGCGGACATCCGCGCCGACTACGAGCGGCGCAAGGACAGCTTCGCCATCCCCGAGCAGGTCACCGCGGCGCACATCCTCATCGCAGTCAAACCGGATGGCGGCGCCGACGCGGACACCGCCGCGCGCTCGAAGGCCGAGGCCATCGCGGCGAAGGCGAAGGCCCCCGGCGCCGACTTCGCCAAGCTCGCCAACGAAAACACGGACGACCCGAGCGGGAAGACCACGGGCGGCCAGCTGCCGCCGTTCTCGCGCGGTCAGATGGTGCCGGAGTTCGAAGAGGCCGCGTTCACGATGGCTCCCGGCGAGATCCGCGGCCCGATCAAGACGCAGTTCGGGTACCACATCATCAAGCTGACGGCGAAGACGCCCGCGCGGACCCGCAGCCTCGAGGAGGTGCGTCCTTCGATCGTCGCCGAGCTCACGGAGAAGCTGTCCTCGGGCGAGGTCGATCGCCTTTCGCGGGAGCTCTCCGAGAAGCTCAAGGGCATGCGCTCGGCCTCGGACGACGAGCTGCGCAAGCTGCAGAGCGATGCGGTCACGTTCAACACCACCGAATGGGTCGCGCGGGGCGATGCGATCCCGGGCATCGGCGCAAACCCGAAGTTCTCGGACGAATCCTGGACGACGGCGGTCGGAAAGGTCTCCGCAACGCCCATAACGACCCCGCGTGGCATCGCCTTCGTCAAGCCATCCGAGGAGCGGGCCGCCGGGCTCCCGCCTTTCACGGAGCTCAAGGCCCGGATCGAGGCGGATTGGAAGGCGGAACGGCGGGAGAAGGATGCCCTCGCGCAGCTCGAGCCGGCGGCCCGGGAGCTCTCCGCGGGGGCGACCCTGGTCGCACTGGCCGGGCGCTACGGCACCGAGGTCAAGACGACGACCGAATTTGGCCCGAACGGCCCGGTTCCCGACCTCGGCGCCGCGCCCGAGCTCGCGGCCGCCGTCTTCCGGACGGCGCAGGGACAGGCGGGCCCGCCCGTCGCCGTCTCCAACGGGTTCGTGCTGTTCCGCGTGCTCACACGCACCGAGGGAAATCGCGGCTCGTTCCAGGCGGAAAAGGAGCAGCTGCGCGATTCGATTCGCAGCCGCGAGGCCGAGCGCCTGACCCACGCCTACCTGCAACAGTTGCGCTCGACGAAGAAGGTCGAGGTCAACGAGCCGCTGCTCGCCTCGTTCCTCCGGGACGGCGGCAACAACCGGCGCAGCTGAGCGCGGGCCCGTACGGGTCCGCTTCGGGCCTCGACGCTACAATCCGCGCATGATCGGTCGCTTGACGGGCCGCCTCGCGACCAGGGCCCCCGACCAGGTGCTCCTCGAGGTCGGAGGCGTGGGATACCTGGTGCACATCCCGCTTTCGACGTTCTACGAGCTTCCGGCGGCGGAAGAGCCGACTTCGCTCTGGATCCACACGCACGTGCGCGAGGAGGCCCTCGCCCTCTATGGCTTTCTCACCGAACGGGAGCGCGCTCTCTTCCTGATGCTGCTCGGCGTGACCGGCATCGGGCCCCGCGTTGCCCTGACCGTCCTCTCGGGCATTCCGCCGGCCGAACTCGTCGATGCGCTGCGCAAACAGGACGTCCGCCGACTCGTGGCCGTCCCCGGCGTGGGTAAGAAGACCGCCGAGCGCATGGTCCTCGAGCTCGCCGAAAAGGTCGCCCGGCTCCCCGGCGAGGCCCAGGCGAAGGCGCCCGCCACGGTGGCCGCCGACGACGTGATCTCGGCCCTGGTCAACCTGGGGTATCGCAAGAGCGAGGCGGAGCGGGCCGTGGACGGCGTCGCCCGCGAGCAGGGCACGGCCGACTTCGGCGAGTATCTGCGCTCCGCCCTCCGGAAGCTGACGGGCGGGTAGCGGCGATAGACTGGGATCCGATTGAGCGAATCACGCGAGATCCTGGTCGGGACGGCGCTCGAGGACGACGCCGCGGTAGAGCCGAAGCTGCGGCCGCAGACCCTCGGCGAGTACATCGGCCAGAACACGGTCCGCGAGAATCTCTCGGTTTTCCTCGCGGCGGCCCGCGGCCGGGGTGAGCCGCTCGATCACGTTCTGCTCACCGGGCCGCCCGGGCTCGGCAAGACGACGCTCGCGCACATCGTGGCGCGGGAGATGGGCGCGGGCCTGCGACTGACGGCCGGGCCGATGATCGCACGCGCGGGCGATCTCGCCGGCATCCTGACGAACCTTCAGCCCCGCGACGTGCTCTTCGTCGACGAAATCCACCGGCTCTCCCCGGCCGTCGAGGAGATCCTCTACCCCGCGATGGAGGACTTCCGCCTCGACATCCTGATCGGCGAGGGCCCGATGGCACGCACGATGAAGGTGGACCTGCCGCCCTTCACGCTCATCGGCGCGACGACCCGGCCGGGGCTGCTCTCGCAGCCGCTCCACGGCCGGTTCGGCATCACGCTGCGCCTCGACTTTTACGACGTGTCCGCGCTCGCCGAGATCGTGGACCGCTCCGCGCGCATCCTGTCCATCCGCGTTGCGCCGGAGGCCGCCCGGGAGATCGGCTCCCGGAGCCGCGGTACCCCGCGGATCGCGAACCGACTGCTGCGTCGCCTGCGCGACTTCGCCGAGGTCGCCGGGAGAAAAGAGATCGATCTCGCGACAGCCAGGCAGGCCCTCGCTCGCCTCGAGGTCGACGAGCACGGCTTCGACGAGCTCGACCGCCGCATCCTCGCGACGATCATCGAGAAGTTCGGCGGAGGCCCCGTCGGCGTCGGCGCGATCGCGGCCTCGCTCGGCGAGGACCGCGGAACCCTCGAGGACCTGTACGAGCCCTACCTCCTGCAGGCCGGCTTCCTGCAGCGGACGCCCCGCGGCCGTGTCGCGTCGCCGGCCGCCTATCGCCACCTGGGTATCGTGGCGCCCCGCCGCGACGGCGAGTTGTTCTGAAAAGATCGGTTGTGAGTCGTGAGCAGTGAGGCGTCGATCGTCGCCGGCACGGACGCGTCGGCTCACGTCGCGCAGCGCACGACCCGCAACGCCTCCGTGAAGCGCGGCATCCTCGTCTACAACCCGACCGCGGGCCAGCGGGACCGGCGCAGCCAGATGAGCGCCCTGATCGACAGGCAGCGCGCCCTGGGCCTCGACCTCGTCAACGCGCCGACGAGCGGGCCCGGGGACGCGACGTCGATCGTTCGCGGCTTTCTCGGCCGGGGCATCGACCTCGTCGCCGTATGCGGCGGCGACGGCACGATCTCGGAAGCCGCCTGCGGCCTGATCGGCTCGGACGTTCCGCTCGCGATCCTGCCCGGCGGGACGTCGAACGTTCTGGCCGTCGAGCTCGGAATCCCGCGCGCTCTCGCTCGGGCGGAAGCGCTCCTGCGCGAGGGCACGCCGCTTCCCGTCCGGTTCGGGCACGCCGACGGCCGACCCTTCCTCCTGTGGGCGGGTGCGGGCCTCGACGCGAGAGTGATGGGCAAGATGAGCCTGACGTGGAAGCGAAGGCTGGGCGTCGCTGGCATATTGCCCACGGCTCTCTCCCAGTTTCTCCGCTACGAGTTTCCGCGCCTCGAGGTCACGGTCGACGGCGCCACGCATTCCGCCGCGTTCGCCGTCATCTGCCGGGCGCGGCACTACGCCGGGAGCTGGGTCCTCGCCCCCCGGGCGGACCTGAAGAACGATACCTTCGAGGTCGTTCTGTTCTCGCACCGCAACCGCCGCAGGCTTCTGCAGTTCTTCCAGCAGATCGCGGCGGGGCGCTCGGGACACCTGGAAAAGGGCATCTCCCGGGTCGTGCGCGGCCGGGAGATCGCGATCCGATCGCTCGAGGACTATCCGGTGGAGGTCCAGGTGGACGGGGACTGCGTCCTTTCGACGCCGCTTTCCTGCCGTATCGGATCGGAGTCGGTGAACATCCTCGTGCCGAAACGCAGCGAGCCCGCCGCGCGGGCCTGATCTCTGCCCGCCCCTTATTTCGCGCCGGCCAGAACCGTGCGCTCGACGTCCGCAATCTCCCGCGGCGCGGCGCACGACAGGCATTCGGAGCCCTCGTTCGTCACGAGCACGGTGTCCTCGATCCGCACGCCGATGTTCCACCACTTCGGGTCCACACCCTGCGAGCCGGCCGGGATGTAGATCCCCGGCTCGATCGTGAGAACCATTCCCGGCTCGAGCAGGCGCGGCTTGCCCGCCTCGAGGTAGGAGCCGACGTCGTGCACGTCGAGGCCGACCCAGTGCGACACGCCGTGCAGCGTGAAGCGACGGTGGCCGAGACTCTTGACGATGGCCGCAGGGTCCCCGGTGAGCAGGCCGAGCCGGACGAGTCCTTCGGTCTGGACGAGCGCCGCCTTCTTCTCGATCTCGTCGTGCGGCAGGCCGGGGCGGACGAGCGCCATGGCCTGTTTCTGCGCGTCGAGCACGATCTCGTAGATCGCTCGCTGCTCGGGGGAAAAGCGCCCGTTGACGGGATACGTGCGGGTGATGTCCGTCGCGTACATCCCGTACTCCGTTCCCGAGTCGTTCAACAGAACTTCGCCGTCCTTCATCTGCCGATTGCTCCGGTCGTAGTGCAGGATGCAGGAATTCGGACCGGAGCCTGCGATCGACGGATAGGCCATGCGCCGCGCGCCGTTGGCGTAGCAATAAGCATCGAGCGCCGCCTGAACCTCGAACTCCCACTTCTCCGGGCGCGCCGTGTGCATGGCGCGGATGTGGCCCTGCGCCGACAGCTCCGCCGCGCGCCGCAGCAGGCGCAGCTCCTCCTCGTCCTTGACGAGGCGCATCGCATGAATCAGGCCGCGGGCGTCGACGAGCGTGGCCGGCCCGCGGTCCCTCTGGCGCATCTGCGCGTATTCCGTTCGGAACTTCTCGGCCCACGCGTCGTCCGACCCATCCGAGAGGTAGAGCCGGTCGATTCCGGCCATGTAGCCCGAGACGTTGTGGCCCGTCGCGTCGAGCTCCCAGAGCTTCACGCTCAGATCTTTCGACGGGAACGCCGCCTGCGCTCCATAGGCTGCGGCCGCCTCGTCCGGACCGACCCGGGTGCCGTGCCAGGCTTCTCCCCGCGGATCGCGCGGACGGAGAAACACGATGTAGCGCTTCCCGTCCGGCGCATCGGGTCGGAGCACGGCCGTCACGTCGTCCTCCGGGATGCCGGTCAGGTAGAAGAAGTCGGAGTCCTGGCGGTACAGGTACTCGACGTCGTTCGTCATGGTCCGCTCGGGCGCCGAGCGAAGGACCACGATGGACTTCGGCGGCAGCGCGGCCATGAACCTCTCGCGGCGCGCCTGGAAGACGGAGGGGTCCGATGTCGCCGGTGCCGGGTTCATGGCGAGCGCCGGTACGGCGCAGAGCACGAGCGCGGCCGCGAGCAGCACTTTCGGATTTCGGATTTCGGATTTCGGATTTCGGCGCATACGCCTTGCTCTCCTCAGCGTTTGGAAATGAACGACCATGGGGTAGGCGGCGCGGCGGCGGCGAGCGTGACGGCTTGCGGCCGGACGACGGCGGCGATGCGCTCCCGGTGCGTCTTGAGCAGGCGCCGCACCGGGATGCCCGCGGCGGCCTCCTCGAGAATGTCGGCGCCGGATTCGTCGACCTTGGCGAGAAACGCCTCCCAGACCGCCTCACCGACGGGCATGCCGCGAAAGACGACGTTGGGCACCCGCTCGAGGCAGCGCTGGAGCTCGGCGAGCTTCTCCTTCAGATACGCCTCGTCGCGCAGCGGCTCATCCTCGTAGGGGGTGTGCGGCTTGGGAATGAAGGCATTCACGGAGGGCACGATCTCGGCGACCCGCCCGAGGCGCCTGCCTTCATCCACGGCGATCGCGTGGAGACTCTCGACCAGGCGCACGATGTCGCGGACGTCCTCATCGGTCTCCGACGGCAATCCCACCTGGAGATAGAGCTTCAGTCGCGTGAAGCCGCGCGCGAAAACCAGGCGCGCCTTGTCGAACAGCATCGCGTCCGACACCTTCTTGTTGATGTGGCGTCGGAGCCGCTCGTTTCCCGCCTCGGGCGCGATCGCGAGGGCCTTTTCGCCCTGTCGGGCGAGGACCTCCAGGATGCGATCCTCGATCGCGTCGATCTTGATGGAGGACAGCGCGATGTGGTACTCGAGCGAGGCCAGGCCTTCGAGGATCGTGCCGATTTCCGGGTGGTCGCACACGGCAGTCGCAATCAGGCCCGTGCGGTCGGTGAGCGCGCGCGCCTCACGCGCCACCCGGAGGATGGACGAGGCCGGATACTGCTTGACCGGCGCCATCGCGTACGCCGCCCAGCAAAACCGGCACATCTCGGTGCAGCCCCGCGAGATCTCGATCAACAGCTTGTCGGAAAGCTCCGTCGAGGGCGTCAGGATCGTGGTGTGAGGGACCTCGAAGTCCGGCGCGATGTCCTTGCGCGACATCGGCTGCTGGATGACGACGCGGGAGTTGTCGGCGGACTCGGCGCGCGCGCCGTGCACGGCCGGAACGAAGAAGCCGGGCACCCTGCTCGCTCCCGCCAGAAATCCTTCGCGGTCGAGCCCCGTCATGAGCAGTTCGGCCACGCGCGGCACGAGCCGCTCCCCGTCGCCCAGCGCAAACACGTCGACGAAGGGAGACAGCGCCGCCGGGTTCATCCGCGCGATGTCGCCGCCCACCAGGATCAGCGGGTGCCGCTCGTCGCGCGCCTCGCGCCGCGCCGGAATCCCCGCCGCGCGCAGCGTACGCAGGATGTTGACGATGTCCATCTCCCACGACAGCGACCACGCGAGGAGGCCGAAGTCCGACAGAGGCGCGCCGGTCTCGAACGTGACGGCGGGCTCGCCCTCCTCGAAGAAGAATCGCTCGCACGAGAGGTCGGGGACCCGATTGAAGAGTCGGAAGACCCACTGAAAGCCGAGATTCGACATCCCGACCTCGTAGGAGTTCGGAAAGCCGAGCGCCAGCCGATAGCCGCCGAAGCGATTCGGCTCTTCGGTGAAGCGCTCGAGCGAGGCGCGTTCTCTGTTCTTCGGCGTGGGCGGCATGCGGAACCGCTGATTATAAGGGCGGGCTCGGAGCAGCTCCGATGCTAGCCGCGAAGGGCCAGGACCCAGTCGCCGACGTTCGTCCCGGTCGGGCCCTCGCCGAAGAGGTCCCCGAGCCGGGCAAAAAAAAGGTGCGAGTCGTGGCGCGCGAGCGCCCTGGCCGGATCGAGGCGATAACGGCGCGCGCGAGCGAGCGTGCGGCCGTCCGCGAAGGCGCCGGCTGCCGCGGAGCTGCCATCCTTTCCGTCCGAGCCGGCCGCCAGCAGCGTCACGCCGTCGGAGCCGTCGAGCTCGATCGCGGCGCCCAGAGCGAGCTCGAGGCTCCGGCCGCCGCGGCCGCGCGCCGCCGCACGGGTCACGACGGTCTCGCCGCCCGCGAGCAGGAGCGAGCGGGGCGGAAGTCGTCGTGCCTCGCGGGCGAGGCGCCGGCCGACCCGCTGCGCCTCTCCGGAGAGCCTCGTCTTCCAGCGTCTCACGGCCAAACCGAGCCGCCTCGCCTCGCGCGCGGCCGCCTCGAGCGCAGCGCGGTTGG
This sequence comes from uncultured Acidobacteriota bacterium, assembly GCA_963847075.1. Classification (GTDB taxonomy): domain Bacteria; phylum Acidobacteriota; class Thermoanaerobaculia; order UBA5066; family Gp7-AA6; genus DAHUXD01. The sequence goes on from CAWJYL010000001.1 coordinate 1,708,067, forward strand.
ATCCGACGACCCGGACGATGTCCCCACGCCGCCCGCGGACCGTCGGCCCGGAACCAACGGACGCGGCACGATCGCCCGGCACATCCGAGAGAACGAGGGTCACGAGGCGTGCTCGTGTCGCGCGGCCGAGCTTCCCGCCCTTGATCGCGGAGAGCGACGTGCGCAGACGGTTGATCTCGAGAATCGATGCGCCGGACCGCACGAGAGCATCCACCGCGCGCTTCTTCGCGGAGAGGGTCACGCCCTCGCGCGGCAGCGCAAGCAGCGAAGAGGCCCCGCCCGAGACGAGACACAGAATGACGTCTCCCCTTCCGAAACCCCGGAAAAACCGGAGCGCCTGCCGCGCAGCCCGCAGGCTGGACGAATCGGGCTCGGGGTGCGCCGCAAACCGGACTTCCTGCCGAGGCAGCCCGGGGGCCAGGTGTCCCCTGGGAAGGACGATGCAAGAGCGCGCGGCGCCGACCTCTCGCGCCCCGCGCGCCATCCGGGCCGCCGCCTTGCCCGCAGCGAAGATGCCGACGGCCCTGGCAGTCCGCAGGGCGCGCGCCACGTCCGGCCTTCCGAGGGCGCGGCGAACGGTCTTCTCGGGATCGGCCTGGGCCAGGGCCGCGCGATAGAGCCGGGCCAGAAGGGTGCGGGAATTTTTCACGGCGCGCTCACATAGAATACGCAAGGAAAGAGAGGCAACCATGAGAAAAGCACTCGCTGTCTTCGCCATCCTGGCTCTGGCGGCCGTGGCCGTGCCGGCCTACGCGGAAACGGGTACCTGGACCGGTGTCGTCACCAACAGCAATTGCGGAGAGAAGGACGCCAACGCCAACGGGGCGAAGTGCTCGATCAAGTGCGTGAAGGAGCGTGGTGCGCACTGGGCCCTGTGGGATCCCAAGGCCAAGCAGCTTTACGAGCTCGTCAACGCGAAGGACGCCGAGGCGATGGCCGGCAAGGAAGTCACCGTCACGGGGACGCTCGCCGGGGCCGACAAGAAGATCGAGGTCACGTCCATGGCGGCCGCCGGCAAGTAACGCGACAGCCAGCCCGGCGTTGCCGCCCGGGTGTGTGGGACCCGGCTGTGTGAGAATAGTCCCGCCATCCCGCTCGTTTTGCGGGGTGGCGGTTTCTTCATGAGCGCAAACCCCGCCTCCGGCAACTCCCCTCGCCCGGACGAGATCGCGCCCGGCGAGCACCACTGGACGAAGGCGTCCAGGGACCTGCGCCACCGCCTCAACAAGGCCGTTCCACACGACGTTCTCAAGGAGCTCCATCACAAGAGACCGGCGCGCCACGCGGCGATTGCGACACGCCAGTTCCTGATGCTCTTCGCCGCTTCGGCGGTCGCGTGGAGAAGCCCGCAGCCCTGGATCTGGATTCCCGCGGCCCTCGTCTCCGGCTGGACGGTCTTCAACTTCACCGTGCTCCTTCATGAAGCGCTGCATCATGCTGTCTTCAACGGCCCGCATCCGCGTGGCGATCGATTTCTGAGCCTTCTTTATGCCGTGCCCTCGGGCATCTCCGCGTCGCAGTTCACGCGCTGGCATCTGACGCACCATGCCGAGCTCGGCGACGCGGAGGCTGACCCCAAGCGGCACTACCTCTCACCGAAGATCGTGAAGCCCTGGTACAAGCTCCTCTACTTCACGCCCGCGCTCTTCCCGATCTACTTCCGCGCGGCACGCAAGGAAACCGCGACCTACCCGCCCGAGATCCGGAAGCGCATCGCCCGCGAGCGGTGGGTCACGATCCTCTTCCATGTCGGCGCCATGGCCGCGATCCTCGCCTTCGGCGGGCCCGCCGTGCTCGGTCGCGTGTATCTCGTGCCGGTGTTTCTCGTCTTTCCGATCGCTTTCGCATTGAACCGCCTCGGGCAGCACTACGCGATCGACCCGGCCGATCCGGCGAAGTGGGGCTCGATCCTGAAGCCCTCCCGCTTCTGGGAGTTCTGGTATCTGTCGTCGGCTTACCATCTCGAACACCACTACTTTCCGGGAGTGCCGTTCTACAACCTGCGCCGGCTCCACTTCACGCTGCGTCCGTTCTTCGAGGAAATCGGCTGGGCGCCGACGACGTACGGCCGCCTCTTCCGCGCGTGGATCTTCGAGAACAAGGCGCCGCACACGGACTGGCACCTGGCCGGCTAGGCGCCCTTACTCGGGGCTCTTCGCGAGCAGCTCCTCGAGTCGCGCGAGGTCCCCGCGCTCCCGCGCCGTCTCGCCCGAGCGGTCATAGACGACGTTGCCCTTGCGATCGAGGAAGGCGAGCGTCGGTATGAAGCCGGCGAAGAGGCGCTCGACGAGCGCCTTCTGCTCGGTCGCGGGATGACGGACGTCGACGATGAGAAATCGCGCCTCGTCGCGGTGCCTGCCGTAGAACTTCACGAAGCGCTCGGCCTCGCGGTTCGTGTTCCAGCAGTGAGATGTTCCGAAGAAGATCACCGTCGGGCGATCCGAGGCGATCTTGCCGTCCCCGAGGTTCTTGCCCCGGATCGGAAAATTGGAGCTCGAGTCGTCCGTGAACGACAGATCCGGGGCGAGCGTCAGGTCCGTCGCGCCGCCCGCACCCGGCGGCGCGAGGCGCCACGGCAGGGCCGTCTGGCCGGGCGACCGGACGGCCACACCGAGGAGCAGCACCGCCATGGCCGGCGTCTTGCGCATCGAAATTCTCAATCCCGAAATAGTCTGTCCCTGGACGGAAGATTCCCGGTTAACGTAATCCTCGGACTGGAGTCTTGCCGATGGAAGACACCGGGGACATCAACGAGCTCATCCGCGAGCTCAACGAGGGGCGCCCCACCGGGAGTGTCGCGCGAGAGGACGCGGACTCGGCGCGGCTCGACCGCTGGCTCGTCACCCTCGTCCAGCGGGTCGGCAGCGATCTCCTCCTGGTCGCCGGAGCTGCGCCGTCGCTTCGCATCGACGGCACGGTCGAGCCGATGGCCGAGCCCCCGCTCTCGGGCGATGAGATCGAGGAAGCCGTGTTGCCGGCGCTCGCCCCGCACGCCCGCGCGCGCTACCGCGAGGGCGGGATCGCCGACGCGTCCCATCGGGTGCGCGGCGTGGGCCGTTTCCGCGTCAATCTCCATCGGGAGCGCGGCCGGGCCGCGGCCACGGTGCGCGCGCTGCCGACACAGCCGCCCCGCCTCGCGTCGCTCGGCCTGCCGCCGGGAGTCGAGGCCCTGACGAAGCTCCCGCGCGGCCTCGTCCTCGTGGGCGGGCCCACCGGCTCCGGGAAGACCACGACCCTCGCGGCTCTCGTCGAGGAGATCAACCGGCGCGATGCCCGCCACATCGTGACGATCGAAGATCCGATCGAGTACGAGCACCCCCATCGCCAGAGCCTCGTCGAGCAGGTGGAGATCGGCGTCGACGCGCCGGACTTCCCGACCGCTCTGCGCGCCGCGATGCGCCAGGCGCCCGACATCATCGTCGTCGGAGAGATGCGCGACCCCGAGACGATGCGTATCGCGCTCGCCGCGGCCGAGACCGGGCACCTCGTTCTCTCGACGGTTCACACCACAGACGCCGCGTCGACAGTTTCCCGCGTCGCCGACTCCGTCCCTTCCGAGCGCCAGAACACGATCCGGCAGGAACTCTCCATGTCGCTCGCCGCGCTCCTCACACAGACCCTCCTGCCCCGCAGGACCGGAGGCCGCGCGGCCGCCGCCGAGCTTCTCTTCGTCAGCTACGGCGCGCGTCAGCACATCCGCAAGAACGCGCTCCAGCACCTCCACCAGGAGATTGCGATTACGAAGAAGCAGGGCTCGATCACGCTCGAGGAATCACTCGCCAGGCTCGCTCGCGACGGCGTGGTCGACGTCGAGGAGGCCCGCGCCCGTGCCGCGCACCCCGAGGAGTTCGAAAATTACCTCCGCGGCGCGTAGCGGCCGCGGAGGTATCCCGAGGAGCCCGGCGCTTCGCTCGGGATGACAGGCGGGGACGCGCGGCCGGGGACGACAGACCCTACACCTCGCGCCGAAACAACACCTTCGTCAGCACGCCCGCGACGAGCGTGAACGTCGCGAGAAACACCCAGTCGGCGTAAACGGCCTCGGGGCCGGAGCCGCGCAGCAGCAGGCTGCGCAGCGCCCTCACGCCGTAGGTCAGCGGGTCCGCGGCGGACACCATCGCCAACCACGGCGGGTACGACTCGACTGGATACAGCGCGCCGGACGGGAAAAAGAGCAGCACGTTGATGATGCCGAACATCCCGCGCAGCAGGCTCGCGCTCCGTGCCCGCGCAAAAAGGAGGAACCACAGCGCGGCAATCGAGGTGGATGTCAGGAATACCGTGGCCGCCGCCGCCGCGAGGCTCGCCGCGCCCACCAGCGGCAGCGGTGTCAAGAACACGACGCTCGCGAGCACGAGGCCGCCCGCGATCGATGCGACGATGGCTCCCGCCAGGATGTGACCCGTGACCAGGGTCCCGGTCGTGATCGGCGTGACGAGATATCCCTCGTGGTAGCCGTACATCCGATCCTCCAGCACCTGGAGTCCGCCGGAAACCATTGAACCCATGAAGATGGCCAGACACACGACGGCCGGGCCGAGGTACGTCAGGTAATCGAGGTACGGATACGCCTCGAGGCGAACGGAGGGCGCGACCGGCTCCGCGTCCCTGGGAGCCGAGACCTCCTGCCAGACCTGCTTCAGGGCCGACTCGACCGCCTCGAAGGCGAAGCGGTCGGTGTTGTCGCCGATGAACGACGGCGGCGGCCCGGACGGCGAGAGGCCGAAAGGCAACACCCAAACGCCGCGGTACCGGCCCTGGCGAAGGCCTTCCAGTGCCTCGGCCCGATCCGCGGCGAGGGTCGTCTTCACGAGCGAGCGCCCGCTCTCCAGGGCGAGCGCGCCTCGCCGACATTGCGCGGAATATGCGTTGCCGGCCTCGTCGACGATCGCGAGCGGCACGTTTTCGAGCTGTCGGTTCATGGCGTTGCCGAGGATGAGCAGGTACACGATCGGGAAAACCATCGTGGATACGACCAGCACGGGCTGGCGCCAGAGCGTCAGGAACGCGCGTTGCCCGATTGCGGCCACGCCGAGAATCGCGAGCCTCGCGCCGCGCGCCGGTTTGCGGTCTCGCCTCATGGTGCGTGGGGCGCCTCGCGGAGCGCCCGCCCGGTGTACGAGAAGAACACGTCCTCGAGCGTGACGAGGCCGATGTTCAGATGCACGATGTGGTACCCGCGCTCCTCGAGCAGCCGCGCCGCCCTGCGGCCCGTTCCCTCCCCCGGACGCGCATCGAAGCGTACGCGCGTGGGGGTCTGGAAGCGCAGATTGGCGGCGCCCGCAGCGGCGAGCGAGAGCTCATCCTCGTCGGCGAGCTCGCGATCCGTCTCGAGCTCCACCTTCTCACCGGTGTCGAGGCCGCGCTTCAAGGCCTCGGGCGTGTCCTCGCAGAGGAGCTTCCCTCGGTCCAATATCGCCACGCGATCGCAGAGAAAGTCCGCCTCCTCCATGGCGTGCGTGGTCAGGATGATCGCGAGCTCCGGGTCGTGGGCCCGAAGCTGGTCGAACATGTCCCAGATCGCCCGCCGGCTCTGGGGGTCCAGCCCCGTGGTCGGCTCGTCGAGAAACAGCACGCGGGGCGCGTGCAGCACGCCGCGGGCAATTTCGAGGCGGCGCCGCATGCCGCCCGACAGGTGCCGCGCGATCTGGTTGCGCCGTTCCCAGAGGCCGACTTGATTCAGGCGAAGCTCGATCCGCTCCCTCAGCATCCGGCCCGACAGGCCGTACATCTTGCCCTGCACCGAGAGGTTCTCGTGGACCGTCAGGTTTTCGTCAGTCGTCTGCGCCTGCGACACCGTGCCGATGGCGCGCCGTACCGCGGGACGGTCGGCGACGATGTCATGGCCCTCGATACGCCCCGTGCCGGCGGTCGGCGGCAGGAGCGTCGTCAGCATTCGGATCAGAGTGGTCTTGCCGGCGCCGTTGGGGCCGAGGAGGCCATAGATCTCGCCCGCCTCGACCGAAAAGGAAACCGCATCGTCGGCGAGGAACTCGCCGAAGCGCTTGGTCAGTCCCTCGACCTCGATGGGACGGGCCGGGCTCACGCTCCGGGAGGCCCGCTGCCCGCTTCGACGACGAAGGTCTGCCCCGAAACGACGGTTCCATTCAGGGGCTGGAGGCGCACCGAAAACGTGAGGAGGTCTCGACTCTGCAGTCCCCAGTTCTTGCGTGTCGCGAACTCCGAGCGCGGCTTGATCGAGACGATCCGGGCCTGGAAGCGCGAGTCGGGCCGGGCCTGCGGCCAGACCGCGAGGGTCCGGCCGACGACGAAGGCCGAGAGGCGCTCCTCGGGTACCTCGACACGCAGGTACGGAGCCTCGATCTGCAGCGTCACGATCGCCTGCCCCGGCTCGACCCACTCGCCCATGCGATGGTGCCGCGTGAGCACGGTACCGGCGACGGGCGAATTCAGCACGCCCTCCTTCTCGAAGTGCCGGACCTTGTCGAATCGCACGCGCAGCGCCTGCTCCTCGGCGTCGAGCTCGCCCTTCTCGGCTTCGCGGGCGCGGATGTCCGCCGCAATCGCTTCGCGCTGATGCTGGAGCGCTTCGAGGCTCGCCGAGGGCGACACGCCTTCCTTCACGAGGCGCTCGATGCGCCGCTCCTCGGCAGCGACTCCCGCAAACTGAGCCCTCAGCTTTTCGATCTCCTCGAGTCGCGTGGCATTGCGCGCCTTGACCTGGGAAACCTGCCGCTCGAGGTCGGACGCATCCTCGGCGAGACCCGGCTCCTCGATGCGCGCGACCTCCTGCGCCGCGGCAATCGCCTCCCCCTCTTCGGGCACACGGGTCGTGAGCCGCCCGCGGCGCGAGAACGACAGGGCGAGGCTCTGCTCCTCGGCCACGGCGAGAAGTCGCAGGGGCCGGCCCGTGTCGTTCTCCCGGCGTACCAGCTCGCCGTAGCCCCACGCCCCGGCCAGCGCGATCCCCACCGCCAGAACGATCCAAAGAGCCTTTTTCACCTGCACCAAGCTTAAACCCGATTGGGCCGGTTCGGTCCCCCGGGGGCCCGGGGCCCCTTGCCCCGATGATAAGGTTTCGGGCTCGCCGGGCGGCCCGATCGCCCCGCGCAGAGCGGAGAACGACCAACATGTCGAACGACGTCCCCATCACCGTCGCGCGCGGCGACGGCATCGGCCCGGAAATCATGGCCGCGAGCCTCCATATCCTGAAGGAGGCCGGAGCGCGCCTCGCCATCGAGGAGATCGACATCGGCGAAAAGGTTTATCTCGCCGGCAACAGCGCTGGCATCGCGTCCTCGGCCTGGGAGTCGCTGCGGCGCACACGGGTGTTTCTCAAGGCCCCCATCACCACACCCCAGGGAGGAGGCTTCAAGAGCCTGAACGTCACGACGCGCAAGACCCTCGGCCTGTATGCCAACGTCCGGCCCTGCGTCTCCTACTACCCGTTCGTCGCCACCAAGCATCCCGTGATGAACGTCGTCATCGTGCGCGAAAACGAGGAGGACCTCTACGCCGGGATCGAGTACCGCCTCACACCCGACGTCTACGAGTGCCTGAAGCTGATCACCCGCCCGGGCTCGGAGAAGATCGTCCGGTACGCGTTCGAATACGCGCGCCGCAACAGCCGCAAGAAGGTCACCTGCTTCACCAAAGACAACATCATGAAGATGACCGACGGGCTGTTCCACAAGGTCTTCGACGAGATCGGTGCGCTCTACCCCGACATCGAGAAGGAGCACTGGATCGTCGACATCGGCGCGGCCAAGCTCGCCGACTCCCCCGAGGTCTTCGACGTCATCGTGATGCCGAATCTCTACGGCGACATCCTCTCGGACGTGGCCGCGCAGATCGCGGGCTCCGTGGGCCTGGCGGGCTCGGCCAACATCGGCGAGCGGTTCGCGATGTTCGAGGCCATCCACGGGTCGGCCCCTCGGCGCGCGGGGCAGAATCTGGCAAACCCGTCGGGCCTGCTGCTCGGGGCCGTGATGATGCTCGTCCACATCGACCAGCCGGATATCGCCAGTCGCGTCCACAACGCCTGGCTCGCGACGATCGAGGATGGCGTGCACACCTACGACATCCACAAGGACGGAGTCAGCCGGCAGAAGGTTGGAACCCGGGAGTTTGCCGAAGCGGTCGTGGCGCGGATCGGAAAACTTCCGCAGAAGCTCACGGCGGTCGGATACGGCGCTGCGCGGGCGCAGGCCGCCGGGCCGGCCGGACCGCCGGCGCGCTCCCTCCCCAGGCAGGAGACCGTCGGCGTGGACGTCTACATTGGATGGCGCAGTCCCGACAGCGACGCGCTCGCCGCGAAACTCCAGCCCCTCGCCGGGCCCCACTTCTCGCTCAAGACGCTGACCTCGCGCGGGATCAAGGTGTGGCCCGACGGCCAGCCCGAGACCCTGCGCGCGGACGAATGCCGTTGCCGGTTTCTCGGCTCGAGCGGCGGCACCGTCACCCACGCCGACATCGTCGCGCTACTGTCGCGAATCGCCGGGGCGGGGCTCGACTTCGTCAAGACGGAGACCCTCAGCCATTTCGACGGCGAGCGAGGTTACTCGCTCGGCCAGGGAGAGTGACGCATGGCCGCGCAGACGACCGGAAAGCCGCTCGTCGGAATCCTCATGGGCTCGAAGTCCGACTGGGACACGATGCGGCACGTCGCCGAGACGCTCGAGAAGTTCGGCGTCGAGGGCGAGAGCCGGGTGCTCTCGGCGCACCGCACGCCGAAGGAAACGGCGGAATACGTCACTTCGGCGGCGGGGCGCGGGATCGAGGTCCTCGTCGCCGGCGCCGGCGGGGCCGCGCACCTTGCAGGCGTGGCCGCCGCGCACACGACGCTGCCCGTGCTCGGCGTGCCCATGGAGAGCGCCTCTCTCAAGGGCCTCGACTCGCTGCTGTCCACCGTGCAGATGCCGGGAGGGATTCCGGTGGCCACGTTCGCGATCGGGAAGCCGGGCGCCGTCAATGCCGCGCTCTTCGCGGTCGCGATTCTCGCTGGAAAGAGGCCGGAGCTTTCGCGCAAGCTCGCCGAATTTCGCGCCGAGCAGGCTTCGAAAATCCTCCAGGAGAAGCTGACTTAGCCCGGCAACGGTGTCCTCCGAAATCTCGCTTCCCCTGATCGGTCCCTCGGGAGCGGCCTGACGGCCCTCCTGCCGCTGCTGGCCGTGAAATACCCCTCGCTGCGCCTTTGGCCGCCGCCGTCCTGCTGGTCCTCGAAATCCTGTTCGCAAGGTGGATGATCCGGGCGCTCCGACGCGTCCTCGCGGGGGCAGAGGCGGCCGGCAAACTTGTCCTAGAATAGGGCATCGTCGGCAACGGCGGCGGAGGCATCCATGGATCTCGAGGAGTATTCGGAGGAAGAGCTGCTCGAAGCGGGCCGCGAGGCGGTCAAGCGGGAGCAATGGCCGCGCGCGACGACGTTTCTTGCAGAATATTTCGGGCGCTACACCTCGCGCGGCGAGACGGTGCCCGCGTCGGGACTGGCGAGCTACGCCCTCTGTCTCGGCCACGGAAAAGAGCTTCGCCGGGGCATCGATCTCTGCAAGAAAGCGCAGCACGCCGACCCCCGCAACGCCCACATCTACTGGTGCCTCGCGCAGCTCCAGCTCCTCGGCAAGTCGCGCAAGGACGCCATCGATACCGTCGAGCGCGGGCTGCGCGCTGCGCCCGACAACTTCCTGTTGCTGCGCATGCGCAAGAGGCTCGGCGTGCGTCAGCCGCCGCCGCTTCCGTTTCTCGATCGCCGCCACAGTCTCAACGTCAGCCTCGGGCGAATCATCCACAAGTTGAAGGGCAGCCCGACCACCGTTCTGTCGGCCTGAAGGCGGCCATCGAGCCAGCCTCTGGTCCCCGCCGGTTCATCCCCCGTTCATCCGGCTTCGTCGTAGGCTACGCGGCCAGAAAGGGGGCTTCATGAAGTTCTCGAGGGCCTTTCCGCTTCGTGCCCTGGCGATTCTCCTCGCGGCATGGATTCTTCCCGCTTCGGCTGCGCTCGCCGCGAAGGCGAAAGCGCCCAAGGTGAATCTCAACAGCGCCACGCAACAGGAGCTCGAGGCGCTGCCCGGTGTCGGCGAGGCCACGGCGAAAAAGATCATCGCCGGCCGGCCCTACTCCTCCGTCGCCGATCTCTCGAAGGCAGGAGTGCCGTCGAAGACGATCGAACAGATCTCTCCGCTCGTGACAGCAAGCAAGCCCAAGGCCTCGAAGGCCCCGGAGGCCGCGCCTGCGCCCGCCTCTGCGGAAAAGGCACCCGCCGCGAAGAAGGCCTCCGCCTCGCAGGCGTCGGCGCCGGCGGCGAAGTCCAAAGACAAGGCTTCACCGGCTCTGGCCCAGGCCGTGGACCTGAACACCGCTTCGCAGAAGGACCTCGAGGCGCTACCCGGCGTCGGCGAGGCCACGGCGAAAAAGATCATCGCCGGCCGGCCTTACGCGTCGGTCTCGGATCTCTCGAAGGCGGGCGTCTCGGCGAGCACCATCGGCAAGATTTCTTCCCTCGTGACCGTCGGCGCGGGCGCGCCGAAATCCGCTCCCGCCGCAGCGTCCTCTTCGGCCCCGGCGGCCGCACCCCGGATGCAGTCAAAGGCGCCGGAGACCGCGGCAACCGGAGACGTCGCGGCGCGGAAGGCTCCGGCTGCCGGGATGGTATGGGTCAACACCTCGACGAAGGTCTACCACTACGAGGGAGACCAGTGGTACGGAAAGACCAAGGAAGGCAAGTTCATGACCGAGTCGGACGCGATCAAGGCGGGCTATCACGCGTCCAAGCAGGCCGCGCCCAAGCAATAAGCGCGAGACTCGGCAAGATTCTCGGGCCGCGCTCGATTGCGCGGCCCTTTTTCCTTTTTCCTGCCCTACTTCACGGCGGCGGCGTTCGGTGCAACGCCGGGAGGACGTTGCCACCGCCAGGCGACCCACACACCGAACGCGAGAGTGCCGAGCGTGACCAACGCTTCCGGCGCAGCCGAGTGAAACGGAGCGCCGAGACCATCCTCGACCGCGCCGAAGGCCGTGATCATCGTCACGAGGTAGACGAGCCCGAACAGCAACCGTGAGCGAAGGCGCTCGCCAGCCGCGAGCCATGCCGCGCTGACCCAGGGGGCCAGGAGCGGATACTGCACGAACTCGACGGCCGGACCGAGGACGAGCATGTAGCAGATTGTCAGGGCGAAGATCCCGCTCACGAGCCAAACGTCGCCCGGACGGCGGCGCCGCAGCCGCCAGGCCCATACGAGCACGGCGACCCATCCGGCAATCTGCATCGCTCGGTATGCAGTCGTGGGCACGGTCACGCCGGCGACCTCGAGCACGTGCATCGCGTCCCGAAAGCTCGGCCACCGCCTGGCCCCGATGAGCTGCAGCCGCTCCATCCACTGCCCGTACATTTCCAGCACTCTCGCCGGACCACCCCGCAATGCCGGCAGCGCGCCCCATGCGGCGATCGCCGCGAAAAGGCGCCCGATCATCGCGCGCGGCCAGTTGAGCGCGACCACGCCAACGATCGCCAGCGGCGCGACCTTCAAGTGCACCGCGAGCGCGAGGGCAAAGGCCGACGCCCAGTAGCGCCGCTCGACGAGGGCGGCCGCCGCCAGAAAGACGAGCGCCGCCGACCAGATGTGCGACTGCGACGACCACACGGAGCGCAGGACGCCGGCGATGCTCAGCAGGAGAACGGCGGCCTCGTCGCGGGACAGCACGGCCTCGGGAAAGACGACCCGCGTCAGCCGCCGGATCGCATGAAAGAGCAGCGCCAGTCCTCCAAGATCAAAGAGAATGTTTCCGAGCGGCCAGGGCATCGCCGCGAGCGGCGCGAGCAACACCGCGAAAGCCGGGCTGTAGCTGAAGTAAGGGACATTTGGGTCGGGGCCCGCGTAGATATTCCGGCCTTCCCACCAACCGAGCCCGCCCGCCTGGAAGGCCGGCCAGTGGGTGTGACCGCGGGGCGACAGGATGACCTTGCCGCACACCAGTACGGCGACGATGACCCATGCGATCGCCGCCGCGCGCAGCGAGACTCTCGGCAGCTCCCAACTCTTCACGACCCGCTTATAACCCGAGACCAGTCGAACGGCTAGATGTACGGCGCGATCGACGTCGAGTAGAGATTCTGCCTCCGGCTTCGGCAATCCTCAGAGTCGGGAGTCGAGACGCAGAATGTTCCCGACTCGGGCTGCGGGAGGGTCGGACAGTTTCCCAGTAGGTTCCGCCCCGTTTCCCGTGCCATGATCGGCCTCGAAAATGGGAGAGCGGCGACCAGTGTCCCGGTCACGACCCTGGCCCAGGGCATTCCGTGCCGGCTAACGCTCCTCCCGGCTCCCTGCGGCACGAGCTCGCGCGCTGGCCCGCGGTCGTGGTCGGACACCCGTGGCTGATCGCGCTGCTCTGGGGCATCGTCGCCGTGATCCTGCTTCCCGCGGCCCGTAACGTCGAGAGCCGGCTGGAGGTCGCCGCGCGGATGCCGTCCGGGCAGGCGCAAGCCGTCCACGACGAGCTCGGCCGCCGATTCCGCTCGCCGTTCACGGATCGCGTTCTTCTCGTCATCGAAGGCGTTCCCGGGCCCGAGACGGCGCAGGGGCGCAAGGCGCTCGAAACGATCGTCGCCGCTCTCAAGGAGACGCCCGGCGTCGCGGGCACGGTGTCTTCGCTCGACGCGAAGGACCCCATCTTCACGGGACGCGACGGCGGAATGATGGTCATCGTCGGGCTCGACCCGGGATCGCGCCCGGTCGAGGACCTGCTCCCGAACCTCCGCCAGACCAGCGCGAATTTGACGAAGCGGCTTCGTCCGTCTTACCCGAAGATCTGGCTCGGCTGGACGGGCGAGGCGCCGATCAACTTCGACCTTCGGATCGCCAGCGCCGAGGACGCCCGCTCCGCCGAGACGCGGGTCCTTCCGTTCACGCTCCTGCTGCTTCTGCTCGCCTTCGGAAGCGTGGTCGCCTCCGTGCTCCCGCTCGGCGTGGGAGTTCTCTCGATCGCCTTCTCGCTTGGCGTGGCCGCGTTCCTGACGCGGTTCTTCACGATCTCCCTCCTGATCCAGAGCCTTTCGTCCATGATCGGCCTCGGACTCGGCATCGACTACGCCCTTCTGACCGTGAGTCGATTTCGCGAATCCATGGCATCCGGCCGCGGTGCCCGCCCAGCTGCGGAGGAAACGGCGCGCAGGGCCGGGTGGACGCTCCTCCTGTCCGCCTTCCCGGTCTCGATCGGATTCGGTGCGCTCCTGATGATTCCCCTCTCGGAGTTGCGATCCGTTGGCCTGTCGGGCCTGCTCGTGACGCTCTTCGCGCTGCTTCTGTCCGTCACACTCCTGCCCGCCGTGCTCGCGAAGCTCGGCCGACGGATCGACGCCCTGCTCTTGATTCCCGCGCGCCGGACCCGGGCCGCAGACGGCTCCGAGTCCTGGAGAAGCTGGGGAAAGCGCGTGACCGCGCGCCCCGTGCTCGCCCTCGTGCTCACGAGCGCTCCCCTCCTGCTTCTTGCCGCCCAGGCGCGGCGGCTGGATGCGGGCACGCCGCGGGGAGACTGGTTGCCCCCGGGTTCGGAGTCGGTGCTTGCCTACCATCGCCTGGATGCGATGGGGCGCTCCAACGTCATGCATTCGCTGCGCGTCATTCTCGACCTCCCGCCGGGCGTAAAGCTCGACAGCCCGTCAGGCTGGGCCGCCGCCGCGCGCCTCTTCGAGGCCCTGCGCCAGGATGCCCGCGTCGAGCGAGTCCAGTGCCTTCCGGCGCTGCTCAATACCCCCGAGGCCCTGTCGCTGCTGCCGCTGCTGCCCCAGGGAATTCGCCGGACCCTCGAGGCCAGCGACGGAAGTGCCGCCCTGTTCGAGGTGATCCCCACGGCCAGCCTGACGCCGCGGGAACAGGAGCGGTTCGCGCGCGACCTGCGAAAGTGGTCCGCACCGCAGATCACCGGACTCGCGGGCACTCAGATGCGCACGGGCGGCCGCCCGGCCTTCGACGCCGACTACGAAGACACGATCGCCCGGCATTTCCGCCGCGTGATTCTTCTCGTTGTCGGCTGCACGTTTCTCGCCCTCTTCGCCGGATTCCGCTCGCTCCTTGTTGCGATCAAGGCGGTCATCCTCAATCTCCTCTCGGTCGGAGCCGCATTCGGAGCTCTCGTTCTCGTCTTTCAGGAAGGCCACGGCGCGCACTGGCTCGGCCTGGAAGGGCCGACCGGCAGCGTCTTTCCCATTATCCCCGTGCTCGTCTTCTGCATCGTCTTCGGGCTCTCGATGGACTACGAGGTCATCCTCGTCGCCCGCGTCGCCGAAGCACGGCGCAGCGGCCTCGGCGAATCCGCGGCGATCGCCGAGGGCCTCGCCCGCACGGCGACGGTCATCACGAGCGCGGCCGCGATCATGGTCGTCGTGTTCTTCGGTTTCACTCTCGGCAAATTCCTGCCGATCAAGATGCTCGGCTTCGCGCTCGCGACGGCCGTCCTGATCGACGCGGTTGCCGTGCGCATGGTGATCGGCCCGGCGCTCCTGCGCCTGGCGGGCCGGTGGAACTGGTGGCCCGGCGGGCTGCGGTAGCACCGACCGGCCGGAACGCGAGCTCCGCGAAAGGCCAGTCCCTTCGCGGGGCTACGCCCGGCGGCCGCGAACGGTCATCACGGGACAGGGAGCGGTCGCCACGATCCGCGACGCGACACTGCCAATGAGCGCCCCGGCCATTCCCGTGCGCCCGTGCGTCCCGACCACGATGAGGTCTGCCTTCTTCGAACGCGCCGCGCGGGCGATGGCTTCGTGCGCCGGCATGCCGGAGAGCAGCATCGCCTTCGCGCGAACACCCGCCTTGCGGGCACGCGCGACGAGTGCCCGCAGATGCTTGTCCGCATCGGCGCGGATCTCGGCTTCCATCTCCCGGTAAGCCCACCGCACGGCCTGCGCCTGCGCGAGCGACGGAACGACGTGCACGATGAGGACCGGCGCCCCCGTTGCCCGGGCCAGGTCGAGACCACGCTTCCAGGCGGCGCCGGAAGACGGCGAGAAATCCGTTGCGAGAAGTATGTGCCGGAAGGCTTTCATGGAGTCTCCTTTCCTTCGAGGCGGGTCAACGCAGTGCGTACTCTAAGGCAGTCCGCGCTCGGCTGGTCGTTCCAGCCGTTCGGGCCTCCAATAGCTCGGCGGAGGGCGACGGACGAGATTTCGTTCTCAGAACGAGATCTGAGCTCCGAATCGAGCCACGCGCGGGCTCTGGATTTCGAAGATGTCGTTCGTGGTTCCGATGCCGAGGCGATTCTGCCGCTGAAGGATCGTCCCGCTGTTCGGTACATTGAAGCAAGATGCCGTCAGCGTCATCGTCGCAGAGCTGAAGATCCGGACGATGTAGCCGACCTGCATGTCCAACTCGAACACGTCGCCGTAGCGCTGACTTCCGACCGGTACCACCGAGACGGCCCGGACCCGACCATCCACGGCGCCGCGGACGTTCTGGAACCAGTTGATCGGATACCCCTGGCGGCCGGAGACGTTCGCGGCGATCGTGAAGTTGTACGGCAGCTGATACAGCCCGTTGACCGCAAACTGCCACTTCGAGTTGAGATACACCTCGCCGCGGAACCCCTGCTGGGCAACGAGATCGTCGTTACGACAATTCTGGGTCTGCAGGTTGGTCGGATCGATGCACCCGTTCGCGCCCAGGTGCTGCACGTTTTCGTTGTAGACGAAGCTGCCGCGAGCCATCCACCGGTCCGACAGTCTCTTGGTGAGGACCAGCTCCACGCCGCTATACGTCTCGTTGTAGTCGCCGCGGTTGAAAGTGTAGGAGCCCGACGGCGCGGAACAGCTTTCGTCCGGCGTACCCACGTCGCTGCACAAGTTCAGCCTCTCGAGGACACTCTGCTTGATCTGGTACACCGGCGCGCTGTAGGGCTGTCCGTTGGGAAGCGTTCCGGTTACGGTCGTGTACTGCTCGTAGTCGTTCGTGTTGAGCACCTGGCCGGTCGCCGGGTCGTAGACATGCACCGGCGTATAGAGCTGGCCGGTGGCCTTGCGGTAGGTGTAATGCACGCCGATCGCGAAGGTCGGCGAGAGCTCCTGGTCGATTCCCGCGATGATCTCCCGGGTTGTCGGGGCGTTGAGCCTCGGACTGAGGCCGTTGGTCGCCTGGTTGGGGTCGCTGGGGTTTGCATCGTTGCGGTTGTACGAGAATTGGAAGTCGTTCAAGTCGACCTCCGAAGGCTGGACGAGATTGTCGTGGTTCGCATCGTTCCATCCGTACCAGGCGTATGAGGCGCCGAAAACCGGGTTGGGGATCGTAACGGTATTGGTGCCAAGCGCGTCCACGAACTGGGCGTAGCTTCCCTTCAAGACCGTCGTGCGGTTCTGCCCGAGCGCGTAGGTGACGCCGAACCGGGGCTGCCAGTTGTTCCATTCGAAATCCTTGGGCCGGCCGGGATAGTTCAACGCCGGCATCACGTCCGGGAACGTCGGGTTGGCCGGAATGGCGCTCGGCCGATTGTTGCCGTACTGCTCATCCCAACGCACACCGAGATTGAGCGTCAACCGGTCCATCGTGATCGTGTCTCCGAGGTAGACGCTGTAGTACTTTGCCTCCACGCTCGATAAACCGTTTCGGGTAATCACGGCGCAGGGCACGATCGTGTCACCGCTGCAGTCGGTGAGGTCTCCGTTGGTCTGCAACGCCAGCGACGGATCCGCTGAGGGGCCGAACGCGGGCCAGGCCGTCAACGAGCGCACCTGTGCATTCAAATAGCTGAACCCCGCCTTGAGCTCATGTCCGAACTCCCCGGTGCTGAAAAAGTAGGAGGCGTCGAACTTGGCCTGGCGCTGCGGACGCGGCGACGCGTAGAACAAGTAGGTGTTGTGCCAGACGGCATCGGCGTCGTAGAAGACCTGCTGCCCTAACCCCCCTTCCGGGGTCAGGGTGAAATTGCCGTTCGAACCGTTGTACTGGGCCGACGCGAAGAGGCTCGACGATATGACCTGCGAGTCTTCGAACTTCCAGTCGTGGTTGGGGAGTGCCTGGTCCCAGGTTGTCGGCTGCGGGCGCGTCGGGTCGGCCCCGCGGCCGAAGACGAGTTTGTTGCTGCCGAGGTACCAGGCGTTGAAGGAGTTGGAGGCCACAATCTGAGCGTTCAGTTTGCCGTTGAAATCCTCGAGAGTCGTGTCATTGCGTTCGCCCCCCGGTTCGGCCCCCAGGACCGTCAGGTTGATCTGATCCCGCCCGTAGGCCCCCCACAGCCAGAGACGATCCTTGACGAGCGGTCCGCCGAGCTCCGCGCCGTAGTCCTGGATGTTGTCGATGTGGTTGCCTGCGCCGACCGTCGCTTCCTCCTCCGGCGTGAGGTTGTTCGACTCGAGCCTGTCGCTCGCGGCGAAAAGACGCGCGCTTCCATGCACTTCGTTGGTGCCGCGTTTGGTGACCATCGAGATGTGCGCGTTCGCGCCCTGGATCGAGGGGTCGGATCCGCCGGTGATGATGCTCATCTCCTGAAAGGAGTCGAAGTCGTAGTAGACGGATGTCCCGGTAGCGCCCGACATGTCGGTCGTGTTGACCCCGTCGACCGTGAACGTGCCGCCGAAAGAACCTTTGCTCGTGAAACCGGACTGCTGGCCGCTGTCGCTTCCTCCGACGTTGACCCGGTCGATCAGGACGCCCGGAACCCCCTGAAGAACGACCCAAGGATCGCGCGCGGTGGGGATGTCCCGGAGCTCTGCATGGGAAATCGACGCCCCGGTCGCCACACCGCGCGTGTCGACGACCGGCGCCTCGCTCGTCACGGTGACCGTGGCCTCGACGGTCGAAATCTTCATCACGATCGCCAGTTCGGTATCCCTCCCGACGGCAACCGTGACGTTCGATTGGTCGACCGTGGCAAAGCCGTCACGCACGACGATGAGCCTGTAGACGCCCGGCGAAAGGCGCACGAAGTGAAACTCCCCGAGCGCGTCGGTGGGGACCGTCCGAGCGGCGCCCGGACCACTCTGCGTTACGGAGGCGCCGGGCAGCGCACCACCCTGCTCATCGACGACCTTGCCGTGGATCCCCCCGGTGGTCTCGCCAAACTGGGCAAACATCGGGAAGGCGAAGAGGAGCCCGGCGGCGGCCATTGCCGCGAAGACGGTCGCATGGTGCCGAGGTTGCACGACGCTCGACCTCCCGACCGAAATGGGGCCATCCCAAGCGAGGGTGCTGACATTCACGCTGACACAGCCCGCGTCCGGAAGCAAGGCGATCGGCCCGACCCCCACTTGAAGGCCTGCGGCACCCATGGGCCACCCGGTCCTGGCATTATGATGAGAGAGTCGCGGGGGCTCGCCACAAGGGGGCGCGCATGAAGACATCGATTCGGTTCCGGCTCAACGGGAAACCGACCACGGTTCAGACCGACGGGGAGCGCCTCCTGCTCTGGGTGCTGCGCACCGACCTCGAGCTGACCGGCGCGAAATACGGCTGCGGGATCGGCGAGTGCGGCGCGTGCACGGTGCTGGTCGACCGGCGGGCCGTCCTCGCCTGCCAGACGCCGGTCAAGCTCGTCGAGGGCACGGAGGTCGTGACGATCGAAGGGCTCGCCCAGGGCGGAAAGCTCCATCCCCTCCAGCAGGCCTTCGCGGAGCACGGCGGCTTCCAGTGCGGCTACTGCACGCCCGGCATGATCCTGAGCGCTTGCTCCCTCCTCAATCGGGAGCCGCGGCCCTCGCATGCGGCCATCGTGCAGGCGATGGAGGGTAACCTCTGTCGCTGCGGGGCGCACCAGAGGATCGTCGCGGCAATCGAGGCGGCCTCCGGGGCACCGAAGGGCGCGTCATGAGCGACACCGTGCGGATCGACCGGCGCCGGTTCTTCCAGCTCACGGGCGGAGGCATCGCGGTCTTCGTCTGCCTGGGCCCGTCGGCCCTGCTCTCCCAGGAGACTCGCAACGGCTATCCCGAGGACTTCAATGCCTACCTGCTCATCGGCCGGGACGGGCGCGTGACGGTCTTCTCGGGAAAGATCGAGATGGGACAGGGCGTGATGACGTCGCAGGCGCAGATGGTAGCCGAGGAACTCGGCGTCGCGCTCGTTTCGATCGACATGGTTCTCGGAGACACCGACCGCTGCCCATTCGACCGGGGAACGTTCGGCTCGCTGACCACCCGCATGTTCGGCCCCGCTCTGCGCGCGGCAGCGGCCGAGGCCCGGCTCGTCCTGCTCCAGCTGGCTTCGAAGAAGCTCGGCGTGGCAGCGGACCGGCTCACCGTGGAAAACGGCGTCGTCTCCGTCGTCGGGGAGCCTTCGCGCAGGGTCGGCTACGGCGAGCTCGCAGACGGAAACCGCATCGCGCGCGTCGTGGATGAAAAGGCCGTCCTGCGCGCCGTCGCACAGTTTCAGATCATGGGCAGCTCTCCGCGCAGAATCGACGCCCCCGAGAAGGTCACGGGGCACGCGAAATACGCCGGCGACATCCGGCCCGCCGGGTTGCTCTACGCGCGGATCCTCCGCCCCCCTGCGCACGGCGCGAAGCTCGGCAAGCTCGACACCGCCGCGGCCGGGAAGCGGCCGGGCGTGACGATCGTCCAGCGCGACGACCTCGTCGCCGTCCTCCACGCCGATCCCGAAGCCGCAGCCGAGGCGCTGGCGAGCGTCCATGCCGAGTGGCAGGTGCCCGACGCGACCGTGGACAGCGAGACCATCTTCGAGCACCTCGTGAAGGCAGGCGGGGCGCCCGAGCTCAAAGAGAACCGCGGCGACGTGGCTGCGGCCCGCGCGGCGGCGCCCCGGCTGTTCGAGACCACATTCCGCAAGGGCTACGTCGCGCACGCGCCGATGGAGCCGCACACCGCGACCGCCGAGCTGCGGGACGGCAAGCTGACGGTATGGGCTTCGACCCAGACTCCTTTCCCGACGCGCGACCGGATCGCGCAGGCGGTCGGCCTCGATTCGAAGAAGGTCCGCGTCATCACGCCGTTTGTCGGCGGCGGATTCGGGGGCAAGAGCGCAGACCGGCAGGCCATCGAGGCCGCGCGGCTCGCCCAGGCTGTCGGGAGGCCGGTGCAGGTCGCCTGGACGCGGGAGGAGGAGTTCTTCTACGACCGGTTCGACCCGGCAGCGGTCGTCGAGATCGTCTCGGCCCTCGACGGGAGCGGGAAGATCTCGCTGTGGGACTGTACGATCCACGCCGCCGGCGAGCGCGGGGCCTTGCCGATGTACGACATCCCCAACCTTCGCCTGAGGTCGTCCGGCCGCATGTCCTACAGCGAGGGAACCGGCGTCAGCCTGCATCCCTTCGCCGTGGGACCGTGGAGAGCGCCGGGCGCGAACATGAACGCGTTCGCGATGGAATCGCAGATCGACATCATGGCTGCGGCGGCGGGCGCCGACCCTCTGGAGTTCCGGCTTCGCCACCTGACGGATCCCCGCATGCGAAAGGTGCTGCAGGCGGCCGCCGATGCATTCGGCTGGAAAGCCGGGGCAGCTCCCAGCGGGAAGGGACGCGGCGTCGCCTGCAGCATCGACGCCGGCTCCTACGATGCCCTCATGGCGGAAGTCCGCGTGGATCCGGCCGACGGGACCGCCCGCGTCGAGCGGATCGTGTGTGCCCAGGACATGGGGATCGTGGTCAACCCCGACGGCGCGCGGATGCAGATGGAAGGCTCGATCGCGATGGGCCTCGGTTACACCTTCACCGAGGAGCTGCGCTTTCGCGGCGGAGACATCCTCGACCTCAACTTCAAGACGTACCGGATCCCGCGCTTCTCCTGGATGCCGCGCATCGAGGCCGTCATCGTCAAGAACGACGAACTCGCCCCCCAGGGAGGAGGAGAGCCCGCAATCGTCGCGACGGGGGCGGTGATCGCCAACGCGGTGTTCGACGCGACGGGTGCGCGCATCCTTCGCCTGCCGCTGACCCCCGAGCGTATCCGCGAAGGAATTGCTTCCGCGAAACCGACTCGTCGGGCCGCCACCTAACAACCGGGCGCTGCCCGAAGGACGTTAGCGCCGGATCGCGTGGTAGACGACGAGGATCAGAACGGCGCCCACGATCGCGACCAGCATGCTGTAGACGTTGAAGCCCGTGAGCCCGGCCGCGCCGAACTGGTTGAACAGCCAGCCACCAACCACGCCGCCGACGACGCCCAGAACGATGTCGAGAAGCAGACCTTCGCCCGACTTGTTGACGATCTTGCTGGCGATGAAGCCCGAGACGAGCCCGAGGACGATCCAGCCCAGAAACGACATGGGGTCTCCTTTCGCGAAAATCCTGCAATCGACCCTAACACGCACCGGCTATGATCGCGATCGCATCAACGGATGCCATAGCAACGAAAGGCAACTGCCATGAAGACGAAAGCAAAATCGAGCGGAAAGAGGCCATTCCTCACAGATGTCAAGGAGTTGCGCCGGAGAGCGCGCAAGCACATCGAGAGGGGCGCGGTCACCGAGGGGTATGGCCCCGACCGCGACACCGTGGTGCGGATCCTGAACGAGGCGCTCGCGACCGAGATCGTGTGCGTGTTGCGGTACCGGCGCCACTTTTTCATGGCGGCCGGCATTCACGCCAAAGCCGTCGCCGACGAGTTCCTCCAGCACGCGAACGAGGAGCAGGGCCACGCGGACCAGATCGCCCACCGGATCACGCAGCTCGACGGCGAGCCGAACCTGAACCCCGAAGGCTTGCTGACGCGCAGCCACTCGGAATACGTCGAGGGCGACACGCTCATCGATATGATCCGGGAAGACCTCGTCGCCGAGCGCATCGCGATCGAGTCCTACAGCGAGATGATCCGTTTCCTCGGCTCCGACGATCCGACGACGCGCCGGATGCTCGAAGGAATCCTCGCGATGGAAGAGGAGCACGCCGAGGACATGAAGAGCCTGCTCGAGACGATCGGCAAAGAGGAATCCCGGGCGGACCACTCGCGCGTCGAGTGAGCTGCGGCCTGAAGTGGCTCAATCCCCTCCCTCCGGAGCGAAGACTGCAAAGCCCAACCTCCCGCGAGGACCCGGTCGCCGTCATTCGCAGGCGAGAACTGGCTTCAAGTCTGACACAGCCGAACGCAAAGACACCCCCAGGCCAGCAAGACCCGGCTCCGGCGACTGAGGCCCGGGCTCTCGCCCCGCCGAGCTACTCGCAGCGCAGGGCGACGACCGGATCGACGGCGGTGGCGCGCCGCGCGGGGATGTAACAGGCCAGCAGCGCGAAGCCGCCGAGCAGCAGCGTCACCCCGACGAGCGTCACCGGATCTGCGGGGCGCACGCCGTACAACAATGCCGCCATGAATCGCGTGAGCAGCAGCGCCGCGACCAGGCCTGCGGCCATACCGATCGCCGCGAGCTTCATGCCCTGGCGCACGACGAGCCCGATGATCTCCTGGCGCGACGCTCCGAGGGCGGCGCGAATTCCGAGCTCATGGATCCGCCGCGTCACCGCGTACGACATGACGCTGTAGATTCCGACGGCAGCCAGCAGCAGCGCCGCCGCCGCGAAGATGACGAGCACCAGCATCGTGAAGCGACGCTCGGCGAGCGACGCGGATATCGTCTCTTCCATCGTACGGACGGCGTAGACAGGTTGATCGCGGGTCGGACCGGCAACCTGGGCGCGCACGGCGGAGATCAGGCTCGCGGGCTCGGGCACCGTTCGCATCACGAGAGTCACTCCCGCCATGGCGTCGGACATGAACTTTTCAGGCACCTGCAGGAAGGGGAAATAGATCTGGTCCCGTATCTTGGCGGTGTCGTCCGCATCCAAACCCCAGAACTTCACGTGACCGACCACGCCGACGATCTGGACCGGACCCACGATCATCAGACTGATCTGCCGGCCGATCGGGTCCTGGCCGGGAAAGACGTGCCTGGCCATGACCTCGTCGATGACCGCTACCTGGGGCGATTTCAGGTCATCCCGATCGGTGAAGAACCGTCCACGCCGCAACGGGATGCGCATCACACCCGGATAGTCGGGCGTCACGAGCGTGAACATTGCCGATGTCATTCGATCCTGAGACGGTGGAGCTCCGCTGCCGAGCCAGAACGGGATCTCGCTGTCGCTGTCGCCGAGGGGAACCAGGCTCGTCATCGACGCGGATTGAACCCCGGGAATCGCCGTCACCCGCTCGAGCATCTGCCGGTACGCCAGCTGCATGCCCGCCGGGTTCGCCGCCAGGGTGGGCGACAGGGCGACCTGCATCGTCAGGACGTTGCGCGTATTGAAGCCGGGATCGACCCGCCAGAGCCGCCAGACGCTCTGCATCATGAGCCCCGCTCCCGCGAGCAAGGTGACCGCCAGCCCGACTTCCACGGCCACGAAAACACCCTCGACGCGATGCCTGCCGCCTCCCGCCCCGCGCGATCCCTCTTTCAGGGACTCCTGCGGGTTCGCGCTCGCGCCGTGGAAGGCCGGAGCCAGGCCGAAGAGGATCCCGGTGACGACCGACACCACGAGCGTGAAGAGCAGGACGTACAGGTCGAGACCGATTTCCGTGGATCGGGGAATGCTGTCCGGCGCCGCCGCCAGTACCAGGCGGATCCCCCACCGGGCCAGCAGCAGGCCGAGAACGGCTGCGCCCAGGGAGAGCAGCACGCTTTCCGTCAGGAGCTGGCGGACGATGCGCCGCCGCTCGGCGCCGAGGGCGGCGCGAATGGCGAACTCCCGCTTGCGGGACGTCGAGCGCGCCAGAAGCAGGTTGGCGACGTTGGCACAGGCGATGATCAGGACGAACCCGACCGCGCCGCAGAGCAACAGCAACGTGGGCCGGACCTGGCCCACCATGTAGTCCTTCATGCGGGCTACCTTTGCGCCGTGTCCCCCGTTGGCCTCCGGATACTGCCGGGCGAGGGCGCCCCCGATCGACGAAAGCTCCGCCTGGGCCACCTCGACGGTCACGCCTGGCTTGAGACGCCCGATGACCTGCAGCCCGGGGCGCGATTCCCGCGAGCGCAATAGCAGCGAGCTCCATTGCTCGATCGGAACGAAGACGCGTGCATCCTCGCGGAAGCGAAAGTTCCGCGGCAAGACTCCGACCACCGAGCAGCTCATGGCGTTCAAGGTGAGGGCTTTGCCGAGGACGTTCGGGTCGGCCCCGAGGCGTTCTTTCCAGAAACCGTAGCCGAGCATGACCGTGCAGCCGGCGCCCTGTCGGTCATCCTGCGGGAGGAAATTTCGACCCATGAGCGGCCGGACACCGAGGACCGGGAAGAGGCTCGCCGTGACGTAGGAGCCCGAAAGGTGCTCGGGTTCGCCGATCCCCGTGAGGTTGAAGTCGTCGCCGCGGTAAGCGCCCATGTCGGTGAAGGAGTGACTCTCGCGCCGCCAATCGAGATAGTTCGGATAGGAAACCGACGACTGACTGAACTCCGACGTCGTCTCGAACATCCTCAGCAGCCGGCTGGGATCGGGATACGCGAGCGGCTGAAGGAGCACCCCGTTGACGATCGTGAAGATGGCCGTGTTCGCTCCGATGCCGAGCGCCAGCGCCAGTATCGCGACGACGGTGAATCCCGGACTCTTGCGCAACGTCCGGAATCCATAGCGAAGGTCCTGCATGAGCTCCGCCATCAGGTGTCCTTTTCGGCCCGCGCCCGGGACGACCGGCTCCGGCGCATCGGTTCGTTCGATGGCCCGCAATTCCCCGGCCAGCAGCTCGTGACCGGTCAGCTCCTCGAGAACCACTCGGCGCGCCTCGGTCTCGGTCGTCCCGCCGGATTGCAGCTCGCGGTAGCGATCCTCGGCGTACTGGGCCAGCTCCTCGACGATCTCCGCTTCACGGGCGGGCGCGAGCCTCAGGCTCTCGAGCTGCCGACGGATGGGTTCGTTCCACTCAGGCATTCTCGACTCCGGTGATCCGGCTGATCGCCTCGACGAACGCCTGCCAGCCCTCGCGCTGTGCGGCCAGGACCTTGCGTCCCTGCCCGGTCAGCCGGTAATAGCGTCGCCGGCGCTGGCCGCTCTTCTCGACCCATCGGCCCTGGATCCAGCGCCGCTTCTCCAGCCGATACAAAAGCGGGTAGAGCGATGCCGCGTGAAATCGCAGCGCGCCCCGCGACCGGAGCTCGATCAATTTCCCGATCTCGTACCCGTGGCGGGGCCGGGCGTCGAGCAGCGAGAGCAGCAGCAGCTCGGCGCTCCCCTTCTTCCATTCGCGGTCGAGAGCTTGGTCTTCCATATGTATCGATGCCATATATAGCGCCGAAGCCGACCCGCGTCAAGAGGCCGACGTGGCCGCTGGCCCGAGGGATGGGCTCGTCGGGGAGATCAGCGGCCCTCGGACCGCTCGTCGTGCCTTCTCTCCCCCAGAAGCTCACGCAGGCTCTTCTCCTCAGCCGGCGTCAACGGAAAGAAGCGCGGCGTCGCCGAGGCGAACGCATCCGGGCGGCACGGCGCCGGCCGCCCGCACATCAACGTGCCGGCGTCGCCGTTGTGCTCGAGCCCCAGGAGGTGGCCGAGCTCATGCGCCGCCACGTTTCGCGCGACGTTCGGGAGAGAGAGGGGCGGGGATGCGGCGCTCCTCAAGACGACCACGCCCCCGGTTCCGCTGGGCCGCGGCACCCCGAAGGACATCAGGTCGGTGTTGGAAAGGACGACCGCGAACGGCCCGGCGTCGGGCCCCAGCCAGCGTCCCAGTCCCCGGGCGCTGCGCCCGCCGGCCACGGCTCGGCTCAGGTCGCTCAAGACCTCGTCCGGAATCGAGTCTTCGACTACCTGGACGGGACCGATCCGCCCGGCCGCACCGACGTGTTCCAGCTCCGTGTTCCAGAAGGCGACGGCCTCGCGGACCGCAGCCACGCGTGGGTCATCGGGGTCGCCCATCACCGTGACCGCCCAGCCGGCCTCGCCGCGCATCACCGGCACTCTCGCGACGATTGCGAGAGCACCGAGCAGCGCCGCAATGCCCCGGCGGACGATCACGCCCCTGTAACCGCGAGGGGCCCACCCCCATTTCCGCCGGAGTCCTTTACGGGTAACGGCGCCGCCCAAAGAAAAGAGCGGCGTGGCCAGAGGGCCGCGCCGCTCTTCGAGAGGAGAAACAACTACTTCGGCTGTGCGGGAGCCTTCGCTTCCATCTTGCCGACGTGAACCCACGTCGCCCAGGACTTGCCGTTCTTCTCGGAGGCCTTGAAGTGAACCGTCTCGCCCTCCTTCGGCGTCCCCTGGAGCTTGGTCGTGTCGTTCCAATAGATCGTCATGTCTTTGCCGTCGGCGGTCTTGACAACCATCGACTTGGCGGCCATGTCGACCTTTGTGATCGTGGCCTCCGTTGCCTTGCCGCCGTGGGCGAGCCCAACAGCCGCGCAAAACGCGAGCACCAAGCTCAGAGCCAATGCTTTCTTCATAACCCTACTCCTTGAATACGGCGCAACAGTGCGCCGTCCATCAAGCTAGTCCGGAAGACATGAACCCACGGTGAACAGAAGGCCGCCATTTCGAATTGACCTCACTGCCGATGGAACTGTTTGCGGGGCACAGCATCCCTCGCCAGCCCGCCGAACCGGAGGCCCGGAGGCGCCCTCTCATGAAGGACTCCGAAGAGGCCGAAAACGATGACTGTCGTTCCCCGGCTGGGAGTAGCCGACGCGCGTTTATTTTGCCCGCGCGCGGACGGCGGCGCGGAACGCGCGACGCCCCTCTTCGTCGGGGATATTGTCGGCGAGAGCGGCACCGAGTGCGACCAGGTTCGCCGCGGTCCTCGCGGCTTTCTTGACGAGCACCCTGGCGACCGGGCCGATCTGCTTCGCCAGCTCCACCTCGACGAAGTGCAGGTCCTCCTCGCGAAAGACCGGAGCGGGCGTGGCCGTCGGCACGGAGGTGGCGGGCGGCGTCCCGGGCCTCAGATCCGGCTGCGGCGGGCCGGCAGCCGTGCGGCCGAGGAGCGCCGTCGGAGCGCTCACGTTCGATGGCACCTCCGCCCGATCGGGACCGACGAGGGTCGCGATACGGCTGGCGGACGGCTCCTCCGGCTCTACCTTCTCGCCGACCTGCAGCCGATAGAGATCGCGATCGAGCGCGTACACGTCCGAGTAGCGCTCCTCGCGCTCCTTGGCCATCATCTTGCGCAACACTCGGCAAACTCCCTCGGAGAGGCTCGGCTCGTACATTCGGGGGTCGGGCAGCGGCTGCGTCAGATGCATGGACATCACCATCGCGCCGGATGTGCCCTTGAAGGGAGCATGCCCCGTAATCAGCTGAAAAAAGGTTGCGCCGAGCGAGTAGATGTCGGCGCGCCCGTCGATATCCTTCAGGCCTCGGATTTGCTCGGGCGAGATGTATTCGGGCGTCCCCAGAGCCTGTCCCGTCTGCGTCAGAGCGTGGTCCTCGCCCACCTGCTTGGCGAGGCCCAGGTCGACGAGCTTCAGCCTTTCGCCCTTGGCGGTGAGCATGAGGTTGTCCGGCTTGATGTCACGGTGGATCAGCCCTTCGGCGTGCGCAACCGCAAGCGCGGCCACCGCGTGGCGGATGAGCAGAAGGGCGTCGCGCTCACGGAAGCGGTACTGCCTGAGCAAGGCGCGGAGCGACTGACCGTCCACGTACTCCATCGCGATGTAATAGACCCCTTCCACGAAGCCAAAGTCGTAGATCTGGACGATGTTCGGATGATTCAGACGTGCCGCCGCGCGTGCCTCCTTCAAGAACCGCTGTACGAACTCCTGGTCCTCCGACAGCTGCGGCGCGAGGGTCTTCAGGGCAACCATCCGCTCGAGCGTGACGTTCTTCGCCCGGTAGACCCGTCCCATTCCTCCGGAACCCAGCTCCTCGAGGACCTCGTACGCACCGAACCGCCGCCCCGCGAGGCTCCGTTCCGTCAAGCGCCCGCGACCTCTCGCACGTTCTTATTCCTCCTCGAGCATCTTGAGGGCCTTCACGAGACTGATGCGCATGCGGTTGAAGGACCCCGCGAGCACGGCCACCTCGTCCCGGCTCCGGAATCGCACCTCCGGCACATCGAGGTTGCCCGTCGAGACTTCGTCGGCCATCCGCGAGAGGCGGCGTATGGGCCGAAGGATCGAGAACCAGAGCAACACGTTCAGGAGCACGAGGATGAACGCGAAAACCCCGAGGAGGGATGCAAGCATTGCCCGGTGCGCCTGCGACGCCATCGCGAGGGGAACCGCCATGGGCACGGATACGATCTGCGCACCGATGGTCTCGTTCAACAGCCAGCCGTATCCGCCGGAAGTCCCGTACTTCTTCACCACGGAAGCCGGCGTCATCGCGGGCGCAGTGTGGCAGGAGAGACAGCCCGGATCGACGATTTTGATCGGCCGCGCCAGGTAGAGCGCTCGGCCGAGCGATGCATCCCGCTCGCCGATGATCTCCTTGAGCTTCCCGTCCGCGCGGAATGCGTTGACGACGTCGGCCTCCCAGTCCACGGTGCGGTCGCGCGGGTTGGTTGGGTTGAGCGTCGCCTCCTTGTACGTGTACTCCGGATGCGTCTCCCGCAACGTGTTGAAGATCTCCGTTGCGGAGTAAGCGGGGACCGTCTGCGGTAGGAATTCCTCGTCCAGACGCGCGGCAAGCAGCGGCTTGATCTGTGTGTTGGTGTAGCCGCGCGTCGCCATGGCGGTCTGCATCATCAGACGCGCATGCTGAACGACCTGCGTGCGGGCATTCTTCTGGAGGAGGTGCTGAGTGATCAGATGCGTCGGCACGAGCGCGATTCCGAAGCACAGGATCAGGATCAGGTTGAACTTGACCAGCAGCGACATGATTCCCTCTCCGTTTCGGCGGCAGAAGTCTATCGCGGGAAAAGGCGCCCACGCGACGACTGCCTCGAGAAAGGCGGCATCGCGACCCCCTCTTTCATGGCGTACTCCGTCGGATCATCACGGCTTACGGGAGCTCTTCACAGCCATGACGCCGGGAACGACGAAGAGCACGCCCATTCGATTGCCTTCGGCCCCTGATCCGTCAGTACTCGAGAAAGCCCTCATCGGGATAGCAATACAGCCAGCGCTCTCCCGGCTCTGCAGACGCTATGACCGGGTGCCCCGTCGAATGCGCGTGCTTGGTCGCGTGACGATTCGGCGAGTCGTCGCAGCAGCGCGTACCACCGCACTCCTGGCAGGTCCGCAGATGCACCCAGCGCGCCCCGATCTTGATGCAGTCCTCGCACTCGCGCCGTTTCGCCTTCCGCACCGTCGTGATGGCGCGAAGATGACTGCAGATCACGTCGGACGCCGTCGTTTCCTTGTTACTCATGCAACACCTCGTGAACAAACGTGATCGCGATCGAGCCTTCGCCCACGGCCGAGGCGACGCGTTTGACGTTGCCGCGCCGCACGTCACCCACCGCGAACACTCCCGGAAGGCTCGTCTCGAAAAGATGCGGAGGCCGCCCGAGCGGCCAGCGCGCGGCAGCCAGATCCTCTGCCGAGAGATCCGGCCCGGTCTTGATGAAGCCCTCCCCGTCGAGGGCGACGCAGGCGTCGAGCCAGGCCGTGTTCGGAATCGCTCCGGTCATCGAGAAGACGTGCCGGATTTCGTGCGTGGTGACCATGCCCGTCTCGTTGTCGCGCAAGCTCACGCGCTCGAGATGGTTGGCGCCTTCCAGGGCCACGATCTCCGTCCGCGGTCGAACGACGATGGCCGGGTTCGTCTCGATCCGACGAATCAGATACCGCGACATCGTTTCCGCCAGGTCGGCTGCCCGAACGACGACGTGCACGCGCTTCGCGCTCTGCGACAGGAACACGGCAGCCTGTCCCGCCGAGTTCCCGCCGCCCACGACCACGACCTCCTCGCCGCGGCAGACCTGCGACTCGATCGGCGTGGCGCCGTAATACACGCCCACACCCTCGAAGCGCTCGAGGTTGTCGACGTTCAGCTTCCGATACCGCGCGCCCGTTGCGATGACCACTGCCCTTCCGGGAACGCGCGGACCGTCGTCGATCTCGATCGCATACGGCCTTCTCTCGCAGGAAAGCCGCCTCGCCCCTTTCGCGATGATCAACTCCGCCCCGAATTTCTCCGCCTGCGTCAGCGCCCGGGACGCGAGCTCCTGACCCGAGATGCCGGTCGGAAACCCGAGATAGTTCTCGATCTTCGAACTCGCGCCGGCCTGTCCGCCAGGAGCCTCGGATTCGAGCACCAGGACGTCGAGCCCCTCCGAGGCCCCGTACACGGCTGCCGCGAGACCGGACGGCCCGGCCCCGATGATGAGGACGTCGCGAACGCGCGTCTTGTCGATCGCTTCGTTGAAGCCCAGGCAATCGGCGATCTGCAAGTTCGTTGGATTGCGAAGAACGAGGTCCTGGCGGCAGATGAGCACCGGCACGTCCGCGACCCCGACTCCAAACTTGTCGAGCAGTTCCTGCACGCTGGCGTCGTGATCGAGATCGACGAACGCGTAGGGATGCCCGTTGCGAGTCAGGAACTCTTTGACGCGCTGGGTCGCCTGGCAGAAGCTCGACCCGATGAGCACGACGTCTCCGAGCTGGTTGGCAATCAGCTCGACCCGGCGAAGAATGAAGGCTCGCATGAAAATGTCGGAGAGCTCGCTATCCGTCTGGACGAGGGCGAGGAGATCGTCGCGCTTCACGTCGATCACCTCTCCCGCCTCGCCCACCACGAGGCTCAGAAGCGCCTGCCGCCCGGAGAGCAAGTTCGTCTCACCGGTGAACTGGCCGGGCTTCTGGACGCCGACGATCTCCTCGCCGTCGGCAGTCCGGCGAACGAGCTCGATCGAGCCCTTCGAGACGACGAAAAACGACTCCGCATGCTGGCCCGCTCCCGCCAGCACCTCGCCCTTGCGAACCGCGCGGACCCGGCCATGGGCGGCAACGCGCGCGAGCTGCTCGGGTGTGAGCGTGGGAAACACCTGGTCGGTGCGGGAGGAAAGCCTCATCGGGGCGAAGGGCTTCGGCGAGCTCATCGCAGTGCTCTCGTCGCCGTTCGGTCGCCTGTCGAGCTCCCCGCTGTGCTGACGACCGCGCCTTCGCCCGCCGCTTCCGTCTCTCTCACGGCGCGGCCGCCTCGAGGAGACTTTCGATCTTCGAGTCCAGATCCCTGGCGACCCTCAGAGCCTGCGGACTCCCGTACGGGGCGAGGAGGCTCGCCATCGAATCGTAGGACAGGTGTACTCCATCCGGGCGCTCGTCGATGAGGATCGTCACGGGGGCGTACGAAGCCGCGTCGTGAACCATTCTGGCCATTTCTTTCATGATGAGGGGGTTGCCGACGACGAGGCGGAGAATGTTGGGCCCCTGCCCGCCATGCTCTTTACCAAGGATCTCGCCGAGATCAAAGCGCGTGAACTCCATCAGTCCGGAAGATCCGACCGCTCCGTGAACCACCCTCTCCAGATCGGCGAGCGTCGCGGCGGCGGCGATCGCGCCCAGAAAATCCTCCATCTTCGGGCGGCCAATCGTCGCCGTGAGGTCTCGAACGACATCGTCGAACGGCTTGGTCGAGGTCAGGCTGAATCTTCGCAGCGGGACTTCCAGTAGCGGCATTGGCTCACCTCGTTGCCGGCAATTCAGCTTACTTCAAGGCCGCGCTTCCATGTCCATGGCCCCGGTCGTGATTTGCGGCTCGAAACCACGCGGCCCGAGGCCGCGTAGTTCCAGCTCGTACGCTCCGACGGGTTCCGACCTCTCGGGGGAGGATGTTCCATGAAAGCCGTCATCGCCGCCTACGCACGGTCTCCATTCCACTTTGCGAAAAAGGGAGCCCTGGCGGGGGTGCGCCCCGACACGCTGGCCGCGCAGGTCGTCCTGGGCCTCCTCCGGCGCAACCCGATCGATCCCGCCCTGCTCGAGGACGTGATCCTCGGCTGCGCCTATCCGGAGGCCTCCCAGGGCAACAATCTCGGGCGAATCGTCGGGCTGCTCTCCGGCCTGCCCCAGGAAATCGGCGGCACGACCGTCAACCGATTCTGCGGATCTTCGATGCAGGCGATCCACATGGCGGCCGCGCAGATTGAAGCCGGCATGGGCGACGCCTTCCTGTGCGTCGGCGTCGAGTCGATGACGATGGTTCCGCAAGGCGGCTGCAACTTTTCGCCGAACCCCGAACTGCTCGCGCATTCCGATGCCTACCTTTCGATGGGCGAGACCGCGGAGAACGTGGCGGAACGATACGGGGTCAGCCGCGGCGACCAGGAAAAGATGGCGCTCGAGTCGCACCGGAAGGCTGCTCGGGCGCGAGAGGAGGGCCGCTTCCGCGATGAGATCATTCCCATCCAACCGGACTCCGGAGATGCGATCGCGGTCGATGGCTGCATCCGACCCAACACCTCGCTCGAGGCGCTCGCCGCGTTACGTCCGGCATTTCGCCCCGACGGCGTCGTGACCGCCGGCACATCGTCCCCGTTGACCGACGGGGCCTCGGCCGTGCTCGTGACCAGCGACGCCTTCGCCTCACACCACGGTCTTTCTCCATCGGCTCGCGTCACGTCCTTCGCCTCGGTTGGGTGCGATCCGGCCATCATGGGCATCGGCCCCATCCCTGCCACACGCAAGGCCTTGAAGCGTGCCGGTCTCGCGGTTGGCGACCTCGATGTCGTGGAGCTGAACGAGGCGTTCGCCTCGCAGGCGCTCGCCTGCATTCGTGAGCTCGGACTCGACCCGGCGACCGTCAATGTCGACGGAGGCGGGATGGCCATCGGCCACCCACTCGGCGCCACCGGCGCGCGACTGGTGGGCAAGGCCGCCTCCCTGCTCGCTCGTGAAAGGGGCCGCTACGCCCTGGCAACCCAATGCATCGGAGGCGGCCAGGGCATCGCCACCATTCTCGAGGCCGCCTGAGACTTCTCAGCCGTTTCGGGCTCGTCAGGCCGCAGCGTCCCCGGGGGTGTGCGGGACCAGGGCCGCCACGATGAGACTCACAGGAACTTTACGAGCGCCGCGGTCGTCGCGGCGGGCTGCTCCTCCAGGATCCAGTGCCCCGCATCCTTCAGCACGATGACGGTAACGTCCGTTCCGACGAGCTTCGCCTGGTCGCCGAGCTCCTTTCCGAGGGACTTCTCACCGCCGATCGAGAGAACAGGCATCGTCAGTTTGGTTTTCGAGAGCTCGGCGAAGTCCCTCGCGGCCTGCGGGAAGGAAACGAAGTACTCCCACGCGGCCTTCATCCGTCCGGGCCGCGAGTACGCCGCAATGTAGGCCTCCCGGTCCGCCGCCGGAAGCGAATGGTTCTTGTCGGCGGCGAGGTCGTTCCAGAAGTACGCGAAGTACGTCCGCTCGCGCCCCTCGACCAGCTTTTCGGGTGTCGGCCCGTTGAAGCGGAAATGCCAGATTCGCGGGTTGTCGTAGATCGCCTCCCACCCTGCCACGCCCGGGAGAAAGGCGTCCATCAGGACGAGCTTCGTCACCTCCGACGGGAACTGCGCCGCGTAGGCGTAAGCGACCATCAGGCCGATGTCATGCCCGACGACTTCCGCCTTCTGGACGCCGAGCGCCCGTGCGAGATCGTGAATGCGGATCGCGGCCGCTTTCATGTCCAGACCGTCGGCCGGGACGCCCGAGTCGCCGATGCCGGGCAGATCCGGCGCAATCACGGTGAAACGCTCGGCGAGCACCGGAATGATCGGACGCCACATGCGCGACGTCTCCGCGTAGCCGTGCAGGAGGATCAGCGTCGGGCCGCGTCCCGCCGTCAGGTAGTGCAGCTTCACGCCGCCGACGTCCTTCGTATGGGAGCCAATCGCGTCGGCTCCCTCCGCGCGCGCGGAATGCGAGCCCGCCAGGACACTCGTCAAGGCGAGAATGACGAGGCGCGATGCCTGGGTCCAGAGCATGGGGAACCTCCTCGGACGCCGTGCGCTCACGCCTCGAGGAACGCGAGCAGGTCCGTGTTGATCTGATCCTTCTGCGTCGAGCACATGCCGTGCGGAAAGCCCGGATACACCTTGAGAGTCGAGCCCTTGACGAGCTTCGACGAGAGCATCGCCGAGGCGCCGATCGGGACGATCTGATCGTCGTCGCCGTGCAGGATGAGCGTCGGCACGTCGAACTTCTTCAAGTCCTCCGTGAGGTCGGTCTCCGAGAAGGCCTTGATGCAGAAGTACGAGGCGGGAAACCCGGCCATCATCCCCTGGAGCCAGAATGCGTCCCGGATGCCCTGTGAGACCTTCGCCCCCGGTCGGTTGAAGCCGTAGAACGGCATGCTGAGGTCCTTCCAGAACTGGGAACGGTCGGCAAGGACGCCGGCCCGGATCTGGTCGAATGCGTCCATCGGGAGTCCGCCGGGGTTGGCAGACGTCTTCAGCATCAGGGGGGGAACCGCGCCTATGAGCACGGCCTTGGCCACGCGCCGGGTGCCGTGTCGGCCGATGTAGCGCGCGACTTCGCCGCCTCCGGTCGAGTGCCCCACGTGGATCGCCTGGGTGAGATCGAGCCTCTCGACGAGCTCCGCGAGATCGTCGGCATAGTGATCCATGTCGTTGCCGTTCCAGGGCTGGCTGGACCGGCCGTGGCCGCGCCGATCGTGCGCGATGCATCGATAACCCCGGGACGCCAGGAAGAACATCTGGTCTTCGAACGCGTCTCCCGAAAGCGGCCATCCGTGACTGAAGACGACCGGCTGCCCCGTGCCCCAGTCCCGGTAGTAGATCTGGGTGCCATCCTTCGTCGTCAGGGTGCCCATCGTCGATCTCCTTCGAACGTCGTGGCCGGCACAGGGGCAGGGCCACAGGGTTGCGCTTGATCCGTTCGGTAAACCTATATCAGGTCGCCGGCAACGCCTGTCGGCGCGCATGAACGCGCCTCAGGACCGTGTGAGCACGCGTATCTGCGAACCGCAGCCTCGCCCGGGGCTGCAAGTCTTGCACGCGATGCGGCACCAACGCGAGGACGCAGAAATGAGACGTGGTATACGCCTGGTCGAAATCCGATGACGGGAATCCCGGGGACCGTCCTTGCGCTAGTCGGCGCGGTCGCCAGCCAGCCGACCAGGACGCCGATCAAGAATGTCGTCGTGATCTTCCAGGAAAACGTGTCGTTCGACCATTACTTCGCGAGCTACCCGGTAGCTCGCAATCCGCCCGGAGAGCCGGCCTTTCACGCCGCTGCGGGGACGCCGAGCGTCAACGGAATCTCCGGCTGGCTGGCCACGCACAATCCGAACTCGACGCAGCCATTCCGGCTCTCCCGGTCGCAGGCGGCGACCTGCGATCAGGACCACGATTACACGCCCGAACAGCAGGCGATGCACGGCGGCTTGATGGACCGATTCCCCGAATTCACCGGCGCGGGGACGGGCTGCGACCAGGGCCAGGTCATGGGATGGTTCGATGGGAACACCGTCACGGCTCTCTGGAACTACGCCCAGGGATTCGCCATGAGCGACAACTTCTTCGACACGACGTTCGGCCCCTCCACGCCCGGCCATCTGAACCTGATCTCGGGGCAGACGCATGGCGTAAACGTCTTCAACCGGCCCCCTCGAGACTCAGACGTCGCTCCGGGGACAGGGACGGTGATCGGAGATCCCCAGGGCTTCTACGACGACTGCCAGACCGCCGAGACCGTCGGCCTCTCGGGCAGGAACGTCGGCGACCTCTTGAACGCCGGGAACGTGACCTGGGGCTGGTTCCAGGGCGGGTTCGCCCCGACGTCGAGAGACTCGAGCGGCAAAGCGAGCTGCGGATCCTCACACACCGGGAGCGACGGGAAACCGAAGAAGGATTACATCCCCCACCACGAGCCGTTCCAATACTACGCTTCGACTTCCAATCCCCACCACCTGCCGCCGTCCTCGGTGGCGATGATCGGGCGGACCGATCAGGCCAATCACCAGTACGACCTCACGGACTTCTGGAACGCGGCCGACGCCGGCAACCTTCCGGCGGTCAGCTACCTCAAGGCTCCGGGTTACCGCGACGGCCACGCGGGGTACTCGGATCCGCTGGCGGAGCAGCGCTTTCTCGTGGAA
This sequence comes from uncultured Acidobacteriota bacterium, assembly GCA_963847075.1. Classification (GTDB taxonomy): domain Bacteria; phylum Acidobacteriota; class Thermoanaerobaculia; order UBA5066; family Gp7-AA6; genus DAHUXD01. Next base: position 1,743,851 of record CAWJYL010000001.1, read on the forward strand.
ACGATCAACCGGCTCGAGCAGCTGCCGGACTGGAAGAGCATGGCCATTTTCATCGCCTGGGACGACTCGGACGGCTGGTACGACCACGTCATGCCTCCGATTGTCAGGAAATCCAACTCTTCGGCGGACGCGCTGACCGGCCCGAGCATCCCGGGCGCGCCGCCATCGGGGGACTGCGGCGTTCCCGCGCCGGGCGCCTATCTCGGACGCTGCGGGTTCGGCCAGCGCCTTCCCTTGCTCGTCATCTCGCCGTACGCGAAGCGAAACTTCGTGGACCACTCGGTCACCGACTTGACCTCCATCCTCCGCTTCATCGAGGACAACTGGGGCCTCGGCCGGATCGGCGACCAGTCCTTCGACGCCCAGGCCGGATCGCTCCTCGGAATGTTCGCCTTCGATGTCGGCGGTACGAACCGCAGGCTGATGCTCGACCCTTCCACCGGCAAACCGGCCGACGGTTCCCGCCCCGGGGCGGCGCGACCCCGAGACACGGTCCCCCAAATCGGATCGGACTTCCCTCTCTCCCCCGGTCCCTGAAGCGTCCTGCCGGCCTACCGAGGGCGGCGGCCACCTGCAACCAGAGGCCGGCAACGACGCGCCGACAGGGGCTCGCGGGTTGCGCTTCTGCGCACGGTTCCCGCGCAAGCATCAGTGCGCCGGGCCCGGCCTGAAGATCGCTGCCAGCGCGTCCGCTTTGGACCACCCGCAGCATTCCCAGGAGTTCGTGGCGATGGCGGCGACCAGATCCTCTTCCAGGAAATCGACCACGCAGGCGTTGAAGGCCTTGACCGATCCGCACTCATAGGCCACAGGTCGCCCCTGCGGATCGCGGCGCAGGCGCCACAGCATTCCCTGCATCCAGGAGAGGTTCTTCGGAGGCGCCCCCTCGACGAACCGTCGAATGCCACGCAGCTGGGAGGAAAGCATGAGTCTCCGCGCTTCGGGACTCAGCAGCCGGCCCTGGTTGAGGGCAACGCCGAGCCGGACCAGGTCTTCGACGGACGCGATCATCCCTCCGCTCGCGAACTTGTAGCGCAGATCGCTGTAGTACGCGTTCAAGAGCTTTCCGTCCACGATGCGATAGGACCGGGACCGGTGCGGCACGATTCGCTCCGGGATGTCGAACGAAGCGCTCGTCATACCCGCCGGCCCCCAGACGCGTTCTCGCATGTACTGTTCGAACGTCTCCCCCGAAGCCTTCTCGACGACGCCCTGCAGAAGGTTGACCCCGTAGGAGGTGTAGAAGAAGTAAGCGCCGGGCGCAAAGAGCAAGGGATCCTGCGCGAAGAAGCGCAATCCGTCCTCCCATCGCGTGATCGGCTGGATGTTTTCGTTGTCCGGCGTTCCCGGGAAATCGGTGTCGCGATAGTGTCGGATACCGGACGTGTGGGTCAGCAGCTGCCGGATCGTGATCGTGGCCCCCTTGTCCGGGAACGCCGGCACGTACTTCCGGACATCGTCGTCGAGGCCGACCTGTTTGCTCTCGACGAGCTGCATCACGGCGATGGCGGTGATGACCTTGGACACCGAGCCGATGTTGTAGACGCTCGCGCCGCTGGCCGGAACCTTATTTTCCAGATCGATCGTCCCGGCCCCTGCCGAGAAGACGACCTTTCCGCCAACCGCGACGGCCCCGGACACGGCCGGAGTTCCGGTCGCCAGACGGACCTGCTCCAGGAAGGCCTGCGCACGCTCGACCGATGTCGGGACGGCTCGACCCTGCGCCAGGGCGAGCGCGGCCGCCAGCGCCAACGAAATCGCGGAGACGCCCGCGAAATGCCCCGGGGCCCTCACAGTCTCTTCTGCCGGCACGACATGGCGATCCCTCACCACCCCATACGGACGTTGCGCGCTGCGCGTCCAGGGGTTCCTTCTGCCTCGCGAGAGCTCCTGTATCATCGCGCCGGGGTCACGTGGATACTGCTTCCTTGCTCGGCTCTGCAGCGTGGGCGCTCGTTCGGAACAAGCTCCGCAGCCTGTTGACGGTTCTCGGCATCACGATCGGGATCGCAGCGGTCATCTGCGTCGTCGCGATCGGCAAGGCAGGCCAGGTGCAGGTCGAGCAGCAGCTCAAGAACCTGGGCGACAACTTCGTCTGGATCGAGGCCGGAGGACGGGCCGTCAACGGCGTTCGCACCGGATCCCACGGAACGAAGTCGCTCACACTCGCCGACGCCGCCGCGATCCGGAATCAGATTCCCCTGATCAAGGGCGTCTCGCCGAACGTCGACGGCAACATCCAGGTCGTTTACGGCGGCCAGAATTGGTTCACACGGTATCGCGGGGTCTCGCCGGAGTATTTCGACGTCAAGAGCTGGCCGGTCGACGAGGGCGCGACGTTCAGCCGCGACGACGTCGACTCGAGCGCGGACGTGTGCGTGATCGGCAGCACCGTTCGCGGTCAACTCTTCGGCGCCGAGAATCCGATTGGAAAGGTGATCCGCGTCGGGACGCTGCCCCTCAAGGTGATTGCCGTTCTTCGATCCAAAGGAATCTCGCTCGGGGGCCGGGACGAGGACGACACGATCATCGTTCCCTACACGACCGCGATGAAGAAGATCAAGGGAAACAACTGGCTCGACGACATCCTCTGTTCGGCGGTGTCGCAGGACGTCGTGAAGGCCGCCGGCCAGCAGGCCGCCGCGCTCCTGCGCGACCGCCACCACCTGAGGCCCGACGAGGACGACGATTTCAACGTCCGCAATCCGGAGGACGTCATCCAGGCGCAGGTCGAGGCGAGCCGCACCCTGACGATACTCCTGATCGCGATCGCCTCGATCTCGCTCGTCGTCGGAGGCATCGGAATCATGAACGTGATGCTCGTCTCGGTGACGGAGCGAACTCGCGAGATCGGCGTGCGCGTCGCGGTCGGCGCCACCGATACGGAAATCCGGCTGCAGTTTCTGAGCGAGTCGGTGATGCTCAGCCTCGTCGGAGGGGCGGCAGGGGTTCTCGTCGGAGTCGCGGGCTCCTTTTTCCTCGGGCGCGCCATGGGATGGCCGATGGAGATGTCCGTCAAGGCCGTGGCGCTGGCCGTCGTCTTCTCCTGCGCCGTCGGAGTGTCGTTCGGCTACTACCCCGCACGAAAGGCGTCCCTGCTCGACCCGATCGAGGCGCTCCGGTATGAGTGACTTCGGGGGGGCCGCCGGAAGCCGCCCCCGGGTCTCCCGAAGAGTTCTGCTCGCGGTGCTTGCGGTCGTCGTCGTCGCCGTGATCGGCGCGGCCACCCGGATGCGTCGCGGCCCGCAACTGCACTACTTCACCGCGAAGGTCGAGAAGGGCGCGATCCGGGACGTGGTCGAGGCGACCGGCACGGTCAATGCGGTGATTACCGTCCAGGTCGGCTCGCAGGTCTCCGGAACGATCGCCGCTCTCAAGGCCGACTTCAACTCCCGGGTGAAGCGCGGCGACGTGATCGCCCTCATCGATCCTCAGCTCTTCGAGGGGACGCTCAAGCAGGCAATCGCCGATCTCGAGAACGCGAGGGCCAACGTTCTCGCCGCCGAGGCCAACCTGGCGAAGGCCGGAGCGAACCGCGTGCAGACCCAGGCCGAGTACGAGCGCGCCCGGGCGCTCGTCGAGCAGACCGTCGGCTCGCAGCAGGCGCTCGACCTGGCGATGGCCAACTACGAGGCGGCGAAGGCGGGTGTCGAGGCCGCGGCGGCAAATGTGACCCAGGCCCGAGCCCAGGTTCGGCAGCGGGAGGCCGCCGTCTCCGTGGCGCGCACGAACCTGGATTACACCGTGATTCGCTCGCCCATCGACGGTACCGTCGTCGCCCGCAACGTCGACGTCGGCCAGACGGTCGCCGCCTCGCTCCAGGCCCCGACCATCTTCACGATCGCGCAGGACCTGCGCAAGATGCAGGTCTACGCGAAGGTGGACGAGTCCGACGTCGGCAAAATACGCCGTGGCCAGCCGGTGTCGTTTCGGGTCGACGCATTCCCCAGGGACCTCTTCGAGGGAGCCGTCAATCAGGTTCGGATGAATCCGACGACCGTTCAGAACGTCGTGACCTACGACGCCATCGTCGAATTCGAGAACCCGGATCTGAAGCTCTTTCCCGGCATGACCGCGTACGTGACGATCCCCGTCGCGACGGCGACCGACGTCGCGAAGATTCCCAACGCGGCGCTGCGCTACAAGCCGCAGCTGCCCCTCGACGAAACACGTGCGCTCTATGCGAAGGCGGGAATTGCGGAATCGAGGAACGCCGGCGAGCCCGCAAAGACCAGCGAAGCCAGGAGCGGCGCGCGCCCCGGGCGTGCGGAAACCGCCGTCGTCTGGAAGCTCGACGGAGGCGACGAGCTCGAGCCGGTCCAGATCGCGCTCGGGATCACCGATCACACCTATACGGAGATTGCGAGGGTGCTCGCCGGGCACCTGGCGGCGGGCGACGTCGTCGTCACCAGCTCGGTGAAGTCGGACTCTCTGCCGCCCGGTGTGCGAGCGTTCGGGCGGTGACCGCGGAGACTCCGAGTCCGATCGTCCGCGTCGAGGACCTCCACAAGTACTACGAGCTCGGCGAGACGCGGGTGCACGCGCTCCGCGGAGTGAGCCTCTCCGTCGAGCCCGGGGCATTCGTCGCGATCATGGGGGCAAGCGGCAGCGGAAAGTCGACGTTCATGAACATACTCGGCTGTCTCGACCGCCCGAGCGCGGGCCGCTATCTGCTGGACGGGATCGACGTCGCAAGCCTCGACAAGCGTGAGCTCGCCGCGATCCGAAGCGGAAAGCTCGGATTCGTGTTCCAGGGATTCCACCTTCTCCCGCGCACGACGGCGCTCGAGAATGTCGAGCTTCCCACGCTCTACTCATCCATCGATCGGACGGAGCGCCGGCGACGGGCCCGGGCGGCACTCGAGCTCGTGGGGCTCGCTGACCGCGCCCACCACTTTCCTTCGCAGCTCTCCGGCGGGCAGCAGCAGCGCGTCGCGATCGGGCGGGCCCTCGTGAACCGGCCGTCGATGCTTCTTGCCGACGAGCCGACGGGCAATCTCGACAGCTACACGGCGGTCGAGATCATGGAGATCCTCCAGGGCCTGAACGACCGCGGCCTGACGATCGTGCTCGTGACCCACGAGCACGACATCGCGCAGTTTGCAAGGCGCCTGATCGTCTTCCGCGACGGCCGCCTGCGCAAGGACAGCGCGACCGCCAATCCGGCGAGGGCGAGCGAGGTTCTGAAGACGCTGCCGACCCTGGAAGATTGACACTTGCCGCCCGGGTCCCCGGTCGACCCCAGATCGCTAGGCCCTTGCCCGGCCAGGGCGTAGAGCGGGGGGTCGCCTTCACGGCTTGGCCCGCTCGGAGCACAGGTACGCCTCGCCGATGACGTCGCCGACCTGGTTCGTGGCCACCACGTAGCCAAGGTTCCCGCCCGCTCGGATCACGTCTTCCTGAAAACGGGACACCTTCTGGTATTCGGCAAAGCTTTCCAAGAACTTGCAGTCCTTGACGGCTTCCGGGTTGTTTGTGACCCGCGTCCTGGACGCACTCTGTTTCGGGGGCGCCGGAGCCTCAATCTTTGCGACTGGTTGCTCTCGGGTGACAACTTCGGGTCCGGCTTCCGCCTCGGCTGGCGCCGCCCTCGCCCCGGTGGGTGGTGGCTTCTTCTCAACCGGAGCCGGCGTCGGTGCCATTGCCTCTTGCTCGCCCTGGGGGGCCTTCTGGGGACAGGAGTAAAGCTGATGGCTGCCCGAGCCGCCGAAAACCACCCACGCGACGCCCTTTTGCGGTGTGACGAGAGAGGCGGCCTGGGCCTCCGGTGTGCTGTGAAGCCCATCCGGCCTCAGATTCATGATGAAGCTGCAATTCTTGACCGCATCGGGGTCCGACGTGCTTCGAATGCTCCGCTCCAGCTCCCGCTGCTCTTCGGCTCTCTGTTTTGCCGAAACGCAGCCGCTGATCGACGCAGACACGAAGAGAACCGAAATGAGCTTCGCGATTCGCCTCATGGATTGGCTCCTTCACCTGGCCCCGGATGAGTCCGCCTCCCGTGCATCGAACCCGACACGACCCTTTTACCTCATGGCGGCCGGGCGCGGGCGGCTCCCACCCGCTCCCCGGCAGTTAGCGCTACCAGAGAATCGAATGGCGCACGATATCCATCGAGGCGAGCCCGCGAAGCACGAGAAGAGCCCCGACGGCCGCAATCAGCAGCCCCGCCCAACGCCAGCCGTGGACACGACGCAGCAACGCCGGCGACATCGACGAGAGCGCAAAAATCGCGGGGACCGTACCCAGGCCGAAGACGAGCATGACTCCCGCCCCAGCAACGGCCGAGCCTGCAACGGCCGCGCGGGCGGCCGCACCGTAGACGAGCGCACAGGGGAAAGCACCCTGCAGCGCTCCGAGCAAGATCGGGGACAGGAAGCGCGGTGCGCGGAAAGCCTCTTTGGCCCCACCGCGTATCAGGGCGTCGATGCCCATCCGGTTGAGAATTCCCGCGGGGTCCCGAATCCAACCCACGAGCGAAAGCCCGAAGAGAACCGCCAGGGCCCCTGCCGCGAGCACCAGGATCCCGCCCACCCTCGCGCGCGAACCGGCCGCCAGGGCGATCTGGCCGAAGGCTCCGACCAGCGTGCCGATCGCGACGTAAGTCGCCAGGCGCCCGGCGTTGAAGAGAAGACGCACTCCCAAGCCGGTCGCGCTGGCAGGAGCTGGAGCGAGGCGGGCGGCGCACAGGGCGACATAGGGTCCGCACATTCCGACGCAGTGGGCACTGCCGAGAAGGGAGGCGAAGAAGAGAAAGATCAGGTCGCCCGAAGCCGGGAGCGCGTGATGGTGCAAACGCGCTACGGGCTGTCCCCGGGTTTCGAGGCCCCGGACGACGGGGACGGGACTTTGCCGGAAGACTCCTCCGAGGCCTCGCCGAGCGCGGGCCAGACCTGGTACTTGATGTCCTCGACGTCGCGAAACTGCCCCGTTCGAATGGCCCAGAGAAAAATGCACCAGGCCGCAAAGGAGACGAGAAGGGCAACGAAGAACTGATAGAAGGTAATGTCCATCATCGGAATGAGCTCCCCAGGGTCATATTCCCTCCTGGACCGCCGTCAGGCCCGGCGCCTTCAGATGGTAGACCACCCCCATGATCCGATACAGCACTGTAAAGGCACAGGCCGTGGCCACCGGCTGCACGAAGATCGCCGAGATGAGCCGCAGGAAGAGTCGGTCCCGCGATGGCCCTTCCGGGAGATCGCCGTAGCCGGCCGTAAACCCCACGAGCAGCCAGGCGAGCCCGAAATTTAGCACTCCGTATGCGATCCACAGGACAGCGCCCGCGACCCGCCCGCCTCTTTCGACGGGGACTCCGAGAACGAGGGCGGCCCAGGTCGCCACCCAGGCCAGCAAAACGATTCCGTAGGCGGCGACAGCCCTGTTGAGCTGTACGGCGGTTTCGACGGAACCCCTGGAGCGGCGGCCCCGGATTAGCCGCCGCACGAGCCATACAACGGGGACCAGGAGGGCCGGTACGGCGTATGCCGTGAACACGATCTCGACGAGGCGGAAGAAGCGGTCCCCCATGGTCTCTGCGCTACTTGGCAACCCGGAAGCCCGCGGTCGAAGGCACCAGGGGCACCGCCGGATTCTGCGCCAACGAGAGGGCGAAGTAGACGAGGGCCCAGCGGCGATGATCGGCAAGCGCCGCCCGATCCGCCTCGCTCATCTTCCCGAGCTCGGCGGCCGCCGGCAACTTCGCGATGTATTCGCCGATCTCCCCGACATCCGCCTCGGAAAAGATCTGCTTGCCACCATAGATCTGCTGCCACGGCTTCAGGTCCGGGAAGGCCTCTTTCGGGTAGAGGATCGTGTCGTAGAAGGACGGCATCGGAGTGCCGTTCAAGCCCGTGTTGAACGTCCGATACACGTCGGGCGGCGAATCGCCGAACTTGAAATTGCCGGTCGTGAAATCGAAGGGACGAATCGGAACATCGTAGTCGTCGACAAGAGTGTTGGCGGAAGGCCCGTCGCCCCGGCCTCCCGTCCCGTGGCAGCTCCAGCACTGCAGAACCCGGTACACGAGTTTGCCCTCGCGGAGCAGCTCCGACGGCGCGGCCTGGGCGGACGGAAACGGAGGAACGGGTATGTCAATCGGCGGCGGTACCGCTTCCTTCTTGAATCGGTCGGAAAAGGTCTTGACGTAATCCACCAGATCCCACCGGTCTTGCTCCGTCAGCATGTGGCCGTCGGCGGCGTTGCCCCACGCCGGCATGATCTGGCCCTTTCGAATCCCCCGCGTGATGGTGCGGTAAAGATCCTCGTCGCGCGGCAGGGCCCCAGACGGCGTCGTGCGGCTCTTGAATGCTCCCAGCGTAAAGTTCCGGGGCTGCGGATCGAGGAAGTGGTAGGCCTCGTTGAAATTGCCGGAAACCTCGTTATCGGCCGTCAGGCGCCCGTTGCCGAACTTGCCGTGGCAACCGGAGCACTTCTTCTCGAAGACTTCCTTGCCGCGGGCCAGGCGCAGAGCAAGCGTCTCGGTCGGAGCAGGCCGTTCGTTGGTGGGCCAGGGTTCCCAGACGCGCCAGTCGCCGATCGCCGTGCCAATCTTCTGAAGATAGGCCTCGACCGCCTGCATCTCGCGGGTCGGCACCGGGCCGTAGTCGTGCATGTCGACGACGCCGTCACCGACGGTTCCGTCTGCGTTCACCGGCCAGACATCGAGTTCCTTCCACTCCGCCGGGAGCTCGTCCGGCGTCACGACCCCGTCGCCGTTCTTGTCGAGCTCGCTCTTCGTGACGCGGCCGTCGTGATTCGCGTCGTACTTGGCGATGAAGGCCGTGACCCTTTGGTCCCGCGCCCCGTCGTCCTCGTAAAACCAGGTGAATGCCGGCATCATGGATTCCGGCTCGGTCGAGCGTGGATTCCAATGGTGCGCGTAGTGCCACTCGTTGGAGCGGCGGTTGCCCTCGCGGGACAGCTCGGGCCCGATACGCCGGGTTCCGAACATCTGGGGCAGATCGGCGCTGATTTCCCCCGCCTGGGTAACGGGACCCCATTTGTCCGTATCCCGATTGACCGGTCGAATGTACTGCGAGTGGCAATACCAGCAGCCCTCACGGATGTAGATCTTGCGCCCCTCCGCCTCCAGCTCGTCGCGCTTCGGGGTGGACACGGACTTGCCGTAGATCGTCTTCAGCGTCGTGGGCCGGGTGACCTCCTTTTCGAGCAGCGGAAGGATTCCCTGACTCGTCATCGCGAGCGCGTAAAAGCCCACAGCGGCGATCAGAATGATCGGCTCGATCCGCTTCATCGCGCGCCCCGATCGGCCGTGCCGCTCATGTCCACTGAGGCTCGGGAGCCGCCGCGCCGGCAGGGACTTCGATGTGTTGCCCGTGCAGGACCGTCATGTAGAAGTTCCACATTCCGAGCAGCGCACCGATGTCCATCGTGACGCCGGCGAGCGTCCTCGTGAACCAGTAAGGCTTCATCGCCACCATCGAGTCCACGAAGTCTGCGCCCACGTCGAGCATCGTTCCCTGCAGGAGACCCTGAAGCGTCAGCACCGAGGCCATCAGAGAAAAACCGGCAACCGTGAGCCAGTAGTGCCATTGGGCGAGCGTCTTCGAATAGAGCTCGTTCCCCGACACTCTCGGAATCACGTAGTACATGCCGGCGGTCACCCACAGGATGAAGGTTCCGAAGACCGTCAGGTGCGAGTGCGCGATCACGAAGTCCGTGAAGTGCGTGAGCCTCTGCATGCCGCGAAGCGCCTCCGTCGAGCCCTGGAAGCAGCCGATCAGGTAGTAGAGCGCCCCGATGATCAGGAACTTGGCGGTGTAGGACTCCTGAAAGCGCTTCCAGTTCCCGACGAAAGTGCCGTAGAAATTCTGGAGGACCGTCCAGACCGGGATGATCAACATCATCGAAGCCACGATGGCGATCGTCTGCGTCCAGTACGGAATCGGGCTGTAGATGTAGTGGTGGGTCCCGACAAACGGATAGAAGAAGGCGAGCGACCAGAAGCCGACGAGCGAGAGCTTGTGGCTGTAGAGCGGGCGCTTTGCCGAGAGCGGCAGAAAGTAGTAGATGACCGCCAGCCCCGCCGGCGTGATCCACAGTCCCACCACGTAGTGGATATAGAGGCCATGCATCGCAGCGTTGTTCACTCCCGGCATCGAGTACGGCAGGATGAAGTGGCCGAAGGCGTAATTGAAGACCGTCCACACGTAAGCGGCCGTCAGGTACCAGAGCGTGACGTAGATGCGCGGCTCCTTGCGCCGCACCACCGTCACGATGACCTGGATCGTGATCAGGATCAGGGCGATCTCGACGATCACGTTGGCCCAAAAAGGAAACTCGCCCGCCTCGATACCCAGGTTCTGGCCGAGTGGAAGCGATATGAGCGCGCCCGTCAGGCCGATGTTCCAGATCCAGACGAGCGCTCGGCTCCAGTTCTCCTTGTACATGCGCACCCCGCAGAGGCGCGGCACCATGTAATACGTCAACCCGACGATCGCGCTCGAGAAGGCGCCGAAGACGACGCCCATCACGTGCACGGGACGCAGCCTTCCCCACGTTAGCCAGGAAATGTTGCCGAGGAAATCGTAGTAGTTGAACTTGATCGAGAGAATGACGCCAATCGTTGGCGCGAAGACGAGCCAGAAAGCCGCGGAGAGCAGAAAGCGCAGGACGACCTCACGGTCGACCAGGTCGTCTCGATCGACGGGAGCGGCGACCGAGCTCATGCTTTCACCCCTTGTCGGCCCAGAAACGGACCAGGTAATAGACCATCCAGATCAGCAGCGAGACATAGACGACTCCGAGCCACCTCGGGATCCTCCCGTGCCGCTCCTCGATGCCGGAAAACTCGTAGCGGCTGATCTTTCCCGGATGTCCCTTGTGCTCGTCCTCCATCGTCGCCTCCGCTCCGTCGTTGCGGTTACTTCGCCGCGGTCGCAGTCCCGTAGTACTTCGGATAGAGAGGCGAAAGGCTCTGGATGTAGTGGACCAGATCCCAGGCCTCCGCCTCCGAGATCGAGTCGACGAAGGAGGGCATCGGCGTGCCGTTCAAACCCGTCATGAACACGCGGTAGATGTCCGCGCCCGTGTCGCCGCACTTGATGTGCCCCCCGGTCAGGTCGTAGGGCACGATCGGAAAGCCCCAGTCGTCCTTGAGGTCGTGCGCGGAGGGGCCGTCGCCGAGCGCGTCCTGCCCGTGGCACTGCGAGCAATTCGACTTTTCGTAAACTCCGCGGCCGCGCTTGACCGACGCCTCGGTGTACGGGGGCTCTGGCGGGATCTTGATCGGCGGTTGCGGCTTTTCCGTCTTCCACCGGGCCGAAAAGGTCTTGATGTAAGCGATGACGTCGCGGCGGCTGTCCTCGCCAATCGGGTACCAGGGCGGCATGAAGGTCCCGTAGACACCGTCACGGATCGTCTTGTCGAGATCGGAGTCGAGCGGAAGGGACCCCGACGGCGTTGATCGCCACTTGAACGTGCCCTGGCGGTAGTCGCGCGGCCGGGTCGTGATCCATTCGGCGAATTCTCCCGCGCCGTTGCCGAGATCGCCGTGGCAGGAGACGCAGAACCGCGTGTACACGACCTTGCCCTTCACCGGGTCGCCCGGTTTCAGATCCTGCGCTCCAGCCACAGCGACCAGTGCAAGGAGGGGGAGAACCAATGCGGCGACGTGGATTCTTTTCATGGCACCCTCCCTTTCAATAGGCGAAGTCGATGCCGACCACATACTGGTTGGTCCGCGTGTTCAGCCCGTCGGCACCTGCCCCGATCGTCTGCAGGCTCGAGTACTCGACGTGCAGCGCGTACTCAGAGCGGTTGCTGAACTGGAACGTATGGCGATAGCCGGCCGTGATGGCGTTGATGTCGTTGAGGTTCTGGGGATTGCTCTCGACACCCTGCTGGGAGTTCTTGCAGAGATCGTACCGCGCGAAGACGAGGTTCTTCAGAGTCCACGTCCAGCCGAACTCGGCGTAGCCGCCGTTGAAGGTCCCATTGCGGGTGGCGCCCGGGATCAGGGCCTGGTTGTCCTCGCCGTGCGCAAAGACGAGAATGAGGTGAAACGGCGTGGCACGCGGGCCGAACCAGATCTGCGCCTCGCCGCCGAACTTCGTCGACGGTTCGAGCGCACCCCCGGTCCCGGGTATTGGCTCGCCGTCAATCGTCTGGATGGTCGTGGGCCAGGTCGAGTACGATCCGAAGGCGCCGAGCTTGAACGCCGAGACCGCACCCCCCCTGTCGAACACCCACTCGTGCGTGGCGTGGAAGTAGACGCCCGGCGTGCTCCAGAAATTTTCGCTACCGGGGGAACCCTCGACGTTGAAGACCGAAACCGCGACACGATTTACGCTCCCCCGGTCGTGACCCATGTACTCCACGCCCCACTGGTTTTCCCCCATGTCGTAGAGGGACTCTGATCCCGAGGCGTGAAAGCTGTAGATCTGGTAGCCAACGTCCGTCAGGTTCCAGGGCCGGTGGGCCGAGAGAGGCAGATCCACCTCGTGGCGACCCAGCTTGAGGTTAGCCCACGACGTGCCGAACAGGTTGTCGAAGCGTACGAAGGCCGACTCGAGCACGACGGTTCCGTCCGGAGCAAATCCCGTCGGGACAACGAGGAACGACACGTTCTGGAAGAGCGTTCCACCCATCAGGAGGTCCATACCGATCTCGCCGACGCCACCGGACCCGAGATTCTTGATTCCCTGGTCCGTCGCCTGGTTGGTGACCTGCGTGTAGGCATACTGCGGCGTGATTCGAACCGACACCGGCCAGTAGCCCGGGGTCTCGAAAATGGTGTCGTCCTTGCCGGTCAGCAGCTGGTATCCGTTGTCCCGAAAGGCCCGGCCGAAGTCGTTCAGCTTGGGCCATGACTCGTGGCAGGCCGTACAGCGCAGCCCGTACTTGCGCGCGAACGCGGGAAACGCCCATACCGGTGCTGGCGCAAGAAGCATCACCGCGAACAGAGCGGCCCAAGCCGTGAGGGTGACCCTGGCTCTCCGTGTCATCGTGAGACCTCCTCCTTGGCCCCGCCGGGCCTCGATTCCTCTTACTTCTTCGGCGTGAAACTGAAATCGACCGTCGCCGCCTTCCCGGCAGGAACCGTGGCGGACGCGTCCTTCTGGCCCATCACCTCGTGCCATGCCACCACGGTGTAGGTTCCAGGGGGGACGTCCTTGATCTCGAAGTGCCCGTCGGCATCCGTCGTCGCGTAGTAGGGATGATCGAATTCCCAGATCCATGCGCGCATCCATTCGTGGGCGTCGCACTTGACCCGGATGAGCTCCGGGGTCGTGGGCAGAGGCTTCGTCACCGAGAAACCCTTAAACGGCAGCGCGATGTTGTAGATCGTGGCGCTCGTGTCGTTGTTCTGAGGATGCGTGTTGTGGAGGATCGGATCGTCCGAGGCGATCTTGATCTGCTGACCCACGCTCGAGCCCTGAACGCGAGGGTCGAACATGCAGTGCGAGTTGGTGAGAGTGATGGTGCCGCCGGGGTTCGCCTTACCCTTCTCGACGCCCTTCAAGAAGACCTCGACATTCTTGAGGCCCCCGTCCTTCCCGACTTCGTAGAGAGGGTTGACGATCGAATTGCCGCAGTAGTCCTGGTTCTTCGTCGTCTTGATCGGAGGCACGGTCGGAGCGGCTCCGGCGAGCTTGACGACCCCCTGGATCGAACCTCCGTTGGTCACCGTGACGACCTCGTACGCCTCACCCTTCGCTGAAACACCGAACAGGAGAAGCCCGAAAACCAATGCCGGAGAGAGGACCTTGGGCACGCAGCCTCCTTTTCTTGGGTGAGTGAACTGAACTCGGATCCGTCCGTAACGAAGCCGGCCCAAAAAGCAAAGTGCGCAAGCGCGCAGAGCACCGACCCGACGATGTCCGTTCGACATGCTCATGCGCAAAGTGGCGCCATCGTAAAAACAGACCGCCCCGACGTCTAATACCCCTTTCGTTCCTCGGTGAGACGCGTTCGCTATCAACCCGAAAATGAACGATGGGTAAACGCGAGCCGCACCCGCCTATAACATCCTCGGCTGCACCCCGACGATTTTCAGATAGTCTTAACAACAAGAAACCGGCTGCAAGGGGGGTAGGGTGGAGTTGCGGCACTTGCGGTACTTCGTTGCGGTCGCCGACGAACTCCATTTTGGCCGTGCCGCCGAGAAACTCCACATCTCGCAGCCCCCTCTGTCTCACCAGATCCAGGATCTCGAGCGCGAGCTTGGTGTCGACCTCTTCTACCGGACGCGACATTTCGTCGCTCTCACGGAACCGGGCCGCGCGTTTCTGGAAGAGGCGCGACGCATCCTCCAGGACACCGACCACGCCGTCGCGACGGCTCGCAAGGCGGGGCGAGCGGAGGTCGGGCGTCTTTCGATCGGATTCGGCCTCGCGTCCGAAGCCAGCGTCCTGGGAAAGATCCTGAACGTCTTCCTTTCGCAACACTCGGGTGTGGCCGTCGACCTCCAGACCCTCCACTCCCGAGAGCAGATCGAAGCGCTCGCAAACCGTCAAATCGACGTCGCCCTTCCGATCCTTCCGGTGTCACACCGCAACATCGCCGTCGAGCCCATTGCCGTCGAGCCCCTTGTCGCAGCCTTGCCGAATACTCACGCCCTTGCAAATGCTGGGCGGATTGGCCTGGCCGACTTGCGTTCGGGTCCTTTCGTGCGCATCTCCCCCGAAGCGGGGCCCGCATTCCACGAGGCCGTCCTCAGGGCGTGCGCAGAGGCCGGCTTCGCACCCTCCATCGCGAGCGAAGCCGGCCACGTCCTGACAGTTCTTGCTCTGGTTGGAGCCGGGCTCGGCGTGGCGATCCTGCCGGCTTGCCTCGCAAGCAGGCCAACCCACGGCGTCGTATTCCGCCGGCTGGCTCGCGCTCCGTCGATCCAAATCGGCGTTGCGTACCGCCAGCGCGAGACCTCGGCGCTGCTCCTCGCATTTCTCGACATCGCCCGAGACGCATCCCGGCAAACGACCGTGCGGAACCTCCGCGCCCCCGCGAGCGCGTGATTCCAACAGGAGGCTGCTTATGAAGACTCCTTTCCTCGCCCGAGCGATCCTTGCGGCCTTCCTCTTTCTGTTTGCGTTCGCCACGGCATACCTCTTCCTCGACTCGGTCGGGCTCTGGCAAATGCTCCCCCCCGGCCTGACGCACGGGGTCGAGATCTTGTCGGGACTGATCCTCTTCGGGACGCTGCTCGGCCACCTTGGCCTCGCCAGCGGACAGCTGCCAGCAGCGACAGTCGGGGGCGCTAGGCCGCTGGCCGCGGCCGCTGAAGGCGCAGCGAGTTCCCCACGACGAAGAGGCTTGAAAGCACCATGGCGGCGGCGGCCACGACGGGCCGCAGGAGACCAAACGCCGCCATGAGGACGCCCAGGGCGTTGTAGCCGAACGCCCAGACGAGGTTCTGCCGCACGACCCGCATGGTCCGCCGTGCGAGGACGACCAACTCCGCAACCTCGTGGAGATTCTCGCGGAGGATCATCGCATCGGCCGTCTGCTTCGCCAGGCCCGACGCTGCACCGAAGGCGATGCCGACCGTCGCGGCCGCGAGGGCCGGAGCGTCGTTGATGCCATCCCCGATCATCATGACGCCCCCCGTCTCGTGGCGCCAGCGGCCCAGGAATTCGAGCTTGGCTCGCGGGTCCAGCTCTGAGCGCGCCTGATCGAAGCCTGCGTCCTCCGCGACGCGGGAAACGGCTGCGGCCCGATCGCCGGACAGGAGGGCGACCGTCATGCCGAGCGATTTCACCTCTTCGATTGCCGCGCGCGCCTCGGGCCGCACGGAATCCTCGAGCTCAATCACGGCAACGAGCCCGCCATCGATCGCGACGCCCACGGCGCTCGTCCCGAGTTTCGCATCGAATCCATCCAGGTCTGAAACCCCCTCGCGAGCGAGCAGGGAACGGCTTCCGAGCAGCACTCGATGCGGGCCCACCCGCCCGACCGCTCCCCCGCCCGCGACCGCGTGGATCCCGCTGGCCTCCGGAATGTTGATCCGCCTCGCTCGGGCGCAGGACACGATGGCCCGCGCGAACGGATGGTCGACCCCCGCTTCGACGGCGGCCGCGTGACGCAATATGTCCTCCTCGGACATCCCCGCCTCCGGATCCACACGCAGGGCGCTTACTGCGGCCCGCCCGCAAGTGATCGTCCCCGTCTTGTCGAAGGCTGCCAGCCGGATGCGGTCCACGGCCTCGAGCACTGCACCGCTGCGAAGCAGGGTTCCTCGACGGGCCGCCCGCGTGATCGCGATCGTCGTTGCCATGGGCGTCGCTATTCCGAGGGCACAGGGACAGGCGACGACGAGCACCGATAGAGCGGCGAGACCGCCCCGGGCCCAATCGCCACGGGCGAGGCCCCACACCAGCGCGCTCGCGAGGGCGATCAAAGCGACGCCCGGAACGAAACGGGCTACGAAACGGTCCGCCGCAATTTCCACTGGAGCGCGGCGGCGGCGCGCTTCCTGGGTCCAGCGCTCCACGCGGCTGGCAAGAGTCTCCGACTCCCCCACCGCCTCGAGCACCAGCGCGCCGTCGATCGCGACCGACCCCGCAAAGACCCTGTCGCCCGGGCCAACCAGCCGGGGCGCCGACTCGCCGGTCAGCGCCGGTTCGGAGACGTCGGAGGTGCCCTCGACCACGCGACCATCGACCGGGATCTCCTCTCCTGCGCGCACCTGCACGCGCTCGCCGCGACGAACCTCGCCCGGAGTGACCTCGCGTTTCCCAGTCGGGTCGACCACGCAGGCCGTGGGCCGCGCGGTCGCGACAGCCGGGACGAGGTTCGCGGTCGCCTTCTCCCGGGCGCGTGCGTCCAGATACTGCCCCAGGACGACGAAAACGAGCACCATCGTGCCGGAGTCGTAGTAGAGGTGACGGCCCCCGCGCACCGTCTCCAGGGCCGAAGCGCCAATCGCGGCGAGCGCCCCCAGGCCGATGAGCGTCTCGAGGACGATATGTCCGTCTCGGGCCGCCCGATACGCCGCTCGAAGCATGGGAACGCCGAGCAGGAGGTAAACAGCCGCAGCCAGAGCCAGCATGAGCCACGATGCGGTCCGCAGCACGTCGCCCCCGAGGGCATCGAGCGATCCGAAGTACAGGAGGCTCTGGAACATCATGATGTTTCCGGAAAGCACCGCGGCGAGGCCGAGCCTGGCGAGAAACCAGCCGGCCCGCCCCGCGTCCCCGGTCGCGCCGACGAGCCGAAAGACCGTGAGACACCCGTAACAACAGAAGGCAAGCGGCTCGCCCCCGACGTTCTCCCGGTAGCTGCGCAAGGGGAGAGGCAGGCGACAATGGGCGCACGGATCGGCCGGAATCCCGGCTTCGAGGTCCGCTTGCCGCGCGGCCGCCGTCATGGATTCCCTGCGGACCGGATCATGGAACTGCCAGAAGACTACAACGCGTCGCCCCGCTCCGCGATGAACGGCGATGACCACGTTGCAGAGATAATCGGAGGATGAACGACCGCACGGAACGCGACCTTATCTGGCAGGAGCTGCACGCGAGGCCATACGTCCGGTTCTCTGGCCCGGCCCACATCCTTCGCATCTCCTTCCTCGCGCGAGAGGGACACGGTGTCGATCTCCGACCCCTTCGGGAGCTGACACGCGGACTCGGCCTCGCGCCGACCTACGAGACAGAGCGGCACTCCATCTTTGCGACGACCGTCCGGGGCACTGGCCGCCTCGTCCTGTCCTGGGAGCAACACTCCGAGTTCGTGGCGTACACGTTCTTTCTCTATGACCTTCAGATTCCCTTCCAGCCGTTTGGATTTGACGTGCTGCAACTGGTGCCAGAGGGCTGGATGGCGGGCTTCGGCGCACCGCCGCTCGTCGCAACGCGCCTCGCTGTCGGGTCGACGCCGGCGATGCCTGGCTCCCTGGAGGGGCTCATGGCTCTCTTCGGGGGCCACACGGTCAACGGGAGCCGGGTCATGGGAGGCAGGGCGGAAGCCTGGACGTGTTACCGCGCGCACGAGGACGGGTTTGGCCGGATCGCGATCGTGACGCGCGATGTCTCGGCGCAGGAACTGGGCCGGACGACGGAACGCCTTCTCGCGATCGAGGACGCATACCATCTGACGCTCATGCCGTTGCCGATGGCACGCGACGTCAAGCCCGAGCTCGCCGTGGCCGAGCGCAGGATGGTCCAGGAGGTGGACGCGCTGCGCAGGGCCCAGTCGGTCCAGGAGAAACGGACGGTTCTCGACGCCCTCCTCGGGCTTGCCGCCGAGGTCGAGCACATCCGCGCCCGCGTATCCAACCGCTTCGACGGCTCGTCGGCCTACTTCTCCCTCCTCGTGAGTCGGTTCGCGGATCTTCGCGAGGACAAGATCGAGCATGTCTTGAGCCTGAGCCGCTTCGTCATGCGACGAGTTCGGCCCGCCGCCGAAACGTATCGAAGTCTCCTCGAGCGCCTGGCCAAGTTGTCGGAGCGCATCGCGCGCGCAGCCGACCTGCTGCGAACGGGCATCGAGCTTCACGTTGAGGAGCAGAACGCGCGTCTGCTCGAGAGTGTGGATCGTCGGGCGAGGTTGCAGCTGAGGCTTCAGCAGGCCGTCGAAGGGTTGTCGGTCGTCGTGATCACGTATTACGCCCTGGGGCTGATCGGCCATGCCCTTAAGGGGATCCAGAGCCGAGGATTCGACTTCGATCTGGACGCAACGCTCGCTTTGGTGCTGCCGTTCCTGCTCGTCGCGGTGTGGGCAGTTGTCCATACCGTGCGGCGCCGGTTCCGGGACGATTCGCTCTGAACCCTGGCGCTCCGCGGCAACGGCCGGGTTCGAGGTCCCGCGCCGTTCCTAGCTCTTGGAGTGCGGGTCGATGGCGCAGATTCCGTAGTCCTCGCAGATCTGCCGCATGGCAGCGGCGGCGGTGTTGAAAGCGAGGATGATCGACCCGCCCTTCCGACCCGCCGTCAGGTCACCGGCAAGGAAGAGGCCTGGCACGCTCGTCGCGAAGGAGTCCGTCAGTTTCGGTTGGGGGCCGTCGAAGGCGATTCCCGCCGACTTGAGGAAGTTTTCGGGTGTCGTCCCGCCGAGGGCGTAGACGATCCGGTCGACATCCAGAGGATCGAGATCGGGCTCCTGGAAATGGACCCGGGCCCTATCCCCGGCACCTTCGAGCCGGGCCACGTTGGAGGGCAAAAAAATCCGTAACCTTCTCTGTCGCTCAAGTTCGAGAACGCTTTCCCGATTGATCGGGTTGGGGCGCGTCAGCTCTCTGCCGCGATAAGAGAGCGTGACGCGGTTCCCCTCTTGCACGAGGAACTGACAGTACTCCGCCGCCGTGTCCCCCCCGCCCACGACGAGAACGTCTTTGCTTCGAATCTCCTCGCTCGTCACATCGAAGAGGGTGTGGCGCCTCACTGCAGCCGGGATCGCGTATGCAGGCCTGTTGGGGCGGCTGAGAACGCCGATCGCGATCACGACGACCCGAGCCCGCCAGACGCCTGTGCTCGTCTCGACCCGCAGCGGTGCAGCGGGCTCGGCCGAGATCCGGTGAACTTCCTCGCGGTACCGCACCCGCGCGCCCGAATCGCGGATCGCGCGATCGAGGTAGCTCAACGTTTCCTCGCGAGTCAGGTCCGGGATGCAGAGAACTCCTTCACATTTCGCCTCGATCCCCTTGTAGTTGGCGAGCACGGGCTTGGCCGCGGTGTAGTACCTGCGAATGATCCACGAGTGCTCCTCGGCCTTTTCCAGCACGAGGACCCGCTCCGGGAGAACGCCGGCGGCCTTCGCCTCCGCGGCGAGAGCAATGCCCGCGGGCCCCCCACCAACGACGATGAGATCGAACTCCGGACCGCCCTGGGTCACACCTTCGAGGGGAGGTTGGTCCAAAGCCACTGCAGCATGAGACCACAGCGAGCTCGTGATCGCGAACCAGCCATCCGCCCTCTCGCCGGCGACGGCAGCGATGACGGCCTGCCGGTGACCGATCCACAAGGCGATGACACGCTGCATTGGTGTGTCCCGTCCGGCCACGTTCAAAGCCGGGATCTCATCCCAGAGCCGCGAGTCCCTTACCGAGGGCGTTAGCGGCCTTCCCTGCCTTGGCACGAGAAGACCGCCGGTTCATGGCTTTGGCCTCCATGTACCGCTCCTCCCGAGCGGAAAGCCCGCCATGTGCTAGCTTGATGATTCCGTGCGGAACACATCCGCGAGCCGTGACGAGCTGCGGTGGCCGGCCGAGCGGTGGCCATGAGGCGACGACTTTGACCCGCCTCAGCCGCGTTCCGCAGGAGGTTCTCGGACTCTTCGAGAGCCTCGTCCACTCGCCCGATCCCGTGTTCGCCACCGACCGCCATCTCAACATGATCTTCTGGAACCTGAGTTGCGAACGACTCTTCGGGTTCGAGGAAGAAGAGATCGTGGGAACGGCCTGCGCAAGCGCGCTCGGGGGCTGTGATGCGTTCGGGAATCGCTATTGTTCGGAGCACTGCCCCGTGACGCAGATGGCGGCGCGGGGCGAGACGATACGGCACTTCGGCCTCCGTCTGCGCGCCAAGGACGGGCGCATGATCCCCATGGACGTCAGCGTCCTCCATCTCGCTGTCCGCTCACCCGATCACTTCGTGCTCGCCCACATCCTCAAACCTTCCGAGCCACAAATGCATGTGCCGGAGGCCCCCCACGAGGCACCGCCACGACCGATGCTGGTTTCCGTCCGGGAATCACCGGATGCACGGGCCCGCAGGCTCACGACCCGCGAGGTGGAAGTGCTCGGCATGCTCGCAGCCGGACGTTCGACGCCAGAGATCGGCGGGCGGCTCCACATCTCGACGCTGACCGCCCGCAATCACATCCAGAACATCCTCGAGAAGCTCGAAGTCCATTCCAAGGCCGAAGCCGTGGCATTCGCCTTCCAGCAGCACATCGTCTAAGCCGTCCCTCTCCCCTCTGGTGCGTTCTCCCCATTGGAATTGGTGAGGATGCGGCATTTCCCCGTCCTCCCCGGGGCGAGAGCATGCCTTCCAGAGAAGGAGGGCCCTCGTGGAAACTTCAAGACGCGGCCTTTGCATCGTCTTCGCGTTCCTCACGGCGGGATACGTGATCTTCGGCGCCGGCGTGCGGACCGCGGACGCGGTCCCGGTGTTCTCCCGCAAGTACCACACGTCCTGCCAGACCTGTCACGTCATCTTTCCGAAGCTCAACCCTTTCGGTGAGGCATTTCGCCTCAACGGCTACCGGATGCCGGGCGAGACGGAAGAGCAGGTCAAACAGGTACCGGTGTCCCTCGGGTCACAGGCGTACGAAAAACTCTGGCCGAAGATGGTCTATCCGAGCACGCTCCCGGGTAACGTGCCCCTCGCGGTCAACGTCAAGTTCGCAGACCTCTACGCCTCCACTCAGGACGACTCGGGCCACCAGATCCTTCACAACGACTTCCAGTTTCCTCAGGAGGTGAATCTCTTCGCGGCCGGAACGCTCGGCAACCACATGAGCTTTTTCGGGGAGCTCACCTACGGCGAGCTCCCGGACGGCAGCTCCGACGTCGAGATCGAGCACGCGCGGCTCGACTTCGTCAACGCCTTCGGCCCCGAGCATCTCTTCAACTTCCGGATCGGCAAGCTCGCGCCCAATGCCTGGGATGGATTCCAGGAAATGTGGATCATGACCGACAACGGGATCGATACCTTCTTCGACTACAACCCGATCGGCTACAACGGCGGAACCGGGCTCTGCGAAAGCGACTCCTGCGGCGTGGGCTTGCCGGCCAACGCCCGTGCGATCGAGATGTACGGCGTCGTGGCGCATCGCCTCCTGTATGTCATCGGCGTCGACACCCCCGTCGGGCCGGGCGGTTCGAACGGCTCCTTCGGCAGCGGCACGCAAAAGGATGTCTACGGCCGGATCGACTACAAGATCGGCGGCATGGCGCTCGACGGAACCACCACGGGGGTCAATCTGCCGCCGGAGAACTGGGAGGAGACGTCGTTCCGGCTGGGCTTCTTCGGGTACGGGGGAAACGGAGACGGCATCCTCTATCCCGTGACGGATCCGGCTGGCGAGAATGCCCTCGTTCAGGACGCCTCTTTCCAGCGATTCGGCGTTTACGGGTCGCTCTACGTTGGACCGGTGAACGTCTTCGGCGGTTACCTTCAGGGCAAGGACAAGCTGCAGCGATTCACGCAGGACGCGACCATTCCGTTTTCGGTCATCAACCCCACGTACAAGGCCTGGTTCGTCCAGGGCGACTGGGTGATCGTGCCGCCCTTCCAGACATCCTTGCGCTACCAGCAACTGATGCCGGGCGATCCGACGGCGCCCCTGACCAAGATACTCACGGCGAACCTGAGCTTCCTCGCCTACGCGAACGTCAAGCTGATGGTCGAGTACAACACCGACCTCGTGAACTCGAACAACTACACGATTTCGACCGTCCTCCGGGCGGCCTTCTAAACAAGGAGTGCATGCGATGAAAAAGGCTCTCTTCATTCTCCTGGTCCTGGCCGTGGCATTGCCCGCGGCCGCTGGCGACCTCCACGGCAAGGTCGTATGCAAAGGCGTGCGCGACTGCGCGGATGCCGTCGTTTACGTCGGCGCCATCGCCGGCAAGACCTTCCCCGCACCCAAGGATCACGCCCGGATCGACCAGAAGAACATGGTGTTCGCACCCCACGTCCTGCCGGTGCTGGTGGGCACGACCGTCGACTTTCTCAACTCCGACGCCGTCCTCCACAACGTCTTCACGCCAGACGCCTGTGCCGAGAAATTCAACCTCGGCACGTGGCCGCAGGGTCAGACCAAGAGCTACACGTTCTCGAAGGAATGCGCGGCCGTGCTGCTTTGCAAGGTGCATCCCGAGATGGAGGCCTATGTCGTGGCGGTCCCCACACCCTACTTCGCCTCGGTAAAGGCGGACGGGAGCTACCACATCGGCGACGTCCCGGACGGCGCTTACACGGTCAAGGTCTGGCACCCCAGGCTCAAGGCCGCGGAAAAGCCCGTCACCGTCGCCGGCGCCACGGAAGCCAATTTCGAGATCGCAAAGTAGGACGCGTGGCGGATCTCAACCGCGAGTGGCTCGAGCGCAACTTCCCCTGCAAGTGGGCGTGCCCCGTCCACACGGAGGCAGGAAAGTATGTCTCGATGATCGCGCAGGGCCGGTACCGGGAGGCCTACGCGGTGGCCCGCCGGCCCAATCCGCTCGCATCGATTTGCGGACGCATCTGCGCGGCCCCGTGCGAGGCGGCCTGCCGCCGGGGTGAGTACGACGCACCGATCTCCATCCGGGCCCTGAAGCGCTTCGTCACGGAGCGCTTTGGCGTGGAGAGCATGATCGACCTCTCGGTCCTCGCGGAGATCTACGGTCGCCGGGAAGACCGGCACCCCGAGCGCGTCGCGGTCATCGGCTCCGGCCCTGCGGGCCTCGCGTGCGCGCACGATCTCGCTCTCATGGGATACCCCGTGATGATCTTCGAAGCGGCCCCGGTCGCCGGGGGAATGCTCCGCCTCGGCGTACCCGAATACCGGCTGCCGCGGGCGCTCATTCAGCTCGAGATCAACGCGATCCTCTCCCTCGGCGTCGAGTTGACGACCAATGCACGGCTCGGGCACGAGTTCACGCTCGCCGATTTGAAGGAACAAGGCTACGCGGCGGTCTTCCTCGGCGTCGGGGCCATGCGCAGCCGCGACCTCGCCATCGAGGGGATCGAACTCGACGGCATCCTCAAGGGCATCGACTATTTGCTCAATGTCAATCTCGGATACAAGGTCGAGATGGGCCGGCGGGTCCTCGTCATCGGCGGGGGCAACGTGGCTCTCGACGTGGCGCGCGTGGCGGCGCGCGGAGGCGAGCAGGAGAACCTCCAGCGCAATCTCTCGGTCGTCCAGGCTCTCGATGTCGCCCGCAGCGCGATCCGGTTCGGCGCCCGGGAAGTGACGGTCTGCAGTCTCGAGTCCGAGCGCGAGATGCCGGCGTCGCCCGAGGAGATCGACGAAGCTTCGCGCGAGGGGATCTCGTTCCGCCACGGCGTTGGGCCCAAACGGTTCGTCGGCAAGGGCGGTACGGTCACCGGCGTCGAGTTTCTGTCCGTCTCGCGGGTTTTCGACGAACAGGGCCGGTTCTCGCCCCGGTTCATCGAGGGCTCGGAGTCGATCGTTCCCGCCGACACCGTCATCGTCTCGATCGGCCAGACGGGCGACTTCTCTTTCCTACGGCCCGACGACGGCATCCAGACGCGGGGCGGCCGCATCGTCATCGACCCGGCCACCCTCGCAACGACCGCGCCCGGCATTTACGCGGGCGGGGACGCAGCCTTCGGGCCTCGAATCGCGATCAACGCCGTCGCCGACGGCAAGCGCGCCGCCCGATCGATCGACGAGAGTCTGCGGGGGCGCCCGCGGCCGGAATTCGACGGCGCGGTCGAGATCGACGTCCACCACCGGTACGAGCGGGAGCTCGACTTCGAGAGCATTCCGCGCCATAAGCCGCCGACTCGGCCGATCTCCCGGCGCATCGGCATCGCCGAGGTGGAGGAGTGCTTCGGCGAGACGGAGGCGCGGCGGGAGGGCTCGCGTTGCCTTCGCTGCTGGACCAACACGGCGTTCGCGCAAGACCCCGATGTCGGGACCGAGTGCATCCTGTGCGGCGGCTGCCAGGACATCTGCCCCGAGGACTGCATCGAGATCGTCCCGGTCGCGCTCGTACGGTCCCTGCCCCCCAACTCGCGGGAGCTCGCCCCGATTCTCGTGGAGGGGCGCAAAGAAGGCTCCATCCTGATCAAGAACGACGAAGTCTGCATCCGGTGCGGCCTCTGCGCCGCCCGGTGCCCCGCCGGAACCATCACGATGCAGAGTTTTCATCTCCGGGAGGAAGCCATTGCCTAACCAACCGCTCGACGTCCTCGACGAAACGGAACCGGACCAGCCGGACCGCCGCGACTTCCTGACGCGCATCGGGCTGACCGCCTGCGGGGCCGCCGCAGTCGGTTCGGGGCTCGTGACGATCGACTTTCTCAGGCCCAAGGTGCTCTTCGAGCCGCCGACGACCTTCCGCGCGGGCAGCCCCTCCGACTACCCGGACGGGACCGTGCGCTTCAACAAGGAGCAGAAGGCCTACGTCATCGGCTGCCCGGGGGGTGTCTACGCCCTCTCCGCCGTCTGCACCCACCTCGGCTGCATCACGCGATTCCTGTCGGACCAGAATGTCATCGCCTGCCCGTGCCACGGCAGCCGCTTCGACATGGAAGGCAACGTCGTCGAGGGGCCGGCCCCCCGTCCGCTCCCCTGGCTCGACGTCGGGATGGACGCCTCCGGACTGCTGGTCGTGGACACGGCGATCACCGTCACCCACGGAAAGGTGTTCAAGGCATGACGACACTCTCTCTCGACGCCGCCTTCCGCCGGCTCCGCGAGTCGGACGTCTACCGCTCAATCGTGCGCCATGGCGCAGCATCCACCAATCGCAACCGCTCCCTGGTCGTCTTCGAGAACCTGTTCCTGCACGTGCATCCCGTGAAGGTGCGCGAGAAGACGCTGCGCTTCACCCACACCTACTGGCTCGGCGGGATCGCGCTCGCATGCGCCCTGATCCTGACGGCGACCGGCGTACTCCTGATGTTCTATTACCACCCGTCCGTGCCGCAGGCCTATCGCGACATGAAAGAGCTCGAGTTCGTCGTCGACAACGGGCTCTTCCTGAGGAACATGCACCGCTGGGCGGCGCACCTGATGGTGTTCGCCACGTTTCTGCACATGATGCGCGTCTTCTTCCATCGCGCCTACCTCCCCCCGCGCCAGTTCAACTGGGTCGTCGGCGTCGTCCTCCTGCTCGTGACGCTTCTGCTGTCCTACACCGGATACCTGCTGCCGTGGGACCAACTCGCCTTCTGGGGCGTATCGGTCGGCACCAACATGGCCAAGGAAGCGCCGCTGCTGGGCGAGAAGGCGCGCTTCCTGCTTCTCGGAGGCAACATCGTCTCCGAAAACGCGCTACTGCGCTTCTACGTCCTGCACTGCGTCGTTCTGCCGGTCGCCCTGCTTCTCATGCTGTCGGTGCACATCTGGCGCGTCCGCAAAGACGGCGGCGTGCAGGGCCCTCCCGAGAACCCGCCGCGCCGGGAGGAGGTCCGATGAGCTCGCTTCCGCCACTCGAGCTGATCGAGAGCACCGATCCGCTCGCCACGCCCCGGCGGGTGGCTCTGGTACGGCCGGATCGCCGGCCGGCCGTTCGCACGACCGACGAGAAGTATGTGATGACCTTCCCGAACCTGATCGTGCGGGAGGTCATCCTCTTCCAGCTCGTGGTCATCGGCCTGGCACTGGCGGCCATCATTTTCGACGCGCCGCTCGAGGGAATCGCCAATCCGCTGGAGACGCCGAACCCGGCCAAGGCACCCTGGTACTTTCTTGGTCTCCAGGAGCTGCTGCACTACTTTCCGCCCGTCGTCGCGGGCGTCCTGATGCCGCTTCTCGTGGTCATCGCGCTCGTCGTCATTCCCTATGCCCGCGTCAACCGGACCGCGAGTCCGCTATGGGCCGGGGCCGGACCGCAGCAGGCACTCGCGCTCGCTGGGGCGACCGGCGCCGTGATCGCCCTCTTCGGGGCCTTCCAATGCTGGCCGATCGTCGTGCCGACGGCCGCGACCGCCGCCGCGATGTTTGCGGCCCGGCGAGGCGAGAGCGCCGGCCGCTTCCGCCGCGCGATCGCAAAGGTGACGCTGCCGGAATGGATCATGGTCTGGTTCGCTGTCGTCGCAACGATACTCACGGTCATCGGAACCTTCTTCCGCGGCCCCGGGTGGTCCTTCGTATGGCCCTGGGCGCACATCGTGGCCTTCTAGGAAGAGACCAGTGCCGCTTCGCCGACTCTTCGCGCTCACGAGCGTTGCGTTCCTGATCGTGCTGGCGATATCGCCGGCGAAGAACGCCCTGATGCCCTACCGGGCCTTTCAGCACAGATTCGCCGCGCTCGGCGCTCAACGGGCGAGAAGCGCGCAACAGGCGAAGCAGTACGAGCACCGGCCCGTCGCCATCCACCAGATCTGGCTGCCCGGACTCGATGACCGGGTCGATCGCTGCACGACCTGCCACCTCGGGGTCGCCGATCTCCTGATGAAGGCAGCGCCGGCCCCCTTCACGCTCCATCCCTGGACTCCCCACACCCCGGCCGGATTCGATCGCTACGGCTGCACGTCCTGCCACGCGGGGCAGGGTCCGGCGACGACCGAGGGGCAGGCCCACGGCACGGCTCCGGACGCGGGACCGCCGCTCCTTCCGATCGCCTATCTCGAAGCCGGCTGCGGCCGCTGCCATTCCGCCGTCAGTGTCCTCGATGCGCCGGAGCTCTCTCGTGGCCGCGCGGTCATGGAGCGCTACGGCTGCTTCGCCTGTCACAAAGTACACGGACGTGAAGCGTTCCGCTCGGAAGCCCCTCCCCTTACGACCGAGCCGGTCAAGACCGGAGGAGGGTGGCTGCATCGCTGGCTCAAGAAGCCCCGGGACGTCGACCCCAACGCCACGATGCCGAACTTTCAGCTGACCGACCGAGAGATCGACGAGCTCTCGCACTACATCCTCGGCCAGGAAGTCCCGGATGAGCTCGCCCTGCGCGTCAAGGCGGCCGGCGACGAGCCGCCCGGCGATGCCGCCAACGGCAAGAAGCTCTTCTCCGAGTCGCGTTGCATCTCGTGTCACACGGTCGAGGGGAAAGGGCAGGGTTCGGCGCCCGAGCTCTCGAAGGTCGCCTCCGCCGCGACCCGCGGCTGGCTGCTCGCCTATGTCCGGGATCCACACGCCTTCAATCCGAGCACACCGATGCCCCGCTATCACTTCACCGACAGCGAATCGCGCGACGTCGTGGCCTACATGGAGGACGAGTTCCGCGATTTCGATGCCCCCAAGGACATCCTCGAGCCGCTTCGCGTCAACCGCACGCTCGCCGAGGCGGGGGAGAAGACGTTTCGCCGATACGGCTGTTTCTCCTGCCACGGCGCTCCCGGCTCGCGGCCGGCGGAGAAGTTCGGACCGGACCTCGACGGGATCGGCGATAAGAAGGCGGCCTTCCTCGACTTCGGACGCCGAACCGACCTGCCGCGAACGCTGACCGCATGGCTCGCCGCCAAGGTCGAATCTCCTCGCTCCTTCGCGAAGGGGCTCAAGATGCCCTCGTATGGCCTGAGCACCGAGCAGACGCAGGGGGTGGTGACGGCGCTCCTCGGCTTCGGAGCGCAGCCCGTTCCCGAGGCGTATCGCGTCGCTCCAGCCAGTCTGCCCGCGCCGATACCGGCCGGTCGCATCGGCCACCTGGTCGATCGCTACCGTTGTCTCTCGTGCCACCAGATCGGGGACCGGGGCGGCGATATCTCGACGGCGCCACTCACCTTCGAGGGAAGCAAGGTGCAGCGCGACTGGCTCGCCGAGTACCTGGTTCTTTCCTACACCATCCGCCCGATCCTGACCGAGCGCATGCCCATCTTCCGCATGCCGCGCGAAGAGGCGGTCGAGCTCGCCGACGCCATCGAGACCCTGTATGTCGACCCACGGGTCCCCGAGGACCCATTCCTCGGTCATCCCGCCTCGGACGCCGACCCGATCGAGGGCGAACGGCTCTACGTCTCGCTCGGGTGCCGCGCCTGCCACATCGTCGGCTCCGGCGGCGGCTACTACGGGCCCCCGCTGACGGACAGCGGAAGGCGGCTCAAGCCCGGGTGGACGTACACGTGGTTGAAGGGACCCCAGCGCTGGCGCGCGGACGTGCGCTGTCCGGATTTCGGCCTCACCGATCGCGATGCACTGCGTCTGACCGCGTATCTGGCCGCCCAGCGGCAGCCGGCGGCGCCGGCGACAGGAGCGAAATGAAGCCGCTCCGGACCTGCGTCTGCCTGCTCCTTCTCGTGGCGGCATGCGCGCGCAGGCCGGCCGCGAAGCCAGCCGCAGCGCGCCCGCCGTTGCCCTCGTATGAGCTCCGGCTCGGCCGCGCCACGTTTCAACACTATTGCCAGACCTGTCACGGCGAGACCGGCGCGGGCGACGGGTTCAACGCCTTCAATCTCGACCCTCACCCGCGCGACCTCTCGGATCCGGCGTTTCAGAAGAAGAAGACGGATGCCGAACTCGCAGACGTCGTCGAGCGCGGGGGTGCGGGCGTTGGACTGTCGTCCCTGATGCCTCCGTGGGGACGCACTCTCTCCCGCGAGCAGATCGACCAAACCATACTGTATGTTCGCTCCCTTCAGAAGCACTGACGCCATGCTCCGCCGCCGCCTCGACTTCCGTCTTCTCGTGCTCGCGTCTCTCGGGGCCGCCATGGCTCCGGAGCTCTACGCGCAGGCGGCTGCACCGGCGAAATCGGCAATCGTCGTCCTCTCGAGCACGGCCTGTTCCGTGAGCCTGGACGGCCAGAAGGCTGCGGACCTGCACGCCGACGAGCCCCTCCGCATCGAGGTCGTCCCGGGCGATTACGTGGTCTCCGCGGTCGCGGCCGACGGGCGAAGGTGGTCGAAGGTCCTTCGGGTCGAGGGTGCCAAGATGATCGTCCAGATCGAGTTCGGCACGGCTCCTACCGGTTCTGCGCCCGCGGCTTCCACCGCTGGGTCGCCGGTGACTGCCGCGGTCGCGACGACTGCCGCTTCCGGGCCGGGCCGTCCGGGGGCTTCCTGGGTTCGTATCCCTGCCGGAGAATTCGAAATGGGCTGCTCGGAGGGCGACGCCGAATGCAACCCGGCTGAGTCTCCGCGCCGCCACGTCCGTGTCGCAAAGCCTTTCGAGGTGATGGTCCTGCCTGTGACCGTGGCCCAGTTCCGCGACTGGGCTTCCTCTTCGCAACGCCGCCTCCCCGCCCAGCCCAAGTGGAGCGCCGACGACGTTCCCGTCGTCAACGTCACGTGGGACGAAGCCGTCGGTTTCTGCTCGGCCCTCGCGGCGCGATTGCCGACCGAGATCGAGTGGGAGTACGCCGCACGCGCCGGCTCCCCTGCGCCCCGTTACGGGGAGATCGAAGCCATCGCCTGGTATGCCGGAAACTCGGACAAGAGAGCGCATGCAGTCGGCACGAAGGCACCGAACGCCTTCGGCCTCCTGGACATGCTCGGCAACGTCTGGGAATGGAACGCCGACGTCTTTCGAATCACGCCCGGCGGCGCGGACGACGAAGCGGCTCCCGCGGGCTCCCATGACGCGCGCTCGCTGCGCGGCGGTTCGTGGAGGAACAAGGCAAAGCAGATCCGCGTGTCCAACCGGGGGCGTCTCGCGCCCGACGAGCGCGAGGACGACGACGGGTTCCGCTGCGTCCGCGAGACGATTCCGCGCTGAAGCGCTGAGCCCCGCCTCATCGAACACGACTCAAGCAGATTCGAGTCGGTCGATTGCCGCCTCCTGTTCCCTGACCCTCGTTGTGCGCAACCGCGTCCTGGACGACGAGAGCTTCGATCTGGTGGGAATGCGCCAGGGCCATGCGAAAACCCACCGGACCTCCGTAATCCTGCATGTACAGCGTGTACCGCGTGGAGCAGGAGGAGCGTCGGCGCGTTCCTTGGGCCGGCCTCTCTGTAGAAAATGGAGAGGCCGTCGATTTCCGCGGCGCGATACAGAGTCAGGTGTTCCGCGGCACCTTCATGACGTGCGTGCACGCACGGACGACCTGCTCAACATGTCTGGCGCTCCACAAGGGAACGCATGGATTGCAGGGCTCCGCTCGCTTCGCCTGCGCGCGCAGCGCATGCGACGTAACCGTCAGGTCGGAGGAGAGTCATGCCGGGGCGGACCCCGGCTCGGTACTCGACCACATCGCCCAGGGACTCGGCCAACTGTTTCGCGGCCTCTCTGGTCGCAGAGTCCGCGTCGTCGCCGACCAGGAGCAGGAACCGGCTGCGAAGGCCATCGCCACCGCGCAACGAATCATCGAAGTACCGCTTTCCCTCTCCTTCGACGATAGGGCTTCCGTCATAGGCAATACCCAACCCCGAAAGCCTCCGAACGAAAGCATGTTGGAACGGGGGCAGACGCGACACCACGGGGACGACGGCATCGCGGAGAGCCTGCGCGAACCTGTCCGGCGTCCCCATCGCCCTCGTCAGCAGATGCGTGGTCTCGATGACCTGGCGGATCACGGGGCGGCGCTCGGCACCATAGCTCTCGAGCAGCGCCCCGTTGCCGTGACCGTGCTGGACGAGGTCGAGCTTCCAGACGAGGTTCCAGACGTCGTGCAACCCCGTATTCATCCCCTGCCCCCCAAACGGGCTGTGGATGTGTGCCGCGTCGCCGGCGATGAACATGCGGCCGACGCGCAGCTGCCCCGTCTGCCGGTGATGGACCCGGAAATAGCTGCTCCAGTGGATCGCACGCGCCTCGATCCCGACCGGGGCGCGTTGGCGCACGATCCTCTGCACGAGGTCGAGTGAGGGAGCGTCGCCTTCCGCGGTCTCGATCGTCGCCACGATGCGCCGCCGAGTGGCGCTCATTGGAAAGACGGCAACCGGACCAAACTCGCTGGGGCAAAGCAGCAGCTCCTCGGCGGGAAGGGCATCGTTCGTCTCGACGTCCGCGAGCATGAACAACGCGTCGTATTGCCCGCCCTCAAACGGCAGGTCCAGGAGATGCCTCACGGTGCTGTGGGCGCCATCGCAGCCGATGACGAATGCAGCGATCAGCTCACGCCGCTGGCCTTTCTGGTCCAGCGTGACGCTCACATGATCGTCGTGTTGGACTGCGGACACGAAGGACGTCTCGTACTCGATGGCACCGCCCTGGTGATGCAGCTGTTCCACGAGCAGTCTCTCCGTGAGGTCCTGGGGAACCATGGCGATGAATGGGTAGGGAGTCTCCTCCGGCGTAAACTGAACGTGGGCGAGCCGACGTCCATGCGCAATGACGACGACCGACGTGACACGGTTCGCCTTCTCGAGGAACGGCTCGACGAGACCGGCCATATCGAAGATCTCGAGGGTCCGAGGAAAGATCGCGAGCGCCTTGGAATGCTCCGATTGCCCCGAGCGGGCTTCGACAATCCGCGACCGCAGGCCTCGGCGAGCACAATCATTCGCCAGGAATAGCCCGACCGGTCCGGCGCCAACGATCAGGACATCCACCGGGGCATTCGGCATCGTCTTCCCCTCCAATCGAGCAACGTCTTGGTCGAGCGGCTCTCGGGCGTCGACTCGCCCGGTTCGAAGCGGGTCTACCTAATGCGCGGCCACGGATTCGACGCCGTGGCCCTTCGCCCCGGTCCGAACCCTCGGCGTCGGCTGGTAGGTTCCGGCCGGCGACCGAAACGCGATGTTCAATCGATTCCAGCCGTTGATGGCCACGATGCCGAGGGTCAAGTCGGCCAACTCCATCTCCGAAAAGAACGGTTGAACCTCCTCGAACACCGAGTCGGGCACGTGCCCCTCGGCCACGCGCGTCACCGCCTCTGTCCACGCCAGGGCGGCGCGCTCGCGCTCGGTGTAGTAGGGAGACTCGGCCCACGCGTCCAGGCCGTATAGCCGCTGCTCGCTCTCGCCCTCTGCGCGAAGGTCCTTCCAGTGCATGTCGATGCAGTAAGCGCAGCCATTGATTTGCGATGCTCTCAGGTAGACCAGGTCGAGCAAGGCCGGCTCCAGTCCACTCTGTTTCAGGTACTTCTCCAGGCCCAGCATCGCGTGCATCGCCCCGGGCGGGACCTTCGCGTAGTCGATTCTTGGCTTCATGGAACACCTCCTCAGTCGTAAAACCCACACACTTCGTGCGGAGCGGCGGCGGAGAAGGTCTCGGCGGGGACAGCCCGCCGGCGCTGGCCGGAGCCGGCCGCACTCAACTCCTATATCTTCCGGCCGACCTGGAATATTCCGGCAACCGGCGGACGGCGGCTCGCGGATTTATGGGCGCTCGACACAATCCCCACGCGAATTCAGGGTGAATGCTCGTTCAAGCGGCCAGGTAATGCGGCAGCTCGAAATCGTCGCGCAATGAGCGCGCCAACAACCGCTTTCCGAAGAACTCGATGGAAAGGGCGTTCACGGCGACGTTACGCACTTTGAGCGCGAGCGCGGTCTCCGGCGCAAAGAAGCTGCGGAACCGTAAAGCCGCTTTCTGCTTGGCGGCCACGAACGAGCGCAGCCGCGCGTCGTACGCGGCCAAGGCTAGCGCGAAATCGCCATCGGCCCGGTGAAGCTCTCCGGCGAGGACATAGGCCTCCATCATCGCCAGTCCGCTGCCTTCGCCGGCGAGAAGCGACGGGCAGGCTGCCGCGTCACCGAGCAGCGCGACGCGTCCAGAAAACCAGCGCGGGAGGTAAATTTGGCTGACGCGATCGAAATAGACGTCCTCCACTTCGCCCATTCGATCCAGAATTTCGGGCACCTCCCAGCTCATGTCGCCGAACGCGCGCCGGAGAGCCTCTTTCTGCTGCTCCCGCGAAGGATCGCCGTCGATGAGCTCCGCGCGGCACACGAGCAATACCAAGGTCTCGCCGTTTCTTAACGCCACGCGCGCGACCTGGCGTTTGGGCACCGTATGCGACACGTACGTCAGGTCGTCGCGCCGCGGGTAGCCCGGGAGACGAAAGGCGGCAACGTAGCAACCCAGGAATCTTTCGAACCGCGCTTCCGGGCCGAACGCAACCTCTCGCACCTGCGAGTGCAGCCCGTCGGCGCCGACGACCAGATCGAAGTGCTCTTTCCGTTCGTCGGAGAGAGTAGCGACCACTCCATCGCTGTTCTGCTCGATCGCCGTGACATACACGCCGAAACGAGCCGGAATACCGTCGCAGGCCCCAAAGAGCGCCGTCGCCAGGTCGGCCCGTGCGAGGCTTATGAATCGCCCCTGGAGCAGCTCGCGCATCGGCGTCAAGTCCAGCGCCGCCTCCTCGCGACCGTGGGCGTCGACCAGGCGCATCCGCTCCATCACGTAGCAGCGTTCGCGCAACGTCGGGACGAGCCCCATGCGTTCCGCAATCTCGTAGCCGAGACCCCAAAAGTCGATGAGGTAGCCTCCGGTGCGAAACGCCGGCGCTTTCTCGAACAGTACGGGTTCGTGACCAAACTGTCGCAGCCAGTAGGCCAGCGTCGACCCCGCCACCCCGATTCCATTGATGGCAACTCTCATGCTTCGCCCCTTTCGGCGGGTCGTGAGACAGCGCCGATCGCCGCGGCGTCGAACGTCCGTTTGCGCGGCCTCGGACCCTCCTCCCGTCGTGAAACCCACATCCTTCGTGCGGATCGGCGCGGAAAAGATGTCGGCGGGTCCATCCCGCCGGCGCTGGCCGGAGCCGGCCGCACTCCGCACCCATATCCTCTGGCCGACCTGGAATATTCCGGCAACCGGCGGACGGCGGCTCGCGGATCCACTCACCAGTCATCCTTTCTCGTCGCCATTCGTAGGCCTCATTGGTGAGAGCGGGAGACACGTATGGGACGGACCAGCGGCAACAGGAATCGCATGGACGTCTATAGCGCGGTCGCGAGCCGACGGACGGTACGCGCTCTTACCAACAGGCCCGTACCGAGGAATGTGCTCGAGCGCGTACTTGCCGCTGCCGCCCGAGCGCCGTCGGGAGGCGGCTGACGGAGGCCGCAGGCCGGGCGACTCGCCCGACGGTCTTCGCGGAGACCCAACACGTGAAGCGCGTCCCGGGCTCTGGCGAGTCGGGGGCCTAAGGGCCAGCTGTGGCAAAAAGCTTTCCACCTTTCTGCGCTTTCGATTACCTGGGCGGGCTCTTAGCCAAGCACGACGGCGATCCGGTGCTCGCGGCCATCGTCGGCCAGGGGGATCTCGCGACCCGTGACCGGCCCGCCATCGAGAGAGATGCTCGTCACGCCGCGCATTGCACCGTGTGGGTTCTCGACGGCGAGCCGGTAGCTGGCCGAGTGGTAGCGGAAGTCGATCTCATACCGCGGCCACGTACGAGGGATACATGGATCCACGTGCAGCACCGTTCCGCGCAGGCGAAATCCGAGGATCCATTCCACTCCCGCGCGGTACATCCAGCCGGCCGCGCCGGTGTACCAGGTCCAGCCGCCACGCCCCGCGTGCGGAACCTCCGAATACACGTCGCCGGCCATGACATACGGCTCCACCTTGTAGCGGTACAGACCCGAGCGTGTACTGGCGTGGTTGATCGGGTTCAGGATCGCGAACAGTTCTCCGGCCTTGTCCCCGTCGCCCAGCGCCGCGAATGCGATCATCGCCCACACCGCGGCGTGGGAGTACTGGCCCCCGTTTTCCCGAACGCCCGGCGCATATCCTTTGATGTAACCCGGCTCGAGCTCGGTGTGGTCGAACGGAGGCGCGAAGAGCAGGACGAGCCCATCTCCCCGGCGGATCAGATGCTCGTCGACGGCCGCCATGGCCCGCCGGCGCCGCTCGGGATCGGCGGCTCCAGAGATGACTCCCCAGGACTGAGCGATCGAGTCGATTCGGCACTCGTCGTTGGTCGCGGATCCGAGCGGCGTGCCATCGTCGAAGAAGGCGCGGCGATACCAGTCGCCGTCCCATCCGTCGCGCTCGAGTGCGAACTTCAGGGCGTCCGCGTGCGCGCGCCAGGCGAGTGCGCGAGTGGTTTCTCCACGCGCTTCGGCAAGACCGGCGAACTGGCCGAGGTTTGCGGAAAGGAACCAGCCGAGCCACACGCTCTCGCCCTGGCCGCCCGCGCCGACTCGGTTCATGCCGTCGTTCCAGTCTCCGCTGCCCATCAGCGGCAGGCCGTGGCGGCCGACCGCCAGGCTCCGATCGAGCGCTCGCGCGCAGTGCTCGAAGAGGGACGCGGTTTCGCGAGACGCTTTCGGCTCGAAATACCGATCGGTCTCTCCAGGCTCGAGCGGCGCGGCCACCAGAAACCGCACCTGCTCGTCGAGCACGGCGCGATCGCCGGTGATCTCGACATAGTGGTGCGTCGGCATAGGCCAGCCACAGGAGATCGTCGGAGATCCGGGTTCGCACTCCCCTGCCTTCGGGGCGTGCCACCAATGCTGGACATCGCCCTCTTCGAACTGCCGGGAGGCGGCACGCAGCAACTGCTCGCGCGCCAGCTCCCGCCGCGCGACCGTGAAGGACATCGCGTCCTGCAGTTGGTCGCGGAAGCCCCAGGCCCCGCCCGCCTGGTAGAAGGCAGTGCGCGCCCGGAAGCGGCAGCCGAGCGCCTGGTAGAGGAGCCAACGGTTGAGCATGAGATCCATCGAGCGGTCGGGCGTCCGTACCTGGAGAGCGGTGAGCGTGTCCTCCCACTCCCGCCGCACCGCGGCGAGCGCGAGGCCGTGGTTCGGCGACCGGTGCCGGCCGACGAGCCGTCGCGCCTCGAAGGCGTCGCGGCCCTGGCCGAGCAGGAAGACGACCTGGCCTCGTTGCCCCGGGGCCAGGCGCAGCCGTGTTTGCAGCACGGCGCAGGGATCGAGACCGGCGCCGGCGCGCTGCGAAAGAGTCACTCCGCGGGCCAGGCCCGCGGGTGCGTCGAGTCCGCCGTTGCGGCCCAGGAACTCGGTTCGGTCGGCCGTCCACGCGGTTTGAGAGCCTCCGATGTCGGCGAACGCGACGCGTCCAGCGTAGTCCTCGTTCCAGGAGTTGCGTGCGAAGATGGCGCCGGTCTCGGAGTCGAGCTCGGTGACGACAAAGGGAACGCCCGCCGCCCTCTGCGGGCCGAGCACCCACTCCGCGTAGGCAGTGACCGTCAGCGTCCGTGGGGACGCGGACCGGTTTTCGACCGACAGCAGCGAGATCTTCAGGGGGTCCTCCGCGGAACGAACACCATGAGGTCCGTGACGATCCCCCGGTGCTCGTATTCGAAGCGGCTGTATCCCTGGCCATGGCGCGCGACGTAGGACCCGTCGCCCCGAATCGGCAGCGCGGTCGGGCCCCAGATCTCACCGGTCTCCTCGTCGCGCAGAAAGAGGGCCTCTCCAGCCGGGTCGCTCACGGGATCGTTCGACCAGGGCGTGATCTGATTCTCGCGGCTGTTGACCGCCCACGTGTAGCCGGATCCCGACTCCGAGACGAGGCTGCCGAAGGACGGATTGGCGAGCACGTTGATCCACGGCGCCGGCGTCGATTGCCGCTCGCCAAGAACTGTGACGTATTCCCCCTGCTCCTCCGAAAAGCCTCCCATCCCGTTGAAAAACTCGAGGGGCATCGTCGGGGGCGCCTGATCGCTCGTCGGCGGCCCCGCCGCGACTGGCTGCGCGGCCCTCCGGGCGGAGTCCGGGGAAGAAGCCGGATGACCTGCTGAGCGATCGTCCCGTGCCGCGAGAGCAGCACGACGCGGGCGGCCGCCGAGAGCGCGTCGCGCTCCTCGCTCGAAAGCGACTCCCCACGCAACACGAAGACGCGCCCGGTCGAGTGCTCCGAGGCGACGCCGGGCGCGCGGGCGGCGGCCCGGACCAGCGAGTCGAGGGCCGCGCCGAGCTCCGGGGAATACGAGGTCGGCTCCTCGTTCACGATCACGAGATCGACCGCGAGCCCCTTCATCCTCCAGTATTCGTGAGCGCGCAGGAGCTGTCGCACGATACCCTGATCTTCGACCTGGTCGATTCGCACGAGCACGATCGGAATGTCGCCGGAGATTCCGCGGCCCCACAAGGTCGAGGGGCCTCGCCGGTTGCGCAGGAGCGTCTCCGTCGGGGCCCGAAGGGTCGGATCGGAATACAGGATCCGCGTCGCGAGTCGCTGGAAGAGATGCGCCTCGTCGGTGGAGATCCCCAGGTGCCGCAACTGGACCTGCGCCTGCGTCCACGCAAGGCTCGAGACGCGATCGAACGTTGCCGGGTCCCGGTACTTGCCGGCGAGCGCGAGGGCGTTCTCCCTCGACTCGGCGACCACCGTCACGAGGTTCACGCGCACCGTTGCTCCGGGCGCAACACGTAGGCGGCGGCGAAGGCTGAAGATCGGGTCGAGGACGGTGCCGACCGTGTTGGACAGCGGGCGCCGCTCTTCGATCGAGATCGGGTTCCGGATGTTTCGCCCGCGCCCGAGAAAGCGCGCCCGATCGGTCTCGTATTGCACTGCCCCGACCACGTCGCCCTGCACGGTCATGACCTGAGCGGCCCAGACCGGTTCTTCCCGCTCGCGTGGCCGTCGGCCGGCGAGCAACGCCTCGACAGCCGGAACAAACTCCGTCTGAACGAAGAGGTTGGAAAAGGCAGGATGCGCCGCATCGGCTGCGGAGGGCGCGAGCACGATCTCGGCGTACGAAGTCACCTCGATTTCTCGAGGGCGCGTTCCCCGATTCGTGAGTGACACCTGCCGCACCTCGGCGTCGTCCTCGGTCGAGACGGCGATCCGGAGGCTTGTGGTGATCAGACCGTCGCTGCGGTGGATCGCCACGCGGTCCTCCGAATAAATCGCCTCGTAGGAGTCTGGCTCGATTCCGGCCGGCTGGTATCCGGCCGACCAGACTTTGCCCGACACACCGTCGGCGAGGAATACGTATGTGCCCCAGGGGTCGCGTGTCGTGTCCTCACGCCATCGCGTCACGTCGAGCCCGCGCCAGCGGCTGTAGCCCGAGCCAGCGGCGGTCATCATGACCGCGTACCGCCCGTTCGAGAGCAGGTGCGTGCGCGGCGTCGGGTCGTGCGGCGAGCGGAACCGACGAAGCACGGGCGGCACGTCGTCCAGGACGTGCAGGTCGGTGCGCGCGTCGCCGGCGGCCGGGCGCGCGACGACGACGGTGCGAGGCGTGCGCTCCTGGAGCAGCAGTTCGGTCGCCTGGACGGCCGGCTCCGCGCCGAAGCGGCGGCGCATGGTCGTTTCAAGCAGCACGTTGGCGAGCGCCACGATCGTCATCCCCTGGTGGTGGGCCATGTAGGCCTTCACGACCTCGAACTCTTCCCCCGCGGGGAGTCGGGACGCCGTGTAGTCGATCGATTCGTAAAAGCCGTACTGGCCGAGCAAGCCAATGGAACCGAGTCGCCGGAAGTTCGCGCTCGCAGCGACCGGGTCCACCATTGCGGCCAGGGCAGTGGCATACGGAGCCACGACGAGATCCTCGGCCAGCCCGCGCTTCAAGCCGAGGCCGCTGACACCAAAGTTCGAGTACTGGTAGGTGAAGTGCACGTCCCGCGCGTTGTAAGCCGCTTCCGAAATCCCCCAGGGAACGCCCCGTTCCTCCCCGTACCGGATCTGCCGCCGCACGACGAGCCGGTTGGTGTGTTCGAGGAGGCTTCCCGAGGGCGGGTCGAGCACGAGGTCGGGCATCAGGTACTCGAACATGGATCCGGACCACGACAAGAGCGCGGAACCCCGACCGACGGGAGTCAGTGGACGGCCGAGATGAAACCAGTGTTCGACGGGCACGTCGCCGCGAGAGATCGCGACGAAGCTCGCCAGGCACGCCTCCGAGGCGAGCAGATCGTAGTGGCCGGGATCGAGGGTCGCATCCTGCGGCCGGTATCCGATCGCGAAGAGATCCCGCGGCCGATCGTAGAGAAACGTGAAGTCCATGGCAGCGGCGAGCTCGGCTGCGGTGCGTGCGATCGCAGCGAGTCGGCTTTCGAGCGCATCCATCGGCTCCAGAGATTCCCTCGCCGCGAGACAGTCGCGCGCGTGGCTGGCAACACACGCGTGCAGCGCCAGAGCCCACTCGAGAGCCGGACCGGTCGCGGACGAGTTGGTCTCGTGGCCGAGGGCGCGGACGATGTCCACCAGCGTTTCGGCCCGCGCCGACAGCGCGGCCAGCCGCGACGCCCACTCAGTCGGTGTCGCCGGTACAGGAGCGAATAGAGCACTCACCCCTCTGACGGCCCCCTCGAGCTGCCGGGCAGTGACGACACGGCCGGGGCCGCCTCCCGCCAGTGCGGTCGCCGAGCCCCGTAGCAGCTCGAGCGTGTCGGCAAGGCCGTCGAAGGCGCTCGCACGGAGAATCGGCTCGGGCATGCGCTCGAGACAGGCCTGCTTGAGCGTGATGAGGTGCGCGGCCAGGTTTCCGCTGTCGACCGTGGACACGTAACGGGGCTCGAGCGGAGCGAGATCGTCCGTGCCGTACCAGTTGAAGAGATGTCCGCGAAACCGCTCGAGCCGCGCGACGCTGGCGAGCGTCGCCTCGAGGCGCTCTGCCATCTCGACGGTTCCTATCCAGCCGAAGTCGTTTGCCGCAACCGTCGAGAGAAGTGCCAGACCGATGTTGGTCGGCGAGGTCCGCCGCGCGGCGACCGGCTGCGGCACCTCCTGGAAGTTGTCGGCGGGCAGATTCTGGAAGCCCGGGCCGGCGAACCGCTCGAAATAGCGCCAGGTCTGCCGCGCGATCCCGCGAAACTGCCGAGCCTGTATCGCAGAGAAGCGCTGGGACGCGGCCTCGCGTGGAGGCAGGCTGACCCACCACGCAACCACGGGCGACAGAAGCCACAGCACGATGAAGGGACCCGCCCATGCCAGAGCGCCCGAACCGGAGGCCGCGACGAAAACGCAGGCGGCGAGGGCCAGCAAAATCGCGCCGCGCATGCGGCGATAGAAACCGGTCACCTCGAGATCGAGCGCGCGGTGAGCCTGCGCGGCCGGCACCCACTCGAGCAGGTGGCGCCGCGAGATCACGGTTCGCCACAGCGTGCGCGCGATCGCGTCGCCTCGCATCCAGGCCGTGTGCGCGAGAAAGACGACGCGCAGCGCAGCTTGCGCGAGGCCGATCGCAAGGTCCGCGGCCACGCCGCGAAGGAAACTCCTCTTTGCGATCCCGCTCCTCTTCGGAAAAAGGCTCGAGAGGAACGAAAGAAGCGTGGGAAGGGAGAAGACGCACAGCACGAAGGCTGTCCACAGCCCGGCGCCGACGCCCTTCAGGCACCAGGCGGCAACGAGCGTCGCAAAGGTCGCCGGCGCCGAGAGACTGCGCCGGAGGTTGTCGATCATCTTCCAGCGCCCGATCGCCGGGATCGCATCGGTCGCGCGCGGCCCCGGCGAAGCTCGAGCTGTCCCGAGGATCCAGGGCAGCAGCTGCCAGTCGCCGCGAACCCACCGATGCTGGCGCGAGACCGCCACCTCGTAGTGGCCCGGGAAACCCTCGAAGAGCTCGACGTCCGAAACGAACCCGGCCCTGGCGAAGATCCCCTCGAAGAGATCGTGGGAGAGCTGCGTATTCTCGGGCACCCGGTCGTCGAGCGCCCGTTCGAACGCGTCCACGTCGTAGATTCCCTTGCCCGTGTAGATCCCCTCGCCGAAGAGGTCCTGGTATACGTCGGACACCGCGAAGGCATAGGGGTCGACGCCGCGGGGGCCCGAGAAGACGAGCTGGAAGAGCGTGCCCCAGCCCATCTCGGGCAACACGGGCGTCACGCGAGGCTGAAGGATGGCGTGCCCCTCCACGACCCGCGAGGCGGCGGGATCGAAGCCGGGAAGGTTCAGCGGGTGGGCGATCGTGCCGACCAATCGGCGTGCCGCCTCCCGCGGCAGGTGGGAATCGGCGTCCAGGGTAATCACGTAGCGAACGCCTGGGGGCGCCTCCGGAAAACCCGGTGGGGGAGGCTGAAAGGACGTGTCCGTCGCGCCGCGCAGGAGACGGTTCAACTCGCGCAACTTGCCGCGCTTTCGCTCCCAGCCCATCCAGACCCCCTCCCGCTCGTTCCAGACGCGGCGGCGGTGAAGGAGCCAGAAACGGTCGCCGCCTCCGGCGGCAGGGCCGTGCCCGTCGTTGAGTTGACGGATCGCGGCTTGAGCCAACTCGACGAGCGCCCCATCCCCGGGAAGGCTCTCGACGGTCGAGTCGGGCCAGTCCGACAGGAGCGCAAACCGCAGTTCGGGGTCGGCGTTGGCCAGGTAATGCACCTCCAGCCTCTGGACCGCCTCGTGGATCTCCGACTCGTCGGTCAGAAGCATCGGGATGACGACGAGCGTGCGCAATTCGGTCGGCACCCCACCCGCGAGCTCGAGCTTGGGGAGTCGCCGAGGACCCATGAACCAGGTGACGAAGCGATGGGTGAGCGCGATCGCGAGGTCGGACGCGGGCACGAGACCGAGCACAGCGAGCAGCACGACCGACGATGCGCCAGCGCCGGCGAGCGCGGTCAGGGCCGTCGGCACCGCAAGAATGGCCAGCGTCGAGAGCATGATCGCCGCCAGATAGAGCGGGGTGGCCGCGCGAACCCAGGCGCGCCGCAGCCATTGCCTGGCAGGCACCCGGAAGTCGAGCTCTCGCTCGAGCCGGGAGCGCCCCTTCGCGATGAGGTAGTAGCCGGGGTCGCGGAACCGCGAGTCGGCGGCCTGGCCGGATGCGCCCTCTTGCGCCGTGGCGCTCGCCGCCATTTGCACCGCGCGCTGCGCCACCTCGAGCTCATCGTGCACACTTCCCCGTGAGAGTTCTTCGACGGCATGGCGATACCGGTCCCGCGTCGCGAAGTCCATTTCGGCCACGCGGGTGCCGTCGCACAGAGCCTCGTGAACCAGGCTCACGCTCTCGAAGAGGCCGGCCCAATCGGCGGACGACAGAAGACGCATGCTCGTGATGACGTTGCGCACCGTCGCGTGGTTGGCGATCTGCGCGTGGTGCTCGAGGCGAACGATGTCCTCCGCCGTCGTTGCCTCGCGATCGAGGCGGCGGTCGAGCCACTCGAGCGCGGGCGTGACCGCGGGATCCTGCTCACGCAGCCTCTGGACGAGCTGCACCGCGAAAGCTTGCGAAAACGGGGCCCGCTCCAGCATTGGAATCACCGCCGCCGACTCGGGCTGAGGCGTGCCACCCGTGCCGAGCAGCGCGTCGGCAACCGCGTCCGCCCGATCGCGCGCAACGCTCCGGGCGGCGACGCGCTCGGCCAGGCGCCGGAGATTCTCGACGAGCACGACTCGCAGCGAGATCGCCAGCGCCCAGAGCTCGCCCATCGCCAGAGGCTGCACCCGCTGATAGGCCCGGACGAAACGCACGAGCGTCTCGAGATCGATCCGGCTGTCGGTGTGGGCGACAAACGACCAGGCCAGCCCAAAGACCCGTGGATAGCCTTCGAGCGGTCCGGAGGCGAGTTTGGGCAGCTCCCGATAGAACCCGGGCGGGAGGTCTTCCTGGATCTCTCGAACCTGTTCCTCGACGATGTGGAAGTTGTTCAGCAGCCACTCGGCAGCGGGAGAAACCGCACGGGTCTGACGGCTCGTCTCCTCGATCG
Source organism: uncultured Acidobacteriota bacterium (assembly GCA_963847075.1). Taxonomy (GTDB): domain Bacteria; phylum Acidobacteriota; class Thermoanaerobaculia; order UBA5066; family Gp7-AA6; genus DAHUXD01. Next base: position 1,786,810 of record CAWJYL010000001.1, read on the forward strand.
CACGGTGCGAGCGGAGGAGGACGCGCGCGTTCTCCCGCAGCCGCGGGAGCAGCCGTCGCCCGGGCCACTTCCCCGGATGAACGCGTTGCTCGGCGGCGAGCGTTCCGGCGAACTGTTCGAGTTGTTCCGCCGACAACAGTTCTGCCCGGATTGGGCCAGCGGACGTCATTCGCTCTCTTTACCACGGACCAAGAAAAGTCTTCCGCCGTCCCCGCGAGTCCCGGCGTTCAAGTGACCTGGCTGCGGGGGTAGGATTTGAACCTACGGCCTTGGAGTTCGGAGAACATCCGAAAAGCCAACTCAAGGAGAAAAGAAGCGACAAAACGCGGAATTCGGGTCGTCGGCACTGTGGCTGCGGAGCGCGCACACCGAGCCTGATTCATTCGCATCATGAGATCGTTCGGCCAACGTCCGAAACTCCAATCCGCAAGCGAACCGCACCCGAAAGGAAGGCATGGCAACCAGGAGCATAACGATTGGGGTCGTGGGGTCCGGAGGAGACGGCGTCGTCACGCTGGGAGATCTCATTGCCCAGGTCGCGGCGAACGAGGGGCTCCACGTCCTGAAGACCGAGGCCTACGGACCGCAAATACGAGGCGGCGAATCCTCCTGCACGGTCCGGGTGGCTGCCGACGAGATCTTCGCGCAGGGGGCCAGTGCCGACGTGCTCGTGGTATTCGGCTGGGCCGATTTCGCGCGCTTCCGCGGAGAGGTCTCGGTGGCTCCCGACGCCCTCGTCCTCTACGAAGCGACGGAGGATCGACCGTCCGGGGAAGATCTCGGCCTCGTCGGGGGCGAGGAGCTGGTCTGGGTCCCGGTGCCCTTTGTCGGCGCATCCCGCGCTTCCTCGGGGACGCCCGGTTCGAAGAACGTCGTCGCGCTGGGCATCCTCGGCGAGCTACTCGGCCTGCCGGCGGAGAGTCTCAAGCGCGCCCTCGCGCGCCGCTTCGGGCGCAAGAAGGCGAGCGTGCGCGAAGCCAGCATGCGGGCATTCGAGGCCGGGCGCGAATTCGCGGCTTCCCAGTCTCCGGTGCTTGCGCGAAAGCGCCTCGACTACGCGCCTTCGGCGCCGCGGCTCCTGATGTCTGGAAACGAAGCCGCCGCGATTGGCGCGCTCCATGCCGGCTGCCGGTTCTTTGCGGGCTACCCGATCACGCCTTCGTCCGAGATCCTGCACTTCCTCGCCGAGTGGATGCCGCGCGCCGGCGGCGCGTTCCTTCAGACCGAGGACGAGCTCGCGGCAATCGGCGCCGTCATCGGCGCGTCCTTTGCCGGCGTCAAGGCGATGACGGCCACCTCGGGCCCTGGTCTTTCTCTGATGACCGAGATGCTTGGTCTTGCCGCGATGGCAGAAGTCCCCGTCGTCATCATCGACGTGCAGCGCGGCGGCCCCTCGACGGGCAACCCGACGAAAAGCGAGCAATCGGATCTCCTCCAGTGCCTCTTCGGGACCCATGGCGACGCGCCTCGGGTGGTGCTCGCGTGTTCCGACGTGGAGGACTGCTTTCACGCGACGGTGGAGGCGTTCAACATCTCCGAGGAGTTCCAGATCCCTGTCCTCGTCCTCTCCGATCAGGCGGTCGGACAGCGCAAGGAGACCATCCGGGCCGAAGCGCTGCGGCACGTCGTGCACGACCGGTTGAAGCCAACTGCCCAAGAGCTCGAGAGCTACGAGCGCTATCGCGAAACGCCGACCGGCGTTTCGCCAATGAGTGTGCCGGGCATGAAGAAAGGGATGTATCAGACCAACGGCCTCGAACACGACGCGGAAGGAAGACCGAGCTCGCTCTACCTTACGCACGAGACGATGAACGCCAAGCGCTACCGAAAGATGTGGCCGATCCGGGAGCGCTACCATTCTTTTCGCAGATTCGGGCCCGCTCGAGCGAACATCGGCGTCCTCTGCTGGGGGTCCTCCAAGGGCCCCGTCCAGGAGGCCGTCGCCGCCGCCAACGCGCGCGGAGAGGCGGTCTCCGCGTTCGTGCCGCAGACGCTGTATCCGTTCCCGAAGCGGGACTTCCAGGAGTTCCTCGCGAGCGTCGGGGAGCTGCTGATCGTCGAGCTCTCTTACACCGCGCAGTTCTACAAGTACCTGCGGACCTTCCTCGATCTGCCGGAAGGCAGGACGCGGGTGTTCAAACGCTCGGGCGGCAAGGACCTCACGGGCGACGAGGTCCTCGAGGAAATCTCGAGAATGTGTACCGCCAGGCAAAGAGAAAAGGCGGCCGTATGAGCACGACCTTCGACTTGCCCGCCTTCCAGCCGGCGGACTACAAATCCGACCTGAAGCCCGTCTGGTGCGCGGGCTGCGGCGATTTCGGCGCGCTCGCCTCCCTCCACCGCGCGATGGCGAAGCTGCAGCTCACGCCGTGGGATACGGTCGTCATCTCCGGGATCGGCTGCTCCTCGCGCCTTCCGGGTTACGTATCGACTTTCGGGTTCAACGGGGTCCACGGACGCGCGCTCACGCTCGCGAGCGGCGTCAAGGTCGCCCGGCCGGAGCTCAACGTCATCGCAGTGGGCGGCGACGGTGACGGCATCGCGATCGGCGGCAATCACTTTCTCCACGCGGCGCGCCGCAACCTCGACATCGCCTACTTCATGATGGACAACGAGATCTACGGCCTGACGAAGGGCCAGGCGGCGCCGACGACGCCGTCCGGAGACAAGACCAAGTCCACGTATTGGGGAAACCCCGAGCCGTCGGTGGATCCATGCGAACTCGCGATCTCTTTCGGCGCGACCTGGGTCGGTCGGGGTTTCTCCGGCGATCCGAAGACCCTCGTGGATCTCATGACCGCCGCGATGCAGCATCGGGGCTTTGCATTCCTCAACGTGATGTCTCCCTGCGTCACGTGGCGGGGAGACGAACAATTCAAGATGCTCAAAGCAAAGCTCGCCTTCCTGCCGCCCGACCACGACCCGACCGACCGCACCGCCGCACTGCGTTACACGCGCGAAACGGATGTTCTGACGACAGGCGTGTTGTACGAGGTGCGGCAACCGTCGCTCTGCGAGCGCATGGAGGAGGTCCGGTCCAGGGCGCGCGAGGCCGGTTCGGTCACGAGCACGGCCGAGATCCTGGCCGCCCTTTCTCCGTCCCTCTGAAGCCCCAAGACACCGCTCATCGGGGGCCGCGTCACCGACGCGCCCCGCAATCCCTAGCCTTCCTTGCGAATGAGCTTCCATAGCGCGACCCGGTCCGGCGCGAGCAGCTCCTCGATGCGGGAGTGGTTGACGTCGGCGACGATGATCTGGCCGACCTCGGTCTGCACTTCGGAGAAAAGGCCGTGCGATTTCATCTTCGTGGTCTGATACTGGTTGTCCTCGCTCGGACTGACGTAGTGCACCGAGTCGCTCTTGTAACGGTGCACCAGCCACAGATGGACCAGCGTCATCAGCCGCTTCTTCCTGAGTGGCTCCTCGAAGGTATTCTGGTCGCGCACCGAGAGGATGTTGCGGCCGCGACGATCCTGGATGGGAGCGAAGACGACGTTGGCGAACTTTTCGTTGCCGTCGCCGCCAATGCTGAGCTCGAGCAGCTCCGAGCCAGCGCGTTGCGGCAGCACCTTCACGTGCAGCTTGTAGGCGAGCCGATAGTGCTCGCCCCACATCGCAAGCCATTCCTCGAGCAGTTTCTTGGGCACTTCCGTCTGGATGAGATGCTGGTGCTGGGTCGAGCCCTTGCCCATCGCCTGGGTGGTGGCGGTGCGCCCCGACGAGGCCAGCAGAGCGGCATCGACGCGCGGCCCTCCGACCAGCGTCTGTGGCGTCTTGTAGGGGGACTCGACGAGGCGGATCTTGCGCTGCAGGCGGGCGAGCGCCATCATGCCCTCTTGCCGGAGAGCCGTGGCAAACTCCTCGGCGGCGACGCCGTCGATCTGGTGGCCCCCGTAGGTGATGAAGTTGAAAACGAAGCCCATCCTGCCGAGCTCCTCGGGGAAGCTCTGCATCTTCTCTTCGCTCATTCCGGTCGAATCCCAGTTGAAGGACGGCGACAGGTTGTAGGCCAGCATCTTGTCCGGGAACACGGCGTGGATCGCATCGGCGAACTGGCGGGCGTCGTCGAGGTCTGCCGTCTTCGTTTCCATCCACAGCAGGTCGGCGAAGGGCGCTGCGCCGAGCGACTTGGCGATTGCGTAAGGGATGCCGCCGCGGATCTGGTAGTAACCCTCGGGCGTCTTGGCGTGCTCGCAATCCCAGATGATCTGGACGCCGAGCGACCTGGCCTTCTCCTTGGCCGCCCACAGCGAGGCGCGCTCCGCGAAGCGCCGCCACTGCGGGGCGCTCATCTCGAGCGGCTCGCCCTCCGCCGCCCGGAACTCGAGCACTTCGGCCACCGCCTCGCCGTACGTCTCGAGGCCGGCCTCCTCCTGCCAGGCCTCGAGAAAGCGCGTGGCGACAGGGTCGAACGCGGCATCGGCGGTGAGGCGCTTCTGCTGGTAGCCCGCGGCATTCTCCGCGGCAAGGGCGGCGAGCCCCTTGCGCTCGAGCCAGGCGTCGGCGGCACGATACTCGTCGTCGCACAGCGCATAGAGCAGGTGTCCGTTGAGCTCACGAACACCGAGCTCATGGAACCGCTTCATGAGCGCCAGGTACCCGCTCTTGTAGGAAGGCAGGTTCACGTTGGTCGCGCCCAGGATGAAGGGCTGGTCCCGCTCGTCGCCGCGACCGTCGAGCAGGTTCGCCGCCTCGGCGTCGGTGCGCGCAACGATGATGCCGGGAACCTTCATCACATCGAGCTGAAAGCGCGCCGCGTTCAAGCGCTTGATCTGCTCGTCTTCCGGCACCAGAACCTTGCCGCCCTGGTGGCCGCACTTCTTGGTGCCCGGCCGCTGGTCCTCGATGTGGTAGCCGGGCACGCCGGCCTCGACGAAGCGCCGCACGAGGTTGCGCACGTGGGCGTCGCCGCCATGACCGGTATCGGCATCGGCGATGATGAACGGGCGATAGTCGACGGCCGGCGTGGCGCTGCGCTGCTTCTCGGACATGCGCGAACGTAAGTACTGCTGGTTGCGATCGGCTGTCAGCAGGGCGCGCACCAGCACCGCGGCCTCGTCGGGGACCTGGCTCAAGGGATAGCTCGCGAGGTCGGGCCCCGGATCCTCGCTGGTGGAGCCTCGGGCCGAGGTTGCCCAGCCGCCGAGGTAGATGCCCTCGATCCCCAGGCGCCGGATGACCACCGCCTGGCCGGGCGAATAGGGACCGAACGTCGTGATGCTCTTTCTTTCGGCGAACAACTGGCGGAGGCGGTCATGGAACGCCGCAGCCGCGTCGCGTGCCACGGTGTAATCGTGGGCGATCGTGCCACGCTGCTCGACGACCTGGCGCGCCGTATACAAGCGCGTGGTACCCGCGAACCGCGGACTCTCGAACCACTTCTGGGTCTCGGCGACTTCCTGCTCGAATGGGGTCATGTCGGCGCTCCTGCTCGTGTCGGGTTACAGAGGTTTCGACAGGGCCGTCGAGTCTATGACACTAGTTCCCGAATTCCGGGTTCTCGGTCGCGCGCGTGCCGTCCCGCCGGAATGCGTCGAGGAAGCTCGCGACCCGTCGCTTCGCCACTTCGAGGTCGTGGTTGTCGAGGTTGAGGTTGAGCAAGTCGATATACCACGGTGGCTTGACGGGCTCGTGGACGTAAGCCTCGACGGTGGCGCGGGCGATCGGCAGTGTCGTCGGCTTCGAGTCGTCGTGGACGTCGCGATTGCTCGCCCGGAGCAGCTTGGCGTACTCCTCTTCGAGGAGCCGGGCGAACAGCGCGGTCGAGAACGCGTCGCCGGCGCGTACGCCCGTCTCCGAATCGTCGTCGGTGAACCGCGCGCTCTTGTGCAGCCACTCCCAGAGGATGCTCATCCGGATCTCTCCGGTCGCCATGTCCTCCATCAGGTAGAGCACGTCGTCGTTGCCGAAGAAGTCGGCGGGCTTCAGGGCGGCGGCCTGAAAGCCCCGACCGAAGGCATTGCCGTACTGCAGAGCCACGCTCAAGAGATCCCGTGCGCCGCGAACGGTTCGCGGCGCCGGTTCCAGAAGCGTCAGGCCCTCCACGTCCTCCGCGGCGTAGGTCAGGCGCGGAAACGGGCGGCCGAGCTGATTGTCGGCGCCGGCCCGCTCCCACACCGGCCTGACGATCGGCACCATCTTCCAGTGCGCCACCCATTTTCCGCTCGCGCCCTCGCGCTGTTCCCGCTCGCCTCCGGCGACCGCCCGCTGCATGCCGGAGGCCACGCCCGCCGCCGAGCCCACCGGGATGTTGGCCTCCATCCCGCCCTGCCAGAGCGCACAGCGGCCGTTCCGGTCGGGGGTGTTCACCGCCCGGCGCACACGGTCTTCGTAGCGGCGCATGTAGCCGTAGGTCATGCCGATCGCGTCGATGTTGGGGTTGACGAACCTCGCGTCCCACGCCATGGCGTCGGCGACGCTGTTGATGTAGTCCCAGCGGCCGGTATTGAAGCCGACGAAGTGCTCACCGACCGCGGCCCGGATCTCCATGAGCTGAAAACACGCCTCGATCTGCTCGACGAGCACGTAGACCTTGATCGCCCCGATCGCGAGCCCCAGCTGCCGCTCGAGCGCCACGAGCATGTCGTTCCACAAAGCCGCCTCTTCGGCGGTCTGGATCTTCGGGAGGTAAAGGACGATGGATCGACCCTCCGCCTGAAGCCGTTCGCGGTTGTTCACGACATAGAGCACGAAGTCGACGATCGAAGCGGAGAAGCCCGTGCCGTCGGATACGCGCACGTGGCGGTCGTCGAGGTGCAGTCCGCGGGGGCGGAAGATCCGGGTCGTGAACTCGAGCTGCCTGCGCCATTCATCGAATAGAGCCCGGCCCAGAAAATCCCTGGCCCATCCGTTCATCTCGGCGGCGACGTCCTCGACGACCCGCAGAAAGATCGGCTCCCTGTCGAAGGCCACTTTGAGATTGCGCTGGTTGTCGAGCGACATCGTGTCGACCTGTCCCAAAGCGTCCTCGCCGTCGAACATCCATCCGTCGGCGCCGGAGAGCAGGGCGTAGGCGACGTTTCGCAAACCGCCCTCGGCCGTCGCGCGCGGCCGGGTCGCCGGCCCGGTGCCCTGGATCCACTGGCGCCGCAGGTCTGCGGGGATCTCGCTTCCCGCGAATCGGCCCTCCCGCGCGTCGCCGACGCGGATGGCGGTGCGCGGGATGAGCGCATCGGGATCGCAAAAGGCGAGGCGCCGGCCATGGAGGGCCCGCTCGCGCCGCCGCGCGATGCGCTCGGCCATGATCCGGCGCCGGTCGTGATTGAGCGGCGCGAGCGCCGCGAGCGCCGCCTGCGCCTCGGCCGTATAGATGTCGGCATAAGCGGCGAGCAAACCGTGACGGAACTCCAGCGACCTCGACATCGCGGACCCTCCCGTTTCGGCCCAACTCTACAGATTTTGGCTCCCGGCAGTGGCCGATCGCTCAGAAATGGCAACGCCGGTCTGCTTCCAGCGTTCGAGAAACCGGGTTGCGGGGGGCACCGAGCGGCACGTACGACGAGGCGCCGAGGGCCCAGATCGCGGTTAGCGACCCTTGTTCTCTTGGCGGGGGCGAGCGCCGCAGGAGATGGAGGGCATCGCTGCCCACGCCACGATGCGGGCAACGCGCTATTCTTCGAGAACGGCGGGACTTGTGTTCCTGACCGCCGCGATCGGAAGGATGCCTGAAGGTGACGTCGTGACCTTCGCCGGAAAGGTCGCCCTGGTCGCGGGCGGCACGGGCGGCCTCGGCCGCGCGGTGACTCTGGCCTTTCTTCAGGAAGGCGCCGACGCGGTCGTCACGTATCGGAAGGCCGAAGAGCTGGACGCGCTCAAGGCGGCAGCCGGCGGGAACGAATCACGGTTGACCGGGCATCGCGTCGACGTCACCGACGAGGCGGCGGTCGAAGCCCTTCTCGGGAGAGTCGTCTCCCAACACGGGCAGCTGGATGCCCTCGTCAATGCCGTCGGCGGCTATGCAGGCGGCGCGAAGCTCTGGGAGACGGAGACAGGGGCTTTCGACCAGATGCTGCTCTTGAACTTGCGGTCGGGCTACATCCTGTCGCGCGCGGCCGTGCCGGTCATGGTCAAACAGGGGCACGGCGTGATCCTGAACGTCGCCTCGCCGCTCCGCTGTCCATCATGGCGCCGGCGAGGCCGCCTACGCCGCCTCGAAGGCTGCGGCGGTGGCAATGATCGACTCCCTGGCCGCGGACTTGAGGGGCACCGCCGTTCGCGCGAACTCGGTTCTCCCGAGTATCATCGACACCGAAGCCAATCGGATGGCGATGCCGAGGGCCGACTTCTCGAAGTGGCCGAAGCCGGAGGAGATCGCCCGCGTCATTCTCTTTCTCTGCAGCGACGACGCAACGCTGATTCGGGGCGCGGCGATCCCCGTCTACGGTGATTCATGATCGACCCGGGAACATGATCGGACGATTGGCGTGGCATTGACCGTCTCGACCGACAACGCATGGCCGGCCCTGCCCCTGGAGCAATGGCGCGACACCTACGCAACCCTTCATATGTACACGCAGGTCGTGGGCAAGATCTGCCTGGCCCTCACGCCTCTCGTGAATCACTTCTGGAATGTCGCGTTCCAGGTAACGCCCCGGGGCCTCGCAACGCCCCTGCTCACCTCCGGAAGCCGTGCCCTGACGATGACGTTTGACTTCGTCGCGCACGAGCTCGTCATCCAGTGTTCCGACCGCAGCAATGACCGGGTCCAGCTCCAATCGCGCCCGGTCGCCGAGTTTTACCGCTCCGTGATGGACGCGCTTGATCGCCTCGGAATCGAGGTCCACATCTGGACGTCGCCGGTCGAGGTTCCGAATCCGATCCGATTCGAGTCGGACACGATGCATCGATCCTACGATCCGGCGCCGGCAAACGCATTCTGGCGCGCGCTCGTCGCGATGAAGCCGGTGTTCGAAAGGTTTCGGTGCGGCTTCTTCGGGAAATGCAGCCCCGTCCATTTCTTCTGGGGGAGCTTCGACCTCGCCCTGACGCGCTTCTCGGGACGACGCGCGCCGGCCCGGCCCGGCGCCGATCCGATCACACGGGAGGCGTACTCGCATGAAGTCGTCAGCCACGGATTTTGGCCGGGCAGCCTCGACGGACCCGTGCAGGAGGCCGCGTTTTACGCCTATGCCGCGCCCGAGCCGGCGGGGTTCAAGACCTCGCGGGTGAGACCGTCCGCAGCCTCGTACAGCATGGCGCTCGGTGAGTTCATCCTCCCCTACGCGTCCGTCCGGACGGCATCGTCGCCCGAAGCGAATCTGACCGAATTCCTCGAGAGCACGTACGACCGCGCCGCCGACCTGGCAGGCTGGCCCCGCGCCGACCTCGAGCGGGAATCGACCGCCCGACGATAACCCGCCCGGCGCCCCCGCATGCGCGACCGGCGCTCGGCCGATCAGCAGGCGAAGGCGAAGCGACCCGGCATCAGACCCAGACCACGCCAACGGTCATGGGCGCGCCATTCTGTGTGAGCGCGAAGAACACGGACGCTTCGTGTTCTGTTCCGCACGCGCGGCAGCGGACGTCTACGATCTTCCCGGCCTCGACGTCCGCGGCGATGATCGTGCCGTTCCGACACTGGCAGTCGGGGCAGGTCCAGCTCATATCCGGTCTCTGGTTCATTTCAGCCTCCACACGGCGAACAAGACCAACCGCCAATGAGAATCCTGCGAACGTCATGCAGGCGCCAGGTAAATTCCAACCGATCTTCCCTTGAAGTTCGAGCTCCTCGACGAGCAGCGCCGGCTTCCTGACCCAACCTCTGGATTCGAAGAGCTGCAGGGGACTGGCTCGAGGTAACGACGCATCCGAGGTTCCCCCTGGACTGCTCCTGTCCCCTCTCGAGGACGAGGGCCGGCAACCGTGAGTGCTGCCCTGAAGCCACGGGAATACATCGCGTTGCGATATATGTTCTCCTGCCAGGAATGGGTGGCATGATGCTGGCTTCCGCGTTCGTGCGTGCGGCAAGCGATCGCAGGTCGAACTCGCCTCGAGCACCGCCCGGATCGGATGTCCGCGGAAGGGATTCCGCGAGGGACTTCATTTCCTCCGGCGTCCACACTGGCTTTCTTCAATCTCCGGAGAATTCTCATGAATACGTCTGCAAATCGAATCCGTTCTCTGTCGGCAACCGCGATGATCGGCGACTCGGTCGTCAACCCCAAGGGCGAACGTCTGGGTAAGATCGAGGACTTCGTCATCGATCCCCTGAGCGCCCGTGTCGATTACGCCGTGCTCTCGTTCGGCGGGTTTCCGGGTACGGTTGACAAACTCTTTGCCGTCCCGCTCGAGGCCTTGAAAATGTCGGCGGAGGAAAAGAGGTTCATTCTCGACGTGGAAAAGGAGCGCCTCAAGCACGCTCCCGGCTTCGACAAGAACAAGTGGCCTGACACCTCGGACCGGGCCTTTGGCACGAAGGTCTATAGCTACTACGGCTATACGCCTCACACCGGAAGCTGAGCGAAGCCCAGGCGGGGAGCGCCGACGGCGCTCCCCGCCTGACTCGTCGATTCGGATGACTTCGCCCGCCCTTTGAACCCCTTCGGTTACGAGAACTTCCGATCGCCTCGATGAGAAAAGGAGCGACGAGCGGCTCGATCAGGCGTTAGCTTTCCCCTTCTCGAGCCGCCAGATCGCTCCACGTTCGCTCCACTTTCACGCGGCGACAGCCTGGATCAGACGAACGCGGGCCGGTTCTCAGTCACATCGAAGATCTGGCTGAGCGAGCACTGTCGCCATCGCGCCCGATGTTGCGGCAGACGGATCTTGCGCCGTGATCGGCGCCGCCTATTCGGAAATCATCAAGACCTCGACCCGCCGGTTCTGGAACCTGCCCTTCTCCGTCGAGTTGTCCGCGATGGGATCGGCTTTCCCGCGCCCCGCGGTCTGGATCCGGGCGGCGTCGATGCCGTGCTTGACCAGGTAGTCCTTGACTGCGTCGGCCCGCTTCTCGGAGAGCTTCAGGTTGTACGCGTCGCCTCCGATGTTGTCTGTGTAGCCGACGAGAGAAATCTTGGCGTCGGGGTACTTCTTGATGAACGCGACGGCCTTCTGAAGGTCGGCATCATCCGGCCTTCTGATCGTCGCCTTGTTGAAGTCGAAGTTGACGTGCAGGGTCAGGCGATCGACGACTCTGCTCACGGAGACCGTCGTGGATGCCGTGCGGGACCCGCCGTCGCCGACGGCATTGATTCCGTACTGCGTCGTTCGATCCGGGCAGACCTGCTTCGAGCCGTCGGGATCCACCCGTCCGACTCCGGGGTCGATGGAGACACTGGAGGCGTTGGACGAGGACCACGTCAGCGTCGCGCACTGGCCCTGCTGGACCGAGGACGGGCTCGCCGAGAGATACACGGTCGGTGCGGGCGCGGGCGGCTTGGGCGCGGGCGCCGGCGCCGCGGCGACGGGTTTGGCCGGGCACAGCGCGTTCGCCGCCTTGAGCGCCTGATTGGCCATGGCGATCGCCTTGACCTGATCGCACGGCTGGCACATTGCGTACGCATCGTTCTTCAACTTCTCGGCGGCGTTGAACTCGTCCGGGCATTGCTTGTCCTTGCCCGCCTGCCTTGCCGCCTCGATGGCCTTGTTCGCGGAGATCAGTTCCGAGGGATATCCCGCACACCCGATGAGCCCGCTCACAAGTGAGAGTGAGACACCGACCAAGAGTGACAGTTTGACCACCCCGAGTTTCAGCATAAGGACTCCTTCACATCATTACGGAGACCGTCTTCTCTTCTCCTATAACCTATCGTTAACTGGGCCGGAAGTCACTCGCGTGATGCGTTCACATCAAGGGCAACGGAGTCGTCGCCGCCCGTAGCCGGCCGTCGGCGGAAGGGGGTGAGTGGTGAGCTCTGGTGGTCGCCTCGTAGAGCAGACAGCCGAAGGCGAAAACATCGCTCGGAGGCTCGACCATCGGCTCGCGCACCGGCTCAGGCGACACGTATCCGGCCGTGCCCAAAGCCACGCCCGGCTTATCACCTCACCTGAAGGAAATGGGGCCCATCGCGACGTAACCCCTTGATTTGATTTGTTTTCTCGGCGGCCAGCGTTCCGGCGAACCGTTCGCGTTGCTCCGCCGAGAAGCAGTTCTGCCCGGATCGAGCCGGCGGATGTCATCCGCTCTCTTCTTCCCCCGTACAAAAAAATGCCGAGCCGCATGCCGGCTCGGCGTTGAGGGAGAGGTGCGGGGCGATCAGGCCGTCGGGGGCGACTTGATCTGCAGATTGTTGATGACCCGGACGACGCCGGAAACCTTGCGCGTCTCGCTCTGCGCATCGGCAGAGACCGCGGCGTTCGGAACTTCTCCGGCCAGTGTCACCACTCCATTGGTCACATTGATGTCGATGTTCACGATGTTCGAGAAGCGGTCGCCCGTGAGTTTCGCCTTGACGGCAGCGTGAATGGTGGTGTCGTCGATCTGGCGGCCCGCGGTCTGGGTCGTCGAGCAGGCCGCGACCACCAGGACCAGGGTCATGGAAGCGGCGATCGTCAGGAGTCTTCGAGCACGACGGTTCATGGATTCCTCTTATCTTTCGGAGCGGCCCGTTCGACACGGTAAATCCGGGTTGATCGGGGCCGCCAAACGGGACGCGATGGCCGCCGCTCAGACGGAGAGACGGTCCCCTCTCATGAAATGCACCACGATGGCGATGATCGCCAGCACGACGAGAACGTGGATCAGGGACGTCGATACGTTAAACGCAAACAGACCCAGAGCCCAGAGAACCAGGAGAACGATGCCGATCGTCATCAACATGGGAACCTCCTATGCGCCTTTGGCGCGTTATTCGTGATTTGCCACTCGCAGGGACCTGGTGTCGGACCGATACGACTCATCACCCGACGCGGCCTGCAGAGCCGCGAGCAGGGTCGCCAGGCCGAAGGAGCTTTCGTGCCGGACGGAGTTGATGAAGAAGGCGGGCGCCGCCGCGACTCCGCTTTGGACTCCTCCGCGCCGGACGCCCCGGACCGCTCCAGCGTGCGCATGGGCGCGCATCTCGCAGCGGAAGCGCAGGAGATCCAGACCGGCCTCCGCGGCCTGTCGGTAGATAAGGACGTCTGTCGGAGCCCTGCCCTCGAAGAGTTGGTCGTGCATTTCCCAGAACTTGCCCTGCGCGGATGCGCACTCGGCGGCCTCGGCAGCCTCCTCGGAGTGCGGGAATTGCCCGGGCTGGGGGAAGCTGCGATACACGTAGCGCAGGCGCGGTCCCATTTCCTTCTGGATTTTCTTGACTGCGCTGTACGTCTGCGCGCACAGAGGCGATGCGAAGTCGCCGTAAGCCACGAGGGTCGTTTTCGCCAACGGTGATCCGCGAGTATGGTCCCTCGCCGAGACCTTCCGCGTGAGCCTTTGAGTCCGCCTCTGAGTCTTCACCTTGTAACCATCCAAGCCTGGCATGCGACCTCGACCTCAGGTGTCCGACATTCGGAGTGCCGAGCGTGCATCGCCGGACCATCATCATGTTGGTCACAGGTGCGCCCGGTCCAATCGTTTGTTTCGCTCGAGTTGAGACCCGCTAGCGATGAAGGTGCGACGCGCTGCCGTTCTCTAGGCCGGCGCGTCGAGAGCCTGAGCCGCCAGGTATTCCCGGTAGTGCCGGTAGGTCACCGTCACGACGGCGACCGCAGGAATCGCGAGGAAGATGCCGATGAGGCCCCCGAGCTCCGCGCCGCACAGGATGGCGAGGATGATCGCGAGGGGATGAAGCGAAATGCCCCTGCCGACGATCTTCGGGTATACGACGTAATCCTGCACGGCCCTGAGCACGACCAGGAACGCGACAACGGCGAGCACCTGACCGGGCGAATGGAACGCCGCGAACCCTGCGGCCACCAGACCAACCGTGAGTGGGCCCGCCAGCGGAATGAATTCGAGTAGACCGGCGGCCATCCCGAGTATCACCGCGTAGGGGATGCCGATGACGACGAAGCCGAGCGTGCAGACCACACCAATGAGCAGACAGGCCGTAATCTGAGCCCGTATGTAGGCCGCCAGCGTTTCGTTGAGCTCGCCCAGAAACTGGACCCCGCGTGATCGGAGTGGTCCCCGGGGCAGAATCCGCAATGCGAGACCCCGCATGGACCGCGCGTCCTTGAGCAGGAAGATCGCCAGAATCGGCACGAGAACCAGCCACGGCAGGTACGTCAGCCAGCCTCCGATTCGCGGAAGAAGGTCGCTCGTAACATACGTTTCGCCGGCCGCTGCCCCCTGCTGTAGCGCTTTGTCGACCACCTCGCGCAGCTCTCCCGGAAGTATCCGGATCTGGTAGCCCGCCCGCCAGACGCGCCACTGGTCCTGAACTCGCGCGAGGTAGCCCGGGGCCTCTTTGGCGAGCTCTGCAATCTCCCGATTCAGGACGGGCAGCAGCAGGACGACGGAGACCGCGATGGCGCCGAGGATCGTTGCGTAGACCACGCCGATTGCCAGCGGTAACGGAAGCACGAGGCTTCGACCCCTCGCGGAGACCGGCCGGCGCAACACGCCAACCGCCGGCGCGACCAGATAGGCGAAGAACACCGCCAGGACGAGCAGAAGGAGAACGCCTCTCAAGCGATACGAGACCCACAGCCCGAGAGCCGTGCCGAGCAGGAGAAGGATGACGTGGAGAGCGGCTCGGACAACAGAACGCGAGCCGGTCGTTTCCGTCATCTCCTCCTCGGAAATACGAACCGAGCGGATCGCCACTGCGCGCCCGCTTTTCAGGCTACACTCCCTCAGGCTTCTTGTCCGGCTGGGCCGGCTTCTCTTTACCGGTCGGCGGCGTCGGCTTCGGAGCGTGTTTGGCCTGCTGCTTCGGCTCGCCCTGGTGCGGCGGCTGAGGTGGACGGGGCTCCACCGGCGCCGCGGCCGACTGGTGGTGCGATCTCTCCGCCGGTTGTTCTTTCTCGGACTGCGGCGCGGGCTTCGAGGTATGTTGAACTGGCTCGGGCGCCTGAGCCTGATGCGGCCTCTGCTCTTGTACCTTCGGCTGCTGCCGGTGCTGCTCGGCAGGCGCCTCCGCCACCTGGCGGTGCGATTCCATGGGCGGCGCGGCAGGGCCCTTCGGAGCGCCGGCGCTCTCGGGTTTGTGATCGGCTGGTGCTCCGGAGTGTTTGTCCGATTGCGATGACCGGGTCGAAGGAACAATGGCCTGCGGTCGGGCCGCCGCAGCGGCTCTCACTTCGCGCGCAGGTGCCACAACCGCCAGTCGCGCAGTTCCGGCCGACACCGCGCGGGGCGCGGTTCCCGCGGTCTGGATGCCCCTCGTTTCGATCTTGCCGCCAGAAGCACGCTCGATGGTCTCCATGGGAAGGGCCATGTTCCGGACGATCCCGCCCGATACCGTAAAACCGGTCGCCGGCCGGGTTTGCTGAAAGATCTGCGCGCTCTGCTGCGCCGGCATACGCACGGATGCCACGTTCCTCCCGACGAACCGATTCGTGGGAACGAAGACGTACTGCGTCTGGCTCACGACGATGGGGGCGCCGACATAGCCCGAAGCGCCGAAAGCCATGGTCGGCGGCAGGGGCGCCCAGCCAACGTAGCTGCTGCTGTAACTCCACGTCACCCAGGCCGGCGCCCAAACCGTTCCGGGCACCCAGCACCAGCCGTAGCCCGGGATCGACGCCCAGGTCCCGTAGTGGTAGGGGCTGCCCCCCCACGGGTCATTGGACACCCAGGTCCATCCGTATTCCGTGTAGATCCACTGCCCGTTCGAGTACGGTTGCCAGTCCATCGCGACCTGCGCGGGGACCCAGCACTGGCCGTAGCTGCAGTCGACCCACCGACCGTAGGGTGCCAGCTCGTCGTAAAAGCCTCCGATCGTCACATTCACGCTGACCTGCGCATGCGCCGCTTGGGCGGCAAAGCCGACCAGAGCTGCGGTGAGGATCAAGGCCAGGATCGCGAGTCTCTTCATTCGTCCCCCTTTGAGACCGGTGATCCGAGGTTTCCACCGAGACGATTTCGTTAGAATGAGTGGACAAACTGCGGAGTCAGCCAGATTCGGATCATGTGGCCCCGGCTCAGACAGATCCAATCGTTTGTTTCGTTGGAGTTGAGGCCTCGGAGCGATTGAAAGGGACGGTGCCATGGAGCTGCGACATCTTCGCTACTTCGTCGCGGTCGGGGAAGATCTCCACTTCGGCCGCGCCGCGAATCGCCTGAACACGTCCCAGTCGTCGCTGAGCCAGCAAATTCGGAATCTCGAAACCGAGCTCAAAGTCGACTTGCTGCGCCGCGTCAAGCGGCACGTCGAGCTGACGCCGGCAGGGGATCGGTTCCTCCGGGAGGCGCGCGGGATTCTGGCCGCGGCCGAGCGCGCTGCCGGGCTCGCCAGGGAGACGGCACGGGAAGAATCCCGGAAGATCGTCATCGGCATTTCACCCGAGACGGACTGGGCGTTCCTCGGCAAGGTTCTCCGGCTCTTTGGAGAACAGACGCCGCGGATCGACGTCCTCTTTCAGAACCTCACGCCGGAGGCACAGATCGAGGCCCTGCACGGGGGCCGGATCGACATCGGCTTCGTGGGCCTTCCGATCGACGCGGAAGGTGTCGCCAGCGAGGCGACCGGACGCGAGCGGCTCATCGCCGCGATCCCGGAATCGCATCCGATGGCTCGCAATGAGCGCATCCGACTGAGGGACCTCTCCGGAGAAGCCTACACGCTCTGGCCGCGGCACCTGTCGCCGAGCCGCTACGATCGGTTGCTGTCGATCTTTCGGCGAGCCGGATTCGGGCCGCCCATTGCGATGGAAGGCGGGCTTCCCTCGACCCAGACCGTCCTGGGAATGGTCGCCGCGGGCCTGACCGTCGCGCTCGTCGATCCTGCGATCAAGCATCGGGCGATACCGGGGGTCGTCTTCCGACCCATCGAAGATCACGAGGTGTTCACGGAATCCGGCGTGATTTATCGGCGGGAGGACCCCTCGCCACTGCTCGCTTCTTTTCTCCACGAGGTTCGACTCACCCCTCGCAGACGGGAGGAGTTCGAGAGCCCCGCCGAGAAGAAGACCGCGGTTGCGACGAAGCGTCGTCGCGTTCCAGCCAGGGCTCGAAGGGGCTCGGTGAGGGCTCCCAAAATCCAACGCCGCGGGTAGACAAAAAAGCGCCGGGAGTTGCCTCCCGGCGCGGAAGAGTCTTCGTGACTCGAGAAACTAGTTCGTGGACGGCGTCGGAGATGGGGACTCGACGGTGGTGGTCGTCGTGGACGTCGTCGTCTGAGGGGTCCCCGAAGGCGCCGGCGCCTCTTGGGTGCTGGTCGTCTCCGTGGTGGACGATGGTTCCTTCTTCTGGCAGCCGACGGAGAGCCCGACGATTCCCATCGCGACCAGAGAGCTCAGCGCAAGAAGCTTCTTCATGATGTGACTCGTCACGCCTTGTACGGGTACGCAACGATCGTCGTGGCCTTGCTCCCGTTGTCCGACTTCGTGAAGGTGACCTTGACGCGCTCGCCGACGGTCACGGCCTTCTTCAAGGAAGCCATGTCAGTCAAGTCGAAGCTGTAGTCCTTGGCGTTGGGACCTGTCACCTTGATCGATTTGCCGACCTCGTATTCCTTCACGGTTCCGACGACGGTTTCCGTCTTCGTCTTCGTGTTTGCTGCCGGGCCGCTGGTCTTCGTGGTCGATTCCGAATGCATCTTCGGAGCTTCGGCCGCGGTCAGCGCGTTGGCGGTGGCCTCCGAGACGACCGAGACCGTTTCCTTGCCGTCGGTCCCCTTCGTGTACTTGACCGTTGCCATCTGGCCGACGACGATCGTCCCCTCGACCTTCGCGCTCTCGCCGAGGTCGAAGTCGTAGGACTTTTCGTCGGGACCGGAAAGCTTGATCTTCTTGCCGGCCTCGTACTCCTTGACCGTCCCCGACACGGATTGCGTCTCGGTCTTCAGCGTGACTCCGGGCAGGGTCTGCTTGGTCGTCGTCTCCACAGCCTGCTTCTCAGGCGTCTGGGCGATCGCCTGCGACCCGGCCATCAGGCAAACACCGACCGCCGTTCCTATGAGTCTCTTCATGATGCTCAACCTTTCAAAGAGCGGACCGAAATTGGCCCGCATGTCCTGTCGCCGTCGGGACACCGACGGCCTGGACGACTCGACTGAGGAGGCATGATCGTGCCTCCTCGGGCGATGAGTCCAATCGTTTGTTTCGTTGTGACCGAGCCGTTGGAACGATCGACAGCCGTGCTGCCGCTTTAACGACTGTGGCCCGGGCCCCGCCACACCCTGGCTTCCGCGAGGACCGGCCGCGAGTGAATGCGACCGGGCTCCCGGCCACCCAAGGACATGAGCTTCCCGACGAGACGGAAGAGCCTGGCTCCCCACGGTTGGAGAGGCCGAATACTCGTCAGGTCCGTGCAGTACTCGCATTCTGCAGTCCCGTCGAGCGCTACGCCGGTCCGGTTGGATCGACCGCAATTCGAGCAGTTCCAGCGTCGAAGAACCGTCTTCATGAGGTGCCTGCTTCCCGCCTGGCGGCGAGAGATCTCAGTCGCGATGCAAGCAGATTGAGCCTTCGCGCATCGGCCAATCCCCCGTCCGCCATTTCGGACGGAGTCGAGGTCGCTTTCCCTTTGAATGCCAGGACGTTTGTCGTCCAGTGGCGAAGAATCCGTCCTGCGCGCGGAGACGCGGGCGTGCTCACCGGTTCCGCACAGCTTCCACACGTCTCGGCTCCCGAGAGCATTCGTGTCTTCCGAGCGTCCACAGGTTGCGCAATTCGTCTGCTGAAGTTTGGTACCCATAGTCCATACCCACTTTCTTCGCCGAGACCGGCGGCGGGCACTCGATTGTCTTGTGGAGTCGGTCCGTCGGAAGGAATCGGAATGCCTAACCTATCACACGTGCCGATTACCGGGTGGGATTTCTCTCGGCACCCGAACGGGACTGCGTCCAGCCCGCGACCCCGGCCGCGCCAAACTGGTTGAACAGCCAGCCGACCCTCACCTTCGCCTGGGTCAGGCCGAGCCGGAGTAATTCGCCTTCATTTCGGTCCACCGGCTCGGGGAAAGAGGGGAGGCCGGCGCGGACAAGAATGTCCTGGAGGGTCAGGCGAGAGCGGTGAACCAATTCCTCGAGCGAGCTGGCTCGGGGCTTCATCACACCCAGACCACGCCAACGGTCATGAGCGGTCCGACCCTCGCGCGCGGGAAGACAACAGAGGCTTTGTGGTGCGACCCGCAGGCCGGGCAGTTCACTGCAACGACTCTCCCGGCCTCCGCATCACGAGCGATGATCGTCGCATTCCGAGCCTGACAGTTGGGGCAGGTCCAATTCATCGTCATTTCACTCTCCGATGCGAGAGGTCACCATCTTCGCACTTGGGGCGAGTCTCAAGACGGACTGCGACACTGCGTTCCCGAGGCCACCTCACGTCCGTCTGCTGCGATACCAATATCCGCCGCCACCCAGGAGAAAGAGCATGATGAGTACTATGACGATGGTTTCCATATCCCCTCTTTTCTGTCAGAACGTTTCTATCCGCGGGGTGAGCATGAGCGCTCTGCCGCCCCCGTTCCAATCGTTTGTTCCGCTCGAGTCGAGACGTGAAACCGCAGGGCCCGGGAACCTCACATTGGGCTCGAAGCAGCTCCGAACACCCTTTCTCGCGCCGCGCGGGCCTTCCCCAGGTCCATGTGCCCCGTTCGCAAGTGCGTCGTTGCCTCAGAACGCTGGAGGCGACCAGTGGCCCGTGCCGAGAAGAGCCAGAGATCTGGCGGACCCTCTGTCGTCCCGAGCTGCACTCGGGACGTCGCTCGGCGCATCGCGTCGCTCCTCGTACCATTTCTTCGCGCCGAGGAGTCGGACCTTCGTCGCGTCGGCCTGAAGTTCGAGTCCGACACTGAAGCCACCCGACTCGATCAGGAATGCGCCGTCACGAATCGCCTCGTCCCGGACGTAGCGCCCCTGGATGTGGAAGCTGCCGCCTCTGGCGTCGAGGCCACGTACGCGGGTGAGCGCGGGACCGAGGGACACGGTGCCGGTGCCGGAGAAGTCGTCGAGGTTTACCAGACCCCGAGTCCAGGGCGGGAGGTCGGCCTCCAGGAGCGCCATCAACGGCCGCGCATCCCGGGTTTTGGCCTCTATGCGCGCGGTCGTGGTCGAGCCGATCCTCCCCGAGGGAATGTCGAAACGGCCCCACCACCGGCGCGAGTCGTCCGAGCCGGAGGCGCGGAGCTCGGAGAAAGCAAACCGGCTGCCCGAGATCTCGAGAGGGCCGGTCATGAGATTCCAAGCGGGGATCAGAAGGCGCATATCGGCGTTGCCCTGAAGCCCGAGCTTCCTCACTCGAAGCGACCCGTCGCGAACGGCGAGTCGAACCTCGCCCTTCGCGATTCCCCGCTCGATAGAGACCTGGATCGTTGCGCGGCCCACTCCTGCCTCAAGGCGCGTGCTGGCGGAGGAGGCGAAGTGCTCGAGGGACTCGAGCCGGTCGAAACGGGCGTCGAGCTTCACCTCTCCCGAGGTCTTCTGCCAGACCTCGCTGCCGTGCACCTTCGGCGGCTCGAACGGCTCGAAGGTGATGTCGACACTCCCGGACACGGAAACGCAGACGGGCGCTCGGCCGATACGTACTTCGCCGCTCTGGACATTGACGCGCGCGGGGCCAATCCACACCAGCAAGCCCGGCCGCAGGAAGAATGCCCCGTCGAGATGCGCCGTTCCCTGGTAGTGGTAGGCGTCGTACCAGATGTCGTCGAAGTGGTCGATGCGAATATTCCGGACCTCGATGCGCCAGGGATCTCCGGGGGCGTCGGCCCCCTGCGCCTCCGGCGAGCGGAGCGGCGGGTCGGCGAAGCCCGGTATCGGCGGCAGCACCGACACATCCGCGCTCCTCGCCTGCCCGGGTTCGACTTTCCTGCGCAGGGAGAAAGACAGACCGACACCTCGGAGATGCTCTACCCGAAATGTTCTCGTCAGGAGCGCGAGCACGGAGTAGTCCAGACGCGCATCGGCCAGCCGGAGGATCCACTGAGCGTTCTGGCCGCCGCCTCGGATCCAGAGATTCCGGATCGTCACCCGGCCGGGCCAGAACGACGTCGCCTCGTCATAGTCGAGAGTCAGCGACTCGGGATCCGTATTGATCAACGCGCGGAGCCTCGGGCCCGAGAGGAACCAGCGGGCCGCCGCGACGTAAACGACCAGAGACAGGGCCGGGGCGAGGGCCAATGCCAGCAGCAGTCGCCGAGGGCGTCGAGCCCGCTGCGAGAGCTTTGTCTTGAGGCTGCCCTCCAGGCGCGTCAGTGCCGACAGCAAGTCGAAGGGCATCGATGACTACGGGCGGGCGCCCGCGCCAGTCGACCCCGTCTTCAGCCGAGCGGCTACTAGGGCGGCGTTTGCCCCCTTCACGTCACCGGCGTGGTGCCGCTCGTGGTGGAGCTCCACGATCTCGCCCGAAATGCGAGGCTCGAGCGCTTTGGAGTCGTACCGAAGGTCGGGAAGCGTGTAAGTCGCCATTTCGAAATCTCCCTCTGGTTGCAGCCGGCGCTCAACGATATGCGTGACCCCTCTCCAGGTCGCGGGCCCAGAAGCCGGAGCGCTGGAGCTGTTCGACGTCCGTGTCGGAAAGGCCGAGCTCGAGGGCATCGGCGGACCGGACGTACCGCCAGGTTTCCGCGCGGGGCAGAAGCGAAACCGGAGTGTTCGGCGCGAGAAGGCCGAGCCTCGGCGGACCGCGAAATCCCGCCGACACATACACGTTTACGGTCATCCCGTCACCTCTCGCCTCTTCAAGCCTCTTCTCCGGCACGACCCTGCCACCATGGCCCACCGACACCCGTGTCGTCCAATAGTTGTTTGCGCTCAATTCCAAACCTGGAACCGATCAATCGACGTGCGCGCTCGACTCTGGAGGCGCGGCAATGTGGGCCGACTCGCGGCGGATCCGCTTCCATCGCTCCGGCGTCTCAACTCGAGCGAAAACAACGATTGGACGCAACTCGCCGCCGGCACCCATGATTCGGATCGAGTTGGGGACTCTCCCTCTCGATCGGATCAAGGAGGCTGCGTCATGGGTGTCATCGTCCTCGTCGTTCTGCTTCTTCTCCTGTTCGGGTCCATACCTGCGTGGCCCCACAGCCGCAGCTGGGGATATCGGCCCAGCGGAGCTCTGGGTATGCTTCTGGTGGTTGTCGTCGTCCTCGTTCTGATGGGGCGCCTCTAAAGTTGAACTTCCTTCTCGTGGGAAGAATCCATGCCAACCGCTGAACTCGAGCTGACGGCTGCGGTCGAGGCAGCGCCAGGCGCCGGCACCACCATGAAGGCTCTCGTCTATCGCGGTGCCAAACACCATGCCTGGGAGGACCGGCCGATCCCCACGATCCGGGATTCGGGCGATGCGATCGTGCGGATCACCACTTCGACCATTTGTGGAACCGACCTTCACATCCTCAAGGGGGATCTCCCGTCCGTGACCGAGGGCCGCATTCTCGGGCACGAGGGGATTGGCGTCATCGAGCAGGTCGGACCGCAAGTCGCCGAGTTTCACGTCGGCGAGAAGGTGATCATCTCGTGCGTCACCGCCTGCCTGAAGTGCGACTTCTGCAGAAGGGGCATGTATTCCCACTGTCGTCACGGAGGCTGGATCCTGGGCAACACCATCGACGGAACTCAGGCCGAACAGGTCCGCATTCCGCATGCCGACGGGAGCCTCTACGGCTTCCCCGCTGGTGGAGACGAGGAAGCCCTCGTGATGCTCAGCGACATCCTGCCGACCGGCTTCGAGTGCGGCGTCCTCAACGGGCAAGTGAAGCCGGGAGACACCGTTGCCATCGTGGGTGCCGGCCCCGTCGGGCTCGCCGCCCTGCTGACCGCACAGTTCTATTCACCCGCCGCGATCTTCATGATCGATCTGGACGACAAGCGCCTTGCAGTCGCGCGGCAGTTCGGCGCAACCACTCTGATCAACAGCACGGATGGGCACGCCGCTCGCAACGTCATGGAGCTGACCAATGGCGCCGGTGTCGACGTGGTCATCGAAGCGGTCGGGATGCCCGCAACGTTCGCCATCTGCCAGGCGATCGTCGCCGCAGGCGGTCGGATCGCCAACGTCGGCGTCCACGGCAAGCCCGTGGAACTGCACCTGGAACAGCTCTGGGACCGCAACATCACGCTCACGACGCGGCTGGTGGACACCGTCACGACACCCAGGCTGTTGAAGATCGTGCAGTCGGGCAAACTCCGTCCGCACCTGCTGGTGACTCACCGCTTTGCGATGGACGAGATCATGAAGGCTTACGACGTGTTTGGAAATGCCGCCCGGGAGGGCGCACTCAAAGTCGTTCTGATGAACGACGGAACGAGGGAGGTCAGCGACAGCACCTCCCTGACCGTCGACTGAACGGCATCAGGGGGCCGCGAGGCTTCCGCAGGCAAGTTCTCGGGAGGTAGCAATGGATTCGATCACGCATGAACCCGGCTCTCATCCAATAGAAACGGGTATCGGATCTGCCGGAGGAGCGGTCACCGGCGCCGTCGTCGGCGCGACCGTGGGCGGACCGATTGGGGCCGTTGTGGGAGGAGCCATCGGGGCGGTCGTTGGCGGGGCGGCAGGCCATGCGGTCGGCGAAGCAGTGAATCCGGCGGTGGAGAGCGACTACTGGAGCAAGAACTTCAAGGATCGACCCTACTACAGGTCAGGCAAGGAGTATTCGCAATACGAGCCAGCGTACCGCCTCGGCTGGGAATCGGCGGGACGCGAGGAGTACGCGGACAAGGAATTTGACGAGGTCGAGCCGGAACTCCAGCGCAACTGGAAGAGCGACCAGGGCGCCTCCGACCCGTGGACCGATGCGCGAGACGCAACACGCGACGCATGGCTGAGGGTTCGCACGAGTTGAAGCGCGGAAGCCGGAGCAAGCCTGTCCCCTCTCCTCTCCCCCGGAGCCGATGGACGGAGGCGGCTCAGGGTGAGGCGTCGCCGCCACGCTGAACTTCAGCCAGAGAAACGGCCCGGGTCGCGCATGCGAAACTCCACGCGTCCGCAGTTGGCACACACATAGGCATCGGGACGAATCTCGTCTTTCCTGCCGCCTCCGAGATCCGCCGCGTCGCCCACGAGGACCGCAACCCTTACCGTCAGATTGCTCACCTGCGTCATCGGCTTTCCGCATGGGTCACACTTGACCGTTGGCATGAGGGTGATTCCTCCCGACGTTCACGCTACACCCTCGGTAGCTTCGAGGCCATCGGCGGGTGGCACGAGCGGGCCTCGACCTGGTTGCCGGGGGGTTTTGCTCACGCGTGATGGCTCGACTCCGACCTGCGTTCGACCGTTTGCGGGTCTCAACTCCAGCCAAACAAACGATTGGACCCGGGCACGTCCGCCGGACATGATCATCGTCTGGCGGCGCAGATTTTGCTTCGCCTGTCCCAAGGAAGTGTTCATGGAAAACATGGAAGTCATCGCCCACTCGCATACCCAAGAACGCGGCTCGATCCCCCGGACGCATCCGGCGAACCGCCAATGATCCTTGCACTCGTGCTACTCGCGCAGGTAACGACGGTGCCGCCTCAAAATCCTTGCTCCGGTCAACTGGCCGCGCTTTGCCAGATGTCGCCGTACTTCTGCCCGGGCGCCTATCCCTCGGGGCTCGTGCCGGGGACCAATGGCATTCCCTGCTGGCCGGAACGCGAGCCGATCGCAGCCTCGGCAAGCTCGGCAGGCTCGCGTAAAGGTCAAACAACGGTTGTCGATCGCGGTCCATCATCCGCTCAGGCCCAGCGCACCGCCCCATCCAGTTTCGCCTCGAGACCGAAGTCGGACCCCGCCGCCGGACCGACCTCGGGCCCGCCTGAGCGTCTGTCGTTCCTGCGCCGGTTGTTCGGCGCATTGATGCCATGAGGAACGGACCTGGAGCCCTCGTGGCCGCGATGGGGACGGGCTGTCCGGGGCCTGCGGATTCGGAGCTTTCAATCGCCGGGTCGAGCCTCGAGGTCGCTCAACGCGAGCGCACCGTTGTCGCGGGTTCAAGACGCCGGCGAAACCACACCCAGGAGGAGTAAGTCATGCGATCCATCTATCGGTTACTCATGGCAGGGATTCTCGTCGCCGCGACGGCCGGAGTCGTTCGAGCGCAGGAAGCCAACGCAGCGCCCCCGCCCGTCGTATCCCCTGCCCCGGCCCCCCCGCCGATCCCGGGCACGGAGAGCATCGAGCCGGCCGCTTCGTCCGTGGAGCCCGCAGCACCCGCGAATGAAAGCGGCACGCCGGCCGTCGAGCCCGCGCTCAGCGTCGAACCGAGCGCGCCAGTCGTCGAGCCCGCCGCTCCGGCGACCGTCGACCCGCCCGCTCCGGAGACGCTGCAGGTCACGACGACCACGAAGCGCGTAACTAAGAAAAACACGACGAAGCCCGCGGAGAAGCCTGTGACCCGGGTAAGCGAACCCTCCGAGACGAGCGCAGCCGCGGCGAGCGCGGCGGCCGTTGACACAACTGCCGGAACGCCTCCTCCCGACGCCGCGGCGAACGTGGCGCCCCTGGAGCCCATCGCGCCTGCGCCACCCGCAGCCAAAGCGGTGGCCGTCGAGAGTCAGTCCGAGGAGCCGATCCCGGAAAAAAAGCTGAGCATCGGTAGCTGGATTCTCTTCACTCTCACCCTTATTGCACTTGCCGGCATCGGCATCAGGTTTCTGCGCCGACGGCTGCGGAGCCCGACCTCGATCGTCGATTTCACGACCATCTCTCCGGAACCGAAACCGTCTCTTGTGACACGCCCCTAGACTCGAACGACTGACTGTAATCCGCAAAGGCGGGGGGAAGCCGCCATCGGGGATTGATTCAGTTGAATCAGAACACCGGGCAAGCCCGGGTGAAGAATTTGGACTCGAACCGAGGAGGTCAACATGCTTTTCCAGGGGAACATCAAGAAGGCGGCAAGGACGAACAGCGATTTCAGGCGCGTCATCGCGACAGGACCCCACAGCCAGCTCGTCACGATGAGCATCCCGCCGAAGGAGGACATCGGATCCGAAGTGCACCCCGGGACGGACCAGATGCTATTCATCGTCGCGGGCGCAGGCAAGGCGGTCGTCAATGGGGAAACCGTCGAGGTGAAGGAAAACGATGTGGTCTTCGTCCCCGCGGGCGCGCGGCACAACCTCATCAGCACCGGCCACGAAGACCTGAGGCTGTTCACCGTCTACGCGCCACCCAACCACAAGGACGGCACCGTTCACCACCTGAAAGCGGATGCTCTTGCCGACGATCACGAGCACGTCGCCCGCTAGGAGAATTGCGTCGTTTCGGTTGGGCTGATCTCAAGGAGGTACCTATGCTTTGGACAATTTTCGTCATTCTCCTGGTGCTGTGGCTGTTGGGTCTGATCACCGGCTACACGATGTCGGGCTTCGTTCATGTCCTTCTCGTGATCGCCGTGGTCGTCCTCGTCATCCAGCTCATTCAGGGACGGCGCCTGTAGGCCTTGGCCCTGCCCGGGTCCCGCTGGCGCGGTGGCCTCCATCGCGCCAGCCACGGGGTGGCTTCAGACCAGCGTTCCGAACAGCGACCCAACGCCCGCAGTGAGCGCCATGGCCAGCGCTCCCCAGAACGTGACGCGGATGGCGCCTTTCCACACGCCGGCGCCGCCCACGCGCGCCGCCAGGCCGCCGAGGAGCGCGAGGAACAAGAGTGACGTCCCCGAGACGAGCGGAATCAGCCGCGCCGCCGGGACTACGACGGTCACCAGCAAGGGCATGGCGGCTCCCACCGCAAAGCTGGCGGCCGACGCCAGCGCCGCCTGAATCGGGCGCGCGCGGAGCGTTTCGGAGATGCCGAGCTCGTCGCGAGCGTGAGCGCCGAGCGCGTCGCGGGCCATCAACTGATCGGCGACCTGCCTGGCGAGCGAAGGATCGAGGCCGCGGGCAACGTAGATCGCCGTCAGTTCCCTGTGCTCGCCCTTGTCGTCCGCTTTCAGCTCCGTGCGCTCGAGCTCGAGCTCGGCCTGCTCGGTGTCCGCCTGCGAGTGCACCGACACATACTCGCCGGCAGCCATCGACATGGCCCCGGCAACGAGGCCGGCGACTCCCGCCACCAGCACGTTGCCGTGGGTCCCGTGCGCGGCGGCGACACCGAGGACGAGGCTCGCCGTGGAGACGATGCCGTCGTTCGCGCCCAGCACCGAGGCGCGTAGCCAGCCGATGCGCTCGGTGCGGTGTCTCTCCTCGTGGCCGACGGGGATTCGCGATGCTGCGACGACCGAGCGCATCCTCATCGAAGACGCGCCTTCTATTCTCGAAACCGCCGTCGCGCCGCAGCCGCGATCTGAGGGTCGGTCATCTTGTCGGCCGTTTCGACCCCAACGATGCCCTTGCCGAATCCCGCATCACGGAGGCGCTTCTCCACCTGGTGCTTCGCCTCGCCGGGACCCAGAATCAGAATGCGGTGGGCGTCGCGGATGACTGCTACGACCCTGTCGTAGTACTCGTTGAGATGCCCTTCAAACCGCCGGTCCCGAGCGTCCTCCGCCCCACCATCGCCCGCAGAAAAGCGGACGCTCTTCTCGAGGCCTGACAGAATGCGCGTCAGGTCCTCCGTCTCGCCGGCGACGGCCGCGATCACGGCCTGCCGGTGATCGATCCACAATGCGATGTCGCGCTGCATTCGTGTGTCCTGTCCGGCCGGAGTCGGCCCGCGGCGGACATCATATCCGTCGCGTCGAAACAGATGCCTGGACGGCAACACGCGATGCATGAATGACTGTTGGCGCGAAAGAGTTCCTGGTTGCGGGGCAGGACTTGCACCGGCAACCTTCAGGGTATGAGAGCTCGTTCTCGTTCGAGAGTCGCCATCCTTGGCGCGGTTGCCCAAACCCGGGTCTGCGGCCCAGGCCGCCGCGCCCGCCCGCCGGAGCCGTTGGGCTCGCGGCAGGACGAGCGCGCAGGGCCGAACGGTCTAAAGAATCGCGAACACGACGCGGACGAACTGGATGCTGGGGTCGTTGGTCACGTTGTCGACTGTTGCACCGTAAACGATGGCGCTGCCGCTCGAGACGCTGACCTCGATCGAGGAGTTGGGACCGAGGGGCGCGCCGAGAAGAGTCGCGGCGGACTGCTGTTCGAAGAAGGTCGGAAAGTAGGTCTTGGTGACGGTGTTGAGGATGACGCCGCTCGCGTCGCGAACCCGGAAGGTCACCACGGCGCCCGAGAGCAGCGCCCGCACACCGATGTTGAAGCGCAGACCCGTGTTGTTCGGAGGCGCGACGAGCAACCCTGTGGCCCCGGCGAAGAGGACGCGGCTCTCGGATGAGCCAGATGGGTCGATCGCCTCCTCCGTGAAGCCGGACGTACCTGCGGCGCCGGCGTCATTGTAGACGCGCGTAACCACGACAGGAAGAGCCGCCCCGGCGGGCAGAACCAGGTCGATCGTGCCGAGACCCGACTGCCCCATCGTCTGGACGAGGTCGTCGTAGGAGACCGTCGATCCCGGCGCGACGCTGAAGCTGAGGCTCGGGTCGGCCGAAGAGCCCGCCACGCCGGCCGGGTGATATACGAAACGGCCCGCGATCGCGGAAGTCCACGGGTTCGAGAGCTGCATCCCCGTCCGGAAGAATGATCCTAAAGCGCCGGGCGTCGAGCTGGCCGTCGGAATCACGCGCGCGATCGACTCCGTCGCCGTTCCCGTGGCGCGGACACTCAGGATGCCGGGGCCGTCGACGTTGGCGCCAGAGAGCGACACGTTGCCCGCCAGGTCGCCAGCGTAGCCCGCGTAACCGGCGGACACGATGCCGGTCAGCATCTCCGGGTTCCCGCAGTTGGCCACTCGGGCGATGCCGAGCAGGTCGCCCTGTTCCACCGGGATCGGCGGAGTCAGCGTGACGGCCGTCGGGCTCGTGGACACACTGAACGGACCGCGCTCGGCGATGAACGCGAGAGTGTCGCCGTGGCGCCGGAAGACCTTGATCTTGACAGCCGACGCGCAACCAAGGGCTGACCACGTAAATGTGGCCGATTCGATCGAACCCGTCGCACTCGCGGGGGTGACGAGGTCGATGTCTGTGCGTACATCGGCAACCGATATGTCGCCCGAGTTCGGGCTGGCCACAGCGTTGCCCATCTCGAGAAGCTGCGCGGCCGCGAAGGCGGTGAAAGCGAAAGACACCGCGAAGGAAAGAACCGACCGAACCGGTAGTCGACGCATGGTTAACCCCCCTGAAGAGTTGTCATGGAGCGTGCAGGCGACACGACTCAGCCTGTTCGTTTTGCCAAGCCCTTTCCAATCGTTTGTTCCGCTCGACTTGAGACGTGAAACAGGGAATGCGCGAAGCAGCGGTGCACCGATATCGAGCCAATACGTCGGGTTAGGCTATGACTGCCCCGGGGAGACCTTGAGCCTCCTGTCCTCCCCGAAGGGGCGAGGACAGTTCGGGTAAACTCCGAGGCTGGTGGCCCTCTTCTTGGTCGCACGATTTCCCACCACGGCGCCCTGAAACAACTGGGCGGTAGGAGATTCCGTCACTCAAAGGAGGGCTTCGATGAGATTCGTCAAGCAAAGCGCTTGGGGTTGGTCCATCAAAACCGGCATCACGGCCGGCTGCAGTGTCAGCCCCCGGTTCTATTGACCCGACCAACCGCTCACCTGTGGCCAGATGGCCGTCTTCCTCGCCGTCGCGTTGGGTCTTCAATTTCCGTAGATGAGACTCCGGCAAAAGGGACGGCAGGCTTGTCTTCTATGCGCCTCCGCTCGCCGCTGCCGCGCAGCCCGTTAGGCGGCCCTCGCAGGAAGGGCGGCGCA
Source organism: uncultured Acidobacteriota bacterium (assembly GCA_963847075.1). Taxonomy (GTDB): domain Bacteria; phylum Acidobacteriota; class Thermoanaerobaculia; order UBA5066; family Gp7-AA6; genus DAHUXD01. The sequence continues at coordinate 1,816,516 of CAWJYL010000001.1, forward strand.
CATTCAAAACGAATGCGATCGCGCCTGTATGCACTTTGATTTCCAGCCGATTTTGAAAGGCGAGCTTCTGGATCTGAGGCCCCTTCGGCCTGGAGATTTCAGCGATCTCTTCGCGGTGGCTGCCGATCCGCTCATTTGGGAGCAACATCCCGCCAAGGATCGGTACCAGGAGCAACGGTTCCGAGAGTTCTTCCGCGAGGCCCTTGAGTCCGGCGGTGCGTTGGTCGCCACCGATACCAAGGATGGACGCATGATCGGCTGCTCGCGCTTTCACGCCTACGAATAGAGAGGGGAGCGAGGTCGAAATCGGCTGGACCTTTCTGGCGCGCTCTCACTGGGGTGGTGACTACAATCGTGAAATGAAGCGCCTCATGTTGCAGCATGCATTCAGATTCGTAGACCGTGTGGTCTTTCTTGTTGGCCCTGGCAATCGTCGATCGCGGCGCGCCGTTGAGAAAATTGGCGGGATTTGCGTGGGGTCACGGCTCGACGCAGGAGGCCGAGAGAGCATCGTCTACCAACTCACTGCTGACATGTTTCGCGACTCCCTGCGGGCCGCCCCCTGAAGTTGCCGTTCCTGCGGTGAGCGACGATCCCGTGGGTGGCGGCCAAGGGCTGACCGCTTTAGGTGGAGGGGACTCGGGAATAGGATTCGAGGAGGAGGGAATCATCATGGCTGCTGCTTCAAAGGCCGTGGTCCTCGTCCACGGCGGCTTCGTCGACGGCTCGGGTTGGGAGGGCGTCTACGGGATCCTGCGGAAGAAGGGCTATGAGGTCGCCGTGGTCCAGAACGCGACGAAGTCACTGGCCGACGACGTCGCTACGACCCGGGCCGTGATCGCCAAACAGATCAAGCCCGTGATTCTCGTCGGGCACTCCTACGGCGGAGCGGTCATCACCGAAGCGGGCAACGACCCGAAGGTCGTCGGGCTCGTGTACATCACGGCGTTCGCCCCCGACCAGGGCGAGTCGGTGGCCAGCCTCATCAAGGATCCTCCGCCGGGGGCGCCCGTGCCGCCGATCCTGCCGCCCCAGGACGGCTTCCTGTTCCTCGACAGGGCGAGGTTCCCCGCGTCGTTCGCGGCGGACGTGGAGAAGGAGAAGGCGGCATTCATGGCGGACTCGCAGGTCCCATGGGGCGTCGAGGCGCTCAGCGGCGCCATCACCAAACCGGCATGGAAGGCGAAGCCGAGTTGGTACTTGCTCGTGACCGACGACCAGATGATCCCCATCGCGGCACAGCGCCTGATGTCGAAGCGCGCGGGCGCAACGGTCGCCGAGGTCGGAGGAAGCCACGCGATCTACGTCTCGCAGCCGGCTCCCGTCGCCGCCCTCATCGAAAAGGCGGCAACGGCGTAGGGCCGCGCGGCGATCGGAGGGGAAGTCCCGTCTTCACCAATAGCTCATCGACAAACTCGATCATCGTTGGACCGATCAACCCGTATTCGCCAGAATGGCACCCTGACACGAAAGGAGCCCGCCATGAGTAGCGAGAAGGCCGATGCGAAATGCCCGTTCAACCACGCCGCCGGCGGCGGCCCGTCGAATCGCGACTGGTGGCCGCACCAGCTGCGGCTGGACCTGCTCCAACAGCATTCCTCGAAGTCGAATCCCATGGGCGAGGACTTCGTCTACGCCAAAGAATTCAAGCGCCTCGATTTCGCGTCCCTGAAGAAGGACCTCGCGGCGTTGATGACGGATTCCCAGGACTGGTGGCCGGCGGACTTCGGCCACTACGGACCGCTGTTCATCCGCATGGCGTGGCACAGTGCCGGCACGTACCGAATCGGCGACGGGCGCGGCGGCGGCGGGCGGGGCCAGCAGCGCTTTGCACCCATCAACAGCTGGCCCGACAACGTCAGCTTGGACAAGGCGCGCCGCCTGCTCTGGCCGATCAAGCAGAAGTACGGCCGCAAGATCTCCTGGGCAGACCTGATGATCCTCGCCGGCAACGTCGCGCTGGAGACGATGGGGTTCAAGACCTTCGGCTTCGGCGGCGGCCGCCCGGACGTCTGGGAGCCGGACCAGGACGTCTACTGGGGCAAGGAGACGAAGTGGCTGGACGACAAGCGCTACTCCGGAGACCGGGAGCTCGAGAACCCGCTCGCGGCCGTCCAGATGGGCCTGATCTACGTCAATCCGGAAGGCCCGAACGCCAACCCCGATCCGGTCGCCGCGGCGAAGGACATCCGCGAGACGTTCGCTCGGATGGCGATGAACGACGAGGAGACCGTCGCGCTGATCGCCGGCGGGCACACTTTCGGCAAGACGCATGGGGCCGCCCCGGCCTCGCACGTGGGAGCCGATCCGGAAGCCGCCGGCCTCGAGGAGCAAGGCTTCGGCTGGAAGAACGACTTCGGCACGGGCAAGGGCGCCGACACCATCACGAGCGGCCTGGAGGTCACCTGGACGAAGACCCCGACGAAGTGGAGCAACGACTTCTTCCAGCACCTGTTCGGCTACGAATGGGAGCTGACGAAGAGTCCGGCCGGTGCGCACCAGTGGAAGCCCAAGGGCGACGCGGGCGCCGACACGGTGCCGCAGGCGCACGACAAGACGAAGCGCATCTCGCCCAACATGCTGACGACGGACCTGTCCCTCCGGTTCGACCCGGCGTACGAGAAGATCTCGCGGCGCTTCATGGAGCACCCGGATCAGCTTGCGGACGCGTTCGCCCGCGCCTGGTTTAAGCTGACGCATCGCGACATGGGTCCCCGCGCGCGCTATCTCGGCCCCGAGGTGCCGGAGGAAGAGCTCCTCTGGCAGGACCCGATCCCCGCGGTCAATCACAAGCTGATCGACGACAAGGACGTCGCCGCGCTCAAGGCCAGGATCCTCGCGTCGGGCCTGACGGTGTCGCAGCTCGTGTCCACCGCGTGGGCGGCCGCGTCCACCTTCCGCGGCTCCGACAAGCGCGGCGGCGCCAACGGCGCCCGCATTCGCCTCGCGCCGCAGAAGGACTGGCCAGTCAACCAGCCGGCCGAGCTCGCGAAGGTACTCAAGACGCTGGAAGGCATCCAGAGCGAGTTCAACGGGGCGGCTTCCGGCGGCAAGAAGGTGTCGCTGGCCGACCTGATCGTCCTCGGCGGCTGCGCGGGCGTCGAACAGGCCGCAAAGAACGCCGGCCACGACGTCACGGTCCCCTTCACGCCGGGACGCATGGACGCGTCGCAGGCTCAGACCGACGTGGAGTCGTTCGCGGTGCTCGAGCCGGTCGCCGACGGCTTCCGCAACTACCTCAAGGGGAAGTACTCCGTGCCTTCCGAGGCGCTGCTCATCGACAAGGCGCAGCTGCTGACGCTGACTCCGCCGGAGATGACAGTCCTCGTGGGCGGGATGCGCGTCTTGAACGCCAACGTCGGGAAGTCGCCGCACGGCGTCTTCACGAAGCGGCCGGAGGCCCTGACCAACGACTTCTTCGTCAACCTCCTCGACATGAGCACCGAGTGGAAGCCGACCTCAGACGCCGGGGAGGCGTTCGAGGGACGCGACCGCAAGACCGGCCAGGTCAGGTGGACCGGCACGCGTGTCGACCTCGTCTTCGGCTCGAACTCGCAGCTCCGGGCCCTCGCCGAGGTCTATGCAAGCTCGGACGCGCAGCCGAAGTTCGTCCAGGACTTCGTGGCGGCATGGAGCAAGGTGATGAACCTGGACCGATTCGACGTCGCGTAGTCCCGGCTACCTCTTTCCAGGACCCTGAACCAAGCAAGGCCGGGCGTGGGCCCGGCCTTGCCGTCTTTCCCGTTCCCTCGTTACGGCGGAGGGATTTGAACCCTCGACCCTTGGGTTATGAGAACACCTCAAATGCCCCCTCAAGTCGACAAGAAGCGACAAACGCGACTCGATCAGGCATTCGAGTCGTCAGCTTCTCGTCGCTGGGCTGGAACGCGTCGGCCGCGCATTTTGGAAGTAGGATCACCTCGACCATGATCGGAACCACGATCTCGATCCAGGCCAACGGCCGCGTCTTCCAGGGCTACCTGGCGCGCGCCAGGCAGCCGACACCTCAAATGCCCCCTCAGGTATACGAGAAGTTACAAAACACGACTCGATCAGCCGTTCGAGTCGTCAGCTTGCGCTTCCTGTACCCGCCGAATCGCCCCACTTTCGCCCCACCGGAAAGCGCTGGGGTCTAATCCCATCGGAGTCGGCTACCGTACAGGAAAGCTCCCGCTGGCCTCCGAACCTGCGCGCGCAACTCCAGTTGTGCCCAATCGCTGCCAGCTACGGGTTTCTGGACACAATGGCATCCCGCACCGACTGAGGCAAGTCTTTCATGTGCTTGACAAAGTCCGCGAGGAGCCAAAGTTGCTGCTCGGAATAGTCGCCGGGAAGACCGTAGGCGGACATCCCGGTCCTTCGTATGCCGTGTTTGATGACCCAGAACAATTCGGGCTCTGAGAATTGCGTGCCGGCGTGCGCAAACTCGGGCGGTGGGAAGAACGAAGCCTGGGAACGAGGAGGGCGGCCAGGTCTGCCGTGGCATCCAGCGCATCCATTCAGATAGAGCTTTCCGCCCGCGATCAACTCATCGTCGGTATGCACCAGAGGACTCTGAACTCTTGGAGCATTACGCTTGACGGATGCGCGCACGGCGGAATGAAATAGCCTGCTTTGCCAGCCGGGAGCACTGACATCGGCGCGGACCTCGGCAGCACCCAGCCGGAGGTATCCGATCAGGCCGACCAGGATGAGCGCCGTGGTGCTGAGAAGGCCGAATATGAAGTTCTTCATCGGGGCTCTGATGCCGGTGGTTGCAGGGCTCCGGCGACCGCAGGCGGCAAATCTCGGATTCGACTTATGAACGAGGCGAGACTCCAAAGCTGGGAATCCGAGTAACCCGGAGACTGCGGGTACATCCCGCTCATCCGGACGCCATGCTTGGCAACCCAGAAGAGTTGAGCCTCGGAATACTGCGATCCCATCCTGGGAAACTGTGGTACTCGAGGATAAAAGGTGGCGCCGAAATCGCTTGGAGGTTGGCCGGGAGCGCCGTGGCAGCCTACGCAATCATTCATGTAGAGCTTGCCCCCAGCAATGAGAGTGTCGTCCGAACGGGGCAGCGGATTTTCGACTGTAGGGGCTCGACGCCGGACGGACGCGTGCACTGCTGAATTCATCAAGCTGGCTTCCCAGGCGGGGGGCCTCGCGTCGGCGGCCACCGAAGCGAATCCGAGTTGGAGGTAGCCCAATGCACCGATCGCAAGAACTACGATTGCAGAGACTGCTCCCCAAACGAAATTCTTCACGAAGCGCCTCCTGTGCTCTGCTCGCTACTCCTCCCTGTACCTGAGAGGCCGCCGCCCGCCTATCATCTCCCCGCCCCCAAGTCCGGGTACGCCCAATGTCGCGGTCCGGCAGGAGTAAGCAGAGTGGTTGGCCGTGTGCGCCTCGAGCCCGATGGCTCAACGTAAGGTTCCGATCGGAAATCGCCCCACCTGAAAGGAAAAGGGGTCACGCCTCGCGACGCTTACGATCCATACTGCCATTCGTCTCTTCGCGTGATCTCCTTGCTGGAGAGAGGGTTCTCGCCGAGGCCGAGCGCGTGGATCCGTCCGAGACCACGGCTCCGGCAGCACCTTCGCCGCCACCATCCGCTCGAGCCGCGTGTCGCGCGCCCTCTACGCCTTCCCCATCCCGCCGTGGACGTAACAGGGAATGGGTGGGTCTTTCAGGGAATCGCCTCAAGCGGTTGAATATAGCTATAATCTAGCCAGAATGAAATACGAGATCCTGCTTGCGCCGCAGGCGGTAGAGGATCTCAAGAGACTTCGAGCAAACATTCGGTCTGAGGTCAAGGGCGCCCTGGAGTCTCATCTCCGGCACCAGCCTCGGAAGCAGTCGCGGAGTCGCATCAAGCGGCTGAAGGGCATCGCGAAGCCTCAGTACCGACTGCGAGTCGGCGAGGTGAGAGTTTTCTACGATGTGAGCGAGAACTCGGTCGAGGTCCTCGCCATCCTCGAGAAGAAGGAGGTGTTGGAATGGTTAGAGCGGTCCGGAAGGCGCGGTTGAAGAGAGTCGCGCTCTCCGACGTCAAGGACGACTTGTCGAAATTCCTGAGACTGGCAGAGGTCGATGAGATCGTGATCACGCGCCACGGCAAGCCGGCCGGAGTTCTCATCGGGTTCCAGTCCGAGGACGACTGGCTCGACTATCGACTCGAGAATGACCCGAGATTCCTGGATCGGATCGAGGCCGCGCGCCGCGACCTGAGAGCGGGCCGAGGCACGAGACTCGAAGACCTGGCCGATTGAGCCCCTGGCGGCTGGCGAGGGCGCCCCCCCCCACAACCTCGGCGCGAGGGGGTTGGGCAGCTATCTTCGCGGCGAGGGAAAGGGCAGGAAGGTCAGACAGTCATCAGGACAAACCACAAGCGACCCGCATTACTCTTTCGTGGGCTTCCCCTTTGCGGGGTTTGGCGTCGTCGTCGTGGCCGCGCCGCGAAAAGAGCTTCCGCTCGATTTCGATCCCTTTACCGTAGTCGCCTCAGCAGGCTTCGGAGTCGGGGCCACACCTTGGCGGTCGGAAGAATTCGATTTTGAGCTCTTAACCGAACTCGCCTCAACAGGCTTCGGAGTCGGAGACGGCGCGACCCGCGAGCGGTCGGGCTGACTGCGCCCGGAGTTTAGATTTGAGGATTCTGCCGGTTTCGGGGTGGGCTGTTTCTTCGACTGACCCGCGAGGGGCGAGCCAGCGACGAGGAGCGCGAGGGCGAGAATCGCGGGAAGGATCTTCGAGAGCGTCTTCATCGTCGTTCTCCTCTAGTTCGCAGCCGGAGTCGGGTCTGTGAATTGTCCTCCTATCCGATTGATCCGTAGGTGGCGCCAGTCACTTTTGGCTCGGCGTCGAAGGCGGGAGGCCAGACGCTGACGGCACGGGGTTCCTCACCGCCTAGAAACCTTTCAATCTAGCCCGAGGGGCGGACTGGGATCTCCTGAACCCGAGATCGGAGAGGCGCGTTCCGCCGTACCGAGGCATACGTCCAGTTGTTACGAGGGGGTGCGAAGGACAGCCGTCACGATGGGGGGTAGGATTTGAACCTACGACCTTTGGGTTATAAGAACACCTCAATTGCCGCCTGAAGTCGACAAAAGGCAACAAGACGCGACTCGATCAGGCGTTCGAGTCGTCAGGTTTCGCTTCCTGTAGCCGCCAGATCGCCCCACTTTCGCCCCACCTCGGTGACCGAGGGCCCAGTGCCGCGAACCACAATCCGTCTCGTCGCCAAAGCGCCGGGGTTTTGTCTCAAGGGCTGGGCTCAACGGAGTTCGCTCATAGCCAACTAACCAACTCGAACCACGAGAGTTAACTACGTCCTGGGAAATTATACTGATGACATGAATCTTTATATAATGACAACCTCTATATCCGGGTAGACGCCGACGCATCTCGCGATTCGGTTGTCGGCGCAAAAGGAGACGGCACATGCTTCGCAAATTACTCGCCACAGACGACAACGCGGCTACGGTCATTCTGAGGTCTGTACTCGGGGTCGTCTTCTTCGCGCACGGCTCGCAGAAGATGCTGGGTTGGTTCGGCGGACACGGCTTCTCCGGAACCATGTCTTATTTCACAGGCACGGCGCATATTCCGGCCGTGTTCGCGTTCCTGGCAATCGCGGCCGAGTTCTTTGGCGGGCTGGGATTGATGTTCGGCTTCCTCACACGAATCGCTGCCTTCGGCATCTCCGTCAACATGCTCGTCGCGATCGCGACGGTACACAGCGGCTTCGGCTTTTTCATGAACTGGACCGGCACTCAGAAAGGCGAGGGATTCGAATATCACTTGCTGGTCCTCGCCATGACGGCGTTTCTCATGATCCGCGGCGCCGGTGCATTCTCGCTGGACCGCACATTTACAGTAGCCTCACCGGCAAAGCGATAACGCGCAACCAATCGTGAGCAGGACGACTCCACTCGACGCGCCGCATCTCTGGCTGGTGCTAGCGAGGTGTCACCGCGCTGTGGGCCACATCGCCGAGCGCAGCATCAAGGACACCGGATTGGGCCTTACGGACTTCGCCGCGCTGGAAGCACTCTTGCACAAGGGCCCACTCTCGATAACGGAAATTCAATCCAAAGTCCCGCTCGCACTCGGCTCGATGACTGCTGCGGTGGACAGATTGGAAGAGAAAGGACTCGTCCTCCGAACGCCGTCGCCGAACGACAGAAGGGCCAAAGTCCTGACATTGAGCCCGAAAGGGAGAGCCACGGTGGAGGCCGCGTTCACCCGGCACGCAGCGGACCTCGAAATGGTCATGGCTGTCCTGGACCGACATGAGAAGCGTCAACTTCACGACCTTCTGAAGAAGATCGGTCTCTTTGCCGCTGCGGCCAGCGCCGCTCCTGGCGCGTCCGAACGAACTTGAACAAGGAAACACATGCTGCGCCGGCGGATCGCCCCACTTTCGCTCCACCCGGTCCGGCGCCAGCAGTGCGAGCACACCGTCCATGTCCAACCAGGCCGGACCCGTCCCGGCTCGATAGTACGAATCGCTCGACCAGCGGAATGCCTCAGGGCAAGCGCCCGATTTTTGGCGATGACCTGACCTCGCGGAGCTTCGCGTGACAGCCGCATCTCAGACCGGAATCGCAGGAATATCGGACGTCGTGCTGTCGGTGCCCTCATCGGGGAGCCACGTCCTGGTCGCGAAGTCGCAGATCCAGATGCCACCCAACAGCTTGGCGAGGCGGATCGAGCCGTCCTCGGACCGGAAGCTGACCTTCGGCCCTTCGGCGTCCACAAACCCCGTCGGATCGGCGACAGCGTCGCCGCATATCTCACGCCACTTCACCGTGCCGCCATCGTCGAAAATCTCGATGATCAATCCATCAACTGTCCGATAGAAGACGCGTGAAGTGTCCCCGCCGAGGGCCGTCGGGCTTCCGGCGGCGAGCGGCGCACCCGCCATTCCTGCAGTGCTTCCGGAGGCTGCGATCGCCAGCGCCCCGAGATTGCGTGCCTGTAGCGTGTCGCGCTCGATAATCCAGATGCCGCCTCGTAACGCGCGATAGGCGATGCGCGGCGCCCGGCCGGTGGGCGTATAGGTCGCCGCGCGGTAGGTGGCTGCCGGTGGTGCATGACCAGTGCCGTCGTCCGCCGTCGCCGTAAGGTCGTCCGCCTTGGCGCTCGTACCGGAGCGATAGAGGTCGACCAGGTGACCGTCGTTTCCGGCACGCGAGATGACGTGGACCGCGTTCTGGTGCAGGTAGGCGACGAGGGCGCCCGATGCGGTCGGCGCGCCCGAGTCGGTTGCAAGGGCGTCGGCGTGCCAGGTGCCGTTCGTTCGCACGAAGTGCGCCTGGTGGTCGTCGCCGTCCCTAAACACGAGATGCGCATCGTTGCCGGAGAAGGTGACGAACGGGTCGTCGATCGCGTTGGTTGCAACGGCGGTGACAGTCCAAGCGGTATCGCCGCTGCTGCGCGTGAGCGCGATCAGGCGGCCATCGCGGGCGCGGTATGCGATGATTTGGACTCCACCGACACCGATCGCGGCGGGGTCGCCGGCCGCGATCGGTGCGCCAGTTGCCGAGGCGAGCACATCGGTGCTTTGCCATGAGCCCCCGCTGTATTCGACCAGGTAAATCCTGCCATCGGCTTCAGTGTAAGTAATGCAACTCAAGTTTCCCAAAAGGTGTGGCGCTGTCCGCCCGAGGTCGGCCAACCCGCGCAGCGTATAGAGGCCGCCACGGGTCACGTCGAAATCGATCTGCCAATCGGCAAAAGGATTGCCGGCCAGCAGAGTTCCCGGCGTGAAGGGCGTGTACTGAAAAAAGTCCCACTTCGACCACGAGGCAGGCAGGAGGGGCTGCGTTGTCCAGCGCTTGGTGTACTGGCCGTCGGCGCGAGTCGCTGCGGCGGCCTTAAACGCAGCGTTGTGTGGGTCGTTGTCGAGGTCGACGCCGTTCACGACCTTCCCGCCAAAGTACGTCTTTGCCCAAAGTGGGTAATTGCCGAAATGGGCGTAGTCGGCGGCGTTGAAATCGCTCTTGCCGCTGATGTGGCTCGTCCATGCGGTGGCGCTGGTGTAGACGATCGGCGTGCGGCCAAGCCTCGTCTCGAGTCGATCGAGGAAGGCCTCGAGCTCGGTGCGCCAGTCCGTCGCCGGTGGATCGTTGCTGCCTGTGACGACGGCCTCGTTCTCGAAATCCATTGCCGGCGCGAGGTCGCCCGGCACCAGCCGTTTGATGGCGCCGGCCATCGTGTCGGCCTGAACGTCGCCCGTGACCACGTCGCTGTGGCGATAGAAGTGGAACGCGCCGCGGATGACGCCGGCCGCCGCGGTGGCTGCCCACCTGGTGGGAAACTGTCCATCGGTAATCAAGCCGCCGCCCGCGACCCGCTCCGAGCTCTTGTGAATGATGTACTTGATCCCTGCCGCGGTCATGGCGTTGAAGGCCGGCAGATTGTTACCCTCGAAAACATCGATGCCGTCCTGGCGCACGGCGGCGTTGGGCACCGTCGTGGCCAAAGGATGGGGCAAGGCTGCCCCGCTGGCGGCGGTCGCGGCGTCGCCGGTTGAGCTTCCGGCTAAGGCGACGCGCACCATGCCGTCCGCCGTCGTCGCCTCTATGGTGCTGCCGGGCTGCCCCGAGGCCGCGAACACCGCGCGCGACATGACGGGATCCTGATGCGGCGGCGTCGGCGTTGTGGCGTGCAGCCCGTCGAGGATCTTCGAGGCGTGTTGCTGGGCCTCCTGGGCGGGCACGAGGTTTTTGTCCACCGCACGTTGAACCGTTGCCAGTTTCTGATCCGCCGTCTGCGTTGAATGCGCATCCTTTGCAAGCTCTGCCAACTTGAGCGCCGCCGCCTGGTTCCCGAAGTTCTTGGCCAGATCCGCGGCGGTCTGAAAGGCCGTGGCCGCATCGGCTTGCGTGCCCGCGAGCCCTGCCATATCGCGGAAGGCGTTGGGATTGCTGACGGCGGAGAGCGCGCCTGCAAGTCCGCTTGGCGCGGGCAGTGCCGGGGCACTCGGCAGAATGATCAGCGTCGAAGAAGCTGAAGTCGGGGCCGTCCCGCCTGGTTCGGCTCGGCGGCTGGCGAGCAGCTCGGGCGCAATGTCGCGAAGCGCGAGACCCGGATCATTGAGCACCCAATCCGTATTGCCGAGTGTCCGCAGCGCGGGCAGCCATCCATGACCGTTGTGCATAGAAACTGTCGGTAGGCAGGCTGATCAGCATCGGCTCGGTCGGCGCCTCCTTCGACACGTAGTAGTTGCAGAGGTCGGGGAGTCTCGATGTTCCGAGGCCGAGGAACGATCCGGCGAGAAGAGTGAAGATGACGGCATCGCCGATGATCGCTATCGGATCCGGCTCAACCACGGAAGCGATGCGCACCTGACTGTTCCTGGGGAATAGAAACTGTCGATCAGCATGAGTAGTCGATCCCGGTCGATGCTCCACCAGATCGCCTTGTGTAATACTCGACGTCAATCAAGCGTCGACCAGGTCGACGGCCAGGGCCATATTCTGCACGACATCCTGTCGTTCGATTTGTCCGGGACGGAGGAAAGTACGCCCGGCGCCATCGACCATGCCGGTTCCAGGAGCATCAAATCCTCCGCCCTTCCGAAGTTGCCATGTGCGTTGGAAATGATCGGTCCGATATGTCAAGGAGAGGCTCTCGAGATTCGTGACCGTACCAGGAGGAAGCGGCTCCGGTCGCCGTGAACCGAATCGAAGTCAATGCTCGCGTGAATCAGAGTACACGCTGGAATGATGCGGTGAAACCCATGTGACAAACCCATTGAACCGATAGAGCGTCGCCAGGGTGAAGTTGCTGGAACGGGAGCCGCGCCTACCTTCACGACAAGTGTTGACCGAATTGCGGCAATTCTGTAAGCATGTGGCGTGGAAGAGGGTATCGCGCGGTGCCTTATCGATTGCATGCAGCATGCTGAAAGTGTAGCGCTGGAGTCAACAGAAACGCCGCAAGGGCAGCGAGCGTAACGTCAAAGCTCCATCGTCCTTGTCGTTGACGATCGATCGCGATGCGAATAAAGACTGACCTGTGAATGAATCGCACGGGCTGATCGGACCGCCGACCCGCGGGGACATTGGAGGTCGTGAAATTCGTGAGCACGTCCTTCAGGACTCGATGGCGTCTGCATATTGTGTGTCGCGGAGCGCGTCGCGGATGGACTCCCGTCAGCGATAGCCCGTGCCACGGCGAATGGGGAGATTGCGAGGGGAACGAACAGACACTCCCGGACTCCCGCAACGCCGGTCTCTATTTTGAGATGACGCAGAATCTGGTAGTAGATGACCGTGAGGGAATGGCC